>NZ_JARUKY010000001.1 GCF_029688925.1 Evansella sp. AB-P1
TTGTTTTAAAGAAATAATAGAGTGTTTAAAGTAAATTTGAAATAGAATAAACAGGGTAAGAAGCGAGGGAAACAAGCAAAAGGGTTCAACCTATCTTTTTAATATAAATATAATCTAAACCAATGAGCAACTGTTATATACGTAAAAGTTGCTTATTACTTATCTTATATTGCAATATATACTTTACATTAAGTAAATTATAAATCACAATTTAAGAGGAAGAGAGGTGGTAAAAACTTGAAAAATAAAAAAATGAAAATTGCAAGAGTAGAAATGGACTTGTCGCAAGAGCAACTAGCAAAGGTTGTAGGAGTTACAAGACAAACTATAGGAATGATTGAAACCGGTAATTATAATCCATCTCTAAAACTATGTAATGCTATTTGTAAAGCATTGAACAAAACGTTAGATGAAATTTTTTGGGAAAGCTAGATAACACATTCAGGGGGACCCTATAATAATGAAAAAAGAAGATGGTAGAGAAATGGAAGTTATTGATGGACGTATACAAGCATTATCTGAAAGGTTTGCTTCACAGGGTTTTTATTTTTTAGGAGGGTATGTTTTACTATCCACTTTTGTAAAGTTAGTCTTTTTGGATTTAAATTTTGTTTATTATATAGACACATTTTTAGTTTTTCTAATTGCTTGTGCTTACTATACATATCGAGGTATAAAAAACGGCATATTTATACCTTCTGAAAAAAACATGCTAAGAGAAAAACGCTTATTGGCACAATAATAGGAGCAATATTCTTTGGTTTTTTTATGACTTATATTAGTAGTGGGACAGATAAAGCTATTCAAGAACTGGTAATAGAATTTCTTTTTTATAGTATATTTTGGGGCAGTGGTATGTATTTGTGGGATAAATGGACAAATGATAAATCAAAGAAGAATGCGGATAAGTTAGCTGAATGAATTACCCATAAATAATTTTTGTTGCATGAACTGTAAGGCATTTATGATATTTTAATTGGATATAAAAGAAATTAGAGGAGGAGAAGTCTTGGAAGTATATATTATATTAGCAGTACTATACTTTCCTTATTTCATTTGGCTATCCTTGACATATATTAGGTACAATAAAGATGGAATTGGAGACTCAAAGAGAAAAGGGAAATACGTAGGATTCTTATTAACTATTAGCTCTTTTCATTTTATAAGTAATATCCTATTTGATTTAAAAGCTTCTTACGGTCTGATGATAACAACTTTATTAGTTTTGTTGTTTAGTATTTATATGTTACGAGTTGTAGTCAAAGACAAAAAATTGCTTGCAGTTATTGAAGAAAAAATATAGAAGACATTCTAATCCTTTTTATGTTAGGAAAGCAGTACATACTACTGTATTAAAACCATTTGGAGGGAAGCTAATTACAACATTTTGCACCTCGCAAATAAACCACATAAACAAAGTCTACTTGGTTATTTTAAAGGTGCACCATACATAAATTCACCGGATTTTTGTACCAATGATATATTCGGATAAGTCCTGAAACACTCGATACAATCGTTTTCTTACTTCGCCAATTTTAATTAAGTCATTTTTACTTGGTATTATGGATGGTAAAGGTGCCTTTGGTAAATAAACACTTCGGTTAATTTCTAGTTGAATCCAAGGAATAGTCCCTTGAGTACCATGATACTTAGTGATATAACCTCCCGAAAATGGATCATTTATAGTGACAAACGGAATGGTAAATTCACTTTTATTTCTTAGTCCAGATATTGCAGTTATATCATTTTCCATATTTCTATTGCCCTCAGCTTTAGAATGTTCTAGTTGATTTTCCAAATTCTCAACAGAGATTGCTTGTTCATCCTCTATTTCTTTGATCAGGTAGCTAAAATGAAATTCTAATAAAATTTTAAATTGAAGCATGAGATCTGGAGTTGCAGTGATTGGCTGATCCAATTGTTCCCCATTTACTACTGAACCTTTATTGCTAATACAAAATAAAGGTCTTTTCTCCCAAACAATTCCGTTTTTAGAAGGACCAATATCTAACATAGAATGGCAATCAATGCCTAATGCTGTATTAGGATTCATTGATGCTATTCTTAGTTTTTTATGATAAGGAATATAAAAATCCTTCATTAAGATATTAATTTCTTCCCTTGCAAGGCCGAATGGACTATTCCAAACAGATTTTCCAGAAACAGCTACAGTTTTTACAACACCGTCTGGATTAAGAGGAGGTAAGTCATTTGGATCTCGATTCATGTCTATCACAATACGAGCAATGTCAGTATCTATATATTCTTCAACTTCCTTTTGAAAATTAAATAGATCCTTTGTCCAAGTGTCGCTGTCTAGCAGTAGTTCTTTTTCGTTCATTAAGAATTTCGATAATAAATTAGATGGTATTTCCATTCCCCCATGGGGAACGGAAATAACTATCGGTAGTTTTTTCACCGGAGCACTCATGCTTATTGATCCATTAAAAATAACGCTAGTAATAAAGAACGTTGAATTAGTTCTCCTCGATGAAGGGCTTCATTTGGTGTAAATAACCCTTTACTAGCAGGGCTGAACCCACAGACAACAGGAATTTTCTGTGGTACCTCACCTGCAGCTGTTGCTAATAGACTCGATTCTGTTCCAAATGGAATATTCCATTCCATACAAATATCTTTTAATTTTTTTGTAGTTGGATTATTTTTTTTACGAATTAATGGAGGTCTTTCCACTAGATTTTCTACATATGATCGCATGCTAGATGAACTAGATGTAAATGTTTCCTTAATTTTTTGTTCTGCCTTCTTAGCTAATTCTTCATTTAAAAAGGTAACGATAACAGTTGCGTTTACACGGTGTGGTAATAAAACACTGTATCGTTCAGAGTGTACATCTTGAATAGCAACAGTTATTTTTTTGTCAGAGCTACTAATCTCTTTTAATTTCTCTGCTTTTTGAATGAAGTAGCTTAAAACATCTAATTGTTTAGAAAGGTTTCCTACTCTTAATGGATCACCTTCAACAATGACACTGTATTTTTTTGATCCACGCCGTTGTTCAGATATCTTTCCTCCTGAAAAGCCTGGTTGAAGAACGATAACTTGTTTAGCTTCGCTAGCTGCTTTTTTAAGTGTGGCACTACTGTACCGCATTCCTCTTCCTTCATCTGAATAAAAGAATATACCTAACTTAGAACTTGTGAGTAATTTTTGTTCTTTAAGAGATTGAAGTGCACTTAACATAGTGACGATGCCGCCACGACTAGATGCGATTCCCTCACCGAAAATCCATTCTTGTTCCTTTCGAAATGGAATTGGGAAGCCAGTTCTATCACCTGGTATATCAATAGGAACAACTAGGAGTGTACCATCTTTATATCCAGCTTTTGTTTCCCAAGTCCATGCAGATCGGCCGTTTGTGTACTCATCTACCACTTTTAATCCTAGTTTTTTCAGGCGATCATCAAGTTTTCTTCTTACTGCACTTAAGCCAACAGGGTCTTCAGTTCTACTGGAAATATTAGTCCATGCCTTTAATTCTGATTCAATTTTATCTCTATTTTGCGTTATAGAATTAAATAGATCAATGGCTTTATTAGGAGCATCTTCAGTATTGTTTAGGAAGTACGGTCCAAAATAACGTTCACATGTAACATCGATGAGGCGATTCATTAAGTCATTATAATTTAAGCCTACCTTTTCAGCAGCAAAAACAAATGAACCGTCTGCTCCTAAGCTTGCCATGGAGTTTACTTCTAAAATATATGGGTTTCCTTCTTTATCTATTCTGAAGTCAACTCTTGCACTATCGTAGCAGCCTAATGCGTTGAATGTATCAATGGCTAGCTGTTGTACTTTTTTCGTTAATTCCTCAGAAATAGGAGCTGGACATACCTTTTCCACTGTTCGCCCACTTTTATTTTTCTTATCTTCATACGTATAGATTTGTTCCCCTTCACCGAAGACTAGCTCAACAGGTGGTAAAGCTTCAACGGGATTGTTACCAAGTAAACCAACATTCACTTCACGGCCTTCTATATATTCTTCCACTAATGTAGGAGAATGGAATGTGTCATAGATTGTTTTTACACCATCTCTTAATTCCTCTTCGTTATGAACGATCTTTAGTCCAAAGGAGACAGCCTCATCCTTTGGTTTAACGATTAATGGATAGACTAAGTCATCTAAAATAGGAGAGTCAGGTTTGTCCATTACTGTAAACTTTGGAGTAGGTAATCCCTTTTGTATTAAGATCATTTTTGTTACAACTTTATCTAGTGCTAAAGCGTGCGTTTCCGGTCCTGATCCAACATAAGGTACACCTAGCATTTCTAAGATTCCAGGAACGTGCATGTAGCGTCCTTTTCCTTGAATGCCATAGCTTAGGTTAAAAACTAAGCCTGGTCTTTCACCAGATATGACAGATGGCATAAATTCTTCTAGCTTTGAGATAATGTTTTTATCTCCTTCAAAGGTTTTTACTTGATGCCCTCCTGACAACAATGCTTCTTTAATATTTTTGATTGTTTCTAAGCCATACTTTTCCCGATTTTGCGTACCGAATAAATTAATAACAGCTTGACTTTCCCGATTATAAACAACTGCAATTTTCACTTTTCTTGCTCCTCTCAATTTTTAAATAATTTTGGACCTTTAGCTGAACCATCTCTTCTTGGATCGGCAACACCGAAAAAGGGCTCTCCCTCCTTAAGTGGAATTTGAACACCTTGAACACAGCCTAAGTAAAAACTATAGGAGCTACGTTTTTTCAAGTCAAAGCCAGTCATTTTTAATGCCTCTATTACTTCTTTATTGAATCTTTTTTCTTCGATCTGCAATAACCCTTTATCAGAGCTATGAAACCTCGGGGCCGCTATGGCTGTTTGTAAATCATCACCTTTATCTACCAATCTTGTTATTACTTGTGCAAGAGAAGTGGAGATGCGACTACTGCCAGGGCTTCCTAGTAAAAATCTTGGTGAACCGTCTTTGAACAGTAGTACAGGGGCAACACTGCTCCAAGGCTTTCCACCTGGTAATAAGTAATATGGATGAGTCATGTTTTTGTATTCAAAAGCACTCATATAGTTGTTATAGAAAAAGCCAAGTCCATCTGCCATCGTTTTACTACCAAAGACTAATTCTATTGATTGCGTTATTCCTACTGCATTACCTTCTTTATCCACAACAGATAAATGAGTTGTTTCACCTGAGTGAGGTGGTTGTGGATAGATTTCGTGTAAGGCATAACTGCAAATATCATAAATGCGATTTGTAAGCTCTCTAGCATAGCCTTTATCAATCATCATTTGATTAACTGTTTGTAAATAGTAATCAGGATGTATTGGTACTCTTTGACGGTTTATTAATGCAAAACGAAAAGCTAAAGCTGATATAACGGAGCCCATTGGTTCTTCCAGGTTTAACATCTCTGGAGGAAACCCCTCCAATGTGTTAAGGATTTGAACTAGGACACGTCCTGCACCTGGTGGTGGAAAGGTATAAATATCATAGCTTCGATAAGTGCTTTTTAATACATCTCTTTCAATAGGTTGCGGTATTTGACAGAGATCTGCATACGTAATTAAGCCACCTCTGTTTTCCATATCTTTGACGATTCTTTTACCTATATTACCTAAATAGAAATCTTGCCAACCGTTCATACTCATTTGTTGTAAGCATTTTGCTAATTCTGGCTGCTTTACTACTTTGCCAATTTCCTTTGGTTCGTTATTTTCAAAATAATTTTTAACAATGGTCGGATCTTTTCGTAAATGTTCGGACTCCTTCTTCAATAGACGATTAATTAACGGTGTAACAACAAAGCCGTCTTTTGCTGCTACTATAGAAGGTTCAATAACATCAGAAAATGATAATCTGCCATACTTTTCTTGCATGTAACCGAGTGTAGCAGGAGTTGATGGGACTGTTGATGATCGCAGCCCAAATTTCATAGGTGTTTCTGGCGTTTTTTTAGGCTGAATATTGAAAGGGGCTCTAGATGATCCATCCATAACAAAAACACGCTTACTGTTGTTTAAATATAGTAATGCCATAGACTGACCGCCTAAGCCTGAAGCTTGAGGTTCTGTTACTCCAAGGCACAAAGCAGCAGCAACAGCTGCATCAATGGCATTTCCACCTTTTTCAAGCATGCGAATGCCTGCTTCTGTGGCCTGTTTTGAGGCAGTTGAAACCATTCCATAATCACTTTGTGCTGCAGAGGATTTTTTATTACTATTTTTCATTGGTGTACTCCCATTCTAGGATTTAAAAATTAGTACCATTTATTAAAATAGCTAAGGCCTAATACAGATATACTTATAATTTGTTCCATCCCACTTCGCTTTCACCACAAGGGTATAAGCGCGACATCTGTTCTGCTTCACTATGTTCCGCAATCACAGTGTCTACTTTACCGCGGACGACCTGCCAAGCCTACATCGGCACTATGAAGCAGAGCAAGAAGTGATTCTTCGTGCCTGCGGTGTCTCGTGTGATTCCACTCATTCCAATTGGATTAAAATTAATTTTCATCCTCCATGGTGCTACTATTCATTTACAAGGGAGATATCCTTTAAAAATAGCTAAACGCAACAAATAATTTTGTATATTGATGCGAATATTTTACCACAGAGATTTATAAAAAAGATCATTATTTTCCGTGAACAAATAATTTATTTTTTTCCAAAAAAACTCCGTCATATTAGTATTTTCAAAAGACTGCACAAATGTGCAAAAAAGAGGAAATAGTATGCTATAGTCTTCATTGATATCGTAGGAGATAAAGAAAATGGTACAATATATTTTATATAGGAAGAGAAAGATTTTAATAGGGGTGTGAGTTATGCGTTTTAATACAAAAAATGTTCATTTTCAAGAAAAACTAGATTCTGCAGAGCTTAGTAAAGCAAAACCGATATATCAAACATCCGCTTTTTCCTTTCATGATTTAGATGATATGGAAGCTTTTTTTCAAGGGGATAAATCTTATCTTTATACACGTATAGGAAACCCAAATACAGATGACCTTGGTAAAGGGGTTGCGGAGCTAGAAGGTGCTGAAATGGGAGCCGCCTCTTCATCAGGTATTTCAGCTATTTTAGCTGGAATCCTTGCTGTTGCAAAAACAGGGGATCATATTGTAGCGACAGAGGATTTATATGGTGGAACGTATGTGTTAATGGCAAAAGAGTTACGAGATTTCGGTATTGATGTGAGCTTTGTTGATTTTTCCAAGAGAGAAACAATTGAAGAAGCAATCAAGGACAATACGGTATTACTGTTTTCTGAATCGATTACAAATCCTTTGTTAAGAGTGGAAAATATTCAAGAATTGGTAGACATAGCAAAAAAATATGATTTAAAAACAATGATTGATAATACGTTTGCAACACCATTTTTGATTCGTCCTGTTGAAGCTGGTGTGGATTTAGTTGTACATAGCGCTACGAAATACATTGGAGGTCATAGTGATTTATCAGCTGGAGTGGTTGTTGGTAGTAGAACTCTGATGAAAAAAGCGAAGGGGAAAATTGCAAACTTAGGTAGTAATCTTGGACCTTTTGATGGTTGGTTAGGGTGTAGAGGATTAAAAACGCTAAGCTTACGAATGGAACGGCAATGTAAAAATGCTGCTTTTTTAGCAGAAGCTTTGTCAAAGCATCCGAATGTGAAGAAAGTATATTATCCAACTGAAGCATCGGAGAAAGGAAATGGAGCAATTGTTACAATTGCTTTAGGGGATCATATGGATGTGCATCAATTTTTTAGACAATTAAGCTGGGTAAAGGTTGTTCCTACTTTAGCTGGTGTAGAGACGTCCGTTACGCATCCTGTTGGAACCTCACATCGACCAGTTCCTGAAAAAACTAGGAGTAAATTAGGTGTTACTTATTCTATGGTTCGTATTTCTGTGGGAATTGAAGATCAAGAGGATATTGTAGAAGCATTTGAAAAAGCATTAAAGGCAAATTAATCAAACGTTTAATTAAAAGGAAGGGTGGACAGTACCCTTCTTTTTTTTGCTATCATAAGGCACCATAGTTAGAGATCATCTTAACCTACATATGCGATCTTTTTTTACCATTTAAATCAATAATAAGTTATCTGTTCTAGTTTTACAGTTCTTATTTTTGTTATAATGAAGAACGATATAACGATTCAATATTATTCATGCAGTATTTTATCGCTTTTAATATAGTAAGTAATGATGAACGAGTAAATATAAGTTGGTGACTTTTATGAATAAGGAAATAAAATGGATTCAAAGTATTACACCATCAGAAATAAGGCAAAAGGCAGTAAAGGTTGGCATTGGTGACGATGCTGCAATTATAGAGCAAGAAAAAGGAATGGAAACGGTAATTGCTGTTGATACGATGGTGGAAGATATCCATTTTACAAAACAAACAATGACGTTAGAGGCTATCGGTTACAAGGCCCTAGCTGTGAATATTAGTGATTTAGCTGCCATGGGGGCCATCCCATTATCCTATTTAGTTTCTATTGCCATACCTAAATCAGGTTGGACAGAAAAAGAGTTATCATCTATTTATGTAGGGATGAATCGATTAGGAAGTAGATATAACATGGATTTAATTGGTGGGGATACAGTGTCAACAAATGATAAGCTTGTGTTGACAGTCACTGTGATTGGCCAAATCGAAAAAGATAGAAGACTTCTTCGCACTAATGCAAAAGTTGGTGATGTCTTTTTTGTAACCGGCCCGTTAGGAAGTTCTGCTTATGGACTGGAAAAACTATTAGAGTCAGGGTATAGGAAACTCATTAATGCTGCTAAATTAAAGCCTTTTATAAAAGCACATCAAGAGCCTGAACCGCAAATAGATGGAGGGCGTATTCTTGCAGGTTGTCCTTTTCGCATTGCACTTAATGATGTTAGTGATGGTCTTGCAAGTGAAGCAAAGGAAATTGCAGAGGCTAGTAACGTTTCCATTGAAATTGATTGGGACAAGGTGCCAAAGCTTCCATTAATAGAAACATATCCAATTGAAAAACAAGAGGAATGGGTTTTATATGGGGGAGAAGACTTCCAGCTTGTAGGTACGGTCAATGAGGTTAATTGGGAAAGTTTGACAAATTTATTTGAAAAGGAATCCCTTAGTATTTTTAACATCGGCTCTGTCACACAGGGAAATAGAGAGGTTCAAGTAAGAAACAAAGATGGAATGCGATTAATTACAAAAACAGGATATGATCACTTGTAGTTGGAGGTTAAAATTATGAGCTTAAGCTGGGAGTATACGTCATCTAGCCCTGAGGAAACAGAACAGTTAGCTAAGAGACTTGCGGAATTTTTACTTGGTGGTGATATCATCACACTTGAGGGAGATTTAGGTGCTGGAAAAACTAGTTTTACAAAAGGTTTAGCTAAAGCCCTTGGTGTAAAGAAAAATGTTAATAGTCCTACATTTACGATCATAAAAGAATATGAAGGAAGAGTACCATTTTTTCATATGGATGCTTATAGGATTGAGGATGATTGTGAAGACTTAGGGTTAGAAGAGTATTTCGAGGGAGATGGGGTAACCGTTGTTGAATGGCCAAGTATGATTTTGGATCAGCTTCCCAATAATCGATTAGAAATAACGATTAAGCGACTGGAAGAAATGGTTCGTTTGTTAACGTTTATTCCACACGGAGAAAGGTATACTTCAATTTGTAAGGAGATTTTTGAAAAATGAATGGATTAGCTATAGATACCTCTACCTTTGTGATGGGGGTCGCCATAATGAAAGATAGTCAACTAGTAGGAGAATTTACGACAAATCTGAAGAAAAATCATTCTTTACGTTTAATGCCTGCCATTCGTCAATTATTTGAGGAAGCGGAAATGAAGCCTAAAGAATTAGATCGAATTATTGTTTCGGAAGGGCCAGGCTCTTATACAGGGGTTCGGATAGGCGTTACCACTGCTAAGACATTAGCTTGGTCGTTAAACATTCCGATTGTGGGTATTTCGAGTCTTGAAATCCTTGCTCAAAATGGACGTTACTTTGATGGACTTATTTCACCTTTTATTGATGCGCGACGTGGACAAGTATATACAGGGCTTTATCGCTATAAGAATGGCATGATAATTAGAGAAATGAATGATCAGCTTACATTACATCATGATTGGTTAGAAAAGCTAAAGGATCGTTTTACAGATGAAAGAATATTATTTATAAGCTCAGATATGGACAAGCATCAAGAAGCTTTAGTGCAAAAGTTAGAAGATCAAGCTGTCATTGCTGAAAATACAGATTTAGTTTTACGACCACGAGAAATGCTTCGTATTGGGATGAACAAGGGAACTGAGGGAGGTACTCACGATTTCCGCCCAAATTACATACGTCTTGCTGAGGCTGAATCAAAATGGCTTGAAGGGAATCAAGGAGAAGAAATAAAGAATAAAGGTGAATAATATGGGGACTGAGGTACAAATTAGACTCATGGAAATAGATGATCTGGATCAAGTGATGGAAGTAGAACATGATTCCTTTACTTCCCCATGGAGCAGAGCAGCATTTGTTAATGAATTAACGACAAATCAATTTGCCTATTACTTAGTAGCGGAGATTGATAAACGTATAGTTGGATACATAGGGGTGTGGATTATTGTAGATGAAGGCCATATCACAAATATTGCTGTACATTCCAACTATAGAAGAAAAGGAATAGGGGATTTACTTTTAAAAGGTGCCATAGAGTTAGGGAAAACGTTAGGGGCAACAAAGTTAACATTAGAGGTTAGAGTTTCAAATATACGTGCGCAAAACATGTATAAGAAAAATGGCTTTCAGTATGGAGGCATAAGGAAAAGATATTATACAGATAATCAAGAGGATGCACGAATTATGTGGGTGGGTTTAGAATGATAGAGATGGATAGTAATAAGGATGTTATTATACTAGCAATTGAAACAAGCTGTGATGAGACTTCTGCAGCTGTCATTAAAAATGGTCGTGAAATTTTAAGTAATGTAGTATCTTCACAAATTGAAAGTCATGAGCGCTTTGGTGGAGTTGTGCCAGAAATTGCATCACGGCATCACGTAGAACAAATTACCTTTATTATTGAAGAAGCAATGGAAAAAGGGGAAGTAACCTTTGAAGACATTGATGCCATAGCAGTTACAGAAGGTCCAGGATTAGTAGGTGCATTATTAATTGGGGTAAATGCTGCAAAAGCTCTTGCATTTGCTCATAATATTCCATTAATAGGAGTACATCATATTGCAGGGCATATCTATGCAAACCATTTTGTAGAGGAGCTAACCTTTCCTCTATTAACACTAGTTGTGTCTGGTGGACATACGGAGCTTGTTTACATGGAGAAGCATGGATCTTTTGAGGTGATTGGTGAAACGAGAGATGATGCTGTGGGAGAAGCATATGATAAAGTGGCTCGAACGTTAGGATTACCGTATCCTGGTGGACCTCATATTGATCGTTTAGCTCATGAAGGAGAGGCAACAATCAATTTCCCTCGTGCTTGGTTAGAGTCAGGGTCCTATGATTTTAGTTTTAGTGGTCTGAAATCTTCCGTTATTAATAAGCTACATAATGCAAAACAAAAAGGAGAAGAACTATCAACAGAAGAAATTGCTGCGAGTTTCCAAGAAAGTGTGATTGATGTTCTTGTTACAAAAACAATGCTAGCAGCAAAGGAGAAAAAGGTGAAGCGGATTTTACTTGCTGGTGGTGTTGCTGCAAATAAAGGTCTCCGTAGGGAATTAACAGCTGCTTGTAGTAAGCATGGTTTAGAGTTGACTATTCCACCTATATCATTGTGTACAGATAATGCTGCAATGATAGGGGCGGCAGGTACAATTTTGTACTTGCAAGGGAAAAGGTCGAATGACAGATTAAACGGCCAGCCTGGTCTTGTATTATAAGTTTTAACCTTCTTGTCCACAATAGGATAAGAAGGTTTTTTGTGATACGACTGTAGGGTTGTGGATAAGTGTTTTCTGTAAAAGAAGGAATTTAAGTCAATGAGGAAAGCAAAAATGTTCACAAGATTGCGACTCCTTCAGGGTTTCCCATTCTTATAAATACGAATATATGATCTTGTTAATAACATGTTATTAACAGTCTGTGGATAATGTGGATAAATCAAAAAACAGTTATTCCACCAATACTGCACTTGTTAACAACAAAATTGTGGATAAGTACACTAATTTGTGAATAACATGTAAAAACTATTGATAAATCTAACTAAATTATGTGGATAGTGATGTGGATAATGTGGATATGTAATAGAAATGTTTATTTAAGACTAGTTTGTTTATTCTGTATTTTTATATTGTGGATAATAGGGCAGTCTGAAGTATATAAAGGAGCCGGAGTACAGAACAGTGAGGATTTATCTGAAAAAAATATTGTTGTTCTACTAATACCAGGATTGTCATTTGAAGAGATGGATGCAGTTCTTGAGGAAGCCCGTTATGAACAATTATGGTCCAGCGGTGCATTTGGTTCAATCAATCTAAAGCCGGATGGGAGCTATTCTTATTTAAATAATGCTGTATCCTTAAGTACTGGTAAAAGAGGCTTAGGGGTGAAGGGATGGAATGCCTTTGAAAGAGAGGAGTTAATAGATGGTACGCCTGTAGATGAATTATTTCTACAATGGTATGGGAAAGCACCACTATCCTCCATTGTGCATCCATATTTTCATTTATTAGAGAAAAAAAATAAGGAAGGAAGCTTTGAGCCAACAATAGGTTTGTTAGGAGAAAACCTCAATCAACAGCAAGTATATACATATGTTATTGGGAATTCAGATGTACGAAATGAAAAAACTCGGTATGGATCTTTATTTACAATGGATCAAAAAGGCAATGGAAATGGAGATCTTCATAGTGTGATTGTGGATAACTATTCCTTTCCTACAGGAAAAAAAACAGATTCGGTAAAACTTGTGGATAAAATAAATCAAATCCAAGGAGAACAAGGTCGTACATTCATTGTTGTGGAATGGGGGGATTTACATCGTCTCTTTTCAGAAGCAGAGTTAATGGAAGCTGATCATTATGAAGATCAATATACAAAAACGCTAGCTAATTTAGAAAAAACAATATACTCTCTTTTTGCTGAAACAAAAGGTGAGTTGTGGATGGTTTCCCCTAATGTAAATACAGAGGCTTATAAGCGTAAGAACCAATTAGGGCCAGTTTGGGTTTGGAAAGAAGAACGGGGACAAAAAGGCATGTTATATTCCAATACAACACGGCGAACCTCACTTGTTAGTAACACAGATTTAGCAGATACGTGGATAAACGCTTTTACTTCAAAAAATGATGACCAGAATTCGTCTATTGATTTTATAGAGGATTTCTCAAGTGATGATTGGTATATTCCTAAATTTCAACAAAGGTTAAAAGAAATTAACTATGTTTTTGATAAAAGGGGTGCAGTTCTTTCAAGCTATGTATCTTCACTAGTCGTGTTGTTGATAATAGTGACATTCGTTAAATGGTTATTCAATGAACGACTGAGCTGGAGAAATGGAGCAATATTATTACTGTTAAGTGGAGTGTTATCTCCATTTCTATTTTTAGTTTCATCGCCTTGGGTAATAAACGTTCCTCCACTAATTTATGTGTTGTTTATCATGGCTGGGAGCATAGTGTTGGCATTATTATTAAAAAGGCTAACAAAACATCCCTTTAGCTTAGCTTGTTTTTTTACATTTTTTTCATTAGCTGTGGACGTTTCTTTAGGGAGTTATTTGACCCATCGATCATTTCTTAGCTATGATCCAGTAATAGGAGCAAGATATTATGGTATTGGAAATGAATATGCTGGCATCTTTTTAGTTTGTGGTTTATTTTCAGTCACACCATTTCTGAATGACGTGCACAATGAAAAAAGGAAAGAAAAGCTTAAGAATTGGACGAAAACGGCATTTATGCTTCTGTTAATTATATTTGTACTTGGTGCATCCACTCTTGGGGCAAATGCAGGAGCTAGTATTTCTACTGGAATGGTCTTTTTGTTTGTCTCGTATTGTTTATTATTGAAAAAAAATAATTTAGTAGTAAAAAGTAGTATTATCGGATTTGTAACCATTATATTATTTGTAGCTCTCTATTTATTGCAAATGGGACAGCCTAATAGTCACATTTCACTAGCATTTCAATCATTATTTCAAGGAGAGTGGTCTATCATTTGGAATACGATAGAAAGAAAGCTACAAATGAATTGGAAAATATTCCGAATCTCATATTGGACCCAGCTATTCATTACGAGCTATTTTCTCATTGGAATTGTGTTGTGGAGACAGAAAAAAGACCAGCTACATGAGCAACAGCGTTTTTTACTTAATGGTGCAGTTGTAGGGTCGTTAGCGTTACTTATATTGAATGATTCAGGTATTGTAGCGGCAGCCACATCCATGTTCATAACCTTAAGTGTTTGTTACGGGTGGTCTTTTATCAATCAATTAGAAGAAAAAGGATAACCAGCTAGTAAGAAAAGCCTCTCAAAAGGAGTAATATCCTTTTGAGAGACTTTTTATTATTCCTCTTCCAATTGAAGCTCTTCCCATTCCTCAAGCCAAGTTTCTATATTTTTCTTTGATGCTTCAATGGACTCGTTTAATTGTAACGATTTTTCGTGGTCTTGATATACGTCAGGATCACATAATTCTTCTTCCCAACCACTAATATTTTCTTCTTCCTTTTCGATCTTTAATTCCAGTTCCTCAATTTGGCGCTGTCGTTGCCGTTCTTGTCTCTTCAGTTCTTTTTCCCGTTCATAATCACGCTTGGCTTGCTTTTCAGGTTCTGCAGCTTCTTTATTGCCATCCTTAGCGGCAGCTTTCTCTCTTTCAAGCTGCTTCCATTCTTCCTGTTCAAGTTTTTTAGCTAGATAGTAATCATAGTCTCCTAAGTAGTTTTTCATCTGCGTAGGAGATAGCTCTACAATACGGGTAGCCATACGATTTACAAAATAACGATCGTGAGAAACAAATAATAGAGTCCCAGGAAAATGGATTAAAGCTGACTCAAGTACTTCTTTACTATCTATATCGAGATGGTTCGTAGGTTCGTCTAAAATTAATAAATTTGCTTTTTTCATCATAAGCTTTGCAAGGGCAAGACGAGCTTTTTCCCCACCACTTAGGTCTGCTACAATTTTTAATACGTCATCCCCACTAAATAGAAAGTTTCCAAGAATCGTTCGAATATCCTTTTCTAACGTTTGTGGATAATCGTCCCAGAGTTCTTGAAGGACTGTTTTATTTGAAGTAAGCTCTGTTTGCTCTTGGTCATAATAACCGATAGAAACATTGCTTCCATATTTAATAGTACCTTCTAAAGGTTGTAGCTTCTTGGATATAGCTTTAATTAATGTAGATTTTCCAATTCCATTAGGACCAATGAGTGCAACACTTTCTCCTCGATTGAGATGAAGATTAATATTTTCAAAAAGCTTTTCATCGTCATATCCTACGGAGAGGTTGTCCACTGTCAGTACGTCATTTCCACTTTGTTTTTCCGTTTGAAAGCTAAAGTTTGCAGAATGGTCGTCATCCATAGGACGGTTCATTACTGTCATTCTTTCAAGCTGTTTTCTTCTACTTTTTGCCCGATTTGTCGTAGAAGCCCGTGCAATATTTCGTTGAACAAAATCTTCTAACTTTTTGATTTCACCTTGCTGTTTCTCAAATCGCTTTAGTTCAATTTCAAGTTGCTTTCCTTTTTCATCCAAATATTTCGAGTAATTTCCTGTGAATTTTTTCGTCTGGTTAAAAGAAAGCTCGTACACATGATTTACGATTCGATCCAAAAAGTAACGATCGTGGGAGACCACAAGAATGGCGCCACTATATCCGGATAAATAACCTTCTAACCATGTAAGTGTTTCAATATCTAAGTGGTTAGTAGGTTCATCTAAAATGAGTAAATCAGGCTTTGATAAGAGTAATTTTCCTAGGGCAAGTCGAGTTTTTTGACCACCACTTAAGGAGTTGATTTTTGTGGTGTAATCAAATTGAGAAAAATTTAGACCAGATAAAATGCTCCGAATATCAGCTTCGTATTGATATCCACCTTGATCTTTAAAATCCTGCTGCAGCTGATCATACTCCTCCATAACCTTATCAATATTATCAATAAGAGGATCACTCATTTTTTCCTCTAATTCACGTAAATCCTTTTCCATAGCCTTTAAATGGTGAAAAACAGTATTCATTTCGTCCCAAATGGAACGTTCTGATATAAGTCCACTATCCTGGGCTAAATAACCCATGGAGACTCCTTTAGGAATAATGAGATCACCAGAATCATAGGAAAGCTCACCTGCAATGATTTTTAATAAGGTAGACTTCCCTGCACCGTTACGACCAACTAGAGCAATTCGATCACGGGATTGTACCTCGAGTTTTACATTTGATAGTATCATCTCGGCCCCAAAGGATTTTGACAACTGTACACATTGTAATAAAATCATTTCGTTCATCCTCACCGTCTTATCCATACGTTTCACAAAGTAAGTTTACATGAAGGTAACCTCTTGTAGCAACTTAAAACATGAAAAAGGTTTGTGCAGATTGTGAATGAATAGTGTACAATAGAGGAGTAAAGGAGGTTGGCACGATGGATACGTTTACACACTTTAATGAACAGGGTCGTGCTAAAATGGTTGATATTAGCAATAAGGCCGAAACTGTTCGTACAGCAATTGCGAAAAGCAGTATCCAAGTAAATAAAGAAATTTACGACAACATTCGAGAAGGAACAATGAAGAAGGGTGATGTCCTATCTGTGGCACAAGTAGCAGGGGTAATGGCTGCAAAAAATACATCACAATGGATTCCTATGTGTCATCCTTTGTCATTATCTGGCGTAAATATTTTATTTAACTGGGATTTAAGTCATTCAAATTATACTTTACATATAGAGGTTAATGTGAAAACAAAGGGAAGTACTGGAGTAGAAATGGAAGCATTAACAGCTGCAACTGCAACGGCGTTAACTGTTTATGATATGTGTAAGGCTGTTGATAAAGGGATGGTCATTGGTGAAACTTATCTAGTCGAAAAAACTGGTGGGAAAAATGGCGATTTCAAAAGAGATAACAAGTAATTGATGGGATTTAACTGTGTGAGAAAGGCTTTTCTAAATATAAAAAATGCAATGGTAGGAGGGAATACTAATTATGGACGTGGATCAAGCAAAAATACCGCAAGCAACAGCTAAGAGATTACCATTATATTATCGATTTTTAGAAAGCTTACAAGCTTCAGGTAAACACCGAGTTTCATCCTCGGAGTTAAGTGATGCCGTAAAAGTTGATTCAGCTACGATACGTAGGGATTTTTCTTATTTCGGTGCCTTAGGAAAAAAAGGATATGGATACAATGTAAACTATTTATTAACTTTTTTCCGTAAGACATTGGATCAAGATGAAATCACAAAGGTCATTCTTGTAGGTGTAGGTAATTTAGGTACAGCATTTTTAAACTATAACTTTACAAAGAGTAATAGTACGAGAATTGAGATGGCGTTTGATGTGGATAAAGATAAGGTAGGGGAGGAAATTGGAAGCGTTCCCATTTATCATTTAGACCAACTTCCGGACAAGGTTGGAGATGACGTAGAGGTGGCGATTCTTACTGTTCCTGCACATGCTGCCCAAGTGATTGCAGATCAGCTAGTTGCTTCAGGAATTAAAGGAATTTTAAACTTCACACCAGCTAGATTGTCAGTACCAG
The DNA here is from genome assembly GCF_029688925.1 of Evansella sp. AB-P1. GTDB lineage: Bacteria > Bacillota > Bacilli > Bacillales > Salisediminibacteriaceae > Evansella. Next base: position 17,692 of record NZ_JARUKY010000001.1, read on the forward strand.
AAAACGTTCGCATTCATCACATAGACTTATCAGTTGAATTACAGTCTCTTATTTATTTTTTAAGGCATTATCCAATTTAATCTTTTATAATCTTTCTCAAAATTTAAAAGAGGTTATCTCTACACGGTTTTTGCTGTTTGGAGATAGCCTCTTTTCTGTGTAAAGTTTGTAAGCGTTCTATCATTCACAGGATTCTAATATCATGATATAGTAGAAGTATTATTTCGAGAGTCGAAAAGAGTGGGTGAAGCAATTGAGTAAAGTTCCACATAAATGGCTAGTTGTTATTACAGTCCTTCTAGGTACATTTACGATTATTTTAAATAACAGTATGTTAAATCCTTCTATACCCCATTTAATGAATGTATTTGAAGCAGATGCTGTCTCAACAGGATGGGTAATTACAATCTTTATGGTTACGATGGGTATTACCATGCCTGTGACTGGCTACTTAGGTGATAAATTTGGGAAAAAGCAGTTATACATGGCTGGTATAAGTATTTTCGTTATTGGCTCTATATTGGGGGCACTTTCTTGGGATTTGTCGTCATTAATTTTCTTTAGAGGGCTACAAGGCATTGGTGGTGGCATGATGATGCCAACATCTATGGCACTTATTTTTGAAGTGTTTCCTCGTAAGGAACGGGGATTAGCTACAGGGATTTACGGAATTGCAGCGATGCTAGCGCCAACCATCGGACCAACATTAGGTGGTTTTATTATTGAAATGGGATCTTGGCAATGGCTTTTTCTATGTAATATTCCAACCGGTGTCATTGGTTTAATTTTTGCTTATTTTTACTTAAAACAAACAGCGAAGGTGAAAGGAATTACCTTCGATTTATCAGGATTTATTACGGTCACTTTAGGAGTGGGGGCAATATTGCTGGCACTTGGAAGAGTTTCTGAATTAGCTCATTTACAAGATGTGGTGAATATTTCATTGTTAGTATTTGGATTTATTGCTCTCATTATATTTGTTCGTATCGAAAATCGTAAAGAGCAGCCACTACTAGATTTATCTATATTTAGAATACCAGCATATGGTTATAGTATTTGGATATCTAGTATAAGCTCTATTAGCTTATTTGGGGGAATATTTTTAATCCCATTACTCATTCAACATGTTTACGGATATGGAGCCATTCTTACAGGATTAATCTTTTTGCCTGCAGCTTTAATAACGGGAATTTTTATGAGTATTGGTGGGAGAATGCTCGATCGTCATGGACCAGCATTTGTAGTAACCTCAGGCTTAACGGTTGTTACAATTGGAAATGCATTTTTAGGATTTTTAACGATGGAAACAGCTCTATGGGTTATCTTTCTCCTAAATGCTGTTCGAGGACTAGGTATGGGTTTAAGTACTATGCCTGCAACTACCGCAGGAATGAACTCTATTCCTGGGAATATGATTTCAAGAGGATCCGCCATGAATAATGTATTTCGACAGATGAGTTCGGCTCTAGGTATCGTGTTTATTTCCGTTTATTTTGAAGTAAGAAGAGCACAAATTGTAGCTGGAAATGGATTGGGCATAGAAGAAGCAAGTTTACAAGCGGTTAATGAGGGTTTTATTGCGATTGCTATATTGACGCTATTAACTATTCCAGCTGGGGTTTTGCTAGGGAAAGTATACAAGAAACAATCGAAAGGTGACGGTGCTCCTCAAAAAACAGGGGCATAAAGAATAAAAGAGGTTGGTTGACGCTAGATAACGTCTCCCAACCTTTTTTACATAATGGTTATTCGTTTTTCTTATTTTTTTCCTTTCCTGCCTTGCCAAAATAGCGAAAGGATATCATATAGTCAATGGTGGCAACACCGATAATTAAAAGTGTAATGATGCTCCATTCTCCAATCCTATTATGATAACTAATAGCAAAAAACACAAAAATCGTTGCTAGAATAAAGTAAAAGTAACCGTTAGCTTTGGCTGATCCCATTTAAAATAATCCTCCAATAATAGTTTGCATATTTTCCATCTGCTCCAAGATTCTTTCAATATCCTCTCCGAACACAACTTGGACGAGCATAACAAATGAATTAATTCCTACATGAGCCATAATTGGAACAATAATTCGTTTTGTTTTTACATATAGATAGGCAAATACGATACCAGGGAGCATGTATACAATTAAATGCTGAAAATCAAAGTGCACTAGAGCAAATATAAATCCACTTGATAAGGCGGCTATCCAAAAACCGAAACGTTTATATAAGCTTCCGAAGATAACCATCCGAAAAACAATCTCTTCCATAATTGGGACTAAAATAGAAACAACGATTATTACAAATGGAACAGCAGTTGCCCAAGCAACAATATCCTGTGTATTTTCTGATCCAGGTTCAATCCCAAAGAGGTTGATTTGAATAAGGTTGGCTACAATTTGTGCTGCGTAAACCATAAAGAATCCGAGTATACACCATAGAATGGTTTCACCTACACTAGCTTTATTCCGTGAAAACTCCTCATCTGGTTTTGCAGTAAGTGTTAAGTACAAAATAACTAAAAAACCTATAGAAAATGTAATGGCTACTGAAATACCAACTAGTTCATCAAAGGTTCCAGAGAAGCCAAAAGCAATAAGTAGTGCAGCTGTACCAGATGTAGCGAGCTGAATAACAATAAAGCTAATGAGTATAATCCAATATCTTTTTGACAACGTCCTATCTCCTTTATTCTTTATTATAGAAGATTTAAAAAGTTTCCCCTGAAAATACAAATAGTTCAGGAGTGAAATGTAGTGACTCCAGCGACGAGCATATGCTTCACGAATAAACTTAACTTCATGTTGCAAATTTCTACTTTCATGGGGGTCTATCTTATTTAGCAATATATTATATAATGTTTCCTATGATTTAGAAATAAAAGTTCTTTTTAATGAAGAATGGTTTCCATTTGTATATGTATTTTCTATCGTATATACTTTCATTGGCTAGCACTTGTTCTGAAAAATACTTTACCTTATTTAATTGAAATAGTAACTATCGGTAACTATTGTAACATATGATATTTAGGAATACAGAATGACAAGCTTTTTTTTTCTAGCACGTATATTTTCAAATGGTAAAGTCGAAAGTATAATGTATCTATTTTCAGCTAAGAATCAATCTTTTGTGTTGAAGTTTGTACTTTTATGTAAAATTGTAAAAGTTCAAATAAAAATTGGTGTAAAAGGGTTGCAAAAGAAATAGCATTTGATTATTATTATAATTGTGTTAGCACTCAAGTTGATCGAGTGCTAACAACAACAATAATAAAAAATGCGAAACACTTTTATTTTTATAAGTAAAGGTATTCGCAATAAACATTATTAAAGGAGGTTGTTTTCCTTGTTAAAACCATTAGGTGATCGTATTGTCATTGAGTTAGTTGAGCAAGAAGAAAAAACAGCAAGTGGAATCGTTCTTCCTGATTCTGCAAAAGAGAAGCCACAAGAAGGTAAAGTAGTTGCTGTTGGTACTGGACGCGTAACGGAAAGCGGAGAGAAAGTTGCTCTTGAAGTACAAGCTGGAGATTCTGTTATTTTCTCAAAGTACGCAGGTACTGAAGTAAAGTATGAAGGTAATGAATATTTAGTTCTTCGTGAATCAGACGTATTAGCTATTATTGGCTAATAGAAAGTCAACTTTTTAACTTCTTACAATAAAAGACTACATATAAAATAGGAGGTAGATGATAGCATGGCAAAGGACATTAAGTTCAGCGAAGACGCGCGTCGTTCTATGAAACGCGGTGTTGACGCATTAGCTGATGCAGTAAAAGTAACACTTGGACCAAAAGGACGTAACGTTGTTCTTGAGAAGAAGTTCGGTTCACCATTAATTACAAATGATGGTGTAACGATTGCTAAGGAAATTGAGTTAGAAGATAACTTTGAAAATATGGGTGCAAAGCTTGTATCTGAAGTAGCAAGTAAAACAAATGACATTGCTGGGGACGGTACAACAACTGCAACTGTTTTAGCCCAAGCAATGATTTCTGAAGGTTTGAAAAATGTTACATCTGGTGCTAACCCAATGGGTATTCGTAAAGGGATTGAAAAAGCAACTAAAATAGCAGTTGAAGAGCTTCAAAAAATCTCTAACCCAATCGAAAGCAAAGAGTCTATTGCACAAGTTGCTGCTATTTCTTCTGCTGATGATACAGTAGGACAATTAATTGCTGAGGCAATGGAACGTGTAGGAAACGATGGTGTTATCACTGTTGAAGAATCTAAAGGATTTACTACAGAGCTTGAGGTTGTAGAAGGTATGCAATTCGATCGTGGATATGCATCTCCTTATATGGTAACTGATTCTGATAAGATGGAAGCTGTACTAGAAGATCCATACGTTTTAATCACAGACAAAAAGATTGGTAACATTCAAGAAGTTCTACCTGTTCTTGAGCAAGTTGTACAACAAGGTAAGCCAATCTTAATTATTGCTGAGGATGTTGAAGGGGAAGCTCTTGCTACATTAGTGGTGAATAAGCTTCGTGGAACATTCAACGCAGTAGCTGTTAAAGCACCTGGTTTCGGTGACCGCCGTAAATCTATGCTTGAAGACATTGCTACATTAACTGGTGGGGAAGTAATTACAGAGGATCTTGGATTAGACCTTAAATCTGCTAACATTACGCAATTAGGTCGCGCTTCTAAAGTTGTTGTAACAAAAGACAACACAACTATCGTAGAAGGTGCTGGAGATTCTGCTGAAATCGCTAACCGTGTAAACCAAATTAAAGCGCAAATCGAAGAAACATCTTCTGAATTTGATAAAGAAAAGCTTCAAGAACGTCTAGCGAAGCTTGCTGGTGGAGTAGCTGTAGTTAAAGTTGGTGCCGCAACAGAAACTGAGCTTAAAGAACGCAAGCTACGTATTGAAGATGCTCTAAACTCTACTCGTGCAGCAGTAGAAGAAGGTATTGTATCCGGTGGTGGTACAGCACTTGTGAACGTGATCAATGCAGTTAAAGGATTAACTGTTGAAGGTGACGAAGCAACTGGTGTAAATATCGTTGTTCGTGCACTTGAAGAGCCAGTACGTCAAATTGCACATAACGCAGGTCTTGAAGGATCTATCGTTGTTGAAAGATTAAAAGGTGAATCTGTAGGTATTGGTTTCAACGCAGCAACTGGAGAATATGTAAACATGGTTGAAGCTGGAATCGTTGACCCTACAAAAGTTACTCGTTCTGCACTTCAAAATGCAGCATCCGTTGCAGCAATGTTCTTAACGACTGAAGCTGTAATCGCTGATCAGCCGGAAGAAAACGGCGGTGGCGGCATGCCTGACATGGGCGGCATGGGCGGAATGGGTGGAATGGGCGGCATGATGTAATAAGTGCCCCGAATCCCAGATATTTTTAAAAGAGACTTCTCAATGGGTTTTCTAATCCTAAGAGAAGTCTCTTTTTGTCTAACGAAGAATTTTCTGTTGGAACCTTTGAAGGGTATTTGTATCGAACGAAGGACAACGGTGGTAGTTGAAAAACGATTGCAAGGGAAAGTAAATCAGTTATTGACTAATTTTTATTTAAATAAAGGCTTTTGCTAACAAAATGCTAACATAATACAAATTTAAAAGAGGCTTCTCGTCAGTTAATACAACTATTGAGAAGCCTTATTTGTTATAAAGTTATGATTTGATATCCTTCATCAATTAATTGAACTAAACTTGGATGCCCTTAACTTCCCCTAGTGATGAAAAGCCATGTTTTTTTCTACTTCTTCCACTCCAAAAGCACCGGCACAAAATTCATAAACCCCTTCGATGAATCCTAGCTTCTTTACTGCATTGTAATCGGATGGAACTTACTTTCAGGATCTTCGAAGTTTTTTGCCCAAACAGTCACAGCACCATTAAAGATAACTTTTAAGACATGACCTGCTTCATATAGTTCTTGCGAATAGAGCAAGCATGCAACGCCTTGGCACCCTCGTTTTCTGAAGCATGAACAAGAATAGCAATTTTCTTCATAAAAATCTACCTCTTTAAAGATTGATATGTATACTTTATCGTATTCATCCTTTATAAACCGTAAGCCAAATTACAAATGGACTTTTTGGACAGAGGAATTTTTTTAATGGTAGGATAAATTTTTCCTATATCCATAACAGTAAGAACCATAATGATAACTGTCTTCTATAAGGTTATGTTTTAATTATTATTAAGACTATCAAAGTAAGATATATGCTAAGCTATTATAAATTTAAATTGATGCAACCTACTTGTTTATAGCAAATTAATTAAACTAAATGATCTGAACATAACCTCTTATAAATTCTCAATCAATTTTTACCATAACTGAAAACTATTTCAGTCAAAAATTTATCTGCATTTGTTAAGGGTTAGAAATCTTTTAGGTTTACTGGATTAAGGACATACAATAATTAATATTGATTGTTTCAGCTCAAAATATTTATAAATAGGATTTCAACTTCACAAAATCTACAATAATCCAAATTATAATTTAATCACTATGAAAAAGTTATTAAGTATTATTTGTCGTCAACCATAATTATTCGTCGTGAAAGTTGAGAAATACTAATGGAATCAAGTTAACATCGTCAATGATACGGATGTCGATCATCCGATGCATCTTCACGGACATTTCTTTATGTTTTATCACGAAACGGAGAATCTATATCTGGGTCTCCAATAAAAAAAGAAACATTAAACGGAATAAGAGAAGAATCTTATGAGATTGTATTACTGGAGGAAAAAATTGAAATACTTTATTTTAATTCTATTATTTGTTCTCATTAGTTTTGGATTATACAATCAACAAGATTGGCTTATTTATTTTAGGTCTGGTGATTGGGTTACACTTCATGAAATTATGGGGCAAGAATTGTTATTAATTCTATTAATTACATTTATCTTTATGATTATGCAAAATGTATTTTCCCTCATCCCTTTTCTGTTTTTAACGATGTTTAACATTTGGTTATTCGGGTTTCTAAATGGATACTTATGGAGTTTAATGGGAAACTTTTTAGGGTCTGTCTTGGTATTTTATTTAGCAAGGTACGGCTTTCAGGAATGGGGACATCAATACAATCACCTGAAGTTTAAACAACAAATAGAACAGAACGGATTTAAGGTAGTGTTATTTATGCGACTATTCCCGTTTATGCCTGCAAGTATTGTGAATATAGGCAGTGGTTTGAGTAAAATAAAAGCGAAAGATTTCGTATTAGCGACGTTCATTGGTAATACCGTATTTGTACTTTTGCTTTCATTGTTTTCAGTTGGAGTCATAGCGCTAGAATATCAAAATGCAATATATGTACTTCTAACAATTAGTTTGTTAGTGTTTGCTGTTATAAAACTAAGGAAAAAGAGACTTAAGAATCGAATGAAAGTTTAAACGCGAAAAAATTCAGCGATGGAACTGTTACCGTCAGGTAATCTAAATATTTTTTTGATTAACAAAATTATTTCATGAAAGAAACTTCACAAAAACTTCAACAAATCTAGTTACCATATAAGTACTATGTTTATATTAGTAACCCTGTGTTAAGTGTATCTTTCAAAGGATTACGGAGATTCATTCGTACCTTTGATTGAAAATAGGAGTGTTACGGCAGTTTCGTTTGATTATGGAGATTCTATATTAGTGCGATTACGGATTATAGCAAGGTTTAATATCCATAAATATGGATGGAACGGATCAAAGGGAATTTAATATTTCTCCATTAGATAGTGGTGATGTAGAAACTTATGTAAAACAAAACCCCGAAAATGAAAAAGAGTTTAAAACTATGGCTATACGAAGGTTGAAAAGAGATGGAAGGTTTAGTATGAGTGATGATATAATTACTTGTTGATGATGAACAGGAAATGAAGAAGTTGCTTCGATTTTGCCTTACCCCTTATTCATATTTACTATTATTCTTTTAGATATTTTGATGCCGGAAATAGATGGTTCGAGGTGAAAATACAAATAGTACTAGATTTCTAGTAAAAGGAGGAAGCTTATGTTACAGGGGATAAAAAGTAAAAAGGAAATATTACTACGTCATCTGAGTGTAGCTGCATTTTCTTTTCTTCTTGTATATTTATTTTATCAGTCTTATTACACATGGGGGGTTATTCCATCTTTGTGGCCCGATTGGGGAATGGATCATCCATTCTGGCGTGCTTGGGCACATGCTGCGTATGTAATCTTGTTTCTTACTCTAATTCTATCGCCAGCTGCAAAGCTTTGGCATCCGATAAAAAAATTTACCACATGGAGACGGGAATTTGGAATCTGGTTCGCAATACTCTCCTTCGGCCATGGATATGCGATTTGGGATCGTTGGGCGGACTGGGAAGTGGCAAGGTTATTCGGCTTTGAATATATTGAGGAAGTCGGTGGTTATATTCTTTTTCGGCCGGAAGTCGGCATCATGAACATGATGGGCCTTGTAATGGCTCCGATGATTGTTTTACTAGCTGTTACTTCCATTGATAAAGCAGTAAAACTTCTTGGAGTATCTTCTTGGAAATGGTTGCATACCTCATTAATTAATGTCATTTTCTATATTGCAATCCTTCGTGGCGTTCTTTATCTGTTTTATTTTTTTCAATTCTCACCGCCAAACTGGAGAGAGTATCCGTCGATTTGGTTCTTATATGTTTTTCTAGGTATGGCCGTCATCGTTGTATTACTTCAGGCAGCAGCTTTTGTGAAGACAGTACTTCAACAGAAACATGGCAAAGAAAAGAGGGGGGGCCTTCAGGTCGCTTTTGTAATCAGTGTAGCGGTAATGTTTGTTATGCCAATACTGCTTCTTCTAGGTACAGTAGCGTATTTTGACAGTCGTTCCATTAAAGAAGCACCTATGTCTATTGGACAATCATCTACCCAGCCTTATGTATTAATCCAAGAAGAATCTTCATATATTTTGACTTGAGCAAGCGGCGAGGTTGCCTTAAAAAGGGGGGAGGACCCTTTGGAGACAACCTCGGTTTTTATTTTTAATCAACGGTTTATTTCATCCTACCTCGGTTATTTTCACCGTTCATAAGGACAAAAGTGAAGTAAGAAGGCCTACGAAACGTAAGTTTAGGTTTCTGCATATATTCGACCACATATGAAATGAAAAAAGAGGTTGGAATAAAATATCCGATATCTTACGTCGAGGAAAAGACCGGGAGAGTTCCGATAGATTATAAAGGAACTAAATCAAACCACTAGAGAGTGGATTAATTACTAAGGTATCGGCTTTGTGAAAGGATATATCAAATAAATAGAGCAATGGATACAACAACGTAGATTAAGACAACTTCTATGGAAAAGGTGAAATAGAGTCAAAACTCGCTTCAAAAACCTCACGAAACTAAAAATACCTAAGCAGAAAGCTTGGAAATGGGCAAACACCAGGAAATGATATTGGCGTATTTCAAAAAAACAAATCTTACATTAGGCAGTTTCCAATAAAATTTCAGCACATGTGGGACTTCTTAACTTAGAAAACTTGTATCAGAAAGATTATCTAAAACCACTTAACTTATTGAACCGCAGTATACGAACCCGTATGTACGGTGGTGTGGGAGGTCGGGGGCTAATTACCCTCGCCTACTCGATTATAAAAAATCAACATTAAACGCTACCAGAGCCTTTCTAATAGTTACAAACTAAAAATGCCGATATATCACTTTAACACCGTGCTAATAGTGTAAAGTTCAAAATTTGTACATATTTGCTTTATCAAAAATAATACTCTCTATTATATAATTATATTGAAATACAAAACAGGAGGTTATTCATATGAAAAAACTACTTACATTAATGCTTTCAGCTACAATCTTAGTATCACTTGCAGCTTGTGGAAATGATGGGGAAGCAGAAGCAAATACAGCAGAACTAGAAGAAATAACAGTTGATAAGGAAGTAGAAGCTGGTGACAAAGAGTTTACTATTACAGCTACAAACTTTGATTTTACTATAGATGAGGAGTTAGTAGTAAAAAAGGGCGATAACGTTACTATTCATATAGTGAATGAGGAAGGTGTTCACGGTCTTGAAATCCCAGGATTTAATGTTACTGGCGGTCTAGAAGAAACCATACAATTCGAAGCAACAGAAACAGGAACATTTGAAATTCTATGCTCTATTCCTTGTGGGGATGGTCACCATGACATGTCAATCAACTTAGTGGTAGTAGACTAGTTCATTATAGATAAAAAGAGGATGAAATAACTACTATAGTTATCATCCTCTTTTTTCTTTTTCGCTCAGTGAAAGGCGGCCAGCGTACCATCCACGAATGATGATGAAGGTGATTTTATGTGCCTATACGCAGTCCGTTTTTTCTGGCAGAAAGATCGAGTCATTACTCAAAGATAGTATTCGTATGATGTGGTTAGCTCAAGGATATGAGCCGAGTTATCGTACAATTAATCGTTTCCGTGTTCACCCTGAGGTGAAGGAATTATTGCGTCAGTGCTTTGTTCAATTTCGTTGTCAACTTGTAGAGGAAAAAGTTATTGACCAAGAAGCGATTTTTATCGATGGCACGAAGATTGAAGCAAACGCCAATAAGTTTACGTTTGTTTGGCGTAAAGCAGTTGAAAAGTACAGTGCCAATTTAGTAGAGAAGTCCAACCAACTATATGATGAATTATTGGAGAAAGAAATCATTCCAGAAATAGAACGTGAAAGTCTAGAAGAACTATCCACCAAAGAACTCGAGAAAATACTAGAAAAGCTGGAGGAAAAGGTGGAAGAATATGATCAAAAATTAGAAGCGAGTAAAGTTGTGAGTGAACGGAAACAACTTCGTTCGGAGAGGAAAGCACCAAAACAATACCGGAAACAATATAACGGTATGGTAGAGAGAAAACAAAAATACGAAAACGATATGGAAATCTTCGGAGGACGCAACAGTTATTCCAAGACGGACTACGATGCAACGTTTATGCGTATGAAAGATGATTATATGAGGAACGGTCAATTAAAAGCTGGTTATAATGTACAGATAGCTACAGAAGGTCAATACATACTCGCTTATGATATTTTCTCTAATCCCACGGACACACGCACGCTATGGTAGTGAACAAAATTACGAAGACATAATAAATAATAGAGAATGCACGCCACTCATTACATATAACATGTACCGTAAAGAGAAGAAAAAGAAGTATAAAAAATTAACCCATTCCACTCTACGAATTGGGAATATGATGAAGAAAGTGATTCTTTTACATGTCCAAATGAGAAAAAGGTGGCCTTCCGTTACACGTCAAATCGAAGAGACAAAGATGGATTTACGAGAGAGTTTAAAGTTTATGAGTGCGAGGACTGTTCTGGATGCCCATTTCGTTTCCAATGTACCAAAGTAAAAGAAGGGAATAATCGGAAAATACAATATAACGAAGAATGGGAACAACAAAAAGAGTATATTAGACAAATGCTTTCAGAAGAGAAAACGGGTGAAATCTACGGCAAGCGTAAAATTGATGTAGAGCCAGTCTTCGGATTTTTGAAGGCTAATTTGGGTTTCACTCGAATGTCCGTGAGAGGAAAAAAAGAAAGTAAAAAATGAATTAGGGTATGCATTCATGGCGGTGAACTTGAGAAAGTACACCGCTAGAACACTACATTCATCCATAGATAATGGAAATAATCCAACAAAAAAGGGTTCCAATCATCAGTTATTGATGTTTGGAACCCTTTTTCATTATTATTGGCTAGTTATGTCCCAGCCTCATTTATAATCTCTCATAGATTTCTATTTAATGACAAGTGATACTATAATCTAATTTTTCAATTGCTTGCTCGATATGATGGACCCGAATTTTTGAAATATCCAACTCAATAAATACCTTATTCTCTTTTAAACTTACTTCTACTTTGGAAACTCCGTCCGACTTCGAATGCTCCTTCGATTTTAGAAACACAATGTCCATAACTTATGCCATTGTAACTAGGAGTTGGAGAGGGGATACTGTTTATGGTAGCGTATATGTGTCTGGAAGAATAACTTCTAGTCCTAAAAACTATACATTAACCGTAAGTGAATCAAGAATCACTGACGCAAAAATTTGATTTACAACAAAATTTCTCTAGATATTTTACAGTACGAAGGAAGAGGGACGCTTCATTAATATAGTAATTTTCTATAAATATACCACAAATAAAAAAAAAAATTCCAAAGCTAACTCTTTTGGAGTTTTTTTTGTTTCAGAAGTTACGATATTGGCATTCGAATATTTATTAGTGGTGAATCAATCGAATGAGTATAAGAGTGTGACAATGGGTAATTACAAATCGTAAAATAATTGGATGACTTAGCGTAATTGTGATAAAGTAATGATAATTAGTGAGTGGAAGGGGTGATTACATGCCATACATTAGACCGGTTTCGGATTTACGGAACAACTTCGCTGATATTTCAAGAACTGTTCATGAAACAGCAGAACCAGTGTTTTTGACTAAGAATGGATATGGTGACATGGTTGTTATGAGTATTGAAGCTTATGAACGTAAATTGTTTGAAAGTGAGATATATTTTAAGTTAAAAGAAGCTGAATTGGAAGCAAATTCTACTAATAAGCGGTATTCTCATGAAGAAGTATTCTCTGATTTAAAGGAAAGAATCACAAAAAAGGTTAAAGATGATGTATAAGTTACAATACTTGCCTTTGGCATTAAAGGATTTAAGGGGAATTACAGATTATATAACTGATACACTTAAAGCTCCAGAGGCTGCGATGGACTTCTTGAATGCGCTGGATGATTCCATATCCATGCTTCAGCAATTCCCTTATTCTTATAAAATTTACCAGTCGATTCAGCCCTTGGAGAATGAATATAGGCTTTTACCAGTGAAGAATTATGTTGTATTCTATATTGTTAAAGAAGAGGTCGTTGAAATTCACAGAGTTGTTTACGGAAAGATGGATTTGACCAAGTTTATAAAGTGATATTAAAGCAACCTACAAATCAACTAATTAGCAATAACATTCAAAAACGTTTTTGTTTTTCTCTATACTAAAGCTGAAATTCATATTCAAGTTATTAAAAATGAATTCAAAAAGAGGTTGGAAATCGCTTTGTATTCAGTAGTAAAAGAACCCTCTTGGAAATCGATGGCTAGGTGGTCATTTTAAGTCAAGTTGATTAACTTGGATTATGAATTAAGTTTACTAAAATAGTACTGTGCTTAAAGATGCTAACATTTTGCTAGTAAATAGAAAAAACAAACAATTTATGTGAATAAAACTATTGAGGTACAAGAGTTTTATCTACTAACTAGTTAGATTTTTCAGAAAAGTAAAAATATTTTGTTGTAAGCGCTTTATTTTTTTGTTACTATTACTTTACAACGTTGTTACATCAACAAAGTCAACTATGTGCTCCTTACAAAATGTGATGAATATTTTTGAAAGAGGTGATAGTCTAAATACATAAATTCATATTTTAAATTATTAGACATTCATGAAATGATGAGTTAGGTGGGTCTATCCTAAAATCAGGGGGAATATTAATGGCTAAAAAATTCAGAATTTTCTTAACTTTAATTATTTTATCTCTACTATTAGTGGTCGTTGGTTGTTCCGGTAATAACGAAACTACAGGATCGGGCAATAATAATGATAACGATAATAACAATAATGAAGTGAATGATAATAATAACAATAATAACAATAACAATGATGGAGACCTTGAGGAAGTTGAACTTCGTTATATGTGGTGGGGAAGCCAAACTCGTCATGATAGAATTCTAGAATTAATCGACTTATTTGAAGCTGAAAATCCACATATTACAATTAACTATGAATTCTTAAGTTTCGGTGACTTTGGCGAGAGACTTGCAACTCAATCTGCTGCTGGTAACGCGCCAGATATCTTCCACATCGTTGATCGTTGGTTACCGCAATATGCAGGAGCTGGATTATTAGCTGATCTACAGCCGTTCATTGATTCAGGTGCAATCAATACAGATCATGTTGAGCAATCTTCATTAGAACCAGGGTATATTGGTGATCAGTTAGTAGCATTAAACGCTGGAAGTAATGCATTTACTTTAATATTTGACCCTGAAATGTTTGACGAAGCTGGAGTTGATTACCCAGAACCAGGTTATACTTGGGATGAGTACGTTGAAATGGGTGTCCAAGTGCGAGATGCATTAGGTTTACCTTATGCAGTTCAAATGGACGCAACACACGATCGCGAATTTGGTATTAACTTAAGACAACAAGGGTACTGGTTGTACAACGAAGATGCAACTGGCCTTGGCTGGGAAGATGACGATTTATTCCTAGATTATGTTGACTTCTGGATGGATCTTATTGATGAAGGAATTGCACCTCCAGTAGACGTAACTGCTGCTGCAGAAGGCCTTGAAAATGCTTTACTTGTTCGTGAACAAATTCCTATGCAAGTTTTCCACAGTAACCAAATCGTAGCTGTAACTCAAACTGCAAATCGTCCCTTTGAATTAACTATTTTACCATCACATGAAAATGGTGAAACAGGACAATATATTCGTGCATCTATGTTCATAGCAATGAATGCAAACACGGAACACCCTGATGAAGTTGCTCTATTCTTAGACTTTATGACAAATAATAAGGAAGCGCATGAAATCATGCAAGGCGACTTAGGTGTACCGATTTCTGCAGAAATTCGTGAACACTTATACCATGATGCTGAACATACAGTACAACAACAGTTTGACTACATTGAGTTAATTAGTCAATACGCTTCTCAAGCACCACCACCACCACCGGCAATTGGCCAAGAAGTGGATGCCTTCTTTGACGATATTATCGATGAGGTTCGCTACGGAGTGGCAACTCCTGAAGAAGCCCTTGAGAAATATCGTGAAGGTGTAGTTAACATTATTGAAAGAGCAGATGATTAAGGTATAATTTTCAAAAAAAGGTGTTCTCCTTGGGGAGGGCATCTTTTTTGAGGTTGAGGAGAAGTATTAAATAATCATGTTATTCGCTTTTCATGAGTTCAGCGAACTTTTGAGAGGTTTTTTTAAAAAGGTAAGAATTTATAAATTTTTTTCTAACGTTGTCTAGTTCCATGCGCCATCACCTCGTGTCAAATAACCTGTCTGTATAAAAAGTAAAAAGCACTTTTAAACGGCCAGAACATTTGCATTTCGGTGGGAGACAGGATGTCGATATTACGCCGTTGCCTACAGGACGTAGGCTGTACTTAGGTGTAATTGGGGCGCCTTGTGCTTTTCTTAATTCTTGCGCCAAAAATAATAGACATTTTTGGTAATCTAATCAACATCTGTATAAATTAGAAGGTTTATCAACTCCAGTCAAGTTACTATGTAAAGTTTTTCATCATAAAGACGTTAAGACCTTCGTAATGAGTAATCTCATAAGTTTTATACTGTTAATTGAGTTCTTTCTTGGCTAAACTAGAGTTAAAGACTTGAATGATTGGAGTAGCCTTATGGATATTCAAGAACAACTAAATCAAGCTTTAAAAGAGATTGATAGACTAGAGAAAGAAAATTTACAATTAAAAAAGGATCTTTATAAAGCACAAGGTCGCACCACATCTTATCGTCGAACATCTATTACCACAAAAACAGCGACGGATTTTACTCCTAAAGAGAGAGCTGCAATTTTACTATTTATGAACCTTTTCCGGGGAAGAACTGATGTTTTTGCTCAAAGGTGGGAATCAAATACTACAGGTAAATCTGGTTATTCACCTGCATGTGAAAATGAGTGGAATAAAGAGCTTTGTCGAAAGCCTAAAGTCAAATGTCAGGATTGCTCTCATCGATTATTTACTACCTTAACTCCCAAAGTGATTTACGAACATTTAAGTGGCATAAAAACTGTAGGGATTTTTCCGTTACTTGAAGATAATACATGTAATTTTCTGGCTGTGGACTTTGATAAAAAACGATGGCAAGATGATGTACGAGCATTTATTGAAACATGTAAAAATTTAGGATTACCATATCACATCGAACGTTCCCGATCAGGTGAAGGGGCCCATATATGGTTCTTTTTTGAAAAGGCAATAAGTGCATCTTTAGCTAGAAAATTAGGAATGATTCTATTATCGAAAACTAGAGAAAAACGATTTGAAGTTGGTATAGATTCTTTTGATAGAATGTTTCCTAATCAAGATATATTACCTAAAGGTGGTTTTGGTAATTTAATTGCACTTCCATTGCAGAAACAAGCGAAAATGAAAGGCAATAGTGTGTTTGTAAATGATTCATTTGAGGAATTTGAGAATCAATGGCAATATCTATCGTCGATAAAAAAGATAAATGAAAAAAATATTAGACAAATAGTAACAAACTTCTCCGAGGAAGATAGTTCTATGAAGGTAAAAGAAAAAGTTGAGAATTTTAGCTTGCCAAAAGAAGTTACTATCGAATTAAATCAAGGTATTGAAATTCCTAAGATATTATTACCTAGTAAGTTACTAATTGAATTACAAAAACTTGCGACATTTGGAAATCCAGAGTATTTCAAAGCGCAAGCAAAGCGTTTTTCCACTCATCGAATTCCTAGAATGATTGACTGTACACAGAATGATGAAAACATGCTCATTTTACCAAGAGGTCTTATGGAAAAAGTGAAGGAACTCTTCTTAAAATATAAAATACCTCTTAAAATACTAACGAATCAATTTGTAGGGAAGACCATCGATGCTAAATTTCATGGTCAACTAACTATCCAACAAGAGGATGCTGTTACTTCTATAGGTAATTATAACAACGGAGTATTAGCAGCAGATACTGGTTTTGGAAAAACAGTGACGGCTGCAGCTTTAATTAGTAGAAATAAAATCAATACACTCATAATTGTGCATCGAACACAATTAGTGGAACAATGGAAAGAGAGATTATCCACTTTTTTAAATATCCCAGTAAAAGAAATTGGTCAAATTGGTGGTGGGAAAAATAAACCAACCTATAACATAGATATATCTACGATTCAATCACTTAATCATAATGGAGTAATAAAGCCTGAGTTACATCATTACGGGCAAATTATCGTGGATGAATGTCATCATATTTCTGCTGTCAGCTTTGAAAAGGTATTAAAAGCTGTCCGTGCAAAAAAAGTGTATGGTTTAACAGCAACTCCAGTTAGGAAAGATGGGTTGCACCCAATAATATTTATGCAATGTGGACCTATAAGATATAAAACGAATAATAAACAGCAAGCCAATATTCGCCCGTTCAAACAAATTCTTGTTAAAAGAGAAACATTAATGAAAACCGATGAAACTGATATACAAGCTTTATACTCTTTGATATCTACTAATAAAGAACGAAACGAAATGATTTTTAATGATGTTCTACAAGCTCTAGATGAAAGACGTTCTCCTATCGTGTTAACGGAACGTTTAGACCATGTAAATGAATTATATGAGCTTTTTAAGGGGTTTGCTAAAAATATTATTATATTATCAGGAGCTATGAAGAAGAAAGAACGACAACAGGCACTACAAAAATTAATTAAACTACCAGATAGTGAAGAGAGATTGTTAATTGCAACAGGAAAGTATGTTGGAGAAGGATTTGATGATTCTAGATTAGATACACTCTTTCTAACCATGCCGATCTCTTGGAAAGGAACATTACAACAGTATGTAGGACGGCTTCACCGTAATCATAGTGATAAAAGTGAAGTGAAAGTGTTTGATTATGTAGATTCGAACGTTGATGTATTACAGAGAATGTTTGAAAAGCGAATAAAGGGATATAAAAATATTGGTTATAGTTTATATGGTGAAAACAAAGAGAAAAGCCAACAAATTCAATTATTCTAGAAAAACGCTTTATAAATAATTTAACAAAAGGTTCTATGAGAAGAAGTTCGATAGGATTCTAACAGCTAAGCCTGTTCTCAGTGAAGAAATAAATAGAAATGCTAAAAAGCAAGAAAAATCAATTGTTTCTCAAGTACGGGGTCTGACCCCAAGAGCTACAAAGAATAGAAAATTCTAAATAAATATAAAATTCTGAAATATTTACTATTTTTATTGTATCTCGTTCATGAGAAAATAAATTAAAAGACATTCTTGTCTTTTAATTTATTTTTTTTTCAAAATGTGAACGCTTTCCTGAAAACGTGTGAATGAATAAGGGACGATTTTGACGTCCAAACCTGGTGACGAGGTAATGGAAGTTCTGAAAAATGTCTTTGCTGCTTTATTGCAAAGGGATTTAATAGATTGATACGAGGAGGAAATAGAATGCTGATAGATACAAGAAAAAGTAAGTATGCCAAAGTTTATTCTTTGCCCGTACAAGCTATTAATTGGAATGAAGGATTCTGGAAAGAAAGGTTTGATGTATGCGCAGATGTAACGGTTCCACATATAAGGAGTCAGTTTGAAGATGATTCAACGACTTTTCATGTTGTTGAAAATTTCCGAGTGGCAGCTGGGGTTCATGAGGGGAAACATGCAGGAACACCATTTGGAGACGGTGATTTTTATAAGTGGATGGAAGCTGCTATGTATGTTATGGCCAAGCGTGGAGACAAAGAGTTGGAAAGGGATTTAGATGCTTATATTGAACTCATTTGCAAGGCACAACAGTCTGATGGTTATATCTCCACAAAGCAGATCATAGCGGATATGAATAGCGGTGGTAATAGCCGATTAGGGAATGTAAATGATTTTGAAGTCTATAATTTCGGGCACCTGATGACTGCAGCCTGTGCATATAAGCGAATTACAGGAAAAGATTCCTTTCTGTGTGTAGCGGAAAAAGCAGCTAAATATTTGAGTAATCTTTATGAAGAGCAAATTCGAAAGGGAGAGTCATTAACAGAGGTTTGCCCATCTCACTATATGGGGATTGTTGAATTGTATAGAACGACCGGGAAGAATGAATATCTGAAACTAGCTGAGATGGCTCTTAAAGCACGAGACTTGGTTAAAAATGGAACTGATGATAATCAGGACAGATTGCCAGTAAGAGAACACCGAAAGATTGTTGGCCACGGTGTTCGTTCTACCTATTTATATTCAGGAGTAGCAGATATTTATCTTGAAAAAGGGGAAGAGGCGCTGAAGACGGTACTGGATTCTGTTTGGGAGAATTGTGTAGATAAGAAACTCTACATAAATGGTGGTTGTGGCGCTCTTTATTCAGGTACATCACCTTATGGAAAATTTAGTTTTGATATGAGTAGAAACGTTGTCCATCAGGCATTTGGATATGAGTACCAGCTTCCAAATATTACAGGATATAATGAAACCTGTGCGACGATAGGAAATATTATGTGGAACTTAAGGATGTTCGCTATAGATCCACAAGCTAAATATTTTGACATTATTGAACGTTCCATGCTGAATTTATCTATCGCATCTGTTAGTTTATCAGGTAATCGATACTTTTACCAAAACGCATTGAGAAGGGTTAAAAAGTTAGATCATGAATTAATGTGGCCATTGGAAAGAACAGGAACGTTGACTTGTTTTTGTTGCCCGCCCAATATGGCGAGGATTATTGCAGAATCTAGTGAATATGCCTATATGATTTCTGATGATTCTGTTTATACAGGTATGTATGGAGCTAATACTGCTGAGTTCCGTATGAGTAATGGTGCAGACTTTACTATCGTACAAAAGACAGAATATCCTTGGGATGGACGTGTAGTAATGGAGTTTGGTGATGTAAAAAAGGATAGAGCTATTACGGTCAAATTGCGTGTTCCAGGATGGTTAACAAGTGGTTACATTACGGTAAATGGCGAAAAGGTTTCGGTTTTGGACAAAAGTCATGCCTCAAGCTACTACAGTGTTGATATTGAAAAACTAGCTGGAACAAGGATCGAGTTGCAAATGGATATGCCTGTTCGTCTGACTATGAGTCATTCTCATGTGGAGGAGAACATCAACCAGGTTGCGGTGGAGAGAGGTCCTTTGTTGTATTGCCTTGAGTCGCTGGATGTGCCTCTTTCAGAATTAGGAGATTTCATGTTGCCGGCTTCTGCAACATTTAAAACAGATCCTTATGAGATCTGTGGTAAGACTGTCCTTTCACTAGAAACGGAAGGGTTAACGTTGAATTGGAATAAAGAAAAGGATAGACAGGCTTTATATCAGACCTTGGATATAGAAGGGGCGGAACGAGTTGGTGTCCGAATGATTCCTTATTTCGCATGGGATAACCGTGGAAATGGTGAAATGATGGTGTG
Source organism: Evansella sp. AB-P1 (assembly GCF_029688925.1). GTDB lineage: Bacteria > Bacillota > Bacilli > Bacillales > Salisediminibacteriaceae > Evansella. Next base: position 37,831 of record NZ_JARUKY010000001.1, read on the forward strand.
GTTGCCATTATATTTTGGAGAACTTAGTTGATAATTGATTGCAGCTCTATTATTGGTGACAAAGCAGCTCAACTTTCTTCATTTGTAAAAAGGGTTTCTAATGAAAGTGCGACAAATATACGTTCTTTGCTTATTAAATATGATGCGACAGTTGTGTCAAGAATAGGCAGCATGATGTAGTAAGCTGTCTTCAAAGTCTTGATATGAAAGATTTTCAATATAAGGTGAAAGTAAGGTGCTAACATCTTGCTGAAATAATAATATTATTGCAAGCTTCTCATTGTTTGTTTAATTATGTGAGAAGCTTTTTTTCTGTTCTTCGGCTTTACAGTTGTCAATTAAGAAGGAAATTTAAAGTTTTATGTAGAGGTTAACAAGATGTGTGTAGTAGAAAGTTTAAATAAATTAATTGAATTGTGTTGAAGAGGGGAGACTGTGTGAAGAGGATAAGGCAAATTAACTTATTGGTAGCTATAATTTGTGTATTCATTGTTGTGACTTATGCCTTATATAATTCTCAAGGTCAAGCAGAAAGTTCAGCATTTGCTGGTGGAGATGGCACAAAGGAGAACCCTTACCTAATAGAAACGGCTGTACATATGGACAATGTTCGCAACTATTTGGGAGAGGGAATTCACTTTCAGTTGGTTCAAGACATCGATCTGACGGCCTATCTTGAACCAGGTGGTCACGGGTATAGCCAATGGGGTGATACTGGATGGGAGCCGATCGGTGACAATACGAACTCGTTTAAAGGGCACTTCAATGGAAATGGGCATCAAATAGTGGGATTTTTTATCGACCGAACAGAAGGTAATTATATTGGGTTGTTTGGCTATATCGGTGATAACGGAGTTGTGCGCAATCTCAGCTTAACAGGGGACAGCATTAAAGTAGAAGCTGCAGTTGCATATGTTGGCGCTTTGGCTGGATATAGTTACGGCGTCATCGATAACGTGTCGGTGGAAATAGAGGATGGAATCACATTGTCATCCGATTCTTCCTATTTAGGAGGACTAGTCGGTATTAACCATGGGGAAATTCGAAATTCAAATGTCAGAAGCGATGTGAACGGGGGACATGAAGTCGGTGGATTGGTAGGAAGAAACGCTTCCAACAATACTACAATAATCGGGATTATCCATAATTCTCACGCTGCTGGTGATGTCAGTGGGCTTAACCGGATTGGAGGGTTGGTCGGTAATGCATCAGGAGAGATTTATTATTCATATGCTATCGGTAATGTGGACGGGATGGAAAGGGTTGGTGGATTGATCGGCACCAGTGTACGTATTGAGATTGAAGCAAGTTATGCCACGGGTGATGTTACTGGAGATTCTTCAGTTGGTGGATTAATTGGTGAAATTCAGATTGATAGTTTACGTTCGCCTGTTCGCAACAGCTTTGCTGTAGGAGAGGTGACATCACCATCCACAGGTGAGGGTATTGGCGGTCTCATCGGAAGAAATTTTTCGGGCGATGTGGAAAACAGTTATGCCGTAGGCCGGATTGAGGCATCGGGTGCTTCTAATGTCGGTGGTCTTATCGGAATGAATGGAGGAGGATTTTCTTCTGGAACAGTCGACAACAGTTTCTATGATGAAGATACGACTGGACAGAATGATACAGGAAAAGGTACTCCTTTGTCTACGGAGGATATGCAGGATCGGTCAACATTTGAAAATGTCGATTGGGATTTTGGTAGGGTCTGGACCATACAGTCCGATGCTTATCCTGATCATGACTTACGCTTTACAGTGACTTATCAAGCGGCTGAACGTGATGAAGGTGATGTACCTTCTGATGAAATACATAGTCGGGGAGATACCGTTTGGGTGGCAGACCATGGGAATATTTCCAGAACAGGCTATTCTTTCAGTGGATGGAATACAGCTATGGATGGGAGTGGGGAGACATACAACCCAGCGTTTGGCAGTTTTGTTATGGGTGCAAAAGACATAACCATGTATGCCCAGTGGGAAATTAACGAATATACGGTCATTTTTGAATCAAACGGAGGCAGTTCAGTATCGGATGTAGAAGCAGAATATGGATCATCCATATCAGAACCGGTAACTCCGGAAAAAGAAGGTCATTCATTCGTGGGCTGGTATAAAGATGAATCGTTCACAGAAGCATGGGATTTTGAAACGGATACAGTTACTGAACAAATGACGTTGTATGCTCTGTGGGAAATCAACGAATATACGGTTAGTTTTGAATCGAATGAAGGTAGCCCAGTATCGGAAGTACAGTCAGAGTATGGTACATCCATCACCGAGCCTGCCCCACCGGAAAAAGAAGGTCATTCATTCGTGGGCTGGTATAAAGATGAGTCGTTTACAGAAGCATGGGATTTTGAAACTGGTACGATCAGTGGAAATATGACGTTGTATGCTAAGTGGGAAATCATCGAATATACGGTCAATTTTGAATCGAATGGTGGCAGCCCAGTATCGGATGTACAGGCAGAGTATGGTACATCCATCACCGAGCCGAAACCACCGGAAAAAGAAAGCCATTCATTTGTGGGCTGGTATAAAGATGAATCATTCACAGAAGTGTGGGACTTTGAAACCGATACGGTAGCCGGAAATATGACGTTATATGCTAAGTGGGAAATCAACGTTTATACCATCAGTTTTGAATCGAATGCCGGTAGCAAGGTATCGGCTGTTCAGGCTGAGTATGGTTCATCCATCACCGAGCCAGCACCACCAGAAAAAGAAGGCCATACATTCGTGGGCTGGTATAAAGATGAGTCGTATACAGAAGCATGGGACTTTGAAACAGATACGGTTACTGAAAATATGACGTTGTATGCCCAGTGGGAAATCAACGTCTATACCGTCAGTTATGAATCGAATGGTGGCAGCCCAGTATCGGCAGTAGAGGTAGAATATGGATCATCCATCACAGAACCGGCCTCTCCTGAAAAATCAGGCCATACATTCGTGAGCTGGTATAAAGATAAATCGTTCACAGAAGCATGGGATTTTGAAACGGATCCGGTTACTGAAAATATAACGTTGTATGCCCAGTGGGAAATCATCGAATATACGGTCAATTTTGAATCGAATGGTGGCAGCCCAGTATCGGATGTACAGGCAGAGTATGGTACATCCATCACCGAGCCGAAACCACCGGAAAAAGAAAGCCATTCATTTGTGGGCTGGTATAAAGATGAATCGTTCACAGAAGCATGGGACTTTGAAACAGATACGGTTACTGAAAATATGACGTTGTATGCCCAGTGGGAAATCAACGTCTATACCATCAGTTTTGAATCGAATGGCGGTAGCAAGGTATCGGCTGTAGATGCAAAGTATGGATCATCCATCACTGAGCCAACATCACCGGAAAAAGAAGGGCATACATTCGTGGGCTGGTATAAAGATGAGTCGTTCACAGAAGAGTGGGATTTTGAAACCGATACGGTAGCCGGAAATATGACGTTATATGCTAAGTGGGAAATCAACAAGTACGCTGTGCATTATGATGGCAATGATTATGACAGTGGCGAGGCCCCACTGACGGAGACATTCGCGTATGACAGTGAGGCGACCGTGGCCGATCAGCGCACGTTAGCCAGGGACGGGTATACCTTTACAGGCTGGAACACGGACCGAGACGGTAGTGGAAATGCTTTTGAGCCAGGAGACACCTTCTATATGGGAACCGAGTCTTTCACCCTGTATGCACAATGGGCCAGTAACAATGCCTGGTTGAGTGAATTAGTCATTAGTCAGGGGACATTAACCCCGGTTTTTGAAGCTGATTATGCTCACTATGCGGTGGAAGTTGGTCATCAGGTGACAGCTATCACCATAACGCCGACGCTTCAGGATACACGATCTACGATAAAGATCAATCAAAACGAGGCAACGAACGGGCAAGTGTCAAATTCCATTCCGTTAGAGGAGGGACTGAACACTGTTTTAATCGACATAACGGCAGAGGATGGATCAACATATACTTACACCGTTGATGTCACTAGGAGAGTAACTGATCAGGTTGCCCAACTGACTAGAGAGAGTCATTATGTGACACTTGATGATGAACAAATCCACATATTGGATGATGAAGGAACCCTCCAGGTTGATCTGCAAGGTGATTTGGATGATGTGACCGAAGTCAGGTTCACTCAGTATCAGGTGCAACTTTTACAGGGGAAAGGGGCGTTTGTAAAAGTAGTCAAGGAAGATATGTTAATGCATATTCCCTTCGCTAATTTTGAATCAGGCAAAGACTTAACTGTAACGATTCAGAGGCAGGATCAAAATACGGATGCATTCGTTTATGCAAAACGATCAGCCAGTGCGATTTATAAATTTAATATTGATCAGGATGGGGAACATATTTCTGTATTCGATCATGAGATTCAATTATCATTTCCTATAGTAAATATCGGAGAAACGAATTCAGAAGAACTTCAAGTGTATTACTTTAATCCTGATGCTCAAGAATGGGAATTGATCGGCGGGACTTACAGTAATGGTTATATTCATGCTAAGACGAACCACTTTAGTGTATTTGCAGTCTTTCATCCTAGTCAATTTTCCGTAGAAGACGATGTGATTGAAGAAGAAAACAATGAGGAAAAGGAAGAGGAAATCACTGAAGAAGATAACAAAGAGGAAAAGGCTGAAGAGACAGGAGAAAAATTACCACATACGGCAACAGGGACATATCAATTTTTACTGGCAGGAATGATTATGTTGATTATGGGTATATGTATTTATGTTTTGTATCGCCGAAGTGTTATAATGCACCCCTGACTTTTCAAGTCGCTATACGTGGAAGGTGTGTCGTCGCCTCAAGGGGCAATTGAAAGTGTGTTCTCATTCATTAAAAAATAAACAGCTACGGATGCACCTTCCAGTGCTTTGTGAAAACTCGCTGCTCGGCGAGTTTTCTTTATTTAGACAACTTCTTTTCAGGAAGGCTGTTATTTATTAATAAGTAATGATCCAATCGATTCTTAATAGAATGAGGATCTAATTGATTTCCGATAAATAGAAACTCTGATAAAACATTATTTGGCGAATGTTTAAAATAACGTTGTTCCTCTGAAAATACTTCGATAGATGGCCCAATTTGTGATATATAATAAATTTGGTTTTCTAAGGGGCTGTGACATATAGCTTTTGTACCTGACAACTCCCACAGCTAAAGCAGTGGGGTTTTAGAATACATTGGATAAACGTATCCATTACACTTCTCATTGGTACCCTTATCTTTCCTTTTGGAAAGAGTTTCTACCAACGCACTGGTGTAGGTTCTTCTAGAACATTAACGGACGTATTGCACAAAGGCAAGGCACTTCGCTCAACGAGCCTATTCTGACTCTTGATATGCTTTTCGTTCCGCTTCTTTTGGGCGGTGTCATGACCAATCAGGTTTGGTTTTTATGCGACAAACCAACGCAATAATTTACTTTGAGTTTGTTTGATACGTTCTATTTCACAATTGTGTCGTTCTAAAAAGGAATTCCACTGTGCATTACATAAACTTATATCTACTGAATCAAGCGTTTCACTTGTATTACCTATTAAAAATGCGCTATATAGATCACGTTGGACAAGAGATCCTTCAATGGTATTCCAACGTTCCGATAGTTGCTTTTTACTATATTCTCCTGTCACATGATTGAATTGACTTGCTTTTGTTGCATAGGTGTCTATTTTCTTCAAGGAACGTCCTTGATACCCAAGCTTTCGATCTACTATCCTTAAAAGCAAGGCAGGGGCACGTTTGGCTATCGATTTTCCAAATCGTTTTTTTCGGTTGATTTTACCATTCCTCTTATTCCGAGTAGTATTCTTCGCACGTTTTTGGAGGGATTGAAACCGCATCGTTTCTACTCTGATATCGGAACCAAGAGCCAAAAGTTCATTTGCTAATTTTTCATGTGACATTTTCCGTTGGACGGCAACCTTCCGAAACAGTTCTTTTCGTCTCTGATTCAGACGTTCGTATCTTTTTGAATACACCCAAGTTAATTTACCTTTTTTGATCGTTCCATTTGTGTTGAAATTGTCTGGATTCGTCCTACGTTTGGACCTGTCCATTTTCCGTTGTATGCGTCTTAATTCTTTTTCATCCATGTTACATTCAGGTGCCAGTTCTCGCAATTCAACGCTACTTTCGCTGCTAAAAGCAATCATAGAAGTGCCAATATCAATTCCAACACGCTTTGTTTCATCATTGGCAATCTTGCGGTTTCTTTTTATTGGCGGATACCCTTCTTGAATGAGCTGAACAAAGTAGCGAACTTTTCCTCGTACTACCTTTTTAAAAATACGAACATACTTTGTCCTGTCCATCAAGGCTAGATGGGCATATTCATCATTTGGTTTTGGCCTGACCGCCATGGAAAGCCAATTTTTAGGTTTAGGATTCTTCTTTGTTGGTTGATCTCCCCAAAGAATATTTCCTTCAACAAATCTCAAACCTGAATCATTGGATTTATTTTCAACTGAAATTTTATCACTCAGGCTTTTGAAGTGAACGCTATTTGATTTGCCAAAATGGCGTTTTTCGACGGCTTTAAAAGCCCGCGTTGCCAGTTTTTGCGCCTCGAAACTACCAATGTGCTCTTTGAATTTTCTTTGGGCTGCTTGTACAAATTTATGTAGTCCGTATTCAGAAAAACCATAAGCCAAACGAATATCTGCAAGTTTCTTGTTATTTTCTCGAGACTTAGGTTCTTTAAGAAATCTACGATATTCCGAATCGCTTCTTACGGCTTTATGTCGTTTTAAAGCCTCACCTAGACAAGAATTATAGATAAGCCTGGCCACCTTGAATTTCTTTTCCAGACGATGTTGTTGCCACGTCGGGAGGTGCAAAGGAAATTCGATTGTATAGGTTGGTGTTGTCTTTCTTGCCATTGGTTTTCATCACCTTTCCGTTTCATTCCTATTCTTTTGACTTTCTTGGAAGGAAAAAAATGAAATTTTTAAAATGAAACAGTTTTGTTTGTTCTTCTATATTTATCCATATATCCATTGTATTTGTTTTAAACGCATACTACACAATATATTATGAAGAATAAATGAATTTTCAAATACTTGAATCGCCACACAAAACCTTCGGTTATGTGTGGCGATCCGTATTTGACCTCACTATCATCCCATGTCTAAAGACGGGCTACGCCCTGCATGGGCTTTCTCGTTCGGAAAATCTGTAATATTCCTTCTGGAAGTTTTGCAAGAAAATCTTCAAGGTGTTTCATTGAAATAGGTGAAGTACTTCGATAAATATATACATCGATCCCATAATCTCCAACAAGCATTAACGGTTTGCTTTGCTCAAATTGATGTAATTGATATGTGTAAAGTTCGTGAGGCGTATGCTTTTTTATACTGTCTTGTTTTCTTGAAAGACTATTATCTTTGGTGAAATCCGTAATTGTAATAATTTTAGCTAATGGGTTAAGTTTACTGAAAAACCAATTTAGTTCAGCTAAACGTTCTTGATTAATCTTATCAACGTTGCCTAGAAGAATGAGGTCAGCCATTTCTAATGGAGATATTAAAAGCTCACCTACTGAGGTTTCGTTTTTTTCTTCTCCGTTAAATGATTGTGACACAATATATTCATTAGAAGAGTATTGAAACCAAAAATTACCGGTATCGATTATATGAATATGTTTTAAGTTAAGGAGATAATCATCCTCCATATTCGAATAATATGGGAATAATAATTGGATATTTGAAAACTTCTCTAGATCAATAATAAGTTGATCAACCTCTTTATTACTCTGGTCTTTTATAATAGAAACCAGGTCTTTTTTAGTACATGCTTCTCTATCATGAACTACTTCTGTTAGGATATTTTCTTGATAAAAATCTTCCGCCGAAATATCTTCATAAACAACAGTTGGATCACGTAAAAGAATAACTTTAGAATTCTTTTGTAATTTGATTTCCTTTATAAAAGACAGTTTGAGGCTGTCAGACAAACCAGATACTAATGTGACAGGAATTTCTTTGTCCTCAATCATGGAAACCTCCCTTTTGGTAACATAATGATAACTAATAAAAGGAGAAGCCCGTATGGATGGGCTTCTATACATACATTGATTTTACCTTCGTTTTACTACTTACCAGCTTGACTTTTTTACTCCGGGTATTTGTCCCTTGTGAGCTAACTCTCTAAATGCAATTCTAGAAAGTTTAAACTTGCGAAGTACACCTCTAGGTCTCCCTGTCATTTCACACCTTCTAGTAAGACGAGCAGGATTAGAGTCCCTTGGAAGTTTACGTAATGCCTCATAATCGCCCTTAGCTTTTAATTCTTTTCTTAATTCAGCATATTGAGCAACTAATGCTTGGCGTTTTCTTTCCTTTGCTACCATTGATTTTTTAGCCATTACTATTTTCCTCCTTTTATTATTTAAATCGTAATCATTACGCTTTGTGCTGTGGTTTTATCATACCGAAAAATTTTCAGTAAGTAAAGGAAGGGGGCGGGAGGAGATATTTATTTTTTTGACAAGTAATGGTTGTCGGTTTAATATATAACATAAATCGTAACTATTACGTTTTAAAACAATGAGACGGGGGCATATCCAATGAAAAAAAGAATACCAGTTACTGTTTTAAGCGGTTATTTAGGAGCAGGAAAAACAACAATCCTTAATTATATACTTAAAAATCGAGAGGGGCTTAGAGTAGCTGTTATTGTTAATGATATGAGTGAGATCAACATTGATGCTGAGTTAGTAAAACAAGGAGGAGAGCTTTCGAGAACAGAAGAAAAGCTTGTAGAAATGTCTAATGGTTGTATCTGTTGTACTTTAAGGGAAGATTTATTAATTGAGGTAGAGAAGCTAGCGAAGGCTGGAAACATTGATTATATCGTCATTGAATCAACTGGTATAAGTGAACCAACGCCAGTGGCTCAAACCTTTTCCTACATTGATGAAGAGCTTGGTATAGACTTAACACAGTTTTGCCAATTAGACACGATGGTAACAGTAGTGGATGCCAACCGTTTTTGGAAGGATTTTAGATCAGGAGAAAGCTTACTTGATCGAAAGGAAGCTCTTGGAGAAGAGGATACTAGGGAAATTGCCGATTTACTTATTGATCAAATTGAGTTTTGTGATGTTCTTTTATTAAATAAATGTGACCTTGTATCAGAACTCGAGCTAGAGAAGCTTGAAAAGGTACTCAGAACTTTACAACCAAAGGCAAAAATTATTCGTACTATAAACGGATGTATTTCTCCAAAAGAAATTTTAAATACATGTTTATTTAATTTTGAGAAGGCTAGTTCATCTGCAGGTTGGATTCGTGAACTTTCCCAAGGACACCAGCAGCATACTCCTGAAACAGAGGAGTATGGGATTTCATCTTTTGTATATCAACGACGGCTCCCATTTCATTCAGAACGTTTTAATAATTGGATACATTCTATGCCAGAGGAAGTGGTAAGAGCAAAGGGGATTGTTTGGTGTGCAACAAGGAATAATGTAGCTCTTATAATGTCTCAAGCTGGACCATCTGTTTCCGTCGAACCGATTAGTTATTGGGTAGCGTCTCTACCAAAGGTGGAACAAGAACACCTTATAAAACAAAATCCACATTTACTAGATGACTGGGATGTTGAATATGGTGATCGGCATACGAAGCTTGCGTTTATAGGTGTTGATATTGATCCTAGTGAAATTACAAGGGAATTGGATAAGTGTTTATTAACCCCATCAGAGTACGATACGGACTGGGGGATGTTACCTGACCCATTTAACTGGAAATTACAAAAAGCATAAGGAGAAATGAGGGGAATGAAATTGGTGTTATCTGGAAGAACCATATTTTCAAAAATAAATAGGAAAGAAATCATGATAGAGCCCTTTACTTTGGAGCAAATTCAACCAGCCTCCATTGATTTACGTTTAGGTACACATTTTCTAGCTATTGACGAACATAAAAATGCCGCAATTTCTTTAGAAAAACCTGGGAACTATAGAGAGATTAAGACAGAAGAGAAAATAATTCTTCCACCCCATACTTTTTTGTTAGCAACTACAATGGAAACGCTAGAGCTACCAAACAACTTAACTGCATTTGTAGAAGGAAGAAGTTCTATCGGACGCTTAGGATTGTTTATTCAAAATGCAGGCTGGGTAGACCCAGGCTTTAAAGGACAGATTACATTAGAATTATTTAATGCAAACAGTCTTCCTATCGAATTAACTGTGGGGAGAAGGATTTGTCAGTTAGTGGTTGCAGAAGTAAACGAAGAGGCAGAGCCATATAAGGGAAAGTATCTTTACCAGTCGGGTGCTACTAACAGCAAGATATATCAAGACGAGGAAGTGAAAATCAATAGTAAAGTATAAAAGATACAATAGCTCAAAAATACAAATAGTAATAATTACGATTTACCTCAATATAATTAAGGTAAGATAAAATAAAGGGATATCGTAAGGGGAGAGGTAGGGAATGGAAAAAATTCCAGTATTCGTTCTAAGTGGATTTTTAGGGAGTGGTAAAACAACACTTTTAAAGCAATTACTACAAACATGTGAAGAAAAGGGAGTTACTCCTGCTGTTTTAATGAATGAAATAGGGAAAACAGATATGGATGGAGAGATTATTCTCGAAAAGAATAAACAACAAATTATTGAGAAGTTATTGGATGGTTGTATTTGCTGCAGTAAAAAAAGTGAAGTTTCCGATTCAATCAAAAAACTCCTTCAAAATCAGCCAGATGTCATTTTTATTGAATTGACAGGGGTTGCTAATCCGGAGGAAGTGGTAGATTCTTTGACTGAACCTGAAATGATAGATAATCTTTACTTAGAAAAAGTGATAACAGTCCTTGATGGGGAGAATGTTCTTGAGTATAACAGTATTTTTGATTCTGTTCGAGAATTGGTACAAACAACAAGACGGCAAATAGAAGTTGCTGATATATTAATAGTCAATAAAGTAGACTTAATTTCAGAATCTCATAAGGAAAAAGTAAAGAAAGTAATTAAAAAACAAAATACAGTATCCCCTGTTTATTTTACCTCTTATTGTGAAGTAGATATTAACCTTTTGTTAAGAGATATAAAGGTAATCAAGAATAAATTATCATTACACAAAAAAAGGCATACACATTCTCATGATGAACATAACCATGAACATAAACACAATCACAAACATAAACAAAACCGATCCTATGCACGAATAAATACAATTACATTGGATTTTAACCACCAGACGAAACCTGCTAAAGTGGATAAATTTTTAAAGAAGTGGCGGCCCAACTTGTTAAGGGCAAAAGGTTATATTCCTTTAAAAGATGGTAGCTACTTACTACAACACGTAATGAAAAGAACTTACTTGGAACCATCAGAATATATGGATAGACATTACTTAGTGATGATTGGTATTGACTTAAATATAAATGAAGTAGAAAACGAATGGGCAAAATTGAATGTATAATGAATAAAGACAACAAAGGAATTTTCTTTTGTTGTTTTTTTCTTTTGAATGATAAGAATTTATAAAATTTTTACTCTACGAAAGTTATCTAGCTACAGGCACATTAGGGCGCCTGTAGCTTTTCTTGTTAAATCGTAATTATTTGGATTTGTTGTCATGATCCTACCTTGTCCGAATATATTTTCAGTAAATATAAATAGTGGAGGATCTAATGATACGGCGTATTGAACAGAATTTGGCAGAAATAACAGGTTTTATTATTCTAGTTTCTGTATTTTATCTTGTGGTAGTCAATGAACGTTGGACTGTGCAAACAATTTTATTGCCAGAATCCCTTTTAGCCTTCAACACGATTTTTCTTAGTATTTTAATTGAGGCAATCCCCTTTGTTCTAATTGGAGTTTTTATAGCGGGGCTGATACAAGTTTTTGTTACAGAAGAGCATATAAAAAAACTAATCCCTAAAAATAGAATCATGGCTGTAGGGATGAGTTGTATGTTGGGAGCTTTATTTCCAGCATGTGAATGTGGGATCGTTCCAATTGTAAGAAAACTAGTCTATAAGGGGGTGCCCATCTTTGCGGGCGTAGGTTTTCTTTTGACTGGCCCACTCATAAACCCGATTGTTATTGCTTCCACCTATATGGCTTTTGGTCAGGATCTAAGAATAGCGTTAATAAGAATGGGACTGGGACTGCTCATTGCACTTGTTATTGCCGTGAGTATTAGTTTTCTATTTAAGGGGAATCAATTAAAAAAAACAGCGACTCTCCTTGAACCTGAGCAGTCTACCAAACGTTTTCCCCTCCTTTTACGAATAAGGGCCATGTTGATCCATTCTGTAGATGAATTTTTTGATGTTGCTAAATATTTAATAATTGGAGCCATGTTAGCTGCATTGGTTCAAACCTATGTATCTACAAATTACCTGATAGGATTAGGAGAAGGAATGATGTTTTCTACAGCAATCATGATGGGGCTTGCTTATCTTTTATCCCTTTGTTCAGAAGCAGATGCCTTTATCGGCGCCTCCTTTCGTCATGTGTTTCCAGAAACCTCAATATTAGGATTTCTTATTTATGGTCCAATGCTTGATTTAAAAAACACGATAATGATGCTTGCTGTATTTAAACTTCGTTTTGTATTGGTGTTAATGATCATTATAACAATTAGCGTCTTTGGTGTACTGACGTTTGTTCATCCTTGGATATGAGGAGGTAGTTCGTTGTATTTGCAAACTCAGCAAGCGGTGAAAGCAATCGTATTATTACTGTTTTCCGGATTTATTTTTATGCTTCATCATACAGGAGAGATTACAAAATTTATTAATCCTCAATACACAGCATTTAGCCAGATAGCTTCAGTTATTTTTTTGTTACTATTTTTTATTCAAGTCCCTAGAATCTTTATATCCAGAGAGCAGGCGGAAGATCATGATTACTGTACGATATTAGGGTGTAATCATGAAATGGGTGATAAGAGAAAAGTTTCTTTAAAGACTGGTGTAGTTTATTCCATTATCCTACTTCCCTTGGTAACAGGTTTATTGTTTCCGTATAAGGAACTTGGAGCAGCAGAGGCTGTAAAAAGAGGGATTTGTTATACGCCAATCCAGAAGCATTCAAGTCATTCAGAGGTATTAGAAACGTCTAATAAAACTCTTGACGAAATGGTGAGAAGTCCTGTTCTTATTTTAGATAACTTTAATTTTTTGGATTATGTGAACAACATCATAACCTATCCTGAGTTATTTAATGAAAAACCTATTGAATTAGAGGGATTTATATTAATGGATGATACATTGTCTCATCATCCACTCTTGGGTAGGTTTTTAGTTACACATTGTGTTGCAGATGCCCATGTTACAGGATTGCTCTTATCAAACGATGATGAAAATCTACGAAATATAAATGGTTGGGTTAAAGTGAACGGACAAATTAAAAGATTGGAAACTAATGGTATAGAAATACCGATTATTCAAGTAAAGGAATGGAAACAAATAGATCAACCAGAAGCACCATATATTTATCCGTAATGTAAGAGGGAAGCTATTTTAAATAATAATAAATACTATTTATTTCATAGGATAATAAAAGTATAATTATATTATAAATTATAAGATCAATGGATTTATTTGAGTGAGGGAATGTAATGAAAGTAGAAGTAGCTATGCAAAAATTAAAAGAAAAAGGATATAAATATACTCAAAAAAGAGAGAAGATTTTAGAAATATTTACGAAAGTAAACGGTTATCTTTCTGTAAAAGACGTTTACAAAAAAATAAAACAAGACTATCCTACCATTAGTTTAAATACGGTCTACCTTAATCTTTCCTTCTTTGAAGAGGCAGAGATTTTAGAAACGACAGATTTAAATGGGGAAAAAGTCTATAGGTTTTCTTGTGAAGATCAACATCATCATCATATTATTTGTACAGAATGTGGGAAGGTAAAAGCTATTAATATATGTCCAATGGATGCCATATATGGTAACCCTCCTGGATTCACAATAACTGGCCATAAATTTGAAATATATGGGTGCTGTGATGAGTGTAATAAATAACTAGCAAAGGTATTAACTATAAAAAAGAGGGACTTCGAATTAAATTTAAGTTCCCTCTTTTCTTATTATACTTGTTAAGCTATATAGCTGTAGAGAAAACCTTTAATGACTATGCTTGAAGCTCAATTAATGTTGCATTCATATGTTCAAAATCCAGATTTTCTCCTATAACGACCATTAGTGTTGAATAATCATTTTGATTTCTGTAACGTTCTATCATTATTCCTCCATAGGAATAGTTGAATAGATATATTCCTGGACTTTCATCTAATTTAACAAAGCCTTTTGCTCTATATAATTGTCCGGGTAACTTGTTTAACCATTTTTCCAAACGTATACGATTGACTGGGTGTTCTATACGGAAAGTAAAAGTACGTAAGTTGAAATGGGCATGTTCTTCTTTATGACTGGCATATGATGGTGATTTCAAAGTATGGTTTGTAGAGAATATTATTTTCGGATTGATATCTGCATGTACGGCAGGAATTATGGTTCCATCTCTGTTTTCTCTCTTAACGCTTGCAATTAACGAGTCGATCATATCTTCCTGGACTGTATCTAATTTGTTGACAACAATAACATCCGCATATTTTATGTGTTCTCTTATAAGTTTTTTTAGTTTAATACTCATTTGTCCCATAAGCCACTGCTTAGCATTTACTACAGTAATAATACCTTTCATTTCAATTTTATTTGCTAGTACTGGGTGTGTACAAGCATCAACAGTCTCTATTAAGTGAGCTGCACCTGACGACTCTATATATATGGCATCCAATTCATAGGTTGATAATAATTCCTCTAGTCGTAAGCTTAATTCTCCTTGCAAATTGCAGCATATACATCCATTCAATAATTCTTTTATTGGAGTATCCTTTGGGATGAGTTGACTATCAATGCTGATTTCTCCCATTTCGTTCATAATAACTCCAATGTTTCTCCCTTGCTTCTGTTCAAATTCAATTAATTTAGCTAATAATGTACTTTTTCCACTTCCTAGAAAGCCACTAAGTATAAATATATCAACTTTACTACTCATGTATAATTAATCTCCTTTTAATTCTATTTATTTGAGTCTTGTATCTATCTCGCTAATTAGTATTACAAGATTGAATTTCTAAAGTCCCTATCATTTTATATATGATAATTTTGCAATTGCATCATGCATATGAATAGATTCCTCGTTCCTACATTCTACCGTAAAAGATTTTATTTCTTCTTTTTCATACAAATCGGCTCCCACTAAACGAACAATGTCTTCTACAAAACGAGGGTTTTCATATGCATGTTCCGTTACAGACTTTTCATCTGGCCTTTTTAATACAGGATACAACATGGAGCTTGCATTTGATTCTGCAGCTTTAAGTAAATCTACTTTCCAATCTTGTGTTAATTCAAAGGGATTAAAGAAGGCTGCCTTAATGGTCACGTATCCTCGTTGATTGTGTGCACTGTATTCGCTTATTTCTTTTGAACAAGGACATAGAGTTGTAACAGCAACTTTTAATTTAACTTCATGGTTAAATCCATTATCTTGATCAAATGTTACGTTTATACCAATTTCAGCATGTGCTAAACCATCTTTCTTTAATAAAGGACTTATCCTATTAAAAAACCATGGAAAACGTACACTAATTTCAGCACTTTTTTGTTCCATTCTTTCTGTTAGTTTCTTGACGAAAGAATACAAGTTTTCTAAATCTAGAACAAATCCCTCAACATGGTACTCTTGAAGTAATTCCGTAAGGCGGCTCATATTAATACCTTTATTAAACTGCTGCAATCCTGTTGTTAATGAGAATGTTCCAATTGTAGTTTGTGTTTTGGGGTCATAACTAGATTGAACAATGACTGGGTGTTTTGCATTACATATACCTACGGAGTCAAGAGAGAATAAAAAATCATTCGGTGTATTTTGAAGATCAGTCATGTCTTCTTTATTTATAGGCTTGTTTCCAATTATAGGAGGTACGGATCCAAATCTTTTATGACGTTCTTTTTTACTAGGTAAGTACTTCTTATTCATAGTAATATCCCCTTTAATAAATAGTAATCATTACAATTTAATTATTATACCAGTTCTTTAACGGAAAATCTTTGACTAAGCTCATGTTTACATAAAATATAGGTGTCCATTATTAAAGAAGTAACTGAAATTTAGTTAAGAATTTGAGTATATACATTTGACCAAGAACATAAAAACAATTACAATAACATACAAATAGTAATAATTACTATTTAAGGTGGTTGACTTTGCAATTGGTAAAGTATATGAAGCAGTATTTTGAAATGAAAGGAGATAGGATATGCTGGATGATTTATACAAAAAAATAGTCATAGAGCATGCCAAATATAGACGTAATCACAAGAAGTTAGATGGAGAGAATGTAAGAAAGGTCCATTATAAAAATCCTACATGTGGAGATGTCATTACATTATACCTACAATTACAAGGGGAAGAAATTAAGGATGTAACCTTCGAAGGGGAGGGATGCAGTATTAGTATGGCTTCCGCCTCTATGATGACAGAGCTAATTAAAAATAAGGATTTAAGAAATGTCTCAATTATAAGGAATGAATTCGAGCATTTAATACGTGAGGGGAAAGAACCACTTGGTGATATTGATCTTGGGGATGCGATGTCATTACAGGGAGTATACAAATTAAGAGCCCGTCATAACTGTGCTTTAATGGCTTGGCAAGCATTGGATAAACTATTATCGGATGTAAGTGCTTATAAAGGAATTGAGAAATAGGCAGTGCTTTATAAAATTCTCTTAAAGAAAAGTAATTTTTTACACGATAAATCGTAATGATTATTATTTTCATGAGATGAAATTTTAAATAGGAGGAATTACAAATGAGTAAAAATGATAAGATCCCTGTTACGGTTTTAACTGGATATTTAGGAGCCGGAAAAACAACATTATTAAACTATATGTTAAGTGCCGATCATGGGAAAAAGATTGCGGTTATTGTTAATGAATTCGGAGAAGTAGGCATTGATAACCAATTAGTAGTTGGTGCCGATGAAGAAATCTTTGAAATGAACAATGGGTGTATTTGTTGTACAGTACGAGGAGATTTGATTCGTATTTTACATGAATTGAAAGAAAAAAGAAGTGATCGTAAGGAAGAACTAGAATTTGACCGCATCGTTATTGAAACAACTGGACTTGCAGATCCAGGTCCTGTTGCTCAAACCTTTTTTGTAGATCCTTCTATATCTGAATATTATCATTTAGATTCCATCGTTACTGTAGTGGATTCCTATCATGCCCATGATCAGTTAGACAGATCACACGAAGCGCAAGAACAAATTGCTTTTGCAGATGTACTCTTACTAAACAAGATAGATTTAGTAAGTGCAGAAGAAATAACGATATTAGAAAACAGATTAAAGAGGATGAATCCATCTGCCACCATTCAATATGGAGAGCACAGTCATGTGGATTTAGATAAACTTCTTGATTTATATTCCTTTGATTTAGATAAAAAGCTTGAAATAGCACCTAATTTTCTAAATGACCGACACCATCATCATGATGACCATGTCAAAGCTATTGTCTTAAGAACAGATAAACCATTAAATCTTAAAAAAGTAGAAATGTGGATGGATACAGTGATTAAAATACTTGGACCTAGTATGTACCGTTATAAAGGAATATTTAACATAGATAATTTAGATAAAAGAGTAGTGTTTCAAGGCGTTCATATGCTTTTTGCTGGACATGCAGATAGACACTGGAGATCAAATGAAAAACGAACAAGTGAAATGGTGGTAATAGGTACAGATTTAGATGAAAAGTGGTTCCAAGAACAATTTGAAAAATGCACTTCAGCTTAAGAAGGGGGATTTAAATTGGCTACATGGGATTTAAGGGATACCCAGCATCATTTATTAATTTGTAATGGAGGAAGTTGTACGCAAGCAGGAGCTGAGCAATTAGTTCAGGCTGTTAGAACTGAAATTGGAAAAAAGGGATTGGATGATAGAATACATACGTCTAGAACACTCTGTAATGGGCGGTGTCAAGACAAATGTGTTTTAATTTCCTACCCAGATGGCTATTGGTATAAGGAGATGACAAGTGAAGACGTTCCTGAGTTTATTGAATCGTTAATAACAGGTGAATTGATGGAAGAGAAATTAAGTCTTTCATTTAATGGAAATGGATTTCAGCCTACAAAAGGTACTTTTATCGGTCTAGAAAAAGAGAGAGAGACAGTTGAGAAAGTCTCAAAGAAGTTATAAGAATACGGTATTGAAATCAAAAAGAAGTAGGTATATGCTACTCAATTTGGGCAAATACAACGACACGATTCTATCTACGATAACCAATAAAGCCATGTCGAGTGTGAACAACGCCAACAGGCGTTTTGCTTGAAATTGCTAACATTGAGATAATATTATTGGAGGTTTTTCATAAGTTGATCAAAATTGTGGAAGCCTCTTTTTTATAAAAAGAATAAATAGATTCTTACTCTTTGGCTTCTACCTTAAAATACTCTGATTGATTAGGTTTTCTTCTAATGTATTAGATTCAGCTAATGTTTTTTATAGATTGATTGATTTCCTAATCAGCATCCTTTCTGCTACTTTTAATGAAAATTTTGATGAGGGAAATTAGTTATATATTGCATTTCTCTTAATGTTAACCTTTTTGCTTCTTTCTCAATAGACCAAAACTTCGAACAAACGGAAGTAGTTCATCTAGATATTTAACATTTAAGTTTGCTATGATGTTAATATATTTTGTTTACTAATAAGGGTTATATGTTTTCTTAACAATCTTATTAAAATTTCAGGAAATTCAGACTCACACAAAAATAGATATAATTTCTGCTGTTCAACTGATCAAACTCTTATATTGCGTGAATAACGAGTTATTTTCTCTAGCAAAAAAGCATTTATATTAACACAATTTATGAATTCCGACATAAAACTGCTTATTTTTTATGGTATAATTTTATTTTAAATAAAAGGTAAAGGGGTAAATGGCTTTTTTCATTTTTTATAGGCCATAAATGATCTGTGTTATGAATATAATCACTGTAGTACTTATCGTTCTAATTCAATTATTATTAGTTTTCATGGCTATTATTTCAATTGTAGTCTTAAAGGATGATGTACTTGATATCATTGGAATCCCAATTCACTTGATTTTTGTAGTTTTGTTAAATGTTATTTCATTATACATATTAGGGAAAATTTATAAACGTGAGGAGAAACGAAAAGTTTATAATGCAGAATTAACTCACATTCAAGAGTTTCGATCTTTAGTTGCTTCTGTCCGATCTGAACGCCATGACCTAAATAATCACTTAACGGTGATTTCTGGTCTAATGAAAATAAATAACTATGATGCTGCTAATAAATATATCCAAGATATGATTGGAGATATTCGGATTAATAGTAAAGCATTAACAATTAAAAACCCCACTCTTGCTTCAATACTATATTCTAAAATGGATAAGTACCAAAGGGAAATGGTACCATTTGAGGTTAATATAACAAATGAAGAAATTGTTACTGTAATTTCTTCTACTGATTTAATAAGGTTAATTAGCAACTTGCTTGATAACGCCTATGAAGCGACAGTCGAACTACCTATTGAAGATCGTAAAATCCAATTAGAAATTCATAAAGTCAATGAAAAGGTGAAAATATCTGTTCAAAATACATCTATTTTGAACGAGATTACTGAAAACCACTTTAAACAGGGTTATTCTACCAAAGCTAATTCTGACAGGGGATATGGCTTAGCAATAGTCCAAGAAATTACTGGGAAATACAATGGTTCATTAGTAATTAGTTCGAATGATAGTTTAATAATTTTTGAAATTACTTTTCCGATGGGGTTGGAAAAATGATCAGTTATGTTAGTGAAAAGATCGCCCAAACGTTAAGTACTTATGTTGATAGAGCAGCTGAAGTTGATTATATTCGTTATGGGGTCGAAATTTTAATTAGGGGAACTATTAAAATCACAGTTTTACTTTTAGCAGCGTATTTATTAGATTTATTTTTTCCAATGCTCTCTGTTCTGCTTACGTTTATCATTTTTCGATTTTTAACAGGGGGGCATCATTATTCTACATACCTCCGTTGCTTGATTGCAGGCCTTATTATCATGCTATTAATTTCTTTTATCTCGATCAAATTAGCCTTTTTCATAGATTTTCTAGGAATTTTAACTTTGTTATGTTTTTCTGTTTTGGTTGGTCTATTTTTATCTTATAAATATGCCCCATCCAATCATTTTTACAAAAAAATGACTGAGAGTCAGAAAAAGAAGCTTAAAAAATACTCACTAGCAGCTATTCTTATTTGGGGTTTACTAATCTATAGCCTAATTCTGACCTCTTATTCAACTGAAATTGTTTTAGCTTCACTTTTTGGCTTTTTATTTCAAATAGGAACTATACATCCATATTCTTATTTGATAGTTAATAAAGTTGAACTAATACTAGAAAGGAGGAAAAACACTTGAAAAAATTCGCTAAAATTATTGTTGGCTTTGTAGTAACGTGTATTGTATTTATAGCAAAAGCTGAGGTAACTACAGCATCTTCTAGTCTACTATATCAACCTAAACTACCTAAGGATAATGAGTAAACATAATAATTTACTTTAACAGTAGCTCTCATGATATAATGCAATTTTATTATCCTAGAAACTCTATAGGAGCCATTGGTTTAGTTACTTTTATTATCGTTTCCCAGAAGCTTTTTTAATGCTGTTATTTCATTTGAACAAATTGTAGAGAGTCCTTGGTTAGGTTTTTTAGCTGGAGTTATGACTGTACATATCACCTTATTAGTCAGTCTGCTAGTTGTACGAAAGTTTAAGTTAACAATTGGATTCCTTTATTAAAGTAAACGACAAATTGTACAAGGTGGTCAAATTAATTTTTCCTATTAGTTTGGCCCTTTTTCAATAATTATACTTCTTTGAAGCACGTTCTCACCAATAGTTTGACTAGTCTAACTATACATTTGTACCACTACTATTTTTCATATAATATAGCTTCAAAAAGGATTTGTAGATTTATCGGGAATTATCGTCGAATCCATTAACAGTCCTTCATGCCTTCTATAAAATGATGGATGTTGTTTAATTCACTTCAAAGCAGGAGAATAGTTATGGAAAAAGAGTACTTAAAGATAGAGTTGGAATACAAAATTGAAACATTTCGGATTTGTATGATTTTTTTAGCTCAATCAAAAGGATTTAACCATCCTGATACTATAAAATGTAGTCAAGAGCTAGATGTTCTATTAAATAAATACCAACGGAGTGAAGGGACATGAAAGATTATTTGATAACAATATCAGTTGGTGTTTTAATTGTTATTTTTAATGGGTTTTTTATAAGCTTTAACTTCGTATTTACTTACCTCAATATCTAGGATGTGGTCTGGTTTTGGTTTGTTTCTATTGGCTTTATGTCCTGCAATATGTGCGTCGCTTTTTTCCCACTTCTTTCAATATTCCTCCGATTCCCATGTGATAAGAATAGCAACCTCTTCCTCTCCTTTTGTCCCTTTTTTCACCATAATCTTTAGGTCCACAAATCCTTCCTGCTCCTCAATAATGCCTGGTCTGCTGAATCTGTCGATAACTTGCTTTGCATTCCCTTCTTTTACTGTCACTTTTCTTAATTGTATGAACATGTTTTTATCCCCAATCTTTTTCTATAGATCTTATCAGGAGAACGTTCCTGTACTATCCGAATCTGTAAATAATTGATCTGTCTTTCTACTGCATTATTACTGGAAACCTGTTTTGTAAATTTCTCTTTGCGAAGGTCTAGACTCATGGTTTACTTGTTTCCTATTTTTCACTAAAAGATTTTTTACGTAGAACATGCAAGTTTTTTCCGTTGTAAAACCTTCATTTATGTAATGCTTAAGGTTATTCATATCGTGTATAATAAATTATAGAATATATTTAGGATTGAGGGAGTATATGGATTATAGCAAATATATATTATCCAATTCGATTGGGTATCAAATATCGACTACAGCAAGATTAGTCAATAATCGTTTGAATTCTAATTTCAAAGAAAAGGATTATCCAGTGAATCATGAACAATATTCAATCATGATTCAGTTATGGGTAGAGGATGGATTAACTCAAAGTAAACTTTCTACATTAACAGGAAGAGATCAAGCAAATGTTTCAAAGATCATCAATAGTCTAGTAAAAAGTGAATTAGTAACGAGAGTTCCGCATCCTGTAGATAAAAGAAATAATTTAATATTTTTGACAACAAAAGGTAAGAAAATGCAAATTGGCTTGATAGAACAAGCGGTAAAGACGATAAAAGAAATTTCTGATGGGATTGACCCCAAAGATATGAAAACATTTTTGGAAGTATTAAGTAAGGTAAACGAAAATTTAACGAATCATGAATTCAATGTGAAAGAAACATGACGGAAACGCCTAGCAGTGGTAAACGGAAAGCTGCTAGGTGTTTTTTTGTCTTAAAATGCTTGTTTGAAACAAACGTTTATATCATTCTAAAACAAAAGTCAATCTCTGTATACGTTTAACTGATAAAAAATACTTGTTGGCACAATTAATTTATATTTTCTCATTGACAATCATTATCAATTAGTAATATACTGTAACAGTGGTAAAGATAATCATTATCAATTAGAAGTTGAAAGACTCCTAGATTATTTTTTAAACCTTACATTGATAATGATTATTACTTTCATTTATTGGCGTAGAGAGCAGGGTTAGAATATGAAATTAAGGTATTTGTTTCTAGCACTAATTCTATTATCAATCACTTCCTTATTTATTGGAGTAATAGGAGTTAGTCCGTTAGACATCTTCAACTTAACAGAAGAACAAGCACAAATATTGTGGATTAGTAGATTCCCACGATTAGTTAGTATCATCCTGGCAGGGGTTGGTATGAGTGTATGTGGTCTCATAATGCAACAATTAACGAGAAATAAGTTTGTATCTCCAACGACAGCTGGTACCCTCGATTCAGCAAGACTTGGTGTTTTAGTATCGTTAATGCTTTTTTCTACAGCAGGAGCATTTGTTCAAATGCTAGTAGCCTTCGCATTCGCTTTAGTAGGTACATTGGTTTTTATGAAAATACTAGAGAAGGTGAAGCATAAAGATGTTATTTTTATTCCATTAGTAGGGTTAATGTTTGGTAGTATTATTGGTTCTGTCACAACATTCTTTGCTTATAGAAATGACTTAATTCAAAACATGTCTTCTTGGTTACAAGGAAATTTTTCATTGATTATAAGAGGGCGTTACGAGCTTTTATACATAAGTATTCCCCTAATGATTATTGCTTATCTATATGCAAATCGTTTTACGGTTGCAGGGATGGGCGAAGATTTTTCTATAAATCTAGGACTTAATTATAAAAGGATCGTAAATATAGGTTTAATCATTGTTGCTGCGGTTGCGTCAGTTGTTTTATTAACAGTTGGAATGATTCCATTTTTAGGATTAATTATTCCTAATATCGTAAGTATTTACAATGGAGATAATCTTAAGAGGAATTTGCCTCATACAGCATTACTTGGTGCAGTGTTTGTGCTTATTTGTGACATTTTGGGGCGCCTAGTAATTTATCCATATGAAATACCAATTGGAACAACGGTTGGAGTTATGGGAAGTGCGATTTTCCTTTACTTATTGATGAGGAGAAAAGCCTATGAGTAATAAAACGAAATTAATTATACTAGCAATTTTAGCACTTTTATTCACGACTTTGTTTATCTTTTATAATCTCAATTTCAGCAGTAATTTAGAGTATATATTACCAAGACGTGGAGCTAAAATTTTAGCGATTATCGTTACAGGTGCGGCCATTGCTTTTTCAACGGTTGTCTTTCAAACGATTACGAATAATAGAATCTTAACGCCAAGTATTATAGGATTTGATTCACTTTATTTATTGATCCAAACCTTTTTAATCTTTGTATTTGGATCTACTAGTTTTCTAGTTATAAATAAAGAAGCTAACTTTCTATTATCTTCTGTTATGATGATTGTTTTTGCTGGACTATTTTATAAGATTATATTTAAACAAGGGAGAAATATTTACTTTTTACTTCTAGTTGGGATCGTCCTTGGTACATTATTTTCAAGTATTTCTACCTTTATGCAAGTGTTAATTGATCCGAATGAATTTTTCATTGTTCAAGATCGTATGTTTGCGAGCTTTAATAATGTGAACACCGATATCTTGACCATATCAATCATTCTATTTATTTTTGTAACCTTTTATTTTTGGAAATATTTAAAGTACTTAGATGTTCTCTCTCTAGGAAGGGATACAGCGGTTAATCTAGGAGTGGATTATGACCATGTGGTGAAGCGGTTACTAATTCTTGTAGCTATTCTAGTATCTATTTCCACTGCTCTTGTAGGACCAATATTATTTTTAGGTTTACTCGTAGCTAATGTGACTTATGAATTTCTTAAAACCTATAAGCATTCTTATATCATTTCATGCGCAATGTTAATTAGTGTTGTTTCTCTAGTCAGCGGCCAGTTTTTAGTTGAAAGACTATTTTCATTCTCGGTACCCATCAGTGTGATCATTAACTTTATTGGTGGTGTGTATTTTATCTACTTACTATTAAGGGGGAATAAGTCATGGTAGTTGTAAAAGGGGTTTCAAAGAAATACGGAAATAAAAATGTGGTAGAAGATGTTTCCGTTGAAATAGAAAAAGGAACAATTACATCATTTATTGGGCCGAATGGAGCTGGAAAAAGTACATTAATATCTATGATTAGTCGCTTGATCGCGAAGGACTGTGGTCTGATAAGTATAGATGAAAAGGAATTGAGTGAATGTAAGAGTGAGGATCTTGCTAAAAAGATTTCTATACTTAAGCAATCGAATCACTTAAATATAAGGTTAACTGTTCGTGATCTAGTTTCCTTTGGGAGATTTCCATATTCAAAAGGGAACTTAACGAAGGAAGACTGGAAGCATGTGGATCAAGCAATTGATTATTTAGAACTTGGTGATATGCAGCATAAATTTCTAGATCAACTTAGTGGTGGTCAACGGCAAAGAGCCTTTATTTCAATGGTTATAGCGCAAGACACTGAGTATGTCTTGCTAGATGAACCACTCAATAATTTAGATATGAAACATTCCGTTCAGATCATGCACGTACTAAGAAGGTTAGTAGATGAACTTGGAAAAACAGTCGTTGTCGTTATTCATGACATAAATTTTGCTTCCTGTTACTCGGACCATATCGTAGCTCTTAAAGATGGGAAAATTGTCAAGAAGGGAACCACCCCTGAGATTATCAACCCAGAGGTGTTAAAGGAAATCTATGATATGGATATTCAAATAGAGAAAATTAACCAAAATCGTATTTGTGTTTATTTTTAGTTTGCTACAAAGTAAAAACAAACATTTGGTAATACGTTATGTTGATTGTTTCCTGAAATAGCCTGATCAACTATTTCTAAAGATGAAGCTATCAATTATAACATTACAATATATAACAATGAGTAAGGAGAAATGGTCAATGAAAAAAAATGTATTATTACTATTCTTAGCCCTCATGCTAATTTTTGTTCTTGCCGCTTGCGGAGGAGAGCAAGCTAGTGGAGATGAATCTGGAGAATCAAATGAAAATGATTCAGAATCATCAGAAGATGTGGATTCGGAAGAGCCTAGTGAAGTAACAATTACACATGAATTTGGTGAAGTAACAGTACCGTTAAATCCAGAAAAAGTAGTTGTTTTTGATATGAACACATTGGAATCATTAGATAAAATGGGTGTAGAAGTAACTGGTGTTCCTCAAGCGAATATTCCATCATACTTAGACAAATATGAAGATGCTAGTTATGAAAACATTGGTTCATTTTTTGAGATTGATTTTGAAAAAATTGCAGAAATCAATCCAGATTTAATTGTTATCTCAGGTAGACAGCAAGAGCACTACGATGAATTAAGTAGTATTGGTCCTACACTTTATATGGCCATTGACTATAACAATTATTTAGATTCATTTAAAAATAACATGACAATCTTAGGTCAAATATTTGATCAAGAAGAGTTTATTGCAAGTGAATTAGCGGCGATTGATGAGGCAATTGCATTTATTAATGAAAAAGTATCCGCTGAAGAAACAGGTCTAGTTGTTTTAGCTAATCAAGGAAATGTTAATGCTTACGGAACTGGTTCTAGGTTTGGTATTATACATGATGAATTTGGTATTACTCCAGCTGATGAGGGTATTGAGGTTTCAACACATGGTATGAACGTATCGTTTGAGTATATTGTTGACAAAGATCCTGATTATTTATTTGTAGTTGATCGTGATGCAGTAACTACTGGTGAGTCTGCAGCGAAAAATACAATTGAAAATGAATTAGTACAAAATACGAAAGCTTATCAAAATGATAACATCTATTATTTAGACCCAAGCTATTGGTATGTAGCTGGTGGCGGACTGGTTTCTCTGAATGAAATGGTGAAAGCAATCGAAGAAGCACTTCAATAAGAAAAACGAGCTATCCTTTGGGTAGCTCGTTTTTTGATTCGAACAAGATTCCATTCTTTTTAAAACAAAAACTTCCCTATGAACATGCCCAAAGAAAAGATTTTTACATACATTAGTTACTAATAGGCTAATGGGCCAGTGCGAGAGTGGATACGAATGAAAAATTAGTATTTAATTAAAGGGTGATAGTGTTACAATAATAATGGAAAATGGTTATGGAGGGTGAATATGAAGATTAAACTTGGATTATTGTATGGTGGAAAATCAGCAGAACATAAAGTATCACTACAAACGGCAAAAGCTGTTATTAAAGCATTAGACTTAACTAAATATGAAATCCATCCAATATATATTTCAGAAACTGGTGAGTGGGTAAGAGGAGCACAGCTTGAAGGCCCAGTGGAAGATGTGAGTAAGCTTCAATTGAAAGAAGAAGGGAAGCCCCTTTCTCCAGTTGCGTTAAATTCGGAAATTTTCCCTGTATCAGCAAATCAAACAAATGATGACAAAATTGATGTAGTTTTCCCATTGCTACACGGACCTAACGGAGAAGATGGAACTGTCCAAGGGTTATTAGAACTATTGAACATTCCATATGTAGGAAATGGTGTATTGGCATCTGCGGCTGGAATGGATAAAGTAATGATGAAAAACATCTATGAGCAGGCTGGTATTAAACAGGCTAACTATGTTTGGTACATTCGTAGTGATTGGGAAAAGAACGCCGAAGCGGCATATAAAAATGTGGAAGAAACCCTTGGTTACCCTTGTTTTGTCAAACCAGCAAACTTAGGGTCAAGTGTTGGAATAAGCAAATGTAAGGATCGTGAAAGCTTAGTAAAAGCTTTTGAGGAAGCCTTTGAATATGATCGTAAAATCATCATAGAAGAAGGAATTGACGGTCGAGAAGTGGAAATTGCAGTTTTAGGAAACGATGATCCTCAATGCTCTGTTGTGGGCGAAATTGTTCCCAAAACAGACTTTTACGACTATAAAGCTAAATATGAGGATGGAGACACGGGACTAATCATTCCCGCTGACATTACGGAGGAAGAATATGCAGAGATTAAGCGGGTTGCTATCCAGTCTTTTAAAGCTCTCGATTGCTCAGGGTTAGTCCGTGCTGACTTCTTTTTAACAAAAGATGGTGAAGTCCTCATGAATGAAGTAAATACAATGCCAGGTTTTACGCCATTCAGTATGTTCCCAATGCTGTGGCAGGAATCAGGGTTGCCTTACTCACAACTCATTGAAAAATTAGTGGGGCTTGGAGTAGAACGTCATGAGGAAAAACAGAAGATTAAATACACTTTTTAAGTTAAAGAAACGAGGTTGACTGCATTGTGAGTCAGCCTCCTTTTTCGTAAAATAGAATCAATGATGAAAGAATTCATTTGTACAGACTATAGACATACTTCCTAAACTGAAAACAATATTTTTGAGTGATGCGTACCATAAAAGGCTTAACGTATGTTTTGATAAGAAGGAGAGATTACGATGATAAATAAGAAGTTCACGGACATTGCTCCTTGGGTAAACGGGGAAGTTGTTAACCTAAAGGATACTAATATGGAAGTGAAGGGCGTGTCCACAGATACACGTACAATACAAAAAGGAAATCTTTATATTCCTATTGTAGGTGAAAATTTTAATGGTCATGATTTTGTGAACGTTGCTGTGGAAAATGGCGCTGTCGGCGCTCTTTGGCAAAAGAATCAGCCATCTCCGCCGGAAGATGTTCCACTTCTTTATGTAGAGGACACGCTATTAGCATTACAGAACTTAGGAAAAAGCTATTTAGAAACTCTTCCTGCAAAGGTTGTGGGGATCACTGGAAGTAATGGGAAAACAACAACTAAGGATATGGTTAGTTCTGTATTGGGAACAACGTATAAAGTACAGAAGACAGTGGGGAATTACAATAACCATATAGGGTTGCCGTTGACGATTCTACAGTTAGAAGAAGATACGGAGATAGCGGTATTGGAAATGGGGATGAGTGGAAGAGGAGAAATCGAGCTTCTTTCCACCATTGCAACACCTGAAGCTGCAATTATTACAAACATTGGTGAATCCCACTTGCAGGATTTGGGATCAAGAGAAGGGATTTCTGAGGCAAAATTAGAAATTACAACAGGGCTAAAAGAAAAAGGGACATTGGTGATACATGGGGATGAACCGCTTTTAACAGAAAAAGTGGCAAACAGCCCATTTCATATCGTTACTTTCGGAAGCACTGATAAAAATGACTATTTTCCGGTACACATTCAACAGAATAACGACGGTACCTTTTTTACAATAAATGGCCGTGAAGATACTGAGCTTTTTATCCCTGTTCTTGGTAAACACAATATTAATAATGCTCTTTCAGCCATAGCCATCGCAGAAATGTTGAACGTTACTATTTCTAACATAAAAAAAGGATTGGAAAGGATAAAGATCACTGCTATGCGCATGGAATTGATTCAAGGTGCAGATGGAGTTGCCGTAATTAATGATGCTTACAATGCAAGTCCTACATCCATGGATTACGCTATTGAATTAGTTCAAGATTTAAAGGGGTATAAGAAAAAAATTGTGGTTTTAGGTGATATGCTTGAACTTGGAGATAAGGAAGAGTCCTTTCACTATGATGTTGGAAAAAAAATAGATCCAAGCAAAATCGACTTTGTGTTCACGCTTGGGAGACTAGGTAGTAAAATTGCCGAAGCTGCGAAATTTAATTTTTCAGAAAGTAAGGTTATATCAACTAATGATAAAGCTACGTTAATTACAAATTTAAAAGAAATTGTAGAAGACGGTGATATAGTATTAGTAAAGGGATCCCGTGGGATGAAACTAGAAGAAGTTGTGAGTGCATTGTCTTAAGTTTTCATGTAATTGCTGAAAATAATGATTTTAACAATTAAATCAAACAAGGTTTAAAAGGTAAAAAAACGTTGACATATTTTGATAAGTGATTTATTCTAAACAAGGTAAATTTAATAACCTCGTTAGGTGAGGCTCCTGTGCTGGAGATACGCTGCTGCCCAAAAATGTCCAAAGACGCCAATGGGTCAACAGAAACCATCGACATAAGGTGGTTTTTAATGTAGCTGGAATTTTCCTATGCCGCACAGTGCTAAAGCTCTACGAATGGAGGAATCGCTAGCTGCATCGCTATGCCTATTTTTAGGTGTGCAATTTTGATGCAATTATTAGGATGTGTACAAAACCACCTTCATTTGTTATGAAGGTGGTTTTTTAACGTTTAGGGGGTGGTGTGGAAGTGGATAGTGATCCTTTGTCAGAACAACAGTATTTAAGTCAGAAAGAGAATGAGAAAAATAGTAATAATAGTAGACAAATGAATGACTGGTGGTTCTCGTTTTCATTACCATGCTCCTGTAGGCATATTGGATAATGAATTAGGTTGTCGTAATAGTATAAGTAAAATTGTAAAATCGTTTTTAAAAATTGAAAAATGAGGGTATGGAATTTAGAAATAGTTGAATAGGAAGGAATGTTTTATGAAACTTTAAAACATAGTACCGGTCTTTAATTGTTAGGAGGAGGCAAAAAATGAACAGATTAAACGAGGAAGCAAGAGAGCAATACTTTGATTCTATTTTCAAAGCATTAAAAAATAAAGAGAAGAACATCTTTTTAGAGTATTTTTTAGAATTACACCCTACCGATCAGGTGGAATTGTTTCAAGCGTTATACAAAGATAAGAGACCGATGTTTTACGAATACTTATCAGCAGAACAATTTGCCGATATTTTTCAGGGGTTAGAGTTGGAGGAGCAAAAAGAAGTTGTATTAGAGCTCGATAAGGGATATGCAGCAGGAATGTTTAATTATATGCAGGCAGACGATATTGCTGATTTCTTAGCTGAAATTAATGAACCACATGCAAAGGATATATTAGCGGCAATGGACAAAGAGGAAGCGGACGAAGTTATTGAATTACTTTCCTATCCAGATGAGTCTGCTGGGGCATTAATGACGAAAGAATTTATATCCATTAAAGCTGGAAACACAGCTTCTGAAGTAATGGATATTTTGCGGAATGAAGGTCCTGAAGCAGAAACCATTTATTACCTATATGTCGTAGATGAAAAGGATAAATTAGTTGGCGTTGTTTCATTAAGAGATTTAATTATAACCCCATTAACAGAAAAAGTGGAAAATATCATGAGTACACAAGTGGTTTCTGTTGAAGCTCATACTGACCAAGAAGAAGTTGCGC
This sequence comes from Evansella sp. AB-P1, assembly GCF_029688925.1. Lineage (GTDB taxonomy): Bacteria > Bacillota > Bacilli > Bacillales > Salisediminibacteriaceae > Evansella. The sequence goes on from NZ_JARUKY010000001.1 coordinate 68,588, forward strand.
AATTAATCAAAGATTACGATCTATTAGCAGCCCCTGTCGTGACAACGACGAATGAACTCATTGGTATCGTAACGGTTGATGACGTGATGGATGTGTTAGAAGAAGAAGCAACAGAGGACTTTGATGACTTTACCGCAGCTAAAGGGGCAACGGATGTAAATATTACATCATTTTCTGCAGCAAAGAAACGATCTCCTTGGATTATAATGTTAATGTTCTTTGGTTTAATTACAGCAGGTGTAATTGGTCGATTTGAGGAAACTCTTGAAGAAATAGTGATTTTGGCAGTATTTATACCGCTTATTATGGACTCTGCAGGTAACACTGGTACACAATCTCTTGCAGTAATGGTACGTTCTTTAGCGACAGGTTCCTTTGAGAGAAAAGGGTTACTCCATACGATCAAAAGGGAATTTGGAACGGGGGTTATGCTTGGTTTAATTTGTGCGGTTGTTTTAATAATTGTTATTCCTTTCTTATATGAAGGTGGCTTAGTATTAGCTGCAATTGTGGGTGTTTCCTTATTCTTAACTCTTAGTATTGCTACTATTATTGGTGCTGTTGTACCAGTAGCAATAAATAAATTAAAGCTTGATCCAGCCATCGCATCAGGTCCATTTATTACAACAGTAAACGATATTTTAGGTTTATTGATTTACTTTTCTATCGCTACGGCGTTATTAGATTATTTACCAAGATAAAATAGGATCTTCGTTAGGTGAGGCTCCTGTGTGAAGATATGCTGCTGCCCAGAAATGTGGAGACACACCAATGGGTCAACAAGAACTATCGATGAAGGTGGTTTTTAATGCAGCTGGGTGTACCCTATGTCACACAGTGCTAAAACTCAACGATGGAAGATGTTTTTACTTTTCGTGTTGGCACCTTCTTCGTTGAAGGTGTCTTTTTTGATAAAACAACTCACTTACTTTTTATCCTTTTGGGAAACTTAAGGACAGCAGCTGTGAGATGAGAGGGGGAGTTCCAATGGTATTTGATTTAGTAATCATAATTAAATTATCGATTGCATTATTTTTTGGAATGTTGATTGGCATTGATCGGCAATTGAAGCACAAACCTCTAGGATTAAAAACGAGTATGGTCATATGTGTAGCTAGTTGCTTAGTAACCATTGTATCTATTCAATCCTTTCACCAATTTGCATCTCCAACCTTTAATGCAATGGACCCGATGCGACTAGCGGCTCAAATTGTAAGTGGGGTAGGTTTTCTTGGTGCAGGAGTAATTTTAAGAAGAAGTAATGATGTTATTTCTGGCCTAACAAGTGCTGCGATGATTTGGGCAGCGTCAGGTCTTGGAATTGCTGTAGGTGCTGGCTTTTATTTTGAAGGGTTAGTTGCTGTAGTTTTACTAATAGTTGCTGTTAATGTCTTACCAACACTTATTAAAACTGTTGGGCCAGCTACATTAAGAGAACGTGATGTAGCGGTGAAAATCGTGATGGAGCCTAATTATAAAATGACCGAATTACTGAAAGCGGTAGAACAAAAGGGACAAGGTTTAAGTGAGAACGAGAAAAGTGATATAAATATTCGAAACATTAAATTAAAAGACTTAGCGAATGGTAATCAACAAATTGATTTAACTATTTCTGCTCCTGAAAAACAATATACTACTGAAATTTACTATCTTATAAAGAAGATAGACTACGTATTAACTGTTGATGTAGAACATTTGTAAAAGAAGGAAAGGGGTGAAATGAGGTGAAAAAAGCTAAGAATAATTTTAAAAATCGGGAAGAGTTTACGTACTATCTTTTTTTACATTTAAAAAATAAGGAGAAAGAGCAATTTCGAAGTGAATACTTAAATCTTCATCCAACAGATCAAATTGAGATCTTTAAACAGATAAGTAAAGATAGAAGGAATTCATTGTATGATATGTTATCACCAGAAGAGTTTGCAGAGATATTTCAAGGGCTGGAGCTTTATAATCAAAAAACCGTATTTACAGAATTAGAGGATGACTTCGCCCTATGTATGTTAGAGGATTTGCCAGCAGATGAAATTACAGATTTTTTAGGTAGTATACCAGCAAGTGTTGCTACTTACTTATTAGGAAAAATGAAGAAATCAGAAGCTGACAATATAAAATTATTATTGTCTTACAATGAGGATACAGCTGGTTCCTTAATGACAACTGAATTCATCTCATTATCGGTAAACGAGACGGTTTCACAAGTAATGGAAAGGCTACGGCGTGAAGGGCTTGAGGCTGAAACGATCTATTATCTATACGTATTATGTGAGGTAGATAAATTAATTGGAGTGGTTTCTCTTCGTGAACTCATTACAGCAGAGCCGCATGTGACAATGAAGGAAATAATGAAGGGAAAAGTGATTTCTGTTTCTCCTTTAGCGGACCAGAAGGATGTATCTGCACTCATAAAGGATTATGATCTATTAGCTTTACCTGTCGTCACCTCAGAAGAGAAAATGATAGGAATTGTTACAGTAGATGATGTTATAGATGTCATTGATGAAGAAAATACAGAGGATATTGGAGAGTTTGCTGCCGTGAAAGGAGCACTCGATTTTGATGTTTCAGCCTATCATGCTACGAAAAAACGGCTACCTTGGTTGGTTTTACTAATGTTTATTGGTATGTTGACAGCGGGTTTGATCGGGAGCTTTGAAGGGACATTAGCTGAAATTACTTTATTAGCATTATTCATACCTTTAATTGCGGACATGGCAGGAAACACAGGAACACAGTCTTTGGCTGTGGTCGTAAGGGGCTTAGCATTAGAAATATTTGATCGGAAGACAGTACTAAAATTGCTAAAACGAGAAGGATTAACAGGTCTATATATGGGGATTGTTTGTGGTGTTATCGTATCAATCATCGCTGTAATGATACCACAAGGAAATATTATATTAGGGTTAATAGTTGGGGTATCTCTTTTTATGACAATAGTTGTTTCAACTTTGACAGGTACTATCATTCCGTTATTGATAAACAAACTTAAAATCGATCCAGCTGTAGCCTCAGGTCCTTTTATTACAACAGTAAATGATGTTATTGCTTTGTTTATTTACTTTATGATCGCTACGTCCTTATTAAACACATTATAGTGTTCATCATTATATGTAATTCCCCTTAAAAAACACGTATTCATGCATGTTACTTGCATAGGATACGTGTTTTTTATTTTGCATTAGCGGTTAGTACCATAAAGACTCCTTTATTTTATATATTTCTTTTTGAAAGTTGATTTTATTTTAACTGTAGAGATGGAAAGTAAAATAATTAGGATTATTACGATTGTTTCTGTCATTATCTCTCCTCCCTTGTAATAGGTTTTTATTTATATAAGAATGTTTCCTTAAGGAAACTTAGTTATTGTATTATATACATTTTCCCTTGGATTCGATACTCTTTTTAGATCAACAATCAAAAAGATGTATGATAACAATAAAAAAATCAGAGAGAAATCAAAAATTTTAAAGTTCATCAAAAATTCAACAACCAGGTTTGGTACAATTTTGTGATATATGTTTAATGGTAAAGTTTTCTTTATTTTCAATTATATTGACGGGTAAATTTCAACTACTATTCATAGGTTCGTGATATGATAGTTTATATGTAATTTTTTGTTTATTAAAATACTTTTTTTATATTGAAAGTTCTGTTTGTTCTAAATTAGTATTTACTTACATTAGATTATCAGCTTATAGGAGGTTGCCATATTGAAAAGAAGAGATGAAGCATCAGCTATGAAACAACCACAAGTCTATAAAATGATTGAGAATGTGGAAAGAGTAGTTGTAGGTAAAACGAAAGAAATTGAATTGAGCTTTATAGCCCTATTAAGTGGTGGGCATGTCCTATTAGATGATGTACCAGGAGTAGGAAAAACAATGATGGTTAGGGCCATTGCTAAAACATTAGGTGCTGATTTTAAACGGATTCAGTTTACTCCAGACTTGCTTCCATCTGACGTTACAGGTGTATCAGTTTTTAACCAAAAAACGATGGAATTCCAGTTTAGACCTGGGCCTGTAATGGCTAATGTTGTGCTAGCAGATGAAATTAACCGTACTTCTCCAAAAACCCAAGCGGCACTTTTAGAAGCTCTTGAAGAAGGAAGTGTTACTACAGATGGAGAAACTCGTGAATTACAAAATCCATTCTTCGTGATGGCTACACAAAACCCGATAGAATATGGTGGAACATACCCTTTGCCAGAAGCACAGCTTGATCGGTTTTTATTCAAATTTAAAATTGGCTACCCAACGATAGAGGAAGAAATCGACGTTTTAAATCGTGTAGAAAAAACACACCCAATTGAAAGTTTACAACCAGTACTATCATTAGATGATCTAGTGACAATACAACAGCAAGTAAAAAATGTGTATGTAGATGAATCTGTGAAAAAATATATTGTTAATATTGTAAATGCAACAAGAGAACACCATTCTGTATATTTAGGAGCAAGTCCACGAGCTTCCATAGCACTAATGAAGGCAGGACAAGCATATGCCTTTATGCAGGATAGAGAGTTTGTAGTCCCAGATGACATTAAAGCCTTAGCGCCATTTGCTTTGCAACATCGTATCCTATTAAATTCAGATGCTAAACTATCAAATACGACCAATGAACGGGTAATTAAGGATGTCATTGATAAAGTGCCTATTCCAGTAGGAGAAAAATCTTTTTAATGAAAAGAATGGATCAATTACTCTATTATAGTAAGCATCTATTTAAGTTACTTCTTGTTATTGGTGTATTCGTGGGAATGTTTAGCTATGCTATGTTTCAAGGTGGTTTTGTTAGCTGGTTTCTTTTTTATTCTATTACCATACTTGTGATTTTAATGTTAGCTTATGTTGCTATCCCTTTAGGTAATTTTCATGTGAAACGAGAGTTAAGTGGCGGTAGCGCCATAGCAGCTGGATCTGAAGTGGAAATAAAAATAATTGTTAAACGGAAATGGCCATTTCCATTTCTTTATTTATCTGTATCTGATGAAATGGATAGAAAACTAAAAAATCTAACACCTCATAAGCAAATGAAAATGATCTTTTATCCGACGTTAAAAAGAGAGTTAGAGTTTACCTATGCTATTCCCAACTTGAAACGAGGAGAATATGTGCTAAAGGGTGTTCATCTTGAAACAAGTGATATGTTTGGTGTTTTTTATAAACGAAAATTTATTCCTTTAGAGGAAAGCCTTTTGGTATATCCGAATTATCATGAAATTGAACGGTGGTCAGCGTTAGAAAATAGAGAAACGGAAACGAGGTTATCTTCATTTGATTTTATTGAAGACATTACCTCTGTTGCTGGGGCTAGGGAATATGTGCCCGGGGATAAGCTTACTAGTATCGATTGGAAGGTTACAGCTCGTTCAACGAAATTAATGACGAAAGAATTTGAAGAATATACAGGACAAAGGTTCCTCGTTATTTTAAATAATCATCTTCCAGATGTAGACTCCAAAACATTAGATGCATATGAAAAATCCATTGAATTAGCAACATCATTCATAATGCATGCTAACCGAAAGCAAATACAGTTAGGACTATGGACAATTGGTAAGGAAAGTAGTTCTTTTCCGTTAGATGCAGGATCAGAACAACAAAAACAGCTAATATATCATTTATCAAAAATTCAAGGTGATATATCGGGAGATTTTACGAACAACATTAAAGAGTTTGATGACAAAATTCCATTAGGGGTAACGTTGCTAGTAGTTTCTACAGAATTAACAGACGGTATGTTAGAAAGATTTCGTGTATACCTTTCAAGAAGAATTCAAGTATACTTTTGTCTAATCGAAAGTGGCAAAATGAGTTCTTTGGACGAGAGAAGGTTTAGAGAACTGAAAGGCTATGGAGCTGAAGCGTATTTATTATCTGGTGGGAATATTGATCATGCTATCCCATCATAAAGTAGGTGATTAAGTCATGAAACGTATGTTCAATAAACAACCCTCATCCATCACGCATTTATTTATATATGCACTAGCATTTCTAATCTTGTGGGAATGGTTAAGACCAATTCCATCTGTTACAAATACAGGGCAGATTGAAGTTTTTGTATGGTTTGCACTTTTTAGTGCGGCTATGATTTATTTAAGGGTGAACTTAGTATATATGATACCGTCTCTATTAATTGGAAGTATATATGGTCTTCACTATATATTTAATAACCAAGCGCCATTTTTAAGTCGAGATGGTGGTATTGAAACGGTAAAGTATTTTCTCTCTGATTTTCTCTATAATTTTCAGCTTATGTTTACGTGGCAACTAAGTTCGTTGACCCCTTTTTTTAGAACCTTTTTATTGTTTTTATTACTAGGTTTAATTTGTTATTTATTATATTTTTGGATTTTCCATACACGTAAAATATTTTTCTTTTTATTGGCATCGATTATTTATATTACTGTTTTAGATACATTTACAGTTGTTGATGCATCCATGGCAATTATCCGTGTTGTGGTTATTGGCTTTTTCATGATGACACTTTTACACATGTTAAAAATTCAAGATGAAGAAAAAGAAGTGGGGAGAAGAAGTAATACATTTATTTCCTCAGCTTGGATGTATACATTAATTTTCATGATTTTAATTGCAACATCAGTAGGGTATGCTGCACCAAAGTTTGAACCTCAGTGGGCTGATCCTGTCCCAACCTTTAAGCAGTATGTGCTAGGTGAATCTGGAACAGGAACGGGCACTCGTCGGGTCGGTTATGGAGAAAATGACGAACGACTTGGTGGGGGATTTGTACAAGATTTTGGTACTGTATTTTATGCAGAGGTGGAAGAGCCTTCTTACTGGAGAGGTGAATCGAAGCACGAATATACAGGCTTTGGCTGGACAAATGAACCTGTAATGAGGGACTCCTATGCTGTTTTTGAAGAAGAAATAGATTATTATATGTTCCGAGATTCTGTTGAAGTAGATGAACTAGAAGTTACCATTACAATGGGGGACGGTGTTGGCTTTAACCATTTGTTTTATCCTGGTCAATTAACATCGTATGATACAGATGCGCATCGTTACGCTGTAAATGGAGATAGTGGGTCTAATGCCCCTCTTACTTTTATGACGGATGTGAATGCAGGGAAAATTATTGCCCAAACGGCTAATGAAAATGACGATGTTTCTTTAATAGAGTATACGTTAAGCTATGATAACCCTAGTTTTTCCATTAATGCTTTACAAAATGACCCTGGGGATGATCCAGAAAGTATAAGGGAGCTTTACTTGCAGCTTCCTGAGGATTTGCCGGATCGTATCGGTGACTTAGCTGAGGAAATTGTTGAAGGCTATGATAATCGATATGACCAGGTTGTTGCAGTAGAACAGTATTTTTCGAGAAATGGTTTCGAATATCGTACGACTGATGTTCCGATACCAGAAGAGGGTCAAGATTACGTAGATCAGTTTCTTTTTGAAACACAATATGGCTACTGTGATAATTACTCAACTGCTATGGCTGTTTTACTTAGGACGTTAGATATTCCTACACGCTGGGTAAAGGGGTTTACAGAGGGTGAAGAAATTGACACCCTAGAAGATGGCGTGCGACGTTATGAAATTTCTAATAGTAATGCCCACTCTTGGGTTGAAGTGTTTTTTCCTGAAGTAGGCTGGGTTCCATTTGAACCAACGCAAGGGTTTGATAATAATGTTGAATTTTACGAGGAAAGAGAAGAAATAGAAATTGATATTGATACGGATAGAACGAATGATGAAAACGATACTCCTTCAAATGATCGGGATCCTTTAGTTGATTTTGGTGAAAACGATGATGATTTTTCATCTAGTCCAGGTAGTGGTTCTGATAGGGAAAGAGATGGAGGTTTATTGTCAACATCTATTTCTGCTAAAAGTTTCTGGATCTCTCTTATAGTTATCCTTTTTGTTTTTCTAGCCTATCGAAAGCAAAATATTATCCAAAATAAATATTTTCTCCTTCGATATCGGTTGATAGGGAACGATGAAACGTTTAAATCAGCTTATCAAAGGCTCCTATGGATATTAAGTAATGAAGGGTTACCGCGAGAAGAAGATGAAACATTGAGAGAGTACGCTATTCGTATTGATCGGATGCTAAATTCAGGTACAATGTCACAATTAACACGAACGTACGAAAAACTATACTATGGTGGACAAGTAGCAGATGGAGAGTGGGATAGAAATAGAAGTAGTTGGGAAGAAATTGTGAAATTAATGAACTCTTGACCACCTTATTATGTACTGATAAAATGATTTCATTGTGTTTTTTTGATAGTATTTTTAAATTTGATCCGTCAGAAGCCGAGATCGAATTAAATTTAACTATTATGTATAAATGTTCGTGTTTTAAAATGAAATAGTGAATGATAAAAATGACTCATGTACTATAAAATTCATAAATCTATTTTTATTGCTTCATATATCCTTAGGAATTGGCCTAAGAGTCTCTACCAGGTTGCCGTAAACAACTTGACTATGAAGGTTAGATACTTTTTATGCTGTATGTATAACTAGAAATTCTGCCTTCGTGTTTATCACTATTAGAATTTCTAGTTTTTTTGCATTAACTTTTTAATAGAAAGTATAAAATTTCCACTCTACGTAAGGTGTCTAGGAGACAGGGTGTCGATATTAGGCCGTTGCCTACAGGACGTAGGCTGTACTTAGGCGGAATTGGGGTGCCTTGTGCTTTTCTTAAAAATACAACTAATGTGATATGTAGCAAACTAGAAAAAAACATTGCTTTCTATGTAATAATATAGATGAATGAAAGGTTAGGCTCAAAGCTCATACTGATAGCAAAGAATCTTGAATGAAAATAAGATGTAAAGGTGGATGAAACATGCAAGAAATCAAAGAGAAAATTATCGTACTAGACTTTGGGGGACAATACAATCAGCTGATCGCAAGAAGAATTAGAGATCTCGGTGTTTATAGTGAATTACACTCACATAAATTAAACGTTGAAGAAATTAAAGAAATGAATCCAACAGGAATTATTTTTTCTGGGGGACCAGGGAGTGTATATGCAGATGGTGCACCTCGTTGTGATGAGAGAATCTTTGATTTAGGCATTCCAGTTTTAGGGATTTGCTATGGTATGCAATTGATGACCCACCACTTTGCAGGTAAGGTAGAAGCGGCAAATCATCGTGAATACGGGAAAGCGATGATTAACATTGAAAATAAAAGCAAATTATACGATGGATTAGAGGACAAGCAGTCTGTGTGGATGAGTCATGGTGATTTAGTTGTTGCTCCACCTGAAGGATTTACAGTTGATGCAACAAATGTATCCTGTCCAATTGCTGCTATGAGTGATGAGAGCCGTAAGTTATACGGGGTTCAATTCCATCCTGAAGTTCGTAATTCTGAATATGGTATTGAAATGTTAAAGAACTTTGTCTTTAAAGTTTGTCTCTGTAAAGGGAAATGGTCCATGGAGAACTTTATTGATATAGAGATAGAAAAAGTGAGAGAATTAGTTGGTGATCGTAAAGTTTTATGTGCATTAAGTGGTGGGGTAGATTCTTCTGTTGTTGCTGCACTTATTCATAAAGCAATTGGTGATCAGTTAGTTTGTATGTTTATTGATCATGGCTTATTACGTAAAAATGAAGCTGAAAGTGTCATGAAGACATTTTCAGAAGGCTTTGATATGAACGTGGTTAAAATTGATGCACAAGAACGCTTTTTATCAAAGCTTAAAGGTGTAAAGGATCCTGAGCAAAAACGTAAAATAATAGGAAACGAATTTATATATGTTTTTGATGAAGAGGCAGGTAAGTTAGAAGGAATCGATTTCTTAGCGCAGGGAACCCTGTACACAGATATTATTGAAAGTGGAACAGATACTGCGCAGACGATCAAGTCCCATCATAATGTTGGTGGACTGCCAGAAGATATGAACTTTCAATTAATTGAACCGTTAAATACGCTATTTAAGGATGAAGTCCGTGAAGTTGGAAAAGAGCTTGGTCTACCAGATGAAATTGTTTGGAGGCAGCCATTCCCAGGTCCAGGTTTAGGTATTCGTGTTTTAGGGGGAATTACGGAAGAGAAACTAGAAATTGTTCGTGAATCAGATGCGATCCTCCGTGATGAAATAAAAAAAGCAGGATTAGATCGTGAAATTTGGCAATACTTCACAGCACTTCCTGATATGCGTAGTGTAGGAGTAATGGGAGATGCAAGAACGTACGATTATACAGTAGGTATTCGAGCAGTTACATCTATTGACGGAATGACGTCGGATTGGGCAAGAATTCCTTATGATGTTTTAGAGATAATTTCAACGAGAATTGTAAACGAAGTGAAGAATGTAAATCGCGTTGTTTATGACATTACTTCTAAGCCACCATCAACGATTGAATGGGAATAAAGGGAATATAAAATAATAAAACCCCCTAGTAATGAGTGATTTGTTACTAGGGGGTTTCTAAATACGAATGTTCTCATCGAAATGAACAATAATATTCGTATTTTGTATTGACAGGTACAATTGTGATTGGTAAACTTATTTTTGTAAGATTCGTATATCTATGGGGAATATGGCCCATAAGTTTCTACCGAGCTACCGTAAATGGCTTGACTACGAATGGTGATGATATAGTTTAGGGTATAGCTTTTGATATTATAATATTTACTTAGTAAACCCCTTACCGTCATTTATCGTTTTAGTTAACCTTTACTAGGAAGCTCTATGTCGAAATTGAAATCGACTAGAGTTTTTATTTTTGGTAACGATAATAACTAAAAGGAGAGTTTAAAAAATGGACAAATTTTTCCGCTTTCAAGAATTAGGAACAAACTATAAGCGTGAATCGTTAGGTGGTTTAACTACCTTCCTAGCAATGGCTTATATATTATTCGTTAATCCATATTATCTAGGCATGGCAGGTATGGATGAAAATGCAGTCTTTGTAGCAACTGCTCTAGCAGCAGCAATAGGTACGATTATTATGGGTGTTTATGCTAAATATCCGATCGCATTAGCACCAGGGATGGGATTAAATGCCTTCTTCACTTTCTCTGTTGTTATAGGGTTAGGTATTCCTTGGGAAACTGCATTATTAGGGGTATTTATTTCAGGTATCATCTTTATCATTATTACTGTAGCAGGACTTCGTGAGATTATTATAAACGCAATTCCAATGCAATTAAAATATGCAGCAGCGGCTGGTATCGGTCTTTTCATCGCTTTCATCGGGCTACAAGGAGCAGAAATTGTTATTCCAGATGAGGCGGTTGCAGTTGCACTAGGTGACTTTACTAGTGGTACTACTTTATTAGCGATTTTCGGTGTAATTGTCACAGTTATTTTAATGGCAGCAGGTCTTCGTGGTGGTATCTTCTACGGTATGATTATCACAGCTGTCGCAGGTATAATTGTAGGGTTAATTGATTTACCAGGTAACCCAGTTGCACCTATTCCAAGTCTTGAACCAACATTTGGTGCATTCTTAACACCATTTTTTGAGCAATCCTTTGCTGAGATATTTACACTAAATCTAGTTATTGTTATTTTAACATTCTTATTCGTAGACTTTTTTGATACAGCAGGAACATTATATGCAGTAGCAAATCAAGCTGGATTTATTAAAGATAATAAGCTTCCAAGAGCTAAAAAAGCTTTGATAGCTGACTCTTCAGCTTCTGCTATTGGTGCTGTTCTTGGTACGTCAACAACAACAGCTTATATAGAATCATCATCAGGGATTGCAGCAGGTGCACGTTCCGGTTTCGCATCTGTCGTTACAGGTTTATTATTCTTAGCTGCACTATTCTTCTCTCCATTACTTACTGTTGTGACCTCAGCAGTAACAGCACCAGCATTAATCGTAGTTGGTGTATTGATGGCAGGTGCATTAGGAAACATCGAATGGAAAAAATTCGAGATTGCAGTACCAGCATTTTTTACAGTCATTGCAATGCCGTTAACGTATAGTATTGCCACAGGTATCGCATTAGGGTTTGTCATGTACCCAATTACGATGCTTGCGAAAGGAAGAGGAAAAGAAGTTCATCCGATTATGTACGTATTGTTCTTCGTATTTATCGCATACTTCATTTTCCATGACTAATAAATATTAACCAAAATATGTAGTCCACTTGCAGGTACAATACCTGTAAGTGGATTTTTGTTTTGTGCTCCTGATTGAGAATGAAAATGAACGGGTATACACAAACTACTGTTAAACTTTGGCATCATAAAACTATGAAAAGAGGGAGTTTACATGCCTGCTATCGTTTCAGTAAGTTCAAGCATACCGAAACATACAATCAGTCAAAATGAAACAGAACAAATAGTGAAAGAGCTGTTTCAAAGTAGCTTCACTGATATGGATAGACTTATAAAAATTTTTGGGAACGGCCAAATAGAAAAACGGAATTTTATTGTACCGAAAGAATGGTTTCAAGAAGAGCATTCCTTCTCTGAGAAAAATGATTTATATATTCGTGAATCAATACAATATGGTGTGGATGCCATTAAAAAATGCTTGGTGAACCGTTCATCACTTAATCGAGAAATTCATGAAGAGGAGATCGATGCCATTGTATTCGTCTCTAGCTCAGGACTAGCTACACCGACGATAGATGCTAGAATTATGAATGAAATGTCATTCTCCCCTCATACTAAACGAATACCTTTATGGGGATTAGGGTGTGCTGGTGGAGGAGGAGGCTTAAGTAGAGCCTATGAATATTGCCTCGCTTTCCCAGATGCGAAAGTCCTTGTCCTTTGCATTGAGATGTGCAGCATTACTTTTCAGCGTAATGACTTGAGAAAAAGTAATTTAGTTGGAACATCTCTTTTCGCAGATGGTATTGCATGTAGTTTAGTGGTAGGTGATGAGGTTTTACAAAAAGAAGAGCTTTCCCGTTCTTACTGCCCTCATATCATGAATACACAATCCACCTTAATGCCAGACTCTGAGGATGTTATGGGATGGGATGTGAGAGATGAAGGGTTATACGTCATTTTTTCACGAGACATTCCTACTGTAATTCAGAAGTGGTTAAAACCGAATGTCGAACAATTCCTCAATGGGAATAATGCAAAGCTAACAGATATTTCTCATTTTGTTGCTCATCCTGGAGGGAAAAAGGTAATTGAAGCGTACGAAGCGGCACTTGGATATGGTTCGGACATGACGAGTATTTCTAGTGAGGTACTCAGGGACAATGGAAATATGTCCTCCCCTACCGTCCTTTACGTATTGAAAGAAACGATGCGTAGAGAACCAAGGAAAGGTGACTTAGGACTACTGACTGCTTTAGGACCAGGCTTCAGTTCAGAATTAATGCTATTAGAATGGAGATGAGTTGTAATGACTATCTTTTGGATCGTTCTTAGTATCGTAGCACTCCAGCGGATTATAGAGCTTGTCATAGCAAAGCGCAATGAACGATGGCTAAAAAATCAAGGGGGTAAAGAGTTCGGAGAGGATCATTATCGTTGGATTGTCCTTCTTCATATAAGCTTCCTTTTATTTTTCTCTGTTGAAGTATGGTTAAAGGGAGGAGAATTATTTACTTATTGGCTATTTATTCTCGGTATTTTCATTATCGTTCAATTAGGAAGAGTTTGGGTTATTTCTAGCTTAGGGAGATATTGGAATACAAAAATATTAATAGTACCGGGAACGGAGCTCGTTGAAAGAGGGCCATATAAATGGATTAAACATCCAAATTATTGGATTGTAGCTATTGAAATATTCATCCTACCTTTAATGTTTCAGGCGTATATAACTATGGTTGTATTTACAATATTAAATGCCTTTGTTTTACTTTTTATACGTATTCCTCAAGAAGAACGAGCTTTGAATCTATTAATGGAACGGCAAGAAGCTTAAAGAGATTCATGATAAATTGCATGGATTTTTTATGAAAAGTTTCGTTTTAGCTCATACTTAGTGTTGTATAATCTGTATAGATTCAAAGGTATTTGATATAGGAAAGGAGTTTGTCTGAAGCTTTTATGGGAAAAAAACAAACGAAGATGCGTTATTATGTAGAAGATGGGGAAACAATTGATGATTGCTTAGATCGGATGAAAAAAGATGGGTATATTCCAGTTCGCAGAATGGAAGAGCCTGTTTTAAAAGAGGTAAAAAAGAATGGTGTGATAGAAGTAGAGGTTGCAAAACAGCGAATATGCTTTGAGGGGAAATTTCAATCCTGAGAAAGCTGGCTAATTCCACTAATAGGACTCTTTATTGAACTCAAAATCACTCAAGACGACTGCAAAGCAGCAATACAAAACCATGAGATGTGGTAGCATTGAAGGGGAATTTTCATATTTCATGGTACATGTTCGACTTGAATGGAAGTCTATCCTGAAAATAAGAAAGAAGACTCCATATTGTTCCCGTAAATAGTAGGAGAGTGGATTTGCGGTAAGGTAGTATACATTAGTTAAAAAATTTTCATCCCTCATGGTGTAAAATTAAATTCGCTTGCATGGGCAGTCTACCTTGAAAATAAGTATTAGTTCAGGAGTGGAATGCGGTGACTCCAGCGGGAAAAGCAATAGCAGAAGACCCGACAATTCGGCACGTTAGTGCGAAGTGTGGAGGCTGAGGCATTGCCCGTGGTAAAGAAGACACTGTGAAGCATGAACAGATGTCGCACTTATGCCTGTGGTGAAAGCTTTGCTTGCAAGGGCGGTTTTCTATATTACTGCAAACCTTCTTTTTCCCTTTGCAGGTTCATTGGAGGTCTTCTATATTCTTGCAATTGCTTTCTTCTCTTTTTGCAGGCTCATTGACTACGCATTTGCTATTTCTCCGACATTCTTCGGCTCCAGATTCCTGCTTAAACCAAGCAAATTAATTCTTTCCCTTTAAAGGAACATAGAAGATTACTTTATTACCGCAAACTTGCTATTTCCGATTTGCAGGCTTAATGGAGGTCTTCTATGTTACCGCAAACCTGCTTTTCTGATTTGCAGGCTTATAGGAGGTCTTTTATATTACCGCAAACTTGCTATTTCTGATTTGCAGGCTTATAGGAGGTCTTCTATAATACTGCAAACTTGCTTTTTCCGATTTGCAGGCTTATAGGAGGTCTTCTATAATACCGCAAACTTGCTTATACTGATTTGCAGGCTTATAGGAGGTCTTCTATAATACCGCAAACTTGCTTTTACTGATTTGCAGGCTTATAGGAGGGCTTCTATGTTACCGCAAACCTGCTTTTCTGATTTGCAGGCTTATAGGAGGTCTTCTATCTTCCCGCAAACTTGCTATTTCCGATTTGCAGGCTTATAGGAGGTCTTCTATCTTCCTGCAAACCACTTTTCCTCCATTTGCAGGCCCATAGGACACCTTCTATCTTCCTGCAAACTTGCTTTTCCCAATTTGCAGGTTCATTGACGACCGCGAAGCAGCAAAATGATGAGATGCCTAGCATTGAGAGAGTATTTCCCCCCCATGATGCAAATCAACATTTGCATGAGAAGTCTATCCTAAAGAGCTCTCCTTCAATTAAAAATGAGGAGAGCTTTTATATTAGCCATTTTAGCATTATCGTAAAGTACCTGTAGTTATAATTCTAGATTCCACATGTGTTGTAACTGTTGCACGACTAAAGACATCGTTCCAATGATTTTTGTCCCATTTACTCCTATCTTTCATTCGAAAATAATGACCAATGCCAATGGGATCAATTTCTAACTCTTGGAATGTATTGATAGCAGAAACGATTCTACCTTCAATTTGCTCAGCTAATTTTTCTTCTAGCTTTTGTCGTTCCTCTTGAATTTCTAAATTCAGTTCTCCTGTATAATCAATAACGGCACCACTTAAGTAGACGTGTAAAAAGATTTCAGGATTATTAGGATCACCATTGGATTTTATTTTTCTCCTAGAACGAACAAAATTAATTATTACCTTCGTTCGTTCCTCATTGTTATTCTCATCAATAACGTACGATATATCAGCTATTTTTTGGTTTTTTCTCAAGGCTTCAACGATTTTTGCTTCATCTCTTTCCATTGTACCGACCATCTTTTCCCCTTTAAATAATGCGACCATGGAAATTTTCATAGACTCATTACTTACATTCTCAAGATATGGCACCATTGGATCTGAAACTCTATTTGTAGATTGGCGAATAAATTGATGAATCGAAGTAAAGGGGCTAAAAGCAGTTATTGTAGTTGGTTCTAACAGTTTATTTAAATATCGATTAATATCAGGTTTATCCGTATAATCCTTCGTGAGAAATTCCTTCATTGATCCTTTCACTACAGCTACATATGTATTTGTTCCAACTCGAGGGTCTCGATATAGGTTTTCTAGTGTTTCCCATACGCCCTTTTCCCTTGCAAACTCCTCACTGAACAAAATAACCCGAAGTTGGGCTGTAGATAATATTTTTTCTGATATGGTAGATCCCTCCATAAGTGCTTCGTGTGGGGAGTTTACTTTCGTTGTATATACTTGTGTTTTCGTTTCAGCATCTTTTTCAGGTTGAGGTAACGTTAATGTAATCTCCATTTTCCCCTTGTCTGAAACATCGATGCCCATTACGCCAACCATACCGTAGTTTTCTATGGTCGGTTGTTCATATTGTATATTACAGGCTGTTAATAAAGAGATGCACATTATAAAAATAACTAGTTTTATTTTCATGTGCTAGACCCCTTTCTACTTTTAATCTTGTGAAGCATCAACAAAAATATTGGCAGTAAAAATAACACGTAGCCTGCGTATACAACCCAGTTATCATATGCTAATCGTTGGAAAGTATTAGGAATTGGACCTGCTACTATAAATGCAGAAACAACACTTAGTATATACAGGTGTCTCGTTTTGTTTTTGTGCTTGCTGAGTACTGCATCTAGTCCTTTTTTGGCTACCCATAAAAAAATGGATGCTTTAGCTAAAGATAAGAAAATGTACAAAGTGATCCCTAAGTTTTCAATTCTTTCTACGTTAGAAAGCTCCACTGCTTGATATAAGTTAAGGAGTGGATATAATAGATTTTCAAGTTGCCAAGTAGAAAAGTAAACGACGCTAGCGATACAAATTAATAAAAGTAGTAAGATATACAGTAAAACACCAATGATGGTATGCTTATAAGCTTTTTTCTGATCTGTAATATAAGGGTAATAAAAAAGAATTAAAGATAATCCTAGCATCGTATGGCTTCCCTGATGCATAGCTAAAATCCAATGGGACACTCCTTGTTCAATCCTTGGAAATAGGTGGGTGAATATGGCATCACCGAAGGCCCATTGACTGTAATACCCCATCCAAACTGTCATAAAAAAAGCTAGCATACTAAAGCGGGCGATGGATTTAATCCCTCCGTTGACAATACAAACCATGACAAGAAAATAAGTAATTGTCGTAAATAAAATCGTATAATTAGGTAATGTAACTGATTGAACAATTCTTACATGTAATTGAGTTTCACTAGCTACTTGGAAAATAGCGTAAAGAAGTATTAGTACATTTACTCCTTTTCCTAACCATTTTCCAACTAATTTTTCGTTTATCACATATAACGTGTCACTTGGGTAATGACTGCATAAACGTAACATCGGTATAAGTAAGATTGTAGCTAAGATAAAATAAATAAATGGGATTAACCATAAGTTATGCCCAACAGTACTTAAATTGTGAGATATAGAAAAATTATACATACCACCTAGGCTACAATTCGTGAGAAATATAACGTGGTACTTGTTTAATTTTTTAAATTTTCCCTTATCCATATCCCCTACTCCTCATCTAATGGCCTTGTCAATTGCTTTTTTGCCCTTGACATTCCGGATCTTGTAACTAAAAAGTTGACTGGCGCCCGTAAAACACTATTTAATAGGTCTGTCCACTGTCTCGGAATGACTGGTGACATAAAAGGTGAACCAAGAGATGTTAAATTAGATAAATGATTCATCATCCATGCAAAAAAAATTGCTTGTCCGTATATACCTAAAGAACCTCCAGCAATAATAAAGCCGTATCTAATAAAGCGAATGCCATTACTCATTAAATAGTTTGGTGGTATAAAGGAGAGTAAGGCGGTAACTGCAACAAGTACAATAAGAACATTACTTGCAAGACCTGCTTCAACAGCGGCAGTTCCTATAACAATTCCTCCAACGATACCGATCGTTTGACCGATTTTTGTCGGCATCCTCGCACCTGCTTCCCGGAGAATTTCAATTACCATTTCAATTACTAATACTTCTAAGACAGGTGGGAAGAACACTTGCGCTCTTGATTCAGAAAGTGTAACCAATAACTGCGGTGGGAGCATCTCTGGATGGAACGTTAAAACAGATACATACGTCGATGTTAGTAAAATAGAAACGAAGAATCCTCCTAATCGGATGGCGCGAATTAATGAGGCGGTTGTCCAGCGATTATAATGATCCTCTGTTGTTATAAACATTTCAATAAATGTTGCTGGTAAAATAGCAACCTCTGGACTCCCATTTAGCATGACGATAATTCTTCCATCAAGTAAAGACTCTACTGCATAATCCGTACGTACAGTGAACCCGTGTTGTGGAAATGGGGAAAAGGGTTTATCCTCTAAAGCTTGCTTTAACAGAGGTAATGCTACAAATCCTTGGTATTCAATATTTTTTATACGATAGAGAACTCGATCAACATTTTCTTTATTTGCTATATTCTCCATATAAACAACAGCAACGGTATCATTTGTTTCTGTACCCATAGGTATTAATGTTGTTTTAAGATTAGGTGAATGAATTCTCCTTTTAATCAACGATAGACTAGTCATTAACGATTCTGTAAAGGAGTCTTGTGGACCTAAAATGGTTGTTTCATTTTCTGCAGTAGTGATTGAACGTTCTTCCACGCTAAAGGTATTTACTTTTAGTAACGCATCTCTTTCAACGAAAAACAAAACAGAATACCCACTCATGATGTCGTGAAGGGAAGCCTGTAGGTCATTTATATCCCCATCGGTACTATTTTTCAGTACCTCTTTTGGAGTAGCATCTCCTATATTATTTAGTGGGTTTAAAACTAAATCTTGTAAGGTGCTAGACTTTGTTAAGGTCGATAAATAAATTAAGAAAACCTTTTCACCTTTAATTGATATTTCTTTCATTTCTATATCATCAATGTTCTTTAATTTATTTTTCAAACTCTCCACTGTAACTCTTTCTGGTGCTTGTGAGGTCTGATCTTGATTTTCTTGCTGTTGAGAAATTGTTTTATTTATACTCTTTTTAAACCAATTCCATAGCATTCATGATCACCATCCTCAACCTATCAATAATTGTAGTGAGATACTTATACACTATTTGTCCGAAACACTGGTTTATGTAGCAACCTAAAAATTAGGTTGTTACAAATACGGAAAATTTATGCACTTCATATATTTCATCCCTGTTTGTACGCCTAGAGTAAACAAATGTGAACACATGAGAGAATATCTCTCGTGAAATACGAGTAAAACACGAACGATAAAACTTTATTAAACAATAATGTTCGAATTTTAGTTGACTTTTAATTTCCCATCTTGTTATGATAGAAATAGAAAATTGAAGATAATAATTACCTCATATAATCATGGGAATATGGCCCAAAAGTTTCTACCTGATAACCGTAAATTATCAGACTATGAGGGTGACTAAACACAGAAGTAAAAACGAATAGATTGGGTCTATGGGCATTGCTCCGTTTGTCGAGAATGGATAAGACCTCTCTATTGTTATGGAGAATTCCGCTAACGTGTTCCTTTGTCCCCTCTCTGTGACAAAAGGACACGTTTTTTTGTTTGGGTATTTTTAACAACTTGACAGACTTCACATGCAAGTTAGAATTTTGCACTATGGGGGATGAAAACAAGCATTTTTATCTATACTTCGTTGAGCTTTTATCCCGCGTATTTTCAGGGTAGACTTCAGGTGTAAGTCTACAGAAGGAAAAATTTAAAACGAAGTTTAATTAAGAAAATATATAAGGAGGCGTCGTTATGACTGCTAAGGTAGGCGTCATTATGGGTTCTACTTCTGACTGGGAGACGATGAAGCACGCTACAGAAACTTTAGATGAACTAGGAGTTGAATATGAGAAAAAGGTCGTATCAGCACACCGAACTCCTGACTATATGTTTGAATATGCAGAATCTGCTCAAAGTAGAGGAATCGAAGTGATTATTGCTGGTGCTGGTGGTGCTGCTCATTTACCAGGAATGGTGGCAGCGAAAACGATTTTACCTGTAATAGGGGTACCTATTCAGACGAAAGCATTAAATGGAATGGATTCCTTATTATCTATCGTGCAAATGCCTGCAGGAGTTCCAGTTGCTACAGTTGCCATTGGGAAAGCAGGTGCTACTAACGCTGGATTACTAGCAGCACAACAGCTAGCTGTTCATGATTCCAATTTAAGAAAAAAACTTGAGGATCGTCGCGAAGCTAAAAGAAAAGATGTTCTTGAAAATGGAGAGTTACAATGAACGAACGATGGATAGAACCTGGTAGAACGATTGGTATACTTGGTGGTGGGCAGCTAGGAAGAATGATGGCATTATCTGCAAGAGAAATGGGTTACCGTATTGCTGTATTAGAACCAACACCTGATTCCCCATGTGGGCAGGTTGCAGATATACAAATAGCAGCACCATACGATGATTTAACTGCTGCTAGGAAAATGGCGAAGCACTGCGATGTTTTAACATATGAGTTTGAAAATATTGATTCCATCACAGCCACATGGCTAGAGGAAAACTTATACTTACCTCAAGGAAGTGATCTCCTTTCTATTACACAAGATCGTATTTTAGAGAAGAGAGCAATCACATCCTTCCATGTTCCAGTCGTTCCCTTTGAGGCTATTTATACAAAGGATGACTTAATTAATAGCATAGAAAAATTAGGGTTACCTGCTGTTTTAAAAACGACACGAGGTGGTTATGACGGCAAAGGACAACATGTTTTTAAGGATATAAATGAAATAGAGGATGTATGGAAGGAAATGGGGGATAACAGTCCCTTTGTATTGGAAGCATGGATGCCTTTCGAAAAAGAAATTTCCGTTATTGTTACGAGAAGTGTTCATGGTGAAGTAACAACATTCCCGATTGCAGAAAATATTCACGTGAATAATATTTTGCATCAAACGATAGTCCCAGCAAGAATTGAAAGAGAAATTGAGAATGAAGCAATAAAAATTGCTAAGCACTTAGCTGAATCATTCCACTTAATTGGAACTTTAGCTGTGGAAATGTTTGTTGCTGACGGAAAAATTTATGTGAATGAATTAGCTCCAAGACCACATAATTCAGGACATTATACAATAAATGCTTGTGTAACCTCGCAGTTTGAACAGCATATTCGTGCCATTTGTGGATGGCCATTAGGTAGTACAGAATTGTTAAAACCAGTTGTTATGGTTAATATACTAGGGGAGCATGTGCCTAATGTACTGGAACATATTCGAGACCTTAAAGGTGCACAGCTTCATTTATACGGTAAGGCAGAAGCGAAGGTTGGGAGAAAAATGGGCCATGTAAATATTCTTGGTTCAACAACAGAAGAAATTCTAGAACATGTACAAGCTTCACCAATTTGGAAATAAGCTAATCATTAGGAGGAAAAAATATGATCGAACGTTATACTCGCCCAGAAATGGGTGCAATTTGGACAGAAGAAAATCGTTTTCAAGCTTGGCTAGAGGTTGAAATACAAGCATGTGAAGCGTGGGCAGAACTAGGGGATATACCAAAAGAAGATGTGAAGAAGATCCGTGAAAATGCTAGTTTCAACGTAGATAGAATTAAAGAAATTGAAGAACAAACTCGTCATGATGTTGTTGCTTTTACTAGAGCTGTTTCAGAAACATTAGGGGAAGAACGAAAGTGGGTTCATTACGGGTTAACATCAACAGACGTAGTTGATACAGCAACCTCCTACCAATTAAGACAAGCAAATGAGATTCTCGAAAAAGATATTATCAATTTTATAGATATTTTAAAAGAAAAGGCAAAAGAGCATAAAATGACTGTTATGATGGGGCGTACACATGGTGTTCATGCAGAGCCTACTACCTTTGGACTTAAAGTGGCACTTTGGTATGAGGAAATGAGACGTAACCTTGAACGCTTCCGTCATGCGGCAGAAACGGTACGAGTTGGAAAGATTTCTGGTGCTGTTGGAACATACGCAAATATTGACCCATTCGTTGAAAAATATGTATGTGAAGGGCTAGGACTTGAAGCTTCACCAATTTCTACACAAACGTTACAAAGAGACCGACATGCTCATTATATTGCTACCATTTCTTTAATTGCTTCATCCATTGAAAAAATGGCAGTGGAGATTCGTGGATTACAAAAGAGTGAAACGAGAGAAGTTGAGGAGTTCTTTGCTAAAGGACAAAAAGGATCATCAGCAATGCCTCATAAGCGTAATCCGATTGGCTCTGAAAATATGACTGGACTTGCGAGAGTGTTAAGAGGTCACGTAGTTACAGCTTATGAAAATGTTGCTCTATGGCATGAAAGAGATATTTCCCATTCTTCTACAGAGAGAATCATTTTTCCAGATGCAACGATCTTGTTAAATTACATGTTAAACCGATTCGGAAACATTGTGAAAAACTTGACGGTGTTCCCTGAAAATATGAAACGAAATATGGAAAGAACATACGGTTTAATTTATTCACAACGGGTTCTTTTAACATTGATAGATAAGGGTATGGTAAGAGAAGAAGCTTATGACTTAGTACAACCTAAAGCAATGGAAGCTTGGGAAAAAGCAGTGCAATTCCGAACACTAGTAGAAGCAGATGATAACATTATGAGTCACTTATCGAAAGAGGAGCTTGACGACTGCTTCGATTACAATCACCACTTGAAGCACGTGGATACAATCTTTGACAGATTAGGATTAAATTAAACGAAAACGAATGGAGGGAGCACCTTGGAAAAAGGAGCTTGTCTTTACGAAGGAAAAGCAAAACGAATCTACGAAACAGAACAACCGGAAGTATTATGGGTAGAATACAAGGACGATGCTACAGCTTTTAACGGAGAGAAAAAAGATGTTCTTGAAGGAAAAGGACGATTAAATAATGAAATTAGTTCCCTTATTTTTACACAGCTAAAGAAAGAGGGAATTGAAAGTCATTTTATTGAAAGACTTTCAAGTAATGAACAATTAATTAAGAAAGTAGAGATCGTTCCTTTAGAAGTAGTTGTTCGAAATGTAGCAGCAGGTAGTTTAGTGAAGCGTTTAGGGTTGGAACGGGGACAAGTTTTTTCACCACCAATCGTTGAGTTTTATTATAAAGATGACGCCCTTGGTGATCCGATTATGACAGAAGAGCACATTAGAGTCATGAATCTTGCCACTACAGACGAAGTGGCACAATTAAAAGAAATGGCATTAAAGGTAAATGAACAACTTAAACAGTTGTTTAAAAATATAGGTATTCAATTAGTGGATTTTAAGCTTGAATTTGGTCGTGATCACACTGGTTCTCTTCTTTTAGCGGATGAAATCTCACCAGATACATGTCGTTTGTGGGATGAAAAAACAGGAGAATCCTTTGACAAAGATTTATTTCGCTTTCAGCTTGGAAGCTTGCAGGATGGTTATGAAACGATACTAACACGATTGGGAGGAAAACATTCATGATGTTTGAAGTAAAGGTTTACGTATCATTAAAGGAAGCTGTATTAGACCCACAAGGTAGTGCTGTTAAAGGATCGTTACATCACCTTGGTTTTGAAGGGGTAGAAGACGTACGAATTGGAAAAGTAATGTCATTACGCATAGAGAGCAATAAAGAGGAAATTGAAGATAAAGTGAAATCAATGTGTGACAAGCTTCTAGCAAATCCAGTTATTGAGGATTACCGCTTTGAAATTGAGGAGGTAGTTTCACAATGAAGTTTGCGGTCATTGTATTCCCAGGCTCCAACTGTGATTTAGATATGTACCATGCAGTAAAAGATGAACTTGGTACGGAAGTAGAGTATGTTTGGCATCATGATACTAGTTTAGAAGGGTACGATGGCATTCTCCTTCCTGGTGGATTTTCTTACGGAGATTATCTTCGTACAGGAGCTATTGCACGCTTTTCACCAATCATGGATGAAGTGATAAAAGCGGCTAAAGAAGGTAAACCAGTTCTTGGGGTTTGTAATGGATTTCAAATCCTTCTTGAGGCAGGATTATTACCAGGTGCAATGAGACGAAACCAAAACCTAAAATTTATTTGCCGTCCCGTAGAGCTCATTGTTGAGAACAATAATACATTATTTACAAACGGCTATGAGCAAAAAGAAGAGATTACTATTCCAGTAGCTCATGGTGAGGGTAACTACTATTGTGATGATGAAACACTAGAAAAACTAAAGAAAAACAATCAAATTGTTTTTTCCTATAAAGATGAAGTCAATGGATCTGTTTTAGATATTGCTGGAATAATGAATGAACAAGGAAACGTATTAGGCATGATGCCCCACCCAGAAAGGGCAGTAGATTCATTACTTGGTTCGGACGACGGTCTTCGCTTATTTAAATCGATTTTAAGTCACTGGAGGGAACGAAATGCAATTACTTCATGAACCATCTCCACAAATGATCAAGGAACAACGTATTTATGCTGAAATGGGTTTATCGGATGCAGAGTTCCAAATGGTAGAAGATATTTTAGGAAGATTACCTAACTATACAGAAACTGGATTGTTTTCTGTTATGTGGTCGGAGCACTGTAGCTATAAAAATTCAAAAGTATTGTTGAAGAAGTTCCCGACAACAGGTGAAAAAGTTCTTCAAGGACCTGGTGAAGGTGCCGGAATTATTGATATTGGAGACGAGCAAGCGGTAGTTTTCAAAATCGAAAGCCATAATCACCCTTCTGCAGTAGAACCTTATCAAGGAGCGGCTACTGGAGTTGGTGGTATTATTCGTGACGTTTTCTCCATGGGAGCAAGACCAGTAGCTTTATTAAACTCTTTAAGATTTGGTGAATTAGCTAATTCTCGTGTGAAATATTTGTTTGAAGAAGTAGTAGCGGGTATTGCTGGCTATGGTAACTGTATTGGAATCCCTACGGTAGGTGGAGAGGTTCAATTTGATTCTTGTTATGAAGGGAATCCACTAGTAAATGCCATGTGTGTTGGTTTAATCGACCATAAGGATATTCAAAAGGGACAAGCAAAAGGTGTTGGAAACGCCGTTATTTATGTTGGTGCTAGTACTGGCCGTGATGGTATTCACGGTGCAACCTTTGCATCAGAAGAGCTTAGTGAGGAAAATGAGTCTAAGCGTCCTGCAGTTCAAGTTGGAGATCCATTTATGGAAAAACTTCTATTGGAAGCTTGCTTAGAAGCAATTAAGAATGATGCACTCGTTGGGATTCAAGATATGGGTGCTGCAGGCCTTACATCTTCATCTGCAGAGATGGCAAGTAAAGCTGGATCTGGTATTGAAATGGATTTAGATAAAGTACCACAACGGGAAAAAGGGATGACACCATACGAAATGATGCTTTCCGAATCACAGGAAAGAATGCTTCTTGTTGTTCAAGCTGGTCGAGAGCAAGAAATGATTGATTTATTTGAACATTGGGGTCTTGAAGCAAAAGTTGTTGGTAGAGTTACGGACGATAAGAAACTGCGCTTAGTTCATAAAGGGGAAGTAGTAGCAGACGTTCCTGTTGACTCACTAGCAGAGGATGCGCCTGTTTATCACAAGCCTTCTGCTGAACCTGCTTATTACAGTCAGTTTCAACAGCAAGAAGCGTACAGTCCAGATGTAGCTAATATTAATGAAACGTTGAAGAAGTTATTAGCACAGCCTACAATTGCAAGTAAAGAATGGGTTTATGATCAATATGATTATATGGTACGAACGAATACGGTCGTTTCACCAGGCTCTGATGCTGCTGTCTTACGTATACGCGGAACAGAAAAAGCGTTAGCCATGACGACAGATTGTAATTCTCGTTATCTTTATTTAGATCCGAAAGTTGGTGGCCAGCTTGCTATTGCGGAAGCTGCTAGAAACTTAGTGTGTTCTGGAGCTAAGCCATTAGGTGTAACGGATTGTTTAAACTACGGAAATCCAGAAAAACCAGAAATCTTTTGGCAGCTAGAAAAGTCTACTGACGGTTTAAGTGAAGCGTGTGAAATACTAGAAACACCTGTTATCGGTGGTAACGTATCCTTATATAATGAAACGAACGGTGTAGCTGTTTATCCTACACCAGTTATCGGTATGGTAGGGTTAGTGGAAAATGTAGATCACATTACACGTCAGCAATTCCAACAAGCTGGAGACAACATCTATGTTGTTGGGCAAGCTGGAGATGATTTCGGTGGAAGTGAACTGCAAAAGTTGTTAGAAGGTACTATTTCAGGAAAAGCACCAGCAATTGACTTAAATGTAGAGAAAAAGCGTCAAGAGGAAGTGTTAGCTGCTATTCAAGCCGGTACCGTTTCATCTGCACACGATTTAGCAGAAGGTGGTTTTCTAGTAGCGTTAGCAGAGAGTACATTCGGAACAACATTTGGTGCAAGTGTTCAATTACAAGGAGAGAACGTTGTGAAAGAATGCTTTGCTGAATCTCCTTCTAGATATATTTTGACTGTTTCTCAAGAACAGAAAGAGCAATTTGAAAAACTAGTACCTGAAGCTATATGCATCGGTAAAGTGACAGAAGAATCTACCATTGATGTAAAAGGTGCCACTGGAGAAGTAGTAGTGAAAGAAGCGGTTCAAACACTTGAAGACACATGGAGAGGTGCCATTTCATGCTTGCTGAAATAAGAGGATTAAACGAAGAATGTGGGGTATTCGGAGTTTGGGGTCATAAAGATCCAGCACCTATTGCATATTACGGCCTTCATAGTCTTCAACATCGGGGACAAGAAGGGGCAGGAATTGTTGTAAGTGATGGAGAAAAGCTAATGGATCATAAAGGTATGGGGTTAGTGAACGAAGTGTTTAGTAAAGGTGAAATTAATCATATGCCTGGTAAAGGGGCCATCGGCCATGTCCGTTATACGACAGCTGGTGGAAGTAACCTTCTAAATGTACAGCCATTTGTTTTTAACTCTCAAACAGGTGGAAGTCTTGCTTTAGCACACAATGGAAACTTAGTAAATGCAAATGCCTTAAAGCGTCAGTTAGAAAGACAAGGAAGTATTTTTCAAACAACATCAGATACAGAGGTAGTGGCCCATTTAATTAAACGAAGTGGCTATGAAACGATAGAAGATCAAATAAAAAATGCACTCACAATGGTGAAAGGGGCATATGCGTTCATGTTCATGGTGGAAGGTAAGCTACTAGCAGCACTGGATCCAAATGGACTTCGCCCCTTATCTATTGGGAGATTAGGGGACGGGTATGTCCTCTCATCTGAGACGTGTGCCTTTGATATTATTGGAGCTACGTATGAAAGAGAAGTGGAGCCAGGTGAGCTTGTCATTATTGATGACGAAGGCTTACGTAGTGAACGTTTCTCTTCTTCACCGAAACGTGCCATTTGTTCTATGGAATATGTGTATTTTGCTCGTCCAGATAGTAATGTTGATGAAATTAATGTCCATCATGCAAGGAAAAATCTAGGGAAACAGCTAGCAGAAGAAAAGCCTGTTGAAGCAGATGTTGTAACTGGTGTGCCAGATTCAAGTATATCTGCCGCGATCGGATATGCAGAAACTGCTGGGATCCCGTATGAATTAGGACTAATTAAAAATCGTTATGTAGGTAGAACTTTTATTCAGCCATCTCAGGAGCTTCGTGAGCAAGGGGTAAAAATGAAGCTTTCTGCTGTTCGAGGGGTTGTAGAAGGAAAGCGCGTTGTCATGATTGATGATTCCATTGTTCGTGGAACGACCAGTCGAAGAATAGTAAAACTATTACGTGAAGCTGGTGCAAAGGAAGTGCACGTTCGAATCAGTTCACCACCTATAACAAATCCTTGCTTCTATGGGATCGATACATCTACTAAAGGGGAATTGATTGCTTCTGTTAAGACAGTAGAGGAAATTCGAGAAGAAATTGGAGCTGACACATTAGAATACTTAAGTGTAGAAGGACTACAGGAAGGTATTGGTCGTTCGAAAGAAATGGAAAATTGCGGACAGTGTCTTGCCTGTTTTACAGGTCAATATCCAACAGAAATCTATCCAGAATCAGACCATCCACAAGAGAAATGCTGAAGAGAGGGGATTATCATGTCAAAAGCTTATGAATCTGCTGGTGTAAACATTGAAGCAGGATATGAAGGAGTCCGAAGAATAAAAAAGCATGTTGAATCTACTAAACGTCCTGAAGTAATGGGTTCCCTTGGAGGCTTTGGAGGATTGTTTGACCTTTCTTCCTTCTCATATAAAGAGCCAGTTCTCGTTTCTGGTACAGATGGTGTTGGAACGAAGCTTCTCATTGCACAGGAAGTGGGGAAGCACGACACGATTGGTATCGATGCTGTAGCAATGTGTGTAAATGACATTGTCGTACAAGGAGCATCCCCTTTATTTTTCCTAGATTATTTAGCTTTGGGTGTCAATGATCCTGAGGTTGTTGAAAAAGTAGTTGCTGGTATTGCAGAGGGCTGTCGCCAATCAGGTGCTGCGTTAATTGGTGGAGAGACGGCTGAAATGCCTGGACTTTACAAGCCAGAGGAATACGATGTTGCTGGATTTGTCGTTGGAATCGCAGAAAAAAGCGAATTGTTAGATCCTAACAATGTACGGGAGGGCCATGTCCTTATTGGTCTTCCGTCAAGCGGGGTTCATAGTAATGGCTTTTCCCTTGTTAGAAAGATCGTTTCCGATCACGGCTTAACATGGTCTGATTCTTTTGAGGGGACGGAAAAAACGTTAGGAGATGTTTTTTTAGAACCAACGAAAATTTATGTGAAAGCCTTGAAACCATTTTTCAGTAAAGGGATTATTCATGCAGCTGCTCATATTACAGGTGGCGGTTTTATGGAAAATGTACCGAGAATGCTCCCAGAAGGCTTAGGTGTTGAAATTTATAAAAATTCTTGGACAGTTCCACCTGTGTTTCACTGGTTAGGTGAAAAAGGGAATTTAACAGAGCTTGATTTATATGAAACCTTTAATATGGGGATCGGTATGGTGTTAGCGGTTAGTCCTGAAAAGGAACAAGAAGTGTTAGCTTTGTTGAAGGAGAATGGAGAAGAGTCAACGGTGATAGGGAAAGTTGTTTCAGGTTCAGGTGTGAATATGAAGGAGGAGAAATAATCATGAACCTGGCAGTATTTGCATCTGGAAGTGGAAGCAATTTTGAATCTTTAGTTAATGCAGTTGAAAAGGGACAGTTGAAAGCAGATATTAAACTACTCGTCTGTGATAAAAAAGACGCTTATGTCATTGAACGAGCAAAAAATCATGGAATTCCTGTCTTTTTGTTTCAACCGAAGAACTATCCGACGAAAGCAGCTTTTGAAGAAGAGATTTTATGTGAATTGCAAAATTGGAACGTGGATCTCGTCGTTTTGGCTGGCTACATGAGGCTAATAGGCCCAACGCTACTAGCAGCTTTTGAGCACCGTATTATTAATATTCATCCATCGTTACTCCCAGCTTTTCCTGGCTTAGATGCTATCGGACAAGCTTTTGAAGCAGGTGTAAAAGTTAGCGGAGTGACGATCCACTATGTTGATGCAGGGATGGATACTGGACCAATCATTGCTCAAGAATCTGTGAAGGTAGAAGAAAGTGATACGAAGGAAGATCTTCAGAGAAAAATCCAGCAGATAGAACATGATTTGTACCCAACGACGTTACAACGGGTAATTGAACAAATGACGAGGAGAGTGTAACCGGTGAAAAAAAGAGCATTAGTAAGTGTTTCAGATAAAACAGGTATTATTCCATTCGTACAAAAGCTTGAAGAGCTAGGTGTAGAGATCATCTCTACTGGGGGAACAAAGAAGGCTTTAGCAGAGGCTGGAGTGAAGGTCATTGGTATTGAAGAGGTAACACAATTCCCTGAAATGATGGACGGTCGTGTAAAAACTCTTCATCCAAATATTCATGGGGGATTATTAGCAAGAAGAGACAGTGAAGCTCATTTAGCTGCAGCAAAAGAGCATGGCATTGAGTTAATTGATTATGTTATCGTGAACCTTTACCCATTCCAGCAAACGATTGAAAATCCTGAATCTACGTATGCCGATGCTATTGAGAACATTGACATTGGTGGACCTTCCATGATCCGTTCCGCAGCAAAAAACCATGCTTCAGTGGCAATTATTGTAGATGCTACTGATTATGATGGTGTTGTTGCAGAGCTTGAGTCTGCTGGAGAATTATCTATAGAAAGTAAGCGAAAGCTAGCAGCAAAAGCATTTCGCCATACAGCGGCTTATGACGCACTAATTGCAGAATACTTAACGAAGGAAGTTGGAGAGGAAGCACCTGAAAAGCTTACAGTAACATACAACCTAAAGCAAACTCTCCGTTATGGAGAAAATCCTCATCAAAAAGCTAGCTTCTACGAAAAGCCTTTAGGGAATCCTACATCACTTAGTCGTGCGAAGCAGCTTCATGGAAAAGAGCTCTCCTATAACAACATAAACGATGCAGATGCAGCATTAGCTGTTATTCGTGATTTCAAAGACCCTGCAGTTGCAGCAATTAAGCATATGAACCCATGTGGGGTTGGTATCGGTGAAACAGTGTTTGATGCTTATATGAAGGCTTATGAAGCGGATCCAGTGTCCATTTTCGGCGGAATTGTTGCTTCTAATCGTGAAATAGATGGACAAACTGCAGAAAGAATGAAAGAAATTTTCCTAGAAATCATTATCGCACCAAGCTTTACAGAAGAGGCTATGCAAATCCTTACAGAGAAAAAGAATTTACGTTTACTAACTGTAGAGTTCCAAGAAAACCAACCGGTAGAAAAGTACGTTACTAGCGTTGCTGGTGGTGCGTTAATGCAGGAAGTAGATAAGCTAAGCTTTGAAGATGCTACAATTACAACGGCAACGAAACGTGAACCAACTGAGGAAGAATGGAAGCAGTTGAAAATGGCGTGGAAGGTTGTCAAACATGTTAAATCTAATGCCATTGTGTTAGGGAAGGCTGATCAAACAATTGGTATTGGTGCAGGACAAATGAATCGCGTTGGATCTGCTAAGATTGCCATTGAACAAGCAGGTGAGCAAGCGAAGGGTGCTGTACTTGCTTCAGATGCGTTCTTCCCAATGAATGATACAGTGGAAGCAGCAGCTAAAGCTGGAGTTACAGCCATTATTCAACCTGGTGGCTCCGTTCGAGACCAAGATTCTATTGATAAAGCAGATGAATATGGAATTGCAATGGTATTCACTGGAGTAAGACACTTTAAACATTAAAATGAATGATTAACCGAAGCCATAGAGCTAATGCTTTATGGCTTCTATATAGACGAAGGGGAGCGATCATGTTGAAGGTTTTAGTAATAGGCACTGGTGGTCGAGAGCACGCACTATGTTGGAAGCTTAAAGAATCGATGGAAGTTGACGAGGTTTTTGCAGCTCCAGGTAGTGACGGAATGGCTAAAGACGGAATAACAACGGTAAATATCGCTGAAGGAGATCACGATGGATTACTGCATTTTGCTAAGGAAAACAATATTGGAATGACGATTGTTGGTCCTGAAGCGCCCCTTGTTAGTGGTATTGTCGATGTTTTTCAAAAAGAAGGCTTAACGATCTTCGGTCCTACAAAAGGAGCAGCGGCTATTGAAGGCAGTAAACAGTATGCAAAGGAAATCATGAGAAAATATCATATTCCAACGGCAGAATACGAAGTGTTTACGGACATTGATCTAGCAAAAGCTTATGTAAAAAAGCAAGGTGCTCCGATCGTAGTAAAGGCCGATGGTTTAGCTGCTGGAAAAGGGGTTTTTGTTGCAGAAACAGAAGAAGCAGCATTGGATGCCTTAGATGAAATAATGGGTGAACGAACATTTGGTGAAGCAGGTGCTTCTGTCGTTATTGAGGAATGTCTTCGTGGTGAAGAATTGTCTTTAATGGCTTTTGTAAATGGTGAGGTTGTTGTGCCAATGGTTCCTGCTCAAGATCATAAGCGTGCATTTGATGGTGATACTGGTCCAAATACTGGAGGTATGGGTGCATATTCCCCTGTTCCTCATATTGATAGTAGCCTAGTTCAGGAAGCGGAAAAAACGATTTTACGACCAATGGCAAAAGCAATGGTTGTAGAAGGAGTCTCTTTTACGGGGATCTTATATGCAGGCTTAATGATGACTGAGGATGGTCCAAAGGTTATTGAGTTTAATGCTCGCTTTGGTGATCCTGAAACACAAGTGGTATTACCAAGACTTCAAACAGACTTGCTAGAAGTGTTTCAACAGGTTCTTAATGGAAATGAGTTGAAATTATCATGGTCTGAAAAGGCATGCGCAGGGGTCGTGTTAGCATCGGAAGGTTATCCTGGTAGCTACGAAAAAGGTACGTTAATGTCGATACCTGAAGCAGCTGATACAGACCAAAAGTGGTTTCATGCAGGTACGAAAAAAACAGATACCGGTTGGGTAACGAACGGTGGAAGAGTTATTTTGTTATCGACGTTAGGTTCAGATTTAGAGCTTGCCTTCGAAAAGACGTATGAGTCGTTGAACAAACAGGAATGGAATGGTCTTTTCTATCGATCTGATATTGGCAAGAGAGCTTTATCATTGTCGAAGGATAAAGAATAATGAATTAGCATGTGGGCGCGAGAGAGGTAAAAGTTATGGGGGGTTGCAAGGGCTTATGCAATCCCTCTTCTAAGAAACACAAAGGAAAGAGCTTTTATGAGAGATGTCTCATAAGGCTCTTTCGTCTTTCTTGAAAGGTAAGAATTTTTTCTCTACGAAAAGGATCGCTATTGTTCCTGCAAAAAAGGAAAAAAGAGATTTGCAGTCGTATAGAGAGTCACCAATGAGCCTGCAAAAGGGAAAAAAGAGATTTGCAGTCGTATAGAGAGTCACCAATGAGCCTGCAAAAGGGAAAATAAGATTTGCAGTCGTATAGAGGGGCGCCAATGAACCTGCAAAAGGAAAATGAAGATTTGCAAGCATATAGAGGTGCGCCAATGAGCCTGCAAAAGGAAAAAGCAGGTTTGCAGGCATATAGAGGTGCGCCAATGAGCCTGCAAAAGGAAAAAAGCAGATTTGCAGTCGTATAGAGGGGCGCCAATAAGCCTGCAAAAGGGAAAAACAGGTTTGCGGTCGTATAGAGGTGCGCCAATAAGCCTGCAAAAGGAAAAAAGCAGGTTTGCGGTCGTATAGAGGGGCGCCAATGAGCCTGCAAAAGGAAAAAAGAGATTTGCAGTCGTATAGAGGGGCGCCAATGAGCCTGCAAAAGGAAAAAAGAGATTTGCAGTCGTATAGAGGGGCGCCAATGAGCCTGCAAAAGGAAAAAAGCAGGTTTGCAGTCGTATAGAGGGGCGCCAATAAGCTTGCAAAAGGAAAAAGCAGGTTTGCAGGCATATAGAGAGTCGCCAATGAACCTGCAAAAGGAAAAAAGAGATTTGCAGGAAGAAGGAAGATGTCCATTGAACCCGCAAATATTTCTTCCCACAAATAGTAAAAGAATAGTTGTAGGAAACTTATTTGACTAGTAGTATTTCAACTAAAGAACCGGGCGATTATGCCCGGTTCTTTACAAATTCCTTTAAGTTGGATTTATTGGTAACTTCTCTCCTTCAGTTTCCACTTCCTCAACGTTATCATGAACTCTTTCTTGATATAAATATGTTATAGGACAAAAACGGGTTATCCCCTCTGCAACCTTCATGGCACCCATTATTGCTATAAAAAATGGTCCAGACTCTGAGGGGCGACGAACGAGCTTAGAGGTAGCCCATGCAAGGGTTGTAAGTCCACATGTTATTCTAATTAAAGCATTCAATAAGCCGATATTTGGTTTCATATCAAAAAAACCTCCAAATTTAATGATTTTGTAATATAATCTTTAACGATTTAAAGGGTAAATATGATAACATAGTAAAAAGACTTAAAAAAACTGGGTGATCAAAATGGTGAAAGGAATTTCACATTATTGGACTAAAGCAGAAATACGTAAGCAACTAGAAGTCATTCGTGGGAATACTGCCCCGTCGAAAGTGATAACTAATGCCCAATGGTTAAATAGTGTTCGAAAATGCTGGATGGAAGGGAACATTTGGATTTATAACGATCGCATCATTTATGTTGGTGATCGATTACCGAAGTTTATAGATAGTGAAACGGAAGTTTTTGATGCTACAGACCACTATGTGGTCCCTGGTTATATCGAGCATCATGCTCATCCTTTTCAGTTATATAATCCCCTAACTTTGGCTCAGTATGCATGTCAATTAGGAACAACAACTTTAATTAATGATAACCTACTTTTCTTTTTACAGTTAAATAAAAAGAAAGCGCTTACTTTATTGAACGACTTGCAAAATACGTCTGCAACGTTACTTTGGTGGGTTCGATTTGATAGTCAAACAGAGCTTCTAAAGGAAGAAGAACTTTTCGCTTATTCAACGTTTAAGGCATGGTTGGATCACCCTTATGTAGTTCAAGGGGGAGAATTGACAGGCTGGCCAAGTGTATTAGATGGTGATGATACAATTCTTCATTGGATGTTAGAAACGAAAGATGTTAGAAAGCCTATTGAAGGACACTTTCCTGGTGCTGGAGAAAAGACGTTGACGCAAATGGCAATTCTTGGTGTTGATAGTGACCATGAATCTATGTCTGGGGAAGATGTCATTCGACGTATTGATTTAGGTATGACAGCCTCTTTAAGGCATTCTTCTATTCGACCAGATTTACCGAAGCTACTTACAGAGCTTCATGACAGTGGGATGAGACACTATGACAAATTATTAATGACGACAGATGGTTCACCTCCTAGCTTTTTTAAAAATGGATTTATGGATGAGCTAATTAAAATTGCTATGGATAATGGGGTGCCGTTAATAGAGGCTATAGGGATGTGTACGTATAATGTTGCAAAGCATTATCATTTAGATGATACATTAGGAATGATTGCTCCAGGAAGATTAGCGAATATAAATATACTTTCTTCATTAGATAATCCTCTTCCTAAGCATGTTCTTGGGAAGGGACAGTGGTTAAGAAAAGATAATGAAGCTTTCAGCCTTAACGAGAAATTCCCATGGGAGAATTATGGCTTTAAATCGTTCGACCTTGACTGGGATCTTAATGAAGAGGACCTTCACTTTTCTATTCCAGTAGGGCTAGAAATGGTGAACGAGGTAATATTAAAGCCTTATCGGGTCGATCAAGATTTAACGTTAGAATCATTACATGATGAAAAAGATGAATGTTTCTTTATGCTTATTGATCGTCATGGTAAGTGGAGCTTAAGCACCGCAATAAAGGGATTTGCGAAAAACTTACATGGTTTAGCAAGCTCTTTTTCAAGCTCTGGTGATATTATTTTAATAGGTAAAAATAAGGAGGGCCTTTTGCAGGCTTTTCACGAACTAAAAAAACAAAAAGGTGGTATTGTTGTTGTTGAAAAAGGTGGACCAGTTGCATCTATTCCTTTAGAAATTGCCGGATTAATGTCAGATCAACCTGTGGAAGAGCTAATAAATAAGGAAAAGCATCTAAAAGATATTTTAGCTAAACGAGGATATTCTTTTGCTGATCCAATTTATAGCCTATTATTTTTCACAGCAACGCACTTACCGTATATTCGTGTCACTCAAACAGGAATAGTGGACGTAAAAAAGAAAAAAGTACTCTTCCCTTCAATTATGCGTTAAACTAATAAAGTGAATAGATTAAAGAAAAAAGTGAAAGGTTGATCTTATCATGAAACTAGCAAGAAACCTCCTAATTGTTGCACTTATACTTTCGTTAACTGTTCTTGTAGCATGTAGATCTAGTAATGAAGCATCTACGAACAATAATCATAACAATGAACCCGATAATTTAATAGAAAATGAGAATGAAGAGGAAGAAATTGAACCTATAGAAGAAGAGGTAGAGCCTACTGTTCGTTACCCTTTAACAGGACTTGGTGCTGAAGAGGGTACAGATATAGACTATAGAGCTTTTGGGGTTATGATTGAAAATTCTAATCCTGCTAGACCACATTCTGGCTTATATCAAGCAGATATTGTCTACGAGATATTATCAGAATATACAATAACGAGATTTTTAGCTTTGTATCATAGTCAGAAGCCAGAACGGATTGGTCCATTAAGAAGTGCTCGCGCTTATTATGTACATTTAAACAGAGGCTTTGATGCTATTTATGCACATTTTGGAGGAAGTCCAGGTGGGGTAGAATTAGCTGGGAGTGATTATGTAGATAATATAGATGGACGGTTTTATGAAGGACGTTTTTTCTCCCGTTCAACAGATCGAGTAGCACCTCATAATGCCTATACAACGTATGATGATTTGCTTGCAGGTGCTGAACAAATTGGTTACGAAATGAACAGAAGACCTCCTGAGCTTTATTTTGCAGATGAACTTGAAGCTGAGGAAAGTGAAGCTGTTACGAGAGTAGAGATAAACTATGGAAGTCAAATTGATAGTGTGCAGTTTGAATACGATGAGGAACGAAAAGCTTATCATAGATTTAATGGTGGCCAAGCCTCAATTGATCAAGAAACGGGAGAACCAGTAGCTCCCAAAAATGTCTTTATTATAGAAACGAGTCATAGAGTGATTCCTAAAGGGGAAAACCATGTGGATGCAGGGTCGAACCGAAGAGAAATTGATATCACTTCTGGTGGCCGTGGATACTTAATTCAAGAAGGTTTTGTTCAAGAAGTAGAGTGGAAAAATGAGGATGGTATTATCCTTCCTTATAAGGATGGGGAACTTGTTCCATTCTTACGTGGCCAAACGTGGATTAATGTTGTGCCATCAGGGAACGGCGGAATGGAGACTAATGTAACGCTATTAAACGAAAACGAATAATCGTTCTGTTAATCATAACTGTTGGAAGGGAGACTATTTGATGCAAATTGATAAATTACGAGGAAAAGAATTGGATCAATTATTTGAATCTATTTTAAGTCTTAAAGACAAAGAAGAATGCTATCAGTTTTTTGATGATTTATGTACGATGAATGAGATTCAGTCGTTAGCGCAACGTCTTGAAGTTGCTCGAATGCTAATGGAAGGTTACACCTATCAGCGAATTGAAAAAGATACAGGTGCGAGCACTGCAACAATTTCCCGTGTGAAGCGTTGCATTAATTATGGGAATGACGGCTATCAGATGACATTAGATCGTGTACGTGAAAGTAAACCAAATCCTTAAAGGAACAGTAAATAAAAATTTACACTATGTAGCATGCAATTTTCATCAGGTGGTTCATCCGATGATGGGCGGACGTCTTTCATCACATGCATAAATATTTAACATATAATCGTATCTCCTTTAATTGGAGATACGATTTTCTATTCTTCTAATGAGGAACTTGTCTTTTTTTGATATACTATTCAGCAGGGTAACTAACAATGAAGGCACCTATCTAAGTGAGGTGGAGGAACAAAAATGTTAGCATACAAAGATTGGAAGCATGCATTTAAAATAGATCCGAATAAAGAACTTTCTGATGAAAGCTTAGAATTGATTTGTGAATCTGGAACTGATGCAGTTATTGTAGGTGGAAGTGATGGAGTAACAGAAGAGAACACGATTCAATTATTGATGAAAATCCGTCGATATTCCGTTTCCTGTGTTCTAGAGGTTTCTAATCTACATTCTATCGTTCCTGGGTTTGACTATTATTTAATTCCTTCTGTATTAAATACAACGAACGCCACATGGATCAACGGTCTACATCATCGTGCAATTAAAGATTTTGGTCCTATAATGGACTGGGATGAAGTGTTAGCAGAAGGGTATTGTGTATTAAATAGTGATTCGAAGGTAGCACAGCTTACAGATGCACAAACTAACCTAGATAATGAGGATATTATTGCTTATGCCAGAATGGTGGACAAGCTTTTTCATATGCCTATATTTTATCTGGAATATAGCGGCAAATATGGAGATCCGCAGATCGTGAAGGAAGTGAGCCAGGTGATGGAAAATTCAAAGCTTTTTTACGGCGGAGGGATCAACACGCCAGAAAGAGCAAAGGAAATGGCTGCATTTGCTGATACAATTATAGTTGGAAATATTATTTATAAGGATTTAAATATGGCATTAGAAACTGTAAAAGCGGTAAAGAACTAAGTATACAAATTTTAGTAATTACGATAAAATAAAGTTAAAAGAACGTATGTTTGGGTGGTGGAGGAATTGGAAAGAATGAAGGATCAACTTTTACAAGGATTAAATAAGGAACAACAGGAAGCAGTAAAACATGGGGATGGACCATTATTAATTATGGCAGGTGCAGGTAGTGGAAAAACAAGAGTACTAACTCATCGCATTGCTTATTTAATAGGTGAAAAAGGTGTACCTCATTGGTCTATACTGGCTATTACATTTACGAATAAAGCAGCAAGGGAAATGAAGGAACGTGTAGC
Source organism: Evansella sp. AB-P1 (assembly GCF_029688925.1). Lineage (GTDB taxonomy): Bacteria > Bacillota > Bacilli > Bacillales > Salisediminibacteriaceae > Evansella. The sequence goes on from NZ_JARUKY010000001.1 coordinate 107,068, forward strand.
GCGTATTGTTGGTGGAGCATCAAATGAAATTTGGATTTCCACCTTTCATTCTATGTGTGTACGTATTTTAAGACGAGATATTGATCGAATTGGGGTAAATCGAAATTTTACTATATTAGATGGTTCAGACCAACTTACGGTAGTAAAACGAATTTTAAAAGAGCTGAATATTGATACGAAAAGGTTTGAACCTCGTGCAATTTTAGGGACCATTAGCTCTGCTAAGAATGAATTAAAAACACCAAAGGATTATGAAAAGACAGCAGCGGGACCATATGAAAAAACCGTTCTTCAAGTATATGAAGCATATCAAAAGGAATTGAAAAAAAATGATGCGTTAGATTTTGACGATCTTATTATGACAACGATTAAACTATTTAAACAAGTACCAGAGGTGTTGGAATATTATCAACGTCGTTTTCGGTATGTGATGGTGGATGAGTATCAAGATACAAATCGTGCACAATATGTATTAGTAAAAATGATGGCTGAACGACACCATAATATTTGTGTAGTTGGTGACTCAGACCAATCTATTTATCGTTGGAGAGGTGCAGATATTGAAAATATTTTATCCTTTGAAAAAGATTATCCTAATGTAACTGCCATTATGCTTGAACAAAATTATCGTTCTACGAAAAAGATTTTACGAGCTGCAAATGAAGTGATCGAAAACAATATGAATCGGAAACCTAAAAAGCTGTGGACAGAAAATGATGACGGGGAAAATATTACTTATTACGAAGCTGATTCTGAGCATGGGGAATCTCACTTTGTGGTAGGTAAAATAAAAGAGTACACTGATTCAGGGGCATTTAAGCCCTCTGAAATTGCCGTTCTTTATCGTACGAATGCTCAATCTCGTGTGATTGAGGAGATGTTTGTTAAATCTAATCTTCCATACACCATTGTGGGAGGTACAAAGTTCTACGACAGAAAAGAAATTAAAGATTTACTTGCCTATTTACGCCTAGTCACGAACCCAAATGACGACATAAGCTTCAGACGGATAATAAATGTCCCACGAAGAGGTATTGGAGCAACTACACTAGCAAAAGTAGAGGATTATGCAGCAAAGAATGATTTATCTATTTTTCAAGCGATAAATGAAGTGAGACATATTGGATTAAGTGCCCGATTTGAAAAAACGTTAACTGAGTTTGCTCATCAGCTAAACGGTTGGGTACAAATGCAAGACTACCTTTCTGTAACAGAGCTTGTAGAGGAGTTACTAGAGAAAACAGGTTATCGAGAAATGCTGAAAAATGAAAAAAGTTTAGAAGCAGAAGGTCGATTAGAGAACATAAACGAATTTTTATCTGTTACAAAAGAATTTGAAGAAAGTAGTGAGGATAAAACCCTTATTGCTTTTTTAACTGATTTAGCATTAATTGCAGATATAGATAAAGTAGGAGCTGATGAAGAGGAGGAGAAACAGGACCAAGTTCTTCTTATGACATTACACTCTGCCAAAGGTTTAGAATTCCCATTAGTGTTCTTGATTGGCTTAGAGGAAGGGGTATTTCCACATAGCCGTTCTCTTATGGAAGAGGCTGAGATGGAGGAAGAACGTCGCCTCGCTTATGTAGGGATAACCCGAGCAGAGAAGCAACTGTTTTTATCACGGGCGAAAATGAGAACACTATACGGTCGAACAAATATGAACCCTCCGTCAAGATTTTTGAGAGAAATTCCAGAGGAGTTATTAGATGGAATGAATCAATCGAAGGAAGAGTCCATGCCTGCTTGGATGAGATCATCTCACCGAACGGGAATGGGGGGAGGAGCCTCATTTGGAGGAAGTATGAATGATCGTTCCTCAAGAAGTACTACAAGTGGACAACCTAGTAGAACTCCTGTAAAACAACGTTCTAATACGACAATTACTGGTGGTCAATCCTTTGATTGGGCTGTAGGAGATAAAGCTTCACATAAAAAGTGGGGGATCGGCACAGTTGTTAGTATGAAGGGTGATGGAGAGAATATTGAATTAGATATTGCTTTTCCAGAGGTAGGTATTAAACGTTTATTTGCAAAATTTGCACCGATTACGAAACAATAGGGTGGGATAATAAAATGACAGTGAAAGATGTACAGCACGAGATTAATCGTTTAACTGATGTATTAAATGATTATGCTTATCATTATTACGTACTTGACCAGCCGAAAGTGTCTGACGCCGAGTATGATCAGCTATTAAATGAGTTAAAGAGATTAGAGGAGGAGCATCCTGAGCTTAAGCGTGATGACTCGCCTAGTGAACGGGTTGGGGGACAGCCATTAGAGCATTTTGTAAAAGTACAGCACGATATCCCAATGTTAAGCTTATCTAATGCCTTTAATGAAAATGATCTGCGAGATTTTGATCGACGTGCGAAACAAAACCTAGGTCATGAACCGTCTTATAGTTGTGAGCTGAAAATTGATGGTCTAGCTGTCACGTTAAAATATGATAAAGGTCGTTTTGTTCTAGGTGCAACTAGGGGCGATGGGACAACGGGGGAAGATATTACAAACAATTTAAAGACGATTCCATCCATTCCACTCCGATTAAAAGAGGATGTGACGATAGAGGTTCGTGGAGAGGCATTTATGCCAAAGCGTTCCTTCATAAGATTAAATGAAGCAAGGGAAGAGAACGGAGAAGCTCTATTTGCTAATCCACGAAACGCAGCTGCTGGGTCATTACGGCAGTTAAATCCAAAAATTGCTGCTAAACGAAATCTAGACATTTTTATCTACTCTGTTAGCCAACTAGAGGGGAAAGAAATGGCGTCCCACCACGAATCGTTAGAATTTGTTAAACAATTAGGTTTTAAAACCAATGACCAGCATAAATATTGTAGAAACATTGAAGAAGTCATTGCTTATTGTGAGGACTGGTTAGGTAAGCGTGCAGATTTACCTTATGAAATTGATGGAATTGTTATTAAGGTAGATGCGTTAAAGGATCAAGAGGCACTGGGATTTACTGCGAAAAGCCCTCGCTGGGCAACAGCCTATAAATTCCCTGCAGAAGAAGTGGTAACTACTCTAGTAGATATAGAATTAAGTGTTGGGCGAACTGGTGTTGTGACACCTACAGCTATTCTAGAACCTGTTTCTGTAGCTGGTACAACAGTAAAACGAGCATCCCTTCATAATGAAGATCTTATTCGCGAAAAGGATATAAAGCTTGGAGATAAAGTTACGATAAAAAAAGCAGGTGACATTATTCCAGAGGTAGTAAATGTACTTACTAGCCATCGAACTGGCAATGAGCTTGACTTTAACATGCCAAAAGAATGTCCGGAGTGTCATAGCGAGCTTATCCGTATAGAAGGAGAGGTAGCGTTACGCTGTGTAAATCCAAAATGTCCTGCACAAATTAGAGAGGGTCTCATACATTTTGTCTCGAGAAATGCTATGAATATTGATGGCTTAGGTGAGAAAGTGATTACACAGTTATTTGATCATGACCTTGTAACGGATGTAGCAGACCTATATAAGCTACATCGAGAGGAATTATTAAAGCTTGAACGTATGGGTGAAAAATCTGTTGATAATCTTCTAAAGGCAATAGAGACAAGTAAAGAAAATTCTTTAGAGAAGCTTTTATTCGGATTAGGAATTAGGTACGTAGGGTCAAAAGCTGCCAAAACCCTTGCACAGCACTTTGAAACGATAGAAAAGCTTCAGGGAGCAAATCGTGAAGAGCTGGAAGCCATCGATGAGATTGGTGAGAAAATGGCTGACTCCATAGCAAGCTATTTTGAAATGCCAGAGGTAAATGCTTTGATAGAGGAGCTGCAAGGACAAGGAGTAAATACAGATTATAAAGGACCTCGACTACAGACGGAAAACGAAAGTACTTCATTTTTTAGTGGGAAAACGATTGTCTTAACAGGTTCAATGGAACAGATGACCCGTGATGATGCAAAAGTAGAAATAGAAGCAAGAGGTGGAAATGTTACTGGTAGTGTGAGTAAAAAGACAGACTTATTGATTGCTGGTGATAAAGCAGGGTCAAAGCTTACAAAGGCACAGGACTTAAACATTGAAATTTGGAACGAGGAACGATTACTCCAAGAATTACAAAATAATGATTGATTTACTGAAGAGGTAAAATGGTGAGAGGTGTGATGGAAGGATGAAGAGTAAACTAACGATAATTATCGTTTCCATTTTGCTCGTTTTAACAGGATGTGTTCCTTCCCTTGAACGGGGGGAAAATGAGATTATTATAGTAGAAGAGTCGGATGGAGTAGAAGAGCAGCAATATATAATTACACCAACCATTGATACACCGGAAAACTTTTATCGAAATGTGCTACAGGAAGATGGTTCTTATTATCGTAGCCCTGCAAGAGGAACGGTTGCACCATTTATGAACAACAGGATCGATATTAATCAATTTGAATTAGGATTGATGGAAGTAGCGACAACGAGATTTAGCCAAGATCGTTATTTTTTTCGTGAAGGAAATACGTTAAGTGGTAATGAAATAAATAGCTGGTTACGTAGATATAATCCGAATGAGGACAGGTATCGTCACGGATTAAATCCTTCCTTATATGATATTGAAGTAGATGGTGAAGGTAATGAAACAGCTGAAGAAGAAGAGTTATCACTAGAGGAATTAGAGGAACGAATGAGAGAAAGACCACAGGTATTATCACATCTAATTGAACATCAATACTTCTATCAAACGGAAGATGAAAGGGTTGAATTAGGTGGCATTGTTATAGGTCTAGCATTAAACTCTGTCTACTATTTTCGTTTAGAGGATGATAGGGGATTATATACGTTCCATGAGCAACCTTTAACTGATGAAATGATTGAAACAAAGGGGAGAGAGATTGCTCAAGAAGTTGTGTTTCGACTTAGAGGGAGACCTGGATTAGAAGAAATTCCTATTACAATAGCATTATATCGTGAAGAAAGAAGGGGATCCATTGTACCTGGTAGCTTTATTTCTATGACTTCTTTAGATGCAGAGGAGGCAGTTATAGATGACTGGGAGGCAATTAATGAAGAATATTACTTTTTCCCATCAGCAGAAGCTCGTAGAGAGTACCCGAATGAGTCAAATAACTTTAACCAATTTAGAGTTGAAGTAGAGGAATTCTTTGGGAGATCTATAGGCATTGTAGGGAAAGGGAGATATAAGAACGAACTCTTAGAAGAAATGACCATTGAGTTAAATTTACAATCCCATGGAAAGCCTGAAATTGTTGCTTTGACACAATTTATAAGTAATCGGGTGAATAATATTTTCACTGCATCGGCGCCTATATATGTTTATGTAAACTCTGTACATGGTCCAGAAAGCCTAATTATTTATTATCCTAATGAGGAACCGTATATCCATATTTATAAATAAACGTTTTTTTTAAGTTGCTAGGCAAGCGGATGATTACACCCATTCGCTTGTTTTTTCTAAAGATAGAAAGTAAAAAATTTTCACTCTAAGTAAGGTGTCTAGGAGACAGGATCTCGATGATTTAACCGTTGCCTACAGGACGTAGGCTGTACTTAGGCGGAATTGGGGCGGCTTGCGCTTTTCTTATTAAAGTGACACAGAAATATTTTAACTAGTCTAAAAAATCATGAAGTAAAATTTGTTAGCTCATTGCTTGTCTAGTTGTTATTTGGTATTATCATACTATTGTAATGCAGTGGAAAACATAGGTTATAGAGGAAGTTGGAGGTGGAAAAAATGGAACGTATTTCAAAGGAACAAGTGAAACATGTTGCTAACTTAGCTCGTCTAGAGTTTTCAGAAAAGGAAATTGAGCTGTTTGCAAAGCAATTAGATGATATTATCTCGTATGCAGAGCAATTAAACGAGCTTGATACAGAAAATGTTGAACCAACATCTCACGTCTTAGATGTGAAAAACGTACTTCGAGAAGATGAAGTAAAGCCTTCATTAGATCAAAAGGATGTTATGAAAAATGCGCCAGATCATGAAGATGGACAATTTAAAGTTCCATCTGTTCTTGAGTAAAAGGGGGGATAAGAATGAGTTTGTTTGATCACCGAATATCAGATATACATGAATTGTTACATAAAAAAGAGTTGACTGTTACTGATTTAGTAGATGAATCATATAAAAGAATTCAGTCTGTAGAAGGAAAAGTAGACGCTTTTCTTCATTTAACAGAGGAGGCTGCACGAAAAAAGGCAGCTGAGCTGGATTCGAAGGTAGCTGCAAATGAGCTGTCTGGTAGCTTGTTTGGTATTCCAGTAGGAATTAAAGATAATATCGTTACAAAAGGAGTTCGTACCACTTGTGCAAGTAAGCTATTAGAGAACTTTGAACCAATTCATAACGCAACTGTTGTAAATCAATTAATGGATGCACAAGCAGTTACTATTGGTAAATTAAATATGGATGAATTTGCAATGGGCTCTTCTAATGAAAACTCTGGTTTTAAACCAACGAGAAACCCGTGGGATCTTGATCGAGTACCAGGAGGTTCTAGTGGTGGGTCTGCAGCTTCTGTTGCAGCAGGAGAAGTATTTTTCTCCTTAGGATCAGATACTGGTGGATCTATTCGAGAGCCAGCTTCCTTTTGTGGTGTAGTTGGAATGAAGCCTACATATGGACGAGTATCACGATTTGGATTAGTGGCATTTGCTTCCTCACTAGACCAGATTGGTCCAATAACACGTACCGTTGAGGATAATGCATTCGTCCTTCAAGCTATATCTGGTCACGATAAAATGGATTCTACAAGCGCTAATGTAGATGTCCCTCATTTTTCTGCAGGATTAAACGAAGGGGTTAAAGGATTAAGGATCGCTGTTCCTAAAGAATACTTAGGTGAAGGTGTTAGTACAGAGGTGCGAGAACAAGTGATGCAATCTCTAAAAACATTAGAAGGACTTGGAGCTACATGGGAGGAAGTTTCCCTTCCTCATTCTAAGTATGCAACAGCAGCTTATTATTTATTAGCATCCTCAGAGGCTTCAGCAAACCTAGCTCGTTTTGACGGAATTCGTTACGGCGTACGTGTTGAAGAGGATAATTTAATAGAAACGTATAAAAAATCTCGTAGTCAAGGATTTGGAGACGAAGTGAAGCGAAGAATTATGCTTGGTACTTTTGCATTAAGCTCTGGCTATTACGATGCTTATTATAAGAAGGCTCAAAAAGTTAGAACATTAATTAAGCAGGATTTTGAAGAGGTATTTAACAAATTTGATGTCATTATTGGACCTACTGCACCGACAACAGCATTTAAAATTGGTGAGAAAGTAAATGATCCATTAACGATGTATGCTACGGACATTTTAACAATTCCAGTGAATTTAGCTGGGGTTCCTGCCATCAGTGTTCCTAGCGGATTAGCAGGTGGATTGCCGGTTGGTCTTCAAATAATCGGTAAGTTCTTTGACGAAGCAACTATTTATCGTGTAGCTCATGCTTTCGAACAAGCAACAAACTTTAATGAGTTGAAACCAAAACTTTAAGGGGGGATCAGGAATGAGCTTTGAAACAGTTATCGGACTTGAAGTCCATGTGGAATTAAAAACGAAATCAAAAATATTTTGTGGATGCTCGACAGAGTTTGGTGCACCGCCAAATACTCATACTTGCCCAATTTGTCTTGGTCACCCTGGTGTTCTCCCAGTTTTGAATCGACAAGCGGTAGAGTTTGCTATGCGAGCAGCAATGGCATTGAATTGTGAAGTTGCAGAAGTTACGAAATTTGACCGAAAAAATTATTTTTACCCAGATAATCCAAAAGCATATCAAATATCTCAGTTTGATAAGCCAGTAGGAGAGCATGGTTGGATTGATATTGAGGTAGATGGGAAATCAAAGAGAATTGGAATTACTCGTATTCATTTAGAAGAGGATGCTGGGAAACTTACTCATGTGGATGGCTTAGGTCATTCGTTAGTAGATTTTAATCGTGTGGGAACACCACTTGTTGAAATCGTATCGGAGCCAGATATTCGCACACCAGAAGAAGCATATGCTTATTTGGAAAAATTAAAAGCGATCATGCAGTATATTGAAGTATCTGACTGTAAGATGGAAGAGGGATCATTACGCTGTGATGCAAATATCTCTTTACGTCCAACTGGTCAAGAAGAATTTGGAACAAAGACTGAATTAAAGAATTTAAATTCCTTTGCGTACGTACAAAAAGGTCTTGCATATGAAGAGGTCCGTCAGGCAGAGGTATTATCATCAGGTGGAGAAATTCTTCAAGAAACTCGTCGCTGGGATGAGAATGGAAATAAGACTTTACTAATGCGTGTAAAAGAAGGATCTGATGATTATCGTTATTTTCCAGATCCAGATCTTGTTGATTTCCATATTGATGAGGCTTGGAGAGAGAAGGTTCAAAAGCAAATACCTGAGCTTCCAGATGCTCGACGAAAACGTTATGTGGAAGAATTAGATCTTCCTCCTTATGATGCATCTGTGTTAACGCAGCAAAAATCAATGAGTGATTATTTTGAAGTGTGCCTAAAGCATGGTGGTCCAGCAAAGCCAGTGTCCAATTGGTTAATGGGAGAAGTGAATCGTTATTTAAATAGTAATGATATGGAGATAGAAGATGTTCCAATGACTCCTGAGGCCCTAGTGAAAATGATTACACTTATTGAAAAAGGAACAATTTCTTCTAAAATTGCAAAAACGGTTTTCAGTGAACTAATCGAAAAAGGTGGAGATCCTGAACAAATCGTAAAAGACAAAGGTCTCGTCCAAATTTCTGATGAGGGTGAAATTCTTAAAATGGTTAATGATGTATTAGATCAAAATGATCAATCCATCGCTGACTTTAAGGAAGGTAAGAAAAAGGCAATTGGTTTCCTTGTTGGACAAGTAATGAAGGCTTCAAAAGGGAAGGCTAATCCACAATTAGTAAATCAACTGTTAGTACAGGAAATCAATAAACGTTAGGTGAATAAATAAAGAAAGCTCTGCCCTATTTCTATAGGTGCAGAGTTTTTTATTTTTCTGTATTACGGTACATATATAGAGAAATTCCCTCAAACAGTGGAAAAGTAAATTTGCAATAAATATAGAAGGGTCCAATAATTCCGCAAATAGTGGAAGAGTGAATTTGCGGTAATATAGAATTCACCCAATAACCCCACAAACAGAAAAGGCAACACTAGTTTTTTGTATCGCTAAAATATAATAAATAGGTAAGTCATTATTGCAGAAACTGACAATATATTCACAGATACAGCCATCGTCTGAATGTGCTTCTTATAGTTATGTTTTCTATAGATAACAGTAATGGCTAAAAATATGCCAAGGACACTAACAGCAAGTGAAAGGGAAGGGGTTGTAATAGAATAAGAAAATAGGTAATAAATAAAATAGACTTGATATCCTATTAGAAAGAGAAATATATAAGCAAAGATATTATTAAGCAAAACAAGGCCTCCTAAAAAGCAATGCTGAAATAAGGTAATAAGTTTCTTTGAGTTAATAATGATATTGCATTTGCATAAATTCGTAGTATTTACCGTCAACAGGACTAAGAAATTGATTTTTTGGTTTAAAGCTTGCCTTTTTATAAACTTTTATAGCTCTTTCATTGAACGTAGCAACAACCAGTTGTAATGTTGGTTTGTTAAACCTTTTTGAAAAGTGGATAATTTCATGTAAGAATTGATTGCCATATCCTTTGCCTGTTAGGTTGGGTGTTAAACTGAGGCCAATATCTAAAACAGATGAATCCTCATAAATACCAAAATTGTATCCTCCGGGAACACGGGCGCTTTCTCCAAAACATATGTATCCAATTAATTCTTCACGTTCATTATGAGCAGCAAAGAATTGTTCATCTAGAATCTCATCTATTGTTTCTGCAGAACTGTCCATACTATAAAGCTCAAAAGGCGGATCGAACGTCCATGATGCAATAGCGGTAGCACATTGTTCTGTCATTGGTGAAAATGTAATATTCCTTATCATGTCATTCCTCCATATTGTCAATTTTTTTCCGTTATAAGTATAACATTCATCCTAAAATCGGTCAGTTATGTGGTAGTTTTTTTATGAATTTCATTGTAATGAAAAACCCGAACCTGGTATATGAACCCATCATTTCGGGTTATTCACATTAGTTCTCTTCTAAGGAGTATACAGTCTCTCCATTGATGATTGTTTCCACAACTTTCCTTCTCCTCCTTTTCTTTGTTAGACTAACCTCACTTGAAAATCAAGAAACATATGTAAGGACTAGTGATGTGTAAAGTGTATTTCAACATGTTTCTTTTATCATAAATTACTTCTGTACTCGAAACAATTATTATACAAAAAAAGCTGTCTTCAACTGTTCAAAAGGTGAACGGTTGAGACAGCGGTGTTTTGAATAGTTAATAGATAAGTTATTTTTCCCTCAAAATTGGGAGAGTGCAGCATCGGAATGATCCACCTGATTTAATGATCTCCGTAATATCTACTTCCACAACTTCATATCCACGAATACGAAGTTGCTGATTTACCTCTCGATTGACTGGTAAACTAAAGATTTTCTTATTTCCTATTGAAAGAACATTGGTGCCGAGAGTAAATTGTTCCTCATCATTTACTTCAATTAAATCGAAATGGTCTGCCAAAATTTTTTCCTCTTTTTTATCAAAGGCTCCTGGAAAATAGAGAGCTTCATCCTTTGAAATAATATTAAATACACAATCAAGGTGTAGATATTTTTCTGTGAAAGGAATGGTAATGACTTCATATTCGTGTAACAACCGTTGGAGATGATCGATTGCATTTTGGTTTGTGCGATTACTTAGTCCCACAAATATTTGATGACCGTTCACAATGACATCTCCACCTTCAATCATGTCACCAATTAAGTTATAGTAAGAAATTTCTTCCTTTTCTAGCCATTCCTTTAAGACATTTTCTTCTCCAATGCGACTACCGTGTGCCATTTCTGCTACGAAAATAGTCTGACCTAATGTAAAGCCAATATCTCTAGTAAAGACTTGTTCTGGATAGTTGCTATTAACTGGCAAAAGGATAACATCAACACCATGCTTTTGTAACGTTTTTACAAAGTTTTGATGCTGTTCTTTGGCAATTTCAATGTGAAATCCTTTATCCTTAAAATGCTTTTGAGTTTCATTAATCTCACCATGAATGGTCATATGTTCTGGTTCACATAAGATGACTCGTTTTAATTTATCATATTCAGTTCGACAATACGTTTTTTCACTTTGTTTAGATAATAAAGACATAGTATCCTCCATTAAATATGAATTATTTATAAATAGGTTCTCCTTAATTTTCTGTGATATGAATGATAGTCTGACTTTAAGGTAAGAAAATTATCTTAACATGTTTAAAATACGTCTTAGAATAGCTAAAGCAACTATCATATTCCCATAATTGTTCGATGCACTTTCAGTAAAATACAAAAAGAGTATCTCAAAAAGCTTCCCTTACTTTTTGAGATACCCTTTTTTCTATTTTAATTAACTTTTCAAGCGTTTAAAGGTGTAATTGGATTTATTAGTCTTTAGTAGGACTCATTTGCTTGTTCTCTTTCTCTATGCTGCTCTTTCAGCTTTTCCCAATTAACTTGTAGTAGAAGGCTGATGTTGTAATACACGATTGCAGCAACAATACCAATTAAGATACTTTGGAACGATTCTGCAAATGTAAAGAATAGTTGTCCATTAGCTAATGAGGTAAGTGCGGAATAAATCATAGCTACCACAATTCCGGCTACACCGTACATTCCTACTGAACGGAGATACGTTTCGAGTTTTGATGCAAGTTCCTTTTTGTCCTTTTTTAAAAAGGCGTCCACGGCATAAGAAGCAGGAATTCCTCCAAGAATAAATACTGGAGCAGTGTAAAATACGTAAATTCCTAATAACATTCCAAAACCAAGTTCACCCGCTGCACTAAAATGATATTGAAATCCAGCTAGCAATGCACTAAAAATAACAACTGACAGTACAGATATGAAGAATCTGTGAAAGAATTTTGACATTTTTGTGAACCTCCTTTTGAGACTATCTTATCTCATTTAGAAGGAAACAGAAATGATTTTGCTCACACATTTAAAAAAATCGTTTGATAATATACGACAAGTTTTGAAGTGGTAAAGAAATTGTAATTTCTTTAATTTTTAGTAATTCTGTGGAAGTTAAGATGATTGTAATTGAGGAGCATACTTGTACTACCGATCAAATACATATAATAGAAAGTTTTAAAGAAAAAACTTTGGGAAGAATTATTTGGAGAGGTTTTCGTTCTTTTTTAATAAAAGTAGTGATATACTGTCCATAAAATGTGGAAATTATTTGAACTTTGGAGGTTTTTTTATGAAAAGGGCGAGACTAATATATAATCCTTCATCTGGAAGGGAACAAATGAAAAAGCAATTGCCCATCATTCTTGAACGTCTAGAACAAGCAGGCTATGAAGCATCCGCACATGCTACAACAGGGAAAGATTGTGCTAAAAAGGCAGCCCAAAAGGCCTGTGAACGAGAGTTTGATTTAGTAATAGCTGCTGGTGGAGACGGAACGATTAACGAGGTAGTAAATGGACTTTCAGAGCAAGAGAATCGTCCCACTCTCGGTATTATTCCTGGAGGTACAACAAATGATTTCGCCCGCGCTTTACACCTACCTAAGGACATAAATGAAATATGCGAAGTACTTACGGAAGGAAAATTACAGTCAGTAGATGTTGGGAAGGTAGGCTCTCAATATTTTATAAATATAGCTGGAGCAGGGGCCTTGACGGAGCTAACGTATGAAGTACCTAGTAAATTAAAAACGATGATTGGACAAGTTGCTTATTATGTAAAAGGGTTTGAAAAACTCCCTCGAATAAAACCAAGCGAAGTAACGATTGAGTATGATGGGAAATGGTTTGAAGGTGAAATTATGCTGTTTCTTGTTTCAAACACGAATTCTGTTGCAGGATTTGAAAAGCTGGCTCCTAATGCGTATTTAAATGATGGCTTGTTCGATTTAATCATCTTAAAGAAAACAAATTTGGCGGATGTTGCAAGACTAGTAAGTTCTGCAATGCGTGGTGAGCACATACATGATGAACGAGTAATTTATGTACAAGCTAGCCGCATAAAGGTCCATAGTGTAAACGAGCTTCAATTAAATTTAGACGGAGAATACGGGGGAATGCTCCCTGGAGAATTTGTGAACCTTCATAATCATATAGAGATGTTAGTACCAAACAAAGACTTAACATGTTTTCAAAAGTTATATTAATTAGTACCTCACTTTTGAATGAATGAAAAAATATTTAGGGGACTTACAAACGAAGTAAAGTCTCCTTTTGTTTAATTTAAACTTTTCCATATCGGCCGAATCATGTCGATGAAATTACACCAAAGTCCTCAATATTCTGTCGTCCTCAACTTTTGTCCAAACCACCATCCTTAAATAAAAATATAAAATAAATGAATCCAAATTAATTTTGATTCGTATTAGTATAATAGAGTACAAAAGAATAGATTAGTCAGCTGATGCGTCATACAAATTGTCACAAAATAGTACGGGACATGGTTCGTGACCAATTTGTAGGTGTTTCGTAATGTTTCGTAATGAATAAATTTCCATTTGTGTTAAATTATGTTTATAATGAGGGGTGGTTATATTTTATTCGTTTAGTATTAGTAAACTATGTAAATGAATTTTGCAATATTTGATGAATAGGTATAGGGGTAGATTAAGTGTACCTATTTTCAGGGTAGTATTATTCAATAGAAAGAATACGAGGTGATAACATGACAGAATATGCATTAGAGGTAAAAGGCCTCACTAAGACAATTGGGAAGAATAAACGGATTGTTAATGATGCATCCTTCCAAGTCCAGCATGGAGAAATATTTGGATTACTAGGGCCTAATGGTGCCGGAAAGACATCGACCATACGGATGATTGTTGGACTTATTAGGAAAACAGAAGGAAAAGTCATCATTAATGGAAAGGATTTAGATGAAGCTGGACAGCTATGTAAAACGGATATAGGGGCAATTATAGAGAATCCATCATTTTATGACCATATGTCTGGGTACAAAAACCTTCAGCAATACGCACGAATGGCACGTACGAATATAACAGATGAACGGTTGCGTGAAGTAGTTGACTTAGTAAAATTAAACAATGCAATACATGACAAAGTGAAAACATACTCCCTTGGAATGAAACAACGCCTCGGTGTTGCACAAGCAATACTACATAAGCCTTCTGTCTTAATTTTAGATGAACCGACAAACGGCTTAGACCCTCAGGGTATTCGTGATTTAAGAGACTACTTAAAAATTTTAACAGAACAAGGGATTTCCTCATTAGTATCTTCCCACCTATTAAGTGAAATGCAATTAATGTGTGATCGAGTAGCCATTATGGAGCATGGAAAAATCATTGACATCTCTCATATATCTGAGCTAAACATTCAAAGAGACGAAGTTAATCTTGTTTCATTTACTGTGAGTAGCTTAGAAAAAGCAAAAGAAGTACTTGCAAATAGCACATCTGGTATAGAAATAGTAGAAGCTGAAAATGAAAGTGTTACATTGAGTATGAGCTATGAAAATATACCGAAAATAAATCAACTTTTTGTAAAGAATGATATCGATGTATTTGCTATTGAATCAGCGAAGACATCATTAGAAGATCGATTCTTACAACTTACCGCAGTTGGAAAAAAAGCTGAGGAATAGGAGGGGAAATGACACATGCTATCTTTATTAAAAAATGAGTGGATTAAGCTCTGGACGAAAAAACAACCATGGATTTTTGTTGGTTTAATTATCGTTTTTACGCTATTATTTACATTGATGTACTATAGTTTTGAGGCAAATACTGCTCTAGACTCTGATGAATGGCAGATGCAATTAGAGCAAGAAATCGAGCAGGAACGGGAAATCTTACAATCTGAAGATGCCTCTGAATGGGAAAAAGATTTCGCAGAAATGATTATTGAAGAAAATACAGCTTATTTAGAAGGTGGAATTAATCCAAGACAGTTCAACAATTTAATTTACATGAATGATACACTACTTGGTGTTGCATCCTTCATCACTCTCTTCAGCGTTATAGTGGCCAGTTCAATCGTTTCATCAGAAATGAATACAGGTACCATAAAACAGTTAGTTATTCGTCCGTATGAAAGGTGGCAATTCTTAGTTTCAAAATTCATCACTGTCGTACTTTTTTCCATCGTGTTAATTGTTACCCTATTTGTAACTAATTATATTCTAGGACTGATCCTTTTCGATACTGCCAGCTGGAATACGGCAATGATTGAACGTTCCTTTGAAGGTGCAATGGTGGAGACAACAGCTGCTAACCTTATCTTTTCAAAAATTGGGTTGTATACATTAAATATGCTAGTATTTGTTGTTATTTCTTTTTCACTGTCTACGTTATTTAGAAGTCAAGCGTTAGCAGTAGGTGTAGGGATCTTTGCATTGTTTGCAACGACCATGTCCCAAGCGTTAAACTTTTTATTAGCCGATACAGCTTGGTACAAATTTGTTATTATTCCCCATTTAAGTTTAACGGAATACGTAGTACACGATACGATAATAGAAGGGGTAACCTTACCATTTTCGTTAGCTGTTCTGGCAGTTTACGTCATTATTCTACTCGGGTTAGCTACGGTTTATTTTCAGAAAAAGGATATTGCGTATTAACCTAAAGGGTTCCGTTTCCTATTATAAATATCAGAAATGTATTTTCAATTCTTTTCCAAATTTGTATACTAATTTGACAATATGTATCATAAAATGCTGTACAAAACGTCCATATACACTAGCTAGTGTTATGGACGTTTTTATATACAATTCCAGATACATTAAAATTTAAAGTTGATGATTTATATGAATAATTCAGAAAGTAATCGAACTAAATATGTTAAAATATGGATATAATCACTTAAACAACGTGGGAGCATTTATAAAAAGGTATGATAAAAAGATGGAGAGAAATGTCCAAGTGGCAAAGTTTTGTTTTATATCAAATTTGATTTTTTTAGCGATAGGTCTAGTTTTGTTAATGTATGATTTATCAGTAGAAGGTTTTACAATTTAGTAACCTACTAGGCCATTCATTATTTTGGAATTTTTTTATTCTTCCTTATGTTAGCTGAGAGTGATAACAATAACAAAAACTCTATCAACAGTAAAAAGCAACATTTGTGAACACATACACTTCAACAAAACGGGGAGGTTTATATAAGAGTATAATGGGAAAATGGAAAAAAGCGTCCAAGTGGGGAAAAGTTTGTTCTGTCTCAAGTATAATATTTTTTATTGTAGGTATTACTTTGTTAATATACGAATTATTATTAGATAATTTCTTTTTCTTTAAGTCATATGGCGTAATCTATATAAATTTAGGGATTGTATTTCTTCTTTTTACGTTAGCTGAGAACGGAAATAATAACGTTCATGAAAGAAAAAAGTAATATATATTTTGAAACAATGTGAAAACCTATAGTTAAACAAACGGAGAGTTTTGCACAATAAGAGCAAACCTTTTTTTAAAACTAACGAGAGGGACACTTGAAAAAGGGGAGATTTTTTGAAGAACACCAAATTAAGGGTTGCTTGGATTATTCCTAATGTATTCTGTTACCTAATGTTGATAGGCTTTTCAAGTTTTATAGCTTTAAATGCAGAAGGTTTAAAAGAAATAAGCCGATTGGGTATATGGGTATTTGTAATGATTATTCTTTTTTTAGTATCTATTTTCGGTAGTTATCGAATTTGGACATGGATAAAGGAAGGAAAAATATAGTAGTACATATTCAACTAAACTCTCCGTTTCTGTATCAAATAGGAACGCTTAAATTGGATGAGTTTTTAATGAAGAAAAATATATAATATTAGCTTTGTGTTTCGTGACTTTAATTGCCGCGTTATTATTTTTCAATCCATATAATTTTTATTATCATATTCAAGCAGAAGAAGTAGTTACAGATATCTTCAATAATTATTGTTTTACAAGTAACAACCACTAATTAGGTCGGGGGGGGAGGGAAGGAATATGAAAAAAATGGGGACGCTATACTTTTTCTGTGGAAAAATGGGCGCAGGAAAATCAACTAAATCAAAAAAATTGGCGATAGATAAACATGCTGTACTGTTGTCTGAGGATGAATGGCTTGCATCTCTTTATCCCAATCAGATTGCATCATTTGAGGACTATATAAAATTCTCAACTCAGCTCAAACCGTTGGTGAAAAAGCATGTCCAAAACATATTAAGTGTCGGTACAGATGTAGTGATGGATTTTCCAGCTAATACTCAAAAACTTCGAAAGTGGTTTTTGGATATGGCGTCAGAGGTAAACGCAAGCCATCAACTAATTTTTCTTAATCTAAATAAAGAGCAATGCTTACGTAACATTGCACAAAGGCGTAATGAACAACCGGAAAGAGCAGCTTTTGACACGGAAGCGGTGTTTAATCATGTTACTAAATTTTTTGAAGCACCAGAAGCATCCGAGGGTTTAAATATATTGGAGTTTAGCGGAAAAGAATAACAAGGAGTTCAACACATCGCTATAGAACCAGAAGAAAAATTCGTTTGCAACGGGCAATTTAAAGGTATTAGGACATAATTTTTCTTTATGGGGTGGAGGGATTAAACCAGATTAAGAATTTCTTCATTCTTCAACTAATCGGAGTGCGTAAAAAAAACGAGTTGCGATTGGCAGCTCTTTTTTTTATGTCCACAAACTGGAAAATGATGTTAAGCTATAGGGGATGAAGTTAGTATTAACCATTTCTACTTAGAAAAGAGAAGGTGATTCAGCAGGTTCAAGTCCTGTGAATCACCTTTCTTTATTTTGAAATATCATTTCACTTTTTCAGTTTTTGTACATTCAAGTACGTGCCCGTTCGCCAAAACCATTCCATAGGTCCATAATGAAATCTGTTTAGCCACCATTTGCTAAAGAGTACTTGTAAAAGGAATAATGCAAAAGCCAACAATGTCCCTAATAGAGTTCCTATCTCTCCTAATAACCCGAAGCCGTATCCATAAAAGATGAAGGTCATTACGATGGATTGGATTAAGTAATTCGTTAAAGCCATTCTCCCAACATAACCAACCCCATTGAAAATTCTATGAGTGTTAAATTTTAAAAATAATAAACAAAAACCTGTTACATAGCCAACGGCAAGAACTGGACCTCCAGTTATATACCCAACATAATCTAGCATACTATTGTCTGTAAACACCATTGCTCCCTTTAATAGAAGGCCAATTGGTATTGTAATAGCTGTTAATTTTATTAATATGCCTTTATGCTTTCTAACGTCATGAAGCCAACGAATTTTTGCAAAAAAACCACCGAGTAAAAATAAGAAAAAGGTTTGTAACGATACAGAAAAATAAGAAATAATAACGAATGTAGTAATCATGATTTCTCTTTCGAGGGGATCAAGGTCCATTCCAAAATCGACTTTTTCAAATGGGTTAGAAGTTAATCGGAAATGAACAATTTCTGTGTACGAACCATCCCTTAAGACATTCTGTTCATATTCACCGTATGCTTCAAAGCCTAAAATTTCCTCTCCATCATCTGGAACTAATCCTATAGCTGTGAGAAGTCCACCAATGACTAAGGACCAGATAAGGAGTGTTTTAGCCTTTCTTTTAATAAAAAAGACAAAAATAAAAGCTGTTATGGCGTATGTAACTAATATATCTCCATCCCAAATAAAATAGAGATGCACAAAACCAATTACGAGTAAAATGAGTATCCTTCGTATAAATAAAAGTGTAAAGGATCGGTTATTTGCTTGTATTCGTTCCCACATGATAATAGCACCAAAACCAAAGAGCATGGAGAATATGGGATAAAAGCTTCCTTGAAAGAACCATTCGACTAAGATATGTGTAGATTGATCTGCAGTAGATAAGATCGGGAAAATAAATTTTTGACCAAAAATACCGTATTGAAAAGCTAGCATATTTACGATTAGAATTCCGAGTAAGGCAAAACCTCTTAAACTATCAATATGATTGAGACGATCCTTTCCAGACAACGGTGTTAACTGTTGCACGGATTGGACTGGTTCCTTTTTGCTATCCATTAGATATCTCCTTTAATTTTAAGATTATGATGATACAAATTTTTGGTTAATAGGAAAAAATACCCTACACACTTATATAATAAACCTCTTTTACGTATTTTGAAATTGTTGTTTTAGAAAAAATTTACTAATGCGACGGATAAATGTAGTTCATTGTCACAAAAAATTCAGGGACCATGTCCCTGAATTTTTTGTGACAATTTAATTTAAATTTGATTTCCGTTTTTCAATCACTTTTTTTGCTTCGAGCAAATAGTAAATGAATGCTGCTCCCCGAACGAGACCTTGTAGTTTATTTCGATCAAACAAGGAAGAAGTCTCATTGGGTTGAGTCTCCCTATTGTTATCTATTTTGCTATCTGTCAATGACGTTACCTTCAGTAATGAAGAGGTAAGATGGTTTGCTGATTCTCCAGTATCATTAACTATTTGAAATAAAGGATCTAGCTTCATTAATTTGTTATTAATATCTAATATCGTTTCGTTTGCATTATAGAGCATTAATGTTGTTTCACTAGATATATTCTCAATATTTTTTTGCGTTTTATCTATTGTTTCAGCAGTAGAACCTAACGTTTGCTCCAAGCGCTTTAAAACAGGCACAAGAAAAATAACAACTACTGCAAATCCTATAGCAATGACAAATACACCAATTCCTAACCAGTCCATATGCTCCACTCCTTTATGGAAAATAGTTATACTCAATACAATCAAATGAAGAAAGCGGTGAGTTTATTTTTTTATTACAAAAAGTAAACGATTACGTTTCTATTATATCAAGTAGTTGAACAATATACTCACAATAAGGAAGGAATAAATCAATAAATTTCTACATTCATAATATTATTGTGAGAACTGTTAATCATTTCCCGAACTTTTAAATATATAAACAACGGTGAAAAAAGTGTGTGAGAAACCTTGAGGAAAAAACCGGTGACTGAAATTACTGAATGGAAAGTCTCTTAGTAATAAGTATATGGAAAACTACTATATTATGATTCCAAAAAAAATTTTCTTTTAAGAATTTTTTTGAGTGAGGGGTCATGGTATGGTGGAGAAAGTGGAAAAGACAGAAAATTGAATGTATTGAGGGCATAAAATAATTGCCCACAGACAGTTGCCTATGGGCTGTTCATGGATAGCTATTCACTTGTATGACTCTTACCAATATATATACTAAACATCGTACTAACAAATTAATTCTTCCCATTTTTTTGAAACTTTTTTAAGATGTAAAGGTGTAGAAATATCTTCATCCAAGAGCTCTAATCTTACTTGAGGAATTCCGGTAAAAAGCTTGTCAATTTCTTTTAAATACGACAATTGTTGAATTTTACGCTTTTGAAAAAAAATACCGTCTACCTCGTCCGGTAAAATTTTATTCACAACAATTCCTAGTACGGGAATTCCATGTTGTTTTAATGTATCAATCCCCCGTTTTCCCTCTTGGATTGGAAGTCTTTCTGGATTAAGAACAAATAAAAATCCAGTCATTTCTCCATTTAAAAGGACTTTCCGTACTTGACTAAATTTATCACGACGTGCTTGTAATGTTTTAAATATAGGATCGTCGACAGGCTCACCATCATTTATTAATTGCATATAGTTTTCGTTGGTTTTTCGACGACGTTCTAGCATGCCATCCATCCATACCCCCATCATTTCAGGCAAAGATAGGAGTCGTAAAGTGTGTCCAGTAGGAGCTGTGTCAAAAATGAGTAAATCAAACCTGTCTAACTCCTCTAATATTAATGATGTGATTCGATCAAAGAGTGCTGCTTCATCTGCACCAGGTGTTGTCTTTGCCATATCTATTTGTCGATGGACCTCTTCAATCATGGAAGATCGTACTTGCCCCTCAAGGTTTTTCTTTACACTAGCAATGTAACGATCATTTTCTTTTTCGGAGTTAATCTCCATTACAAAGAGATTCCCTTCCACCTTTTTAGGTTCTCCTTTTAGCTTTGTATGAAATAGGTCACCTAGATTATGAGCAGGATCTGTTGAAACCAAAAGTACTTTTTTTCCAATGTTCTTTGCTGCGAGTGCGATAGCGGCTGCAGAGGTAGATTTTCCAACTCCACCTTTCCCGCCAACAAAAATAACTTTTTTATTTAAAATATTTATCTTATCAATCATAACTATCACCATCCTATTAGAGCCTCTTAACAACACCGAAATCCTGTTAAAGGTGATTTATCCATTCCCATTCTTAAATGCCATTGATGAAATTTCTCTAGCATGTGCGGATACAATTCAAGTGTGTAATAAAAAGCTGGATTAGGAATACCGAGCATATCAGAATAAAGAAGAAGCATAAAAAGATCGTCTTCGTCTCTAAGCTCCCTCAAAATTTCTGATCGGTGTCCAGTTCGTAATACTTCATCATACAATTCTAGAATGCGCTTTAAATTCAATGGATGACACCGTCCTTTATAAGGATGAAATAACAATCTCTTCATAAAAGAAGGGAAGAAGGCTTCTCCATCTTTTATGAAAGAGAAGCCAACCTCTACTTCTTATGCGTTTTACATAGCCTTATTTTTTGGCTTAGCAGGATCTTTTTTACCTAAGGCTGCTACTGCTTCTAGTAGAATCCAGAAGGCAAAAACAAAGATGATGGAGCCTAAAATAAATAGGAGTAAACTAGGGTTACTTCCAGCAAAGAAGGACCATTCTGTAATGATTTGAAGTCCCATTGCGTACAAGGTCATGGCTAATAAGAAGACCATTGGTATGAGTGATACTAGGAAGTTTCTTCCTTGTCGCTTTAGCCACAACGTGATAAGAAGTAATGTAATTGCTGCTAAAAGCTGGTTTGATGTACCAAACAATGGCCATAATACATAACCTCCGGATCCGAATCCTTGAGGACCTTCTGGAAGTAGTACAAGTGCAGCACTTGAACCAACTGCAATAGTAGTAGCTACGTGTGTTTTAGTAATGGACTTAATATTATATGTTTTACCAAGCTCTGAAATGATATAGCGCATGAGACGAACGGACGTATCTAACGTTGTTGCGGCAAAACTAACGACTATTACCGCCACGATGGTATTAGCAACATCTGCAGGAATAAATAGTCCGGTTGCTAATTGTCCAGCACCTTGTACGAAGTTTCCTAAACCACCACTGCTTGCATCACCAAAACTGCTATAGGCACCTAGAAAGTCACCAGAACTACTAAACAATGTGGCAACGGCAATGATGGATGCTAGCGCTAATAATCCTTCCCCAACAGCTCCACCATACCCAACCATACGGGCTTGGGGCTCTCTATCAAGTTGTTTACTAGTTGTACCAGATGCAACGAGGCCATGGAATCCAGATATGGCACCACAAGCAATGGTTATAAAGAGTATTGGTAACCAAGGAGTATCTGTTGCTGCACTATTTGTCATCGGTGCTGTAATGGATGGATTTGAGAATAATAATCCAAGATATAAAATGGCTAGACCAACGACCAATTGATGAGAGTTAATGTAATCACGAGGTT
Organism: Evansella sp. AB-P1; assembly: GCF_029688925.1. Taxonomy (GTDB): domain Bacteria; phylum Bacillota; class Bacilli; order Bacillales; family Salisediminibacteriaceae; genus Evansella. The sequence goes on from NZ_JARUKY010000001.1 coordinate 129,621, forward strand.
GTAGTAGCTTCCAAACTGGTAAAGTAGATGCAATGTAAACATAAACCATTAAGATGATTATCCAAACGAAGAAGGAGAATGCGACACCATTTAATCCGAAGGCTACAATGTTTTCTTCGCCTCCAAAATATCGAGGTAAATCAATTTGTAAAGCTGGTACTTTTGAAGCAACAACAGCTGCGATGTACATGGTGGCTAAAGCAGCTAATGAAGGCCAAAGCATTCCACCTTTTTTTCGATAAACGACATAACCTATCCAAATCGCTAGTGGAATTTGAATAAATACGGATAACACGGAAGATGGGAATGTTATAAATAAATTTGCAATTACCCATGCAAAAACAGCGTTAACCATTAAAACAAGGATTAAGATAATAAATAAGAATAAGATCTTCGCACGCTGACCAATGATTTTGTCCGCTAACGTTCCAACTGATTGTCCCTTATTTCGAACTGATAGAACGAGTGCACCGAAATCATGAACACCTGCTGCAAATACAGTCCCTAATAGTACCCATATTACAGCTGGTAGCCAACCCCAATAGATGGCAATGGCAGGTCCTAAGATTGGTGCTGCCCCTGCAACGGAGGTGAAGTGATGACCCCATAATACCCACTTGTTTGTAGGTACAAAATCAACACCATCCTTGAATTGGTGGGCAGGTGTTACATAATTCGGATCGAGCTTATAAATCTTTTCTGCAACAAACTTGGAGTAATAGCGATAACCTAGGAAAAAGACAAACATTCCTATTAAAGCTAATAAAACGGCATTCATGGCATATCCCTCCCAGTATAATGTCATACAACTACATTATGGCACCATGTCCATATAAAGGAAAAAGACGAAAAAGACCAGTTTTACCAACAAATAAAGCGCTTACATTTATTTTCTCCTTCACCCTCCTTTTTTCTCATTTTTAAACTATTTCGAAAAGCTAATAAATTATATGATTGGATAAGCAATACATGCCTATGAATGTGTGTTCAGAAACGAAAGTAATGCATCAACATTGTTTTGCGTTTTAGTGGTTTTGCAGTCGTGTAGAACGGTGTCTCTCTACAGTATTTCTTTTATTTCATGGTTTGCGTCGTCTAGAACGTTACTTGTCGACTGCAATACTTCTATTTTCTGTTTTGCGGTCTTCTAGATGGCTCCCTATTGTCCCGCAAATTGTATGATCATACTTTCCGGGAAGATAGAAGCTCTCTTTCCAGAAGTCTATAGCGCTTATTTCTCTACCTTTGCAAATTTGCAAAGTATTGCTCAGAAGCTTTACCAGTCAAGACAATTCATGAAGTAAAAGCTCGTCGCTGGAGTCACCGCCTTCCACTACTGAACTGTTTCTATTTTTATGGCAGTCAACTGAAAAAGATTAATACTGTCTCGATTTAATACTAGGGGTTCGTTATGATACAATCAATATCAGAAATTGCCGTGAAAGGATTAAACATAATGACAAAAGACCAATTGCCTGTTGAAAAAAACCAATTGCTACAAGTGACCTTCGAGGATTTGACTCACGATGGTGCAGCAGTGGCAAAAATAGATAACTTTCCGATCTTTGTCCAGAGAGGCTTGCCTGGAGAGAGAGCAACAATAAAGGTTGTAAAATTGAAGAAAAACTATGGTTTTGGCCGACTGATGGAAACGATAGAAGAAAGCCAACACCGTACCGAACCACCGTGTCCTATTTTTAAAGAGTGTGGAGGCTGTCAGCTTCAGCACTTAAGCTATGAGGGACAGTTAAAGCATAAACAAAAGCATGTCCGCGATGTATTAGAACGAATAGGTGGAATCACAAATGCTGTTGTCCATCCAACCTTAGGGATGAATGAACCATGGCGTTACCGAAACAAAGCGCAGGTTCCATTTGGGGAAGAAGAGGGAGGACTAGTTGCTGGTTTTTATGCAGAACGGAGTCATAAAATCATCGATATGGAAAGCTGCATGATTCAGCACGAAGCAAATGATGAAGTTGTTCAGACTGTTAAAACGATCGCGAAAAAATATGGAATCCGTGCTTACGACGATCAAAAACATAAAGGAACACTTCGGCATGTTGTCGTCCGTTACGGTAAAATAACAAAAGAGATCATGGTCGTGCTCGTAACGAAGGGGAAAGAGCTACCAAATAAAAAGAATATCATCGAAGAAATTCGTTCGAGTATCCCGAACGTAAAATCCATTGTACAAAATATAAATCCTAAGCGAACTAATGTTGTATTTGGGGATAAAACGGAAGTCCTTTGGGGCGAGGAAGTAATTTATGATTTTATTGGAGACATTAAGTTTGCGATCTCAGCCCGATCTTTTTATCAAGTAAATCCAGAGCAAACGAAAGTGCTGTATGACAAAGCGTTAGTGTACGCAAAACTAACAGGAAAAGAGACTGTTATTGATGCGTATTGTGGAATTGGAACGATTAGCTTATTTTTAGCACAAAAAGCAAGGCATGTATATGGTGTGGAAATTGTACCCGAAGCGATTGCTGATGCAAAGAAAAATGCGCGTTTAAATCACATTGAAAACGTTAATTTTGCTGTTGGAGAAGCTGAAAAAGTAATGCCATGGTGGTACGCACAAGGAATCCGACCAGATGTAATCGTTGTAGATCCGCCACGGAAAGGCTGCGATGAAGCATTTCTGGAAACAATCGTAAACATGAAACCAGATCGAGTGGTTTACGTATCCTGTAACCCCGCAACATTAGCACGAGACCTGAAATATCTCGCAGAACACGGCTTCGAAGCGAAGGAAATTCAGCCTGTCGATATGTTTCCGCATACGACACATGTGGAGTGTGTAGCGTTGATAGAGTTGAAATAGCTTGGTATCAATAGGTTTGGCGATTTTTAATTGAATATGGAAGTGTGTTTTATGTTCCCTCGGACTATTGGTTCGGGGGATTTTTTGACCCCGGTGGTCTAACTTTTACGCGGAATTAGATGTTGAAAGATATGGGGAAGAGCTTTGCGTAATGATTGAGGTGCACATTTTAGTGCAAAAATATGAGGGCAAATGCACTTTTAAACGGAAACATTTTCAGACAACTCGACACATTTCCAAGTTCGCTACATGTGGAGTGCCTGGTCTGACTGTCATGGAAAGAAGGATCAAAGGCTGATTTACCAAGGTTTTAAGTAAATATAGATAAATTGAGATGCTGGTGGTTAGACATTGGCATCTTTTTTTGTTCTTTGAGAACATATCTATAGTTGTGAAATATATTCAACTCAAGGCTGGAAACTTGTGCAAATTAAAAAAATATTGACCTTTTAGGTAAATGGTGGCATAATAACGTTGACCTAATAGGTCAATATAGAGGAGATTTTCAAGGGGATATTGAATATGCCAAAAAAATTATTGGATTTAGATCCTTTAAGGCGCAACGCTATCTTAAATGCCGCCTTAAAAGAATTTGCACTAAAAGGATTTGACAAGGCTTCCACAAATATAATTGCTAAAGAAGCAGGGATTTCTAAAGCACTGATGTTTCATTATGTAAGTAATAAACAGGAACTTTTTCTGCTTGTTTATGACTACTTCACAGAACTTCTTAATAAAGAATACTTTATGAAAATGGATTTTACTGAAAAAGATATTTTTGATAGGCTACGGCAATCGTATCTTCTTCAAATTGAATTACTAAAACAGTATCCGTGGATTTTTGAGTTTAACAAACTTTCTATCGTGACAAACTCTTATGAGGTCAACAAAGCACTTGAGAAAAGAGTCAACAAAAAGCAATTATCATGCGACGAACAAATATTTGATATGATTGATGTTTCTAAGTTTAGAGCTGGTTTAAATATTGACAAGTGTAAACAGATTATTTTGTGGTCTAATATAGGTTTTACTAATCAAATTTTGGATGAGATTAGAAATTCGAAAACTTCAAATTTGGATTATAAACAAATCATTTCATCACTTGATGAATACTTTGACGAACTTAGAAAAATTTTCTATACATCAAGCAGTGAATGAAGGGTTTGGAAATGCTAGTTACAATGGGAATGGAAAAAGCACATGCCTGCACGTATTAGTATCGTTCTAGCACTTTAGCGATAGTCATTTTCAATAATCTAAATAAAGAATGGACGAGGAGGTATGAGATGATTGAAGCGCGTGAACCGATACTTGTAGAGTTTCCTTTGAGAGGAGAATGGCTCTCACCTAACACTCCAGGAACAAAAATTCCAAGTCACGGAACAGACCAGTTTGGAACAAGATATGCTTATGACTTTATACAGGTGGATTGGGAAAGAACGGGCTGGCCTGCCTATCGTGTTAGCTTGCCGCAATATCTTATTTTCGGGGTTTCCTTAAGTGATTATTACTGTTGGGGCCAAGATGTATATGCACCTTGCGACGGAATCGTTGTCCAAGCAGAGGATGGTTATGAAGAACGAGCACGTACGAATTTACTTTCAGATATGTCTAAAGCCTATAAAAATGCCCGTTATTTCGATCCGAATAAAGACGACGTACAATCAGTTGCTGGGAACTACATCATTATGGAATGTGGCGACAATGTTTATGCTGCCTTAGTCCATCTTCAAACAGGATCTATCCAGGTTTCAGTCGGTCAGGGTGTAAAAAAAGGTGAAGTTATTGGTAAAGTGGGCCATTCAGGTAATTCTTTTGCTCCACATTTGCATTTTCAGCTAATGGATAGTTGTGACATATCTACTGCAAGCGGATTGCCTTGTGCTTTTGAAAAATATGAACTATTCCAAGATGGTGAGTGGCAAAAAGTAGTTAATGGTATTCCTACAAATAAAGATAGGATAAGGTTTGTTTACTAATCCAATGAATAGCTGATTAGCAGAAGTTTGTGCTATTGGGCTTCATATTTCGAGTAAGAAGTTAAATGAACTGAACAATATGTTAACATCTTAAGAATTTAAATATATGTTGCCTAGGACGTCCTTGAACTAAGTCTCGAACGTAAAGAGGGTTAGATTAAATTAGTTTAATTGTGGAATCATTCCACTGAACAAAGGTGGTTATTTATAGGGGATTTCCAGATTTTTCACGACTTTTTGGAGTCATTTTTTATACCTCATCTCAAGTGAATTGAGTGAATAAAACTACATTTTAACTCATGATAAAATATTTTGTCAACAATAAATTTGTAATATTTTTTAAAAAATGTTATAATAATTTTACAATTGTTTTTTCAATCGTATTCCGAATTTGGCTGTATTTTTTTGCAGATAAAATTATGGATACGTTTTTTTAATATCCTTACTTAAATCGAAGAAAAATTAAAACAGTTGTGTGAGCTTTAAAGGTAAGTAAGTTGAATAAAAATATCAATTTACTATCTTATAGTAACCGAGTTTTTATTCTTTAAGGAGGACTAGAATAATGAATCTAATTAACAAGAAAGTGACACACAAGCGTTTTGGTACGGGGAGTATAGTTAAACAAAATGAATCGATTATTGAAATACATTTTGCATCGGAAAATAAAAAGTTTGTTTTCCCTGATGTATTTGGAAAACACCTACAACTACATGATAAAAGTGATGCTAATTCACTTGATGAAATTATACAAAAAAAGGAAATGGAACGAAGGAAGGAAGAATGGAGAAAGGAAGAGGAAAAGAAACTACAACGAAGAAACCTGGAACTTCGCGAGGAACATAATAAACTTATGAAAAATCATAAACTTCATTCCGAATCACAAATGGTTTTTTGGTGTGATAAAGAAGAACAGAATAGTTCTTTTTCGGAGTGGAAGGTTTTTTCAGGTGTAGTAAAAAGTGGTAATAACAAAGGGAAGCCAAACAAACCCATCCGCTTGCACCAAAACAGTGCTGTCCTGTTAACAGCAATTGATCCCAACATGCCTGAAAAAGACAGACGTATTTTAGGTGTCTATATGGTAGATGAAAATTTTATTGGTAAGCTTTGTGAAGATGGATATATTCCTGCGCATTCAAAATACAAACTCCTACTTACAGAACAGGAATCGGATCAGATGCTCTTCTGGAAATATTATATAAATGAAAAATTCCCCCACAAAATGACGTGGAATACAGGTAAATATCGTTATTTTGAAAATTCATGGATGGCTCAAATTTTGCATGATATAGTTTCGTTGAAAAGTGATCCAAAAGAACGAGAGTTGGCACAACAATTTTTTGATCATTTTTGTAAAATGAATCAGTTAACAGATCAAGAGTTACCAAAACCCAATGGTGCATTAATGCGTATTTAGACGTTAGTCCAAAGATAATAAAAATGACAGGGGACTGACACATTTCCAAATAAAAATAAATATTTCCGATTCAGATCCGGTTTTCGTGAAAATAAAAATTTCCGATATCTGGGTCTTTTTTATGTCTATCCTCTTTTCCTATTTGCAGACCACTAAATTGCTTTTTTTCACATCTATAGTGATTTACAGATAAAAGAAAGATTAAAACGTTGATTCGACAGGCGTTTTAGGGTAAAGAGTGACATACATTATTTGTAAGGAACAGGATATATTATTATGGTATTAACTATCAAAAGTTACTTTAAATCATAAATTAGTGTAGAATATGTGATAGAGAAGAGGGGGACCACAGTATGGAAAATGAAGAAGTTTTACCACCGAAAACGTGTGAAGTTGACAGAATGATTACGAAACCTGAGGATATTAAAAAAGTACTTGCAGGAAAGAAGACGGCCACGAGAAGGAATGGTAGATATGCGGACCCAGGAGAAATAATGGTTCTTGAAGGGGAACGCTTTAAAATAGAACGTGTGTATAGACAGACTTTAGGTGATTTAACGGATGAGATTGCTGTCCAAGAGGGATTTAATAGTGTGGAAGAATATAAAAACTCCATTTTGTCCATTCACCCAGGTATGCCTTGGAAGCCAGAAATGAAGGTTTGGGCACATGAATTTTCACCCGTAGAGGATGAGTAAACTCATGGGGACGGTTCTTTTGATGCGAAAATAGAATAACATTTAAGAAGAGAAAAGCACAGGAATCAAATTCCTGTGCTTTTAAAATTTGGTACCAGATCAATAGTAGAACAAAATACAAATTAAGTAATTTAATAAATATAATAATTGATTGATTTTTTAGAAAATACTGAAATTTAACCATTGGTTATGTTACTATAATGTAGAATTTGTGTTTTCATCATTCGTTATTATTAATCTATTAGTAGGGGTTGGTGCTCTTGGGACAAAAAGTACTTATTACTGGTGGAACAGGTTATATTGGTTCAGCTACAGTTAAGGCAGCAGTGGAAGATGATTTAGAAGTCATCGCACTTACAAGGTCAAAGGAAAATGCAGTGAATCTAGAACAAGAGAATATACGGACAGTAGTAGGGGATTTATATCAAGATGGAGAATGGCAAAGTATTATAAAGGAAGTAGATTATGCAGTTTTTCTAGCATCACCACCAACTTGGGGGAAGAAAGTGACCAAAAAGGTTGCACAAAATTTTCAACAAGGTCATGAAAAAATGACAAAACGATTTCTTGATGCATGTGTAGGTAGTGACTTAAAAAAGATCGTTTATATTGCAGGAACTAGCTATTTTGGGGATTCAGGAGATAAAGAGCCTCAAAAAGAGGAGATGGCAGCAGATCCAAAGGGTTGGGGACCATATATTGCTCCTTCGGTAGAGCTAATTCCAGAGTATGTAAGTAAAGGGCTTCCAATTATTACTGCCTTTCCTGGTCAAGTGTATGGACCTGATTCCTGGATGCCCCAGCTATACTTAAATAACATATATGAAGAAAAACCGGTAACAGGATTAAAGGGTTATAATCCTGTGATGTCTACTATTCATGTAGAAGATTGTGGAAGAGCAATCTTGCATTTAGCAATAAGTGGTAATGCAGGTGAACGATACTTATTAGTAGATGATCAGCCAATACCGTCAGCGGACCTCTGTAATTACATTGGAGAAGTGATGAATAAACAAGTTCAGACGAGAAAGGTGCCAAAATGGCTTTGTAATTTGTTACTAGGGCCAGTCTTAACTGAATACGCCACAGCCCATACTAATTTTAGTAATAAAAAATTAAAAGAAACAGGATTTACATTTCATTATCCAACATATAAAGATGGAGTTCCAAATGTCGTTGAGAGTTGGATAAGTCAAAAACAGAGTTCTTGATACATTCCAAGTTAGGTTAATGTAATAAGTATTCTACAATGTCATTAGTTGATTTCTAATTTAACTACTCAATGAAAGTGATGTAACCTATTACAATCGTAGGTTACATCACTTTTTTTGCATTTAATGATTTTGGAGCTTTACACAGCTCTATACCGTCTCTAGACATATATTTCTTGTTCTTAATAAAGGTTATTCGACAAGTACCTGGCGTCTGTCGTTCTTGCTATAATAAATATATATTTAATTTGAAATTGCTTTTATAAAAAGGAGCCACAAAATATATGGACAGGAATCTTAAACGATTGTTTAATAAGCGCAAGGCTATTATTGCAACGATGCATCATAAAGAGCAAGTCATTGGCCCATTGTTAGAGGAAGAATTAGGATTACAGTTTATCGTTCCTGAAAACTTCAGTTCAGATGTCTTTGGAACCTTTACGGGAGAAGTTGAGAGAGTAGGGAATCAATTAGAGGCAGCAAGGAAAAAGCTTGAAACAGCTATGGAGCAATATAATCTTGATATAGGTATTTCAAGTGAAGGGTCGTTTAGGCCACATCCTATTTTATCAGTGGTACCTTACAATAGAGAGTTAATTTTATTCATTGATAAAAAGAATGAACTTGAAATCACTGGGTATGTTGCAAATAGTAATACAAATTACGCACATCAAGAAGTAAAAAGCTTTGAGGCAGCCCTTGAATTTGCTAAAACTGTTGGCTTTCCTGAACATGGATTAATTGTGAAGAAGAATAAAGAAACAATCAATCAATATGAAATAATAAAAGGAATCTCAACCGAAGAAGCTTTAGAAAAAGCGATAACTAAATGGCTACCTATACATTCTATTGATAGAAAAGAACAGAAGCCTCTTTTTATGGAGACTGATATGAGAGCTATGTTTAATCCCAGTCGGATGAAAAACATTAAACTAGCTACTGAAGATCTATTAACAAAAATAAAATCGTTATGTCCAAACTGTGATACACCTGGATTCAGTATAAAAGAAGTGAAGAAGGGTCTCCCATGCCAATTATGTGGTTTTCCAACAGAAACGGTTCGTTCACACATATATGAATGTAATAAATGTGGCTATGAAAAAGAGAATCTGTACCCGAATAGAGAAGAATATGCTGATCCGACCTATTGCCGTATATGTAATCCTTAAATAATTATTACTATAGCCATTTCTTTAGGAGAAAGGAAAAGAACAATGAATTTACAAGATTTTGTTAATGAAACAATAAATGAAATAGAAAATTTTGATACAAAAAATGAGGAATGCATAAAAGAGGTAGTAAGGAAAGCCATTGTTTTCTATAAACTTCATTCATATGAAGAAATAGAAGAAACAGATGAAGGAACAATTTGTTTAATTTATTTACATTCAATCATCGAAGAAAACCTATTATCTAAAATTGTAGCGTTTGCAATAGATAGTGATGTCCATTTAGATGTAGAAGGATTGTATCAAGGGAAAGTCATTAGAAATTTTTAATTATCACACTTTTATAAACGGCAAAAGGACTGATAAAACATGGTAACAAATACACTTTATTTAGGAGACGCCCTAAACGTACTAGAAAGACTTGATAGTGAGAGTGCTGCCTTGGCTTTTTTGGACCCACCTATGCATCCAATATATACGGAGAATTTTTATGCACCTAAAAGAGAAGAAGAAAAATCCATCGTTGCTTATTCTGAATATTTATCAAAGGTTTTTCAGCACACGAAAAGGATTTTAAAAAAGGACGGGCTACTATTCCTTTATTATATTCCAAATTCACCAATTAATTTTCGCTTAATTCTGGAGCAAGTATTTGAAAGGGGCTTTACTCCTCCTTTGGAACTAACGCTTAACCACCAAATTAACTTGAAGCCAAAGGGCCTTCTTTATGATTATGATAGTATTTTAGTATATAGCAAGTCCGGTCTGTTTCATTTAAACGAAGTAACTAGACCGTTAAATAGTGAAGAAATGAAGCCTTATAGATGGAAGGATAAGAAAGGGAACTATAGATTACGGCCGTTAATGATTCATTCTGTTTTTCAACATGGCAGGTTTGAATGGAAGGGAATGACACCTCCTGAAAACAAAAGCTGGAGTTTTAAAAAGGAGAAGCTTGATTATTTTTACAAGGAAGGGTTAATAGATAGTTCAACAGCTGTTCCAATGTTAAAAGAATATGCGACAGAAACTAGAGCAGGTACAAATTGGAATGATTTAACCACAAGAGTTCCGTTAAACGAAATGGTCTCAAATAATAAGAAAATATCAGTTGGGCAAAAACCACTTAGCTTAATGGAAAGAATCATTACATTTGGATCCAATGAAGGAGACCTTATTCTTGATCCATTTGCAGGCTTCGGTACCACGCTAATCGCTGCAGAAAAATTTAAAAGAAGCTGGATTGGTGTGGATTACTTACAGGATGTTATGGAGGTTACAGAGAAAAGGCTTAAAGACGACCTTGGTCCAACTGTTTCTTATACACGTATTGAAGAAAGTGAATTAATTAAATCAAAGGAGCCTATTTCTCTTACATTTAAAGATATTGTTGTTCATACAAAGGAAATTGCTGCTTTACAGGTTCAATATAAAAAGCTAACAGATAATTTATTTAGACTAAAAGAGTTATTGAAAATGGAAGGAAGTACAGAAGAGGAAATTATTAATCGTATGGAGGATTGGATAATAAACGTAAATCGATTTTCTGAACGTGCCCCAATTGAACAATTAGCAAATGCAGAAAGGGAATTAGAAGCTTTTTTCGGTCGCTTTTGGGAAAACGGAGTGTTAGAAAAGGATACGATGAAGTATTTAAAGACTTCTGAAGTTATTTACAATAATATGGATCACACGATTTTTGATAACGAGCTTGATTTCTCCCCTGCTGTTATTACGTTAACGAAAGCAATTGAAAATGAGTTTTATTGTAAAGTGTACAAGCCACTTGTAAGCTATTGTTCAGAAAGGTTTGGGCATCGGAAAGACGATTTAAAGAAATGGCCAAAAACTTTAGTGGTAAAAAATAAATTTGGTTTAACGCAAAGAACCTTTACTTTCGGAATGATTGTCCATATTTTGTTCTTCAATTGGGATAACAAGGGAGATTATATGAGCATAAAAGCAATTGTGAAAGAAATAAATTTATTCAAAGATAATGCTGATATTTTTGACAACAGTAAAAGATCCGTTTTAGAAAACCAGTTTAAATCAGTTCTCAATCATAGAAACAATATTGCACATAAGGATTATATTCCAGTTACAGACGCAAAGGAATGTAGGGAAATTATTTTATTTGAGAAGGAGCTATTGTTAAGATTATTAGAGATGCTCAAATAATAACTAGAACGAAGAAATACAGTTAGTGGAGAGCAAAGCTAGACAAATATACAGAAGTTAGAAGGGGTATTTGTGACAACGGTTGTAACAGAAGAAGTACCGAGCTTTAATCGTAACTTAATCGTAATTGTCCTCCTAGCTGGTGGATTTGTTGCCATATTAAATCAAACATTAATGGCAATCGCAGTACCATACATTATGGTTGACTTTCAAATTACGGAGAACTCGGCACAGTGGGTAACGACTATTTTCATGCTTGTAAATGGAATTATGATTCCCATAACAGCGTTTTTAATTGAGACATTTACGACAAGGAAATTATTTTTAACTGCTATGCTATTATTTGCTGTGGGAACAATTATCTGTGCTTTTTCACCAACCTTTAGTATTCTTATAGCAGGAAGAGTTGTACAAGCGAGTGGAGCTGGTATTATTCTACCATTAATGATGACACTGCTTTTAACCATTTTTCCTGTTGAAAAACGAGGGGCAGCTATGGGACTCGTTGGATTGGTGATTTCCTTTGCACCAGCTATTGGGCCGACTGTCTCAGGTTATGTTGTGGAAAATTATCCGTGGCGAGTTCTTTTTTTTATCATTATGCCCTTCATTATCATTGATATCATTCTTGCTTACTTTTTATTAAAGAATGTAACGAAACGAACATTTCCGAAGGTGGATTATTTATCCATTGTCCTTTCCACTATTGGTTTTGGAGGATTATTATATGGATTTAGTAGTGCTGGTAATGTAGGATGGAATAATGTATTTGTTATCGGTTCATTATTAGCTGGAGCCATCTCTATAACGTTTTTTATACTCCGACAATTCAAGTTAAAGCAGCCTATTCTTGAATTTAGAGTATTTAAAAATCGAACTTTTGCATTAACCACAATCATAGGTGTTGTTATTTTCATTGGGTTAGTAGGTGCTCAAACAATTTTACCAATTTATATGCAAAACATGGCTGGTTTTTCTGCCATGGAATCAGGACTTATGATCTTTCCAGGGGCACTATTAATGGGATTAATGTCACCGATTGCAGGTCGTATTTTTGATAAAATAGGTGCTAGAAAGCTAGCGATCACAGGACTAGGCATCATGACTGTGACAACCTTTATGTTTACAAACCTGTCTGAATCAACCTCCTTTACCTATTTAACTGTAGTCTTTGCTATTCGTATGGTAGGGATGACATTGGTGATGATGCCTGTGACTACGGCTGGACTAAATCAATTGCCATTACGATTAATTCCCCATGGTACAGCCATGAACAATACAATGCGGCAAGTGGCAGCATCTATAGGGACAGCGATGCTGGTGACAATTATGACGACTACGGCACTTCAGACGGGTGCAACTGCTACTCCAAATGAGATGATTCATGGTGTGAACATTGCCTTTTTAGTTGCTACTATAATTACATTAGTAGGTTTTATCTTGTCCTTCTTTATTAAGGGGACAACCCCTGCAGAGGACAGGAAAGTAGCAAAAGAAGACATATAAGAACGAAGGTGGGAGGGGGATATCCCTTTCCTTGATTAAAAGGGGGATAGTATAAAGGTGGAAACAACAACAGATCGACAATCGAAACTCTTCTCTGATATAAAGTCTTTGTTTAAGGCTTTAGTTTTAATATCCAATGTGGTTCCAGTTTTGACTGGATTTTGGTTAGCGCTTTTTATTACTAATAGTCCATTTATCGATTATTGGGGGCTGTTTATCATTACTATGATCGGAAGTACTTTCATGATGGGTGGAGCTCTTGTCATCAATAATTGGTATGACGTTGATATAGATACCTTGATGGATAGGACAAAACAACGACCAACTGTGACAGGGAGTATACCTCTTCCTGTTGTCTTGTGGATAGGAATTATTTTTTCCATCATTGGCTTTATCTTTTTATTTTTTACTAATATTGAGGTAGTTCTCTATGCTCTTGTCGGTTGGGTTACGTACGTTTTTCCATATACGATGTGGTCAAAAAGGAGATATACCATTAATACTGTGATTGGGAGTGTATCAGGTGCGGTAACACCACTTATTGGATGGGCTGCTATACAACCTGGCTTACACCCTATTCCGATTCTGTTATTCCTACTAATCTTTATTTGGCAAATGCCACATACGTATGCAATTGCCATGAGAAAGAGTGAGGAATATCGTGCAGCAGGAGTTGCTATGCTTCCAGTTGTGAGAGGGTTTAGAGAAACGAAATGGCATATGTTTGTTTATGTTCTTTGCTTGTTACCTATCCCATTTTTCTTATGGGAAATCGGTACATTCTTCGTGGTCATTGCAACTATATTTAATTTAGGGTGGATAGGGTTGAGCTTATATGGTTTTAGAGTAAAGGATGATTTTAAGTGGGCGCGAGTAAGCTTTTTGTACTCTGTTAATTATTTAATGATTTTATTTATCTTGATGATCATCGTAACATTGCCTGTTTTTCAATAAAAGAGAATGAGATTTTATGATATTAAAACTACTATCGTCTTATTAAAAGATGGTAGTAGTTTTTTGTTTGATGATTTATAAAATGTTGACTCTTCGAAAGTTATCAAGGGTTTGGGATACAGAGGAAGTGATCGTTTATCTTATATGTTGCCGTAAATGAAGAAAAGAAGGTTTGCAGGAGAATAGAAGCCGTCCAATGATCCTGCAAATGGAAAAAGAGGTTTTCAGGAGTATAGGAAGGGTCCAATGAGCCTGCAAATGGAGGAAAGAAGGTTTGCGGGAACGGAGGAAGGGTCCCCCGATCCTGCAAAGGGAGAAAAGTAAGTTTGCGGGAACGGAGGAAGAGTCCCCCGATCCTGCAAAGGGAGAAAAGTAAGTTTGGGGGAACGGAGGAAGAATCCCCCGATCCTGCAAAGGGAGAAAAGTAATTTTGCGGGAACGGAGGAAGAATCCCCCGATCCTGCAAAGGGAGAAAAGTAAGTTTGCAGGAACGGAGGAAGAATCCCCGATCCTGCAAAGGGAGAAAAGTAAGTTTTGGGGAACGGAGGAAGAGTCCCCCGATCCTGCAAAGGGAGAAAAGTAAGTTTGCAGGAACGGAGGAAGAGTCCCCCGATCCTGCAAAGGGAGAAAAGTAAGTTTGCGGGAACGGAGGAAGAGTCCCCTGATCCTGCAAAGGGAGAAAAGTAAGTTTGCGGGAACAGAGGAAGGGTCCCCCGATCCTGCAAAGGGAGAAAAGTAGGTTTGCGGGAACGGAGGAAGAGTCCCCCGATCCTGCAAAGGGAGAAAAAGCGATTTGCAGTAACATAGAAGCCCCCATCTGCTCGAAGTCATATATCCTGCCAGCTAAAAAAAACAAAAAGCGCTTTTACATCCAGAACATTCATTTCCTTGTCGCCAGAATCAAGACAACAAGTTTACGTCGTTGCCTACAGGACGTCCACTGTACCTAGGCGTAACGGGCCCTTTGTGCTTTTCTAATTTTTGAACATTTTTCAACATTTCCACATCCTTCCTGTAACTTTTTTTCTTAAAGGTGATGCACCTCACCTCCAGGAGAGACATTCTCCATTAACATAAAGGTAAGAAATGAATATAAGGGAGGTTGATGAGAATGGCAGAACGGAAACTGATGGAAGAAGAGAAGACAGAATCTAAGTTTGGGGCTTCAATGGGTACATGGGTTTCGTTAGGGATAGTTGGAGGATTTATTGTTTTAACGTACATTCTATTGTTTGGGGTGTACATGGCGAGATTATAGGGAGGGATAAACAATGAAAATGCATCTTGATGAAAAAATTTGGCTAATATTAAGCTTTGGAATGATAATGTTATTTACTATTTTTACAGGCTATCAAACTTTTGTATTAGGTTTAGGACCACCAAGTAATATGGAAACAATTGATCCACAAAAGGTGGAGGAAACAGCACCTTTTGATGCACCAGGTGTATATGAAATTGGTGAAAATGAATATGAAGTAGTCATGATATTAGAGATTTTTAGATTTAATCCAGGAGATATCGAGATTCCAGCCGGCTCTACGGTACATTTTACGATGACGTCGAAGGATGTTATTCATGGAATCCAAATTGCAGGAACAAATATGAACGCCATGGTAACACCAGGACATATTCAAACAATTACACAAACCTTTCATGAACCAGGGGAGTATTTAGTGTTATGTAATGAATATTGCGGTATTGGCCATCAGCACATGGCTACTACTATAACGGTGTATTAAGGGGGGGAGAAAGATGGATACAGCACGAAAGCATTCATTTAAAGAAAAAGCGAATAAAATGCTCGGGATAAACCCGCAGGATGCACTATTATCGAAAACATTTATGCTCGTTTCATTTGCGGCATTGTTAATTGGAGGAACGTTAGGGTTAATCCAAGGATTAAATAGAGCAGGGTTGTTTGATTTACCAAGTTGGTTTACGTATTATCAAGTGCTAACAGCACACGGAATATTATTAATTCTTGTATTTACATCATTCTTTACTACAGGTTATTTCTTTGCTGCTCATTCCCATGTGTTGGGTGGACTAATTCCTAAAGTAAGAAAGATGGCGTGGATAGGGTTTTGGCTGAAAGTAGTTGGTCTTGTTGTAGCGGTTATTCCGATACTTATGAACAATGCAACAGTTATGTTTACATTCTATCCGCCAATGGCAGCTTCACCAGTCTTTTACTTCGGTCTCGTTTTTATTGTCTTAGGTATTTGGTCGTGCGCCTTCGCTTCCTTTATTCAGGTAGCTAATTGGCGTAAAAATAATAAGGGACAGCACCTTCCAATTTTATCTTATTTTGCAACAGGGGTTTTCGTACTCTTATTCTTTGGAAGTGTTCCTGTAGCAATTGAAGTTATTGTGTTGATTATTCCTTGGTCTATTGGTTGGGTTGAAACAATTAATGTTATGCTTGCTCGAACGCTGTTTTGGGCCTTCGGACACACTCTCGTTAATATTTGGTATTTGACAGCCATTTCTGCTTGGTATGTAGCTGTACCGAAAATTATTGGGGGAAGAAGATTTAGTGATACATTAACACGTGTTGTTATTGCATTATTAGTTATTTTAAACATTCCAGGAGGATTCCATCACCAAATTATTGACCCAGGTATTACGGAATCAGTGAAATATTTACACGTATTTATGAGCTTGGCTGTTGGTTTCCCATCATTAATGACAGCTTACGCAATGTTCTCTGTATTTGAAAAAACATCTAAGAAAAAAGGTGGAACAGGAGTTTTCGCTTGGTTCAAAAAGCTTCCATGGGGAGACGTTCGTTTCTTGGCACCAATGCTTGCCATGATCGCATTTATTCCAGGGGGAGCTGGAGGAATTGTACAAAGTACGAACCAATTAAACCAAGTAGTCCATAATACGTTATGGGTTGTAGGGCATTTCCATTTAACACTTGGTACAACAGTTGCTCTTACCTTCTTTGGGATTAGTTATTGGTTAATTCCATTTATCTCTAAACGAGTATTAACACCAGCAATTAATAAAATTGGGGTCGTTACCTCTATACTTTGGATATCAGGTATGGCATTTATGTCTATTGCCATGCACTGGGTTGGTGTATTAGGTTCTCCGCGAAGAACGTCCTATACAACTTATGGAGATAATGCAACAGCTTTAGGTTGGGACCCATATTTAATGTTCTTAGCAGTTGGTGGAACATTGTTGATGGTAGCAGTGCTTCTGCAAGTATATGCAGTTATCCAGATGATGTTCTTTGCACCAAAAGGAGATACAGAATTCCCTGTAGCTGACGTAGAAGATAACGCAACGAAAACGCCTTTCTGGACAGAAAGCTGGGGACGAATTATCGTTATCATGCTACTAGTCATTGCAATGGGTTATGTTGTTCCGTTAGTTGAATTTATCACCAATGCACCACCGGGATCACCACCATTTAGAACATGGTAATAGAGTTATAGATAAAGAGATAGCTTACGGGCTATCTCTTTATCTAAAGTTTACTTTGGGAAGTGATTAAATGATGAAACATAATAAACATACGATTATCGCTTCTTCTGTCGTACTTTTATTTGGACTTTTCTTGTTTTATATCGGGACAGACGGGTTTCGAGCATATACTGCTGAAACTGCAAGAGTATATCAGTTAACACAGGATCAACCACAGTTTCCTAATGTAACGTTAGAGGACAGTAATGGAAAAATTTATCCTATTTCTGATTTAGAAGGTAAATATGTTTTTATTACCTTTATGTATACTGCCTGTACCACCGTATGTCCTGTATTAGAAATGAATATGGGGCAAGTATATGATCGAATTCCCAGCAACTATATTGGGGAAGATATTATATTTTTAAGCATCAGCTTTGATCCAGAGAGGGACGATCCAGAAACATTGGATATGTATAAAGATAACTATTATGCAGACGGCGAAACATGGAGGATGGCAAGAATTAATGATGAAACAGAGCTAGAGAATTTACTGGAAGCCTTCGGTGTTATTGTTATTCCTGATGGAACAGGTAACTTTGGACATAACTCTGCTTTCTATTTTGTCAACCGAGAAGGAACACTTATTGATGTAATGGACTTTACGAAGATTGATGAAGCCGCTGAACGTGTAATATCCGAACTTAAAGAGGATGAGGGGGAATAAAAATGAATCAATTTACAATCGGTTTGTTGCTATGGATTTTTATGATTCTACCCCCTGTTTCCAATCTACTAGAATCGATTATGATTATGCACATGCATATGCAGATGCCGTTGTTAGTCATTGCTGGCTTTTTGATGGCAAAATATTTTCAACAAAGATTTCCTCACTTTTTTGAAAAGTGGAACAGTAACGGCTTTCCGGGTATGTTGTTGTTTATTATTATCATGGTCTATTGGATGATTCCGAGAACGATGGATGACGCTTTAGTATTAACAAGCGTGCAGGTTTTTAAGTTTATTAGTTTACCATTTCTAGCGGGTATTCCACTTCGAGATAGTTGGCCAAAGTTAAGTAAAGCTTGGAAAATCGTCATAATTACTATTTTTACCTTAATGTTTTTTGCAATGGGCTTCCTCTATATCTTTTCACCGGAGCAACTATGCAATAACTATTTAGTTATTGAACAAGTGACGTTAGGCTGGGGCTTTATTACGATGGCCATTTGTATGGTGATTTATTTACTATATGATGCCATTGTGGATCCTGCTGATTATAAATAGAAATTGAAATAGAAAAAAAGTGCCGTACCTTTTGATGAGTGTTTTTCGTCAGGGGGTGCGGTGTTTTTTTATGTATAACACAACAAGTTAATAGAAATTTCTGAAAATACCTAAAAAAATCACAAATGATTCTATAAATGAAAGCGTTACCATTGTGTGGTTCCTCCTTTACAATAGTGATAATTAATGTAGAAGGAGGTAAGGGGAGGGTATGTCTAGCTTAAAAAAACTCGCACTTGGTTTTGATCGGCTTTTTGAAATTTTTGCATTGACTGCATTATCATCCTTAGTCATTATCGTAACCATTCAAGTTTTTACAAGGACATTTGGTAATTTCGTTTACTATTGGTCTGAAGAAATAACGTTACTACTATTAATTTGGACCGCTTTTTTAGGTATTGCCATTGGATTTAGAGAAAAGCTACATTTATCAATGGATTCCATTGCTCGTCGTTTACCACCACCCATACGGAAATATCTTTCTCAGGTAATCATTGTAACCGTATTTATATTTGGACTATACTTGCTTGTTTACGGTTGGCAATATGCTGATTTGATGCATTCAAATACTTTGTCAGCCACTGGTTGGCCTCGTAGTGTCCAATATTTGATTGTTCCCATATCAGGCGCAATGATCTGTGTTTACTCTACCTTACAATTCTTTGGTATCGATACACGAAGACACATAGGTTTAGATGACGACGAGGAGGTGGATTGATATGTCAGGAGTATTAGTCTTGTTCGTTAGCTTTACAATTTTATTACTTTTAGGATTTCCAGTTGCCATCGTACTAGCTTGCTCTACATTAATTACGATGTGGTTTTTGGATATTTCATTAGCTACTGTAGTTCCTAACCTTGTACAAGGTGTTAATTCGTATACGTTATTAGCAGTTCCGTTCTTTATTTTAGCAGGTCAGCTCATGAGTGAAGGTGGTCTTGCACTACGATTGATCAATATGGCTCACCTTTTTGTAGGAATGATTCGTGGTGGATTAGCGATGGTGAACTGTTTTACGAGTTTACTATTTGGAAACATCTCTGGTTCAGCAGTAGCAGACGTATCTTCCGTCGGATCAGTAATGATTCCAATGATGAAAAAGAAAGGTTATGATAAGGATTATACAGTGGCAGTTACCGCATCTAGCTCCATTCAAGGGGTCATTATGCCTCCAAGCCACAACATGATTTTGTATGCATTAGCAGCAGGTGGTGTCTCCATTTCTTCCTTATTCCTTGCTGGTATTGTACCTGCATTTATTTTATTGATTGGCTTGATGACTACTGCTTATATTATTGCGAGAAAAAGAGGCTATGAAAAAGGAGAGCCTGTACCACTAAGAAAAGCACCAAAAATTTTGTTAGACGGATTTTTATCTTTAATGACAGGAGTAATTATCCTTGGGGGAATATTTTCTGGTCAATTCACTGCAACAGAGTCTGGTGCAATAGCTTGTTTATATGCGTTTATTCTCGTGTTTTTTGTGTATAGAGAAATTCCATTATCACATATTTGGGTAATTTTGAAGAAAACGTTTAGAACTGTATCCATGGTTTTATTTTTAATTGCAGCCTCAAAGGCATTTGCATTCATATTAGCCTACTTACAAATTCCAGGAATGATAACGGAGTTTTTCTTAGCCTTATCAGATAATCCAGTTGTTATTATGTTAATTATTACTGTACTTTTGTTACTACTCGGAGCACCGATGGATATGGCTCCACTCATTTTAGTTATGACTCCGATCCTTCATCCAGTTGTTGTTGGAACATTAGGGATGGACCCAATACACTTCGGAATAATCATGATTCTAAATTTAGGAATCGGACTGATCACTCCTCCAGTAGGGACTGTATTGTTCACAGGTTGTGCTATTGGAAAAGTATCCATAGAGAAGGGAGCAAAAGCGTTAATTCCATTTTATTTAGTGATGGTCGCCATATTATTACTATTAACCTTTGTTCCAGAAATTGTGATGTGGCTTCCGAATAAGTTTGGATAATGTTCTAAAAAAATCACAAAAATATATAAAAATATTGACCTACCACTGAAAGCGTTTTCAAAATACAATAGTGTTAGATTTTAAATAGACTGAGTATTTAGTAAATTTAGAATTATCAATGCGTCGATTTATTGTTCTTCTACATTTACAAAATACTTAAATCTCATCTATTAAAAATAAGGAGGCCATCAAAATGAAGAGAAAAGGTGTATTGTTTTTATTGTCTACTGTCCTGTTAGCTCTATCTGTTCTAATTGGTTGTTCCGGTAGTGGTGGGAATAGTGAAACAGGCGGAGGTAGTGGAGATGATGATAAGCCGACCTATGAATTTAGATTAGCAGAAACACATGCTCCAGATTATCCAACAACCTTAGCTGATAAGCATTTTGCGGAATTAGTTTTTGAACGTTCTGATGGACGAATAAAGATTGATGTATTCCCATCTGCAGCTTTAGGGGAAGAAGCTGCAGTCATTGAACAGGTTCAGCTTGGCGCTATTGACTTTACAAGAACAAGTGCAGGTCCATTAGCAGAATTCAATAAAGACTATGCCGTGTTTAGTTTACCTTATATTTTTGATAGTGATGAGCACGTGTGGAATTTTCTACTGAGTGAACATGGGGATCAATTGCTAGATAGCTTAGAAAGTTCTAGCATGATTGGGTTAGCATATTATAGTTCAGGAGCTCGCCATTTCTATTCAACGGATCCTGTTACGAGCTTAGAAGATTTACAAGGGCAAAAGATCCGTGTTCAACAAAATGCTGTAAATATTGACTTGATAGAGGCACTTGGTGCAAGTGCAACACCAATGGCTTTTGGTGAGGTATACAGTGGTTTACAAACAGGGGTAATTGATGCGGCAGAAAATAACTATCCTAGTTATTATTCTACAGGACATTACGAAGTTGCCCCACACTATATACTAGATGGTCATCAGCGTGTCCCAGAGGTATTGATGGTATCCTCTAATACATGGGATAAATTATCTGAGGAAGACCAAGAGATCATTCGTACAGCAGCAAAGGATTCTATTGATTTCCAAAGAGAAGAATGGGCAAAATTTGAAGAGTTAGCTGAGGAAGAAGTTCGTGCTGCTGGTGTAACGATTACAGAGGTAGAGGATGTTTCAGTGTGGCAAGAAGCTGTTCAGTCAGTATTAGAAAAGCATGGTGAAGAGCATCGAGAGATTTTAGATGCTATCGATGCATCGCGACCGTAAATAATAGATTACGAATAACAAACGAGAGGCTCTTTTCAAATAGAGTCTCTTGTTTGTTCCTTTCATTCCAACTATATTTATATTATAGGAAACATTATCAGTTAAGTAGGTGGTTAATTTGATATATAAGAAAAAGAATACATTTTTGAGAATACTACTAATGATTGACCGACCATTAACTGAAAAAATGATCGTTATTTTTACTGTCATTGTAGTTGTTCCTTTAATTACTGTAGGGTATATATCTTACATGCACTCTTCAAAAGTGTTGGAACATGAAGCAAGAGAATATAACTGGCAAATGATAGAACAAGTAAAAATGTACACGGAAGATTATTTGCGAGACTATGAAATTACTACATTAAAAATCGTAAATCATCCAGATACAATTGATTTTTTACGAATGAGTAGTGAGAACGAAATGGAAGAAAGGGGCATGAATCAATTAATAACGAATGTATTAAGGAATCATGCATTTTCGCAATCTGATATAGCAAACATTACTTTAGTCCTTGAAAATAAGGCAATTGTAGACTCTGCTGGGTTAGCTAATAGAGAGACAGCTTCTCAGTTAATGGAAGAATCATGGTATTCAACAATTACAGGTGTAGGAGGACCAAGTATCGTTAGTAGGGTTATCCAATGGCACGGTAGAGAGCTACCGGTGATATCTGTAGTTAAAAGAATAGCAAATCCTCAAACACTTCAACCTTTTGGTATGCTTATTATTGACTTAAATTATCAACGGCTTAGAGATGTTGCAAGGCAAATAACCCCTGGAAAATCAGGTTATTTGTTTATCGTTGACCAAGAGGGGAGATATGTATATCATCCCTCAACAAGCAAAATAGGTACGGAATATACAACAGAGTATCAGGAACTTATGCAAGGAGAAACGTCTGGGTCATTTTTGAACTCCTATAAGGAACCTGATTTAATTACATATAGTCAATCGTCGCAATTAGACTGGACGCTAGCTACAGCAACACCTTTTCATGAAG
This sequence comes from Evansella sp. AB-P1, assembly GCF_029688925.1. Taxonomy (GTDB): domain Bacteria; phylum Bacillota; class Bacilli; order Bacillales; family Salisediminibacteriaceae; genus Evansella. The sequence goes on from NZ_JARUKY010000001.1 coordinate 152,493, forward strand.
TAACAGAAGGAATTGATTATATAAAGGATATAATTTTTAAGACGGTAATTATTTCACTCCTAGTTGTATTTATAATTGCATACAGCTTTTCCACAAATATATTACGCCCAATTAAAAGACTTCAAAAATATATGCAGCGTGTAGAGGATGGGAATTTTTCAAGAAGAGTACCAGTAGAATCAATTGATGAAGTTGGACAATTGTCTGATGGATTTAATAAAATGATGGATCAAATTTCATCATTAGTACATGAAGTATATAATGCTCAAATAAGAGAGACGGAATTAAGGTTACGTCAAAAAGAAACGGAGTTAAAGGCATTACAGTCTCAAATGAACCCTCATTTTTTATACAATTCCTTAGAAACAATTCGGGGGATGGCTTTAGAAAGTGATAAAGATGATATTGCAACAATCTCCTCTTCCATGGGGAAACTGCTACGATACAATCTTAGGGAACAGAATAATATTGTAAAGATTGAACAAGAAAAAGAGATGATCCAGTTATATTTACGGATTCAAAAATATAGATTTGAAGACAAAGTATCCTATAATATTAACCTACCAGACTGGTGTATGGAACAAAGGATCTCACGCTTTTCATTACAACCGCTAATTGAAAACTGCATTGTCCATGTTGTAGAGCCTTGTGCTGGACGTACAATGATAGAAGTTACTGCAGAAAAGCAATCTGAAGCCGCCTTTGTACTTTGGATAAAGGATACAGGAAAAGGGATGACCACGGAAATTATAGAACGGTTGCAAAAGGATTTAGATAAAAAGGATATTTCTACTGGTGGCTCCCATATAGGAATGGTGAATGTCCACAGGAGGAATCAACTTAACTTTGGAGAAAAGTATGGACTTGTCATTAAAGACACTAATGGAAATGGCACAGTAATAGGTATTCATCTTCCTTATGACAAAGAAGTGGAGTGAGAAGCATGTATGATATTTTACTAGTGGAGGACGAACGATGGGTTCGGACAGCAATCCGAAAGGTAATTGAAAAAACAGGGCTTCCTTTTCGAGTAGTTATGGAAGCGACCAACGGAATGGAAGCGCTTAACTGGCTGCAAATTCATACAGTATCTCTCATTGTAACAGATATTCGAATGCCATTAATGGACGGACTTGCATTAACAAAGTACATTCGGGAGAAGGATATACGTTCGGACATTATTATTGTAAGTGGACATGATGAATTTAACTATGCCCAACAAGCTATTCAATCAGGTGTTTTTAATTATTTACTTAAACCTGTTGAACATAAGGATATGGAAGATTGCTTAAAAAAATGGATGGAATTGAAAGAAGATCACAAAGAAGTTCGAACAGAAGAAGAAATAAATGAAGAACTATCGTCTATTGAACAAGTAATTCGAATAATAAGGCAAGCCACTCCAGGGAGTATTAGTCTAAAAGAAGCTGCCAATCAAGTTCATCTCAACGCAAGCTATTTAAGCCAACTATTTAAAGAGCAGACCGGTAAAAACTTTAACGAATACGCTAAAGAGGTAAGAATGTCGGAAGCAAAGAATCTTTTATTAAGAACATCATTACGTATATCAGAAGTAGCAGAACGACTAGGTTATTCAGACCTTGCATATTTTACAAATTCATTTAAAAAGTTCTATGGAACAACTCCATCAAAATATCGAAATGATAATAAATAATAGTTCATAACCTTTTTTAGAGGTTACTAAAATTTGCTCGATATGTAGCGTATAAATTAATGCATATTTTAAAAACTGAATATTTATAAATTTCACGCAACAACTTATTTGGATGTGATATTATAAATATATATATTGATATATCAGATATCAATGAATTGTAAGAATGGCTTTTTAGTAGATAGAAAATTTTAGTAGTCATCATTTCGAAAACTAGAGGAGATGAATGAATTGGTTAAAGTAGATTCAAAGGAATTAAGAAAATTTTGTACAGAAGTGTTTGCACAATCGATCCCCTATGAAGAGGCAGATGTTGTATCTGATAATCTAGTAGAGGCGGATTTACTAGGTTTTCATTCTCACGGTGTTTGTAAAGTGGCAGACTATTTAAAACGAATGGAAGATGGATTAATTGAAAGGAAAACGGATTTAACGTTAGATAAAGAAACACTAACTACTGCAGTATATAACGCGAATAATGGATGGGGGCAGTATGCTTCTGTAAAAGCAATGAACACTGCCATTAATAAGGCTTTAAAAAGTGGAAGTAGTTTTGTAGGTGTAAGAGATTCCAATCATTTTGGCATCACTTCTTATTATACGAAAATGGCAGCGGAAAAGGGATGTATAGGAATCGCAACCACAAATGCATCTGGACTAATGGTACCTTTTGGATCAAAAGAACCATCTTTAGGTACTAATCCTATTTCCTTTGCAGTACCCGTTGGGGAAGGAAAAACACCCGTTGTGTTAGATATGTCCACAGGGAATACAGCGAGAGGGAAAATTACGTTAGCTAATAAAATCGGTGGAGAAATTCCTGATGATTGGGCAATAACAAAGGATGGTGAACGTACGACAGACCCTGCTAAAGCGTTGGAAGGGTACCTACTTCCAATGGGACCAAAGGGTTCTGGTCTTGCCATCATTGTTGATATTTTATCTTCCGTTTTAACAGGGGCTCTCTTTGGTAGTAATGTCCCTAGAATGTATGAAGATCCAGAACCGCAGAGACTAGGTCATTTCTTTGGTGCCATTGATATTACTTCTTTCATGCCGTTAGAGGATTTCTATAAACGGATGGAGGAACGTGTAGAGCAAACAGTAAATAGTGAACCGATGGAAGGGTTCGAACGTGTATACATGCCAGGTGAATTAGAAGAAGAGAAGAAAAGGAAGCAATTGAAAGAAGGAGTCCAATTATCTAATGAAATTTATGAAGAACTAAAGAGGACTGGACATCAATACGGTGTTGAAATAGATGAGTTTATAAAGATGAAAGTATAATAGGCTGTTTGTATTCCATACTTACATTTTCCCAAAACCAAAGGAAGAAGCATTTTCTAATACAATGCTTCTTCTTTTTTTATGTATTTGAATACTTACAGATGTTTTTATATTCAGAAAATACAGTTTTTACATTCATCAGTCGTTCATAATTGTTTCTTATAATCAATCTTGTATATGTGGATTTTCCTGAAAAAAGATTGTCTCACACTTTTTTACATTTGTTCATTGAAATGATTTCATAACTTTGTAAAAAAGGCATAAATTTATAGTGAACAAGCCATAGGAAATCAATTATGAATGTGCGAGGTGAAAAGCCTTGAGGGATTTTAAAATAAAAAAGATATTTCTTTTAACAGGAACGCTAGTCACTGTTTATATTCTCTATGCTCTGATAGCTGGAGTATTTATTTTTGCTTTTCATGATCATGAAAATAGTAGCTATATGGAGTCATTGGACCCAACGCGTTTCTATGGGGAGAAAATATCTCAAGATAGAGTAGTTCTTGTGGAAGATAGATTTGAGTCAGGAATAGCCCGTATAAACGTGATTGAAAATGCTCAAGAGAGTTTGGATTTATCTTACCATACGGTGCATGCTGGGACTTCCAGTGATATTTTGTTTGCCAGTTTAGTAGATGCAGCAGACCGTGGTGTTCACGTGCGAATTCTCCTCGATGGTTTATTTCACAATCTACGGGGGGATTTGAAGGATGTTATGTATTCTTACTCCTATCACCCGAATATCGAATTGAAGTTCTATGAACCATTAGATGTGTTACGTCCATGGACTTGGAATAATAGACTACACGATAAAATGATACTTGTTGATAATGAACTAGCGATGATTGGTGGTAGGAATATAGCAGATAAGTATTTTGGTCCAGACGGGTATAATGGTGCCTCTAACGATCGAGACGTTCTTTTGATTAATACTGACTTAGGAAATTTTGAGGATAGCGCAATTTATGCGATGAAAAACTATTTTGATGATGTATGGAATCATGAGTTTTCCTACTATGCTGTATCAGAACTGACGGAGAATCAGGAAAGAAGGGGACGGAATAGAACGGAGGAATTAAGGGTACTTCTTGAATCGATGCATGAATCCCATTCAGATTTGTTTCATCAAGAAATTAATTGGTTGGAAAAATCTGTGCCAACGAATAATGTAACGTTCATTCACAATCCTATTGAACGCTTAAATAAGGAACCGTGGGTTTGGTATGAAATTACAAGCTTAATGGGCATAGCAGAACAATCTATTTTTATCCAAAGTCCATACATCATTCCTACAGATAAGATGCTACAGCATGTAAATCAAGACGAAATCTCTGTAAAGGAAGTGAGTTTCCTAACGAACTCCCTTGCGGCTACACCAAATGTACTGGCTTACTCAGGCTACCGAATGCATCGGGAAACTATTGCTAGTTCCGAAGCGAATGTGTATGAATTTCAAGGTCCAACAGAATCACTTCATGGAAAAACATTTATCTTTGATAATCGAATCAGTGTTGTTGGTTCCTTTAATGTAGATGCGAGAAGTGCGTATCTTAGCACAGAAGTAATGGTGGTAATTGATAGCGAGGAGTTTGCTGATCAATTAAACAGGGAGATAGACCATTATATTCATGAGGGAAGTCTTCAGGTTAGTCCAGATGGGAGCTATCATCCTCATCCTTCCGTTGCAGAAGAGGAAGCTTCAGTAGTAAAAAGGTCAGTTACAGTCATGTTATCATGGATTACCAGATTTTTAGATTATATGCTATAACGTTAAGGTAGGGGGAGAAACATTTCCTAATGGGTTCCGTATCCTATCGCAAAATTGTAAATTACAATTGAAAATGTAGGCTAATTTGTATCCGTATTTGCATCCTAATAACTAGCTCAAGTATGTTTTTCACTATATTTTTGATAGTATAATTCGATTGCTTCTTCAATATTTTTATTCCTAAGATTTTCTTTGATGATTCCCGTTTCAGATGGTCCAAACATAGCTTTAATTTCATCTGATGTAATCTCTCTATTATCGTACTCTTTAAAAACGGCTTGAAAGGCGTAAAAACAAACAGGTAACGTATCAGCAAGTGTACCATCAAAATCAAACAGTATCGCTTTAATAATTAACACATCCTTTATCACTAAAATATCCTTCAAAAGAAAAACTACTATCTACTGAACTTATAAAATGTTACTATTCTATATTTGTATAAATGGAGTCTTCTACATTTGGAAGTAACTTATAAATACTTTTATTTAATTGTTTTTCCAATTCATTTTTAATGGAGTAAAATCCTTTCCAATGTAATGAGGTATGTGAATTTGTACCATGACGTAAGCCAACAGAAACCAGCCTTTTTTCGAGTGTGGTAAAGCCTTCAGCATCAGCAAGAGCATCACATAGAGTAATTACTTTATTGTAAATATCGTAATCTTTATTTTCATTAAGGATTGCAACCAATTTTTCCTACATATATTTTGAAACAAGGTTCCACTCAGCAGCATTTTCAATATTCTCATTTTTACACGGAAAGGAATGTGTGACACATATAATCCCATTACCAGTAAAACCTTTATATCTACCTATATCATGTAATAAAGCTGCATTGTACCCTAAGTCAATATTAAGGTCGTACCCACCTTCACTTAATTCTAACAAGATGTTTTCGGTAGCATTAGCAACATTAATAGAATGATTATACCAAGGTCCTGGGTTTTGTCGATTCGCCCATTCAAGTAGTTCTCTAGCATAGTTTCTATCCAAAATATATTTCATATTTTCACTTCCTATTAACTTGATGCACTTCTTTTTTAGTCCCTTCAAAAGTAGAACTGCAACATTGCAACTCTTAATTTAGCTAACTTTGCATTAGTTAGTTTAAGTAAATTTCCTCATAAAAGCATTTATTCGTCCGTAAAAAAAATATATATTTACCGATATTAAACTTTTGCTTTTCTCTTTTTATATCCTATGAAAATAATACCTGCCAGTAATGCTAAACCTATTAGTACATAAAACGAAGGATGTAAAACAAAAAAAGTAGTGTCTTGATATTGGTAAGTTGCAGTCGCATAACCCATTTAAATCAGCCCCTCTTCTAAACTTGTTATGGCAATTATAACAAAAGTCTTTTGATGAACTTCCCTTTTAGTTTAACATTATTATCCAGTTCATAGGTCTTTTCTGTTCTTGCGAAAACTTAAAATGATTGACAAATGGTTCATCTTTGTTAAATTTGATCAAAAGATTTTTCGTTTATTTCAACGAATATATTATAATGAAAAGAGGAGGTGGATGATATGTTTGAATTAGAAGTAAAGGGCGGGAATGTTGTTAAGATATATAAAGATCAGTACGAAAAAGCCGTCGTAGAGTATAATGGTGTAAATTATGACTTAGAATCCATGATAAATCTTATCGAGGAAAAAAGAAATAGCTCATCTGTAAGCGAAGCAGAAATTCAGCGGTTTGAACGTGATCCAGAAATGCGTAAGATGGTTGAGGATTCTGAACAGGACATAGAGCAAGGCAAAGTACATTCAACTAAGGATGTATTAGCCAAAATAAGGCGCGGAGAAATTTAAATGAATGTTGAATGGACCGAAACAGCCTTAAATAAATTATCACAAATCAAAAGCGATCGTTTTAGCGAAGTAGAAACCGCTGATTATAAAGAACATCTTGTTCTTGAAATAGAAGAGAAAGTCATTACCACTGGAACATTATTTCCTTCTCGTAATTACAAAAACAGATATTATATTAAAGTTAAACCTTATATAATATCCTTTAAATACTTTCCAAAAAAAGAAGTTTATACGATTATTGCTTTTCAACATGAAAAACAAAATAAAAAGTATTAATTAAACTGGATAAAAGTGGGTTCTTTGTAATGATCACCTCATACATTCCTTTGATATATCCAAAAAGGCTTTGACCTGTGGTAGTTCCATTGCTGCCTCTGAATAACACAGCCATGTGGGCCTACTGATGTGTTTGTTATTCGTAATAAGCGGTTGGAGAGTATAGTCCTCCATGTCAAAATAGTCTTTAATTGCTATTTCAGGCAAAACTGCCATGCCAATTCCGTGAGACATTAGCTGCTTACATGTTTCTATTTGATCTACTTTTATTTTTCCAGATGGCTTAAATTCTGGGTGATCTAAAAACCATTCATTAACAGCTGTATGAAAGCTTTGGTCACTTTGGAATTCTATTAAGAGGTTATTTCTCTTTAATGTGCTTTTTCTGATTAAGTATAATTTGTCTGTAAACAACTCCGTACAGTTCAATCCATTTATTTGATTACCACGAACGATGGAAACATGGAAGTTCTCCACAGCGGTTGTAATTTCGTGACTTAACCCTGTAAATAACTCCATTTTCACATTTGGGAATTTTTCTATGTATGTCTTAAGTATATTCGGTAGTAGATATTGGGCAACGACAGAAGAAACGCCAAGAGAGAGCCTACCACTTATCGTAGTGGACATATTAGCAAGGCTGTCCAACAACTTTTCCTCGCCTTTCACTACCTTTTCTCCAAAGGCAATGATTTTCTCTCCAACTGGAGTCACAATTACTCTTTTATGTGTTCGGACAAAAATTTTATCTCCCCAATTTTCTTCTATTTGCTTTAATCGCTGACTAATTGCAGGTTGAGAAATAAGTAATTCCTTTGCTGCGCCACGAATAGTACCAATCTGCTTTATCGTAAGTAACAATCGATAATCATCCACTTTCATGAGCAACACCCTTCTAATATAAGTTTTTCTTATCGTTTTATATAAAAAAATAGTATTATTCTTATTATTTTATAACGGTTAAACTAAGGATGAAAGGGAAAAACAGTTATTTTATGTAATGTACAAAAATATTATGGTTGAAAATTATATCAAATTGGAGTGATTCGAATGTCTTTTTATATTAAACGAATTGATCATGTTCAGCTTGCAGCTCCTACAGGTTCAGAAAGAAAAGCGCGAACGTTTTTTAAAGATATATTAGGTTTTGAGGAGGTTGAAAAACCCGAGGTGTTGAAAAAACGAGGAGGAGTTTGGTTTGCATTTGGAGATTATCAGCTTCATATCGGAATAGATGCGGATTTTTCTCCGGCTAAAAAAGCACATCCTGCCTTTGAAGTAGATCACCTAGAAAACCTAAAGGAGTATCTCAAAGATCATGGTGTTGTATTTGAAGTGGATCATCATCTTCCGAATGCCAATCGCATCTATGTTCACGATCCATTCGGTAATAGATTGGAGTTTTTAGAATGGGATAAAGAAGGACTAAAAGATTAAAAAATGGAAGGGAGTGAGTGTGATGGGAATAAATTTTCATCATGACAAGAACCGTTTATCGTATGCGTCACGACAAGTGGATTCATCATGGAAAGATAGGATAAAAGCGTTGGTACCAGTGGAAAACATTGAAAGGGCAGTAGATATTGGATGTGGTGGTGGCATTTATTCGAGGGCTCTTTCCGAAATGGGAATTAAATCTATCACAGCTGTTGATTATTCCCAGACGATTTTAGATAGTGCTAAAGAACGTAACAAAGAGTACGATCAAATTACATTTAAATATGGAATTGCGCATGAAACGGGACTTCCAAGTGAACAATTTGACCTCCTATTAGAACGGGCAGTCATTCATCATCTTGAAGATTTAAACGCTGCCTTTAAAGAGGCACATCGTCTATTAAAATATGATGGTTATCTTATTATTCAAGATAGAACAAAAGAAGATTGTTTGCTTGATGGAAGTGACGAACACATTAGAGGCTATTTCTTTTCAAGGTTTCCTAAGCTAATAGAATATGAAACAAAGCGTAGACACAGTAGTAAAAAGGTCATTAGTGCATTGAAAGAGCTGGGATTCATGGAAATTGAAGAGATAAAGCTTTGGGAAGTAAGAAAAATTCATAAAACAAAAGAAGCCTTCTTAGAAGATATTAGAGGACGGACAGGAAGAAGTATATTACATCATTTAAACGAGAGTGAATTGGAGAATCTAATTTCTTACCTTGATACGGTTATACGTAACTATGATTCTATAGTAGAAAAAGATAGATGGACCATTTGGAAGGCGGTTAAATAGGATAATAGAATGGGGATTTTACGTACAGTGGGAGTTTTCTATTTCTGCCGCCATTTATAATGGTGAATAATGTCATTATTAGATTGAGGACGGCATTTTATTTGTAATATAGGAGATGTCTTCATCATAATTTTCAATTATATTGTTATTTTATTATTGGAGGGATGTAATTGAATAGGGTTGATTTTGTCGGATCTACTTTATTTATAGCTGGTATTCTATTGTTTGGTCTCGTTCATTTGGCAATAGCCAATTATGTACCTAGCATGACTGGATGGAGCACTCCACCTGGAAAATTTGCAACAGCTCGTAATGACATTATGGTAACTATACCTTATTTTTTAAGTATTATACTGATGCTTTTGGGGGTAATCCTCCTTCTTTTAAAAGAAATAAAGAGTCTATTAAATAAGTTGTACAATTAAGACCTTCTTCATCTCCAAAGCACATTGCATCCTTCATTTATATTTTTTATCAACCGTATAGTAGAAAACGGAATTCATCATACGATAGTCCATGCTTGAGTGACCAGGTATGGACTATTTTGTGCTTTTAAAGCTTGCTAAAAATGTTGAATTAGTCAATGGATGTAATTAGCATTTTTAAAAAAAGTAATAAATAATAAAAATATAATCTTAAAAAAACGAAATATATTTTTTTGTTTTACGACAAATATAGTAGACAGAAAAAACGGGGGAGATGAAATGAATCGTGAAAAAGTTATAACCGATTGGTTTCAACAATATAGTGATTCCGTTTATCATTATTTATTGTATCGCGTCGGACCCACTGAGGCAGAGGATTTAGTTCAAGAAGTTTTTATACGTGCATTAAAGGGAGTTCATTCTTTTGAAGGGGGATCACATCCTAAAACGTGGCTAATAAGTATAGCAAGGCATGTGGTGATTGACGAATATAGAAAAAAAGAACATAAAACAAGAAAGAAGATGGCTCCATTTCGAACAACGGATGAACCCAAAACACTTGACACACCTGACACACTGTTTTTAGAAAAAGAAGAAACAATAGAGTTGTACCAAGCGATCCAATCATTGAAACCGAAATACCGTGATGTGATTATTTTAAGAGGAATACAAGACTTAACTGTTCGAGAAACGGCTTCCGTCTTAAAATGGAGTGAAAGTAAAGTCCGGATCACCTTTTTTCGAGCAAAGTCTGCTTTAAAAAAATGTTTGAATAGGAGGTTTGAAAAATGAAGACGAATCGTTTTAGTGACTTAGAAAAGAAATTAAAATCTATGCCTAAACCTCCCCTTCATAACAAGAAAAAGGATCAAATTCAACAATCTTTAAAGGATCTATATGTAAATTCTAAATTTGAGGAAAAGAAAGAAAGACACTCACTAATGAAACCGTTGTTAAGTGGTGCTGGAGCTTTTGCAATAATTGCCTCATTAATTGCCTTTGTATTTGTTGCTACGACAATTTTTAATAACCCAATGCATGGAACTATCTCTCCACCAGATGGCATGATATTTATTGAAAATGATGAAAAAACAATCAAAACCGTTCTACCAAAAGAGTGGGATTATATTGACTTAAATGATAATTTAATCATTTATCCTTTAAATAAGCTAACTGACGGTTATCCAGCTGAAGGGGAAGATATATCTCTAACCTTCAATATGGGAATCGTCCCAACAGATTCCATAAATACATCTTATATCACAAGTATTTTATATCAAGAAAGTGAAAGCTACGATGAATTTATTGATAGATTAATTGAAAAATACTATGGTGGAGGTAATGATGGACGAGTAGAACTTGAAATAGTTGATGAAGTTGACGATATGCCGGTCATGGTAACCACTACTATTACTAATCCTAATAATGAAGTCGTAATAGAGGGGGCCGTTTATAAGGAATCAAATGGAGAACTTATAGCAATGGGGTTTCAGGGTAGAAATGACTATTCTGATTTTGACAAATTAACAAATGAAGGTCTTTACGATTTGTTTAAGAAAATAATAAGGTATACAGAAGCACAATAAAAAACCAAACAATTGAAGGAGTTGAAACTGTAAAATCTATTGGAAATCGTGGATTAATTGAAAAAAAGGTCCAAGGGGATTCACTAAACCAAATAGAACAAACTACATTATTATCTTTAATAAAACAATTTCACAATCACACTTTCGATAAATGACTAGACATATTGACTTCAGATATTGTCTGGTCATTTTTATATGTGAAAATACATGTAATCAGCAGACTGTCTTAAATGTACTTAAACATAGAGAAGATATTTTCCTCAACTAAACCGGAACGTTAAGGTAAATTTTGAGTTGCGTGTGAAACTCTATTTTTGTGTTCATAATTTGGAAAATGATGTTAAACTAAAGGGGTATAGGATAAATTATGTAGTAATTTTTAACGTTTGGACGTAGCAAAAGAAACTGTAATTACGGTTGCTAAAGTATTGTGAGTAAACCAAAAACGGTAAACTTTAATTAGGGGTGATTTAATGGAACCGCTAAAACTAGGACTGGTTATTTTATTTGTAATAATGATAATTTCTATTTTTTTTTCTCTAGTAAGATGGATAGTAAGGCATTTTTTTGATGATTTTTATCAGAAAGTCTATGAAAAGTCTGATCGTTTATACAAAAGAGTTATTCGGAAATAGATTTAAACCATAATATCTCAAACGGATGGTATTAGGGGAAAAATGGATATACGAAGGTATGAAGTAACGGAATGCTTCTAATAAACGGATAGTGTTACACATTTTTTTTATTCTTTGGGAGTTTACAGTATTCTAGCAACATTTTTACATTAAGTCTTACACTCTTCTTTATTACATTTTTTAGACGAAACGAGGACTACTGATGAAAATTAAAAATAAGTTCATTCGTACGTGGAAAGTTCTATCAATGGCATTTATTATTTTTATACAAGTCTATTGGTACAAGCTTAGAAAAAAACCTGATGCTGAATGGGACAAGTTATGGGAGAAAATTGGTAGAAGGTTCCGTAATACTCTATTTGAACTAGAGGGCTTATTAATTAAAATAGGACAGCTTTTAAGTATACGTGGTGATCTGTTACCAGAACGGTTTATTCATCAACTTCAAGATTTAACAGACCATGTACCACCTTCTCAATGGAACGAAATTAAGGCAATACTTGAAGAGGAGTGGGGAGTTTCTATTGTGGAGAAACTTAAATCTATTAAAAAAGAAGCCATTGCTTCAGCTTCAATAGGAGAGGTATATGAAGGGGAATTGAAGGATGGGACGAAGGTTGCTGTAAAAGTTCAGCGACCACATATCCAGTCTATTGTTAAAACAGACTTTCGAACGTTAAGTATTATTATTTGGTTTGCTGATCATTTTGTTCCGTTACCTAAAGGATTTATTAATTTAAAGGTTTTGTTTAAGGAATTAAAGGAAGTAATTGAACGGGAACTAGATTTTTCAAAGGAACTATCCTCTCTCCTTTCATTTAAAGAACGTTTTAGTGGATCCAACATTATTAAAATCCCTTCAGCCTATGAGGAGCTTACTACAGAGAAGGTTCTAGTGATGGAATGGGTAGATGGAATAAGACTTACTGATAGAAAAGCATTAGATCAATTAGAGGTTAGCCGAAAGGAGCTTTGCCGCCGCCTGATGGAAGTATTTCTCCCACAATGGCTTGAGCCCGGCGTTTTTCATGCTGATCCACATACAGGAAATGTCCTCGTTTCAAAAGAGGGGGAGATCATTTTATTAGATTATGGAATGGTGGGAGAAATCTCTAAAAGGGATGCAATACATTTTCAAAAATTAATTGAAAGTATTCTAGCAAAAAATTATTCCAACGCAGTAGAAAATTTAATTCACTTAGGCTTTTTACTCCCTGAAGCAGATCCAAGAACAATGGAAAGACTTCTAGCTGAATTTCTATCCTTTCAACCATCCCAACTTAAAGAAATGGATATGATCGCATTAAAGCTTGAAATGAACGACATTATTCAAGCACTCCCAATTCAAGTGCCAACAAGATTTGTTTTTCTTGGCCGTTCTTTTATTACTATTGAAGGGGCTCTCCAAACGTTGGCTCCAGAAGAAGAAATGGTTGACATAGTCAAACCTGTATTTATAGATTGGTTGCAAGAACAAGATAATAGCAAATGGACTTTTGTCTGGAATTGGCTTCAATCTCAACCATTATTTAAATTTTTTCATAACATAAATGAATTTCTTAAGACTCCAGCGAAACTGGAGCAATTAAAGGAAGTGGAGCAAAGGCGACAATTCCAATTTACGATTTATGAAAACTATAAAAAACATCTATTTCAATTAATGTATCTCGGTATTATTGGTATAGGCGTTGGGGTTTATCTTTCTATTTCAGTAATTTGGCAGTTAGCTTCCGGAGTAGCGGCCATTGGTTTTGTAGGTTACATCATATGCAACTCCAAGCTGAAAAAATGGATGAAGTATATGCATGAAAAACGGAGAGGATAATAGTAAAATAGAATTAAGAAGAAAATAAACCGACACAAGCGGAACCACCTTAGCCCAATCTATATATTTATGTATATAAAATGAAGGGGGGTGATTTCAAATGTTAGGCCCGGCACTGTTTGTTGATCAGACTCAGAAGCTAAACGAACGTGAATACCGTTTCACCGTTTTCTTTTTAGTAGCATCTTGTGTTTCTTTCAAAGGTCTTCGATTACTTTAGTAAATGACGAAACTTAGAAAGTAATACTGGTAATGCACAAGTCTGTCTGTTCACAAGAAATGAAGTTCTCAATGTAGTAGCTATAAGCTAGTGTTTTGGGGACGTAACATCCAAAGGGCCAAAGAAAAATTATTGATAAGAACGAAAATCCACCATAACCTAACCGTAAAGTAAGTAAGATTAAACTACTACTTTTACGAAATTGTAAAACAAACTCTACTGATTATTATTTAACCCTTCTAAATAGAATCAAAATTATAAGGGACGGATTTCCGTTCTTTTTTCTTTTTTCCCATACAAGGGATATGTAGTGTTAAAATAGAGTGAGATGACGGAATATTTAATTTTTTTACCTGTGAGGGAGTGTGGCCTTGAAAAGAAAAAGTGGATATAGTAGTTTTATTGTTATTGCTGTTATTGTTATTGGGCTTTTCTTATTATTCGATGATACCATTGAAGGAGAGGAGAGTTCTGATGAACAATCAGAGACAGTCCAATTAAGAGAGGAAATAAGTACTTTAAGAAATACAATTGATCAGTTAGAACAAGACATAAAAGCCTTGGAAGCACTACTAGAGGTTGAACATGGTCGATTAGAAGTAGGAGAATTTCTTTATAATGTGGGTAGTAAAGATCAAATTTATGAACTTGAATTGACTCCACGTGAACATGAGGATGGTACATATTATCAGATAGAATTTTAAAGTAAGAAAGTGCGTCATAAAATAACGGAATATTCTAAAATCTATTTCTATATAATTTAAGATGGGGAGAAATAAGCTTTCAACATGCCGGGATACAAAAATAAAGTACATAATATAGGTTGGATATCACAATGAGTTGAAGCGTGTATCTATTTTGCAATATAATAAAATAAGAAAAGCGCAAGGCGGCTAATTTACCCTATGGACTTCTACGTTTGTCAGACAGCGGGTAAATCAATTGACATCCTTTCTCCTAGAGATCTTACATACCGTCTAAAATTTTTAAAATTATCTACATAAAAAACACGGAGGTGCACAGCCATGGCAAAAGACAGTTCATTTGATATTGTTTCGAAGATTGACTTTTCAGAAGTGACGAACGCAATTACAATGGCTAAAAAGGAAATAACCAATCGTTATGATTTTAAAGGGAGTAAAAGTGATATTTCCTTAGACAACGAAGAGCTTGTGTTAGTTTCAGACGACGAGTATAAATTAGAGCAACTTAAAGACGTATTATTAAGTAAACTCATTAAACGAGAAGTTTCTATTAAAAATCTAGATTACGGTAAGGTAGAAGGGGCTTCTGGAGGAACTGTTCGTCAACGAGTGAAAATCATTCAAGGAATTGATAAGGAGCAAGCAAAAAAGATCAATACTATTATTAAAAACAGTGGTGTGAAGGTGAAGAGTCAAATTCAAGATGATCAAATTCGAGTGACAGGTAAAAATCGAGATGACTTACAAGCCATCATCGCTGCCATTCGCGAAGCAGACCTTTCCATCGACGTTCAATTCATAAATTATCGCTGATCAATTTCTGAAGCTTAGAAAACATCCCAAAGATGAATTCTAAGCTTTGTTTTATTTCTCAATTATTAAAGAAAGCTAGGAGGGATTTTATGAAAGTAGATATTTTAATTACGAACGGTTTTGTCGCCACGATGGAAGGCAATGGTGTAGGTATGATCGAAGACGGAGCCGTCGCCATTAAAGGAAATAAAATTGAAGCCGTTGGTCCGACGGCTCAGATAACAAGAAACTATACTGCTGAACGTTTGATCGATGCAAAAAACAAGCTCGTCATGCCAGGGTTTGTTGATGCACACATACATTCAGGTCTTGCAATTATTCGTGGTGTTGCCCAAGATATGTCCAATTGGATGCAAAAGGGAATTTGGCCGTTCATGAAGCACCTTACTGTGGAGGATACGGTTAAAGGCTCCATGGTGAATATTATTGAAGGAATAAAAGCAGGTACAACAACCTTTTGTGACTATGATAGTCATATGACAGATATTGTCCAAAACTATAAGAGTATAGGTGCACGGGCTAGAGTTGCAGAAATGGTTAACGAACTTCCACCTAATAGTGGGGACCTAGAAGTTGGAGAGTTGTATTCATTTAATCCAGCTATTGGGGAGGAAAAACTGCAGAGAAACATCGAACTAATGGAACGTTATCATGAGACAGAAGAAGGGAGGATTACATGTATTCTAGGACCTCAAGGACCAGACATGATGAGCTTAGAGCTACTAACGGAGATGAAGGGATTAGCAGAAAAATATGACTCTAAACTACATATGCACGTTGCTCAAGGAGATCGAGAAATTGATCAAATGGTGAAGCGATACGGAAAAAGAAGTGTTGCATTTTTAGATGAACACGGATTTTTAAACGATCGTTTAATTTCTGTTCACTTAACGGAGGCAACGGACGAAGAGACGGAACAAGTTGCTCGAAGTGGTGCAAAGATGATTTATTGTGCCGGGAGTATTGGGATTATTGACGGAATCGTTCCACCAATGCTGAAGTTTTTAGAAAGTGGGGGCACAGCATGCTTAGGGTCAGATCAAGCACCAGGTAATAACTGCAACAATATGATTAACGAAATGAAGTTTGCAGCTATATTAAACAAGGTGAGACGTGCTAATCCAACCGTTTTCCACGCAACACTTGCAGTTCGATCAGCAACGATAGAGGCAGCAAAGGTAATGGGAATAGATCATGAGGTCGGTTCATTACGCCCTGGAAAAAAAGCAGATGTTATTTTACTGAACTTGGAGGATCCAACGTTTACTCCAGTAATTACGACCCCCGTGAGAAATATAATTCCTAATCTTGTATATTCTGCCCGTGGCCATGAGGTGGAAACATCTATTATTGATGGAAAAATAGTAATGAAGGATCGGAAAATCACTACGATTGATGAACAGATGGCCATTAAAGAAGCGCAACAAGCAGCAAATAACATGGAAAAAAGAGCCTACGAGGACATTCTTGCTGCAGATAGTGATATTTTAAAGATGATGGAGGATGGGCTTTTATAACGAAGGATTATGTCATGAAGATAGATTTGATTAACTGGGCTAAGTTCAGCTCAGTTTTTTTGTTTAGGTGATGAGAGGACGTCTTGCTCTGTTCTTATATTATCTTGGAAACAGGAAGACGTAAATTACAAGCACATAGAAATGCGCCAATGAACCTGCAAATGGAAAAAAGAAGGTTTGCAGGCACAGAGGAATGGGCCAATGAACCTGCAAATGGAAAAAAGAAGGTTTGCAGGCACAGGGGAAGGAGCCACCGTTCCTGCAAAGAGAGAAAAAGATGTTTGCAGGCACAGGGGAAGGAGCCCCGTAATATCCGTTGTCCATACCATATTCGGCTTACCTGGATTAAACTTTCGCCCAAGTAGATTTGGGTAAACAGGGTTGTTGTGCTTAGAATCGGTTGTTACTACAAATTTTTGTTCCGGTATTGCTCGTAAGTTCATTTCACGCATATATCTTCCAACGGTTCTTTCCGTTATTTTTACCCCTTCTTTATGCAGCTCTCTCGTAATTCTAGGACTACCGTATACCTTTTTATTTTGAAAGAAAAGTCGACGGATCTTTGCCTTTATCTTCTCTTTCCTAGTCTTGTTTGGACTGTTGTTTTTTCTCTTCTTCAACCATTTGTAATAACCACTTTTAGAAACCTCTAAGACTTCGCACATCTTCACTATTCGAAACTCTTTTCGATGCTCAAATATGAAGGTATAAACGACTACTGGCTTTTCATGAAGATGTGCGCGGCCTTTTTTATAATTTCATTTTCCTCCTTTAACTCATTGATTTTATCTATCCATTCTTTCTCCCGTTTCTTATATTCACTTGGTGTAATGTAATCAATCCCCTCTTGTTTCGATTTAATCATTTTACGATAATCCCTAACCCATCGAGATATCGTTTTAGGAGATAAATCCATTTCTCTAGCGACTTCTGATGCTTTATTTCCTTCATCTACCACTAACTTTGCAATGTACTCCTTAAATTCCTTATCGTAAACTCTACCCATATTGACACGCCTCCGTTCAGATACTGTTTTTAAACAGTCTCTCCAAAACGCGTCCACTTTATAGTCTATATCCGTTCCTGCAAAGAGAGAAAAAGATGTTTGCAGGCACAGGGGAAGGAGCCCCCGTTCCTGCAAAGAGAGAAAAAGATGTTTGCAGGAACAGGGGAAGGCGCCACCGTTCCTGCAAAGAGAGAAAAGGAGGATTGCAGGCACAGAGGAAGGAGCCCCCGTTCCTGCAAAGAGAGAAAAGGATGATTGCAGGCACAGGGGAAGGCGCCACCGTTCCTGCAAAGAGAGAAAAGGATGATTGCAGGCACAGGGGAAGGAGCCCCCGTTCCTGCAAAAAGAGAAAAGGAGGATTGCAGGCACAGGGGAAGGAGCCCCCGTTCCTGCAAAAAGAGAAAAGGAGGATTGCAGGCGCATAGAAGAGATACAATGCTAATGTCCCTGCATCCAGGGAAAAACGAAAATGCGGGAAGATTTGTTGGGCAATTATTAGTTGTAACAATGACCGGGCAGCTTTGCCTGGTTTTTCAGAGTGTCGAAAAGTTTAAAACGATATATCTATTGTTATTTATCGATATATCGATTAAAATAAATCGTAATAGAAAGAAGGGCGGAGATGTGCTAATGACACATTTTAAAAAGCGAGATATACTTACAATCCTTGCTTATGTTAGTCGTAAGAAGATGAGTAAGGAAGAATTAATAGAAAAGTTAAGTAATAAAGTATTTAATCTGGAAAAAGTAATGGAACATTTAGATCATGAAAAATTGATCGTAAACAAAGATGGTGTGTTTTCTATATCAGAAAAGGGTTTAAAAGAAGCACACTTGTTTTACGAAAACAATTTCCACCAAAGGAAAACTGGAAGAGAAAAAAAATCGAAGCGAAGTAGTTTTATCCAAAAGGCTATACTCCTTTTACTTAAAGAAGGTCCTCGTCACGGATATGAAATAATGAAGCTATTAGAAGAACGAAGTGGTGAAGTGTATTCCCCAAGTGCAGGAACAATTTATCCAGCGTTGCAAGATTTATTAGAAAGAGACTATATTTCAATTGACGAACAAACAGATAAAAAAGTATATTCCATCGCAGCTGCAGGGTTGGAGTTGCTCTCAGAGACAGTTCAAGATGATGAGGAGTTTTGGGAGAATTGGCGAATTCGACTGTTGTGGAAGCAATCAAAGGAAGCAGCTTCGCTAAGAGAAGAAATGGAAAAATATCAGTTGGAATTTCTTTATGCTGTGAGACATGTGATGCATGATCCATCGCTTACAGAAGAACTTGCTGAAATCATAAAAAATGGTAGGGAAGCCCTCATTCAGTGGTCAGAAAAAGATAAATAATCTATATAAAAGTAACGTATTGCAAAATGGGATGAGTAAGACGGTATACACATAAATTAGTTTTGTAGATTGTTTTTAATGCCTTCTCTCTGTAAATGTGTCTATTTTGTGATAATCTATTTAAATAAGTGCATTATTTCGTGATTCGAAACAAGTTTTCACTTATCTTTTGAAAATAGTATAAAAACGATTACATAGAGAAATAGAAATTATTGTTTGGAGGACTCTATATGAAAAAGGTACTATCTTTCCTTGGACCTTATAAATTAGCAGTAGCGGTAGCCCTGTTTTTCACGTTAACAGAATTATCTGTTGAGCTTGTTCAACCTTTTATCATGCGGAGAATAATAGATGATGGGATCATGCAAGAGGATTTATCGGTTGTACTTACTTGGGGTGGTGTATTAGTGGGACTTTCCATTATTGCTTTTGCTTCGGGTATTTTAAACTCCTTTTATGCAGCTCATGCTAGTCAGGGTACGGGGTATGATTTAAGGGCAAAGTTATTTAAAAAGGTGCAATCCTTTTCTTTTTCAAACTTTAGCCAGTATCCAACTTCTTCTCTTATTACTCGAATGACGAACGATGTTACGCAAATTCAAAATACATTGTTCATGGCACTACGGATTATGTTGAGAGCCCCGTTGCTCGTGCTTGGATCTGTGATTATGGCTTTATTAGTGAATGTGAAGCTTGCTCTTATTTTAGTCTTTGCTATTCCAGTTTTGTTAACGTTCCTCCTTTGGGTGATGAAGCGGGCAGGAAATTTATTCAAAACGGTTCAGGGAAAGCTTGATGAAGTGAATAGTGTCATGCAAGAAAACCTTGCTGGAATTCGTCTTATTAAAGCTTTTATTAGGAGAAAACACGAAGATAAACGTTTTACAGAAGCGAGTGAAAATCTAAGGAATCGTACTGTGAAAGCGTTGCGCACCATTGAGATTGGTATGCCTGTTATTTTGCTCATCATGAACGGGAGTATTATGGCAATTTTATGGTTTGGTAGCTTTGAGGTGAGTGCAGGAGGAGCAACAGTTGGTGAAGTTGTTGCTATTATAAATTATACAACCCGGATGACAGCGGCTATGTCTATTTTTTCTATGATTATTATGTTTTTTTCACGGGCAAGAGCTTCTGCAACTAGGATTGCAGATGTACTAGATGCTGACATTGATCTACTAGACACGGCCGAAAGCTCGGAGAAAAATAAAATTAGTGATGGAAAGGTTTCCTTTGAATCTGTATCCTTCCGATATCCAGGAACGGAAACATATATACTAGAGGATTTGTCCTTCCATGTGAAACCTGGTGAACGGGTTGCAATCCTTGGGGCTACGGGAGCAGGGAAATCTACCATTTTTCAGCTCATTCCTCGTCTGTATGATATTGATGGTGGCCGAATACGTATTGATGATAAGGATATTCGAGACTTAAAGCTCGATGTGTTGAGAAAACAAATAGGTTTTGTCCCACAGGAGGCCATGCTTTTTACTGGTACGATAAAAGATAATATCCTCTGGGGACGAGAAAATGCAACCATGGAGGAAGTCATTCAAGCTTCCAAGGATGCTCAATTGTATGAAACGATAAAGGAATTTCCGGAAAAATTTGATACACTTCTAGGTCAAAAAGGGGTTAACCTTTCTGGTGGACAAAAACAGCGACTTTCTATAGCAAGGGCGTTAATTCGAAGACCAAAGCTCTTACTATTAGATGATAGTACGAGTGCCTTAGATGTGAAAACAGAAAAAAATCTCCTTAACGCATTAAAGAATTACTCGTGCACTACGTTTATGATCACTCAAAAAATTAGTACATCAATGAATTGTGATATTGTACTTTTACTGGAGGATGGAAAGCTTTTAGCGAAAGGTAGTCATGAAGAGTTATTACAGGAGTCACCTCTGTATCAAAAAATCTATGAATCTCAGTTTGGGAAGGAGGCAGGAAACCAATGATTAAACGATTGTTTAAAAAGTTTCTAGAGCCTTTTCAACATCCTAAAATTAATATAGACATTCATTCAAAAGAGAAGGGTACAGACGGAAAGAAGAAGCCAAAGGCAAAAAATTGGTGGGGAACATTAAAGAGAATTTGGAAGTATCTTGCTGAAAGTAAAGGGCGTCTAGTTCTCGTTTGTCTTATGATTATTACGAGTTCGGGAATGGTACTACTTGGTCCATTATTAGTTGGAACAGGTATTGATGAATTTGTTTATACTCAAAATACGGATGGCTTACTTTTACTGATGGGAGCATTAGTAGTCGTTTATTTGCTTCATTCCTTGTCCATTTGGCTACAAAACTATTGGATGATACGTGTAGCACAGAAAACAGTCTATACAATGCGAACACAGCTTTTTCGTCAGCTTCATAAGCTACCAATTCCTTTTTTTGATAAAAGGCAGCATGGAGATCTTATGAGCCGTGTAACAAATGATATTGAGCAAATAAGTGCTACGTTAAATACATCTGTCATTCAGATATTCTCAAGTGTACTTGTTCTTGTAGGTACCTTTTCGGTCATGATTTACTTGAGTCCAATTTTAACACTTATCACATTGCTTATTGTTCCTTCGTTAGTTTTAGGGATGAAATGGATTACGAAGCGTACGAGTAAGCTATTTAAAGAGCAACAAAAGCATATCGGGAATCTTAACGGCCATATTCAAGAAACCATGTCAGGGCAGCGGATTGTCAAAACCTTTTCTCAGGAAGAAAGAGTTATAGCTGAATTTAAAGGACGAAATGACGAACTTAGAAAGGCTGGCTTTTGGGCACAAACGATTTCTGGTTTTATTCCAAAGCTCATGAATATGTTGAATAATATGAGCTTTGCCCTTATTGCAGGAATTGGTGGACTCCTTGCCCTGACAGGTGACGTTGTAACGATTGGTATGATTGTGATTTTTGTAGAATATGCACGTCAGTTCACCCGACCATTAAATGATTTAGCTAACCAGTTTAATACAATGCTGTCTGCAATAGCAGGGGCGGAACGAGTGTTTGAAATTATTGATGAACAAGAAGAAATGGCAGATGAACATAGTTCTGAGGAAATAAAGGATGTCACTGGTGAAATAGATTTTGTGAATGTATCATTTTCCTATGAAGCCGATGGAGATACGATTAATGATGTTAGTTTTCGTGCATCTCCTGGGGATACAGTAGCACTCGTTGGTCCAACAGGTGCTGGTAAAACAACAATCATTAATTTGTTATCACGGTTTTATGATGCAGACAGTGGGAACATCTTTATCGATGGTCATGAAATAAAGGGTATTAAACGAGAGAGCCTAAGAAGTCACATGGCTTTCGTTTTACAGGATTCATTTTTATTTCATGGTACCATTCGAGAAAATATTCGCTACGGTAGATTGAATGCGACGGACGAGGAAGTGGAGCTAGCGGCTCGAGAGGCAAATGCTCACTCCTTTATTCATCGCCTTCCGAAAAAATACGATACCGTTCTTGACCATGATGGTGGTGGAATAAGTCAGGGTCAAAAGCAATTGTTATCTATAGCAAGAGCAATTCTAGCAAACCCGAAGATATTAATTTTAGATGAAGCAACGAGCAGCATTGACACAGTGACAGAGATAAAAATACAGGAAGCTCTGCAGCGATTGATGAAGGGTAGAACGAGCTTTGTCATTGCTCATCGTCTAAATACGATTCAACAGGCTGACCAAATCCTTATCTTACGTGATGGAGAAATTATTGAAAGAGGGACTCACGCCTCGTTGTTGAAGGAGAAAGGCTTTTATTCAGAATTGTATCATAGCCAGCTGAAGCAAGAAGTGATGTCTGGTTAGGATGACATTTTATACGGCTGTGATCCGAGTAGTTCCATTTAGAGGTAGAAAACTAAAAAATATACAGTAAAAACGAGACCTTTTCACTTAGTGGATTTGTCTCGTTTTTTATCATAAAAAAGCTATTAAACATGAATCTAATTAGGTCATGTTTGCTACGTTTAAATTCTGCTAATTTTGGCAGGGTAATGGAAAATTTTGTAGTATAATTAAATAGTAAAGACTTTGATTGTGAAAAAATTACTTTAACTATCGAGGAGTTTAGTTTAAAAGTTGTGTTAGTTAAATAGAGGAGGAGTATATTCAATGAATTATGAGGAAGCATTACAAAAATATATAGAAGCTACTAATACACATGACTTTGATAATGTAAAGAAGGTGCTTCATGAGAAAGCTATTTATTGGTTTACAGATAAAACATGTAACAATATAAGTGAAATTCAAAATTACTTTGAAAACTCCTGGGAACTTATTAAAGAAGAGGTTTATACAGCTAATGACATTCGTTGGATTTCAACTGACCAAAATTCAGCAACATGTATTTACTCATACCATTATGAAGGATATCATAACGGTAAATTAGTGTCAGGTAACGGAAGGGCAACAAACATATTTATAAAGACGGATAATAATGAATGGAAGTTAATACATGAACATTTGAGTAGTTTGTCATAGTATTGAACAAACGGATTGCGAAAGCACAAAGAAGTTGTGGCTGTTCTTATTGCACAAATTGGGAGTCAAAATGGGAGGAATATTATGATACCTAAACAATTGCTGCTTTATATCCTAATCGGTGGAGGAATTGGTTTATTTTTCGGAGGATTTTGGAACGGTATCAGTGCAATGGTGTTGATATGGATTGCCATGAGATTTGAATATTTTATTCGTACCTATGAGAAAAAGAATTTTGAATTGTAGTTAAACAAACGGGGTTGCGTTAGCACAGGAAGACAGCATCTTATTATCATTTTATCATTTACATTTGATAATTAACGAATGTATAAAAATTAAGTCCGTTCATTCATTTAATCCAATAAAAAAATCGAATAAAACTTCATAATAATTTGTTTCCAATTCAAAGGGGCCAATCATTCCAGCCGAACGTGTAACAATTATAACTGGACTTTCTTCGTGATCATCGGGTAGAGTCTGCCTATATGAAATGTGTTTAATGTATTCTGAACGTATTAAAGCCTCAAATTCCTCAATATATTCTTGAGGTGGGGTGAAATGTACTAAATTTTCGTCATAAATATAGACATTATATTGGTCTTTCTCCAAATCAGGAGAACAACTTACTAGGAAAAGCATTAAAAATAATAACGTTTTAATCAAGAATAAATATTTCACTACGCTATTTCCACACCCTTTTCGTTTATACAATTAATTTGTACACTGATTTTAAAAACCTCATCCTTCAGTAAACGCCCCTTAGTTTAACATCATTTTCCAGCAAACTGGTACAAAAAAGCTGCAACATTGCAACTCTCTAATTCAACTAACGCACGCCTGTTACTTTAAGTGCAATGGTTCACAAATATCCAAAATCCAAATATTCCAGTAGACTATCTATCAGTCATAACGCCAAAACTGAAGTAACACAAAAAAGAACAATGATTATTACTTCTAAGCAACCACCATTGTTATATTCGTTTTCGCTGTGTTCTTGAGGGTAAAATGTTAATGACATCAATATAGCCATCATTTTCATGAACTGCATAGTAAATGATATAATTTAACATTACATGCCTACTTCTACCGTAGGTTATTCGTCTTAGACCTTTAAAACTACCACTTTCAACAGATTTTCCTATAAAAGGGGTTCTAGAGAGTGTTTTCTCAATGTAATCAATTATTTCATTTTCTTTAGAAAACCACCATTTTAAAGTTTCTTCTCCTTGGTTAGAGAAAAATTGCTGAATATTATCTAAACACAATTCAAATTCCTCAGTAAAAAGCACGGTATAATGATTGCTATTTTCTTTTTTCATTACGTCTAGATTTCAGCTCGCTTCCAGAATACCTTTTCATTTCTGGGGTGTCTAAATACCTTGACAAAGATGCTTTAAGTTCAGGATATTCATCTATTTCTTTTGATAACCTATCAATTTCCTCATTATTGACAACTGTATCTTCATTTTCAACTTCAATAGAAAACAATTTACCATTTATAACAACAGCACCTGACTCTTTCCCTTGCAATGCATTATATAATTCTTTTTTTGCATGTTCACTTAATGAATTCACTTAACATCACCTCAGATATATTATATCAAATTTAGAATCAGGAATTCCATTCTTATATTATTTGCACCATGTGTTCTGAACTTTGTATAACTATCGTTCTCCGTTATTGCAAGATTATTCTGCTGTTAAAACTCTATCACCCTTGCTATTTGGCTGGGAAGTTACAATGAATTCTAAGTTTTGATTAGTTTTATTGAACATTTGATGTGGAACAAGTGGCGGAACTTCGAAGCCCTCTTGTGAATTTAATTCTATTATAATTCCATCAACCTCAAGCGTAGCTGTTCCTGATAAGACAAAGAAAAATTGCTGAGAGTGATTATGATAGTGTCTTACTTCATATGTATTTGGGGGCATACGTTCATGAATAATACTTAAATCGTTATTATTAACTAAATACCAGCCATCGCAATTATCGCCCCAAATATAATGTTCTCCATTACTTTTGCTTGTTTTCATCGGTTGAACTCCTAACTATTGCTTTATAAATAATATACCTATGTTCCGTTCCCTTATGGAACTCTTCTACCCGTTAGCATCATTACAGAACCTCTGCTTCTTTCGTTAAGACTAACTCAATAGCTTAATAGTAAAACGAGGTTAATCTAATTTTTTTATCGATTGAACTGTACTTATAGTTGTTGGGTCTACATGATTCATTTCGAGATCGGTTAATAGAACTTCTATTTTACTTCCTTTTGGTACATTTTCTAATTCAATAATATTGTATACACTTTTACACTAACAAAATGTTTCACTCTTCTTCAAACATCCCGTTTGCTCCACAACAGCCATAACAGCTTATTATGTTATCGCTTACCCGTTAGTGTAAACATAACCTACTTCCTTTCGCTTCCCTTTTTTAATTTATTTATTTGAAAAACTAAATAAATATTAAACATGAACGATAATACTGCAAAAACGCCGAATGCAATTTCAATTGTCGCTCCACCAAAAAAAACAAAGACCATAATAAAAAACATAAATATTAAAAACATAATTCCGTTGAATAAAATAACATTCTCCTCCCTTTTCAATTGACTTTGTTCAACGAAACTCACCTTTTACTTTGAGTACATTGCATCACAAACTCTGTATATTCCGCTTTTATTTTAACATAAATATCCAAATATCTCTCTTTTACGTTAGAATTCACAAGGGGAATCACATTGATATATGTAGAAGAAAACATTTCCAACGTACTATAATGCAACTACGAACAACAACTTTCTCCATATTTGCATGATTTTCTTATTTTGGAAAAACCTAATCCTTATAAGTTATAGCGATAGGAACTTAGAGGAAAGGTTGAAACAGGATGAATCGGATTTTTTTCTGGACCACGATGACTGGTGTACCTGTATCTATAATCGGAATGCTTTTAAATTGGCCAGCTACGATTATGTTTGGTATATATGCAATCACAATACTAGCACTAGCTTCTTACATTGGAAGGGCAACAGAAAGCTTATCCATTATTTCGGGTCCTAGAATAGGTGGCTTACTAAGTGTTACGTTCGGAAACGCTGTAGAACTTACCATTTCTATTTTTGCCTTAAAGGCGGGGTATTTTACTATCGTATTAGCTTCCTTAACTGGGGCGGTCATAAGTAATCTCCTTTTAGTAGCTGGATTGTCTTTTTTTATAGGAGGATTAAAATTCAAACGACAATCCTTTAATATTCATGATGCCAGACATAATATGGGTCTACTCATGTTTGCAGTAGTTGTTTCCTTTGCATTCCCATACATTTTTTCCTTTCATCTAACAAACAATGAAACCTTTATTCTAAGTCTTGGTATAGCCATCGTCATGCTACTTCTTTATTTTGCAGCATTATATTTCAAACTTGTAACTCATCGAGGGGTATATGCTCTTGAGGATGATTTGGACGAGGAAGAGGAACCTGAATGGAATAAAAAAAGATCTATTATTATTTTAGCGTTAGCAGCACTTGCCGTTGCCTTTGTAAGTGATCAATTGGTAGATACGTTTGAAAGTGTAGCAACTTCTTTCGGCTGGAGTGAGGTATTCATTGGTGTTATTATTGTTGCCATCATAGGGAACTCTGCAGAGAACATCACGGCAATTCTTATGGCTTTAAAAAACAAAGCAAATATATCTGTAGAAATTGCAGTAGGATCTACTTTACAAATAGCAATGTTTGTTACACCACTGCTAGTCCTATTATCTTTAGCCTTTGGTACACCATTAAGCCTCATCTTTCCAATGGAGGCGTTAGTATCCATGGTCCTTTCTGTGTTACTTATTATTATGATTATTAATGATGGTGACACGAACTGGTTCGAAGGATTAACACTTCTCTCTGCCTACATCATTATGGCGATCGGCTTTTATTTCATGTGAATGCATTCATTCCTGTTTAAAGATAGTATAACACCATGTATGTGGCTTTCTTTTAATAAAATTTTTAAAACAACTATTTTATTACTTACTCAAATCTCCGTCCGCAGGCGGAGATTTTTTAGTTCTGAAGGTTGTAGAATGAAGTCCATTAACCTTATATTATTTTAACTAAGGATTAGGAAATACATTTTGGTTTTAACAGGAAGGGAAAGGGATGAGAGGATGGAACCGATCGTTATAGTGGAAAATTTGATGAAGTCGTATAAAAAAAGAAAAACGAAGGAAGTGATACATGCGGTGAAGGATGTGTCCTTTACTGTAAATCGCGGAGAAATTCTCGGGCTCCTTGGACCAAATGGTGCAGGGAAAACGACCACCATTAAAATGATATGCGGATTACTAACTCCAGACTCTGGACTTATTACAATAAACGGATTGAATAATCAAAAGAAGCGTTTAGCTTCCTTACGACAAATCAGTGCAGTCCTAGAGGGGAACCGAAACCTTTACTGGCGGTTGACAGTGAGGGAAAACCTCGAATATTTTGCTGGTAATCGTGGGGAGTCTCGTAAGGATATTGCAGAAAGAGTGGACGATCTTTTACAAAAGTTTCATCTAAAAGGCAAAGAGAATGAACTAGTAAACAGACTTTCACGGGGAATGCAGCAAAAGCTAGCCATTGCTGTAGCTATGCTAGCAGATAGTGAAGTCATATTACTGGATGAACCCACTCTTGGCCTAGATGTGGAAACAGGTTATGAAGTGAGAGAACTGTTGCGAGAGATTGTGAAAACTTACAATAGAACAATCATTATCAGTACTCATGACATGGACGTGGTTCAGGATCTATGTGAACGAACGGTGATTATCAATAAGGGTCAAATTGTCACGGACGATAAGGTAGCTAATCTTCTTCGTTTATTCGATGTACGTTCTTATAAAGTCACACTAGGAGGTTTGTTAAGTGATCGCCAGCAGGAACTCCTTGAACAAAAATTTCCTAGCTATGGCTATAGCCCTGATACGTTTCAGTCCATCCTTGAGGTGGATTTAGAGCAAAGCGAAGAAATCTATGAATTATTTGATATTTTAAAAATAGAGACGACACCTGTAGAATCTATTGATCGTAAAACAATCAATTTCGAACAAATTTTCATGAAAATTGTAAAGGGGGATATGTCAGATGTATTGGTTCAATCTTCTTAAGGCAAATACGAAAAAGGAGTACCTCGAACTGAAACGGTATTTACCGAATACGCTAGCACTTGTATTAACGTTTTACATTATCTTCTTAGGAATGTTTTTCGGTATTCAAATAATTGGAGATCCTACAACACAAGATATTAATATTCAATTTGCAATAGTAAATTATATCTTTTGGTTTTTAGCAATGATGGTAATTAATAATATAGGCTGGCAAATTACAAATGAAGCTATGCGAGGTACACTAGAACAGCTTTGTATGTCTCCGATGGGTCTTTGGAAAATCATGCTTAGTAGACTAATAGCTTCTACGGTAATTAATTTTATTTTAATCATTGCCTTACTGTATTTATCTATGTTTACATCTGGGCAATGGTTAAATGTGGATGTTCTCGCAATAAAGCCAATTTTTGTTCTAACTATTATTAGTATGTTTGGTCTAGGCTTTATCATTGCTGGTATTTCAATTATTTTGAAGCAGGTTCAAGCTTTTCTACAAATCTTACAGTTTATTTTGGCAGGACTAACGTTTGTACCATTATCTGTAGCACCGATGTTGGCCTTCTTCCCATTTGTAAAAGGGGTTGATCTAGTCCGTGATGTGATGATTGACGGGGTAACCCTTAGTCAAATAGCAGCGGTAGATTTCATGATTTTAGCCTTTAATGCAGTCTTTTATTTCATAGGGGGATTACTTTTCTTTTTCTTCTGTGAACGAGTTGCCATGAATAAAGGTTTACTGGCTCACTATTAAAAGATCTACCCTGAAAATAAGATAGAAGCCGTCTATGTTTCTACAAATGGAGGAAAAGAAGGTTTGCGGTAATATAGAAGGTCGCCAATGAGCCTGCAAACAGGAAAAAGAGATTTGCAGGAAGATAGAAGGTCGCCAATGAGCCTGCAAACAGGAAAAAGAGATTTGCAGGAAGATAGAAGGTCGTAATGAGCCTGCAAACCGGAAAAAGAAGGTTTGCGGTAATATAGAAGGCCACCAATGAGCCTGCAAACAGGAAAAAGAGATTTGCAGGAAGATAGAAGGTCGCAAATGAGCCTGCAAACAGGAAAAGAAGAAATGCGGGAAGGTAGTATACTTTAGAAAGAACATTTTCATCCCCCATGGTGCAATTGTCCACTTGCATGGGCAGTCTACCTTGAAAAAATCAAAGAGACTACCGACAATAGGAAGAAATTCAGTTTTGGTAGAGAAGTAACTAGTAATCTTCATTACTACTTCGCTACTACCAGTGAATTGTTTTCCCATCAAAGGTAGTCCCATTAAAATAGTTTTGTAACTTGTAACTTCTAAGGTAATCCTAATTAGTTAGCCCAATACGGTGATGTTCAGCGAGCTATCTTACTTCTATTAATAACCATACTCTCTGTACCATTCTTCTATCCATTCATCAAAGAAATCTTCATCATAATACCACTCTTCGTCTTCATAGTCCCATTCTTCAAAGTAATCGTCCCAGTAATCATATCCGTATTCATTCCAAAAGTCGTAAAAGTCATACTCCCAGTATTCGTAATAATCTTCCTCTGAATAATATCCACCATCGAAAAACCACTCTCCAAAAGGTGATTCTTCATCGAAATAATCTTCGTCATACATTCTGTAATATTGTGCCAGTATTTCTTCCTCGTCCATTGGAGTATGTATCCATTCTTCTATCCGTTCAACAACTGTATAAAGTGGAATACTAAATCCAATAGATGTATCATCAATATTTTGAGCAGAATTAATTGCGATGATTTTTTCTGTGTTTTTTGCCAGTAATGGTCCCCCACTGCTACCAGGTGAAATTGGTGCAGAAATTTGATATAAGTTCTCGTAAATATAACTATCAATTACAAAATTTCGATCGATACCTGTTACATAGCCCATTGTTGCAGTGTTTTCAAAGCCGAGTGGGCTTCCTAAAGCAATTACTTCCTCACCAACCATAACACTTTCAGAGGTTTCTAAAGTTAACGCATTAGTACCAACGAGTTCAGGAACATTAACGACAGCAATATCAGTTTCGTTTGAATAGCCAATAATTGTTCCCATATACTCCACACCGTTAATGGTTCTAATTGTGACCTCATAATCCCCTTCTACTACATGAGCATTTGTAATGACAATACCTTGATCATTATATAAAAACCCAGATCCTTGATTATAATTACCGTAAATTGTGAAAACGGTTTGTTGGGCGTCTGCAATAATTTCAGTTAATTCACGCCTCTGATCCTCTTCTAACTCTCTTCTTACTGCTACTGGAAGTGAAGATAGTTCACCCTTATAAAAATCATTCGATCGTAGCATTTGTAGATTAGCAGAAGGTACATCAGGCGGCGGTTCTGCTGATTGATTTTGAACTATAAAAATAGTAGCACTTATAATTACAGTACTAATTAATACAGAAAAAATTAGGGAGACGACTAACGTATCACGTTGTCTTTTATTCCCGCAATGTGGACAATAGCGAGTATTATCTATCCTTTCTTTTCCACAATGAGGACAGTACATAGTCACCTCATCCTTTCTACAAAATTATTAAATAATAATTATATCATACTACTAATGAGTTTCGGTGAATAATGAAAAAATTTGGAGGAAGTCTTTTTAGGTAAAATAGAGGCCCCTTGCGCTTTTCTTATTATTTGTCCAAAAAAATAGACAAGTTTCCTACCTAGTCATGCATATACATGAAAGGAGTATGTGAATAGGAGGAAGGAGAGAAAAACTATGAAATTTTTAGTTTTAAAAAAGAAGACGATTTTAGGATTCTTTGTATTAGGGTTGGCACTTGTGTCAGTATGGGTTTCATCTAATGTTTTTCTAAAGGATGTTCCAGCAATGACAGCGGAGGGAGAACAAAATAAAGGCGATGTAAGAGAAATTCACATGATTACAACAGAGTTTAAGACAACGACAAAGGATGGGAAAGAAATAGAATCGTATCGTTGGGATCCGGGAACAATTTTTATGGAAGCTGGTGAAAAGGTTGATT
Source organism: Evansella sp. AB-P1 (assembly GCF_029688925.1). Classification (GTDB taxonomy): domain Bacteria; phylum Bacillota; class Bacilli; order Bacillales; family Salisediminibacteriaceae; genus Evansella. The sequence goes on from NZ_JARUKY010000001.1 coordinate 184,264, forward strand.
TAATCATTTATGGAGTGAATGGAGAAGAGCATCCGTTTATTATTGAAGGAACGAATATTCAAGGGACAGTTAAAAAGGGAGAGGAAACGAAGGTGTCTCTCCAGTTTGAGAAGGAAGGGGTATACAGATTAATTTGTCCAAAGCATGCAGATAAAGATCATAATGGTCCAATGATTGCTTATATTGTTGTAGATTAATAAGCAAATAAATTTCTTCTAAGAAAACCAAAAGAGTGATGCACAGGACATCACTCTTTTGATTGCATGACAACAACATTTATGTTCATGGTAAGAGAACATACAAATTAAAAATTACAGAATTTTTATCTAAGTTAACTGGACTGTCATTGGATCAGGTTGGTCACCAAGCTTAGCCCTCGAATTATAAAGATGAATAGGTACGAATATATAGTTAATAGAAATAATTCTTATTATCATCTTGATCATAAGTGCCTCTCCCTATACATATTAATATTCGCCTCTAGCTCAACTTCTAAAAAATAGTAAGCCTTTTTGTATTTTCTTTGTTCATAAAAAAATTCACTAAGCTCTTTAGCATTTGTTATTATTTCATCCCAATACTTTTCTTCTTTAAAGTATACGATGCAATCTTCCATTAGTTTCACATAATTATCATAATTTTGTAATTGAAGCTCTTTTTTTGCAATAATCTTTTTTAGTCGATATTTCTCAAAGTCATTTTTACACAATTCTTGTGCTGAATAAATAATTTCTGCTATATTATCCAATTGTTTATTTTCTATATTGACATTAAGTATACATAAGTAAGTTAGAAATAGATTTGATGGATCACATATTTTTTTCTTTTCTAAGCTTTCGTAAAAGTAGTTCAAACTTTTATCAAATTCTTTTGTATAAAAATAAATGAGTCCTAGGTTGTGCAAAGCCTTAGAAGCTAATAAATCTAATGAATTTTCTCTAGATAAATCTAGTGCTTTTTTTAACACTTTTTCTCCGTCGGTATATTCTTTCATTTCAGTATAAAGTATGCCTAAAAGAATATATACATCAATCGTTTCTTTCCATTTATGGAGGTCCATAAAGGTTTTTTTAGCCTCAAAAGCGAACAATAGTCCTTTATTTATATCGTTTAAATTGTAGCAAATGAGAGCTAAATTAAAACGAATTTTTGCACCTTCCATCTCGGATGAAACATATTTTAATGATTCGTTATATAAATCAAAGCTTTCAACAAAATTACGTTGAAAAAAATGTAATTGTCCAGCAACAAAGTAATAATGATACTTTATTTTTTTTGAAAGACCACTTATATTATCTTCTTGTATATAAAAAGAAACTTCTGTATGAACGCTTTTTGCTTTTTCAATATTACGAATTTTTAGTTCATATAAGCATCGAATTAATAGATACTCCATTTCTTGATGAATAGAAGGAATATAGTCGAATTCTTTTTCATTCTCTTCAAGAAATTGTTTTGCCATTTTTAAATCTGTTTTCACTAGATCTTCAAAACGCCGGATAAGAAGGTCCATGGCATTTGGCTGTTCATGAATATCAATTAAATAATTCGTCGGAACTTGTAGTCTCTCCCCGATTAATTCTAGTATATCGTTGGAAGCATCGTAACGTCCACTTTCGATATTGCTATAATGTGATGGCGACACTATACCTTTACAAACCTTCACTTGAGATAGTCCTCTTAATTTTCTCATCCTTTTTAATCTATTGCCAAGGTGCAAAACAAATCCTCCTTTCAAGGAATAAAACACTGGATTAATAAAATGTTTTATTTTATGAAATAAAAGTATTAAATTAAGTGGTATAGTAGGGTAAATTTTAGAGAAGAGAATTATGTATTAATAAATTCGAATTGAAATAGAGATACTACTTTTTTGAGTATGATTCTAAAATCAAAGTGATTGAAAATGAATACTTTTTATAGTATAAGCAAGCATCCAAGATTTTACAAGATTACGCAATATTTTCACCAAAAATATTAATAAAGATTATAATCATGCATTATTTTGACGAATGGTGTTAAAAAGAGGTGTGAAGTATGTTAAATGCATTATTTGATAAAGGGAAAAAATTTATTGTTCAATGCTACACAGAAAAAAACAAAGCAGAAATGATCTCATCGCGCTTAACTGAAATAGAAAAAGAAATTAACGAAACTGGCTCCTATACTCACTCTATGATGGAATTGGAGCACGGAGCAAAAATGGCTTGGCGTAATAGTAATAAATGTATTGGGCGCTTATTCTGGGATACGTTAACGGTAAGAGATAAACGACACCTTACGGAAGCACAGGAAATTATAGAATCTTTGGAACAACATATTGTTGAAGCAACCAATAAGGGAAAAATCAAACCTATGATTACAGTATTTGCACCACAGCAGAAAGGAACTGATCAAGTAAGAATATGGAATCATCAATTGGTTCGCTATGCTGGATATGAAACAGAATTAGGTATAATAGGGGATCCCATGTCTGTGCGATTTACAGAAGTTTGTGAAGAGTTAGGTTGGGAGGGGGAGAATGGTCATTTTGATATTCTTCCACTTGTCCTACAACTAAAGGACTCTGAACCAATTTTGAGAGATATCCCAAAAAAGATAATAATGGAGGTTGATCTGGAGCATCCAGAAAATGATCAATTTAAGGATCTTCAGCTAAAGTGGTATGCTTTACCAGCTATTTCAGATATGTCATTAGAAATTGGTGGGATTGTATATAGTGCTGCTCCTTTTAATGGCTGGTATATGGGTACGGAAATAGGGGCGAGGAATTTGGCTGATCAAGATCGATATAACATGTTACCAAAGGTAGCTTCTATATTTGATTTAGATATTTCTCGTCATTCCTTTCTGTGGAAAGATCGAGCACTAGTTGAATTAAATAGAGCCGTCCTTTATTCGTATCAAAAAGCTAGAGTTAGCATTGTTGATCATCATACTGCTGCGGAACAATTTAAGCGATTTGAAAGAAATGAAAAGGAGCTTGAAAGAGAGGTAACAGGAAATTGGAGCTGGTTGATTCCACCTATATCCCCAGCAGCTACACATATTTTTCATCATAACTACAACGATGAACTGATCATGCCAAATTTCTTTTATCAAAAACCACCCTATGAATAAAATAAGGAGATATCAATAGTCGTTAGCAACATAGTAATAGTAAATTAAATGACAACTAGTGGCTTTTTTATGAATTATTATAGAAATTTATTGTTTTCTCGAAATGGAGAAGTATGATAGAAATAATTGGATTAAATTCAATTTACTTCATACCAATTTTAAGGAGAAATGGAATGAACAAATTAATTGTTAAACAACTGAGTTTATTATTTGCCTTGTTACTAGTGATCACGGGTTGTAGTGATAAAAACTCCGAAGGGCAAGAGGAGGCTTCCAATTCATTAGATACAAACGTATTAGGGAATGATGAAAACCTTGTTTATTTAGGTGACGAAGAAGCAGATAACGAAATATTGTTTGTGCTTGATTATTCATGCCCCTGGTGTAAAGTTTGGATGGACGATGTTTTTCCAATTATTGATGAAAACTGGATTGAAAATGGGAATGCAAAATTTAGAACACAAACAATGGTCTTTCTAAATGAAAACTCATTACGCCTCTCAGATTTTGACCAAAACATAAAAAAGCATGATCCAGATAATTATTTTCCTGTTATTATAGATATCATATCTGAGGCAGGGGATGACGGACCAGAAGGTTGGGGTTCAGAAGAATATATTAAAGAAAAAGCTTCAAAATTTAACTTGTCAGATGAATTATGGCGTACAAAGCCAGAGAGAGATTCGATTAATATTACTAGAAGGTACACGAGAGCACTTGATATAGAGAGTGTTCCAGCAGTATTCATAAATGGTGTGAAAATGGAAGATCCTTTTGATTTAGAGTTAATGAAGGAGCATATGATCGGCTTAGAGTAGTGAATTTTACATGATGTGTATTTTAGTGGGAAATCATAAAACGAAAAAGGGTGTTACCATCATTGATAGTTGGTGGTACACCCTTTTTTCGTAGAACTGACTTTATTTAGTAAGGAGGCGCCTTACGCTTTTCTTAATCATTATAACGATTTGTCATTTGATTGAATGTGTGTATCCTTTTTGTTTGTGTAAAAGCCGTCTATTTGTTTATGCTGAATATTTTCAGGATTTAATCCTTTTCCGAGGGAACCATATATTTTCCCTCCATTTGGATCAACGAGGTCATCCTGTTGATAATAGACTCTTGGAGTTTTTAACAGGGCTAACAAGGCTTTTGACATAGGCATCTCATGGTACCTTTCTGGCCACATTCGCTTTATATGCTTCTTTACTAGTGGATAATACTTTGAACTCATTGTTGGAAATATGTGATGCTCTGTATGATACGAAAAATTAAAATGTAATACATCAACCCATTTTGGAACTGTGACTGTCAAACTATTAGCTAGTGGATCATTCACAGGTACGAGTGGGTTTAACCGATGGTTTGTTGCAATATATGCCATTACAATAAAATTAGCGATGAGCAGTGGAAGTAAATAAGCAAAAAACCAATTGCTAAAGCCCATAACGAATAATAATCCAATCCACGTTCCCCAAGGTAAAATTGCTTGTATCCATACCTTTGGCTGTTTTTTTGGATGGAAATCTCTTATATAAATGGTGAAACACTTTATTGAATGTGCAGTAAATTGAATTCCTAAAGATGCAAATGCACAAAGTGAACGAATGAAAAAGGGTAGTTTATATATCCAATTTAAAAATTTTGTTTGTGAAATTTTCTCTAAAGTAGGCCAGGCATCTGGGTCATTTTCATCGTGCTGAGTATGTACATGATGGTTCATGTTATGCCATTTTCTCCAAAGCTGCGGGCCAGTACTTAGGGGCCAAAAAGCAATAGCGCCAAGGAAATCTCTTAACCAAGGTTTTTTAACAACATTTCCATGAAGAATTTCATGACCTAAAAATCCTAGTCCTGAAAAACAAAATCCAATGATCAAAGAAATAAGTAAATTAACGAATGGGTGAAGGGGAAAAAATCCTATCGTTAGAAAACCAAGGATGACGATACATAAATAAGCTAATCCCCCTAATAGACGTTTAGGTACTGGTTTAAATGCTTCTTTTGGTAAATGTTTTGAAATACGTGCTGCGTACCAACCGAATGTGTGAAGGTCTTTCATAATATTCTTTATTAACTCCTCTCTCTTTCCATTTACTTTTTTTAAAAGAGCTTTTTTAGCTTAAACAATATTCTATGATTAAAGTTCTATATAGTATAGTTTGAAAAATGAGGGGAAATTAAACATTTTTTCAAAAAAAAATATAAAAAAAGTTCCACATTATATATAATGTGGAACTTTTTATTAGTTGTTTATCAGATGTAAACACACTCGAATGGAAAAGTAGTTAATCTCCTCTGGAAGTGACTCTTTTATTGGTTTTAGACCATTTTCCATGCCTACTTTTTCCACTGCTTGCTGTATAAGTTCCAAGGTATCTTTATTTATTAAGTTTGAAAAGTCAATATCGTTACCTTCAGAAGAAGCTTGTAGGAGATGACTTTCCACTGTAGTTAATTTAATACCTCGTAATTCAGCTATTTGTTGTAATGATTTCCCTTGTTCATATAAGGTATAGCTTTGAATATGGCTTGGAATTTTATCATCCATTTCCTTTTCTTTAGATTGTACAACACTGTCACTTTCATTACGTTCTACACTTGTTTGAGTAGTAGAATAATCAGGATTTTCATCAATAAATAGTATAATTTCGTCTAAAAACTGTTCCCCATAGCGTTCATACTTTTGATCTCCAACACCTTTTATGGAAAGCATTTTTGCTTTAGTAGTAGGGAGATGGCTACATAATTCATTTAACGTTTTATCTGAGAAAACCATATAAGGCGCGATTGCTCCTTCTTTTGCTAATTGAGAACGTAATTCTCTTAGTTTTTCAAACAATGGATGAGATTTAACAATTTGAGTAGGCTTCTTCTCTTTTTTACGCTGTACCTGTTGTTCTCCCTTTAAAACGTACACTGCTTTGTCTGTCAATTGAAGTACAGGATAGCTACTATCGCTTAAAGACAAGTATTGAGAAGCCACGAGATAATCAATAAATTGACTCACTTCTTTTTGTGTTTTTCCCTTCATCAGTCCATAGGTTGAGAGCTGGTTGAAGTGCATTTCTTTTATTTTTTTATTTGCCGATCCTACTAATACTTGAGCAACCATTGTTTTTCCAAAACGTTCTCTCATTCGTTTTACACAAGAGAACACCATTTGTGCATCTCGGCTAACATCCTCCGTTTCTCGATCGTCCATGCAGTGATGACATTTACCACAAGCTTCCGATGGAGTATCTCCAAAGTAATACAGAATAAAGGACTGTAAGCAGCTTTCTGTGTGACAATAGTTTGTCATTTCCTGTAGTTTTCGATATTCATTTTCTTTTCTATCCTCACTTAACATAGATTGTTCGATAAGAAATTGTTGAATACGAATATCCTGAGGGGAGAATAAAAGTATACATTCACTTGATTCTCCATCTCTTCCGGCGCGACCAGCTTCTTGATAATAGCTTTCAATATTACGAGGCATTTGAAAATGAATAACAAAGCGAACATTCGATTTATTAATTCCCATACCAAAAGCATTGGTAGCCACCATTACTTGAATTTCATCATAAACAAACTGTTCTTGCATTCTCTCTCTTTCCTCAGACGTTAACCCACCATGGTATTTTCCTACGGATATGCCAGAACCTTCAATGGCTAGATAAAGACGTTCTACTTCTTTCCTGGTGGCAGCATATATAATCCCTGACTGAGTTTTGTTCCTTTGCAAATATTCCTTAATATATGCGTCCTGATCAATACCTTTTAGGACGTGAAAGGATAAATTTTCACGACTAAAACCAGTTTGTACTACTGCGTTGTCATCGATGGATAACGCTTCGCAAATATCTTTTCTTACTGTAGGGGTAGCTGTAGCAGTTAATGCCAGAATAGCTGGGGTATTTTCCATACCATTTAGGAGCTCTGGAATTCGCATATAACTTGGTCTAAAGTCGTGTCCCCATTGAGATAAGCAATGGGCTTCGTCAATTGCCACTAGTGAAACATGTAGGCTTCTCAATGCTCGTGTGAAGGAGGCTGTATCGAGCCTCTCTGGTGCAATATACACTAATTTATAGTGGCCATTTCTCATTAAATTGAGGCGTTCGTTAACCTCATTAGAAGAAATGGAGCTATTAATAAAAGTGGAGGGTATTCCTATTTCGCTTAATTCGTCTACTTGATCCTTCATTAATGATATGAGAGGGGAAATGACTACAGTCAGTCCTGGTAAAAGAAGGGATGGGATTTGATAACAAATAGACTTCCCACCACCTGTTGGCATGATCCCCATCGTTCGTATATTGTTTAGGAGATTTAAAATAATCTCTTCTTGTCCAGGTCGGAAGGAGCTATATCCGTAATGGTGTTTTAGAAGAGATTTAGCTTGGTCAATCATAGTTACCTCCATATGTTTTTTTATATCTGTCTATATTGTACATGGCAATGCAATGAATTTCGACAAGAAAGTAAAGTAAAAAAACTATACGAAAGGATAATAGTTATTTCTTTCATTCATCTGTAAAATTTTTTTTATGAAAGCTTTAATAATTCTAATGTAAAAATGAAAGGAACGAATAAAAATGAAAAAAACAGTAGTATTTTTTGCTTCCACTTTTACTTGTCTTTTTCTCCTTACAGGTTGTTTTAATTTTAGTGGAATTACTATACCGTTAGGGGACGGTAATTCTATTAAAATCGGTGGAGATGATGGTGTCTTTAGCATTGCTGTAGATGGGGAGGACGGGTACTTTGAATTTTCTGGAAGTGAGGATGGTATCTCTTTTTCTTCTGATGAAGGAAGCTTAAAAACTTATAATGAAATACCAGATCACTTTCCAAGTGGTATTCCTGTACCTAATCGAGATGATGTTAGTGCTGTAGGAAGCTTTGTAACAGAATTTTCTAATAATGAAGGGGAAGGGTTTATGCTTTCGTTTAAAGTAGATAGTGATGAAGCGGATCAATTGTTGGCACAATATAGAGACTATATAACGAGTAATGGATACGAAATTTTTGAAGATGAACATGAACTAGGCAATATTGTTTTAAGAGGACAAAGAGGAAATGAACAGATGAATGTTGCTGTAATGGGAGAGGATGAAGAAAAAGTGTTCACGGTTCAATTAGTAGAACAAAAAGAACCGACTGATTCAGATGAAAACGAAAATGAGTAATTAATCCTATTTATTACGAAGGAGAATTTTTTCATTTAGCAATAACTAAAAACATTTATACCTTTTTACCGCTAAATAGTTATAAACTAACTTTTTTGGCGGTTTTTTAATTCGACAAAAATCCCTATTTATTCTGTACTAACGTAGTTCTATAGATTTAGTCTCGGTAATGTTACTGCAACATAAAATTAAAAATAAAAAATATTCAGTTAATTTTAAGTAATTTTAACCTTTGACGTATATAGTTTATAAGTGCTAAAGGAACTTGATAAAAAGGAGGTAATGAGAAATGGAAAATGTCCGGGGTTCGGAACATTTACTGCCATTCAAGCATGATAATTTACAACTATTAAAAACAAAGTCAACCATGCCATTATTATGTTCAGATCTATTATCTCGAGACCGACTTACTAAAAAAGTTAATGAAGCTATGAATCAAAGATTAACAAAGTTAATTTTATTAAGTGCTCCTGCAAGTTATGGAAAGTCTACTGTATTAGCTGATTGGGCTTCAACATACAGTCTACCAGTTTGTTGGTTAACATTAGATGATGAAGATAATGATGAACCCCAGTTTTGGAGTTACTTCATTCAGTCCATTCCAAAACTTAACTCTAATGTTAGAAAAAAAATATTAAATATGCTACTACATTCGAATGTACCAAACTACAAAAAAATAATTATGACAATAATCAATGAATTAAATGCACAAGAAGATATAGTAACGATTATTTTAGATAACTACCATCATATAAAAAATCAGTCGATCGATAAGCATATGAGTTATTTTCTTATGTATCTTCCAACAAATGTTCGGATCATTATTTCTACAAGAACAATTCCGAAGCTACCGTTATCCTTAATGAGAGCCAAAGGAGAATTAGTAGAAATTAAAACGAAGGATTTACGTTTCAGTTTGACTGAAGAATATGAGTTTTTCAAAAAAGCATTGGATGTTTCTTTATCAAAAGAGCAAATTACTAATTTAGATAATAAGATAGAGGGCTGGATCTGTGCTTTGAAGTTAGTTTCTCAGTCAATAAAGAATGTAATTGACAATAAGCAGATTGTAAAGGAAGTAAAAACGAATCAGAAGCATATTAAAGACTATTTTGCAGATGAAATAATACTTAAGCAGACGGAACAATTACAGATGTTTTTATTAAAAACTTCCATTTTTAGGACCTTTCATTCAACTTTGTGTGATTACGTTATTGGGAGTGATAATTCACAGAGTACATTAGAAGAGATTGAGGACTTAAATTTATTTATTGTACCGTTAGATGAGGAGAGAAATTTGTATAGGTATCATTATTTGTTTAAAGAAAGTTTATACGAATGCTTAAAAAAAGACTATCCGGACTTATTAGTCAATCTTCACAAAAAAGCCAGAAGCTGGTATGAGAAAAATGATGACCTTAGAGAAGCTATTTACCATTCAATAAAAGGAAAAGAATATGAAAATGCAGGGAAGTTAATAGAAAAATATACGCTAAGATTTTCCCACTTAAAGGATGTAGCGGAAGTTAGTGAATGGATAAAAGAAATACCTACGGAAGTAATTAAAAGGTTTCCTATAATATGGATTTATCAAATTAAATTGATGATTTATAACGGTGATTTTGATAAAGCTTGTGCAGCATTTGGTGAGCTTAAAAGCGCTATGAAGACATTTTCTGAGGACCATAACACAGAAAGCTTTAAATATGAATTTTTAATTATTGAAGCCATACTTTCTTTTATTCGTGGAGATAAAAATGTAGTGCGTTTTTATAGCGAAGCTTGTGATTTCCTTAAGAATACTGGTCTTAAAGGTTATTCCTTTGTAACGTATAAAAACAACCAAGCATCCCTACTGCAAAGTGAATTAGGTAAAAAGGGGAATTTGAATAGAGCTATGGATTACTACCATGATTTTATCTCAAGAATGGAATCATCGAGAGTAAATTTAGCTCCAATATGCCATGTGAATGCCATGTTAAGTGAAATATTTTATGAAAGAAATAACTTAAATGAGGCCATGGAATATGTGACTAGAGTGAATAAAAGTGGAACTTCTAGATCTGATTTTGGATTATTAGCTCCAGTCCAGATTATAAATTCGAAAGTTAAATTAGCTGAAGGGGATTACTATTCTGCCTTGGAAGTTATAAAGAAAGTTGAAACGAAAGCGTTAGAATTAAACTATTACGATTGGCTACGAATCATAAGAGCTCAAAAAACTAGGATTTACATGAAAAGTAATGAAAAAGAACAAATAAACGAATGGTTAGATCAATGTGATTTATCAGTAAACGGAGAAATCAAAATTGATAAAGCATTTGAATTTATCACCTATGTTCGTGCTTTGATGTGGAAAAAGGACTTTGATAAAGGATTATTGCTACTGCAGCGATTGTTACCTACCGTGGAACAAGAGGGAGGAGTAGGAACTTTAATCGAAGTATACAATTTAAAAGCACTATGCTTGCATAATAAGAAGGAGCAAAAGAAAGGCAATGAACTTCTATTAAAAAGTGTTATGTTGGGAGCTAATAATGGTTACTATCGTCTTTACTTAGATGAGGGAGAACCTATGAAAAAGCTTCTAAAACAATTTAATAAAAATAGTGAGAGTCAAATGCACAAGGATGTAGGATCAAATAAGTATGTAAAGAAACTTCTCGATGGTTTTCCTACAGAACAGAAAGAACGATCGGAGTTAGGAAATAGAAATAGAAAAACAAAAAATAAAGATTCTCAACTGACGAAACGAGAGTTAGAAGTATTGAAGCAATTATGTGACGGTTATTCAAATCAAGAGATTGCAGAAAGGTTGTTCATAAGTGTTATTACTGTGAAGGTTCATCTCAAGCATATTTATCAAAAATTAGGAGTGAAAAACCGTACAAATGCAATTCTAACTGCAAATGAACAAAATTTGTTTCATTAGGTCTCGTCTTTATATTATATGATTATTTATTATTCTATATAAAAAAGCAATCGGCCATGGTGCTGATTGCTTTAAATTCTCGCTAATGAAAGGATACTCCTTAATTGAGCATCCTTTCATGTAGCAAGAAGCATAGTAGGACGTTTCTTATATTTCTTCACTTTTACCTTTATTTAATTGTTGTTCAACGATATCGCCAACAAACATAAGCTTATATCGTTCTCCTTGGTAAGCTTTGTACATCAAGAAGATCCATAAAACCATGTATAGAGGAACAGATAGAAGAACTATGATCCACCCTAAAAATGGTATGATGCTTAAGATCATCGCACAGACGGTAAGTCCTCCCAATGCAATAACAGATTGGAGGGCATGGAAACGAATAAAGTCGTTTTCCTTTTCCATTACGAATAGAATAATGCCAGAGAGAGCTCCTAATAAATATGCTACAACACCGCCGATATTTGGTTCTAAACCAGTTGAAGATGCACTTTTTTCATTTACAGTTTTTTCCGTTTCTTCTGTTGAATTTTTGTTTTCTGTTTCTGGACTCATATTATACCTCCTGCACATTTTGTGGTTTCATCGTAGCAAATCTTATTAAATAAACATATTATCCTAAAGTATAATTATTTGTACTTTTTTAAGGCCTACCCTGAAAATAAGTATTGATTCAGGAGTGGAAGGCGGAGACTCCAGTGACGAGCTTATGCTTCACGAATAAACTTAAATTCACACTTGCATGTGAGGTCTTCCCTGAAAATAGTAGGAGGTGAATTCATTGCTAGGTCGATCCTTTGTTAAGGTAACGTTATTATTAGTATTTTTCCTTACATTTTTTTCTGAAATTACGTATTCCTTTTCTAAAGAATCTATCAATCTAATGGATTCTACCGAAAGTATAAATTTGAATGATTACATAGAAATTTTAGAGGATGAAAGGAAGGCGTGGACTATTGAGGATGTAAGCTCTGAAGAATTTGATAATCAGTTTCACCCTTACTATAAAGGTATCCCTAACTTTGGTTATTCTTCTTCTGCTTATTGGGTTCGCTTTCAAGTAAACAATACATCTATGTTTAATGACTGGCTTTTAGAAATCGATAACTCCACAATGGATTATATTTCTTTATATTTTTCAACTAATTCGATGGATTATAAAGAGGGAAGCTATACTGGAGACCTGCTCCCTTTTGAAGAAAGGGATGTTGAGCATAGGAACTTTATATTCCGCTTAGAAATACCAAAAGAGGAATCGATGGAAATTTATTTGCGTTTTGAATCGGAAGGGGCAATGCAACTTCCTTTAACACTATGGCATCCAGACGAATTTATTAAAAAAGCTCAAATTGAGTATTCATTATTAGGAATATTTTTTGGATTTACAATCATCATGGTTATCTATAATTTGTTTTTATATTTTTCCCTTCGAAGTCGAAGCTATTTGTATTATGTCTTATTCATTGTATCTAATATTTTTATCCATTTAGCATTTACAGGTGCGGCTTATCAATACATTTGGCCAGAATATAGCTGGTGGAATAATCGTTCCATTGTATTTTTCATGGCTATGTCTAGTATTATTGGCTTATTATTTGCGAAGAGCTTTTTAGATACAAAAAAGTATGTGAAAAAACTAGATGATGCAATGAGTTATTTAGCAATTGGAAATTTCTTTATTATTATTCTTTTATTTATAAATTATCCAATTGCACTAACCTTAGTTGTTGTAGGGACAGGTGTAGCTGCAGCAACCATAATACTTGCAGCGTTGTTGTGCTATGGGCAAGGCTATCGTCCATCACGTTATTTTTTGTTAGCATGGCATGTGTCTATTATTGGTACAGTTATTTCTTTATTAGCAGATTCAGGAATCATTCCTCTTAATTTTGGTACGAAGTATGCATGGCAACTCACTTTTTCTATTGAATTTATCCTCCTTTCGTTTGCATTAGCAGATAAAATAAATACGATGAGAAAGGAAAAGGAGGTTGCAGAAAAAGACGCTGTCGAAAGTCATAAGTTAGCTTTAGAAAGTTTAAAAAGAACAGATAAATTAAAGGATGAGTTTTTAGCTTCTACTTCTCATGAATTACGAACCCCATTAAACGGTATTATTGGAATTGCAGAATCCATGTATGATGGTGCAGTAGGTCCGCTAAACAAACCATCTAAGCATCATTTGTCTATGATTATTAAGAGTGGACAAAGATTATCTCATCTCATTGATGACCTCTTAGACTTTTCTAAGTTAAAGAATAATAGTTTAGAAATAAATGCTAAAAAAGTACATTTAAAAGATATTACTGAAGTTGTTTTATCAATTTGCCAGTCCTTAGTTAAGAACAAATCTATTGTCCTTATTAATAAAGTAGACAGTAAATTACCACCTATATATGCAGATGGAAACCGAATTCAACAAATTTTATATAATCTAGTTGGTAACGGAATTAAATATACGGAAAGTGGTCATGTATGTGTCGATGCAACACTAGAGGGAAATATGGTGTGTGTCCTTGTGTCTGATACTGGAATTGGTATTTCTGAGGAATTTATAGATGAGATATTCTTACCATTTCATCAAGGGAATAACCAAATTATTGAGGAGTATAGTGGCACAGGCATTGGATTGAGTATAACGAAACGTTTAGTTGAATTACATAATGGGAAAATTTCCTGTCATTCTAAAATAGAGCAAGGCTCTGTATTTCAGTTTACTCTCCCAATTTATCAAGAAGAGATATATGGAGATGGAGATGAAGTTGCAGCTACAGCACCTCCCTCAATATTTAACAGTGAAGCGGACGATATAAACGATGACTCTCCCATTTTACTACCTCAATCGAAGAAGGGAAGTAAAATATTAATAGCAGATGATGAACCAATAAATCTCCAAATTTTAGTAGATCAATTATCATTACATGACTATGAAGTGGACACTGTTTTTGACGGAGTTGAAGCAGTAGATCGTGTTAATAAACAAGATGGCTATGACTTATTAATTTTAGATGTTATGATGCCGAAAATGTCTGGTTATGAAGTGTGTCGTACTCTGAGAAAGCATTACTCATTAACGAAACTACCTATTCTGATGTTAACAGCTAAAAATCAAATGGAAGACCGAGTTACTGCTTTTGAAATGGGTGCTAATGATTATTTAACAAAGCCGGCTAATAAAAATGAGTTACTTTCAAGAGTTCAAACATTAGTTAATATGAAAAAAGCAATGAGTGAGGTAGAGGAACATGCTGTTGAACTTGATCGAATAAATCAAGAATTATTTAATGTAAATGAAAACTTAGAGGAAAAAGTAAAATTAAGAACGAAGGAGCTCCAGCGAACGAATCGTGAATTAGAGAAAGCGAATGAAGGGTTAATGAAGATGGAAGAATCAAGAAAGCATTTATTATCAAATATTTCACATGAATTAGGAACACCTATAACGTATTTACAATCCTATATCCAATCTGTTCAGGCTGGAATAATTGAGGCGAATAATAGTAGATACTTAGAATCTGTACAAAATAAAATTAAAATGCTTGATAGACTAATTCAAGATTTATTTGATTTAGCGAAATTTGAGTCAGGAAAAAATAGATTGAATATAGAACGTAGAGACTTGAAGGAGTGGTTAAATCAAGTATATGGCAAATTCGAATTAGATGTTCAAAAAAGTAATCTAAATTTTAAAAAACAAATTATATATGAACTAGAAGAACGGCAAAACATATCCATATTTATTGATACGGATAGAATTGATCAAGTTTTTAGTAATCTAATCTATAATGCAATAAAGCATACGGGACCTGGTGGAGAGATTTCAATCATTGCTCACGTAAATGTGGAAAACTTAAGTAAATTTCAGAATGATGACTTTGACGGAGAAGTAGTAATTGAAATAGCTGATAATGGTTCAGGTATAAAAGAAGAAGATATTCCATATTTATTTAATCGCTTTTACAAAGGAACGAGTAAAACCTCTAATGGAGGAACAGGACTTGGATTAGCTATAACGAAAGAAATAATTTTATATCATAAAGGGAAAATCTGGGTTGAAAGCGAAGAGAGTATAGGAAGCAGTTTTTATTTTTCTCTACCAATTGAATTGAGTCAAAATGATTAATATAAGTTAGATACTCATACAAGGAGGGAGATTAAATGACGAAGGAAAAAATTTTAATTGTAGAAGATGATGGAGATATTCGTGAATTAACTTCGCTGTATTTAAATAATAAAGGTTATGAGGTTCTAACTTCAGGTGATGGTTATGATGCTTTAAATAAATTGAATAATGAAAACCCACAACTCGTTATATTGGATATATTGTTACCTGGCATGCAGGGTTACGAAATATGTGAAAAAATACGGTTAAATTCCGATGTTCCAATTTTATTCCTTAGCTGTAAACGTGATTCTGCAGATAAGGTGAAAGGATTAGAGGTTGGAGCAGATGATTATATAACAAAGCCATTTGATTTGGCAGAGCTTGAAGCTCGCGTGAAGGCCAATTTAAGGAGAAATAAATTACAAAGTTTCTCTAGTAATAATAATCGAATAGCTGTATTTGGCCATCTAGAAATTGACTTTAATAGTTATGATGTTTATGTAGAAGGAAAGAAAATAGCATTATTTAAAAAAGAGCTGAAATTGTTATTATTGTTAGTGGAAAATCCAAACCAAGTGTTTAGTGCAGAACAGTTGTATGACCAAATATGGGGAATAGATAGTTTAGGAGATTTAAAAACAGTAATGGTTCATGTTAGTAATTTAAGAAGGAAAATAGAGAAGGATCCTACTAAACCGAAGCTTATTCAGACAGTTAGAGGGTTTGGTTACAAATTTAGTCCTCCTGGTGGAACAGACAATTAATAAGAGTATTTTATTTCAGATTGATGAAAAAAGTATACTGAAGACCATAATAGACTGTATATTTTAAAAATTTCATGATTTATTTTAACCATTTTTAACCTTTTTGGTGTATTTTATTTTTATTGTCATATTAGGTGAAAAAGAAAGAGGTGGTAGTGCAAAAGAATTCATAAAGTAATAGTATTATTTTTGGCCTATTATGTAATGAATACGTTTTATCTTGAGTACATTAAAGGCTCCTTCTAGATAAGGGCAAATCTATTGAAAAATAGAGGCGCAAAACCTTGGGTCTAAGGGTGATTAATTTCATTAATATTAATTTCTACGACTGCCAGGCTACCTAGCAAGGTAACTATGAAGGGAGACTTATTGGGGAATGGAAAAAGTAAAGGCTAAAAAGGCAGGATTAGACAGGGAATGGGTTTTGTTACTAGAAGAAGCAAGGAAGATTGGCTTAACACCAAGTGAAGTACGGGAATTTTTATTAAAAGGAAGTAATAAAAAACCATGAAATAAAATTGTGTAATTATAATTAGGTATTACTTACCAATATGAAAGTTCTTCCTAGATTAGTAGGAAGAACTTATTTATGTGTAATTTATTTAGATGTAAAATTAATGAATGTTTTTTTAAATGGATAGTTTTATGGTTTTATATTATAGAGGAAAGTCTTATTCCTTTTATTTAATTCTTGGCAAGTTGATCTAATCTCTTTAATAGCTCTTTAACTTTGTGTTTCACTTCACTATTATAATTAGCTTGTGACTTTGAATTCGTTAACTCCATTTCGATAGTCGCAGAAATGTATTCGTAACTAAAATCTTTAAAAGTTAAAGTGATTTGCTGTAAATTTTGTTTAGAGTTTATTAACTTGTTAATATTATCTCTGTTTTTCTCATTCATCCTTACAACATTATTATGAACGGTATTCATATCATCTACAATTTTATTAAATAAATCTCTTGCTTCAGACCGATCCTCTAATTCCTCATAAACGAGTTCATTTGTTTCCATTAATATCTTACTCGTTTCATTTGTTTCCATTAATAAATTTTTAATCTTATTAGAAATTATAGTTACGTGTTTATAAGTATGATCTGTTAAAAGACCAATTTCTAAAACTGAATCATTACTCTCTGAAGTTTCTCTTGTTTGAGATATATCCATGGCAGTTTTAATTAGTAAAAGCTTCGTTTGTTCGACAATGTAAGAAATATCATCTACTGTATGCTCCATCTCAGAAGAACGCTTTTTAAGATGCTTAACAATTTCATCCATCTGCTTAATAGCAGTAAGGAGTTTCATATAAATTCCTCCTATACTTCATTCTTCAACAAGGTTAATTATTATATATTACGACTATGTACTTTTTTAAAAATAGAAGTGAAAAGGACAAATTACTCCAAAATATACTATTATTTACCTGAAGTTTACCATTTGAAGAGCATTAGTGTAAAATGAAAAATTAAAAATATGTCAAATAAATGTGTGAAAGGGTATGTAACTATGTAATTTAAGTAGATGTATTTTAGACGAGTTACATAAATTTGATAGAGAGCCTAATATTTGTTTTAATTATTGCAATGGGGTGATAGCAATTTCAACGGGAAAAAATGTGAAGAACAATCGTGGTTTTATTATGTCAATTACATACTTTATTATTTCCATTGTCTTTATTTCTATTGTTTATTTTTTTGATATTTATCCATATAGCTTTTCTTATGAAATGATGGAGGACCAGATTGTCGTCCAGGAAGGGGTTTTAACTCCTACCAATTATGTTTTTGATAGAAGTGAAGTAGATGAACTTTCTGTTTACATCGTTGCTAGCGAGATAGATCAATTACGAAATACAGCATTAACAGTTGCTTTAAGTTTATCTTTTTGTATATTTTTTCTCATTCTTTTAGTGAAAAAAGAAATGACCTTGTATCCAAAGTCCAAAATTGAAATTCTACAAATGATAAATATTTTAGGTGCTGTAATACTGTTTGTTTCTTATACTCGTTTATATCTTCAACATGTAGAAACGATACGTCAAACAATTGAGAGGTTATTTTAAAGCAGCATTTTGTTAAAACTATATGCTTGTTTTCTCATTGACTATCCTTATAAGGAATATCAATATTTTGAACTATGTAATGGAAACGTTTAAAATGGAAGTTGTATTACTTACTTTTGTATAGTGACTAAACGGTTTTTATTATAAAAGGGAGGAAAAGCATATGACAATGGAGCATATTTTTGAAAAAGGGAAAGAAGGCAACGAGTGGACTCTTTTACTTTTACATGGAACAGGTGGAGATGAGAATGATTTGATGCCATTGGCGGGCATGATAGATCCTGATGCATCTGTCCTAAGCGTGAGAGGAAATGTGAATGAGAATGGAATGAACCGTTTTTTTAGAAGACTAGCTGAGGGGGTTTTTGATGAGGAGGACCTCATCTTTCGTACAAAGGAATTAAAGGATTTTTTAGATGATGCTGCTAGAAAATATGGTTTTGATCGAAGTAAAGTTGTAGCAGTTGGTTATTCTAACGGTGCTAATATTGCTGGTAGCATTCTATATCATTATGAGAATGCTTTAAATGGTGCGGCACTGTTACATCCCATGGTCCCTCTTAGAGGAATTAATTTACCATCATTAAAGGGGATACCTGTTTTTATCGGTGCAGGAAAAAATGATCCTATTTGTTCAGCTCAAGAAGCGGTAGATTTAGAAAAGGATTTAAGTGGAGTTGGTGCATCTGTTGAGGTTTTTTGGACGAATATGGGGCATCAATTAACGAGAGAAGAGGTTGAACAAGCATCTGTTTGGTTTAAGAAAAAGGTGAAGGGAGAGGATTCTTAATGAAATCAATTGATCCTAAGTCACTTAGTAAGCGAGAGAATTATGGCTTATTAGCTGGGGCAATTTTACCCCGCCCTATCGCTTTTGTGACTTCTATAAATAAAGATGGAGTTCTAAATGGTGCTCCCTTTAGTTTTTTTAATGTTGTTTCTTCAGAACCACCGTTGATTTCTATTTCAATTGGTAGGAAAGGGACGGAGAAAAAGGATACAGCTAGAAATATTTTAGAGCAAGGGGAATTTGTTGTTCATATTACGGATGAGCTGAATGTGAAGGCAGTGAACGATACGGCTATGAATCTTCCTCCGAATGAGAGTGAAATTGAAAAGGTTGGGCTTACACCAGTAAAGAGTGACCTAGTGAAGGTACCGGGTTTAAAGGAAGCTCCTGTTAGATTCGAATGTAAGCTTGAGAAGCACTTAACGTTTGAAGAAGGAGAGACAGCAACGGATTTTATCGTAGGAAGAGTAGTACAATATCATGTTGCTGAAAATGTGTACAACGATGGGAAAATTGACGTATCGGAAATGAAGCCAATCGGACGATTATCAGGGAAAGATTACATGAAGCTTGGGGAAATTTTCTCGTTAGAACGACCGGAATAAAATAATTTATCCTAAACTTTCACGGAAATGTCAGAGACATGGTTATGGAATATTTTGTGAACTTGTCACAAAATTGTACTAGACCATGTCTCTGAACTTTTTAAACTTGTATTTCTTTTAATTCAAGCTGTAAGCGTATGTCATTTCCACTTTTGAAACCACTTTAATTGTTCCTGGTTGAATAGGTGTGGAAGATACTTCACTTTGGGAAAGAACCGTTTCGTGAAAAGGGATGATTGGGTGGTGATCAACCCATTCCACAATTTTTTTAGGTGGATAGTGAAGGTGGAGGTTTTGAGAACTAGCTATGACCCTAGCTTTTTCTAGACCGTTGTTTGTAGCTGCAGTTATTGCTTGTCTATATAGCTCATCTCTAGAATGAGAAGTCAATGAAAAAGCGAGATTTCTCACTGTATTAGCTCCTGCCTTTACTGCTGTGTCTACGATCATACCAACTTGATTTGTTGAATTTGTTGTTATGGTTAAGAGGTGTGATATGCGAAATCCTCTAAATTCTTGTTTCCCATCTATATAATCATAATTAATATCAATGCGGTAATCAGAGGTTTGTATATCATTAGGTGGTATACCAAGATCAGAAAGTGCTTGTTTAATGTGAGATATTCGTTCACTATTTAATTGCTGTCCCCTTTGAAGGGATTGCTCTTCAAGGGTAACACCTAAGATAATTGTAGCTTGATTGGGCTGGACCGTAATGACTCCTTCTCCAAAAACCTTTACCTCTCCTAGTTCATTATCAAATTGATGTTTACTTACGTTTGTAGAATAGGATGATTCATTAATTGTGGGGCTTGAAATGTTACCTACTGTTGAACCATACATAGGAAGGAACCTCCTCTTCATCACAGTGTTAGTTTCTCCACTATATTCCGATTACTTATCCACCGTTCCAACATGTTCACAAAATATTACGAGACCTGGTTCGTGAACATTTTGTGATAAAGTCACAAAATTGTTCGGAACCAGGTCTCTGACAATTTTTAGAATACTTTTGTTGTCCAGCTTTCTCCATTCCATATGTCTGTTACGACATCGTTATAGAATTCAGGTTCATGACTAATTAGTAGGATGCTTCCAGTATATTCTTTTAATGCTCGTTTTAATTCTTCCTTCGCATCTACATCTAAATGGTTTGTAGGTTCATCTAGGACAAGGACATTTGTTTCGTTATTCATTAACTTACACAAACGTACCTTTGCTTTTTCCCCACCACTGAGGACGGAAACCTTACTCTCAATGTGCTTTGTCATGAGACCGCACTTTGCTAAAGCTGATCGAACCTCTGCTTGATTTAAGCTTGGGAATTCACTCCAGACTTCTTCAATACATGTATTTTGGTTATCTACTTTTATTTCTTGTTCAAAATAACCAATCTCCAAAAATTCTCCACGTTCTACTTTACCGCTTAAAGGAGTAATTTCTCCAATTAAACTTCGTAGTAAGGTCGTTTTACCAATACCATTTGCACCAACCAAAGCGATTTTTTGTCCACGTTCCATACGTAGATTTAAAGGCTGTGATAAGGCTTCATCGTAACCAATAACAAGATCTTTCGCTTCAAATATGGTTTTACTAGGTGTTCGTGCCTTCTTAAAGTGAAATTCTGGCTTTGGTTTTTCCTTTGCCAATTCAATGACATCCATTTTATCTAATTTCTTTTGGCGAGACATTGCCATGTTACGTGTAGCCACACGAGCTTTATTTCTAGCCACAAAATCCTTAAGCTCTGAAATTTCCTGTTGTTGTTTTTTATAAGCTGACTCAAGCTGCTGTTTTTTCACCTCATAAACATGCATAAAGTGATCGTAATCTCCAACATAGCGATTTAACTCTTGATTTTCCATATGATAAATTAAATTAATTACACTATTTAAAAAAGGAATATCGTGGGAGATTAAAATAAATGCGTTTTCATACTCCTGCAAATAACGCTTTAACCATTCTATATGTTGTTCATCTAAATAGTTTGTAGGTTCGTCTAATAGTAAAATATCTGGTTTTTCAAGTAATAGCTTTGCTAATAATATTTTTGTTCGTTGACCACCACTTAAGTCATTTACATCCCGTTCTAATCCAATCTCATCTAGCCCTAGTCCCCGAGCAACTTCTTCCACTTTAGCATCAATGGTGTAAAAATCATTATTCGTGAGCATGTCCTGGATAGTTCCTACCTCTTCCAGTAGCTTCTCCATTTCTTCAGGCCCAACCTCACCCATCTTTTCATACATTCCATTCATGTTTGATTCTAAATCAAATAAATATTGAAAGGCGCCCTTCAATACGTCACGAATGGTTTGTCCTTTTTCTAAAACTGTATGCTGATCAAGAAAACCGATACGAACATTTTTAGCCCATTCAATTTTCCCGGCATCTGGTTCTAGCTGACGAGTTACAATATTCATAAAGGTAGATTTCCCTTCGCCATTTGCACCAATTAATCCAATGTGTTCTCCTTTTAAAAGACGAAAGGAAACATCATTAAAAATTGCTCTATCACCAAAGCCATGACTTAAATTTTTTACTGTTAAAATACTCATTTCTATATACACACACCTTTACCACGTAAATTTATCTTAAAAAAAGATTGATTGACTAACATTTGTTCATCCTTTGATAGCTTTGTTCCTAACACAATTTTGCATCATGTAACTAAAGTGAGATAAAATCAGTGTATTAAATAACCTCTGCTCGTCACAGGAGTTGCTGCCTTTTATTCCTTAAACATTATTGATACTATATTTACTGGCCTTTATTTTAAGTAATTGCTATTACAGGGTATTCTGAAAATAAAAAGACAATAAAAAAGGAGTTAGTTATAAATGAACAATACATGGTCTATCATACCTAGTTTAAAGCCATTTTTACAAGAGGCTTGGGATAAATCAAAATTTACCAAGCCTACGACGATTCAATATGAGACTGTTCCTAAAATACTAGAAGGGATGGATCTCATTGGAGAGTCTCCTACAGGGACAGGGAAAACCTTAGCATATCTACTTCCCATACTTCAGAAAATAGATCCACAGAAAAAAGATGCTCAAGCTATTATTTTAGCATCTTCTCGTGAATTAGTAATGCAGATTTTGGAGGAAATTCGAATATGGTCTGAAGGTAGTGGAATAGACCGCATATCCCTTATTGGTGGAGCTAACGTAAAGCGACAGTTAGATAAATTAAAGAAAAAGCCTCAGATTATAGTTGGAACTCCAGGACGAATTGTTGAATTAATTCAGTCTAAAAAGCTTAAGGTTCACGAAGTAAAAACACTAGTGTTTGATGAAGGAGATCAGCTTTTTTCTTCAGAGCATATTAAAGAGGTAGACCTAATTATAAAGTCAACTTTAAAAGACCGACAGATTGTTGTTTTTTCTGCAACTTTAAGTAAAGGGGTTGAAAGTAAGGCATATGAAAGAATGAATAGCCCAGAAGTAATTCGAATAAACGAGGATGTTTTACGGGGAGAAAACTTAGAGCACGCGTACATTGTTTGTGAAGAAAGAGATAAGATTTCAACATTAAAGAAATTGATGAATTTAGAAAACTTTCAAGGATTAGCTTTTTCGAATAATACGGACCAAATTGAAACATTTTCTGCAAAGCTTTCGTATCAAGGGAAATCATTGGCTGTTCTTCATGGTGACACGACAAAACAGGAAAGAGAAAATGCTATCAAAGGTTTTCGACAAGGGAATTATCCCCTTTTATTGGCCACCGATGTGGCATCACGGGGATTAGACATTAAAGGTTTAACACATGTTATTCAGCTTGATGTCCCTAAAGATATGGAGCAGTATACCCATCGAGCTGGAAGAACGGGACGGGCAGGAAAGAAAGGAACTGTCATTTCTATCGTCACAAGTCGTGAAGCATCAATACTATTAAAATTAAGCAAAAAGCTTAATATAAATCTTCAAGAGAAAAATTTCTACAAAGGAAATTTAAACTATACCACTAGTAAATGAATAAACAAGCCTCCCTTTTAAATAAATGTTCATAATACGAATAAAGGTTTTATGATAAAACCAAAATAAAATGAACATTATTCTTTAGGGGGGCTTGTAATGTTTTATAAACTAAACAAAAAAAGCTTTCCTTTTCTATTTATTTTGCTAGTCCATATTTTCTTATTACTATTCACCATATATAAGCGTGGCTTCAAGAATACAGTACGACTATTAATTAGTAGTATTGGAATGGCTTATATTTTTGAATATTTTGTATTAAATCTATTTAGGTCATATGTTTATTCTCCAAAAATTTTCAAGGATACTCACCTAGATAATGTCTTTGGTGCTATCTTATCGCAGGCTGTATATGTCCCCATATCAGCAATATTCATAACTATATTTAGATTAGGTTTTGTTTGGAAAGGGTTATTTACTACTTATTTAGTCATTGTAGAAAGGGTTTTTCTCCATTTGAAAATTCACAATAATTTATGGTGGAAAACGTTTTATACAGGTTTTTTAATCCCGGTGTATTTTTATATCGTTGACTTTTGGTATAAAAAATTACGAATAGGGTCTCGTCCATTCACAACGATCTCCATTTATTTGGCATTTGTTGTAATCCATATCAATACTTTATACTTTTATGTTGTTAAAAAGTTTGTTCGTTTTGGCTTTAAGAAAGTTGATTTAAGAGAGCATTTTATCGTTACACCACTTTATACACTAATATTATCAGTTCTCTATACAATTAACTCCTTTAGGAAGTCATTTATGACTAATTTTTATTTTCTTATTCTCCTAGTGACAATTGATATGCTATTAATAAACTTTAAAGTCCTTAAGGTAAAAAATTGGTTATGGACATTTTTCCCATTACACGCTTTCCTCATTGTATTCGGAAAAGGAATTAACCAATTTTATCAGGATGATAGTAGAAAGAAAACTATATGAGGATGTTCATAAAGTCCGGGAAAAACATCTGTCGAATCTCTGCGTTGGCTTGCTTTTCCGTTCCTCACGTATTAAACGCATACGCTGCGGTACTCAAAGCTACGCCGCCTTGATCTTTCGACGCACAGGACGTGCTAGTGTCGGCGTTGCAACAGGACGTTGTGACTTTAGCCGACTCGGCTATTTTTATCCTCCTTTTGAACACGCACTATAGGTGAAAAAATCCCGTAACGATTACTTTTTATTAGCTAAATTGTCTCTATCTGCTGCCATTGGTGGCTGTTCCATCCAGCCATTTTTTATAAGGAGTTTGGCACCATCTAAAGCGTAAGAAGAAACCTCTGCCAAAATTTTAGAGTAGTGTACGGCTAAATCCTTTCTATTACTTTTAGCCATTGCCATTCCATATGTGCCAATTCCAGAAGTTATTAGTAAGTTTGTATGAAACAACATAAGTCTGTCTGAAAAAGGTGGCTCCGTACTGTCAGTAACTTCACCATCATATGTTTTGACGGTAGAAATGTCTCCTTCCAATAATATGGAATTGAATACATCTACATATTTATGTGCCATTTCTTTTCCTCTTAAAATGAATTGTTGAACTTTTTTGTCTTGTGCTACTTGACCGAATGCCATATTTGTAGCTTTTCCAAGAGCATTTGCTTCTGCAATTGAAAAAAGCTTTAGAAATTCTAAAGCTTTTTCTATAAATTATTATTAAGTTTTTTGTCTTTCTTTTTTTAGCTGCTTTTTTACTTGTTTAATTGCTTTCTTATAGGTGGTTCGTTCATCGAGTTCAATGTCTTTATCACCATAACGAACCTTTTTATATGTTTTTGAAATAGGATTTCGTAACGATTCATCAATGTTTAAACCGTCTAACCAATCATCTACAGTTTGGTTAAATTTTCTACCAAATCCATCGTTTGCTAATGATATTTCTAGTTCATAAAAAAGCTTTCGGACTTCATTTTTTGTCGTGAATCTATTTCGAAATGCGGATAAAAAGGAGGGTGTTTTATGATCAACATCATAAAGTCTTTCATCCCTAAAGGATTGTAAATCTACTTCTTTTTGTTTTGACCTTTTGAACTTTCTTAAAATAAAAAATAGTGCTACTGCAATTAATATGCCTGCAATAATTGAGAATGGCATGTTCGAATATTCTGTTGCTAGTTCAAAAATACCACGTTCAGCCTGCTCTCCTTCAGCTGTCACATCAATAACCTGAGATTCTTCAGGAATCCAAAAATCAACATCTATGAAAGAGATTAAATATAATATTGGCATGGCAATTAATCCACCTAGCATAGCTAATAGCTGAAAAAATCTGCCTATTAAGCCTTCACCTAAAACGAAAATAAACCCAAGGAGGATAGATGCCCCTCCAATAACTCCAAGTATACCTCCAAGCCATTTAAGTTGATATTTTCTTTGGTCAGAGTTGTCTGTGGAATGAAAAGCAACGGAAATACTTTTAAGCCCCATAGTTAAAAGGAATTGTATAAAAACAACAATTAAAATTGCTGCTCTTACTTCTGGGTTTGGAAAGAACAAGTAGTGAAAAGCTCCAATTAATATAGTTATTAAGAAAAGAAGGAATTCATTAGCTTGATCATAGCCCTCATAGTAATAGACGGCCCGCCAAAACATGACGACTGATAAAAATAGTGCTACAAAAAAATCAATTCCCATGAAGTAACCAATACTAGTTATGGCAATGATACCAATGCCAGATAGAACGATAGAACGAGTTTTATATAGAATACCTCCATAAATAATTGCAGATGTAATAGCAACAAGGAGGAAAGGAAGAATGGATTGTACACCATCTAAAATTGCATAGAGTGGAAGGAGCAATACGTATAATAGCACCATTTCAACACTATAGCTATACCAACGAATAAATTCAATTTGCCAACGTTTCACTACTATGCCTCCCAACTGGAAAAAGCTGAGTTTGACCATTACTACTATCTATCCGATAAATATGAGATCTATTACGGTTCGACATTCTATAACTCTCGTCTATCTCTGGCGTATAAGTTCCAAAATGTATAATGTAAGGTGAGGTATTTTTCCCATTAAAAATCGTATAGAGTGTATTTTCAATTGGTACGATAACATTTGATTTCCTAATTCGACTTAGCATTTCCAAAGCCCTCATTAAATGAGCTTCCCCACTGCCAAGAGGTAAATATAGTCCAGTAGAAGACCCTGGGATTTTTACGTTAATATACATGTCAAAGGAGATTTGCTTTTTTGTAGCGAATTGACAGGCATATGCTGCAGAGCTTAATACTTCTTCTAAATTTTCTAAGGTTTGTCGATAAGGATTTTCATTTTTTATGTTTAAAACTAATGTATACTGGGACAATGTCATTTTTTCATACATTTTTGTTTGTAAACTTTGGGAACGGGCAGATGCCTTCCAATTTATTTGATTAAAGGGATCTCCAGTAGTGTAATCTCTATTCCCTGTCGTCATCATAACATCCTCATAATAGGAATAGCGTTGAGGCTTGTTCCCTTTTTGTTGTTGTATCATATTCTCTAATCCGATAATAGTTTGAGGTGTAGGGTAAACGATTGCTTCTCCTCGGTATTGTCCTTCATACGACAAGCGGACAAAATTCAATTTAAAGAAGTCATACAGCACAACCTCCATAGAACGGACTTGTGCAACTCCTCTTTTTTCGGCTTGAAGTGGTACAGTAAAATAACGACGTGTTGCTGGAGGAATAAATAAGTATCTTTCTTGGTTAGACAAGTATTTATTTTTTTCATCGTCTTCGAGTAACTTTACACATTCATCAGAATCATATAAAAATAGCAGCCATTTTGCGTTAAAAATAGGAAGCTTTCCCCGGTTTTCAAAAGGGATAGCTAGATTCACTTGATCTCCTATAAACATTTTTTTAACCACTGCTTCATTAGGAATTACTATATTTTTTGTAATGTAATTCAAATAAAGCTTATTAAACGTAATAAAAAGTATAAATAGAAAGGCAATACTATATAAGAATAGCTCATTTAGCGTTATTGCTAAAATAATGATCAATGGAAGGGTATAGCTAAGAAAATAATAAAGCTTGGAAAAGTGCTCTTCCTTTTTCCATTGCTTCATTTTTGAACAGCTCCTGACTCCACTGGAACGTCAATGCTGTTTAGGATTTCTTCAAAAATCTCTTCCTTTGTCCTTCTCATTGAGCTCTCCATCGTTAGTACGAGTCGGTGACTTAATACGAAAGGTGCTAGAAATTTAATATCCTCTGGAATGACATAATCTCGATCCTTTAAATAGGCTCTAGTTTGGATACTGTGCATTAGTGCAATGGTTCCCCTAGGGCTAACTCCTACATCAACATATTCTGAATCCCTCGTTGCATGAACGATTCGTAATAAATAGTTCTCCATAACGTCAGAGATAGTTACTTTTCGAACTTCAGCCTGCATTTCTTCAATTTCTTTTAAAGAAATAATAGATGACAAATGTTCAATTGGCTCTTGCTCTTTATACATTTTCATCATTTCTTGTTCTTCGGAAAATGTGGGATAGCCTACATTTATTTGCATCAAAAATCGATCCATTTGAGCCTCTGGTAAGGCAAATGTTCCTTGCTGAGATTCGATCGGGTTTTGCGTAGCAATAACTATAAAAGGTTTTGGTAATTGTAGCGTTTCTCCATCTATCGTCACTTGTCCTTCTTCCATAACCTCTAACAAACTAGACTGTGTACGAGGGGTAGCGCGATTAATTTCATCTGCTAAGAGAATATTTGTCATAACTGGTCCTGGTCTCATTTCAAATGCTTGTTCCTTTGGGTTGAAAAAATGTATTCCAGTAACATCGCTTGGAAGTACATCAGGGGTGAATTGGATTCTGCGAAATTTTCCTTCCATAAGCTTAGCTATCGTTTTGGCTAGCATTGTTTTTCCTGTTCCAGGTACATCCTCTAGTAAAATGTGACCTCTACTTAATAACGCTATTAGAACGAGCTCAGCTACTTTTTCTTTCCCTACTAGCACTTTACTGATTGAATTTTTTATTTCATGTAACATTTCTTGTTGCTTCAACATAATTACACTCCCTCATAAATTGATAATTTGTAAACAAGTTCCTTAGTGTAATCTCTTATTATTACGAATAACGAAAGAGTTCGGTTTCGATTTTATCATAATATTCTGTGATTTGCTTGTGGGTATAGCTACTCTGAAAATAGCTGTTATCGAACTTATCAATATTAGCAAATAAAGGTTAGGTTAATCATTCGTTCCATCCCACTTCGCTTTCACCACAAGGGTATAAGTGCGACATATCCTCTGCTTCACTACGTTCCGCAATCACAGTGTCTTCTTTACCGCGGGAGTCTCGTGGGATTCCACTCATTCCAATTGGATTAAAATTAATTTTCATACTTCATGGTGCATATTTTTTCACTTGTATCGAGGTCTACCCTGAAAATAAAGATTATTCTAATATGCAATTCCTTCTTGAACGGTATATCCTTGTTGTTCCAGTAAACCTACAATACTAGTATCACCAACTAAGTGCATAGCACCTACAACAACAAAATAAGTTTCTTCATTGTCACTTAAAAGAAATGCTTCAATTTTTTCTGCCATTTTTCTATCACGTTCGTCCATAAGTGCATACATATACTCGTGATAATCCTCTGGAGCAGATTCATCCACCTCTCTAAATTCAAGGAGTGCCTCTATGTTTCCAGTTATCCAAATATTCATCATTTCTTCCACTTCTGTATTCAATTCATCAAAGTTCGTAACAGTCTCTTCTAGCTGTTGAACTTGTGTATCCTCTGATAAAATCGTTGAAATAGTTAATTGGTCTTCATATGTTTCTAATCCAATAATTTCTATATCATTTTCTACAGCTTGGTTCATAAAGTACATATCAATTCCTTCATCAGAATCATATCCAGCTTCCAATGCAGCAGTCATCGTAAGTAAGTCTTGAACAATGAATGGCTTAAACATATTCAGTATTCCAGCACTATAGCCATGAGGTTCAAGTATAGAAACAAGTTCACCAAAGGTTTCGTCACCAACGACGCTATTTAGTGTTCTCCCATCAAGGTACATACCGATCTCCTGCATAAATTGTCCAACTTCCATTTCATTTATTTCTGTCATGTCAATCTCTACTGCTAAGTAATCTGCCCCTGAAAAGGCTTCTTCAATTGTTTCATGAAGGGGATATAATTCATCCATTCCAATATGAATGGAGCCTAACAAATAAACAGTATTACTCCCCTCCTCCAATTTATAAAAAACACCTTTTGATGGATCGTCAGTGATGTCTTCTTGGTTTACTGCTTCATTTGTGGCTGTACATCCCATAAGGATAAGAAACGTTAGGATTGTAAAAAAGAATGTATAATATTTTTTCATAAATAGAAGTCCCCCTTAACACCAGTTTAAATTAAATCTACTAAGCTAGTTTACCATAGACTACCTTTTCTTTAATTTCTATCCTGAATATTTGTTATCTCCTCCCTAATCTTGTTAAAATATACTATAAAATTTTATTAATTTTAGGAAATCTTTTAATATAGTATAGAAACATTGTTAGAATGAAAGAATGATAGAAGGATAGGTGGAATTCCCAATATTTACACATAGTATTGCTACGGGTAAAGGAGCATTACGTTTCAATTTATTTTTTTACATAACCGATCTTCTCAAAAGTCATGTTTAAGGGTTTAGGTGATAACATATGGATATATATACGATAACGGAAAAGGAAATAAAAAAGCTTTGTAATGAGTCCATATTACAGCGAGGAAAAAATTATTATTATCGAAGTGAAGTAGAAGATTTGTTTTTTGATGATAATAGTAGGAGTTTCACTGCAGTTGTACACGGATCAGCAATGTATGAAATTGATGTTTCTGTTAAAGCAAATGGGGAGATAATGGAATATGATTGTACATGCCCTGCTTATGAGAAGTATCCAGGTATATGTAAGCATATTGTTGCAGTACTTTTTGAAATAAAAAGTTATGGTGGGGAATCATTCTTAAATAAGGAAGAGACGATAGAATCTTCTTGGACAGATGAAAAATTGGAGATGACAAACGTAGTGGATTACTATGAAAGAACGAAGGCAAACAGCATTATAAAGTCTTTTCAACAAATATATTTAAAGAAACAAGAAACATATCATGATAGAGAAACCTTACGAGTGGAATATATATTAAAGCTAGAACCTAAGCTCTATTCACACCACACAGGTTCTATTGAGCTTGAAGTAAAAGTGGGTCCTCAACGCTTATACGTTGTAAAAGATTTAAAGGAGTTTCTTCGTGTTGTCCACGGGGAACAAACTTTGAAATTCGCAAAGCACTTTACGTATGATCCAGCGGACTATATATTTTCTGAGGAAGACGAAGCTATTTTAAGCTGGCTTTGGAGGTTATTTCATCTCCGTGATGATCATCGGAGCTATTCCTTTAGCTATTATCGTTCAAGTCGTAAGGAAGAAAAGAGATCATTGGATATTCCAGCTCCAGTTGTAATGGAGTTATTAGAAATGCTCCAATCACAATCAAGAGATGTGATTGTGGAAATAGAGGGGTATGAATACAAAGGCTTTGAAATTGTAGAGGGATCACTTCCCTTACAATTTTCAATTGGAAACTCTGATGAGCACGAAGGACAGTTTTATTTTAAATGGATCAATGATGAGGAAATTGGTTTTTTTGGTACAGATTACGAGGTGTTATTTTACCAAGGAAAGTTTTTTCAATTGGAGAAAGGCCAAGGGGAAGCGATTGAGCTGTTAATTGAGCATCTGACAAAGTATCATCCAGCAGAGATGACAATAACTCAAGATCAGCTAGAAAATTTTGCTTCTCTTGTTTTACCACAGCTCCAAAATGTTGGAGAAGTTGATGTGGTAGAGAATGTTCGGGAAAAAATCCATATGGCACCATTAAAGGGGAAGCTATATGTAGATTATGAGGATGATCGCTTAACTGCAGAGCTGCTCTTTCAATATGGTGAGGAGCAGTATTCACCTTTTGATCCACCACAACCTTTCAGTGGACGGGTGACTGTAAGGGATATGGAGAAGGAATATTTCTTACTATCTCATATAGAAAGGGTTCCCTTTAAGTATAATGGGCGTGAGTTATATTTAGAGGACTTTGATGAAATATTAGATTTTGTAATGGATGATCTACCCCTGTTTTCACAGTGGTTAGATGTTTTTGCTACATCGAGAGTAAAAGGTTTAGTTTATGATCCCCCTGATCGACCTTCCATTAAAGTAGAGGCAGATGAACGTCTAAATTTGTTAGATGTTGAGTTTCAGATGGATGGAATTGAGGAAGAAGAGATTGATCAAATTTTACAAGCACTGTTAGCGAATAAAAAGTATTATCGCTTATCAAGTGGTTCCTTCTTAAATTTAGAAAATGATGAGTTTCAGCAGATGAAGGGAATGCTTGAAGAGCTAGATATGTCTAGATCGGACATTCATCATCGTACAAAGGTGCCTATGATGAAGGCTTTTCAATTAACGGAAAACAACCATTTTGCTGTAAAAAAAGGGAAGACTCTTCGAAGCTTGCTAGAAAGAATGCTCCATCCAGAAGAAGTAGATGTAGTCGTACCAGAAACGTTAGATCCGATTCTCCGCGATTATCAAAAAATAGGCTTCAAATGGCTGAAAACATTGTCCTACTATGGTTTTGGTGGAATTTTAGCAGATGATATGGGCCTAGGGAAAACGTTGCAAATGATCACTTATTTAGTGGATCAGAAAAGAGAGGGCTTATTAGAAAAAACGTTAATCATTTGCCCATCTAGTCTTGTTTACAATTGGCAAAAGGAAATAGAACGTTTTGCACCAGAGCTTTCAGCAACTGTCGTTAGTGGTTCCATAGAGGAACGGAAGCAAGCTCTTGAGGAAACGAGTAACGTTGATATAGTTATTACGTCGTATCCACTTATTCGACGTGATGTTGACTTTTATAAAGATGAAGTATTTTCTACATTAATCTTAGATGAGGCCCAATACGTTAAGAATGATTGGACGAAAACATCGAGAGTAGTTAAAGGAATTCAGGCAAAACGAGTTTTTGCCTTAAGTGGAACACCAATTGAAAACTCCTTAAATGAATTGAATGCTATTTTTGATCTTGTTTTACCAGGGTTATTTAAAAATAAAGCGGCATTTAAAGCAATGGACCAGGAGAAAATAGCAAGAAGAATTCGTCCTTTTGTACTAAGACGTTTGAAAAAGGATGTACTAACAGAGCTTCCTGATAAGATGGAGTCCGTTCAGTATACGGAACTGACAGAAACGCAAAAGAAAGTATACTTAGCCCAATTAAGACTCATTCGTAGTGATGCAAAGGAAGCCATTGATTCACAGACGTTACAGGAAAATCGGATGAAAATTCTTGCTGGATTAACAAGACTACGGCAAATTTGCTGCCATCCATCCTTATTTATGAAGGAATACGATGGTGGTTCAGGTAAGATGGAACGTTTATTTGAATATTTAGAGGAGGCCATTGCATCTGGACGAAGAATCGTTTTATTTAGTCAATTTACACAAATGCTTGGATTAATTAAAGAACGCTTAAAGGTGTCGGGATGGGACTATCATTACCTAGACGGTTCCACACCTTCGCGAGAACGGGTCGATCTAGCTGAAAGGTTTAATAATGGTGAAAAAAATCTCTTCCTCATCTCTTTGAAAGCTGGTGGAACCGGACTAAACTTAACGGGTGGGGATACTGTAATCTTGTTTGATTCATGGTGGAATCCTGCAGTAGAGGAACAAGCAGCAGACCGTGTATATCGCTTCGGTCAAAAGAATGTGGTTCAAGTGACGAAGCTCATTACAACAGGAACGATTGAGGAAAAAATTCATAAGCTTCAGGAGCAAAAGCGAGAGCTTCTTGATCGGGTGATTCAACCTGGAGAAACGATGATTTCATCCTTAAGTAAAGAGGACATTGAAGAGCTATTAGAAATTTAATTTAAAGCTGTATTAAACTACTGAAGTTTAAAAGTGCAGTAAGCTGTGAAATCTTCACGTTATTAACATTTAGAAAAAGCAAAACGACTGCTGAACTGTGTTGTGTAAACATTTTGGCAGTCGTTTTATGAAGCAAAAGAATCTTTATGTGACAGCTCAAAAGAAGCTTCCTATCCCTTAATTATAATGGCTTTAAGCTTGGATTTTAAAAAAAACTATCATTTGCTGGCAAAGTGTGGTAGAGTAGAAAAGTTAAAAGAATTGCATGTAACTTCATATTGTATATAAATTACAAAAATGGAGTCTTTTTTATACGAATAAGAACATAAAATTTCGATTTTTTAGCTTATTCCATGTAGGAAGAATAAGCTTTTTTTATTGGATAAATAATAAGCGTAGTTAACATATAGAAACATTTATTAGGATGTTCAACATCGTATAGAAAATGCGATAAGTAAAGGAGAATAAAATTTGGCACTTTTTAATGAATTAAACATTGAACCATCAATAGTCAAAGCTATTGAAAAAATGGGTTTTGCTGAGACAACTCCCATTCAGGAAAAGGTAATTCCTATTGGAAAAGAAGGTAAGGATATTATTGGGCAAGCACAGACTGGTACGGGTAAAACTGTTGCTTTTGGAATTCCGTGTGTAGAGCAGGTAAACACAGATGAAAAGCATCCACAAGCATTAGTATTAACTCCTACAAGGGAGTTAGCAATTCAAGTATCTGAGGAGTTAAATAAACTTGGTCGATACAAAGGAATTCACTCGTTACCTATTTATGGAGGGCAAGAAATCCATAAACAAATTACTGCATTAAAGAAAAAGCCTCAAATTATTGTGGCTACACCTGGTCGCTACATGGACCATATGCGCAGAAAAACAATTCGACCTGAATATTTAAAGGTTGTTGTTTTAGACGAAGCGGATGAAATGCTTAGTATGGGCTTTATTGAGGACATTGAAACGATTCTTAAAGAAGTACCTGGAGAAAGACATACGATGTTATTTTCTGCAACAATGCCACCTCGTTTAAAGACCATTGCAGATCGTTTTATGAAAAATCCTGTCAATGTGGCAGTAAAAGCGAAACAATTGACTGTGGAAAATATTGAGCAGCGCTATATTGTTTCACCTGAGAAGGAAAAGTTCGATGTACTATGTAATTTACTAGATATGGAAACACCAGAGCTTGCTATTATCTTTGGGCGTACGAAGCGTCGAGTAGATGAATTAACGGAGTCCTTGAGTATCCGTGGATTCCGAGTAGAGGGTCTTCATGGAGACATGAAGCAGGAACGTCGTGACCAGGTTATTCGTAAGTTTAAGCGTGGAACTATTGAAGTAATGGTAGCTACAGACGTTGCAGCACGTGGATTAGATGTTAACGATGTTTCTCACGTTATTAACTTTGATTTACCTCAAGATTCAGAAAGTTATGTTCACCGTATTGGACGTACAGGTAGAGCTGGAAAGAAGGGTATTTCCTACAGTTTTGTTACACCTAAGGAAAAGGATCATCTTCTTTATATCGAGCAGAGCACGAAGAAAAAAATGAAGCAAGTTGATGCACCATCGTATGCAGATGCGTTGAGTGGAAGACATGACCAAGCTGTAAAGCAGTTGATGGATGCAGTAAATGATCCAGGAAATCATGAACTGACTGGTGAAGCGAAGAAGCTTTTATCTGAAAATGATCCTGTTATGTTAATTGCAGCAGCTCTTAAAATGGTAACGAAAGAACCTAGTAAAACACAGGTTAAAATCACTGGAGAAGCACCAGTACGTTCTAAACGAAAGCCACAAAGAGAATCAAGTGGTGGCCGTCGTAAGAAGGATCGTGGTACTGGAGGACCTTTAAGAGTAAATGCTAAAAAACGTTCTTCTAAAAAGGAACGAGATCGTGTAGGTACTGGTGGTGGTGCCGGTTCTGGTCGTGGAGGATCAGGACACAGCGGTGGACGTGACGAGAGAAGAAGTCGTAAAAAGCGATAGTACCGAGTTAAATTCAAGTAGTGAAAAAGAAAAAACCTTTAGGCATTTTTAATATTAAATGTCTAAAGGTTTTTATTTTTGTTGCGATCGATGGGAGAAATTAATATATGGGATGTGTATTTATTTTTCGCTAAAATAAAACTGTCCGCCTTCATCCATTGTTAATAAGAAGACATCTTCAACATTTTTAACACCATGTTTCATGATTTGGTCATTTAGCCAAGATATAGTGCCAACCTTGTTTAAATTGGCGTGTATGATCCGCCCATCAAGTATCAATACCTTTGGATATCCAGTAGGAGAAGGAGTTTTTAACATATCTTTAGGTGTTAATGACTGATATTCACTTTTCTTAATAACACTAATTTGACCATTTGCTTCCAGGATAGCATAGTCAACTTCATTTATAGAAGCACTCATAAGTCGTAGATCCATCATTAAGGATTCAACGGTTACTTTTGCCTTTGCCATTTGATTGTGCAAGACTTTACCCTTTTCAATTAGTATAATTGGTTCATCTTCAATAACCCTTCGAAATCGAGGGGTCTTTAAGGCTAAGTATGATAACCCTAAATGAAAACCACCTATTAGTGCTGCTGCAGCTAAAGGCCCACCTAGAGGGATTTCACCACTTGATAGAGGCTCCCCAAGAACATCACCAATAATGACACCAAAAATAAAATCGATTGGGTTAATAGATCCCATAGAACGTTGTCCTAAAATTTTTATTAAAATAAAAACGTATACATAAATAATAGTAGCTCGAATTAAAAAGCCGTAAATAGGAAGATCCTCAGCACCAGACCAAAACTCAAACATAGATTTTCACCTTTCTTTTCTGAAGTAATAAAATGACCATTGGAATTCATACTATCGGATAATAAAGATTAGCTATTTATATTCCATTTATGTATATAGAGAAGAACTCAAGCCTTCATCTTGAGTC
The DNA here is from genome assembly GCF_029688925.1 of Evansella sp. AB-P1. Lineage (GTDB taxonomy): Bacteria > Bacillota > Bacilli > Bacillales > Salisediminibacteriaceae > Evansella. Next base: position 220,695 of record NZ_JARUKY010000001.1, read on the forward strand.
CTCCATTGAATAACTTAGCTTTGATTAAATTGCGGTTCTTCTTCTAAAATTTGTTGGTAGCGACCTTCTAATTGAGTTGTAATATTTTTCTGTTGTTGAGCTAATTGCTCAAACAATTGTTTAGCTTGTTGGTTTTCTGTTTCTAATGAAAATTGTGTTAAACTAGCTTGTACACTTTGAGCAGATGCAATTGCCTGTTGAACTTGTGTTTTAACGGTCATGGATCAGATCTCCTTATGTTTAATAAAAAGCTACGATTATATGATTTCCATATTTGAAAATTATATTGTGTAAATTTTATTGGAATTAAATAGGGGATGCGTATTTTAGCATAACCGTGAAACCCCTTATTGATTAGCATGTATGCATAGTATTTGGAAAATAATAGAGAATTATTAATGTTTATTGAAAATGCTCATTTTGCTCATAGCTCAAAAAGGAGCTAGTTAACTTAATATGTTAAAGAGTCAAAATATAAAGGTTAGTGCTGTGATCAAGAAAGAGTTTTTATATTTAAATGGAAATAAGTTGCTGATTCACTAGGACCAAAACAAGCTAGCCTCTAAAACCTCAAACACCCTAAATACAAAAAGAGAGGAAGTCTAGTTTTGACTAGACTTCCTTTCTGTAATAATGTATTTCATTGGAATCTGAAATGAGTGTCCACTACTTTAGCACCCTTATATTTTTTAATGCTATTCCCAAGCTTTATTTAATTCTTTTGCTGCAATAGCAGGTGCTTCCGCACTTGAAATTGCAGATATTACTGATAATCCATCTGCTTTTCCTGCTACAACCTCTGAAGCGTTGTTTATTGAAATACCGCCGATAGCTACAATCGGTGCTTCGATGCCCAATTCACGAAGCTCAGCAATAAACTGCGGTCCACATACTTCACTTGTATCCGTTTTTGAGGTAGTTGGAAAAACTGGTCCAACCCCTAAATAATCAGCACCAGCTTCTAACGCAGCTTTGGCTTCTTCAAAATTATGTGCAGAAACCCCAAGAATACGGTCTCCAATTTTTTTTCTTATCTCTTCTACATTACCATCTTCTTGACCGATATGTACGCCATCTGCATCTAATTTTAATGCTAGTTCCACATCATCATTCATGATAAATGGTATTCCATTATTTTTACAAATAGTTATTAATTCCAAACCTAACTGTTCTTTTTCTATCCCAACAAATGCTGAAGAGCCTTTTTCACGATATTGAAAAAGTGTAATTCCTCCATCTATTGCTTGTTGAAGGACTGATGGAAGAGATATAGTTACATTGGTACTTCCTGCAATAAAGTAAACTTTCAGCATATTTCTTATTGCTTGTGCAGAGACTCTTGCCATGTTTTTCCCTCCGAACCTTGATTTTTAAATAGTCCATATGCTCCGTGGTGAGTTGGTCCATGTCCGCCGCCAATATTTAAGGAGTGCAGTATAGCAAAATGAATAAATTCCTTAGCGTTTCGAATTGCTTCGAGTAATGTACAGCCTTTTGCTAATTCTGCTGTCACTGCAGAGGCAAAGGAGCAGCCAGTACCGTGTGTATTTTTCGTATCAACTCTTGGATATTCGAAATAATGATAATTTTTCCCGTCAAAGTAAAGATCGATTGTATTGTTATTATCTGCATCATGCCCACCTTTAATGACAACACTATCTACACCCATTGATAAGAAATCTTGGGCAGCTTTTTTTCGATCATCTATCGTTGTTATTTTCCGTCTGGTAATTGCTTCTGCCTCGGGTATGTTTGGAGTTGCAACGGTAGCTAAAGGGAGAAGTTCATCAATTAAAGCATTCGTTGAATTCTCTGTTAATAAAGAAGCACCACCTTTTGCTATCATCACGGGATCAACCACAACGTTTTTCCATTTATAAAAACGAATTTTTTCAGCAACAACACGAATTCTATCTTCATCAAAAAGCATCCCAGTTTTTACAGCATCTACACCAATATCCTCCGCAACAGAAGTAATTTGTTGACGTAGCCCTTCCACATCAACTGGATATACACCTTGAACACCTAATGTGTTCTGAGCTGTGATAGCCGTAATTGCAGACATACCAAATACTTTTAATTCCTGGAAGGTTTTTAAATCTGCTTGTATTCCTGCCCCTCCGCCACTGTCTGATCCAGCTATTGTTAATGCTCTTGCTATCATGTTTCGTTCACCCTTTCAAATAATAATAGTTAATTATAATAAAGTGTTTTTTTGTATTTATTAAACGTTTACTTTTCACACGCTGGAGTCGCCGAATTTCGCTTCTGAACGTTTCTATTTTACGGGTAGGCCGCATATGCAAGTGTAGGCTTGCACCATGTGGAATGAAAATCTATTTCTAAGGTACATTCCCTTCCCGTATTTGTGATCTTCCGCCGTTTGCGGGAAGAATGACGGCTTCATTCTTCCCGCATTTTCGTATTTTCAGGGTAGACCGCCCGTGCAAGTGAAGGCTTGCACCATGGCGCATGAAAATGTTCTTTCTAAAGTATACTACCTTCCCGCAATTCTTCTTATCTCCATTTGCAGGCTCATTGGCGACCTTCTATATTCCTGCAAACCTTCCTTTACCGATTTGCAGGCTTATTGACGGCCTTCTATACTACTGCAAATCTCTTTTACCGATTTGCAGGCTTATTGACGGCCTTCTATACTACTGCAAATCTCTTTTACCGATTTGCAGGCTTATTGACGGCCTTCTATACTACCGCAAATCTCTTTTACCGATTTGCAGGCTTATTGGCGGCCTTCTATATTACCGCAAATCTCTTTTACCGATTTGCAGGCTTATTGACGACCTTCTATACTACCGCAAATCTCTTTTACCGATTTGCAGGCTTATTGGCGGCCATCTATATTACCGCAAACCTCTTTTACCGATTTGCAGGCTTATTGGCGGCCATCTATATTACCGCAAACTTCTTTTACCGATTTGCAGGCTCATTGGCGGCTTCTATCTTATTTTCAGGGTAGACCGCCGATGCAAGCAAAACTTGCACCATGAAGGATGAAAATTATACATCAGGTTGGTTCATTCGTTACTGGTGAACGCTTTCCGTGGGGCACGGCCTCAACTTCCTACCACTTACTCAGTAAGTGGTAGGGGATTTTCGGACTCGTACTGATCCCACTGGAGTCGTCACCATTCACTACTGAACTGTTTTTATTTTCAGGGTAGACCCGATGCAAGTGAAGTTTGCACCAGGACGTATGAAAATTGCACGTCTAAGTTATTTTGCCGAATCATTCTTTAATCAGAAGTCGCTGTTATTAGTCATTAAAAAACACCATTCCATTTTGGGAACGGTGAAATTAAAAATCCAAATGAGAGTAAAAATCAATATTCTGAATCTCATTTAATTTTAACTAATCCATCCCACTTCCCTACGCTGGTATGAACCAGATCAGGTTCCAAGGGACCAAGGAAATCCTTGTCTCAGCTCAACATGCCTTGATACTAATGTTTATAATCCATGTTCGTATAGCGCCCCTAGTGGCTATTTTTTTATATTAAAAATGAACACATACAGAGTTTATTTAATCCTACCATATAGTTCAGGATGATGTGAAGGTTTTAAACTTGGATTAGTCGTAGAAATGGTTCACAAGAGTGAGGTTGTTTGTTATGATGTTAATGGAAAGTTAATAAGTATAGAAAAATATTAGCTAGGGGTGCCCATGTTTTGGCTGAGAGGATGATGAAAAATCCAACCCTTTGAACCTGACTTGGATAAAACCAACGTAGGGAAGCGAACTAGTAGACGTAATTTATTTTTACAGTTTATTGAGCTCGCCTCCAACGGCGGGCTTTTCTATATTTATCAGTGAATATTTAGTCAGAACACTGTCATATTTGTTCATAACGTAACAATTCATAACTTTATTTTTAATAAAGTAATTAACAGCCCAAGAATGGAGGATCCAAAATGAAAGATGAATTAATTATTGGAGGGAAGGTACTGCAAAACAGACTATTTGTAGGTACTGGTAAATATGCGGATCATAAGGAAATGAAAGAAGCGATTCAAGCGTCTTCTTCAGAGGTAGTGACAGTTGCTCTACGTAGAGTAAACGTAGAGGCAAATGAAGAGGACATTTTATCAGATATTCCAGAGAATATAACGTTAATGCCAAATACGTCTGGTGCTCGAAATGCAGAGGAAGCGATTCGTATTGCTCGTTTATCAAAGGCATGTGGCATGGGGAATTGGATTAAAATAGAAGTGATTTCAGATCACAAATATTTATTACCAGATAATGATGAGACAACGAAAGCAACTGAAGTTTTATCAAAGGAAGGATTTGTTGTTTTACCTTACATGAGTCCTGATTTAATGGCAGCTAAACGGATGAAGGATGCTGGTGCTGCTGCAATTATGCCTTTAGGTGCCCCAATAGGATCTAACAAAGGGATTCGCATGAAGGAAATGATTCAGATTATGGTTGATGAAATGGACTTGCCTATCATTGTGGATGCTGGTATTGGTAAACCATCAGAAGCAGCGGAAGCGATGGAAATGGGAGCAGATGCAGTACTAGTAAATACTGCTATTGCAACAGCTGCAGATCCAATTCAAATGGCAAAAGCCTTTGATTATGCGGTTAAAGCTGGCCGAATCGGTTATTTATCTGGACTAGGTCCTGTATCAACAAAGGCTAACGCATCTTCACCGCTAACAGGATTTTTAGGGTAGGCCGGCCCATGCAAGTGAAGACTTGCACCATGGAGAATGAAAGCTAATTACAATCCAATTGGAATGAGTGGAATCCCACGAGACTCCTGCGGGAGAGTGATCGAGACGAGACACCGGCAAGGCATAGCCTGAGGAGGCTTGGCAGATCACCAGCGGAGAAGACACTGTGATTGCGGAACGTAGTGAAGCAGAGCAGATGTCGCACTGATCCTACTGGAGTCGTCACCCTTCACAACTGAACCTGTGTATTTTCAGGGTAGACCTTCATTGAAAACTAATTAGCTTTTAATGAATCAGCTAAGGCACCAAATGAACAAAAAAGGTGGTTTTAAAATGACTTTTTATAATAAATTCGTAGAGGTAAAAGATTTACCTTTCCATGATATGTTCCAAGCAGTAACACCATTAGATGTGGAACGAGTTCTTGGAAAAGAACGGTTAACAGAACAAGATTATTTTGTTCTATTATCACCGGCTGCAGAAAATTATTTAGAGCAAATGGCTCAAAAAGCACACAAGCTTACAGTACAGCATTTTGGGAAAACAATGCAATTATATCTTCCGTTGTATTTGTCTGATCACTGTGTGAACATATGTAAATATTGTAGCTTTAGCTTAGACAATGATTTTCCAAGACGTCGTTTAACGATGGAGGAAATTGATAGAGAATCAAAGGTCATTGCAGATATGGGTATTAAACACATTATTTTATTGTCAGGAGAATCAAAGCTACATTCTTCTATCGATTACCTAAAGGAAAGCTTAAAGGTATTAAAAAAATATTTCTCATCAATAGCAATTGAGATTCAGCCACTTGATCAAGATGAGTACGGGGAATTATTTAAACATGGAATTGATGGGTTAACTGTTTATCAAGAGGTTTATAACGAAGTAATTTATCGTGACATTCATGTGAAAGGTCCGAAAAAGGACTTCCGCTATCGGCTAGATACACCAGAACGTGGTGCAAAAGCTGGAATGAGATCGTTAAATATTGGTGCATTACTTGGGATGGATGACTGGAGAAAGGAAAGCTACATTACAGGATTACATGCAAGCTATTTGCAAAATAAATTTTTAGAGACTGAGGTAGGAGTTTCTTTCCCGCGAATGCGCCCGCATGCAGGAAGCTTCCAACCGAAAGTCAACGTTACGGATAAAAATCTTGTGCAAGCATTATTGGCAATTCGTTTATTCTTACCTCGATCGGGCATTAATATTTCTACAAGAGAAACACCTGAATTTAGAGAAGCATTGCTTCCTTTAGGGGTAACGAAAATGTCAGCTGCATCCTCCACTGTTGTAGGGGGATATTCTGAACCAGATGTGACTCAAAGTCAATTTGAAATTTCAGATGATCGTTCTGTGGAAGAAATAAAGAACCTTCTTAAATCAAAGGGCTACCAACCAGTACTAAAAGACTGGGAACTCGTATAGACACAAAATTGTCGGGAACCTGTTCCCCGACAATTTTGTGAACGGAAGCATGATTACTTAGGAGTGTAATAATGAGTAACAACATTGAGATTCATGTTATTTCTAATGGAAAGCTGTCTTTAAATGAGTTTGCTGAAAAGGCAACGATAATTGACCCGTACGTGAGCTATTTTCATATTAGGGAAAAAGAACGTTCAGCAAAGGAACTTGTGGAAGGAGTTAAATTACTTGTTCATGCAGGGATTCCTTTATCAAAAATCATCATAAATGATCGAGTAGATGTTGCAGTAGCAATGAAAACAGTGGGTGTCCAATTGGCTTATCATAGTTTAGCTACTCAACAAGTACAATCCACATTTCCAAAACTACGGGTTGGTCAATCTGTCCATTCTATAGAAGAAGCGCAAGAAGCTGAAAGAGCTGGTGCTGATTATGTTCTATTCGGTCATATTTTCCCATCTAAATCAAAGCCCGATCTTCAGCCTAGAGGAACGGGAGTATTAAAGGAAATGACAGAATTAATAAACATACCTGTAATAGCACTTGGTGGTATAGATCCGAATAATGTAAACGAAATAGTAGACTCGGGAGCAAACGGATTTGCTATTATGTCAGGTATTCTAGAGGCAGAAGAGCCGCTATCTATGATAAAATCATATGTGAATAGGGGGAATAAAGAATGATAGTTCAAGTCAATGGGAAGAGAAGTGAGCTCCCTGATTCAATTAAATCAATAGCTGAGCTTTTAGCTCATTATGAATTGGATAAAAAAGTAGTCATTGTCGAAATGAATGAAACGATTGTAGATCGAAACGAACATGACAATACAATTATCCAAGAGGGAGATAAAATAGAACTCGTTCAATTCGTTGGTGGTGGATGATAAAGAAGGAGTGCAGTCAGCGTGACTAATCGTTATTCAAGGCAAATCTTGTTCCAAAATATAGGGGAGCAAGGTCAACAAAAAATACAAAGTAAACATGTTCTAGTGGTTGGTGCAGGAGCTCTAGGAACAGGTTTAGGAGAAAATCTTGTTCGAGCAGGTGTAGGAAAAGTAACAATTGTTGATCGTGATTACGTGGAATTTAGCAATCTGCAGAGACAACAGCTTTATACTGAAAGTGATGCTATAAATCGCATTCCTAAAGCAGTTGCTGCTAAAAAAAGATTAAAAGAAATTAATTCAGATGTGACGATTGTGAGTCATGTACTAGATGTTACGAAGGAAGAACTGGAAGACTTAATTAAAGGTGTAGATATTATCGTTGACGGAACAGATAACTTTGACACTCGTTTATTAATCAATGATATTGCACAGAAATACAATATACCTTGGGTGTATGGTGCTTGTGTAAGCAGTTATGGATTAAGCTATACAATTATACCAGGAGAAACCCCTTGTTTAAATTGCTTATTAGAGACGGTTCCATTAGGAGGAGCTACTTGTGATACGGTAGGAGTTATTAGTCCTGTCGTCCAAATGGTGGTTGCCCATCAAACAACGGAAGTACTTAAATTGCTCGTTGGTGATAAGGAATCACTTCGGAAGAAACTTGTATCTTTTGATTTATGGAAAAATGATCATATGTCTATTAATGTAGATAAAGTGAAAAAATCAAGCTGTCCATCTTGTGGCGACAATCCTACTTATCCATTTTTATCATATGAACATGAAACGAAGTCAACGGTTTTATGTGGAAGGAATACTGTGCAAATTCGTCCACCAAAGCCAGTGGACAGAGATTTAAATCAATTAAAGGATATTTTAACAAATCAAGGAACAGGAACTATTGAGCAAAATCCTTATTTACTTTCATATACCTTTGGAGAAAAAAGAATGGTATTTTTTAAGGATGGTCGTGTTCTTGTTCATGGTACAAATGATATTTCAGAAGCAAAGACGCTGTATCATCGAATCATAGGGTAGACCTCCAATGCAAGTGGAAATTTGCACCATGGGGGATGAAAATGTTCTTACTAAGGTGTTCATTCGTTTCAGGCAGGCGCTTTCCGTGGGGCGCGGCCTCAACTTCCTAAAACTTACACAGTAAGCTTTTAGGGGATTTTCGGCTCGCACTCTGATCCCACTGGAGTCGCTGCCTTCCACTACTGAACGGTTCTATTTTCAGGGTAGAGTATATAGTTTTTTATACAGAAAGAGAGATTTCCATCAATTATTGAAGGAAATCTCTCTTTATTTGGCTTCATAATTAGACTAGCTATTAAAATTCTAGTTCCTCAATTGGCTGGACGTCCTCACCAGTGTCCATAAATCGGATCGTAATCTCGTCACCTTCATCGATAAAAACTGCACGAGGATAGGAGGAAGAATTAATTGTAAATATTCGATCGTAGCCTTCAATCAAAATACGTACAGTAACAGTATCTTCTCGGTCCCATTTATATACCCGTTCAACATTAGCCGTAATTTCAACAAGGTCCGTAATTTCACCAGGTATAACATCATCGTCAATTCTAGAAGATAATGCTAATGAATAGGCGCTAAAGGATTCTCTTTTTGTAGGGCCGTAACCATAAACACTTTCACTGCTTGCGTTTACAAGCATTATCTGTCGTAAAACAGAGTTACGGTCCATTAACGGAACAACCCAAGTATACTGCCCATAAATATTATAAAGGGTTGGTGCACCGGCTACATAATCATCGCGGACAAAGGTACGTTCAGCAAGGTTCATTGCTGTTCGACCATTTAACATACCACTGGCGTCACGGAAATATCGAAGCTCACCGGTTCTAGCATCAAACATTGTGAATCCTACCATAGAATTAGAGTTTTGTCCTTCCCCTACTAGTCGCATATGATCTGTAAACCAATTTTGATTCAATTCAGAATCAATAACTCCAGTCACTGAATCATCTACTCCCCAAGCTGTCGGTTGTGTTAAGCCTTCACGTCCAATATAACGATTCATTAAACCGTGCTTATACACACCGAACCAATTGTTACGTTCGTCAGCAATATGAGGAGGATAAATTCGATTTACCCATTCTGGAGCATCTTCTTTTGGGTATTGCTCCATCTCCCCAGTTGCAGGATCAACGATTATAATACCATCTACATCTGCAACGCGACGAAATTCTGTATAATGTCCATAACTTATAATGTAATATGGATTACCTTCAGTATCAATTTCAAATGTAGTATCTAGCATCAATACATCAGGATATGCCGATCGGACATGACGTTCTAAGTTTTCATGAAAAAAAGCAGATGGCACATACGTCATATCATGAAGAACTAATTCAGGCTCCGATTGTGGATTCTCTGCATTTACAATAATGTATCCAGGAGCTGCGTTACTGCGATACCAACGAAAAATTCCATCATATTCAATTGGTGTTACCCAAAAAAGTGTTTCATTAATACGTTGTATTCTAGTTTCTCCTAAGTCGTAAAAAGCAGGGTTATCTAATTGCCCCATAAGCACATCTGAACGATAACGTGCAAAATTCAAAGGAACTACAGGTATATTCTGTTCGCTAACGGGATTTAAGTCTTCAACTGTAACTTCTTCCCCACCAGCTATGTTGTACTTTGCGTCAGCTAAGAATAGCGGTTGAATGATCCAAAAAATAATAAAGGCTAAAAGAATAACAACCCCAGCTCCAGCTCCAGTTACTGCTGACTGTTTTCGGAACGTTTTTTTAAAGGAAAAAACAATAGAATTATCAACGATTAAGCCAATACCGATAATTGGTAGATAATACGTAATAATTGCAGTTACCGTTTGGTCTAATAAACCAACATAAAACAACATAATTCCGTAAATAAATCCTAAAATGTATCGGGCAGGTATCCATTTTCTAAAAAACTTTCCTCGCCACCACTCCAATTGTAATGGTAAAAATAGTAGACCTAACAGAAGACTAATTAATAGCATTTGCAGCAAAATCATCACCTCTTCATAATAATTATAACTTCAGAATGAACTCTGTTTAAGGACCGGCCTCGAAAGACTATCGTACACTTAATGTAACAGAGTAAAAATTAATACCGGACAATAGAAAAAGGAACTTGTCCTTATGTTATATAGGTTATCTATCCTTGAAAATGATACCATTATAGCATTCAAGAGTCTATAAGATCCTTCTTTATATACGTATTACTAACTCTTATGTTTCATATTAGAACCCTGTTTTTTAATATTGTCTCTCGATTTTTGATACAATAGAGGAGCAAAAAATGTATTTATATATGAGGATGATTATAAATGAGTATGCTACGTGTAGAAAACTTACATAAAACGTATGGAGAGAAGGATTTGTTTAATCACATTTCCTTTAATATTGAAGAAAAAGATCGAATTGGATTAATAGGTGTCAATGGAACCGGTAAATCTACCTTATTAAAGGTATTAGCGGGCATCGAAGGGAAAGAGGATGGTCAGTTATATCATTCAAATAATTTTGAAATAGAATATCTTCCACAGGAACCACAATTAAAGGAAGAGTTAACGGTACTAGATCAAGTTTACTTCGGTGAAGCTACAATCATGCGTGTCATGCGCGAGTATGAATCGGCTTTATTGGAGTTAGAGAAGAATCCTTTAGATGAAGGGCTTCAAAACAAAGTTGCGAAAGTTCAGGAAAAAATGGATGAAGCTGAGGCGTGGGACGCCAATACAATTGCAAAAACTATTTTAACAAAGCTCGGTATTACAGACTTTACAAGACAAGTAAGGCATCTTTCTGGTGGACAAAAAAAGAGGGTTGCTATTGCGAATGCATTAATTCAACCAGTAGATTTACTTCTGCTAGATGAACCTACAAACCATCTTGATAATGATACGATTGAATGGTTAGAGCAATTTTTAGCTAATTATCGTGGGGCACTATTACTTATTACACATGATCGTTATTTTTTAAATCGTGTTACGAATCGCATTTTTGAGCTCGATCAAGGATCTCTTTATCAATATGAAGGGAATTATGAGTTGTTTTTAGAGAAAAGAGCAGAACGGGAAGAAATAGCTAGTCAACGCCAAACAAAGCTTAATAATTTGTTAAGAAGAGAGATTGCTTGGTTAAAGCGGGGAGCTAAAGCAAGAACCACGAAGCAAAAAGCTCGTATTCAACGAGTGGAAAAGCTACAAGAGGAGAAGTATGTTACAGAAAAAGGAGATTTAGATTTTGCCATTGGCTCTACGCGATTAGGTAAAGATGTAATCGAACTTTCTCAGGTGACGAAAACGTTAGATGGGAAGAGATTATTTCATAATTTAGATTATCTCGTTGTTCCAGGTGAACGATTAGGTATCATTGGTCCAAATGGATCAGGGAAATCTACTCTTCTAAATGTAATAGCTGGCCGAGTTGCACCAGATAGTGGTCATGTTAAAGTAGGGGAAACAGTCAAAATTGGGTACTATACACAAGAACATGAAGATCTAGACTCTTCTATTCGTATAATCGACTATATTAAGGAAATTGCTGAGGTTGTTCACACTGTTGATGGACGAGTAATAACTGCTGAACAAATGCTCGAACGTTTTTTATTTGATCGACCGATGCAGTGGACGTATATTCATCGTTTGTCTGGGGGAGAAAGAAGAAGATTATATTTGTTAAAAGTGTTAATGGGGGAGCCTAATGTTTTGTTTTTAGATGAACCGACAAATGATCTAGACACTCAAACCTTAACTGTACTAGAGGACTATTTAGACCAATTCCCTGGTGTAGTTGTAACGGTCTCTCATGATCGTTACTTTTTAGACAGAGTGGTTGAAAAATTGTTAGTTTTCGAAGGTGATGGTCAAGTAAGTCGTTACTTTGGATCGTATAGCGAACTGATGGAAGAGAGAAAAAGTCAAGAAGATGTAAAGTCAAGTACACCAAGTACTGAAAATAAAGAAAACCTAAGAGAAAACAAAGAGTCGAAGCAAGAGAAACCGAAAAAATTATCTTATAAAGATCAACAAGAGTGGGATCAAATTGAGGACAAGATCGCTGCCTTAGAAGAAAAGAAGGAACAACTTGAAAAGGGAATTATCGATGCAGGTAGTAACCTTGATGAAATTCGAGATCTATATGATGAACAAAAGAAAGTAGAAGAAGCTTTAGATTCTGCTATGGAACGATGGGAAGAACTTTCTCTCCTAGTAGAAGAAATAGAATCAGCAAGAAATAATTGAAAATGTCACAAAAAAGTGCGGGACATGGTCTCGTACTTTTTTGTGACAATATTATATAAAATTTGTAAACAGAGGTTATTCATTGCGGATAGTGGGTACACCATAAATAAGGATCGTATATAACAAAGAGGGGGAATCATCAATGACGGTAACAAAAGAAGAGGTCCTTCAGCTTATAGATCAGTTAACAGATGGGGAGTTACGCATTGTCTACACATTTATTCAAGAATACAGAATTGCAGTAGAAGAAGAAGAGATGATGAGAGGATATGACGAAGATAAAGAAATAAATTAAACACCATATATTAGTTATGAAGTAACATTACTACGAATGAATATTAGAGTTTTAAGAATTTTCACAATTGATGGAAAATCCTTTAGCATGCTGGGTTTCGAGAAACGGCATGTTTTTTGTTGTAATTCGTGTACTAGCCATCTATTCTCGACTTTGAGCAGAATTTTGTCCGTATATGAACCAAATATTTCCTTCCTATGAGCTGAATTTTGATTTCTATGAGCCGATTGGTTTCCACTATTGGAGATAGTATGAAGCCAAGTTGTTTTTCTAAGAGCCGAAATTAGTTGTCTATTGAGTCTAATTCCATCATCTATGAGCATCACACCTACACACCAAAACCACCACAATATTCACACACATGACTCCAATTGTTTAGGAAGTGTCGTAAACTAATCAATGATTATTAGAAGGGTTCACTTTTAAGAAGGGGCATTGGTCACATGCAATTTCATTAGTAGTAAGTGATTGGTAGATCGCACACCAGGAACGTCTAGAAAAGCATATTGGAACATCCTTCTTATTGGCCTTATCTTTAATTTTCTTTGCTAAGTTATGATTAATGAAATCAGTTAAAACAAGTATAAGGTCGATATTATCAGGGATTTCCCGCTTAACCATTTGAACTTTACGACCGTCAATGTGAATGATTTCATGAAAGCCAACATCCTTTAAGTGGCTTGGTATTGCTCCTAATTTATCTCCACCAATAACTAATAATGATGCCACAATATATCTCTCCTATCGCAATAACATTTATTGAAAATGATAATCGTTATCAACCACATTCACCATAAGTATACAAAAAAAAGATTCCCACAGCAATACTCACTGAGGAAATCGTTTAAATTTATTAAAATACTAGAAGCTATTTTTTCTTTTTGTTACTTGATGTTTCAACCTTTTCCTCTTTAAAACCATAATGAACAAACTTTATAAGTTCCTTTATCACACCAATGTCCTTTAGAATAACTAAAATAACAAGGACAAAGGGACCAATAAATAACCCAAAGATACCGAAAAGTTGAAGACCAATAAATAGAGAAATTAAGACTGATAAAGCGTTAAGATTCATGCTAGAAGATAGAACCTTAGGCTCTATTGTCTGACGAACACCAACAGTTACACCGTACACGATTGCTATACCAATCCCTAAGCTAATATCACCTGTTATAAACAAGTAAACAAACCATGGAATTAGAATTGTCCCAGATCCTAAATAAGGTAGTATTTCAGCTATTCCTACAATCAAAGCAATCGTTAATGCATGCTCTATTCGAAGTATGGAAAGTCCTACTAATACAATTATAGATGCAATTCCCATTAAAATAATTTGGGCTCGTAAAAACCCAAGAACGCGAAAACGGAATATGTGACGGAACTCTCTACCTTTTTTTAAGAAGATAGCTGGAAATGTGTCTAATACTTTTTTAGTAATTCCGTCCCATTCCTTTCCTATAAAATAAAAAGCTAGGAATATAAAGAAAAAAGCAATTAGGAAGGTTGGAATAGACATAATTAAATTAGTTAAGGCATCTGCTACTTTTTGTCCCATTTCTCCAAACATGGTTGCTAGCTGGCCACCTAATTGTGTAATACCTTCTTGTAGTGTCTGTTGTTGCTCAGGTGTTAACGAATCCATAAATCCAGTGAAATTATGCCACAAAGGTAATATTCGTTGATTGAAAAATTCTTGTACTTGAATAGACCCTGTCTCAATCCATGTTGGTACATTGTCTGAAATGCTCCTTACACCAAAGATAATGAGGAAAACAATTCCAGTAAAGAAAGCGATAAGGGTTCCTAATCCAATAAGTAAGGCTACAAGGACAGCAAGTCCATTTGGAAACTTAACCTTACTACGCATAATACGAATTAAAGGTAAGAACATCCAAACTAAAATACTTGCAATCCAAAAAGGATAAGAAATTGTGAAGAGCCAGCCAACAAACCATATAGCACCAAAAGTTAATATTACTAAAGCTAGAAATCTTGCGATAATCCATCCGTGGGATTTTGTCATGACTGTCCTCCTCAAATATGTTCATTTAACTCAGTTATGTATTAAGTATTTGTTAATAATTTAGTCATACTACGAGTAGAAAAGTGTAATAACTTATTACTTTTTACTATTATAGACGATGCTCCTCTTTATCATAGCAGAAAATTCCATATGAGAAAATTAAACGAATTGACAGGAAGAATTTTTTGTTAATAGCGTTTTAAATTGGTATAGTATGGAGAGAAAACAGAGAAATTATAGGAGGTTTGTGATGAACTATATTATTATAACTGGCGCATCAAAAGGTCTAGGGGAAGCCGCTGTTGAAGCACTATTAAAGCCTAATTATCATCTTATTACTGTTGCAAGGACAAAAAATGAACAAATGCTAAAGGAAGCAAAGGAAAAAGGAACTAAAATTGATAATATACAGTACGATTTAAATAATGTGGAATCCCTTCCAAGCTTAATGGATACAATTTTCTCTTATGTTGATGTAAAAATTGCTCAAAGTATTCACTTTATAAACAATGCTGGTATTTTACAGCCAATGAAGCCAATTGAAAAATGTAATTCAGAAGAAATCACAAAAAATATCAATGTTAATCTAATAGCACCAATGATACTCGTATCAGAGTTTATTAAAAAAACGACAGACCTCCCTATAGAAAAAAGAGTAATAAATATTTCATCTGGAGCAGGAAAAAGTCCAATTTTTGGTTGGGGGTGCTACGGTGCCTCGAAAGCAGGTGTCGATTTATTTAGTCAAACAGTTGGAATTGAAGAAAACGAAAAATCCCATCCCGTCAAAATAACTTCATTCGCACCAGGTATTGTTGATACAGGAATGCAAAAAGAAATACGTTCAACAAAAAAAGAAGATTTTGCACAAGTAGACAAGTTCATTGACTATAAAGAGGAAGGAAAATTACTTGCCCCAAGTACAGTAGCGAAAGTGATCGTAGAGCTATTAGAAGTAGTTGATTTCCCTACAGGAAAAGTAACATCAGTAAAAGAGTATTTATAGAGGATGTTCAAAAAGTCCGGGGAAAATATCTGTCGAATCTCTGCGTTGGCTTGCTTTTCCGTTCCTCACGAATTAAAAGCATACGCTGCGGTACTCAAAGCTACCCCGCCTTGATCTTTCGACGCACAGGACGTGCTAGTGTCGGCGTTGCAACAGGACGTTGCGACTTTAGCCGACTCGGCTATTTTTATTCTCCTTTTTGAACACGCACTTATAAAAAATGAAACAATTAGAGGAAAAAAGGGAAACACTTTTTATTCCATTAGTGCAGAGAATAATTTCGAAATGAACGGAATAAAATATAAAAATAGTAATTATAAAACTCTTACATTATCTTTAAAAACAAATGTAAGAGTTTTTCATAACTATAATTAATGTAGTTTGAAAGAAAATAGAAAAAGAAAAAAACATAGAAATATTTGTGTTTTTTTTCGTCATATTGTAACCTTTATCTAAAGTTAGAATTGCAAAATAGAATAAAAAACTCGTATAAAATAATTCAATAGTTAGAAAACAACAATTGCTACACTACTTCATTCGTTCTTCACATACTCATAAAAGCAAACATAACAACGTTTTAACTCTACAGATACACACACCTACGATCAAATCACTCAAAGTAAAAAAAACTCATTACCGAAAGATAACAGTAATGTACCTCAGTCCTGCAAAAAGTTATTTACCCGCAACACACCAAGAGAAACTTACAAACCAAAAGTATATAAATGGAGCATTTTTTATAGGGAGAAACAATATCAATATAATAAACAAAATATTATAATTTTTCTGACAATACAGAAAATATTTTGTATACTAGAAGTGTCTCTATTTTTTTGAGGAGGTGTGTTCATGAATTAAAAGAATTTATGGCCTTATTAATTCATTAAAAGCTAGTAACTATAAAATAATGAAACTATAAATTATTAAAGGAGGTTTACTATGAGAGAGTCAGTTGAATGGATGGTAGGTGGTCAGCAAGGTGAAGGTGTTGATTCTACTGGTGAATTGTTTGCAAAAACGTTAGTACGTTACGGTTATTCTGTTTCCACCTATAAACAGTTTATGTCCAGGATTAAAGGTGGACATACAAATTACAAGATCAAGGCTACTGAAAAGCAGAACTATTATTCAGGTGATGGTATTGATATTTTATTGTGTTTAGATAAGGAAACGCTTCCAAAAAATGAACAATCTCTTAACCAGGGGGCTGTTGTGATCCAAGAAGGGAAAGAGATTCTTGTAGAAGCTGGTCAAGCTTCAACGGGTGTATCTTATACCACCTTTACCCTTCCTTTAAAGAAAATCGCAACAGATCTAGGAAATCCTCTTGCCAAAAATATGATTGCCTTAGGTATTAGTGCAGGTTTAGTTGAATTACCTGTTGAAATTTTAAATGGATTCATAGAAGAAATTTTCGGTAAAAAAGGTGAGGAAGTAATCAATTCCAATAAGCAAGCTGTACTAAAAGGAGTAGAACTCACAAAGGAACATGTTCCAAACCAAATTAAGCCTTTAAGTGTAGTTCCTGTATCAAATCAGTTGTTTATTTCTGGTAATGAAGCAACGGCATTTGGAAGTTTGATGGCAGGTTGTCGCTATCTTAGTGCATACCCTATTACACCGGCAAGTGAAGTAATGGAGTGGTTATCTGATGAGCTTCCAAAGGTTGGAGGTACTGTCATGCAAGTGGAAGATGAAATCGCCGGTATTTGTTTTGCCATTGGTGCGAGTTACAGTGGTACACGTGCTATGACATCTACGTCGGGTCCAGGATTAAGTCTTAAAACGGAAGCATTGGGAATGGCCGGGATGAGTGAGGTTCCAATTGTGATTGTTAACTCACAGCGTGGTGGGCCATCTACCGGTTTACCTACTAAGCACGAGCAAAGTGACTTACAGCAAATGATTTATGGTACACATGGGGAAATCCCTCGAATTGTTCTTTATGCAGCAACAATTGAGGATGCTTTCTATATAGCTGCGGAAGCCTTTAACTTGGCAGATCAATACCAGTGTCCGGTTATTGTTGGTTTAGATTTAGGGTTGTCAATGAACAAAATGACTGTTCCTACCTTTGATTCTAAACGAGTAAAGATTGATCGAGGAAAGCTTATAACAGATGAGGAGGCAAAAGATTTTAACGAAACTCATTTCAAGCGGTACCGTTTAACCGAGGATGGAATTTCTCCAAGACCGTTACCAGGAATGCCTCATGCTGTTCATACAACTAGTTCCAACGAGCACGACGAAAGCGGATATATCTCGGAGGATCAAACAAATCGTATAAATATGATGAGAAAACGTTTAGAGAAAGTACGAGATGCCATGATTCAAGAACCATTTAAATATGATGACAATGGTGGAGAATCAGAAATTGTTTTAGTTGGAATGGGTTCTACGTATGGAATGATACAAGAAACAATTAAGCAGTTGAATGAAGAAGGTGTTATTAACGCTTCCCATATACACATTCAACAGCTTTATCCGTTACCGATAGATAAATTGCAACCACTTATAGATGGGAAACGCGTTGTCACTGTTGAAAATAATTATAATGGTCAATTATTACAGTTATTAAGACAGCATGCACCTATTCACAACAATTCAGAGGCAATCACGCAGTATGACGGAGATCCATTTACGGTTAGTACCATTGCAAAACAAGTGAAGGAGTTGATTTCATGGCAACGCTAAAGGACTTAAGAGGTGATACGCCGTCATGGTGTCCTGGATGTGGACATTTTAGTATTATGGCTGGTATTCAAAAAGCTGTCGTTCAATTAGGATATGAACCACATGAGTTTGCAATTATTTCTGGTATTGGCTGTTCAGGGAAAGTATCAGAATATGTGAGGACGAATGGATTTCATACAATTCATGGAAGGTCTGTCCCTGTCGCTCAAGGAGTGAAAATGGGGAATCCCGATCTAAAGGTTATTGCCTCAGGTGGAGATGGTGATGGCTATGGAATTGGGTTAGGACACTTCGTACATGCATCTCGAAGAAATATAGATATGTCCTATATTGTTATGGACAATAATATTTACGGGTTAACAAAGGGACAAACGTCTCCACGAAGTGAACATGGTTTTGTAACGAAAACAACAAAAGAAGGAAATAAGGAATACCCTGTTGACCCTGTTTCAACATCCTTAGCCAACGGTGCAACATTTGTTGCTCAAGCTTTTGCTGGAGATATTAAACAAATGGTAGATATCATTGAAAGAGCTATCGAACATAAAGGGTTTAGTCATGTAAATATTTATAGCCCATGTGTTACTTTCAATAAGGTGAATACGTACGATTTTTATAAAGAACGTTTAACCAAAATTGAAAAGCCATTTGAAGATCGTGATGAAGCATTGGCTAAGGTACGTGAGCTAAGTGGATTAGTTACAGGTGTATTATATGAAGAGAAACGACCAGATTTCCAAGGTAAATTAGGTATTGAATTCGACACACAATCTTGCACAAATGGAGAGATGGACGAGGACCTGTTTCATAAAATGGAGAAACAGTTTCAGTAACAGATGAAAGTATATTATAACAGAAATGACCCTACTCACCTTGATATGAGTGGGGTCTTTTTGTGTTTCTATAAAAAACGCTTTAATTGAATAAACTGTTTTACTGAAAAATGAACTCTGTATCACAATTCATAGAAGTGTCACAAATTAATGTTGTTATCGTATATTTTGTATTTTATACTAAGTATAGATACAAAATGTGAATGATTTCACAATAAACCATAATCCTTAAATAGTGGTTCAAGAAATCGTCAAAAAAACATCATGAAATAGTAATATTAATAAGCGTAGTTTTTTGAGATAATAATTATACGTTAGTTAACAAGGATTACATGGTATTAAACATATATATGGTGAAAAAGATATTACAAATGGAGGGGTTAAAATGGAAGCAACAAAAAATGTTAAACATGCTTGGGAAGGTTTCGTCGGGGACAAATGGCAGAATGAAGTGAATGTTCGTGAATTTATTCAAGCGAACTATCGTCTATATGATGGTGATGAAAGCTTTCTTTCTGATGCAACGGAAGCAACAAAAGATCTTTGGAAGCAAGTAATGGAACTTACGAAAGAAGAAAGAGAAAGAGGTGGAGTTTACGATTTAGATACAAAGATTGTATCAACAATTACTTCACATGGTGCAGGCTACCTGAACAAGGAAAAAGAAAAAGTTGTTGGAGTTCAAACAGATGTACCATTTAAGCGTTCTATGCAACCATACGGTGGTATTCGCATGGCAAAGGGTGCCCTGGAATCTTACGGTTATGAACTAGACAAAGATGTTGAAAAGATTTTTACTGACTATCGAAAGACACATAACCAAGGTGTGTTTGATGCATATACTCCTGAAATGCTTCTTGCTCGTAAAGTAGGAATTATCACTGGTTTACCAGATGCATATGGACGCGGTCGTATTATTGGTGACTATCGTCGAGTAGCACTTTACGGTGTAGATAAATTAATGGAAAGTAAAAAAGAAGAATTTTCTACCTTAACAGGGGCAATGACTGAAGATAAAATTCGCTTACGTGAAGAAATTTCTGAACAATATCGCGCACTACAAGAATTAAAGGAATTAGGAACTATATACGGATTTGATATTTCTCAGCCAGCAACAAACACCATCGAAGCATTCCAATGGTTATACCTTGGATACCTTGCAGCAATTAAAGAACAAAACGGTGCTGCAATGAGCTTAGGCCGTGTATCAACATTCTTAGACATCTACATTGAGAGAGATCTGGCAAACGGAACAATTACAGAAGAAGAAGTACAAGAAATTGTCGATCATTTCATCATGAAATTACGTTTAGTGAAATTTGCTCGTACTCCTGATTATAATGAACTATTCAGTGGTGACCCAACTTGGGTAACAGAATCAATTGGAGGAGTTGGAGAAGACGGACGTCCATTAGTAACGAAAAACTCGTACCGCTTTTTACACACGTTAAACAATCTTGGCCCAGCTCCAGAGCCTAACTTAACTGTACTTTGGTCTACTGCTTTACCGGAAGCATTCAAAAACTATTGCTCTAGAATGTCTATCGAAACAAGCTCTATTCAATACGAAAACGATGACATTATGCGTCCAGAATATGGTGATGACTACGGTATTGCTTGCTGTGTATCTGCAATGGCAATTGGTAAGCAGATGCAATTCTTCGGAGCACGTGCCAACCTTGGTAAAGCATTACTTTACGCAATCAATGGTGGTGTAGATGAAAAGGCGAAGAAGAAAGTAGCACCAGGAGTTGAACCAATTACATCAGAGTACCTTGATTATGATGAAGTTGTGAAAAACTATGATATCGTTCTAGAATGGTTAGCTGAGCTTTATATTAACACGTTAAACATTATTCACTTTATGCATGATAAATATAGCTACGAAAGAATTGAAATGGCGTTACACGACAAAGAAATTCGTCGTACGATGGCAACTGGAATCGCAGGACTTTCTGTAGTAGCAGATTCATTAAGTGCCATCAAGCATACAAATGTTAAAGTTATCCGTGACGAAGATGGTTTAGCTGTAGATTATGAAATTGAAGGGGAGTACCCTCAATACGGTAACGATGATGACAGAGTAGATGACATTGCAAAAGAGTTAGTTGTTAAGTTCTACAATATGTTGAAGAAGCATCACACTTACCGTAATGCAGAAACAACTATGTCTATCTTAACAATCACTTCTAATGTTGTGTATGGTAAGAAAACAGGTAACACTCCAGATGGGCGTAAAGACGGAGAGCCGTTCTCACCAGGTGCAAACCCATTACACGGTCGTGACAAAAAAGGTGCATTAGCATCCTTAAACTCTGTGGCAAAAATGCCATATAACTGCTCTTTAGATGGTATCTCGAACACATTCTCTATCGTACCAAAAGCGCTAGGAAGAGAAAAAGAAGACCAAAAGGGTAACTTATCTGCAATTCTAGACGGATACATGGAGAAAAAAGGACATCACTTAAACATTAACGTATTTGATCGCGAAACGTTATTAGATGCAATGGAACGTCCTGAGGAGTACCCACAATTAACAATTCGTGTTTCTGGATATGCAGTTAACTTCATAAAGCTTACTCGTGAGCAACAGATTGATGTTATTAACCGTACTTTCCACGAAAGCATGTAATAAAGATTAAGTATTTTTAAGGTCATGAAAAGGGGGCTCAAGCTCCCTTTTCTAATGAATTGAAATATAATTAGAAAATATAAATTTTAGTTTGGATTTGAGGTTTAATGCTGAATTGAACTTTGATTGGAAATTAAAATTGTATTTCTTTTTTCAACCAAGATAATGCTAGTCATAGGGGGTTAAAGTGATGGAAGGAAGAATCCACTCAGTAGAAACGTCAGGGATGGTGGACGGACCGGGAATCCGTTACGTTATCTTTACACAAGGGTGCTTATTACGTTGTCAATATTGTCATAATCCTGACACTTGGGATAAAAGTGGTGGGGAAGTTGTTACAGTTGAATCATTAATAGAAGATATAAAAAAATACACGCCTTATATGAAGCATTCAAAAGGTGGGGTTACTGTCAGTGGCGGTGAACCATTGCTTCAACTAGAATTTCTTATTGAGTTATTTCAAGAATGTAAGAAGTTAGGCATTCATACAACCATTGATAGCTCTGGTGGTTGCTATTCAACAAATCCAGTTTTTCAGGAGAATCTGAAAAAGTTATTGAAATTAACGGATTTAGTGTTAATTGACTTAAAACAAATGAATGAAGCTAAACACCGTAGTTTAACAGGTGTTTCAAATAAGCACATTTTTGAATTTGCAAAGTTACTTTCTGATCAAAATGTACCAGTATGGGTTCGACACGTTTTAGTACCTGGTGTAACAGATGATGAGAAAGATTTACGAGACTTATCGACTTTCATAAAAACATTAAAGAATGTGGAAAAAGTAGAACTACTTCCATACCATAAAATGGGTGTTTACAAATGGAAAGAACTTGGCTTAGACTATCCACTAGAAGGTGTAAATAGTCCTTCTGAAGAGGAAGTACAAAGAGCAAAGGAATTACTTGAAATTAAATAACATTCATTAACAGGATGACAATAAAAATGTCACCTGTTATTTTTTTGTGGCGATTCCTGAACATATGAAAGCTTGATTTAATATGGAAATTATTACATACTAATTTTTCTGATTATTCTTGTAAAATGAAATATATACACTTTTCTGAGGAGTTGTTGGACAAATGTCAAAAAACCTCATGGTATGTATTCGTATATGTTTTCTATTAGGAATAATCATTTATTTATATCATCATGAACATAAAAGAGAATTTGTTTTTGCCAACACGACAGGAAATGAAAAATTTGAACTGGGAACAGAAAATACATTTACAGTTGCAACATACAATATCCAATTTGGACGAGGGCAGGATGGAGTAGTGGATATTGATAGAACAATAAATAAATTGAAAATGCTTGATGCAGATATAATTAGTCTACAAGAAGTGGAAAGGAATAGCTTGCGATCTAGCTTTAATGATCAAGTGACTACAATAGCCAAAGCATTAGAAATGGAAGCGTATTTTTATCCATCCTTAGCCTATCCAGGCTTGTATTATGGGAATGTTATCCTTTCAAGATTTCCTATTTCAGAATCAACTACCATACCTTTTAATAACAAAGTGGAGGATCGATCAGCCATTTTTTCTAAAATTCAGCTTTCAGAAGAATCCTTTATATACGTTGTAAACACACATTTAGGATTAAACAATGGGGAACGGCAGTTAGCTATTGAAAAAATACACGAAAAACTACTAACCATAAAGTATCCTGTTTTAGTAACCGGTGATCTAAATTCAACTCCTTCCCAAAAGGAATACAATCTGTGGAACGAGTTGTTAATAAAGAGTAATGAAGGAATGGAAATAACAACCTTTTACAAGCATAATTGGCAGATCGATTATATTTTTCACAGTGAAGGCTTGGAAAGATATGATATTCAAGTGTACGAAAGTAAAGTATCGGATCACTATCCATTAGTTGGAACATTTCAACTTTTAGAAGATAATTAATCATTTATTTTAAAAGAAAGAATGTTGAGTAAACCATTTTACAATGGAACCTTTTTCTGTGTAGAATCAAACATAATTCATTGTAAAAGGAGATCAGTATATGAGCTGGAAAATAAAGACGTTTGAAGAGCTTTCGAAAAGGGAGCTATATACAATAATGAAAGAAAGGGTAAATGTTTTTATTGTAGAGCAGGACTGCCCTTACCCTGAATTAGATAATAAGGATGAATTTGCATTTCATCTATTCCACGAAAGGGACGGAGAGATTATTGCCTACTCCCGAATTTTTAAAGGTGGAGATTATTACGAGGAAGCTTCTTTTGGTAGAGTCATTGTTAAAATGGAATATCGGAAGGAAGGGCTTGGTAGAGACCTATTAGAGAGGGCAATAGCCTTTATTCATGATGAATTAAAGGAGAGGTCCATAAAAATTCAAGCACAGGATTATTTGAGAAATTTTTATGGTTCATTTGGCTTTAAACCAATAACAGACGTATATTTAGAGGACGGAATCCCACATTTAGATATGCTTTATATAAAGCAATAAGGCAGATGAATGTAAAACTAATACAATCATTAAAAGAAGTGTGAAAAATGGAGTTCCAAATGGACTCCATTTTTTAATGCATCGTCTTTTTATAAAAAGATCAAAATTTTTTACATAAAACGCAACGGAAATTTATTTCGTTCGACTATTGATATAGAAAGTGAGGTGTTGGAATGACGTGGGAGGAATTATATATTACCTATAGTGATCGGGTTCATCAATATATTTTATTAATGGTAGGAAATGGGGAAATAGCTGAAGACCTTACCCATGATACTTTTTTGAAGGTGAAGGGGACGATCCATCAGTTTCGTGGAGATTCTAGCTATTATACATGGGTTATTTCTATAGCAAGGCATGTTGTTTATGATCATTGGAAAAAAAAGAAGCGGATTCGTTTTTTACCTCTAAAATCATCTCATCCTGTCATTGACAATAAAACACCAGAGGAAATTGTGGAAAAGGGTGAAGCAGTCCATGAACTATATGAGGGAATAAAGAAGCTGAAGATAACGTACCAAGAAGTTCTTATATTACGGAAGATTGAAGAATTTTCCGTGAAAGAGACGGCTCAAGCCCTAAGTTGGTCAGAAAGTAAAGTGAAGTCCACGACGATGAGAGCTTTGGAAGCTTTGAAGGTAGAATTGCAAAAAGATCGAAAGGAGGGTGATTACAATGACAAAACGGAAAGAATCCAATGATCCTATTTTAGATGAAAACTTTGCAAAGCTTCGTGAACCGACTAGAACGGATAAACAGAAGAGCTTAACGATGGAACGAATTAAGAATGCGCCAGAAAAAAGACAATTTCCATATAAATATTATTTATCTATATCAGCCGCTGCCATTATCATCATGATTTTATTTGTACCAGCATTTATAGAACTTGAAACTAGCATGAATGATGGGGATAATGAAGAAGTAACGATGGTGGATACTGATAATACCCTTGTTGAGGACGTCAGTAATTTAAATAGCTACAACGAAATTGAAATTGGCAAGTTAGTACATGAGGGAAGGTTTTACCCCATTACTAAAGACAACTCATTAGAAGTTGTACAAATGTTACATTCGTTACCGATAGTAAAGGGAGAGTCAGATGATTCTGAAGAGGATAGCAGTTTAGTATCTGAGAATAGTGTAGTGATAGGTTTTATGACTTATGAAGGTTATGAGAGATTGTATACTGATTTTATTATCTCAAAATCAGGAAACATATTAATGGCTACAAAAGATGAAAGTAATGATCGAATGGAGTTTAAAATAGAAGGTAAGCATCCCGATATTTTTGAAAAAATTCATTCTATGGTAGAGGAAGAGAATAGAAAGAAGACGATAAAGGATAAACAAATCCAAGAACAGTGTACTGCTTGGATAAATAATAGAAGCTATGAGTTTTACTTTGATGATTCTGCTTCACATCCAATTCCGTGTATCCAGCCTGTACTTGAGTTCGATTCTAAGATATATGCAGGTACCTTTGTTTCAGGTTCTGGTATAGAGTTCCATTATCGAGAAGAGAAAGTTGGGGATCCGGAACAATTAGTTGTGGTGTATTTAGTTAATAATGTTGATCAAGTTTCAGTAGCAACAAAAAGAAATACCCTCATCGATGGTGATGGTTATCGAATATTTGAAGGAGTTACTTCAGCAGTGGATGAATATGGGGAACTTACAGATAGAGTCATTGCGGCAACAGGTGTATTTAATGATGAATATGATTTCTCCATAGTGTTTTATGATAGAAACAATCAATACACAGATAATGAAATCATTATGAAA
This sequence comes from Evansella sp. AB-P1, assembly GCF_029688925.1. Lineage (GTDB taxonomy): Bacteria > Bacillota > Bacilli > Bacillales > Salisediminibacteriaceae > Evansella. The sequence continues at coordinate 246,704 of NZ_JARUKY010000001.1, forward strand.
ATCGAACAAATAATAAGTGATTTAAAACAGAATAGATAATGTATGTAAGTGATACTTATCAGTAATTGTAGAGGCAACAAAAGGAATAACTTGTCAAAGTTATACCTTTTGTTGCATTTTTTTTGTCCTAGAATGAAAGCTTTCATAAAGGGAAATCTATAACAAGACATAGTGGAAAGTGATGTTTCTCACTGTAATAAAAATGAACGGATAAAATGGTGGATATATATGAAAAATAGAACGCTTTATTTAAGTTTAAACTTCTTGTCACTACTGTTATTCTTTTTCACCCTTTGGAAGGGGCCAAGTGAGAAGAAGCGTTACATTCTCCCCTTATTCCTTGCTTTAACAGGACTAAATTATATCTTTGAATTCTGGGTTCTGATAATTGGTCGTGCATATACCTATAAACCCAAAATGTTAAAAACTAAATACTTTGATAATGTTTTTGGATCCAATGTATCACAATTATTTGTTGTACCAACGACAGGACTATTCCTAACTATCTTTCAATTGAAATATCGGTGGTTTCTTCTGTTTGCTATTTTATTGACCTTAATTGAAAAGCTATTTTTGAAAAATAAAATTTTTAGGTTACACTGGTGGAAAACATACTTTACTACTATTGGAGTTCCATTTTTTTATTTTTTAGGGAAGCAATTTGGTAAACTGCTTATAGAGAAAAAGAACAGATTCATCGAAATATTTACAGTTTTTTTAGCTATTTTCGTTTCCTACACAACATTAAATTTTTATCATGTCGCACTACTGAAAACATGTCTATTTAATATTCGTGTGTTTAAGAACTTATACCGAAGTCATGTTGCTTTTGCTACATTATACGGGGCTTTATGCTCCATCTTTTTTATTGGAAGCATAATAATAAAAAAATGGTATGTATCCATACTAACGTGTTTTTCATTAATAGCATTTGAAGGCTACTTAATAAATAAGAAGGTCATTACTATTTCAAATGGAGTAATATTTTATCCTATTTCTTTTGTAACGAAGATATTAAGCATATGGGTAGGTAAATATGTGTACTCCTCTATTAATAAATAGGCTACCCTGAAAATAGATACGGTTCAGGAGTGGAGGGTGACGACTCCAGTGGGATCAGCACGTGTCCGAAAATCCCCAAGCACTTACCGAGTAAGTGCTTGGGAGTTGAGGCCGTGCCCCACGGAAAGCTGTCGACAGCAACGGATGAACCACCCTATAAGTAATTTTCTTCCCCCGTACAAGTTACACTTGTATTGGAGTCTACCCTGAAAATATGCGGTATAAAAGCAAAATGAAGTATCGACAAAAATAACTATTTTCATACCTGATGGTGCAAGTTTTTCTTGCATTGGGGTCTATCCTGAAAATAGAAGCGGTTCAGTAGTGGAAGGCAGCGACTCTTACGGAATCAGCACGAACCGAAAGTCCCCTAGCATTTACTGAGTAAGTCTAAGAAGTTAAGGCCGTGCCCCAGACACTGTGAAGTATGAACAGAAGTCGCACTTATGCCTATGGTGAAAGCACTGCCAGAAACGGATGAACCAACTTGATGAACATTTTCATCCCCACATGGTGCAAGTTTTGCTTGCAAGGAAGAATAGAAGGTTCTAACAGATTCCAATAACAGAGTGTGACAGAGAATGAAGGAGAACCAGGGCGAAATGAAGCAGGTACAAAAGTATCCGATTCAATCCGCGAGCATGATGGAGTAAGAGTGAGATTGAACTAGGGTAAATTGAAGCAGGTACAGTTGAAGCAGGTACAAAAGTATCCGGTTCAATCCGCGAGCATGATGGAGTAAGAGTGAGATTGAACCAGGGTAAAACGAAGCAGGTACAGTTGAAGCAGGTACAAAAGTATCTGGTTCAATCCGCGAGCATGATGGAGTAAGAGTGAGATTGAACTAGGGTAAATTGAAGCAGGTACAGTTGAAGCAGGTACAAAAGTATCCGGTTCAATCCGCGAGCATGATGGAGTAAGAGTGAGATTGAACCAGGGTAAAACGAAGCAGGTACAATTGAACTAGGTAAGAATAAACCATATAGAAAGGTAGGTATACCCCGAAAATAAGTATTGGTTCAGTAGTGGAAGGCGGAGGTTTGACCGGGAAAAGTAACAGGTGAAGACTCCGCATTGATCATAAAAACTGCCACCACATTTTTAGTAGTAGCCTTTAACAAGAAAAAGGTATTTAAGTAGTGGAGTCTGAACTGAATATACATGCTTAAATTAATGGTGTTAGAGCTTTCGTTTTGTCAATATGAATAAAAGCATCGTATCTTTCAGAAGGGCGGGTGGGTACGTAATTTCCATATTGATCGTATGATGGGTTATAGACAACCCCGATAGCACGGTGACCAATATTATTCTGAAATAGATGTTTATTATCTTCTGTAAACATAATATATTGATTACCTTTACCTGTATAGTGAAAGCTCTCTTCAAAGCTCCCGGAGGAACCTGCTGGAACAGTCAAAATTTTGGGCTTATCTCCCCATTTATCCGCAGCGATAACAGTTCCTTCATATGTTCCCAAGCCAATAGCATATACATTTTCTTTCCCATAATTCTCCCGTGCTAATTGACCTACATTTACCATACCCTCATTAGCCATATCTGTAGCTCTCGCATCACCAATATGTGTATTGTGCTCCCATACGATGCCTTTAGCGGTTGCTCCATAGAATTCACTGATGTACTGAAGAGCATCAATCATATGTCGATCCCGAATGTTCCATGATTCATTATCATTTGTTACCATCGTATGATAGTAATGTTCAGCATTCCTTGTAACGATTCCATTTACTTTCATATTGAGTACTGATTCTGGATCATCACTGCTGATTGTTTTATTTTCTTGTAAGGAGAGGAGGAGTTCCATTATTTCATTCATACAATCCTCTCCGTAAAAGGCTGCAGAAATGCCATACATTTCTGGATTTCGTTTGTATGGTTCGAAGCATTCGATTGCTTGTAATGCTTTATTTATATGAGGTGATTTCGTTTTTTTCAAATAGTCAACGATTGCCTCCATCGATTCCCATAAGCTGTATACATCAAGGCCATAAAAGCCAACCATTTCATTTGGATTTGTGTGATTGTATTCATATAACCACTCCACAAGGTCAACCATTTCATTGTTAGCCCACATCCAGCTTGGCCATCGTTGAAATGACTTTTTCAAAACATCCTCAGCACTGGAATACTCTGGTGTCAATCCTTTAACGTAGCGATTTACCTCATAACAAGCGGGCCAATCTCCTTCAACAGCTATGAAAGAGAAGCTGTGTTCCTTAATAAGCTGTTTTGTCAGGTCAGCTCGATAAGTATAAAATTCACTAGTTCCATGTGTTGCTTCACCTAGCAAGGCAAACTTAGCGTTCCTTGCTTTTTGAATTAATGGCTTAAGCTCTGATGTATAAGTAAAAGAAACTGCAAATTCACTAATGTCGTTTACTAATTTATTTGTTTTTAACAAGTGATATCACCTCCACTATAGTATGAACCTAAAATATAACTTCATGATAGAATAATTCGAATAAGCAAATTTTTGGGGAATAAATCAAAATAATTTGATTTATATCTTGCTTTTAGAAAATGTTGGTAGTATGATGAACTTACATCAAATAAATTTGATTTAAAAGGAGTATTAAAAGAATGAAACTTTCTATTCCATTAATGGTAAATACAGATAATCCAAATTTTCAGTTTTATGAAAAAAGATTTAAAGCCCTAGCTGATCAAAAAAGGTTACATTTACTGTCTATTCTCTGTAAAAACGGCTCTACTTGTGTATGTGATTTATCGGAAATGTTAGATTTACCTCAGTCTAAGTTGTCATATCATTTAAAAATTTTATTAGAGGCTGATATTATATTGAAGGAAAAGAAGGGAACCTGGAATTATTACGAAATCAATAATAAAGTCATTGACCATTTATTGTCTGAAGAGCTCTGTTGCTTGTTTCGTCCAGCAAAATAATGATAAAGGGAGTGATGAGAAATTATAAATATTAAATCAAATTTATTTGATTTAAATGAGCTTTGTTTTTTTATGGATCATATATCAATATTTTTTGATAAATAAAAAATTAATGCTTTTTTACAATTGAAACATCAAGTCTTCTTGATGTATAACTGCGAGGTTTTTATATCAAATTTTCTTGATTTAAGGAGGAAGGATCATGGTTGAAACGTTTCAAAGCTTTATTTCAATTGCTGTTAAACTGACAATTTTATTTATTGGAATTTCATTTCTTTTGAGCTTTCTTCAATCTTTTATTCCTTACGATAAGCTAGAAAAAAAATTAAAAGAATCCAATCCTATTTTTGCAAGCTTTATTGCATTACTATTTGCTTTCATTACACCTTTTTGTTCTTGTTCTACTATTCCGGTAGTAGTGAACCTTCTAAAAAATAATGTGAGGTTCGGCATTGTCATGGTTTTCTTATTTGCCTCCCCAGTATTAGACCCAACAATTTTAACAATCATGACTGTCATTATGGGGTGGAAGATTACGATTTTATATACGTTAATTACTGCTGTTTTATCAGTAATAATTGGCCTCTTATTGGAAAAGTTTGGTTTTGAAAGAGCTGTGAAGAATGTAGTGATGACTGGTTTTGAAAAAAATAAGAAGACGTTTTCTTGGAAAGGTGCTTGGATGGAAACGTGGACATTGATGAAATCTGTGTATCCTTATTTAATTATTGGTGCAGCCATTGGTGCTATCATACATGGCCTTGTTCCAGCAGAATTCATTAGCACACATTTTGGTGGGGAGACTTGGTGGCTTATACCAGTTGCAGCTGTAGTAGGCATTCCTCTTTATATTCGATTGTCCAGTATGATTCCTATTTCCCAAGTGCTCATCGTCAATGGTATGGCTATTGGACCTGCTATGGCAATGATGATTAGTTCAGCTGGTGCAAGCTTACCTGAATTAGTTCTACTAAAATCAATTTTTCAAAAGGAGTTAATTATAGCCTTTGTATTTGCAGTAGTCTCCATGTCAACAATATCTGGCTTCATATTTTATATTTTATAAATATTTAGGGGAAAACGGAGGTGATTTCAGTGGTGTTTAATTTATTTTTCCTATCTATTAATATTACGAAACGAACATTCACGGAAGAAGAGATAGAATTGGAACGGCGAAGAAGCTTTAGTCGCGATCAAAAAATAAAGATGCAGGTCAAACAAGCTCAGTATAGTCGATTAATGTAAATCATATAATGCGAGGAGGAAAAAATATGATTAAACGATTGTTTAATAGGGTAATAAAAAAAGAGAAGTCTATAGAAAGCTCGTCTTGCTGTAAAGTTGAAATTAAAGAGGTTGAACCAAAATTACCATGCTGTTCTACCTCTAAACCCAGTAAGTAATCTGTATTGATTTATAGGAGGAATGATCTTGTGGAAACGAATAATCCAGCTGGTTTTTGGATTAGACTTTTGGCGAACATCCTCGATGGCGTGATTATGACTTTCGTATTGATTTTTTTATGGCTGACACTGTACGGTCAAGTTTTTAATGAAACCTTTACTTTTGTTGAACTTATTAGTCCACTATACTACTTAATTTTACCTGTCATTTGGTATGGTTACACCATTGGAAAACGAATAGTAGGGATTCGTATTGCTAGAGTGGATGGGGAAAAGGTAGGAATTGGGACAATGCTTCTACGAAATGTTGTAGCAGCTATTGTATATGGTTTAACATTAGGTATTGGTATTATTGTCAGTGCCTTTATGATAGGAATTAGGGAGGATAAACGGGCTATTCACGATTTCATTGCTAGTACTTATGTGACTCACGATCCTCCAGAAAAACTGTAATTAGCTAAAATAGTGACAATGAGAAGAAGCAGTCTCAAAAGTATCATTTTAAGGACTGCTTCTTTTTTTATAGTTAATTTTTCTTCCTAGCTCCATCTTTTAATGTTTTGAGGGAATAGTGTGTTCCTCGCCATTCTACATTTCCTTTAATCATTGCTTTCAACATGGAACGTAAAATACAGTAAATAAAGATTGCACCATTAAATGGAATGGTGATGACGAACCAAGGTGATTCATTTACATATCGACTGTTATAAAAATATATACCACTATATAAGAGAAGGGTTGCTACATGAAAGCCTTTAGCTATAGGATTGCTGAAAAAGACGCCAATAAACGGAACGATATGAACGAGAACTATAACCAACGAAAAGAAGATGGAGACGAGAAAATTATATCTCATAAAGGCGTAAAGGTTTTTTTGTAACCCTTGAATCACTTCCTTCACATTCTCATACCACTGAATACGAATAAGGCCATTTCCAAAGCCTAGCTGCTGCTTAAATCCATGTTGAACAACCTTCTTCCCAAGCTTCAAGTCATCGTCTGGTGCTAATGGAAGAGCTTTGTGTGTTCCAATTGCATCATAAACGGTACGTTTCATCAGGTTAAAGGCACCGACACCAGCATGTCCGAGCTGAATGAAATTCCATATGCCAATAACACTCCAATAGCTGTGAAAGGAACGATAGGACCATGTTCCTTTAATGTTTTCTGGCATGAGTGTTAGGTGGTCTAGCTTTTTTCTTTTTACATAGTGTATAGCTTTGCTTATTGCATTTTTTGAAAAAAAGACGTCCCCGTCAGCAAAAAGAAGCCAATCACCAGTAGCGTGCTGAGCCCCTACATACAATGCGTGATTTTTTCCTAACCAACCTTCAGGGAGTTCAGAAATGGTAATGAGCTTAAAGGGTGGATAGAGGCTAGAATGATCCATGCTCTTAACTAGTAGTCCTTCAAGAATTTCCTTTGTTCTATCAGTGGAACGATCATTCACAACGATAATCTCTAATGGTTGATAGGATTGTTGTAGGAGTGATTCAATTGATTTTCTAATATCTTGCTCTTCATTTTTTGCAGCAACAATGACGGATACAGAGATACCTCCCTTTTTTTCATCAACGGTAGGTTCATCTTTTAAGGTTGCTAATTTTTGTATTCCAAAAAACCATTGTAGTGAAATGATGAGAGCACCAATAAAAATAACGGCTGACAGAATGGTATACATGATAATCTCCTAACATTATGAAAAATTTAGGGTGCTTTGTAGCAGATTGAATTCCTATATATTTTAGCATGAAGTATGAATGTATTTAAAATTAAAGGGTTTTCATAGGAGAAAGACGAATGTATAAAGTACATTATAGAGAAGGGGTGGGGTCATGGATTTTGGATTAAGGGGAAAAAATGTATTAGTGTTAGCATCAAGTAAAGGGCTTGGAAGAGCAACTGCTGAAGCATATGCTAGAACTGGAGCAAATGTGATGATCAGTAGTAGATCTGTTGAAACACTGAAACAGACAGCAGCAGAGATTAATGAATTTGCTGAAGGGTCAATCGCATGGCTTCCGTGTGATGTTACACGCCCTGATGATATAAAAAAGCTTGTAGATGAAACGGCACAGCGTTTTGGTGGACTGGATGTCCTAGTGAATAATGCAGGTGGTCCTCCTCCAGGGAAGTTTGAGGATTTATCGGAGGAAGATTGGGACTATGCCTATAACCTTAACCTGATGAGTACGGTAAGAGCAATTCGTTATGCTTTACCATATTTAAAAGTTTCTAAGGGGAAAATAGTTAATATTACTTCAATTTCTATGAAGGAACCAGTAGAAGGGTTGCTACTTTCCAATGTGTATCGAATGGGTATTACGGGTCTTGCTAAAACATTATCGAAGGAATTTGCTGAACATGGAATTTTAATTAATACGGTAGGGCCAGGTAGAATTGATACAGAAAGAGTGCAATCATTAGATAAAAAGGCTGCGGAGATAGAGAATATTTCAGAAGAGGAAGTGCGCCTTCGATCTGCTGATAAAATTCCACTAGGACGCTACGGAACTCCTAATGAATTTGCAAATGCAATTCTTTTTTTAGGGTCTGGGCTTAATACTTATATTACGGGACAAATGTTTGTAGTAGATGGTGGATTGTCAAAAGCATATTAAATATATGAAAAATCAGGTGGAGGAATTCCGCCTGATTTTTTTATGATTATTCAGTTCTTTTTCATTTAATAGACGTCCAAATTCCTTTCGTATAGGCTATTGTCATTCCGTTTCGTTCCATATTGTTTTGACTAATACTACCAAAACGAGTTTGTCCGACAAGATAACTACAAGAATTTAATATGGCGTGTTGTATTCGTTTTTGTATCAATGCTGTGTGAAGGCCTTTATTTCGTAAATGAGGTAATGTTGCTGATGCGGCTAAAGTACAGATATTGTTTTTGACGTGAGAAGCTCCAATGGCTGCAGGTTCTCCATCATATGTTGCAATATAAAACCTCCAGTCAGGGTGGTCGTGAAGGACTTGATTGTTTTGTTCCACTCCTGGCTTAATAAACGGTGGTAATTGGAAGCTTTTTGCATATATTTCTGTAAAAAGGTCAAATTCTTCCTCTTTGAGTAGTCGTATAGAAATGTTTTTTTCAGGCGGAGTATATAGTTTTTCATCAACGTACCCGTAAAGTGTTGTGTGAAAATCTGATTGATAGTATCCATAACTCGTTAATGTCTTTAGTAGTTCAGGTGTTGAATGGGCTGGTGTTATTTCAAAACGACATGGAATTTTTTTCTCATTGTAAAATCTCAAGATTTCATCAATGTCATCTATATTTGAATGATCTAACCCTTTTACGGTGTTAAAGGATGGTCCAGGGATGCCTTTTACTGAAAAAGCCGTTGCGGAGCCAAATGTTGCGATTTCTACATCCAGATGGTTGTTTTGGATATTTTTTATGGATTGGAGTCTTGATGAGACCATCTGTATTTCACTTTGTTCTAATTCCTTTGCAAATTCTATTGTAATTACATTCGATGATGTCATTACTACTCTCCTTTCACATTGTTTATGGTTATTAATAAGAGCATCTCATGGAATGAGGGAGGAGGTAGTTCAATTGTGGACTTCAATTCTTTTTAATGCCTTTTCACCTGCTAAATAAATAAGTAATCCTACGACCCCTCCTGCTGTATTTAATATAAGATCATCTACGTTGAATGTTCTTCCTATCCACAATACATTTAAATAGCTCAATATTAACTGATATGTTTCTATAGTTAAGGACGAAAGGAAAATAATGATAGTGACCTTTTTAAGAGACTTTGTTTGGAATAACACAGGTAAGTATATTCCTAAGGGAAGTAGCATAATGAAATTATGAAAGGAATGCTGCAATGCATTCCAAAAGTGCCAGTCTAACCCACTTCTTTCATAATGATTTAGTAGATCCAATACGAAATAAAAAGGGATCGGTTGGATACGCACAACGTTATCTATAATTGATTGTGGTATTGCAATGCCACCAGTGGTGAGCTGTAAAACGTTAGCTACATAAAATATAAATGTATACAAAACAATACGCTTTCCTAAATTTTCAGTACGTTTTCTAATGAAATCTACAATAATATAAATAACTAATAAGTAAAATCCAATCAAAGATAGGTCAATGATGTACATAGTTGGTACTCCTTTAGATTTTTCTGTTTCTTTCACTTTTATAATGCTTTGGAAAGGAAACTAAATAGGAACAAATTCTTTCCCTTTAGTAGACGAATAAGGAGTAAGAATAGTTTTGTTTATTTATAAAAAAATGTATAGCAAAACCTACTATATGTGAGAGTGTGAAAGGGTATGGATTAAGATTCTTAACTGTTTTATGGCATTTAGGTTTGGGAATATTTAAATAGGTGACGATAAAAATAGAAAAATATAGATTGGAGGATAATTATAATGTCAATCATATGGGCGGTTATAGCTATTCTTGTTGCGATTTGGTTAGCTGGAGTAATCCTTAATATAGCTGGATATCTTATACACCTAATTTTAGTTATTGCACTAGCAGTTTTGATATTCCGTTTTTTACAACGAAAAGTTTAGCCAAAATACGAAATGATTCGGGTTAAGAATACCTCAATGTATAAATGAGTTTCTTCATACCAACAATGTAATTCTATGGACATAAAGAAAGACACAAAATTGTCAGGGACCATGTCCCTGACAATTTTGTGTCTTTGAAGGTGGTTGTTCGGTATGAAGTATCTTTTTCCTTTTTTAGATTGGATGGGGAAATATAGTGTAGAAAGAAATTTAAAGGGAGATTTATATGCTGGTACTATTGTTGCAATAATGTTAATACCACAAGGAATGGCATATGCCATGTTAGCAGGGTTACCTCCTGTCTTTGGCTTATATGCATCTACTTTTCCTCTTATTATTTATGCTCTTTATGGAAGCTCTCGTCATTTATCAGTAGGTCCTGTTGCAATTGTATCTCTTCTTGTATATACAGGTATATCAGGTTTAGCTGAACCAGGGACACAGGAGTACATAGCATATGTTCTACTTCTTACACTCATGGTTGGTGTTTTGCAAATCCTTTTAGGAGTATTAAAACTAGGGTCTGTTACGAAATATATTTCACACGGGGTCATTAGTGGATTTACATCAGCAGCTGCCATAATTATTGGATTTAGTCAGTTAAAGTATTTACTTGGTATCCCATTAGAAGCTTCTGGGAATGTGTTCTTAATAAGTGGAGAAATAGGCAAGCGATTGGATGAAATTAACTACATGACATTTTTTATTGGGGTACTAGCAATTTTGTTTCTTATTCTAATAAAAGTAAAAATACCCAAAATACCGGGTCCATTAGTGGTTGTTGTATTATCCATTGTAGTCATATGGTTTTACCAGTTAGATACTCTTGGAATAAATATTGTAGGTACTATACCAAGTGGACTTCCACTATTTTCATTTCCTAAAGTTACCTTAGAATTACTAATAGAATTAATTCCTGCTGCTATTACGATTACTATTATCGGGTTTATTGAATCCTATGCAATCGGAAAGGTGATAGCTGACAAAGAAGGATACAGTCTTCATGCAAATCGAGAGTTGAATGGCTTAGGGTTAGCAAATGTTACAGCAAGCTTCTTTTCTGGTTATCCTATAACCGGTGGTTTTTCACGTTCAGCAGTGAATCACCAATCTGGAGCCAAATCAGGATTAGCATCCATTGTCACTGCAATACTCATTATACTCATGCTACTTTTCTTTACTTCTATTCTTTATTATTTACCAAAAGCAGTCCTATCAGCTATCATTCTTGTTGCTGTATATGGGCTTATTAATGTAAAGGGATTTATGAACCTATGGAATACTAAACGAGTCGATGGAATTACGTTTTTGCTAACCTTTTTAGTTACGTTAATTATTAGTGTTGAATGGGGTATTGCCATAGGGATTATCTTTTCGTTACTTGTTATTCTTTATCAAAAACGTTATGGATAGAAATTAAAGAAAAAAGGAAGTCTCCAAGTCCAAAAGAGAGAAGAAGTAAAGAGCAAGGAATCGCAATAGTAAAAAAACGTTCACAAACCATGTCCGTGAACAAAAAGTTCACGGACATGGTTTGTGACAATACTGTGATAAGGCTAAGAGAATTTTTTAGACTTCTGAAGTTTTTGGATGACGTTGAGGGAACGACCAGTTCCAATTGCAACTGCTTCTAAAGGATTTGGTGCTATGTGAACGGGAACATTAATCTCATTACTTAACCATTCCTTTATTCCATTTAGTAATGCCCCACCACCAGTTAGTGTAATTCCTCTATCGACTATATCTCCACTTAATTCTGGTGGACAATTTTCTAAAGTGGATCGAATAGTATCTAAAATTGCAAGAAGGGATTCACGAATCGCATTTTGAATTTCATAAGAAGACAATGTAACTGTTTTAGGTAATCCAGTTACTAAGTCTCGACCTCGAATATCCATTTTAGATTCATCATGCTTGATAAGAGCATAACCTATGTCAATTTTAATATTTTCTGCAGTTCGATAACCTATAAGAAAATTGTAATTTTTTCGTACATATTGAATAATATCATCATCAAATTGATCGCCACCAACTCGTATAGATCGAGAAGTAACGATTCCTCCAAAGGAAATAATGGCTACTTCAGTTGTGCCACCACCAATATCCACAACAACGTTGGCGGTTGGCTCAGCAACAGGTAAATCTGCACCGATTGCAGCGGCGATTGGTTCCTCAATCAGGTCAACTTGCTTTGCTCCAAAATTTTTAACAGCATCATGAATTGCTCTTCTTTCAACAGAGGTAGCCCCAGAAGGAGTACACACCACTACTGTAGGTTTTCTTAAGGATATACCATTTTTTTTACTTACTTTTTTCATTATCTGCTTAAGTAAATCGATTGTTACTTGGTAATCAGCAATTACCCCATCCTTTAATGGGCGAATAGCAACGATATTTTCTGGTGTTTTTCCTACCATATCCTTTGCTTCATTTCCGATTGCTAACACTGCTTTCGTATTTATATCAATGGCTACTACGGATGGTTCATTCAAAACAATTCCCTTATTTTTTGTATAGACGAGAATATTGGCAGTGCCTAAGTCAATCCCAATTTGGGAATTACCAAACATAAGTCCATTCCTCCAATCTTTATATCTTTAACACCTTTCATGTAAATATTCTTTACATGTCGATTCTTAAGACGAGAACTTTGCAAAAACATGTGAATATATGCGTGAAATAATCATTTCCCAGGAAAAGATTTGTTGAAAACCCTAGAAAACCGTTACATTGACAATAACCTTCTATTTTTTTCATAAAACATTTTCAGCATCGGTTGCGGTAAAATCCTATAAAAGAAGAAAATTTATAATAAGAAGAAGTAGTAAATGTAGAAAAAAAGGTATATGAATCATAGATATTTATTTTAAGTTTTACCAATTAAAATGAATGTATTATTGTTATAATTATTTAGTAAAAGGTGGTAAGATTTTGTCAAATAAAATATTTAATAATAAATACTACATACAAGGTATTTGCCTCTATGAACGGGTAATAAGTAAAGGAGTGTTAGCAATTGGATAAAAATATGTCTCTATTTTTAAAAACAGAGAAACAAAAGGAACTTTATGAACGTTCAAAGGTGTTCATTGAACGGTTTCAATTACGAGCATCAAAATACGATCAAGATGCAACGTTCCCTATTGAAAATTTCAATGAATTGAAGGAACAAGGGATGACAAAGCTAACTGTTCCTATAAAATATGGCGGAGAAGAAATAAGTCTTTATGACTTTCTAATTGTTCAAGAAACCCTTAGTCAAGGAGATGGGGCTACTGGTTTATCTCTAGGATGGCATAATGGAACAATGATGCAGCTAAGAGATACGAAAAAGTGGACTGAAGATGTATTCGAAAAAGTTTCCAAAAGTGTCGTTCAAAACTTAACACTTATAAATACAGCTGCTACTGAGCCTAGTACTGGGAGTCCAGCTAGAGGTGGAAAGCCAGAAACACGGGCAGTCAAATCTGGTGGAGTTTGGGTAATCAATGGTTTAAAAACTTTTACTTCTTTAGCACCCATACTAGATTGGATCATTATTACTGCTACTATTACAGATGATGAAGGAAATGAGAAAATAGGAGAATTTCTTTTAAATCGTCAATTGGATGGAATTACATTTAACGAAACATGGAACACGTTAGGAATGAGAGCAACTCGTAGTGATGACATGATTTTAGAAAATGTAGAAGTAAGTGAAACTTCTCTAGTTGCAACAAAAGACCCAGGACACGGCAAAACCCCACAAGGTTGGCTTTTACATATACCAGCTTGCTATATAGGTATCGCTTCAGCAGCACGTAATGACGCAATTGAATTTGCGAAAAACTATCAGCCCAATAGTTTACCCCACCCTATATCAGAGGTACCTGAGGTCCGTAGGAAAGTAGCTGAAATGGACTTAGAGCTTAAAAAAGCTAGACACTTTATGTACCATGTTGCATCTATTTGGGATGAATTTCCACAAGAGAGGGAACGCTTAGGGCCAGAACTTGCTGCAGTTAAAACGGTTTGTACGAATGCAGCTATAAAAGTGGTCGATTTAGCGCTACGCATTGTTGGAGGACAAAGTCTTCATAAAACACAATCCTTTGAACGTTATTACCGCGATGTAAGAGCAGGACTTCATAATCCGCCATCAGATGATATAACTACGTTAGCGTTAGCTAACAGAGCTTTTGAATAGCTTTTCGGTTTGTGAAGAAAACGAATCACGGAGAATTGGAATGGAGACAGAAGAAGTATTTTCAGGGTAGACCGCCCATGCAAGTGTAAATTTGCACCATGGAGGATGAAAATTAATTTTAATCCAGTTGGAATGAATGATTAACCTGACCTTTATTTGCTAATACTATTAAATTTGATTACAGCTATTTTCAGGGTAGGCTTCCCATGCAAGCAAAACTTGCACCATGGGGGATGAAAATACTTATCAAAGAGGTTCATACGTTACTGGTGACAGCTTTCAGCGGGCAACGCCTCAGCCTCCACACTATACACTTTGTTTACTGCTAAAGTACATTGTCCTGTCTCTGCTTCTGCATGTGTTCCTCTGTCGTCATATCATCAAGACAATTCGTCACATATCCGTGAAGCGTATACTCGTGTCTGGTGTCACCGTCCATCAACTTCTTATCCAAATCTAAATGCCTAGTTAACTAATTCTAAAAGGAGTGGTAATGTGAAGAGGTTAAATGCGAATATTATATCTGTAAATATAGGGAAGCCAAAAGAATTGAAGGGCCTTGGTAGTTCTATCACCACTTCTATTGAAAAACAAGTAGTTGATCATGAAATTTTTTTATCTAAGTTAAGCCTTCAAGGAGATGAACAAGCTGATAAGATAAATCATGGTGGTGTTGATAAAGCAGTTTGTGTTTATCCTTACGAGCATTATACTTTCTGGGAAAAAGAATTAGGTAGAACATTACCACTAGGTGCATTTGGTGAAAACTTGACGATTAAAGGATTTCTAGAGAACGATGTGCATATTGGTGATGTCTTTCAGTGGGGAAGTGCAGTAGTACAGGTAAGTCAGCCCAGGATCCCATGTCATAAACTTGCAAAGCGATACGAGGTAGAAAATATGCCGCAACTAGTTTCTGAGACAGGTTACACAGGATTTTATCTCAGAGTTTTAAAGGAAGGGACAGTGTCTGTTGACACACCACTTCGTTTTATTAAAAGGTCAACGGATATCTCCATCTCCTATATCAACCATGTTTTTTATCAAAATGTATATGACGTGGAAAGCTTAAATAAGATCATTGATTTAAATGAACTAGCAAGTGGATGGCGGAGAATGCTACAAAAACAATTAAACAAAACTGAAGAACGAATGGAGGACGAGACAAATTAATATCAATCCATTTCGTATAAAAAACATAAGGGACGAAACATAGCTTGTTACTTCTAGTCTATGTTTCGTCCCTATTAATTATCCGAGTAATGTAGCTATCCAATAGTAAAGTGGTATACCGAAAATAAGGTTAAATGGTAATGTTAAACCGAGAGCAGATCCTAAATATAAGCCTGAATTAGCTTTAGGCATTGCTTGAGCAATTGCAGCAGGAGCTGCTATATAAGAGGCACTTCCTGTTAATGTTCCTAAAATCATTGATCCACCTACAGATAAACCAATAAAGTGTCCAGTTAATACCCCTAATGTTCCCCCAATAATCGGAACGATAAAAGCAAATAAAAATGTAGTAAACTTTATATTTTTTATCTTCATTAAGCTTTGTGTAGCAATCATTCCCATATGCAAAAGGAAAATACATAAGACTCCATAAAATAGATCCCCAAACAACGGTTGGATTAATAATAACCCATCAGCATCTGCAACCATTCCTATGAAAATTCCACCAAGTAATAAAAAGATACTCTTTCCGAAAAATGCTTCTTTAAACACATGCTTTAAGCTAGTTTGAGAAGGTGTTCCTATCTCCCCTTGCTTCTGTAAATACATTTTATAAAGAATAATGGCGAGGATGATGGCTGGTCCTTCCATAATAACAAGTATAGCTGACATGTACGCCTCGTAATGTATTCCCGCTTTATCTAAAAAGGCTTGTCCAGCAATAAAAGTAACTGCACTAACAGAACCATAATGAGCTGCGATTGCTAAAGAATCGACAAATGGAAATTTAAATATTCGATGAACAAAGAAATGTGTGATAAATAACATT
Source organism: Evansella sp. AB-P1 (assembly GCF_029688925.1). Taxonomy (GTDB): domain Bacteria; phylum Bacillota; class Bacilli; order Bacillales; family Salisediminibacteriaceae; genus Evansella. Next base: position 262,833 of record NZ_JARUKY010000001.1, read on the forward strand.
ATAATACTTAATACTACAGCGGATATAATCGTAGGGAGCATTTCAAAAAGGGAAACACTTCTTAATTCCACTCCCCCTTTAATTCCAATTGTAAAAAGAATTATCATTGTATAACCAGAATAGAAAGCTGTAGGGACTTTTAGATCTGAGTTTACAAGTACTGCAATAATTCCTAATAGAAAAAATAAGATCATTGGTGATAATAAATTTGATACGGCTATTTCAAACATTAACTCCATAATAATTCCTCTCTTTCAAAAGAAAATCCCATCTCTATCATCTCTAATGTTTAATGTACTACAAACTAAAGTTTAAAAAAACATTTATAAACTTTTTAACTATAAAATTATTGCTAAGGTTTGATTGTTTTCGTTAGGTATTTGTTGTTATACCACATTTTAATCCCTTTCCATTTTCAAATGAATGAATTCATTGAAGATGGAAATAGTACAAATATGTAAGAAGATTGAGGAGGAAGAGTATGGTTCATCCTATTTTTCAGTTAACAGAATGGTTAGAAAGACAAAAGGATCGTAATTTAGTTATCTATAAAGAAGAACTAGCTACAGGAAAGCAGGAAGTAATTGATCAAGATCGTGTTCAGATGTTGTTGGAGAATATCACTGCTCGTACCATAGAGCATCATGATGAAGATGATTACCTAGCTGACCAGGAAATTATACTTCATGGAGTTGGTCATATTTACAGTGATGAAGGGATAATGGAATTACCTCAGCAGGTTTATGAGATCCCATTATTAGGTGAGATAACGACACATAATGAAAAAAATATTGTTAAAGTAGAAACAGAAAAAGCAATCTATACAATCTTTTCAGAATAAAGTAGGAAATTAGTCCATCTACAAAAAGTACCTTTGAAAATTGTCAAAGGTACTTTTTGTATGTTCTAACTATATCTTTCAAATTGGGATGAGGGCTAAGCTAGGTGAAATTCACTGAACTTTAAATTACCTATTTCTCTTGTAGGGAAAAATTTATTCACATTTACGTAATTTCCTTACAGAGACTATCCATTTTTCTGATAGTGAAATATTACACAAATATATAAAAATAAAGGAGTGTAATCGTTTTATTTCAGAACAAGAACTGTGACTACAAATAATAAAACCAATAAAGGAGGGTACAAAGATGCACAACATTGGTATTCCTAGTTTGATTTTAATTTTAGTTATTGCTCTTATTATTTTTGGTCCAAAGAAACTCCCGGAAATGGGGAAAGCTGTAGGGGAAACCCTTAGGGAATTCAAAAAATCCACACGTCAATTAACAGAAGATGATGATGAAAAAGTTAGAAGTAAAGCTCCTGTTAAAGAAGATTAACTGTTAAACGTAGATAATCTATAAATGGCTATTATCCTATATTCTCAGTTTTAAATTATGGAGGTGGAACTGGTGGAAATGAATAGAAGAAATTTTTTAAAGTTATCAGCTGTTACAGGGTTATTTGTGGCGGGTGCATCTCAAACAAAACCTGTATTAAATGCCTTTTCTAAGAATGCACAAGCGACGGAAACTAATGAAGCTCAAGGAGAATGGATAGCATCAACATGCCAAGGGTGTACGACGTGGTGTCCAGTACAAATTTATATTGTAGATGGTCGTGCTACAAAGGTCAGAGGAAATCCAAATGCTAAAGCGAATCATGGTCATTCGTGCGTACGTTCACACTTAGCTTTACAGCAAGTGTATGACCCAGATCGAGTGAAGCAGCCAATGAAAAGAACAAATCCGAAAAAAGGAAGAGAGGAAGATCCTCAGTTTGTTCCTATTTCGTGGGAAGAGGCAATGGATGAAATTGCAGATAAAATTATTGAACTTAGAAAAAATGAGGAAACCCATAAATTATCTGTTTGGCGTGGAAGGTATACGGCCTTAAACGGAATTTTATACGGTAATTTACCAAAAATAATTGGAACACCAAATAATATATCTCATAGTTCCATTTGCGCTGAAGCAGAAAAGTTCGGACCATACTATTCAGAAACAATGTGGGGTTATCGTGACTACGACCATACTGAAACATATTACGAATTATTGTGGGGAGCTGATCCTGTTTCTTCCAATCGTCAAATTCCTCATTCAACAAATGTTTGGGGGAAGGTAAGGGATCAAGCAAAAATAGCCTGTATTGATCCAAGGCTTTCAGCTACTGCAGCAAAAGCAGATGAATGGTTACCAGTAATTCCAGGAGAAGATGGTGCTATAGCTGCTGCTATCGCCCACGTTCTATTAACAGAAGGTTTATGGTATAAGCCATTTGTCGGGGACTTTAAAGATGGTGTGAATCGTTTCGTAAATGGTAGGACAGTAAGTGAATCAGCTTTTGAAGAAAATGAAACATACGGCGTCGTTAAATGGTGGAACCTTTCCTTAAAGGATGCTACACCAGAATGGGCAGAAGAAAAAAGTGGAATTCCAGCCGAACAAATTCGGAGAGTGGCACAGGATTTTGGGAGAGCTGCACCAAGGGCTATTTCTTTTTTATCTCCAGGTGCTTGCATGCACGTTCGTGGAGGCTACACCTCCATGCTAACACATGGACTAAATGGTTTAGTTGGTTCTGTTGATAATGTCGGAGGTACGTTAGATGGGGAAAGTGTTCCTGTTAATAGTTTGCCAGATTTTACTGCATATGTAGATAGAATTGCAGAAAAAGGAAATAGCATGCCTCGTATTGATCATGGTGGATCATTAAAGTTCCCCGCATTGAAGGATAGTACATCTGGTGGAGTAAAAATGACAAATTATGTTGCTGATGCTGTTTTGGCAGAAGATCCATATGATTTGAAAGTTGTTTTGAGTTATTGGACAAATTTTAATTTTAGTAATCAAAACACGAAAAGATGGGATGAGGCATTAGCAAAAATACCATTCCATGTACACATGACAGTAAATCCAGCAGAGCAAACTCACTTTGCGGATATCGTTTTACCAGTTACTCATCATATGTTTGAGAGGCTTAGTGCAGTTCGAGGAAGTAAAGGAAACACGTATGCACATCTATCTATGCAAAATAGACTTATCGATCCAGTATTTGATGTGAAGATCGATGAAACGGAAATTGCCTGGATGCTTGGAGAAGCACTGGAAAGAAAAGGTTTTCCGAACTTAATTAATTATTTTAGAAATGAGTTCTCCGATCCAGAGACAGGGAAAAGTCCGGAAAATGGATTAGAGTTTAATGAAATCGCTGTGAAAATGTATACAGAACCCCTTTGGAATCCATCTGTTCAGAAAGCCGGAGATACAATTAATGGTTGGGATGAATTAAAAGAAATAGGTGTATGGAACTCAGTGAAATATAACTATCGCAAAAAATGGGGAGGGAATTTCGGTACAAAAACCGGGAAGTTTGAGTTTTATAGTGAAACATTAAAAGAAGCTTTAGAAGCACATGCAGAAAAGCACAATGTTTCAGTTGATGATGTAATGGAAGCAACCTTCAATACAGCAAAAGGAGAATTAGCTTTTGTTGGTCACTATGAGCCAGCTTACCGAGTAGGAAATGAACAAGAGTATCCCCTTATTTTCTCCGAGCATAGATCAAGATTGAATCGGGAAGCCCGTTCTGCCAACACATCATGGTATCAAGAGTTTAAAGATGCGGACCCTGGTGACGAGGTGTGGGATGATGTATTAAAAATCAATCCAGTAGATGCAGAGAAATTAGGAATTGCTAATGGAGATATGGTCAAAGTAACGTCACCTGTGGGAGAAATAACGGTCAAGGCGAAGCTATGGGAAGGTACGAGACCAGGCGTAGTAAACAAATGTTATGGTCAGGGTCATTGGGCTTATGGTCATATAGCATCCTTAGACTTTAAGAAACAACTTCCTCGAGGTGGCAATAATAATATCATTTTAGCTGATGTGTACGAAGCACTTAGTGGAAGCTCAGCTCGACATGGTGGATCTACTCGAGTAAAGGTAGAGAAAGTTTAATACACATAAAAAAGCTTGGAGGTGACGGATGTGGGAAAAAATTATGCAATGACTATTGACTTACACAAGTGTGTAGGGTGTGCTGCGTGCTCCGTGGTTTGTAAAAATGAAAACAATACAGATATAGGAATGAACTGGTCTCATCACATCATCAATGTATCAGGAAAATTTCCGAATGTGAAATATGAATATATACCAACACTGTGTAATCATTGTGAAGATGCTCCGTGTGTCAAAGCTTGTCCAGTAAAGGCTATGTATAAGGATGAAAACGGATTAACTTTACATGATGCAGATAAATGTATTGGGTGTAAAAGTTGCATGGCATCTTGCCCTTATGGAGTAATTTCATTTAACAAAAAGGATCCCCATCAATATTGGACGGAACAGACTGCGCTTGTTGAAGGGATGACAGCATCTCCAAAGGAAGTTTCGGAAATTGCGGGAGAAAAATTACCTTACTACAATCCAGAACGTGAATATAACTACGAAGGAATGCGATATCGAGGGATCGTTGAAAAATGTCAGCTTTGTGATCATCGATTAGCGAGAGATGAACAACCTTACTGTGTTTCTCGCTGTCCAGCAGAAGCTAGATATGTAGGAGACTTAAATGATCCGAATGACCCTATTCATGAGTTGCTAGGTAAATATGGTCATAAAAAGCTTAGAGAAGATTTAGGAACCAAACCAAAAGTATTCTATTTACGAGAGTTTTAAATTTAACGACTTAGGATGTGACTAAAGTATGGAAAAATCATTAGGGACACTACAATATAAAGCAAATTTGTTTAAAATTTTATCGGAGTTTTACAATAAACCAAAGGATGATATGCAAAGTTTATATGCTCCTTTAAATGATAGTTTAGTAGCTCTTTATCCAGATTTAGTCACGTATGGAAAAGAGTTAGAATCAGAATTTTTAGAGTTGCATGGTGACATAACGCCACTCTCAGTTGAGTACGCAAAGTTGTTTATTGGTCCCTTTGATGTGTTAGCTCCACCATATAGTTCCATTTATTTAGATAGTGGTCATCAAATATTGGGAGAGTCAACGAAGTATGTTGAAAAACTATACCGTAATGCCGGTTTAGAAATATCTGATAGCTTTAAAGATTTACCAGATCATATTGCGGCGGAACTTGAATTTATTTACTACAATTATTTTTCTTATATCGATACGAATGAAGTGCAATTTTTATTGAATATAGAAACCTTTTTAGAGTCTCATTTAAGCTTATGGGTTGCTAAGTTAAATGATCAAATTTGGAAGCGGGCTAATCTGGAGTTTTATAAGACGTTAACGTTACTGACGACAAAGGTTGTAGTTCATGAGCTAAATGAATTTAAAGGAAATGTGACTATACATTAATAAAAAGAAGGTGGATAGGGGTATGTGGCATTCATTTCTTATTAAGCGTGTAATTGAGAAAAACTCGGTTCAGTTTATGGAAAATCGATGTTTGCGTCTCCGTAATAAGCATTCAACTTGTGAAAGGTGTTTAGATGCTTGCGGTGCCCCAGCCATAAGTTTATTGGAAGGGGAAATTTCCTTTGATGATACAACGTGTACTAATTGCCGTATATGTGTACACGAATGCCCAACAAATGCTTTTTATCATGAGTACGAAATGATGAACCATTACGAACAAAAAATTATATATAAAGAAGTTGTCTGTTTTACCTGTGAAGAACAAGGAAATTACGATAAAGATGTAACACTACCGTGTATTGCTTCATTGACTCCAGAAATGATAATGAATGGTATATTACATGAGAAAAAAATACAAGTTTTTTGGGATGAAAGGAAATGTCATTCATGTAAACATTATTGGTTTCAAAAAGGGAAGCTAGAGTGGCTACATGCTTGGAATGAAAAAGCTATACCGAAGGAAAGAGTAGAAATTATTCATGAACGAAAAGAAAAGGCAGGTTCTAAACGAAAAGTCACAAGAAGAGAAATGTTTTCGTTTTCGAAACAAAAAGCCACAAATAGCGTAGCATCTATAGCCTTGGACACAGTTGAAAACATCCCAAGCATAAGAAATAAAATACCTATTTCAGAGAAAAGGAACGTGTTAGTTGCCTATAAGAAGAAAAAAGAGTTATCAATGGAAATGCTAAAAACGGTGGCAAAGGAAATTCATTTAGGAAATGTAAATGTTACTGATAACTGCAATCTATGTGGTGTGTGCTGTACGGTTTGTCCAACAGGAGCCCTTAATCAATATGAGGACGAAAAAAAGAAAACCATGACTTTTCAAGGATATCTATGTGTTGACTGTAATAGTTGTACAACAAGCTGTATGCAAATAAGAAAATCATCTTTTATCTGTGATGATTTTGATCAAGAAAAAATTGTCCGTGAAGAACAATTGGATACGTGTCCTCAATGTACGTCACTTAAAATTAAAAGTGAATGTTATTGTGAGGACTGTCAGATCAAATTTTCTAAAAAGGATCTTCTTAAAAATTGGTAAAAAGTTGCTTTAAAAATGCTAGGAAGTTTAAGGAGGAGGGGGAAGAGATGAAAATAAGTCTAACAAAAAAGAGATTAATTTTTGTGATTATTACGTTTATAGGTATCGGAATTGGTCTTTTGAGTATGTGGAATACGTTAGTACAAGGACAGGTTGTGTTTGGGTCATCGGATGAAGTTCCATGGAACATACTCATCGTTGCTTACGTATTTTTGGCTTTAATGGCTAGTGGCATGTGTTTAGTATCAACCTTTGGTCATGCATTAGGGTTTCAACGATTTGGGGTAATTAGTAAACGATCATTGTATTTGGCTATTTCGGTATTATTACCTGCATTGCTAGTATTAGCAATGGATTTAGGGCGAATTGATCGAGTATTTTATTTTATTACATCCCCTAATTTAACAGCTCCTATGTGGTGGATGGGAGCAACATACGGCATATATGTAATTGTTTTACTAGTAGAATTTTTTGCAGTACAAACGAAAAATCATAGGATAATAAAGGTTACATCATATATTACCTTGTGTGGAGCTATAGCAGCAACAAGCATTTTAGGAGGAATATTTGCAGTCGTTATTCAAAGACCCCTATGGTTTGGTGGAGCTACATCTGTCTTCTTTGTATTGTCGGCATTAATAACTGGGATTGCCATGTTATTAATCGCAACAATTGTAACCTATAAAGTTGTTCAACAAGAAATGAGCTATAAATTAAAAGAAGTGCTAGATTATTTAGGAAAAGCACTTGCAATATTGCTGGCTGTTGCCCTTGGATTTCATGCGTGGCGTCTAATTACGCTATTTTATGTTAGCTCAGCAGACTTCCAACTAGTTCTTAATGGGGAATACTCTATACTCTTTTGGGGAGGAGTCATATCGTTAGGTTTAATAATTCCGATTTTATTATTAATGAAAAATAGAACCGGGTACAAACTAGTTTTAGCTGGAGTATTTGTACTAATAGGAATGTTTGTTGATAAATATATAACAATTATAGGTGGTCAAATTGTACAAATGTCTGGGGAGGTAGCATCATATTCAGCAACCTTAACGGAGTGGGGAATCATTATCGGTGGTATTGCAGCATCAGTATTTATTTATATGCTGGGCGTTTATAAATTTTCATTAGATGATCCAGGTGATAAGCATTCAAATGTAGAAAACTTAACCCCTTCCTCCCAAAAGGTAGGATAGGAAAAAATGTAAATATTAAATGTAAGCTGTTGATCATAGCTATCAACAGCTTTTCTTATACTTCACATTTAGATTCAACAATTAAATGACAATATGTGAAGGTTTGGTCAACGGAAATATTAACGAAGTATAATGAGATTAGAATCAATAAAAGGAGGGGGGATTATCATTAAAATAACTTATCTTTATCCATTTGTTTTTATTTTATTGATGGCCTGTTCAACAAGTAATTCATCCTCTTATATTTCTTTAACTACATCTGAATTGAACAAGGAACAAGAAACCTTTATAGAAAACGATAATACGATCAAAGTTGCCTTCGCATCTGTTGTTTCTCCACAAGAAACCCGTAATAAGTATAATTTATTAATTGATTATCTTAAAAACACACTATCTAGGGAAATTGAAATCATACAAAAACAGACATATGATGAAGTGAACGTATTATTAAAAGACGGAGAAGTTGATTTAGCTTTTATTTGTTCTTTATCGTATGTAATTGGTACAGAGGAAGGATACATGATTGACATTGCATCCCCTGTTGTTAACGGTAAAAATGTTTATCAAGCCTATGTTATTACTCATAAAAACAGTTCTATTGAAAACCTAGAGGATGGGAAGGGTAGTCGTGCTGCATTTGTAGATCCATATTCTTATACAGGGAAACTAGCATTACAAGACTTGATTATTCAAAGTAATAATGACCCAAATACCTTTTTTGAGAAAACTTTCTATACGTACAGTCATGATTATTCTGTAAGTGCTGTAGCACGAGGTGCAGTGGATATTGCTACTATAGACAGTATTTTATTTGATCAGTTAATAGAACTTGGAAACGAGGATGCAAAACAGACAAAAATTATAGACTTCGGTCCATTTGCTGGTTCTCCACCCATTGTTGTTTCTAGTAAAACAGATCCGGAGCTTAAAAAGGATATTCAAAATGTCCTGCTAACGCTGCATCATCATTCAGCAGGAAGAAACATACTTAAAGAATTAAAAATTGACCACTATGTTCCAATAGATAGAAGCAGCTATGAACCTATACGAAAGCTGTTACCACTTCTAGGTGAAGATCAATGAAGAGAATAAGGAAAAAAATAATTGATTTTTTATCAGGTTGTTCCATCCATATGAAGATTTACGGGATGGTTTTTGCGGTTATATTCATAGTAACATTCATAAGTTTAATCGTCGTCCGAATTTCCATCTCAGATACGTTGTCTCTTCAATTGGATGAACGAGTGAAATCAATTGGTAGCGATGTTGCATCGAAAAGTAGCGATTTTATGCTTACCAACAATATATATGCTTTGCAGAAGCTAGTAAATGATAAAGTTGATAATCATACAGATATTGAATATGTATTTATTTTAAATGAACACGATAGAATACTTGTTCATTCCTATGAAAATATGGATATTAGTCAAGAATTACTAAAAGTAAATTTATTAGAGAATACAGATGATATAAATTTGATTCAAATTGATTCAGAAGAAGGAATAATACGAGATGTAGCTGTTCCTATAGTTAAAGGAATTGGAGGAACAGCAAGAGTGGGCTTAAGAAACGATTCCTTAGATGAGGCTTTACACAGTGTTACAACACAATTATTGATGACGATGATGGTCGTTCTTATTTTATCTGTTCTTATCGTCCTTGGATTAACAAGAGTTATTACCTTGCCTATAAAAAAATTAGTAGATCTAACAAAGCTAGTTTCCCAAGGGGATTTTAGTAAAAGAGTGAACAATTATCCAAAAGACGAAATTGGTAAACTAACACAGTCCTTTAATATTATGTTAACTGATTTAGAAAAAACACAAATGGAAAAGGAAGAGTATTTAAATAAAATTGTCAGTAGAAATAAAGAATTAACGTTATTGCATGATATTTCTGGAACAATTACGAATTATACTGAATTGAAAAGATTACTAGAACAATTTGTCATTCATTTAGTTGAAGAGCTTTCATTAAATAGTGCACTAATTAAAGTCAATATAACTGGTCAAGTATCAACTTTTTCTCACTCAATGGATAGCTGTCCAGTGAACGATCAAGACATTGAACAAAATCAACAACCATGTACTTATTGTAGGAAGGGTTTAAAGGTATTTAATACTTTTTCATTAAGAAATAAACAAGAGGATATTGGCAAGCTTCAAATATGTAGTAAGAATCAATTAGATCCCTATACGGCACAGGTATTAAATTCTATTGCAAAGCAGTTATCTGTCACAATTGAAAATATTAAATTGTGGGTAGAAATAAAAAAGAAAGAGGAAATACGCTTATCATTATTGGAAAAAATTATGACAGTGCAAGAGGAAGAAAGGAAACGAATAGCCCGTGAATTACATGATCAGACTAGTCACTCCCTTTCCTCCATTTTATTAGGATTAAAGTTATTACAAGAAACAAAGACGGATATTGCAAAGCATAAAGAAATTAATAAACTAAGAGAATTGACTCACCAAGCAATTGAGGAAGTACATGACTTAGCATGGCAGTTACGGCCCACAATTTTAGATAAATTTGGATTGGAAGTTGCTATTGAACGCTATATTGAAGAGTTTACAAAGAAATACCCAGTTGAGTTTGAAATAATTATCAATGGGATTAAAGTTGAACGTTTAAGACCAGAGATAGAAACGGCAATTTTTAGAATTGTTCAAGAATCGTTGACGAATATTCTGAAGTATGCTGAAGCTACTTCTATCAGTGTAATAGTTATGAAACATAGCCATATGATTTCGGTCATTATTGAGGATGATGGAGTAGGATTTAATGTGGAAAAGGTGTTAAACAAAGACCCTTCTAAGTATAATTTAGGTTTACGTGGCATGCAGGAACGTGTGACGTTGCTTGGTGGAACACTTAATATTGAATCGGCTGATAATGAAGGGACTGCAATTATGGTTAAAATTCCTACAAAAGATAAAGGAAGGGATTTACTTGCCAATTAAAATTATGTTAGTTGATGATCATCCAGTATTCCGTTCCGGTTTAAAAAACATTTTAATAAACGAGGAAAATGTTGATGTAGCTTGTGAAGTTGATGATGGAGAAAATGCTATAAAATATGCTAAAGAAATAAAGCCTGACCTCATTATTATGGATATAAATATGCCATTTAAAGATGGAATAGAAGCTACTAGGGAGATTAAGCGATTTTTGCCTGAGACGAAAATCTTAATTTTAACGATGTACTCTGATGAGGCTTATTTAAAAGAAGGCTTAGATGCAGGAGCTTCTGGTTACGTACTAAAACGCGCAGTGGATACAGAATTAGTTACAGCGATTCAAACAGTTGTAAGAGGCGAACACTATATTTATCCAACATTGATTCCTAGTTTATATACGAATAGTCAAGAACAGAATATGACGAAAAAAGAAAAAGAAGTCATTCTCAGTCCTAGAGAAAGAGAAGTTCTAAAATATATTGCATTAGGCTATACCCAAAAGGAAATTTCTAATGAGCTTTTCATTAGCATAAAAACAGTAGACACATATAAGTCAAGAATTATGGATAAGATAGGGACAAAGAAGAAATCGATGCTTGTTCGATATGCATTAAAGCATGGTGTTATTTCAAGCAAGGATTGATTAGCTATTACTGATAATAAATCTCCATAAGCTATGAAACGATCTGTAGAGAATATAGATCGTTTTTTTTATCCAAAAGAAATTCCGTTTAATGTTTATTGTAAGTAGAGTATTGTTAATGCTTCTTACAACAAATTATATTATTAATTCATTAAGATTTTTGAAGGATTTTTTGTTGTTTTAAATGAATTTGTTTAAAAGAGGTGATTTCTATGAATAAGCGGGACAGAAAAACGGATTCCCGATTCATTGTCGCAAATCGAGAAGCCGTAATAGGTGTAATACTTGTAATTATAAATTTTATATGGTGGTATGGTTTTGCATATGGTTTGGGTTCAAATTCAGTGGAAAACTATAGCTATATATTAGGATTTCCAGCCTGGTTTTTTTATAGCTGTATAGTCGGCTTTTTCGTTATGGTTATTCTAGTAATCATTGTTGTGAAATTCTTTTTAGTAGAAGTACCCTTTGATCATGATGAGGAGGGAATGGATGAATGAATGTGGAAGTGGTTATTTCATTAGTCATTTTTCTTCTCATTATATTTGTTGTTGGTTTTATGTCTGCGAAGCATTCGAGTCGGAAGGGTAGTACATTTTTACAGGAATATTTTCTCGGAAGCCGTGAATTAGGTGGATTTATTCTTGCCATGACAATGGTAGCAACCTACGGGAGTGCAAGTAGCTTCCTTGGAGGACCAGGAGCTGCATACACACAAGGGCTGGGATGGGTTTTGTTAGCCATGTCTCAAGTAGCTACAGGGTATTTTGTGCTTTTAATTCTAGGGAAGAAATTCGCCATAATGGCAAGGAAATATGAAGCGGTCACTCTCATTGACTTTTTAAAGAATCGTTATAGAAGCTCAATTGTTGTATTATTTTCAGCTATTAGTATTATAGTATTTTTATTTTCTGCAATGGCAGCTCAATGGATTGGTGGTGCGTATTTAATTGAATCCATTGTAGGAATTCCATACACAAGTGCCTTGTTCATTTTTGCTGTAGCAGTATTAATTTATGTAATTATTGGTGGGTTTAGGGCAGTTGTATTTACAGATTCCATTCAAGGTGTAGTCATGTTTTTTGGAACGTTAATCATTTTAATTGGTACAATTGTGGCTGGTGGTGGGGTAAGCAATATAATGAATGACCTTATTTCAGAAAATCCAAATCTCGTTACTCCTTATGGTCATGACGGCGGTTTATCTGCTGCCTATGTTTCGTCTTTTTGGATATTAGTAGGTGTCGGTGTAGTAGCGTTACCACAAGTTGCTGTTCGTGCTATGTCATATCGAGATTCCCGTTCCATGCACCGAGCACTAATTGTAGGGACAATTGTTGTAGGTTTTATTATGCTAGGTATGCATTTAATCGGTGTTTTCAGTCGTCCAATTCTTCCTGGTATTGAAGTTGCTGATCAGGTAATGCCATTAATCACGATGGAGGTACTACCACCGTGGTTAGCTGGAATCGTCTTGGCAGCCCCTTTAGCAGCCATCATGAGTACGGTAGATTCATTGCTTCTCCTAGTGAGCTCAACTGTCGTAAAGGATGTTTATTTAAACTATATTAAACCGGATGCAACAAACAAACGAGTTAGACAAGTGAGCTATGGTGTGACAGCATTCTTAGGTATTCTTGTATTTGCCTTTGCTCTAAGTCCTCCTGAATTACTTATCTGGTTAAATTTGTTCGCTTTTGGTGGACTAGAAGCAGCATTTATCTGGCCTCTTATTTTTGGTCTATATTGGAGCAAAGGGAATAAGGGTGGGGCTATCGCATCCATGGTTGTTGGTGTTGGCACTTATATAGGCATTCATAATTTTTATCCAAATCCATTAGGGATGCACTCTGTTGTATTTCCAGTAGTACTTTCCTTTTTTGCCTTTATTATAGGAACCTACATTTATTATGAAAGCAGCAAAAAAAGTGTGGAAATATAATGACTAGTCATACTCGGTAACAAAGTGGGTGTAGCGAGTGACAGTTTGAAAAGGATAGCCAAATATAAAGGGGGAGTTAAGAATGCCTGTTTATAAAAAGCTAGTAAGAGATCGAATTCCAGAAATTATTCGTCGTAATGGGACTAGCTGTGGTGTTAGAAGAATGGAAGCTAATGAATTTGAAAGGGAAGCTAAAAAAAAGCTACAAGAGGAGGTTGGGGAGTATTTAGAAGCTGGAAATCCAGAACAAGCTGTTGAAGAGCTAGCAGATTTATTGGAGCTAATTTATTGCTTAAGTGACCATCATGGCTATTCAAAAGAAGAATTAGAATCTATTCGTGAGGATAAGGCTGAACGACGTGGTTCCTTCCATGAACGATGGTTTTTAGAAGAGGTCTATGACGATGATGATAAATAAACCTAGAAAATAGGGAAGTAGAAAGGTAAAGCCTACCTTCATTGCTGAAGATATGGCTTTACTTTTTCAATTACTTCATCCATTTCTTTTGCATTATTTGTGTACATATTTTTAGCAGCTTGGTTATCCGTTTCAAGAGCAAATGCTTCTAAATCAGCTTGGCATTTTTTTATTGTTGCTAATAAAAGTGGCAGTTCCTGTGGAGATGGAACCTTTAATTTATCGTCAAATAAATCCACTGTTAGTTGTCCATATGAATCAACTTGACCTAGATATACATTCTCAATGGCAACACCGATTTTTTCTAACTCCATTTCTAACCAACGTCTATTTTTTCCTATAGTTGCTAGTGGTTCATCAAGTACTTTTCCATCCATAATAACTGTTTCTGGTTCTTTTATAGGGGCAACCTGCAAATTCATGTCTTTCGGTGTTAATGGCTGATAATCCTTTTTCAAAAGGACACTTATATCACCAGTAGTTTCTAAAACTGCAAATTCAACGTCTGCAACTTGAAAGACATTTTTGTGCCGTAATTGTTTTAGTAGTTCATCCGATGAATATCGTTCTTTTTTTAAATTATCCTCTAACACTTTTCCATCCTTAATTATTGGTATCCCCTTACCATATACAAAATTCCGTAATTTTTCACTCTTTATAGCTAGCCAACCTATTATATGTGGTATTGTAACCCAAATAAGTAAACCCATTAACGGATAAGCAATGGGAATTTGTAGGTTAATGGATCCAAGAGCAAGAATCCCTCCAATAACAATCCCGCAAATGAATTCAAAATACGTTACTTGTGACACCGATTTTCTGATTAAAATTCGCGATAACGTAAATAAAATTACTAATGCTACAAATGAACGCAAGATAACCTCTAACCATCCAGGCAATTTCTCCACCTCCTAACATCTCACCATAAATGCTCACTGGATTTAAAAACCTTTATATTGAGGCTCTTCAAATTCCATTTCTTTTACCCTTGTTTCTAAGTCTGTTAAAACTCTTCTTGTAGTTTGACATGTTTCCCTAAATACTTCAGAAGCTTCCTTGTCCTCCGAACGAATAGCAAGGCTATTTAGCGTAGCTTCGATATTCTTCAAGCTTGCAACACATTGCTTTACTTGAGATGCAACAGTCATTGGATAATGTCCCCCTTTTTGATAACAGAAAATTACTTACTGTTTTAAATCATTACCGTTTTCTATAGAAACAGCATGTGCTATACAAGGAATACTTTCTTTTTGTTGAAAGGATAATGGTGAGAGTAGAGCTCCAGTTGCAACAACAAGCATTCGTTTAAATTCTCCTTGTTTCATTCGATTTAAAAGATGACCATATGTTACAGCAGCAGAGCAACCGGAACCACTTCCACCAGCGAGAACAGGCTGGTCCTCCTTATAAATGATTAACCCACAGTCTTGAAACTGTTCCTTCGTAACATTAAATCCATGGTCAATTAATAAATCATGAGCAATTATTTGACCAATTTTTCCTAAATCGCCAGTCACTATAAGATCATAATAAGATGGATCCACATTCCGATCTTTTAAGTGAGCTTCAATAGTATCAACAGCCGCTGGTGCCATAGCTCCACCCATGTTATATGGGTCACTTAAGCCCATATCAACAACCTTACCTATCGTTGCAGATGTTAAATAGGGACCGTTACCTTCATTTGTAATGACAGCTGAACCTGCTGCAGTTACAGTCCACTGAGCAGTTGGTGGCTTCTGTGCACCATATTCCGTTGGATATCGAAATTGCTTTTCAATTGCTGAATTATGACTAGAAGAACCAGTTAAAATGTATTTTGCTCCTCCAGAATTAATAATATAAGCAGCTAAAGCTAGTCCTTCCATAGATGTTGAACAAGCCCCAAACAACCCAAAGTACGGGATTGATAAGGTTCTTGCTGCAAAACTCGTAGGTGTTAGCTGATTAACTAAATCTCCTGCAAAAAAAAACTGCATATCCTCTTGTGTTAACCCAGCTTTCTCAATTGCTTTTATACATGATTCTTCAAACAATACTTTTTCTGCTTTTTCATATGAATCTTGTCCTAACCAAAGGTCATCATGGAGTGTATCAAAATCATATGGTATAGCTCCCTTCGCTTCAAATGGCCCTCCAACTGTCCCAGTAGAAGCAATTACTGGTTTATTTTCAAATTCCCATGTTTGATGACCGACTAACATTTACAAACCTCCCCATTGTGTAAGCATCGTGTGAATAAGAGCAATAACAAAAGCTGCGAACGTACCAAAGACGATAACAGATCCAGCTAATTTGAACATATTACCTCCTACCCCTAAAACATATCCTTCTGTACGGTGCTCAATGGCAGCGGAGGCAACGGAATTAGCAAAGCCAGTAACCGGTACTGCAGAACCTGCTCCAGCAAATTGACCGAATCGATCATATACACCAAAGCCTGTTAATATAACAGAAATAATAATAAGGGTTGCAACAGTTGGATCACCTGCAGTTTTTTCTGTAAAATCGAAAAAAGTATAATAAAACATTTGTATAAATTGACCAAGAACACATATGGCTCCCCCTACTAAGAACGCTTTTATGCAATTCTTAAAAACAGGGCGCTTTACTTCTCGATCACTTGCGAATTTTTGATACTTTTGCTGAACAGGAGTTAAATTTTTCTTTTTTTGATCAGACATTTTTTACTCCCCTTTACTTAACGTATGTAATGTAAAATAGAAATAAAGTTTAGAACTGCTTGGTTAATAATATTTGAAAAATAAGCTGATTTTATTCCTCTAGAGGAGACCTTAACAATAAAAATAGGTAGAGAACAGGAATTATTTTTTCATTCGGAGCTTTTAAAAATGATATGTTAAAGGATGGTGTTGATCTTAATTAAATCCATTTTTCAAAATTATTCTTTCTTCCGGTCATTGATAAAAGGTTGATGCAAGAGTAAGCACCAACCTTTTATTTAAAGGTATGAATTTATAAATTTTTTTCTAACGTTCTCTAGCTCCATGCGCCATCGGCTCGTGGTCAAATAACCTACCCGATTAAATGTGTAAGATCGCACTTTTTATCGGACAGAACATTTGCTTGTCGCCGGAGATAGGATGTCGACATTACGCCGTTGCCCACAGGACGTGGGCTGTACTTAGGCGTAATTGGGGAGCCTTGCGCTTTTCTTATGTGACCTATAACTCTTTATTGTTTATATTGAGGTTCTTCTTGTTCAATTTGCTGTAATCGCGGTGAAATAGTATCTACAATGTTTTGGGTTTGTTGAGCCATATTTTGAAACATTTGCTTAGCTTGTTGGTTTTCTGTTTGAAGAGCAAATGTTTCTAAGCTTGCTTGTGCACTTTTTAATCCAGCTAATGTTTGTTTAACTTGTGTTGCAACTGTCATGTTCTTTACCTCCAGCATAATATGATGATGTTGCGTTTATAGATTGCGTTTAGATGTTGAATTTATTCTTCTAATACATAGTCAATATGTAGGATTATTAGTAAGATAGAGGAAAGGTTTTATAAATAAATTCTCAATTACGTAGGAGGAGATTATGGTAAAAAGTGATGTTTATTCCATTGAAACACCTGCACTAATTTTGACAGAAAGTAAAATGATTAATAATATACAGCGTATGTTAAGTGTGAAAGAAAAGTATAACGTAAATGTGAGACCACATTTTAAAACCCATAAGTCTATAAAAATTGCAAAAGAGCAACTGAAGCAAGGTGCTTCTGGAATTACAGTGGCTACTGCAACAGAAGCAGAACTTCTTCTTGAAAATGGAGTAGAGGATATTTTAGTGGCATTCCCTTTATCAGATAAAAAGAAAATTTTCCGATTATTGAAATGGGTGCCTACAGCTAAGGTTATTTTTACAATAGATAGTATGGACCAAGCTTTGATTATACATGAAGCTGCAGAGGAACTTCATAAAAAGGCTGAAGTTTGGATTAAAGTTAATTGTGGACTGAATCGATGTGGAGTAGAACCTGGATTAGAAGTATATGAATTAGCAAAAGAAACGATTGATAAAACAGATTTACAATTAACTGGATTATATACGCACGCTGGCCATTCTTATGGTGCTACACGTTCACAACATATAGATGAAATAGCTAAATTTGAAGCGGAAAGTATTGTACAGTCTGCTAAGATATGTGAGGAAAGAGGGATTTCTATTCGCCACCGTAGTGTGGGGTCGACCCCAACCTTTGAAAAAGCAGCACAATATGAGGGAATCACAGAGGTGCGACCAGGTAATGCTGTGTTTTTTGATGGTATTCAAGTAGGGTTAGGGGTTGCCCAGCTAGAAGAAGTGGCTTTAACTGTTTTAGCAACCGTAGTTTCAATAAAAAAAGATCGATGTATTATTGACGCAGGAAGTAAAGCTTTAACAACGGAAAAGGGCGCGCATGGGAATGAAAGCATAAAAGGGTTTGGACAACTCTTAATAGATAAGCCCTTATATGTTAGTCGAGTATCTGAAGAACATGGAGTAATAGAAGTAACAGGTGATCAGATCGGAAATCAAATTTCACTAAATGAAAAAGTAAACATTATCCCAAATCACGCATGCCCTGTAGTAAATCTTTTTGATTATTACTATGTAATGAAAGAAGATGGAACAATCGAACGGATGAAGGTAGATGGAAGAGGGAAATCACAATAAAGCTCTTCAAGTTATCAAAACTTAAAAGAGCCCTGTTAACCAATCGATGCTATAGAATGACCCAACTGTGATTACAATTGTCCATAATATTAAGCTTAGCCCCATCCAGATGGTTGTTTTACTCTTATTAGCTTTTAAAGAAAGAGCAATAATAGCTGCAAGGTGGATGCCTGTTACGATTGGTCCTAAAATGGCTAATCCCGGCAAACCATACTTATGAAAAATTGCAGAAGCTCTTTCTTTTTTTGTTGCTTTTTTATCATTATTAGCATCATCAGACTGCTCTTGTTTTTTTATTTCTTTTTTCTTTTTCCTACGAACGTACCAGTTGGTTTGCTGAACCCAATTAAATAAGTATACGATTAAAACGATTGGAAGAAAGTTACCTATGAAAGAAACAATGGCCACAGGAATAGGTGGTAACCCTAAAGCGATACCGATTGGAATTACAATTAATATTTCAAGCCAAGGTGTGGCAGCCATAACGAATAGTAATATGTATTGCCAAAGAACTTCAAAAACAAGCATTGAGAAACATGCCTCCTTATTGATAGGTGAGTTTTCTTCCTTAAGGTTATTTTCATTGAAATGAATTTTATCATTTGTCAAAAGGTAATGCCACTAATTTAATCTAGTATAAAGTTTGTATAATTCCTAAATGAACATTGTAATGAATAATACTTGTTATGAGAATAAAAATAGTGTAAAAGATTAAAGGGAAGATATGTAATATATTTGTAATACAGAAGGTTGGTCTGAATAATTTGTATAAAACGAAAACTGTTAAAGAAAAAATCCGAATGCTCATTGTTGTCATGTGGCCCATTCTCATTACTCAGCTTGGAATGTACGCCATGAACTTCATAGATACTACAATGTCTGGACAAGCTGGAGCAAATGATCTAGCTGGAGTAGCCATTGGTTCTAGTCTATGGGTTCCTATTTTAACTGGAATAAGTGGGATTTTAATAGCGTTAACTCCAATTATTTCTCAAAAGATTGGATCAGGAAAAATAGATGATGTAGGCTTTTATGTAATACAAGGAATTTATTTATCCATTATTATTTCGATTCTTGTCATTATTATTGGATATTTCCTTTTAGATCCAATCTTAATATGGATGTCGTTAAGTACAGATGTTGTTTATATTGCGAAGCATTACTTAATTGGTTTAGTAATTGGGATAGTACCCTTGTTTATTTATAACGTATTACGAGGATTTATTGATTCATTAGGACAAACGAGAGTAACGATGTTGATAACATTAGCTGCATTACCAGTTAATTTTATTTTTAACTATGTATTGATTTTTGGTAATTTTGGTTTTCCGAAGCTAGGAGGAATTGGTGCTGGATATGCATCTGCCATAACCTATTGGTTTATTTTGTTTGTGACACTTTTCATTATTGTAAAAATGAGAGGTTTTTCTCGTTATCAAGTTTTTGGTAAATTATATGGAATTTCGTTCACAACGTGGAAGGAAATACTTTTTCTTGGATTACCAATTGGATTAACTATATTCTTTGAGACAAGTATTTTCTCAGCAGTAACCTTGTTAATGTCTCAATTTTCAACAGAGGTTATTGCAGCACACCAAGCGGCTATTAATTTTGCAAGCTTGTTGTATATGATTCCACTAAGCTTTGCATTTGGTTTGACTATTGCAGTAGGGTATGAGGTAGGTGCGGAAAGATTAAATGATGCAAAAACCTATAGCATTATAGGAATTATTTTTTCTGTTTTCATGGGTCTAGTAGCTTGTGTGATTATTTATATTCTTCGAAGTCCAGTCTCAAGTCTATATACAACAAATGAAGATGTTGCTATACTTATTCAAACCTTTTTAATCTATGCTATATTCTTTCAAATGTCAGATGCAATTAACACACCGATCCAAGGAATACTCCGAGGGTATAAGGATGTAAATGTACCTTTTGTCATGGCATTAATCTCTTTTTGGTTTGTAGGGTTACCATTTGGATTTATTGTAGCAAACTATACGAGTTTTGGTCCTTATGGATATTGGCTCGGCCTAATATTAAGCCTTGCAGTTTGTGCAATGCTTTTAACCAAAAGGTTATTCGTTGTACAACGTTCTTTTAAAGAAGATCTTACCCTAAAATAAGTGATTATATTTTCTTTGATTAAAGTGGGCTAAACCGGGAATTTAACTAATATATATAATTGAATTTTTAACTTCAGATTAATCGTTTTTGCTAAGGGAGAGTGGAAGCATGCAGGATGCCATTCATGCACTAATAAAAAAACAAAGAAACTATTATTATAAGAATGAAACAAAACAAATTTATTTTAGGCAAAAACAATTAACCAAGCTAAGAGATGCTATAAAGAATAGAGAAAATAGTATTTTACAAGCATTGAATCAAGACCTAAACAAATCAGAGCATGAGGCATATGTAACTGAAATTGGGTTTGTTTATAATGAATTAAAGGATTTTATTAAGAATATAGATTTCTGGGCAGAACCCCGGAAAGAAAAGACTCCTTTCACCCATACTGGTACGAAGAGCTTCGTTTATAAAGTGCCCTATGGAGTAACCTTAGTGGTTTCACCTTGGAACTATCCTTTTAGGTTAGCGTTAGGACCTGTAATTGGTGCCATTGCAGCAGGAAATACGGTAATAATTAAGCCTTCAGAGCTTACCCCACATACTAGTTCTGTTATAAGAGAACTTATTGCCGATACGTTCGAAGAGGAATATGTTGCAGTAGTAGAAGGGGATGGAGAAGTAGCAAAAACGTTACTAAATGAAAAGCTTGATTATATCTTCTTTACTGGAAGTGTAAACATAGGAAAGAAGGTAATGGAGGCGGCGGCTAAGCATCTAACCCCTGTTACTCTAGAACTAGGTGGAAAGTGTCCAGTAATTGTTACAAAGGATGCAAATTTAAAGCTGGCAGCTAAACGTATTGTTTGGGGTAAATTTATCAATGCAGGTCAGACATGTGTTGCTCCAGATTATGTGATGATACAGGAAAAGCATCGAAGAAAGTTTATCAAATATGTTGTTCATTATATAAGGAAAATGTATGGACAAGACATTCGTTTTAATAGTTCCTATCCGAAAATTGTGAATGAGCAGCATGTAGATCGGTTAGCTAGTCTCTTACATGATGAAGGGAAAATCTATTTTGGAGGAGAGTACGATCGTGTTGATCGTTTCTTTGAACCTACCGTTTTGATAGACATTTATGATAACGATCCAGTTATGGAAGAAGAGATTTTCGGGCCGATTTTGCCAATTTTAACTTATTCAGAGGAGCATGAAGTAATTGAAAGAGTGAGGAAAAGACCGAGTCCATTGGCGTTGTATTTGTTTACGCAAAATAAGGATACAGAGGAAAACTTTATTCATAGTCTAGAGTTCGGTGGTGGGTGTATAAATGATACGTTGATGCAATCAGCCACATCCTACTTACCTTTTGGTGGAATAGGTGAAAGTGGTATGGGGTCTTACCACGGTAAATATACGTTTGATACATTTACTCATTTAAAGAGTATTGTAAAACAAAGCTCAGGTTTCGATTTACCTTTACGCTATAGTAACTCAAAGATGACAATGAAGGCTTTAAGAAAGATGTGGGAATAAAAAACGATCTCATAGGATAGACCGCCCATGCAAGCGATATTTTGCAACATGGAGGATGAAAAATACTCATTAGGTTGTTCATCCGTTACAGACGAATCAATTACGCCGTTGCCCACGTCCTGTGGGCAACGGCGTAATCCTACCATCCTGGCTGCACGGGCAATGCCTCAGCCTCCACACTATACACTTTGTTTACTGCTAAAGTACATTGTCCTGTCTCTGCCTCTACAAGTGTTGCTCTGTAGTTATTTGCGTCGAGACAACTCGAAGTTTATTCGTGAAGCATATGCTCGTCGCTGGAGTCGTCGCCCTTCACTCCTGAACTAATACTTATTTTCAGGGTAGACTTAGGAGATCTTTAAAAGAAATCGTAAATAAATGCTTTTCTCTTAGGTATAATCTGATCAAATAATTTTGCTGTGTTTACGTCCCCTAAGATCAATCCTTCTTGGTAAAGAAGGTCCATGGACTGGGCATTTAATAAAAGTGCGGTCAATGTTTGAATGGATAGGCGTATTCCTTTTTTAGGTGGATGTTGGCATGTTGCACCCTCTGATTTTTTTGATTGGAAAAAATCAATGTTAATTCCTTGATCAATAGCTTCTTCTGTTTGGCAGCGAATAAAGAATGTTCCATCATTCCATGGACAGAATTCATCTGAAATATGTAGAACGATAGGTGGATAATCTTCTTCAGGTAAGGAGAAAGGATAATTCTCAAGAAAGCTCTTTAAATCAACAATCCGGCCCATAAAATAAGATTGCACTTCCCTTTCAACTTTTGGATCAGGAAGTATAAAGGGGAGTTCACCATTAGGACTTGTAGTAATTATTACCTTCTTAATCATAGAATCGTGATTAGAAATGAATGAAAAAAGACCGTTACGAGATTCAGGGTTAAGCCAAATAATTTCTTTTACTGTCATCGTTTCAGATTTCACTTGATAAATCATATAACCATTTGGTGTATTTTCTTTATTGTAATAAATAGCAATATTTTGATCTTTCTTTCTTAAAATTGATTTATGCCACCAATTTTCCTCTCTTACAAGCGTCCCGTTGTATTGGATTGCCCATATCTGATAGATGGAATCAAGTTCCTTACAGGATTCAGAAGACACTCTTTTTACATAACCTGGAACTTCTATTCGTTTTGGTAATTGTTCTTTTGTTAATGTAACTGTTTGTTTTTCAGCAAATAACTCCCACCCGTATTTACGATAAAATGGGATTGAAAAAGGATAAAGAAAGGATAGTAGCTGTCCAGATTCCTTCATTTCTTTTAGGCTATGAAAAAGGAGTTCCTTTACCATACCGTTTCTCCGATGTTCTGGCCAAGTAGCAACTCCAGAAACTCCACCCATCGGTATTTTTTGCCCATGAATATACGTATGAAAGGGAAGAACGGATGCTTTGGATAAAATAGTATGATTTTCTTCAGCCACCCAAGTGTTGTCTGGTTGCACAAGTTTTCGTCTTTCTCTTCTTTCTTCTTCTGATAAATTGAATTGAAAAGCGTATTCTGAAAGTTCTATACTGAGGTCAATTTCTGATTCATTTAATTTTCTTATGTTCACGTAAACCTCTCCTTAAAATCGGACTTTGTGAAATTCATGTTAGGAATATATATACTAGTTATTACTTTCGTTATTCGTTTTTCTTTTCCTTCTCAAAACTTGCTTTAGACAATGATAAATTGTTCTATGAATGGGGAAATGACATTTGAGAGTATTATTTGTTTTGGAGATAAATTTCAAGAGTCTTACTAGCAGGAGGTAATAAATTAAAATTGACACAGATTGTTCATTCAATCACATACAATTAATCTTACAATTCATGCTAAAATAATTAAAGAACACAGTTAAATTAATTGTAATTGTTAGCTTTCCATGTGATTCTAAAAACACCACCCATAGTGAGAAAAGAGCAAATGCTCTTTTCTTTTTTTCTTGGCTTTATTAAAAGATGGTGTTGTTTTAGTAGTGAATTTATTTTTGCTGATGGTGCTAGACTTCAGCGGGAAAAGCATGCTTCGAGCATTTGCAGCACGAATAATCTTTGAGTTGTCACACCGAAATTAACAACAGCACAATACTTTTAGAGGAAGAGAAAAAATTGTTCTCTAGAGCCGTGGAAAGGGAGCACCAAGTAGCAAAATTCAACGCAAAATTTAACATAGCCTTTTTTTTAATAAGTACAATAAGGAGGCCCCACACGAAAATTCGTGTGGGGCGGTTAAAATGAAACATATATATGGTTTAATAAAGGATTTGTGTTACATTAAGTTAATTTATTATGCGGATTGTTCCGATATTTTTCTGAATTTATTTTTAAATACTTTTTCTTGAATGTAAGGAATAACCCAGCGGTCTCCACCGAATTTACCTGCATTATAACCTGCAGCTAAGATAAAGATTGTTAATAAAACCATCCATGGATTAGAAGATACAGTTCCAGCAAACATGAATGCAAAGTTCATCATAATTCCAAAGAATGCAGCAGCAGTTGTTAGAACTCCTAGAAGTAATCCGACTCCTACTAATAACTCTCCCCAAGCGACCATAAAGCTAAATACACCGGCATTTGGTAATGCAAAGCTTTCGATAAATGCATGGTAAGTTGGATATGTTTCCATAACAGTTTCGTTATTCACAACACCAGTTAAATAGCCTTGAGCACTAAATCCGTCTGTAACTTTTCCCCATCCAGCTGTCATCCATTGCCAACCTAGATATAGACGTAGTACTGTTAAAATTCCAGCAGCAATCGTATTGTTCCGTAAAAAATTCATAAACATAATATAATACCCCTTTCGAAAAAACGATTATTTTTTTCTCCAAGATCAATTACGATTTGGAGCCCCCTCAAAAGTTATAAATAAGTTCTATGTTGTGTTTTGTCTATTAGTTGTTTGTGTGGGTTAGTGATCACTAACTAACTTAATTTCATTATAACGCTAAAAAAAAGCTATACACGGAACAAATATGAACAATACGTTTCAAACCAGTGACGAAATTGTTAACAAGTGAACAAATATAGAAAAAGAGTATATTAAGAAGGGAAATTCACCTGTATTTTCAATCAATCAATTATGCATTTTAAAGTTACGTACTTGGAATTTTTTAACGCAGATAGAGGAATTGTGAACAAGGTCTTCCTCATTTATCTTATCTGTACCTATCCATTATATTTTCTCGTTTAAAAAACGAAATAAACTTCATTTTTCGTATTATTATTAACAGATAGAATAAGGCTTTTGTTATAATAGAAAAAAACAAAGATTGGAAGATTAGTTGATGCTGCGAACATTATTTTGGTTTATTTATTTTTTCTTATATTTAATTTATTCTATTCCAAGCTTATGGAAAGCTAATGCATTGCTAAAAAAAGAAGAACTGTTCGAGCATTATAATCATGTGAAAAATATTTCTTCTAAATGGGCAAACTCACTTCTAAAAGTTGCGGGAGTGACTGTACATATACATGGGAAAGAAAATATTCCACAAAACGAAACCTGTATCATAATTTGTAATCATCAAGGAAATTTTGATATTCCGATACTTTTAGGCTCTTTAGATAGGAAATTAGGCTTTATATCGAAAGTGGAAGTGAAAAAGCTGCCGGTTATCCGATCCTGGATGAAGCATTTACATTGTGTTTTTATTGATCGAAAAAATCGTCGACAATCTATACAAGCTATTATTGAAGGAGTAAATAATTTAAAGGACGGACATGATCTCGTTATATTTCCTGAAGGGACGAGGAGTAAAGGGAAGAAAATGGCTCCATTTAAAAAAGGAAGCATTAAGCTTGCTACTCGTTCAAAAGCTACCATCCTTCCGGTAACCATTGATGGCTCCTATTTAGTTATGGAGGAGAATGGTGGTATTATTCGTCCTAACGATGTTAATCTTTATATCTCTAAACCAATTCGATTACATCAAGAAGCAGATGGTATGGACGAAAATGAATTGAAGGATATTGTTCAACAAACGATAGAAGGAAAAATAAGAAAGCAATAAAGAAATATAAAAACAGCATTTTTAATAATAAATAGAAAACTTAACTAATTAGAAAATAAATGGGGAGGAAAAACGAATGGCTATTAAAGAAACGTTTGAACAGCTTACAGCAAAAGTGAATGAAAACCCAAGTCATATTAAGGACTTTCAAGCTACATATCAATTCAATATTACAGGAGAAACTGGTGGTGTTTATCAATTAGATTTCTCAAATGAAAAAGCTATATTTTCTAATGACAAACAATTTGATCCGAAAATAACATTAGAATTGACGGAAAATGATTTTTTAAAGTTAGTAAATGGAGATCTTAATCCTACTGTAGCGTATATGACTGGTAAATTAAAAGTAAAAGGAGATTTATCGTTAGCATTAAAACTTAATACCCTACTAAAACAATATCAATAACAATAAAGAACAAAGCCTTGCCAGATAAGAAATCTGACAAGGCTTTGTTTATTTGCTCAGTGATCAACAAGGAGTTATATAAAAAATTAAAAGGTTATGCTTTTTGAAGCTCCTTCGTATATTTTTCATCAACTTTTTGTTCAATCTCTTCTAGAGCATGATCGTCTTGAAGTAAAAGCTCTTTATTTTCGTTAACTAACTCTTCGAATGTCTTATTAATTCTTCTGCGCATTTTATAATCATTCCTTTAATCTAAATTTTCTCTCAATTCAATTATATTACTTTTTACTATCAAAAGGTGTAAAACCTGTTACAAATTTGCGAACTTTCTGAATGAATACACTTTTTAAGGGATTCATATAGTTAAATAAAAGTCCGAATGTAATACAAATAGGAGGTAACTATGAATCATTTAACCTATTCTGATCCGTTCCAAACGTCTTTAGATGAAATACTATCTATTGTTAAATATGAAAGTACCGATGAATTGCTGTTTGATTATTTGAAGGTACTCGTTAGTTTAGAAACACATGAGGAAATTTTAGATAAAATGATAAAGGATGAAAGGATCCATTATGAGACGTTGAAACAAATTTATTATCAACTTACACAAAAATTACCAGAAGTTGATGCACCTGTTTTTAATATTCCAGAAAGCTATGTTGACGGATTAACAGAAATTTTACTTCGTAAGTCAAATGTACTTCAACATTATGTTGTACTTTTACAGTATTTACCTCCTATGTTAGCACCAATTATATATCCAATGATTATAAAGGAACAAACACATATGCAGTTACTTAACTATCTGATTGTGGATTACAAATGTGCGTAACAACATATCCACAATTCCCACAGCATTTTTATAAACTTATCCACAAGCAAGCCCTTTAATGTATACAAACATACCGTATATCCCTCTATTATTATCCACAACATATCTCCTTGTGGATATTTTTGTGGATTTTCTAAAAAAATTACTAAATTGTGACCAATTTGATAGCAACACATGACATTTATAAGTAATTTGGTTAAAATAATAATTAGTGGAGTGAATAGTCATTCATTTATTTCCTGTGATGAAGGGAGAAGTATTATTGTTATGGAAAAAATAGAAAAGGATATATATAAAATAACGTTACCAACACCATTTTTAGTTGGGCCTATTAATACTTATTTAATCAAAGGACAAGCGTTAACATTAGTAGATACAGGCCCCAATACAGAAGAGGCATTTCAAGTCTTAGAAAGTAACTTAATGGAGTTATGTATTGAACTAAAGGATATTGAAATAGTTATATTAACACATCATCATCCAGATCATATTGGACTACTAGAAAAGTTTTTACCTCACGCGAAGGTTTATGCTCATCCAAAGGTGAAACCTTGGTTAGATAAGGATCCAAAGTTTTTAGAGGACTTATTACAGTTTTATGGAACATTATATGAGTCCCATGGTGTACCTGAAAAATTTATTAGAGAAATAGAAAAAAAGAAAAAAGGATATTTACATTTTTCTTCTGGAGGTCATGTTGATAAAGAATTGTTAGAAGGTTCAGAAATAGAAGGTTTAAGTGAATGGTCTGTAATAGAAACTCCAGGTCATGCACAAAGTCACATTTCATTATACAGACATTCTGACGGTGTCATGCTTGCAGGAGATCATATAATTGAACATATATCTTCTAACGCAATTATTGAAGCCCCATACGGTGAAAATGAGGAACGTCCGAAAACACTTTTACAATATCGTGAATCGTTAGAGAAATGTGCACATGCAAAAATAGCATATTCTGGACATGGAAAAGCAGTAGAAAATCCGAAAAAATTAATTGGAAACCGTCTAGTTGAGCAGGATAAGAAAGGACAAAAATTTAAGCAGTTGATGGGTCGTAATCCAATCACTGCTTTTGAATTATGTAAAAGGAAATATTTACACATTTTTGAACAACAACCTGATTTAACGTTTTCCGAGACACTTGGTCATTTAGATGTGTTGGAGGAAAATGGTGAGGTTAGACAAGTCCTACTTGAGGGTATTATTCATTATCAGGTTATCTAATTTAGACTTTATAGCATTTTTTTTGTTTGTTTATTGGAATAATTGGTAAAATGTAAATAAAGATGAGCTTCTAATTGTGATAGGAGGATAAATGATATGGCTAAAGAAGAGAATAAAAAGAATTGGTTTCGTCGAGGGGTGGTTTTAGGTACAGTTGCAGCAACGATTTACATACTATCTAATAAAAAATGTCGTACAAAAATTGTAGATAGTGTATCCGATTGTAAAGAACAAACAAAACATTGGGTTACAGTTATAAAAGAGAATCGTGAACCCTTCATGCAACAAATTAAGGAATCAGGGGATAAGATTTCAAGGGTAGTTGAGGATGCATCAGAAGATATTCAAACCCTTGTAGAAACATCGAAACATATGAAGGAGCACACGCAATCCTTATTAAGAGCTCTTCAGGAAACAAAAGATGAGTTTGAATCCCTATCCTCTAGGTTAAAGTCAAATCAACTTATTGAATCAAGCGCTACGGAGCTTTTGTCTACTTCAGATGAAGATGACATAGTAGGAAAACAATAAATGAAATGAATATGTTATGGAATAGCGGGACAAGCATGAGAGTTTCACTAGAGTTTTTCAAAAAGGATCCATCATAGTAAAGAATGATGGAAAGATAATAAACAATTTATAAATATGAAAACTTGGCTGAATAGCTAAGTTTTTTCTTTTTTTAAATGATAAAATTTTCACTCTACGTAAGGTGTCTAGGAGATAGGATGTCGATGATTTAACCTTTGCCCACAGGACGTGGGCGTTCTTAGGTTAAATTGATGCGCCATCACCTCGTGTCAAATAACCTGTCCGCATAAAAAGTAAAAAGCACTTTTTAACGGCCAGAACATTACTAGATTCATAATGTTCAAATGGAATTAGTATTAGCTTTTTTAGAAAAATTTTTTTTGGTCACGCATAATTCAATGTTTTGAAAAGTAATTATAAGGTAATAAAAAGTAGTTTAAGGATTGCAGGAAAAGGATACATACCTGTACATGCTATTAAAGGAGGAATGACGTAAATGGCTTTAACAAAAGATCTAGAAGCCTTGAAGAAATTCCAATGTGATGACGGGAAGTGTGTATTGTCGTTATACTTAAACACGGATCGATCAGAACGAAATCAGCAGCAGGGAGAATGGAAGATTCGATTGAAGAATGGTCTGAAGAGACTTGAAGAGTACTTAATAGCATCTGGGAATGAAGAGCAATTAAAAAGCTACAGAATGGTACGGAAAAAAGTTGAAAAGGAAATTCGCGGAAATCAATCTAAATTAATGAAAAGTGTTGTTATATTTGCATCAGAAGAGCAGGATCTTTGGTCGGTTCATTACTTGAATCTTCCAGTAGAATCGAGCTTCCATTGGGAGAAAAAGCCTGTTCTTGATCAATTAATTGAATTACAAGAGCAATTTCCTAAGAGTGCAATTATTATGCCTAATGCGGATGAAGTAAAAATCATGGATGTAGATTTTGGTGAAATTAAAGACACAAGAGTTTATTACTTTGATATAAAAACAGAGGATTGGAAATTTAAAGATGGTTTAGCTTCAACAGAAAGAACGGCTTCAAGTGCAAATCATGTTGATGATTATCAGCAACGCTTTGAGGAAAATAGAAATCGTTTTTATAAAAAAATTGCTACAAATATTGAACGGATGAAAAAGGATCGTAACTGGGAAGCAGTATATATTGTTGGGGAACCTGATGTTGTTCATTCCTTCCAATCTCAACTTAGGGTAAAGATTAATAAGCTAGTAAAGAAAAATTTAAATAACCTAGACGCATCGAAAGTTCTATCCCAAGTATTAGATTAATATAGTCACAAAAATGTGCGGAACCTGTTTCCGCACATTTTTGTGTAATTTTCACCACAGAAGTTCCTGAACAGTAAGCATATTACACAAAAAAACCTGGATTATAGATTAATCCAGGTCACACATGATCTGTTTTTCGTTTGACAGTGACTATTAATATAAACAATACAAAAAGCAGCACGCTAATAATCATAAAAAAACTAATATTTTCGTTCCATTGAATAACACTTCCACTAAGTAATGGACCTGCTAAACTCCCAAGACTAAATGCAATTCCACACAAAAGGTTTCCTGTAGGTAACAAATTTTTAGGCATAATGTCTGTCATATAGCTTATCCCGAGAGAGAAGGTGGACCCTACTAGCATACCGGCAACAAAGATAGCTATGATCATACCTACATAATAGTGCTCTAAAAAGCTTGCTGCAGTGAAAAGGATTGCACCGAAAAGTAAACAAATGGATAATGTTCGTTGCCTTCCGAATTTGTCACTAAGAATACCTAAGGGGAGTTGAAATACAATACCCCCAAGAGAGAAAACAACTAATACAATTGAAATACTCGAAATATCAATCCCGATTCTCAAACCATAAATGGGGAATACTCCATTAAAGGACGCTTCTAAAAATCCATACCCAAGAGGAGGAAGAAAGGCAATCCAAGCATATTTTAATCCTTTTTTAAACCGTTTCATTGTTTCCATAAATGAGTTTAATTCAACTGTTTGTTCCGGAAAGTCATTCGATAGTAAAAATAGAAAAAACCAAGCAATTAAACACAGGAGAGCAGAAATAATAAAAGGGAGAGCTTCATTGATTTCAACTAACGGAGCCATTAAAGGGCCAGCAGCAAAACCAACACCGAAAAACAAACCGTACAAGCTTATATTTCTTCCCCGAGTTTCTTTTGGAGAAAAGGAAGTAATCCACGTTTGTGTCCCAAAATGCAAAGCGTTGTCTCCAATACCAATTAAAAATCGTAGAAGGAACCAAAACCAAAAGGATTTCCATAATGGAAACATAAATAAGCTAATAACAACAATTAAACCACCAATGATGATTACGGGCTTATATCCAAACTTTCTTAAGGGATGTTCCATAAATGGAGAGATGATTAAAATGCCAATATATAAAGCAGTGGCATTCAAGCCATTTAGGGTGGAAGAAACACCGTCTCCTTCAAAGATGATTGCAATTAATGGAAGAAGCATCCCTTGACTGAATCCACTTATGGCTACAATCATAATTAATATCCAAAAACGTAATTTATTCATTATTATTAGACCTCTTTTATTAATAAGTAATTTTCACTCTTCCAATTGTATAGTGTTTTGGCTTAAATTCAAGGAAAATGAACAGGTAGTATAAGATGACGAAATCCTACTATAAAGGGTACAATAGGAAATATAATTTTATTGAAGAGGAAGTGTAGCTGATGAAATTTCACATGAAGGAAAACGGTTTCGAAACATCCTTTGAATACGGAACAATACAAATTTCAGGAAATGAGGAATATGGTTTTCGTCCATATCAATTAATGGTTAGCTCTGTTGCTGTGTGTGGTGGCGGTGTCTTGAGAAAGGTACTGGAAAAACAACGGATGAAGGTCTCGGATATGACTGTAGATGCAGATGTTACGCGAGACCCCGACGCAGCAAATAAAATTACAAAAATACATTTACACTATACTATTTCAGGCGAAGATTTAAATGAAGCGAAGGTAGAAAAAGCTGTAGCTTTAGCGCAAAAAAATTGCCCAATGGCACAATCGGTAATCGGGGCAATTGAATTAACAGAAAGCTTCTCATTAAAGTAAAGTGAATAAATGTATTTCCGTTGTATGAAGCAAAGATATAAATGAAAGGGAGAAGAAGGAGGTTAGTTTGTGGGGAAAAATCAATACGATTTTACCGAAGGAAGTATTTTAAAGAAAATGATCTTTTTTTCTGGGCCAATATTTCTCACTAACCTCCTTCAAGTTTCCTATCAACTTATAGACTCATTGTGGGTTGGTAACCTTTTAGGAGCAGATGCTTTAGGGGCTATTGCCATATCAGGAACGATTATTTTTACGATACTTTCTTTTATTATTGGGATAAATAACGCGACATTGACCATTCTTTCCCAGCACAAAGGTGCAAAGAATGACGAAGGCTTAAAGGAATCACTGAATGCCTTTGTTGTCGTATTAGGAATTATGACAATTTCATTGGGGATTGTTGGTTTTTTTATGTCCCCTTATATTTTACATTGGATGGGTACTCCAGAGGATATTTTACCTTTAGCTACTACATATTTAAGAATTAATTTTATTGGGATAAGCTTTTTGTTTGGCTATAATTTTATCGCAACGGTACTTCGAGCTTTAGGTGATAGTAAAACACCGGTACGTTTTGTCATGATTGCTGTTCTATTAAACGCCATCTTTGATCCACTCTTTATCTATGTTTTTGATTTAGGGATAGCAGGGGCTGCATATGCTACAATCGTTGCACAAGGAACAGCCTTTTTTTATGGACTAATTTACTCCATTTTCCGTGCAGGTGTTCCTTTTATGATACCTCGAATGCCTCAAGGGGAATATTTTAAATCCATCTTTAAACTTGGACTACCTTCAGGATTATCCATGATGGTCATTTCAAGTGGATCGTTAGCCATTATGACTGTTGTTACTAGTTTTGGTGAAGGAGTAGTAGCGGGATTTGGTGCTGCACAACGATTAGATAGCTTAATTATGCTACCAGCAATGACTCTAGGTTCAGCAGTGAATAGTATGGCTGGTCAAAATATTGGAGCACAGCTATGGGATCGGGTATCTTCTATAGCAAAAAATGGTGTCATACTCATCTTAATCGTTTCTTTTTCTATTAGCGCAATTATCTTCGTCAGCGCAGAGTTTCTAATCAGTCTTTTTGTTCAAGATGAAAAAACAATTGCTTTTGGAAAAATGTACGTACAAACGATAGCATTTTTCTATCCATTTTTAGGCATTAATTTTGTATTAAATGGTGTCGTTCGTGCTGCTGGAGCAATGTTTCAAATATTTGTGCTGAATACTATATCCTTTTGGATACTGCGGTATCCATTCACGTACTTTTTCTCACGTTCCTTTGGTGAAGAAGGGATTCCAATGGGAATGGGGGCAAGTCTCGTTATTAGTAGTGTGATTGCATGTGCCTATTTTAGATTTGGGAAATGGAAGGAGATAAAGGTTGTAGAAAAGGAAGAACGAAACTAGTAGGAAAAGACATTTTCCCCTTTCAAACAATTTAGGAAAGTTTGGATAATTTTTGGACTTCAAGAAAAACTATGTGTACAGATTTGAAGTTTATAACGCCAAATGTGTTTGAAGGAGGCTACACTTAATGAAAAAAGCAATTGTTTGTTTTCTTCTACCAATGATTTTTTTAATGATGACGTTTACACCAGCATTGGCGGAGGAAGATAAAAAAGATGACGAGGAAAAACTAATACCAGACTCAGCTATGGATATTTCAAAGGATAATACGTATCCTAATCCAACGCAAGATCTACCGAAGCTACATCCAAGTGAATTAGCAGAAGAGCTATTGCAATCTACAGATATTACAATTGAAAACCCTGAATTAATTAAGATGTTTAATGAGTCAACCATTAAAAGCTCAAAGCTAGCAATAGGAATGAATGTATCCATTTATTTAGGGCAATGGCCATTAGCTTATGAATCAGACGAATCAAAAATAAATTGGGATTTTGAAAAGGTTAACACAAATATACTAGATAATCGCGGTGGAAATGAAGGGAAAAAGATTCACTACCATCAGGAACAGCAAAAGCGTATTAAAGGTGGATTAACTGCAGAAATTCCTAATGGAGACATGGTTCAAAAACTCATGCTTTTAAAGGCAACGGAAAAGCTTCAATTACCACTAAGCTTTTCTACAGTTATTGGCTACAATACGAAAACAGATCGTGTTTATAATGTAGCTCCTAAAACAATGGGCTATCTAGATACGTACGCACCTGCTGTTAATGAAAAAGGAAAAGTGACTTATGGTGAGGTGTACCTTCGAATGAAGGGCGACAAAAAATGGCTAGATGTTAAAAATGTTACACAACAAGGGATAGGTGCCTGGATTCCAGTTCAAGACTACGTTCATTTACGGATCCAAACAACGAAGCAGGCGAGATAACTTAAGACTAGACTATGCAGTAAAAATAATAAAACGATCGTGAAGTTTGTTAAACTCACGATCGTTTTCCTTTGTATTCACTTACCGAGTAAGTGGTAGGAAGTTGAGGCCGTGCCTCACGGTAAAGAAGACACTGTGAAGCATGAACAGATGTCGCACTTATGCCTGTGGTGAAAGCTGTCACCAGTAACGGATGAACCACTCTAGAAAAAAACATTTTCATTCTCAATGAATTCCCATTTTTATGGTTGTTCCACCCTGTTTTTCCATGGGGACAAGTTGTTGTTTCTTCACACTGAAATCCTCGTTTTTATAATATGCATTTTTCACTAATAAATTTGGACCTAGGCACTTCACTTCAGAACAATGACAGTCAATGGATTTAGCTAGGTCAGATCCTTTCCATTTTTTGAAAGCATCTTCTAACTTGGTATCCTGTATATGACCTAAAACTCCAGCATCAGCAAAATCAGTTACATTAATATTTCCATTAAAAATATCTACGTTTAAGCGGGACCTTCCATCTGGATCGTTACGAACAGTTACATTTTCCTCTTCGTATAATCGACGTAATAGCTCTTGATCTTCCTCATTTGTATTACAAGGGTAAAAAGGCAAGGTTCCAAAAAGCATCCACATATCTTTTTTTCGGTGATCCAGTAAACGATGGATACCTGAACGAATTTCAGATAGGGAGGCTACAGTAAGCTCACTTGCAAATGCTGTGGGATACATAGGGTGAACCTCGTGTCGTTCACAACCCATTTCAACTATTTGATCATGAATAGCTTCTAAATGAGGTAACGTACGTTTATTAAGCATTGTTTCCGCTGAAATCATCACTCCTTTTTCAGCTAAAGCTCTGCTATTTTCCACCATACGTTCAAAATAATCCACCCGTTGATTCATCGTTGGCTTTCGTTCCATAACTGCAAATCCAATATCACAAAAGTCTTCTACACTACCATAATTATGAGAAATGTGAAGAACGTCTAGATAAGGGATGATCATTTCATATCGTTCTAGTGGCATTGTTAAGTTGGAATTTATTTGTGTTGCTACTCCACGTTCGTGTGCATATTTCAATAAAGGAACAACGTATTCTTTTATGGATTTAATAGACATCATGGGTTCCCCACCAGTAATGCTCATAGCTTTTAATGTAGGGATTTCATCTAATCGTTTTAAAAGAAGCTCTAACGGTAGAGCTTTTGGATCTTTCGTTTGTAGAGAATAGCCAACAGCACAATGTTCACAACGCATGTTACATAAATTTGTTGTAGTAAATTCGATGTTTGTTAATGTGGTCTCTCCGTATTTCTCTATATCAAAATATGCTTCCCATGGATCGAAGGAGGGAGTAATTTTCGTTTTATTCATAAAAAAATCTCCTTTAATTAACAGGATTTCTGTTAATTATATTAATATATGTCGATTATCATGATACACGATCAATTGGAGAATGAGAATGGATAAAATCAATTTGTAATCTTTTCTATGACAAAGGTAAGATCTTTGATAGAATAGGGAAGCATACATTTAATAACGTTTTTTTGAGCTAGAAAGGAGTTTGAATATGGACGAAATAATGCAAGGGAAAGATGATAAGATGCATCTTCTTCATCAGCGAATGGATAATTTACTATCAATGCTGGATTCTATTGATCCAGAAAAAGCTGGAGTGGAGGACATTGATCGTATCATTTCCATGCTAGATGAACTAGAGAAAAAGTGCCAACAATATCGTCGTGAGTGGAATGGCGAATAATATAAAAGTGTATCTTTCACAATACCAATCCGAGTGTATAAAATATCCATTTTTACGCACTTTATAAATAGTCTTTTAAAATTAAGGAGTGGTATTTTGAAAAAGGTATTTGTAAGTATGTTAGCTGCTTTATTTTTATCTATTGGTACCTTAGGTGTAACAACAGATGTAAGTGCGGAAGAAGTGTCTGATATTCAATTAACGGAAGAACAAAAGAATGAAATGTCAGAGCTTCAAAGTGATGTTTTAGAAAAAAAGAAGGAAATCATTAATAAGTATGTAGAATACGGTGTTTTTACTTCTGAAAAAGGTGAAAAAATTAAGCAACACTTAGATAAGCATTATAGTAAGCTGGAAAAGAACGGATTCATTCCAAAATGGGACAAATTAAAAAAACAAAATGGAAATGAAGAAGATTAAAAATGGTAAATTGACACCCTGGTCTAATAAGTGGACTGGGGTGTTTTCTATGCTTTCTGTTATGATTCATAAAAGATGTATATTATACTTAAATTAGATCAAATTCAATTACTTCACAATAGGGGGTGCGTATATGGAGCTTTATCTCATAAGACATGGTCAGTCAGAAGCAAATTTAAACGGGACAATACAAGGTCAAGCGGATTATGAATTATCGAATGTAGGGAAAAGGCAGGCCGTTTTAGTTGGATGGACCATGAAAGACATTCCAATTGAAGCCATATATAGTAGTGATTTAATTAGAGCATTTTACACAGCTGAGAGCATAGCGGAACACCACGGTCTTCCAATTACAAAGTGGGAGAATATTCGAGAAGTTGCTTTAGGACCTCTTGAAGGTTTGAAAAGAAAAGAAGCATATCGTAAGTATCCTAATTTAAAAGGGGAAAATTTGATTACTTCAGGTATCCCTGGCACGGAAACAATTGAATCAATTACAAATCGATGTTCAGCTGTCTATGAGCATCTGCTAGAAAAACACATGGGTCAGAAAGTAGTTCTCGTATCCCATGGTGGATTTATCCGAATTTTCCTCACGTATTTAATGGCGAAGGAAAAGTGGAGAGAAATAGCTAGTCCATTTGTTATTGGTAATACAGGAATTACGAAGGTGAAATTGAAAGAAAATGGGAAGGTAATGTTTAGCTATGTGAATCAAACTAGTCATTTAGATAATGGGGAAGATAAACCATTGAAAGAAACATTATCCTGATGTAAGGATGCTTCACAGTGTCTTCTTTACCGCGGGAACGGCCTCAACTTTCACACTATGCATTTTGTTATACTGCTAAAGTACATGGCCCTGTCTCTGCAAGTGTTGTTCTGTTGTTATTTGCGTCGAGACAACTCGAAGTTTATTCGTGAAGCATATGCTCGTCTCAGGAGTCCCTGCCCTTCACTACTGAACCATTTCTGTTTTCAGGATAGATGAAGAAAACTATTGTCATAGTTTTTAACAAGTTTTGTACTTATCTATATTTTCTAAATAATTTCGACAACTTTAATTGATTCATAGTATACTATGAGTTGTAATGAGAAGAGGAAAGAGGAGTGTTGTCACGTGGAAAAATTTCGTCAAAGCATGTACGACTTAATCGTTGAAACATCGACAAACCTACCATACGATGTGCGACGTGCAATCCGTGAAGCAAAGGAAAAAGAAAATGCAGGGACTAGAGCAGCGTTGTCTCTCTCAACAATCACTAAAAATATTGATATGGCAGATGATAATGTATTACCTATTTGCCAAGATACAGGAATGCTAACATTTGAAATTAAAGTTCCAGTTGGTACGAACCAGCTTGAAATGGAAAAGAAAATATATGAAGCTATTCGCCAGGCAACAAAGGATGGAAAACTTCGACCAAACTCTGTAGATTCTTTAACAGGTGAAAATAGTGGAGATAATATTGGACCAGGGACACCAATCGTACATTTCCATCAATGGGAAGAGGATTACATTGACGCACGATTGATTGTTAAAGGTGGCGGCTGTGAGAACAAAAATATTCAATATAGTCTTCCAATGGAAATTGAAGGATTAGGCAGAGCTGGAAGAGATCTTGATGGTATTCGTAAATGTATTCTTCATTCTGTCTATCAAGCTCAAGGTCAGGGCTGTAGTGCAGGATTTATAGGAGTAGGAATAGGTGGAGACCGCATTTCTGGTTATGAGCTTGCAAAAAAACAGCTTTTTAGAGAAGTAAGTGACATAAACGAAAATGAAAAATTAGCTCAATTAGAAGATTATATATTAGAAAAGGGTAATACCTTAGGAATTGGAACGATGGGCTTTGGTGGAGAAGCAACACTGTTAGGTTGTAAAATTGGTGTAATGAACCGTTTACCCGCAAGCTTTTTCGTATCCGTTGCTTATAATTGTTGGGCATTCCGTCGCTTAGGTGTAACGTTAGACCCTAGATCAGGGGATATTCAACAGTGGTTATATAAAGAGGGAGAAAAAATTAGCTTTAAGGAAGATAAGGACGAGGCTGCCTCTACAGAACAAAAAGAGGAAGCACGCGAAGTTGTGCTACAAGCCCCAATCACAGAAGAACAAATTCGTGATTTAAAAGTTGGGGACGTTGTCGTTATTAATGGTGACCTTCACACTGGTCGTGATGCCATACATCATCATCTAATGGATCACGATGCACCGATCGATCTCAATGGACAAATTATTTACCACTGTGGTCCCGTTATGCTGAAGGATAAAGAAGGCCAATGGCATGTTAAAGCAGCAGGTCCTACAACGAGTATTCGAGAAGAGCCTTACCAAGGGGATATTATGAAAAAGTTTGGTATTCGTGCCGTAATAGGTAAAGGTGGTATGGGACCAAAGACGTTGAAGGCCCTTGGGGAGCATGGCGGAGTCTATCTTAATGCTATTGGTGGAGCTGCCCAATATTATGCTGACTGTATTAAAAATGTTGAAGGTGTAGATCTGATGGAATTTGGAATTCCTGAAGCAATGTGGCATTTAAAAGTTGAAGGCTTTAGAGCTATCGTAACGATGGACTCACACGGGAATAGCCTACATCAGGATGTAGACAAATCTTCTTTCGAACGATTACAAGATCATAAAGAGAAGGTATTTGCTTAATAGAGATGTGAATTTTGAGGGTGTCCTAGCAATCTAGGGCACCCTTTTGTATGAACAGAATAGGTAATAAATAATCGACAGTAGTAAAATATACCGTCTTTTACTATAAATATTAAAATAAAAACAATAAATATAATGTTAACTCTTGCTAGAATTTTATATAATTAATTGAATAGAAAAAAATTCTAAAGAAGGTGGTGAATGAAGTGCAAAAATACATTTCACATTTTTGCAGAGTTATCTTAGGGGTAATTTTTTTAGGTGCTGGAATCAATGGCTATTTTGTTATTTTTGACTTAGAGCCATTTATAGCCACTAGTCCAGAAGCAATGGCCTTATTTGAATTTGAATATTTGTTAGTATTTGAAAAAACATTAGAAGTCCTCTGTGGAATCTTATTACTACTAAATAGATTTGTTCCTTTAGCACTTGCAATTCTAGCACCTATTGTAGCAAACATATTATTACTACACGTATTCCTCGATCATTCCTTATTACCATTAGCAATTTTATTAGTAGTCCTACATGGATATTTATTATTTTATTATGGAGAAAACTTCAAAAGTATTTTTGAGAAAAAACCTTCACCAATGTAGGTTTATGAATGGGATGAAAGGTCAGATGTTATTTTTGTTAAAGATGCAATCCTTAAAAAATATATTTTTACACAAGAATTATTATTTATAAATACAACGATCTCCTCATATTTTAACTATAAATACAAAACCTATAAAAGCGAATACTGGAACTTGTTAAAAGTGTTCCAGAAAAAAATATATGAGGTGTTGATTGAAATGAAGCATCTAATGGCGTTATTTATTAAGTTTGGGATTGTTTCCGTTGTTACTTTATCTGTTTTGTCACTTTTTGAAGTCTCTGTTATGTGGATTTTATTTGTAACCTTAATCGTGATCATACCGGCTTATTTTATTGGTGATTTGTTTATTTACCCTCGATTTGGCTCTCTTGCTGCTGCCATTGGTGATCTTGGATTGTATACTATTTCACTGTGGGTGATCTTATTTTCATTTGTAGATCGGTCAGCTACGAGTTTTTTTAATGCATTCTTTGCATCTATTTTTATAACCTTTGTAGAAGCACTGTATCATGAGTTTTACATTAATCGTATGTTAAACCTGAAGCGAGTACAATGGAAGCCACAGCTTCAATTAAGAACAGAGTATGCAGAGGAAATTGATCCGAAATCAGCAGTAGATAATGAGAGAAAAAGGAATCAAGGCGATAAAAAATAAATGCTATAGAAAATAATAAATAGTCATTTCTTATGCACTGAAGCATATATTATGTCTATATAGTCCTTCTATCTAATGACATTTAATTAGGTCGGATTAATTGACATTAAATTAAATACGTTGTAGATTTATAACAACTAAAAATTATAATTTTTCATTTTCTTATCCAGAGAGGTGGAGGGACTGGCCCAACGAAGCCTCGGCAACAGGTATATGCCTTTTTATATACACTGTGCCAAATCCAGCAAGCAGAGGAATGCTTGAAAGATAAGGAGAGTACGCATGTGTATGTTTAAAAACCTCTTCTTATCAGAAGCGGTTTTTATTTATTATACAAGGATAGTTAGGTAATCTCACAAGAATCTAAATGAACAAAATCATAGTATTAACTGTAAATAAAATCGCAACAAGGTTGTAAATGAGACATTTGGAGGTGAAGGTCAACTAAAACACTGTTGATGTATTTGTTTGAGGACTGATGGAACATGGGGAATAGTCTCTGTGACAGAGGGATGTAAATATTTAATATGGGAGGGATGATAAATGTCAAAAATGATTCAAGATGCTATTAAATTAAAAAGAAAGTATTTAATCAATCAATTATTACAGCTTGGAACATATAAAAAAGATGATCAACACCTTTATGAATTGACACTATCTCAGCTTGAGGAAGAAATAAAAGCTATAGATGAACAAAAGGTTTAATGCAAAAAACTCGATTTCTCTATTTAAATAGAGGATCGAGTTTTTCCTATTATAGATACTAAATTAATTAGTTGCTGAGTGTTCGAAGGATT
This sequence comes from Evansella sp. AB-P1, assembly GCF_029688925.1. Taxonomy (GTDB): domain Bacteria; phylum Bacillota; class Bacilli; order Bacillales; family Salisediminibacteriaceae; genus Evansella. The sequence goes on from NZ_JARUKY010000001.1 coordinate 304,103, forward strand.
TGACTGCTACATTATCTGGTTTAACATTTAATTTTAAAGTAACTTTTCCAAGTGAACTTTTCGTTTTTTCATCAAATGGAAAAACCTCTAATGTGACATCGAACTCATAAGTACGATCTACGTTTTCCCATGAGTAGTGTCGGATTTGTTCTACTTCAACAATTTCTACTTCAGATAAATTAAATTGAACCTGATTTTCAAAATTGTTATTTAAACTTTCATTAATATAAGGAGAAAGATTTTTTAGGAAAGCATCAGAAAGTGGATCAGCACCTTTGGCTACTGAATATGTATGAATGTTTAATAATAGGAAAATTTGAATCAGGAATGATACGGTAACTATTTTTTTCATATGCATCACCATGTGTTGTTTGTTTTGTATTAGTGTTGGATGAATAAACGAAAAATAAACATAGTTATAGATGATTGGAATTTTAATGGAATATAGTTTCTACTTTGTATAGCGATTTGCATACGTGCTTGCCACAAATGATTCAGGCTTAATTTTAGGCTCAAGCCCCATTGATTCGATTCTAGAAACCATTTCTCTTACATACATCCTCGTTTTGTTTTGACTTCTACAGCCAATGTCAATGTGTCCTTCAATTGTAAAAGTAGCCCCTTTATACACATGTGGTAATACAAGGTTAATTAATGTTTCTTTCCTTTCATCTGTAAACATGGACGCGATTTCTTCAGTTAACGAGGTTTCATATGAAATTTTTTCATGAAGATTATTAATCTGTCTTGGAATAGAAACCTTTCTTAAACATGCCCAAGCACCTTTTCGTTCCCTTTGAATGACGATTCCAGTCACAAATCGTGTATAAGTAGCGTGTACTTGACTATCTGTTCCAAACATTAACCGGTAATTTCCCTTTGGATCTTTTTTCATAAATTGAACAATTCGTTCAAATACCTCTTCAAATGTCATATTCTTTTCCTTTAAATTTTCAAATGAATAATTTAGAGCCTGTAACTTTTTCATAAAGCTACACCTACCTCTTTCCTTTCTAGTTAAATTTAGGATGGATAAAAACTGAAATTTTAAACCACTTTTTTATTGAAATATAAAAACACTTTAATTGTGCTTCTACTTTTTACACTGATTACTCTTTATAAACTGTTACTTCATCATATGTTTGCAGAAACAAGTTAGTGAAGGATAAAACTCGTACAATTAATTAGTGCAGGATTAACTTGCTTTTTCCTATTAAATAAAATGAATGTGTTTCACTTGATCTATCTATATGCACCTATATATAGATTATTAAACAAGGTTTAATGGGGGTTAGTCCATTGTAAATGGAAATAGAATTAGCGTTGTTAGTGTTTTATAAGGGGGGGCTTACATAATACTTTCCCAAACTCATTCAAGCTCTCGAAGTGAACCGAGTTCAAATATGCAGATTTTAGATGTATAAAAACTAAGTCATATCAAGATAGCCTAATTTTATTTTTTCGTCATCTTGAAACAAATGACATTACAAGAACGTCTATATAGGGAGAGGTGAGAATGATAGTAAATACATAAATAAAAAATGAATTTAAGAGGGGAGAATATTACAATGAAGCTAGGTTTCGGTTATAAAATATTTTTAAGTATAGCACTTCTGTTCTTATTTGTGATTTTTGGTTTTATTGGTTCTGCTTTTACGCTACTCGTATGGGGACAGCCATTTTTAAATATCTTACTCATCATTCTTCTTGTAGCTATTTATATCTTTTTTATATTAGGTATATTCAAATTGATAAAACCGAAGCCATTAAAAATCGCCATTATTAGTTTTTTTTCAGTCTTTCTTGTTGTTTTTATTAGTTTTCAGATAAAAGAAGCTCATGAAGCAAACTTAGCCACTGTAAACGATCAAGGGGTCAATTTGTATGAATATCAGCCCTTTAAGGAGGATACAAAATCAGTTTCATTAGAAGAATCGTCATTTTCAATTACTGACAACATCCCAATATTAGACGGTGCTACTGCTTTATATCCTGTGTATGCAGCCTTTGCCCAAGCTACTTATCCAGAACGAGATTATGATGTGTATCATAGTGAGATAATATCTAGTACGACTCCTGAAGCCTATAAAAGGCTGATGAATGGAGATGCTGACATTATTTTTGCAGCAGGGCCATCTCAACGACAATTGCAGGAGGCCGAAAGAGCAGGGGTAGAGCTTGAATTAACTCCAATAGGTAGAGAAGCATTTGTTTTTTTTGTAAATGAAAGAAACCCAGTAGATTCTCTGTCCATTGAACAAATTCAAAAGATTTATTCAGGAGAAATTACGAATTGGAGTGAGGTTGGTGGGAATAATGAAACCATTCGTCCCTTCCAAAGACCAAATGACAGTGGGAGTCAAACGGCACTAGAAAATTTAATGGGAGACATTCCATTAATGACTCCTCCTACAGAAGATATTGTTTCAGGAATGGGAGGGATCATTTCACAGACCTCTAGCTACCGTAACCATCGAAATGCTTTAGGCTATTCCTTCCGTTACTTTTCAACAGAAATGGTTCAAGAAGGGGAAATTAAACACCTTGCGGTTGATGAGGTGTATCCAGATAAAGAAGCGATTCGTAGTGATAAGTACCCGATTGCTGCTGAATTTTATGCAATTACTGCGGGCAGTGATAATCCTAATATTGCTGAGTTTATTGAATGGATTCTTTCTGAGCAGGGGCAGCGTATTATTGAAAAAACGGGGTATGTACCGGTTAAGGAATTTTAGATCCTTGCATAAAGCATTTTAGAAAAATTGATATGCAAATGCTCTAAACTGTAGTAGAAATCATTCGTAAACACATTATGTACAACCTTTTGAAATAAATGTTAAGAAAGAATATCCAATTAAGGGTATAAAAAAATTGTTTAATGTCCATATTAAGCAAGCAAGGTTATTTTGCAATAAACGTATTTGCTACACGCAAGGAGGAAATTGAAAAGATGGAACATGGAAAAGTAAAATGGTTCAACAGTGAAAAAGGCTTTGGATTTATTGAGAGAGATGGCGGTGACGACGTATTCGTTCACTTCTCCGCAATCCAAGGTGAAGGGTTCAAATCATTAGACGAAGGTCAAGAAGTTACGTTTGAAATTGAAGAAGGTCAACGTGGACCTCAAGCAACAAACGTAAATAAAGCATAATAATGATAACTGAAGCCATAACAGACTCTAATTTTTAGAGTCTGTTTTTATTTGCTTATAATCCGTCCCACCTTACTCTCAAAAAAAACAATTCCTCACGTATGAAATTTACGTAAATATAAAAACTAAGGAATAGGAATTGAATCAATAAGGAGAAACGAAGGTGATCACACATGTTCAAAGTAAGGCATGTCCTATTAATAGCAAAAATAACCATCATTTTAGTTACGATCGCTTTTACATCAAGTATTACAATAACAACAGAAGCAACAGTCCACGGAGAATCACTAAGTAATAAAGAGCACCACTGGAGTTTTAACCCATCAAAAAACAATGAACCAGCATCAACAGAACCCCTTTATGAACAACTGTTAGCAAAATATGGGGGCTATTATATTGGAGATACTTCAGAAAAAGAGCTATATTTAACATTCGATAACGGGTACGAAAATGGATACACAGCAAGCATACTAGATACCTTAAAAGAAAAAGGGGTTCCAGCAACCTTTTTTGTTACAGGACATTATTTAAAAAATGAACAAGAGCTAATAAATCGAATGGTAGAGGAAGGACATATAATTGGAAACCACTCTTACCATCATCCAAGCCTACCTGCAGTATCGGACGAACGACTTACAAAAGAATTAGAAAGCCTTCGTGAGCTATATGAGGAATTAACTGGCCGAACGGATATGCGCTATCTTCGACCACCAAGAGGGACATTTAGTGAACGTTCATTAGCTATGTCATCTCAATTAGGATACATTAATGTCTTCTGGTCCTTTGCCTATAAAGATTGGGAAAAAGACAACCAAAAGGGTGCACAATATGCATATGACAACATAATGAAGCGGGTCCATCCAGGAGCCATAATGCTACTTCATTCCGTTTCGAGTGACAATGCTGAAGCACTTCCAAAGGTAATAGATGATCTTAAAGAGCAGGGTTACACATTCAAAAGCCTTGATGACTTAACGATTAATAAAGGCATTTTTGGAAAACAATAAGAGTCTTGAATAAATGAAAAACCTCCTTGGGAATTAATATAAGGAGGTTTTTTCATTTATTCAATTTAGTTGGCGAAACCCATCTCTCCAATTGCCTCAGCAATTGTTTCTAGTGTTGTTACATCCGTTACATCAAAGGCAATGGCCTCACGAGTACGAACAACTAAAACACCTAAGTTATCCTGATCAGTTGTTTTAATAGGGAATTTTAACTCACTGTTTGATTCCCATGTTAAATCATTTTCATCATCAGAAGAAGCCATAAGACGAACCTCTGAAACGTTTTCGTAAAAATAAATACCTGCCCAATGAATGTACGGTACTTGCTCTACTAAGCTATTAACCGTTTTCTCTAAAATTTCCTGCAGGTTTTTCTTTTTATATACCTCAGCCATAATTTGTAGTGAGGCTACATCAGTTGGAATTGACACAATCCATCTCTCCCTTTATAAAATCTCGCAAATCTATTCTAACAAAGGTCAATGAAAAAAGGGTATGCCAAGTTAAGGAAGAAAAAGAATTATGATAAAATATGGTCAAAGAAAGGCGGTGTACCTATGGATAGACAGATTTCAGTAAAGGGACCTTATAATTTTTTCCAAGCATTAAAACGATTAAAGATTGATCCCTTAAACGACATTGATTTTGAAAAACAGGCCATAAAGATACCACTTATAATTAACGAAAAACCGGTTGTTGTTCGATTACAGCAAATTGGAACAGTTGAAGCTCCAATTTTTCGTATAGTGACGTTTACGAATATAGAGAAAGCGGAAGAGGCGGAAGTATTCTGTCAATTAGAACGGATCTTTCATTGGGACGTTCCATTAGAAGATGTGTATCACTATTTTAAAGAAACGGACTTGGGAGCACTTTTTGAACGATACCGGGGCACACCATTCGTCTGTGATTTTAACCTTTATGGCAGTTTAATGAAAACGATTATTCATCAGCAGCTCAATATGGCATTTGCTTACGAATTGTCGAAGCGATTTGTTATGAATTTCGGTCAGGAAATAGATGGTGTATGGTTTTACCCTTCACCGGAAACTGTTAGTAAGCTTAAAGTGGAGGAGTTACGGGAGCTACAATTTAGTCAGAGGAAGGCAGAGTATGTTATTGATACATCAAAGCTAATTGCCAACAACCAGCTTCATTTAGATAGCATGAGAACTTTAGAAGATGAGGAAGTAATTGAAAAACTAGTAGCTATCCGAGGAATTGGACGGTGGACGGCAGAATGCTTTCTCATGTTTGGCCTAGGGCGAATGGATTTGTTTCCTATTCAGGATATTGGTATTCAAAACGGACTGAAAAAATACTTTCAATTGAACATAAAGCCAACAAAGGAGGACATGCTACAGAAATCGGAAGCATGGAAGCCATATCGAACCTATACTTCTCTATATTTATGGGAAAGCATTGAAACAGACTAAATATAACTATAGTGGTAATAGTCCCCATTTACTTGAATAATTGTCAAGCTTTTGAATTAACCTAACTCTATAACATATAGGCTGCAAGTTAAGTGGGGATATGAATGACAATGAGTGGACAAAACTATAAAGATATTCGATTTAAAAAGGGAGCACTTACACCAACAAATGCGAATATTGCACAATTTAGAAATCCTACAGTTGTTATGTGGTGGTCAGCTGCAATTCCAGGCTACGGACATGTGATGTTGGGGAAGTATATAAAAGGCTTCTTACTTATTGTTTGGGAATTCGTAGTAAATGTGAACTCAAAATTAAATACCGCCATATTATATTCCTTTACAGGACAGTTTGATGAAGCTATCCAAGTTCTTGATACAGATTGGATTTTATTGTATGTACCTGTTTACATATATGGTATTTGGGATAGTAGAAGAGTTACGATTGATCAAAATAAGTTTGCCCTTCTTTCCGATTTGACAGGATCAGCATCGGAGGTTGAGCTCCTTTCTTATTCCTCTTTGGAAAAAAACTATCTCGATAAAAGAAAACCTTGGCTTGCGGTATTTTGGTCGTTTATTACCCCAGGATTAGGGCATCTTTATTTAAATCGACTTCCTTCAGGCTTTTATATATTAGTTTGGTTTATGGTAGTGCTTTATTTTTCTGCAACGCTACAAGCAATCCATTACACGTTTTTAGGGGAGTTTCAAGCAGCCTTAGAGGTTGTAAATCCACAATGGATAATATTTTTACCTTCCATGTACTGCTTTGCGCCATATGATGCCTATATGCAATGTGATAGCTTTAATAAAATATTGGCGAAGCAGCAAAGCTTTTATTTAATGAAAGAATATCAAAAAGCAGCATTTAAAAAGAATACATATTTATTAACAGAAAGAGATGGGTATATGAACGTCATAGCATCCTTTGATCATTCCATGTATATAGAAATGGCAATTAAAGAAATTGAAAAACATGGTATTGGGAAAGAAAATATTTATGCCATACCTCTACAAGAAAAGAAAAAGCCTAAGAAAAATAGTGAAATCATCCGTGGAGCCGGCTTTTCCTTATTTGATGGAACCTTCGCATTTGGAACAGTCTTTTCCTTATTTGGGGTTGTGTATGGATTTGTTTTACCAGGGGGGCCTGTACTGTGGGGCCTTGGTGGTTTGTTTCTAGGTTTAGGAGTTGGCTTCCTTCTTGATTTATGGGTGCGAAAAAAAGAAATGAAGAGGAAGAAGAAACGAGGGGAAGGTGGCGAGGTAATGCTCGTCGTCCATTGTAAAGAGGAGCAGGTTACGTTAGTTAAAGAAATTCTCTTTGATCACTTTACACTCGGTTTACATGTTATTGAAGAACAATTTAAGGATGGCGTTTATTAGGTAGACATCCCATGTAGGTGAAGTGAAACTTGCACCATGGGGGATGAAAATATTCTTTCACAGCAATCGCATCTTATGATTTTGTAGCTTTGCGGGCGTCTAGAACGCTTCTTGAATCCCGCATTTGTGTTTTTTCCTGATTTGCGGGCGTCTAGAACACTTCTTGAATCCCACATTTCATGAATTTTCAGCTTTGCACGGCTCTAGACCAAGAATACTTCCTATTTTCAGAGTAGAAAAACAGTCAATCATTGATTCCTTTTATGAAATTTAACATACGTATTTAGTGTATTTGTCTTTTTGTACTTGGAAAATTTCCTTTTAGCTATTATTTATACTCTATTTTCTGGCTATAGTAGTAAGAGGAGGTTGGAAAAATGGAAGTAACTTTTATACGTGAATTATCAACGAAGGAAAAGGAAGAGGTACGACAGCTAGCAGGCTTCTATCGTGGCATCGCTGTTTTTAGACGTGAAGATGTATTAGGTGTTGAACCAAAGGAACAGTTTTCAGAGGTGCAATTTATAAATACTATCAAATCATTAAATATTCCCATTAAAAACGTCAATGTGAAACAATAGCCATTGGCGTTTTTCTAGTTAACTTAAAAAAATAATTAGCTGAGATGAATAGGAAACTTTACGCTTCTACATATCAAACAAAGATTGTGTTATAGTAGGCTTCAGTACAAGGTGAAATATTTATTTTTTACATAAATTAGAGGTGGAAAAAGTGAAGGAACGAAAAGGATCACAGCAGGAAACACAATTAACCATAAAGGAAGGTCAACGCTTTCCATTAACAATAAAGCGAATGGGAATTGACGGGGAAGGTGTAGGCTTTTTCAAGCGCCAAGTTGTCTTCGTACCTGGAGCACTCCCAGGGGAAGAAATCGTTTGTGAAGTGACAAAAATTAAAGGGAAGTTTGCTCAAGGGCGAGTTGTGAAAATCAGGAAGGAATCTCCTGATCGCATTGCAGCTCCTTGTCCTGTCTATGAGGATTGTGGAGGTTGCCAGCTACAGCACCTTTCCTACGAAGGGCAATTAAAGGAGAAGAAGGATATTGTTCGTCAAGCATTTGAACGGTATACGAAAATCAACCTTGATCGAATAAACTTTCACGACACCATTGGGATGGACGATCCATGGGGGTATCGAAATAAAAGTCAAATGCAGGTAGGTCGTCATAATGGTAAGGTGATTGCTGGTTTATATAGTCCTAACAGCCATAAGCTTATCGATTTAAGTGAATGTATGGTCCAGCATCCACAAACGAATAAAGTGACTACTGTTATTAAACAAATTGCGGAAGACATGAATATTCATCCATACAATGAACGGAAGCGGACGGGTATTTTACGAACAATCGTTACGAGAGTGGGCTTTGAAACTGGAGAGTACCAAGTGGTTCTCGTTACAGTGAAAAAGGAAATTCCAAAGGTGAATTTATTTATTGATAAAATTAAGAAACGCCTCCCAGATGTTACGTCTATCGTACAAAACATTAACCCGAAGAAAACGTCATTAGTGTTTGGGGATGACACGATCGTTCTTTACGGAAAAGAAAAAATAGAAGAAAAAATGTCTGAGTATCGCTTTAATCTTTCTCCACGTGCCTTCTTCCAATTGAACCCAATCCAAACGAAGAAGCTATATGATGCAGCAAAGGGAGCAGCAGAACTAACTGGAAAAGAGAAGGTCGTAGATGCTTATTGTGGTGTAGGAACAATCGGACTATGGGTGGCAGAAGGAGCAGCAGAGTTACGAGGAATGGACGTTATCAGTGAATCTATTGAGGATGCACAAAAAAATGCTGCTGCGCATGGGGTGGAGCATGCTGAATATGTAGTAGGAAAAGCAGAAACATGGCTTCAAAGATGGGAAAAGGAAGGCTGGCATCCAGACGTGGTCATCGTTGACCCACCACGAACTGGACTAGATCAAACGTTTATTGATACGTTATTGCGCGTAAAACCGAAGCGAATTGTTTACGTATCTTGTAATCCATCAACTCTAGCCAAAAACGTTAATGATTTAACGAAGGACAAGAACGGATATAAGTTGAAATCGTTACAACCTGTAGACATGTTTCCACAGACGGCGCAGGTGGAGGTAGTCGCTTTGATAGATTTGAAATAGCCTAGTATGATAAAAATGTTTAGTATGTTTTTATGGAAAATATACGTTTGTTTATGTTCCCTCGGCCTAACGGTTCGGGGGGATTTTTGATCTCAGTACAGATCGACTTTTTCAAATAAAACCTCTCAAATTATGTGTCAACTAGAGGTTGCGATGCGTTGCAACCACAAGGAGCTTTACTTTTATTAAAAAAGTGTTCAATAATCATTACAGGTAGAGACAAGAATATTGAGAGGTGTTACATATAAATGATATTTGCCTGCTGAGTGGGGTAGCTGAAAACTCATTTAGGCTGTGTACTAGGCGTATGGATAATTCGGGTGAAAAAGAAGGCTTTTTCGTAATTATATTGAATACGTAGGGAAAAGAATAATTGTAGACTACTCATTAAGATTTATATCAATAAAAGGTTTACTGAGAGGGTAGTGTTTTTCCGTTAAGTACGGTTCTTAATATAAACGCTGCGTTAATTTTAAAAGGAGATGAAAAAGGATGAAAGTACGTTTTGGAGTATTAGGTTATGCTAGAATAGCAGAAAACTCAGTTATACCTCCTATGCTAGAGTCGGACTTCGCTGAATTTTACGCATTAGCATCCAGTAGCGAAGAAAAGAGAAAGGCTTGTAAAGAGAAGTTTGATTGTAAAAGAATTTATGAAAGCTATGAAGAACTTTTGGAGGATAAAGAAATTCAAGCTGTATATATTCCTTTGCCAAATTCACTACATAAGGAATGGGCCATTAAAGCCATGGAAAAAGGGAAACATGTTCTTTGTGAAAAACCAATGGCTTTAAATGAAACAGAGGCTTTAGAAATGATAGAGGTATCAAAGAAAAATAACGTAATTCTTATGGAAGCCTTCATGTATAAGTATACTAGTCGTATTCAGTTAGTGGAGGAAGTCTTAGAAAAGGGGATTTTAGGAGAAATTAAGCATATTACTTCCAGTTTTCGATTCTTTTTAAATCGTCCTAATACCATAAAGATGCAGCCAGAGTTAGGGGGAGGGGCTCTATATGACGTAGGGTGTTACCCTCTAAATTTTGTAGGAATGGTGATGAATCAAGAACCATCAGATATTCATGTGGTTTCGGAAATGAAAGAAGGCGTAGACGTTTCGGCATCTGTATTGTTACAGTATTCATCTGGGGCAACAGCAACTTTAAACGCTGGATTCAATGCTTTTCCAAGAAATTATTCCGAGATTATTGGAACGAAGGGTCGTATCGAGATTCCCGATACATTTACGGGTAAAGAAGGGAAATTATTTCTTTACACAGACGAAAAGGAAGAAGAAATTTATGTTCCACCTAGCTCAAGGTATCAATTAGAAGTAGATGATTTCTCTAGATCTATATTAAATGGTAAGGAGCCTTTAATATCATTAGAGGAAAGTCTTAGAAATATAAGAGTGATGGATCGTATTCTAGAAAAGGTATACTTTTAATAATGGACTAAGGGACAGTGGTTCACACCTGTCCCCGATTTTTTTGTATCTTATTTTATTTTAATATGGCTAAGAGTAAAATAATGTACGAGTATTGCTTCCATTCTGTTGTAATAAAGGATACAAAATCAAAATAAGCAATTAATTGATAGTTGGTGTACAAATCACTTCATTATTTTATAGGCTAAATAAGGAAAGAAACGATACAGGAAGTATAAAATCTTAACCTTCCCTATTCTTATTTCTCCAACCTTTCCCTTCTGAATCTTTTTTAGAAGATTATTAGCAAATACATCAGGGCTTATTTTACCCTTCCCTCTACCCTTAGTCATATTTGTATCTATTAATGGTGTTTTAACGTCAATAACTCTTATTGAAGAATTTTCTAGTTGATATCCCAAACTCATAGAAAAAATGGAAAGTGCAGCTTTTGATGCACAGTAGATTGGAGTATCTTTTTTTGGGACGATAGCTAAACCAGAAGATATATTAATAACTTTAGCCTCTTTTTGCTTCTTTAAAGTTGGTATTAGTAAACTAGTTAATCTTACAGGTCCGATAAAGTTAACATCCATCTCCTTTTCAATTTGTTTTAAAGGTGGTTGATCTTTATCAAAATAAGTTTGTATTTGTATACCTGCATTATTAATTAAATAATTTAATTTAGGGTAGTCATTCATAATGATTTTAACTAATGATTGTCGATCTTGTTCGCAGCTTATATCCGCTTTCAATGTTATCAATTGAGGTATTTCTGCCTTTGCAGCATGTAATTTTTTCTCATCCCTTCCCACAACGATCACAGTATTTTTTTGCTTAACTAATTTCTTCGCAAGGGCAAAACCAATACCAGAAGCTCCACCGGTTATTAAAACGGTATTATTAATTTTTTTCACATCCCATCCTCCTTTATTTTTATTAATCGTCATTAATTATAAAAGTGGAGGAAAGGACGTTCATTAACATTGGTTAATTTTTTAATTCTTTAATTAAGCGACTTAAAGAAACGGGGGATATACCAAGATAAGAGGCAATATAATACTGAGGTATTCTGTAAACTAATTCTGGATATTCCTTGATAAAATTGTTATATCTTTCTGTTGCATTAAGGTTAAGAAATTCCATTTCTCTTTTTTCTTTTTTCAGATAAAGTTTTTCCACTTCCTTTCTAACCACCATCTCCCATACTCTGCTGTTTCGAATCAATTCCTCCAATAACCCCTTTGATATAACAATGACAATAGAATCTTCAAGGGCTTGGATTGAAAAAGGCGATTCAAAAGAATTTACTAACGCACCATATGAAGTGACAAACTCATTCTCGTAGCAGAAACTCTTTATAAATTCCGAACCATCTTCTAATAAGTAAAACAACCTAAAAATGCCTTTTACACAAAAGTATACTTCTTCAACCGTATTTCCAGCTCTTATTAAATAATCTCCCTTTTTTATGGAGAGTGTAGCCATTTGTTCGGTAATTCTATCCCAGTTTTCAATTGGTTTATCTATATTAGCTTGTACGGCATTTTTAAATGCCTCATATGGGTTAATCATTATAAGACACACCTCATTGAACTTCATTTATGACACTTTAATTTTTTGTGAATTCAACCATTACTATGATGATAAAAACAAGTTGTTACTAATTAATGATGAAACAGTCTCTCATGTAATATAATTCACTAAAAGTACGACTTAAAGAAACTACCAATTATTCTAGGAATAAAAAGAACAATGTCAAACAAAATATCAACCCATAGCCAGGCAGAAGAATCTTTGTCCCGCTTTCTTTTTTTACCCATACGAATCTCTCCCTTACAAATCATCTTAGTTTTCATACGGTATAAAGAGAAGAAGGTTTCGAAAAGTTTTAATTACCAGTCTCCTAGCATAGGGAGGTAGTATCTTTTCAGTTTTACAATGGATGCCTACATAAACCTCACTCCGTATTTAAAAGATTGTAGTGCCCCACAGTAAAGTATTACCGCACTAGAAGGGACATTTTCTCCGTGACTTAAAACGCTTTTCGCTGGTAAATGATCGTCGTAACTATCCAAGAGATTGCGTAGAGTGTCAAGATAACCAATGTGGTACCCATATATAAAGTTTCGGTCGATAAATCGTTAATAAAGATTGTTATGGCGGTGAAGTGTTCAGCTAAAAATCTGACAATAGGCGGACCTAATGCTGCTAGAACGAGAAAAATAATGATGACGACCATTGAAATGTGGCCTGGCTTAAGAATATAAAATAATGGGAATGTAAACGCAGCGAACAATAGGAATAGGCCGCCGCCAATGGCGATATCGGTTAGCGTGAAAGGTCTATTGAAAATAAATAATGTTATACTTGTCACAGCAAAAGCTAATAAGGTATAAAGGATAGAACCTAGATAACGTGCTGCGATAATTTCCTTGCGTGTGTAAGGTAATGAATTTAACAAAATATTTGTCTCAGCTTTTTCATCGTAACTATAAGCGTTAAAGGGAATAAAAATACTTGCGACGAGAAAAATGAATGCAGGGTGATGGGAGTCTATAATAATAAAGACTAGAATAAAAGGAATAAAGGTTAATAACATCTTTTTTTGTAGTATGGCATCGCGCCGGATTAAATTAAACATGCTGATAGTCTCCTTTCATGTAATACATAATATCTTCAAGAGAGGCACGGTCAATAACTACGGTGTCTCCGAACGTGTCTTTCACTGTTGCCGTATTATCCGTCAATGCTTGAAACCCTGTTGGTGTCCGACGAACGCGAATAAATGCTTTTTCTGTGTCGCTATCCAGTAGGTCTATAGCTCCTTTAACAATGGCATAGTTTTCCGCAACATCGTGAATGGACTTATGAAAGACTAAGTCTCCATGCTGGATAAAAGCAATATAGTCAGCGATCCGGTCTAAATCAGAAGTTATATGCGTCGAGAAAAAGATGGTGCGATTACTATCCATCATTAATTCCTGTAAAAGATCGAGTAACTCCCGTCTGAATATAGGGTCTAATCCTGCCGTTGGTTCATCCATAATAATTAGTTCTGCATGGTGTGATAAAGCAATGGCCAATGAAGCCTTCATTTGCATCCCTTTGGAAAAAGTTTTCATCGGTTTATTAAGTGGTAATTCGAATTTTTCAACATATTGTTTAAATAAAGTATCATCCCATTGTTTGTATGCCGGCCCCACAATGCGTTTTATATCCTTTAAGTTCAGCCCTTCAAAAAAGACATTACCATCGTACACAAAACCAATCCGTTCTTTGATCTCCTTTTCGTGTTCCTTGTAATTCAGACCGAAAAGCTTAATTTCTCCGGAGTCTGGTTTTAGCAGATTCATCATCATTTTTATTGTAGTAGACTTCCCGGCACCATTTGCACCAATAAAACCTGTTACAAAGCCTTGCTTCAGTTGTAAATTAATGTTTTCTATGGAGAAACCTTTAAAAGTTTTGCTAACATTTTTTAGATCCACTATATTTTCCATTTCAATCACTCCTCGTATAAGAACTTCAATATTTCCTGTAACTCATCAAGCGTTAGCCCAATTTCCTTACTATTCGTGATGACATCACTGAGTTGCTCCTCAATGACTTTCAGCTTCTTTTCTTTGATTACCTCTAAATTTTGCTCTGCGACAAAAGAGCCTTTTCCCACAATGGAATAAATAAAGCCTGCCTTTTCCAATTCTTCATAGGCACGTTTCGTCGTTATCACACTAATTTGTAAATCCTTGGCGAGTTTACGCATGGAAGGTATGGCTGTTCCCTCCTGTAGTTCACCTGACAAAATAGCCGATTTGACTTGATTCATAATTTGCTCGTAAATCGGCTCTTTTGAACTGTTCGAAATAATGATCTGCATCCTAATCCCTCTTCTTTATTTTTTTGTGAAAAATGAAATAGCGTCATGTACGGCTTGAATCAGTATTGTGATCACGTGGAGGCTCATAATCAAATTAAAAAATGGAAAAGAATACGGGGTAATCCATTCCGTAAAGGGCTTCAAGTTCAAAATCCACCTGCCAGTTCTAGCAAATAGGCTACCACTATCGTTTATGTTTGGTTCAAAGGAAGTACCATCAACCGCGAAAAAAATAACTTGCACAAGGACGAATATACCAAGGATGAACATCCAGCGCTTGCTTATATTCATTTTTGGTTTGCTTACTGTTGTTACCATTTGAACAATTCCTCTCTTGTTTTGTTCTTTTGATTCATCTATAGAGCAGTCTCCTATATTAAGTAAAAAAGTAGCTGTGTCTATATAATGTGTATACACTATATACACATTATATACACGGTGAAAAAATCATGCAACCCTATATGAATAAAATTAAAGGAATGAGGAAAGGGAACGGAACGGTCCTGCTAAACGTGTTAAGCTCATCTAAACGCTACATCTTTCTCTTGACTAGAACGTATGTTCAGAATATAATTTAGTTGAATTGAGGAACGAATGTTCTTTTAAGAGAGAGGTGATGGATATGGATGAGTCTAGGACTGATCATGATCGACTATTCAAAGAATTAATTTCCACATTTTTTGAAGAGTTTATGCTGCTGTTTTTCCCACAAGCTCACGAGCAACTAGATTTTACTAACATTCATTTTTTGTCTCAAGAAATATTCACAGATGTAACAGATGGAGACAAGCATGAAGTTGATCTATTGGTAGAAACGAAATTAAGGGGGATTGATAGTCTCATTATTGTACATATTGAATCTCAAGCTAGCTTTCAAAAGCATTTTAATGAAAGAATGTTTATCTATTTTAGTAAGCTTTATCAAAAATATCGCCGCAAAATCCTTCCCATTGCTATATTTAGCTATGATACTCCGAGAGAAGAACCCAATTCATTTTTAATGAACTTCCCATTTGCAGAAATACTTCACTTTAACTATTTATCCATTGAATTGAAAAAGAAAAATTGGCGTGATTATATTAGGAATGAAAACCCAGTAGCTGCCGCATTGTTAAGTAAAATGGGTTATAATATGGATGAACGTATTGAAGTAAAAAAAGAATTTTTTAGAATAATTATTCGGCTAGAACTAGACAAAGCTCGGGAATCCTTATTAACTGGTTTTTTCGAGACATATTTAAAATTAACCGATGATGAGGAATATCGATTTAAAGAAGAGGTGAAAGCAATGGATCCAAAGGAAGGGGAGAGAATTATGGAAGTCATCACTTCTTACGAAAGAATAGGAATGGAAAAGGGAATGGAAAAAGGAATGGAAAAAGGAATAGAAAAAGGAATGGAAAAAGGGATTGAAAAAGGGATTGAAAAAGTTGCTAAGCGGATGTTAGAAAAAGGGAAGCAAGTGGATGAAATTGCAGAGCTAACGGGTTTGTCTATTGTTGATGTGGATCGCCTTAGGGAAGAGATGGGAATAGATTAATTATTACCCGGTCAAAGCATTTTTATTTGGTGGGGCTTATAGTTAGAACTAGACAAAGCTCGGGAATCCTTATTAACTGGTTTTTTCGAGACATATTTAAAATTAACCGATGATGAGGAATATCGATTTAAAGAAGAGGTGAAAGCAATGGATCCAAAGGAAGGGGAGAGAATTATGGAAGTCATCACTTCTTACGAAAGAATAGGAATGGAAAAGGGAATGGAAAAGGGAATGGAAAAAGGAATGGAAAAAGGAATAGAAAAAGGAATGGAAAAAGGGATTGAAAAAGGGATTGAAAAAGTTGCTAAGCGGATGTTAGAAAAAGGGAAGCAAGTGGATGAAATTGCAGAGCTAACGGGTTTGTCTGTTGTTGATGTGGATCGCCTGAAGGAAGAATTAGATAAAGATCAATAAAAACATCCTTAAATTCCCTTTATTACCTTCTATTTTGGTGAGCTTATTTTAGAGGCATACCATAAATTATTTTGTGATATTCTTTCCTTAATTATTAAATGTTATTCCTCGACACACTTCAAAGTATATCCCCCTATAAATTTTTAATTCCTATATTTTAAAAATGATTCAACAACATATAGCTTTTCGATTATCTATAACTTCTTGACCTTTTGACCTCTTCTTAGTGAAGCTCCAGTAATGACTGATCAAATTTAGTTAGTGAGGTGGTTATAATAAGTTCATTATTGAATGAATTTCATAAATAAAAAGTTATTATTTTCGATTGTAGAGGAAGACGGCGACTCCAGCGACGAGCATATGCTTCACGAATAAGCTTCGAGTTGTCTCGACGCACTTAACAACAGAGCAATACTAGTAGAGGCAGAGACAGGACAATATGCTTTAGCAGTATACAAAGTGTCTAGTGTGGAGTTGAAGCCGTGTCCGCAGCAGTCAGGACGACGAGATTACGCCGTTGCCCACAGGACGTGGGCTGTCATTAGTAGTAATTGATCCGTCTGCAGCGGAAATCGAATTAAATTTAAACTCCTTGTATAAATGTTTGTGTTTTAGAATGAAATAGTGAATTATTAAATTGACTCAATTATAAGAAAATTATAAAAACAATTAGTGAGCTCAAGCTATTTCTTTTGATACAATCCCCCTTTACTACAAATTAAAATTCCGCAAGTAACAAATATATCATCCATTAATTTTTTAAATTAATAAAAAAATATGACATATATGGAGGTTTTCAATTTGTCAAAAGTGTTATCCATCCCCGCAGGAAAAACGTTTCAAATCATTGAAGATCATCTTGTTCATGCTTTTCCCAATACCCAAAAATACAAACTCGAATCCTATGTAACCTTTCGAAAGCAACATAGTATAATGACTGATTTATACACAGTGGAGAACGCCGTAGTATTTGATCCCAATCACGATGAAATAGATTATGTAACTAAAGACGTTGGGAAGGAGGAAAAAGAACGAATTACCGCTTATGTGAAAGATAGAAAAATGTCAAAAATGGGCTTTGATAAACCAGACACGCCATATGTTTTTTGGCTCCTTAAGTGGGAATTGTCTCTTCCTCATGAACCACGTCCTGAGAAAGGTAACCCTACTCATGTGTATTATAACTACGAAGAATTAGTTAATGGAGATAGATTTGTTACTTCAGCCTCTAGCCGTAAAAATGGATTGACTAGTAAAGAATAGAAGCCCCTAGTTACTTAGTCATCTCTTTAAATACCCTTATTCCTCCTTAGTTTTAACTACATTTTTAACTATATTTTTATAATCCCAAAAGAGAAAAATTAGAATGAATGACACTCCTATTTTAAGGAGACTTCTCGCTGAACTACGAATCAACCAACCTTAACACCATTTTCCCTCAAAACTTATGTCATCAAATTAGTTAAATATTTAACAAAATCTGAAAGGGGTGATAAATATGTAATCTATTTGGTAATATTTATGCTTTATTTTCTTTCGATTCATAATATATCCATTTCAACATTTTAAAGGAGGAGCTTTAATGGGACATGATATTTATGGTTATAACAAAGACGGAAAGGAAATTGCTTATGCTCGATTTAGCATGTGGAATGATAATGCTACGATACTATACCGTTTACTTGATTCGATGGATTATCATGGAGGAGTTAGTGGGTTAGGTAGAAGCTCTGCTTTTGATAAAGAAAAAATAGAAAATGCCTTAAATAGCTATACACAATTACACAATAATATCGGTAATTTCATGTCAGGTTGTGATCCATTTGATCTAGAACAAATCCAGAATTTTATACAAAACTGTTATACTACGGCACAAAAAGAAGGGAGTGTTACTGTGTTCTTTGGCTAATGTTCTTACTATTGTTATTGAATTCCCCAACAACAACTGATAAGCGAAATACAATTAGCATCAATTCTCTTAATCAGATTGCTATGAGGACCTAGGGATGCTGTTTTACTCGAATAAAAGTGTAACAAGTGGTTAAGTAACTGCGTCCTATGGTTTTTATGGAATAGGGATAGTGAACTCTTGCGTACCTCTGTAAAAAAGTGTGTCTCACTGTTAAATAAAATATAATGAGAGTAAGATAGGGAGTGAAAGGAGGCGCTATTATGGAACTACATGAGAAAGTAAGCACAGGACTAACTGGATTTGATCAAGCAATTGATAAGCTACGATTGGGAGATAATGTTGTTTGGCAAGTGGATTCTATAGAGGATTATAAGAAGGTGGTTCAACCTTATGTAGAGCAGGCAAAGCGGGATAATCGGAAGATGATCTACGTCCGTTTTGGGCAACACGAACCGATTCTCGAAGAAGGTATTGGTGTTAAGGTATACAAACTTGAGGCAAGGAAAGGATTCGAAAGCTTTGCTACTGAGGTACATAGTTTAATGGAGCAAGAAGGTAGAAAAGCTTTTTATGTCTTTGACTGCCTTACAGATTTGTTAGAATACTGGCATTCTGACTTGATGATTGGTAATTTCTTTAAAGTTACTTGTCCTTACTTATATGAGTTAGATACAATTGCATATTTTGGAATCATAAGAAACGCCCATACATACAGTAGCATTGCAGGTATTCGGGAAACGACACAGCTATTACTTGATCTATATAAAGTAAAAGAAAACTATTATATTCATCCACTGAAGGTGTGGCAACGTTATTCTCCAACCATGTTCTTCCCACATCTTATAAAAGGAGATGAAGCAATTAGTATCACCTCAAGTGCAGAATCCGCTATGTTATTTTCTAATATTCATCGAGGAGGGGAACGGTTAGATAACTGGACTGTAATCTTTAGTGAGGCCAGAGAGAAACTAATACTTCCTATTGAGGAGCAAGAAGAAACGAAAAGGAAATTAATGAAGATGTTAATCGGCCATGAGTCCCGCATGCTCGAGCTTTGTAACAAATATTTCACTTTAAATGATCTGTTGCAAATTGCATCGAGGGAGGTAGGGACAGGCTTTATTGGAGGAAAAAGTGTTGGAATGCTTCTAGCTAGAAAGATTATCGAGAAGGATGGAGGGGACCGCTTTCAATCTTATATAGAACCCCATGATTCATTTTATTTAGGATCTGATATTTTCTACACATATATTGTGCAAAATGGATGGTGGAAGCTTCGCGCGAAACAAAGAACGAAAGAAGGGTATTATACATATGCCGCTAAGCTGAAAGAAAAAATGTTATATGGAAAATTTCCAGGAAATATTCAGGAGCAATTTGTACAGACTTTAGAATATTTTGGTCAGTCGCCTATCATTGTACGTTCAAGTTCATTGCTGGAGGATAATTTTGGAAATGCCTTCTCAGGTAAATATGAAAGTGTGTTTTGTGTTAATCAAGGGACACTTGAGGAACGGTATGAAGCTTTTGAAAATGCAATACGTACAGTTTATGCCAGTACAATGAATGAGGATGCTCTCGCCTATCGGATGAACAGAGGATTGTTTGAAAAAGATGAGCAGATGGCTATATTGGTTCAACGGGTGTCTGGAGATCAATACGGAGAAGCATTTTTCCCACATCTTGCAGGAGTAGGGAATTCCTCTAATTTGTATGTATGGGATGATAATATAGATATGGATGCTGGCATGTTACGACTCGTTTTTGGTCTAGGTACGAGGGCGGTAGACAGAACGGTGGAGGATTACGCCAAAATTGTGACCTTGGATAACCCATTACGCTTGCCTCTAATCCATATGGAAGATAGACAGAAATTTTCTCAGCATAATGTGGATATCCTTTCTTTATCTGAAAATAAGCTAACGTCAAGAAAGTGGGATGATATTAGCAGTGTTGATTTTAATATAAGAAAAGGGTTATTTGCTACATTGGACTACGAAATGGAAAGAAGACTTCGTTCCCTTGGATATACGAATAAGAAAGTGCCCTATATCCTTGATTTTGAACAAGTACTTAAAACGACTGAATTTCCTACCGTTATGAAAGATATATTAACGTTATTATCAAAGGTTTATGATTATCCTGTGGATATTGAATTTACTGCAAATTTTACAAGTGATTCGGATTTTAAAGTGAACCTTGTACAATGTCGACCGTTACAGACGAGAGGGTTAGGCCATTCGGTAAAACTACCAGAACTAACGGATGAGAAAGATTGTTTTATCTCCACGAAAGGTAACTTTATGGGTGGAAATGTCCACTTATCAATTGGATATGTTGTTTATGTGGAGGCTGAAGCATATTTAGATCGTAATGAACAAGGAAAATACGAAGTAGCTAGACAGATAGGTAAAATCAATAGAGCTCTGAAAGGAGAAAATGTCATGCTCGTAGGGCCAGGTAGATGGGGCACAACTACAGCGTCTCTCGGCGTACCTGTCCATTTTACGGAGCTTAGTAATATGGCGGTAATCTGTGAAGTCTCAACATCAGGGTTAATGCCTGAATTATCATATGGAAGTCATTTTTTCCAAGACCTTGTGGAAACGGGAATATTCTATGTAGCAGTCTTTAATGGACAAAAGGATGTACAGTTTCAGCCTGAATATGTTTTAAAAAAGAAGAATATGCTCACATCATTTTTACCGGATGGGGAGAAATTCTCGGATGTGATTCATATTGCAAAAACAGATGGTTTGCAAGTGTTCTCTGATATTGTGACTCAGAGGCTTATATGTAAGTGACAAAGATAAATATTGCTATTTCGAAACATTCTTTCTTAATTAAAATAGGAAAAACCGCTGTCCTTACGCTACCGGACAGCGGTTTTCTTATATATTAGTTACTTGTAAGTTGTGCCTTCTTAAGGTCTTCTTTCTTTAGGTCGAAGCGATCTGCGTTCATTACCTTAACCCAAGCATTGATAAAGTCACGGACAAACTTCTCTTTGTTATCGTCTTGAGCATAAACTTCTGCTAGGGAACGTAGAACAGAGTTTGAACCGAACACTAGGTCAACTCTCGTTGCTGTACGCACTACTTCACCTGTATTGCGATCCCGTCCTACATATGTTTCTCCCTCAACAGGCTTCCACTCTACTCCCATGTCAAGTAAGTTAACAAAGAAGTCATTTGTAAGTGTACCTACGCGATCAGTGAACACGCCGTGTTGAGTACCACCGTGATTCGTACCAAGAACACGCATACCGCCAACAAGTACAGTCATTTCTGGTGCTGTAAGGTTTAGGAGCTGTGCCTTATCTATTAGGAGCTCTTCTGGACCAATACTGTACTGCTTTTTCTGATAATTTCGGAAACCGTCAGCAATTGGTTCAAGAAATTCAAATCCTTCAACATCTGTTTGCTCTTCTGTTGCATCACCGCGTCCAGGTGAGAAAGGAACAGTTACGTCAAAACCTGCATCTAATGCCGCTTGTTCTATTGCAGCACTACCACCAAGTACAATTAAATCGGCAATGCTAACTTTTTTATCAAGTTTACTTTGAAGGTCTTCTAATGCACTAAGCACTTTTTCAAGTTGTTCCGGTTGATTCGCTTCCCAATCCTTCTGTGGTGCAAGACGAATGCGGGCACCATTAGCGCCACCACGATGGTCCGATCCTCGATAAGTACTAGCCGAAGCCCAAGCAGTTGTGACAAGTTCGCTAACTGTAAGTCCTGTGTCTAGGATCTTCTTTTTAAGTTCTGCTATTTCTGCATCTGTTAACTCATAATCTACTGACGGAACAGGGTCTTGCCAGATGAAATCTTCCTCTGGAACTTCTGGTCCGAGGTATCTTTCTTTTGGACCCATATCACGGTGTAATAATTTGAACCATGCACGACCGAATGCTTCTGCAAACTGATCCGGATTTTCGTGGAAACGTCGTGCAATTTTTTCAAATTCTGGATCATGTCTTAATGCCATATCAGCGGTAGTCATCATAGTGTGAACTTTCTTTGATGGATCTTCTGCATCTGGTGCTAGATCCTTCTCATCTGGATCCACAATCTGCCACTGCCAAGCTCCAGCAGGGCTCTTTGTCAACCACCATTCATATCCAAATAATAGATCAAAATATCCATTGTCCCACTGTGTCGGATTAGCAGTCCAAGCACCTTCTATACCACTTGTGATGGTGTCACGTCCTTTACCACTACCGTAGGAGCTTTCCCAACCTAAGCCTTGTGCTTCAATAGGAGCTGCTTCTGGTTCTGGACCAACATGGGAAGCGTCCCCTGCTCCGTGTGCCTTACCAAACGTATGGCCACCTGCTGTTAATGCAACAGTTTCTTCATCGTTCATTCCCATACGTGCAAAGGTTTCACGAATGTCGTGAGCACTCTTTAGTGGATCTGGCTTACCGTTTGGACCTTCTGGGTTAACATAAATAAGACCCATCTGAACAGCAGCAAGAGGATTCTCAAGTTCGCGATCCCCAGAATAACGATTATCACCAAGCCATTCTGTTTCCGCCCCCCAGTAAATGTCTTCTTCTGGATGCCAAATGTCTGGGCGCCCTGCACCAAAGCCTATAATTGGTCCGCCCATGTCTTCAATAGCAACATTCCCTGCCATTACGAGTAAGTCAGCCCAAGAGATTTTGTTTCCATACTTTTGTTTAATCGGCCAAAGAAGTCGACGAGCTTTATCAAGGCTAGCGTTGTCAGGCCAGCTGTTAAGTGGAGCAAAACGTTGATTACCAGTTCCACCACCACCTCGACCGTCGCCTGTACGGTATGTACCTGCGGCGTGCCAAGACATACGAATAAAGAATGGCCCATAATGACCATAATCAGCAGGCCACCAATCTTGACTATCTGTCATTAGATTATGAAGATCTTGTTTAAGCGCATCATAATCTAGCTTTTTAAATTCCTCTGCATAATCAAAGTCTTCTTCCATAGGATTTGATTTTCTGTCATGTTGATGGAGAATATTCAAGTTTAACGCGTTTGGCCACCAGTCCTTGTTTGATGTTCCACTAGATGTGTTACTTGTAGCACCTCCGTGAAACGGGCATCCTCCAGTGTTGCCATTGTTTTTTGCGTCCATTTTTGTTCCTCCCCTTCCATAAAAATAAGTAGGAAATAATTATTTAATCTACACTTCAGAACCTAGTAAACTAGATAATAATTATTTCACATCTATAATCATTATAATAAACTGCTGTTTATAATTACAAAAAAAAAGACTTGCGAAAGTAAATGTTTTATGTGAAAACAGACACAAAACGTACACAAAAGTTTCTTTTTCATAGATTAATGGGGAAGAAAATGAAAACGTTTAACCTAACGTGGTATATGCATTTTAAATAAATTCTGAGGAAGGAATGTAGATAGAAAAGAGTAATTATCAATAAGAACAATAAACTTGTGTTAAACAAGTATATTAACTTATTAACATTGATAATAGTCACCATTTAAATGAGAATGTCAGAATATTTGACACTTAATTCCCCATGCAATGATTAAAATAGAAAATGTAAAAAGTATTATTTTTTATTAGTTTTTTCCACTTCATGATTGAGACCACATCTCTAAATTAATCTTAGAATTTTAATCAAGCAAAGTTTTATACTTTTCCACCACACCTTCTGTCAAAATACCTTTATTATAGAAGTGGTTTACAAAATGAATAATCACCTGTTCATTTTCCTCTGTTATATTTACTTCCTTTAATACACGATTAATAATGTGAGCTGATTTTTGTGGGTTGAGGTACATCGTATTCAACGCATTTACTTGTAATTCTAAATCGCTACTTAATGCTGCTTCTTCCATTTTTTCAATAGGTATTTGATCGTGTAAATGCCCATAAGGATCTTCGTATACATCTGTATAAATAAAATCAATGGGATTGTACTCTGCTAAATTATATATAAACTGCTTGTCCTTCACTGTAACAATCATTTCATTTTTTTCAATTTTAATACTTCCCTTATCTATAGTGATACTTTTATCTGAAAAGGTTTTAACAAGGGTCGTTACGTCTGGTGTAATTAGAAAATAACGGAAATTAGGATTTAATTGACCGAAGTATTCTAGGAGGGTTGTATTATCAATCATTTCTATATCTAATAATCTGGTAAATGTAGTGGGACGATAATAATAGTTTGCATCTAATTTTTTCATTGTAATTGTCCACTCTGTATCAGGGCAGTCAAACAATACGCGGAACGCATATCCATCTTCTGTTTTCATTAGTTCGTCGTAAATTAACCATTGACCAACCTGAATTGGATTATCTGATTCTTCAGCAATAATTTGTTGAAAAGTAAAATGAACAAGTGAAATGGATGAAAAACCACCATCTGTATTAATGTAGAGATGAAGTACATCCCCTTCTCGTTGGATTCGTTTAATAGTGGAATCATGCAAGTTCTCCTCAAAGACGTCCTGAACTGTGGAAGGGAGAAAACTAACTGCATTCATTGTTTGATCATATGCATTATCTAATATTTTTTCAAATTCATTGTCAGCTTCTTTCATCCATTGTAAGTAGTCTTCACGGACTGCTTTCGGTAATGTAGGTTGATTTAATGTTCCATTTTCCACATAAGGAATGAAGCGTGTAGGCAAAATATGTAATATTTTCTCTTTTACTTCTTCAAGCTCTTCTTTTAAACGGGCAGTGAGATCTTCCCCTTCCTCATTTGCTTCTCTTAATGCTACTTCCCAGTCTCGATCGGATTCATGAATGGGTAGAAGATTGCAGGTGGTGAATTTCTCTTTCACGTTCTTTGATATATTCCACATAAAAACACCTCCAGTAGTTGGTGAAATTAGTATACTATAAGAATTTTGATTTAGTTGTGTACTTTTTGGTAATATTTATCATCTTTGTGTTTTACTTCATGTAATGTGTATTACCTAGTCCAAAATTCAAAAAACTTTTTTCAAGATCACACAGTGAAAAATAAACGAATAATTACAAAAAAGGGAGGGAAGAAGATTTATAAAAGCTATTAATCTGTAAATGTTAGACTGTGAATGTGATAGGAGATAACCAATTTTCAATTTTAGTTGCAGCGGAAGGGTTGAAAGCATGTAATGTTCGAGTAAATGAATATGAAGGTTGTTTGCTGCTTTTTTTGCTTTAATTTAGAAGTGAGGAAATATTACCAAATAAGCTAAATTAACTTTTGTGGCTTGAACGAGGGGACGAATGTTAGTGTATTATAGCCTTTAATATCAATGTTTTTCACTCCTTACAGATTAAAAAAACTCAGGAGAACCGTCCCCAAGAACACTGACTTAAATATTTAAAACTATCATAATAGTAAAAAAATATTTAAATCTTATAAAGTTAGTGATAAAATGAACATAAGTATATTTGATACAGAAGTGGTGTGTGGGGATGAACCTGTACATTTTTCTGCAAATCTAGGTATGAGGATGGTTAAAATGAGCAATAGACAAACGAAAACAGATGTAATCTTAATTGGTGCAGGAATTATGAGTGCGACATTAGGTTCCATGTTAAAAGAATTAGTACCAGAATGGGAAATTACAGTGTTTGAGAAGCTCGATAACGCAGGAGTGGAGAGCTCTAACGAATGGAATAACGCTGGTACTGGGCATGCCGCACTTTGTGAACTAAACTACACAGTCGAAAAACAGGACGGATCAATAGATATTAGTAAAGCTATAAAAATTAATGAACAATTTCAAGATTCCATGCAGTTTTGGTCTTATCTAGTAAAAAACAAGCTCATACAAAATCCGGAAGAATTTATTAAAGAATTACCACATATGAGTTTTGTGCAAGGGGAAAAGGATGTAGAGTTTCTCAAAAAACGTTTTGAAGCCTTAACGAATAACCCCCTCTTTGAAGGGATGGAATTTTCCGATAACCCTGAAAAATTAAAGGAATGGATTCCACTTATTATGAAAGACCGTACTTCGAAGGAGCCAATAGCAGCAACAAAAATTGACTCTGGAACAGATGTTAATTTTGGTGCCTTAACGCACATGATATTTGATCACCTACAAAGTAAAGATGTAAAAATCAACTACAAGCATAGTGTTGAGGATTTGAATCGTACTAGTGATGGCTTGTGGGAAGTGAAAGTGCTTAATGAAGAAAGTGGTGCAATCAAACACATTACTTCAAAATTTGTCTTTATTGGAGGCGGTGGAGGAAGCTTACACTTACTACAAAAGTCCGGTATTCCTGAAGGTAAAAATTATGGTGGCTTCCCTGTAAGTGGATTGTTTTTGGCTTGTAATAATCCTTTTGTTGTAGAACAGCATAATGCAAAAGTGTACGGAAAAGCAAAAGTTGGAGCACCTCCAATGTCTGTACCGCATCTTGATACACGTTTTATCGACAATAAAAAGTCGTTGCTATTTGGACCCTTTGCTGGCTTCTCACCAAAGTTTTTGAAATATGGTTCTGTATTTGATCTGTTAACCTCCATCAAACCAGATAATCTAGGAACGATGTTGGCCGCAGGGGCAAAAAACATGTCATTAACAAAATATTTAATTCAGCAAGTGATGCTATCTAAAGAGCAGCGTATGGATGAGTTACGTGACTTTATCCCGAACGCAAAGAGTGAAGATTGGGAATTAGTAGTAGCTGGTCAACGTGTGCAAGTGATTAAAGATACAGAAGCTGGCGGGAAAGGAACACTTCAATTTGGTACAGAAGTTGTTAGCGCAGCAGATGGTTCGATCGCTGCTTTGCTCGGTGCTTCACCTGGTGCATCTACTGCCGTTTCCGTCATGCTTGAATTGCTAAACATGTGCTTCCCTGAACAAATGGAATCATGGGAACCGAAAATTAAAGAAATGATTCCTTCTTATGGGGAGTCTTTAATGGAGAACCCAGAGCTTCTGAACGAAATCCATGCTTCAACAGCGAATACTCTTGGATTTGTGGACGATAAGAAAGAAGAAGTGAAGAAAGAAGAAGCGAAGAAAGTTCCAGAGCTTATTGGATAAAAAACAACGGGATAATTATCCCGTTGTTTTTTAGCGTTTACAAATTAATTCATGTTAGATTCACTTATATAGCATTTTAATATTGTAAAAAAAACGTAGGAACCGCCTTACTATTTACAAATTTATAAATTAAGTATTATATTAGTATTAGTAATAAATACCTAATTTTATATGTTGGCAAACTATCTGAAAAGATAGGACGCAAAACTAGAGGGGCTAAATCACTTGATAAGCCAGCCAGTTGCAATCTATTTCCTAGATTCCCGTCCGTCCTATCTTAAGGACGGTTTATTTTTGCTTTAAAAGTTTATTAGTGGGTGGGCGTAGTGTGACGGTTAATGCTCGGCAATGTCCGAGTATTTTTTGTGTAGGAAAAAACTCATGAGAACCGTCCCCATGAAAGGAGAACAGTTGATGGATTTACTGGATTTGATGTATCAGCAGAAGAACTATGGAGAGGTGTTGCATTCGTTGGGAATTCCTTTGGATAATGTTAATCTTATTCCATTTAAGGATGGGCAGACGTTAATTGCTGATTTGTCGGGAAAGACAAAAGGCTTTATTACAGAAAATGCTCATGGTGGTGTAGACGTAACGGATCAAAGTATGAACATGATTGGATCTACCAACACCATTCAAGATTTTACTTTTATTCAAGATAGTAATTTCCAACAAACGGGTTTGCTACAGGATAATGTGCACGGTGGGGCGAACTTGTATCAATCTCCAGGACAAGTGGAAATGATTTCTACAGAAAATGTATTTTTTGGTAGAGACTATTATGATAGCAATATGCATTTAATGGGAACTTCAAAGGAAACGATGAATGAGATTACAAACTTTTCTATGAAGGAGTCTGCTAGTTTCACCTCATTAAATGAATTGGACCATTCTATAACTAGTCATCAATTTAGTGATCATTTGTCTTCCTTCAATGATTTATCATTTGAAAGCTTAGGGGCATTAAATCTGGACATATGGTCGGTAGAGGCAACAGAGCTATTTGACTTTTTTGATCTTTTTTAATAGGTGGGTCGACTGATGAAAAATAATAATATAGACATTCAAGATTTATTTTCAAATATGGAAGGTAAATTATTTGATTTAAACTATACTTTTTACAAGGGTAATAAATCACTTTCAATGAAGCTAGAAGCATTTGTTGTGTCTGAGGCAAAGGAAACGATGGATCACATTAGAATGCCTTGGACAAATTTTAATGAAGGGATAATTCAACGTTTTGAGAAGTTGAACCAACCCCATTTAACTTTAGAAGTAAGGCAAGAATATATGAAAGAAGCACTAGAATTTGTTGCACCAAAAAACATTGTTCAATTATTCGATGATATTTTTAACACGGAACGATTAAGTGAAATAAAGGGGAGATATGAAGCAACGTTTACTAGCTTTAAAGATAATGAATTTGCATTTTTAATAGATAGATATAAGGTTCCTGAGGATCTATTTAAACTTTTCTCCAATGCATTTGTTGAAAATTCTAGTGAGCTTACAGAACCATTAAAAAGGCTTTCAAGGAACTATGTTAAGCTATTGGAAACATTAAAGGAGGTGCAACACCGTCGAGATACAGATTTGTTTTCTTTCGGTGCAGGAGTTCTAGGATCTATGCTCGCGGGCCCTATTGGTGGAATGGCCACAAGGAGCATCATAAAAGTATCAAATAGTAAAGAAGAGAGAATAAACAAAGATATTAGAAGAATTTATTCTAGTTTAGAAAACATACATAATCTACTAGAAGCCTCCCTTTTGAATATGCATAAAAAGATACTGTATATTAACTACACCATGTATGGTGGTTTAATAAACAGAATAGAGGAAGATGTACTACATATTGGTTATGAACTGAAAGACATTGATTTTACAAATAGAAAACTTCACTTTACTATCGGAGAACAGGAAGTAAAGAAGATAATCTCGTGGTACAGGGCTATTCAGAGTGAAATTGTTGGACATATAAAGAATCATAGTTTTAAAGAAGCAGATATAATTAGCCAGAATGTCTTACAATTTTTTATTAAAAATACGTATGCTAGAAAAATAGTAATTGATGATGTGGAACTTGGATATTGTGCGGCAATACTTCGGTATACCGTTTTAACGCAATGGCTGGAGCATTTATCAATGATTGATAGTTCGAAAGAGAATGAGACTTCATTGATGCATTGCTACAGCTACTATACGAAGCTATTTAACGATTTCAATATTGGAGTCAATAATATTCACGAATTAGATGGAATAAAGGTTCCAACAATGCTGGAAACGGTGGTTAACTATATTCATCTCACGGAGAGGTTAGTGAAGATTACTCCAGAAAAGGGATTTCAGTTACGAACGAATACGTTAAATAATTTGATGGAATATATAACTAATTTTTCTGAAAAAAAATTAGGTGAACATTCTTTTTCATTTGAAAATGAGTTTATTGATCGCTATTCGCTAGAGTTAGTATCTGGATATCAAATTTTTCTAAAGTCAATAAACATGACAACTGTTACGAATGTGGTTTTAAAAAAGTGCACACCAAATATGAGTTTAAAGGAGCTACTTCATTATTACTCAAAGTGTAGTAATAATACTTTAGACCTCTCGGAATCCTATTTCTATCAATTCTTACTATCAAATCAGAATGGAAATGGCACATATCAAGCTGTGAAACAAAAGGGCAATAGTGATTTACTTCTGGATAAAAGTAAACAAGCCACTTCAAAAAAGCAGGAAGAAGAGAACGAACGTATTCCACTTTTACAGCTGTTTTCATTTTTAGAAATGAATGAGAGGATTCATAACGGTTCATTAGAAGATAATGAAGAAGGACGAGAACAATGGCGTGCAATATGGAATGAAAAGATTGATTTTCTAGAACGGTTGCAAGATGCAAAGCAAGGTAATCCTGAATCGCAATATATGGTTGGTGCCATGTATACTAGTGGTAAAGGTGTAGATGTAAATGATCAAGAGGCATTTTACTGGTTTTTTGAAGCTGCGAAACAAAATCATCACGGTGCATTAGAAATTATTCCCCATTTGTTTTATCGAGGTAAAGGGGTAGCAGAAAATCCAACAAAGGCCTTTTATTGGATGTGGCGATTAGGGGAAGAGCTTGGAAAGGCCAAGGATCAATTAATTATCGGCTCCATGTTCCTAGAGGGATATGGCACAGATGTCGATTATAATAAAGCTTTTGATTGGTTTATGAGAGCTGCAAAACAAGGTGATCCAGACGCCCAACACGAGATAGGGAAAATGTATGATCAGGGACAAGGTGGTCTTATTGATATTCAAGAGGCAAAAAGATGGTATGAAAAAGCTGCAGCTCAAGGTCAAGAAGAAGCGAAAAAGAGACTTGAAGAGATTAGAAAAGAGGAACGGAAAGCTAAATTTAAAAAAGGGCTAAAAATTGTAGCTCCTATTGCAGCTGCTGTACTTATTGCACTATTTGTTAATTATAATATCATTGTTCCTAATGCAAAATATAATGAGGCAAATCAACTAATGGAAGATGGCAATTTCGAGGATTCTATTTTTATTCTTAGAAGCTTAGGGGATTATAAAGATAGCAAAGAAATCATTAGTAATAAACAAGAAGAAATGTATGCTAGAGGTGTACAACATTTAGAGAATGAGGAATACAATCTAGCAAGGAGAGCATTTATAAGTGCAAGTGATTATTCAAATGCAAAGGTCATATTGAGTCAATTAGATAGAGGATTTGATGCTGGTGTTTATCACTCTGTAGGATTAAATAAAGATGGAACGGTTATGGCGTTTGGGGAAAATCGTTTTGGTCGACTGGATGTGGAAGAGTGGAAAAATATTATAGCAGTGGAAGCAGGGCGTTTTCACACGCTTGGATTAAAACAGGATGGTACGGTTGAGATAGCTGGTGGTGTTACTAACTTAAATGATAAGGTAGAGATGATCGATTTAAGTAGCTGGAAGAATATAGTGTCTATCGCCTCTCGTAACAACCACATTGTTGGTTTACAAAAAGACGGATCTGTTGTTGGTACTGGATTAAATAACTATGGACAAATTAATGTAAACAACTGGGAGGACATTGATTCTGTTTCAACTGGTGGTTGGCATACTGTAGGGTTAAAAAATGATGGAACAGTTGTGGCTACTGGGGCAAACCATTTTGGGCAGATTAACGTTAAGGGATGGAATGATATCGTTATGATAGCTACAGGAAATAACCATACTGTTGGACTAAAAGGGGACGGTACCGTTGTAGCTACTGGTCACCATGAGTATGATCAAACTAACGTACGTAAGTGGGAAGATATTATTGCAATCGCAGCAGGTGGTTTTCATACATACGGCTTAAAAAGTGACGGTACCGTAATAGCTGTTGGAGATACTTATTTCGAAATTCTCGAGGTAGATGAATGGGAAAATATTATAGCTATTTCAGCAGGGGATAATCATGTTATTGCTTTAATGGAAGATGGGACTATAGTAGCTAACGGCTACAACAAGTATGGTCAGTTAAATGCTGTTTGGTGGGAGGATATAAGTGTCCCAATTCCAGATAGGTTAGTAGAAAAGTAGAAAAGGGAAAGCTATGGAAAAAAATTAGGCTCGAACGGAAAGGTAGGTTATATAAATGACGAAGGAAGTAATCGTTTATTCTGCAGATGGATGTGTAGAGTGTACGTATGTGAAGAAAATGTTAGAAGAAGAGGGTGTTCCTTTTGAGGTGAGAGATATTATGGCCAATAAGGAATACCGAACAGAGGTAGAAAATTTTGGCTTTATGGGTGTTCCAGTTATAGTTTTTGGTGACAAAGCGATCAAAGGCTTTACGCCAGAGCTAAAAGAATTAATTGAATTGGTTAAGGAATAATTAAGTAGATATGACTGAAAGAACATGACGGGCTCTTCTCCCTTGAAAAAGGGGGGAGCCTGCTTTTCTTTATGTTCATGTAAATAATGAAAAGACGAAGAGGCGGGAAGGCGGGAAGAAAGAAGACGACTATTGCTAATTCAAATAAAGGATCAGGCGGATCTTACACGGTTATTCTTAAAAGAATTAATAAAATTTAGACACTATGAAAATTTTGAAGACAGGCCATCAAGGATTTAACTGTTAGCCCTCATGACGTGTCCGTTCTTAGGAGAAATTGGGGCGCCTTTGGCTTTTCTTATACTATCATTCCCCAAAGGCCAATTCACTATTGTTGTTACGAGATATGAGATATACGAATAGACTCAGTAGAACCGTCCCCATGAATCTTAAGAGGAACAACTTACTTCTATAGATAAAGTAACATTTCAAACAGCGCTGTATTTGTTCCTATTAAACAAAACATTGGAAACTGGAGAAATTGGTTGGGAAGATGGAAAGGAAATTATCCAAACGTTACATGACAACTATTCAAGGTTAGACCAGCACTCCCCTTCTTTAGTGGTTTTAAGAAAAATGGGAGTCGTTACAGTATTACTTGTTTCCAGTACGGGTGAATTCTTTGTTGATGATAAAACAAAAGTTGCTGTCTTAATTAATATTGAAAATGTCATAGATGAGTTACTTAACAAACTAATGATTGGAGGTTTCTAACATGTTTAGTGATGAGAGGAATAAATTGAAGATTATGGGTGGAGGGAGTGGTATCGTGCAGGAAAATAAAGGTAATTTAATATTATCAGGTAATGGTGAAGTAGCTGGAGGCGTTTTTGAGAATGTAATAATAAATGGGAATGGAACGGTAAATGGTGAGATAGAATGTGATAAATTTGAATGCAATGGATCTGCAAAGATTAAAGGGGACATTCTTTCTAGAATAACTGAAATTAAAGGGAATACGAAAGTGTATGGTAATGTTGAGGCTAATGTAATCGATTTACAAGGGAATTCAAATATCTCTGGAAAAATTACATTTGAACGGCTAGTTATTAAAGGAAATGCCTCGTTGCGAAATGGAATAAAGGGGGAGAATGTGTCCCTTGAAGGTATGGTAAAAATAAACGGAGATTGTGAAGTTGAAAATGCTTATTTAAATGGTGCTTTTACAATCGATGGATTAATAAACGGAGATAAGGTTGGGATTAATCTGCACGGGAAATCCTTTGTAAATGAAATTGGTGGAGAAAAAATATCTGTAAAACGGGTTGGTCATACATTCTTACATTTAGATAAATTGTTTAAATCGTTAAGTAAAGAACTCCACGTAGAACTAATTGAAGGTGATGATATAATCCTCGAATATACAAAAGCAAAGACGGTAAGAGGGAATAGAGTAAGCATTGGACCTGGATGTGAAATAGAGTTACTGGAGTACCGGAACGAACTTACAATATCTGATGAAGCTTTAGTAAAAGTAAAGAATAAAATTTAATAAGAAGAAAAAGAAGTGGAATACAGATTTCCTCGCATTTTCATCGTTCATTGTATTTATTGTTCATCCTTAGTTCATAAAAGTCATTTATATTAATAATGAGACTATAGAATGAATTAATGAATCTACGAAATAGACTCATAAGAACCGACCCCATGTGCAGAAAGAAGGATGTAAAATGAAAAGAACGAAATTTCTAAACTTTGATAATATACCGGATAATAAAACAATGAAGGATATGATTAGGTGGTCTCGGGAAAGAAGGGCGAAGGTAAAGGATTTATCTATACAATTATCCCATGTAAGTAAGAAGGAAATCGATATACTACAAGATAACCGCACGAAGTTCTCCGTAACGTGGATTGGTCACGCTACGTTTTTAATTCAATTGAATGGTTTAAATATATTAACGGACCCAGTTTGGGCAAATCGAATGGGAATGCAAAAGAGGTTAACAGAGCCTGGGTTAAAAATAAGTGAATTACCGGAAATAGACATTGTTGTTATTTCTCATGGACATTACGATCATCTAGATTTTAGATCTATCAGAAAATTAAAAGGAAATCCTACCTTTTATATACCTCATGGTCTAAGATCTGCCTTTACAAGGCGAGGGTACAAAGATATACGTGAGGCAAATTGGTGGGATCATTTTTCTATTACAAATAAAAAAATGAAACTATCATTTGTACCTGCACAGCATTGGACAAAACGTACTTTATTTGACACTAACTTATCCCATTGGGGTGGATGGATTATTGAAAATGAGGAAAGAAACCAATCTGTCTATTTTGTTGGTGACACAGCTTATTTTAGTGGTTTCAAAGAAATAGCTAATAGATTTCGAGTAGATATTGTATTAATGCCAATTGGAGCATATGAGCCAGAGTGGTTTATGTCAACCTCTCATATTAACCCTGAGGATGCTATTAAGGCATTCTTAGAGCTGGGAGGAAACACATTTATTCCCATGCATTACGGAGCATACCGATTAGCTGATGACACAGGACCAGAAGCATTAGAAAGATTTCATAAAGAGTGGAAACGTTTGGACTTAAGTAAAGACAAACAAAAGGTTCTTACACTGGGAGAAACCTTTTGGGTGTAGATTATTGATAAATATATTTGACTCATTGGACGGTTCTTACAATTCCTAATATGTGACTCACGAGAACCGTCCCCACGCTGCTCCAGAATTTACTGTTTGAGGCATGGATACGCTAGTAAGGGGCCCTCGTAAATTAGTGCAATTTTATCCGATCGTCGAAAGTCATCTGGGGTAACTAGAGCTGGTATTTTATCCCACAATCGAATGCCGGATCGTTCCAGTAATTCAGAGACAAACTGAGAACAAAAGTAGGACCCCCATGGTTCTAATGGCTCCTTAAATGCCACTCCAATCACTCCAAAAAGATTATAAATCATTCTATCCTTATTCTTTTCAAATAAAAGGATAATTCTCCTCATTTTTTCAATTTGTCGTTCTGTGACAATTAATTCGTATACAGCACAAGTTGTTTGAGGATATAATTTATATGTCCCATTAAAAATATCTTCTTTGATAAACCCACCATACAAAGGATTCCTTGGGTTTTTTCGTCCAAAGCTATATAGCTCTTTTAATTCTTTATCGAATGAAATAGAGGAGTGATTATAGGGAGCCTTTGTATATTGTTTTATTGTTTTCGTGAACATTGTTCCTGTATCGGTTAATAAAATATATACTTTACTGTTCAATGATTTTCTTCTCCTTTATTCGTTAGTAAACGTTTAATTAAAAGACTATATTTATAGCTATTATAGATTTTCAAAACAACAACAAAATTTAACAGAGATCTCCATGCTAAAAAATTAGCACTATGTTTAATGGAAATTTGTATTACAATCTAAATAATGATTAGTAAATCTATATTATGTTTTAGCTATTTCAAAGTAGTTATAATATGGAGAGGAGTAAAATTGGTGACAGAAATTTATACATACTTATATATTATTTTTATCGTACTTATTGCAATAAGTATAGTAGTTTCTATGATTCATTACTTTAAAAAGAAAAAAGATTACGATGAACTTGTTATGAGAACAAAACTTTGGTGGGGTATGGCCATTATTTTCAGTGTTTCATTAATTTTTAGTCCAACTATTTCATTAGTATCATTAGGAATTTTATGCACTCTTGTGTTAAAAGAATACTTTTCTATGACGAAAACAAGGAAGCAGGATAGACGTATTTTTATTTGGGCTTATCTTGCTATACCATTGCACTTTTATTGGATTTATATTGGTTGGTATGGAATGTTTATTATATTTATTCCAATCTATGTATTTTTGTTTTTACCCCTCGTAAGAATATTCAAAAGTGGAAGCATTGGCTTTCTAAACTCTGTTGCAACGACACAATGGGGTTTAATGCTAATGGTGTTTGGTTTAAGTCACTTAGCTTTATTTCCGAAGCTAACAGAAATATCAGAACATGAGTATGAATTAGCTGTTCAATATGGTGGGTGGCTAGTCCTCTTTGTTGTTGTCCTAACACAAATGAATGATGTGGTTCACTATTTAGTGTCAAAAAAGCTAGGAAAACACAAAGTGATACCGTCCGCGAATCCTAATTTGACCTGGGAGGGGTTTATTGGAGGACTTAGTGCAGTGATTATCATGTCCTATTTTTTAGCTCCTTATTTAACACCATTGAGTAAGTCTCATTCTATTGTTGCAGCAATGTTAATTGGATTTGGAGGTTTCTTTGGAACGACAGTAGTTTCTGTTGTAAGAAGAAACTTAACCTTTAATCATGAGGGAGTGAAAGAAGGTATTCAAGATAAGTTTATAAAGAAAATTGATAGTCTAACCTATACAGCACCATTGTTTTTTCATTTTGTATACTATTTTTATTTTTAGTATTTATTCCTTAGTAAACATAAAGTCTACTAGTCTCCTTATCTATTTGATGATTGGCTGTGTTTAGACGTAATGTAAATGTAGATCAGCAAAAATCAGCAACAACATTTAAAAGAAGATAATTGGGCTTTAAATAAGTAGGCTATAATTCATAGTAATATTGTTACAGACAATCCATATACATTCTAATTATTGTTCGATATAATTAACATAATAATTTTAGGATTCTCTATGCTTGGGAGTGACACTGGATGCCGGAGAAACAAGTAAAGCTAGTTGAAATAATATTATATTCTACTATATTTGGATCGTTATTTTTATTATTGGGAGATAATCCAAACGATCGATTGCCTCTTATTCTACTTATATTGTCCTATGCAACCATTCAATTTTTTCGATATAACAAATATAAGATTCCATTACTACGTCCAATTTCAATTTTATTAATAATAGTTCAAGTTGGTATAGCATTTTTCGTTCAAGCTATTGATGGAACCTTCCTACCTCAAGTATTCTTCTTTATTCTCATTGCAGAGATTGGTTTCCGTTCAAAAAAAATAATTAGTATTCCATTTACCTTCATTTGTTATTTTACCTATATTGGTGCATTAATATATCACTTTCAGTTCCCACCATTTCATGAAATTAGCTATGTTATTCCACGGTCTATTGAATACATACTCTTTTGGGGATTTAGTTATATAGCTAGATTTGCTGTTCTGCAAAAGGAAGAACTAGAAATAACAAATAAGGACCTTCAAGAAGCTACAAATAGACTGAAGGAGAAAACAATGCTCCAGGAACGGTTGAGACTATCTAAGGAAATTCATGACACAGTGGGGCATACTTTAACAACAGCTTTGTTCGGTATAGAGGCTTCAAAGCATGTGTTGAAGAATGGGAGTTTGGAAGAAGGTCTTAACCAACTTGATAAATCCACAGTTCAAATAAAACGAAGCTTAGAAGACGTTCGTTCTATCGTTCATTCAATGAATGAAAACCAAAACTTCGTAAATATAAGAGAAAGTATTATAAAGTTAATACAAGAAACAGAGGATGGATCTTCCGTTTCTATTACTTATGATATTGATGAAAGCCTTCCTCAGCTTAGTCCGGATCAAGAATTGGCTATTTATCGAAGCTTGCAAGAAGGAATTACAAATGGCATTAAACACGGTAAAAGTAACAAATTTTTCTATCAGTTACTCTATAGAGGGGAAGAACTACAAATCACTCTAGAAGATAATGGTTATTTTGATGATACCAGCTTAGAAGCTGGTTTTGGATTAAAAGCGATGAAAAATAGATTCCAATTAATTGGAGGGTCTATAAATATTACTAAAAATAAAGCTGGCGGGTGCACCTTAAAGCTTGTTTTACCTATAGGTGGAAAAGGAGAGGAAAGGGAAGGAGAAGAAATATACAATGTTGAAAGTAATTATCGCTGATGATCATCCAGTAATACGAGATGGTTTTTCCATCATATTATCAACAGAGAAAGAGATAGAAGTTGTTGGAACTGCACAAAATGGAAATGAAGCTATTTCCTTAGTGATGAAATATAAGCCAGACATTGTATTGATGGATCTATATATGCCTGAAAAAAATGGTTTGGAAGCATTAAAGGAAATTAAATATGCGAAAGAAGAAACAAAAGTCTTGATATTATCTTCCATGGTTGATGAAGATGTTGTTATTGATTGCTTAAGTAATGGGGCTAGTGGAGTATTATTAAAAGATTGGGGCACAGATAAAATTATTCATGCACTGAAGGCATCTGCTGCTGGTCAATTAATTATCCCGGAATCCTTTTCATCAAAATTAATAGGTAAATGGATTAACCAGCAGACTTCTCCAGTAAATGATATTCGAAAAATGGTGGAAAAATTAGAAATATCATTAAGCAATAGGGAAGAAGAGGTTTTAATTAAAGTAATGGAGGGGAAAAAGAACGGG
Organism: Evansella sp. AB-P1; assembly: GCF_029688925.1. Classification (GTDB taxonomy): domain Bacteria; phylum Bacillota; class Bacilli; order Bacillales; family Salisediminibacteriaceae; genus Evansella. The sequence continues at coordinate 342,619 of NZ_JARUKY010000001.1, forward strand.
GATATTGCTCAGGAATTGTTCCTCTCAGTAGGAACAATAAAAAACTACACTTCCTCAATTTATAAAAAAATAGGTGTTACAAACCGTGATGAATTAATAGAAGTTGTGGGTAACAACGATAATTAGAAAAAACTAGGCTAAAAGGATTTATTAGCCTAGTTTTTACTTGTATTTGATAAGAATTTACGTACGTCGGATGGTGATAAACCTATCTCTTTCGCTTGTTGCATTAATTCAATCCACTCTTTGTCTAATACCTTTTCCTTTAATAATACTATTTCCATAATTAATAGCTCTCCCTTCGAAATAAATAGTGATAACTCACTAGGTAGCTCGGCTATCTTAGAAATAGTATGTTGACTAAACTTAACTACTCCCTTAGACCCTAAAGCTTTGCGTCTCTATCTTTCAATAGATTTGCCTTTTTCTAGAAAGAAGCTTTTTTTCTTATGGTCTTCGTCAATTGAAAATATGAAACTTTCATGCTACATAAATAAAAATGAAAAACATTAGTCTGATAAAGCAATGAATGGACTGTTAAGTATAGAATAAATTAAAATGAATATTTTGAAAATAAGAAAAAGAAATGTCGTGACTGTCATTTGTATTTTGTGACTGAATAATGACTGTTTTGTGACTTTCATGTGTTTGTTCACAATTTAGTGATTAAATTCACTGTAATTATATTGGAACTATGTTATGAGAAAAGTGTTCCTCTAGCTTTATGTTAGTAGAATTAATGAACGATTCGTCTCTGCGCCAATATTCTCTCATTTATCATGTATAATTTAAATAAGCATAAGCTGAAATTCGGTTCTGTCTCGGAGGGGGAAGCTCATGTCAATCCTAGATCATGCACTATCACAGAAGTTTATTGATAAAACTGCAGCCTATTTTGAGCACAATGTAAACATTATGGACGATAAAGGAATCATTATTGCTAGTAAAGACCATTCGAGGGTTGGGGATTTTCATGAAATTGCCTTTAACATGCTGAATGGAAAAATAGAATCAGGAATTGTCAATGAGGAGCAAAAATATTTAGGTACAAAGCTAGGTGTTAATTTATTTATTGATTATAAAAATAAGCACATCGGTGTTATCGGTGTTTCTGGTAATCCAGAGACAGTCCAAGTATTTGCAGAAATGCTAAAAACATTTATTGAAGCAATGCTAGAATATGAAATTCATATGGAAGCAGAACGAAGTCACAGAAATCGTGGGGAACAATTTTTACATTATGTCCTTTTTGATGAACATGTAGACCTTTCTATAGCTAATAGCATGGCTGATGATCTTGGCCTATCGAGGAACTTGTTAAGAGTCTGTATTGTTCTAAAAAATGATAGGAATTTAGAATATAAGAAAGTAGTTCAAGCATTAAAAAATTGTGAAGGCTACTGTCATGATGACATTGTGACGATGGCTAGAAATAATGACATTATTTTGTTTAAAGCAATTGATGTGAATGTGGAGGAAGCTATTGTTCATTTTAGAGTTACTATTGAAGAGTATTTAACTAGTTTCCTAGAAAAACTTTCTGAAAAAAAACACAACCCTACATGGACTATCTTTGTAGGAACATTACAGGGGTCAATTAATAAGTACAGAGAATCCTATTTACATGCCCAGCAGTTAACATTACAGGCAAAAGGGAAAAAGGGAGTTTATTTCTTCAACGATTATATTTGGGATTATTATCGGAATTTAGCTACTATCAAGGCTTATGACGATATATTTAGTGTGTATAATGAGTTATTTAGTAATGAGGAAAAAAAACAAATTGCAGAAACAGTGGAAGTTTTAAGGAAAAACAATTACAACGTAGTAAGTAGCTCTAAGGAATTGTATATTCATCGTAACACACTGCTTTTTCGTATAAATAAACTTAAGGAAGCGCTAAATATTGATCCAATTGCCAATGCTGCCCACAGGGAGTTTCTCAATGAATTAGCCTATTATTTCAGTCGTAAATAAACATTGTTCATAAAATATATAACAATAGGTTTCTAGATGTTTTAAAGACGTCTAGAGACCTTTTCTTTTTTAAAAGAATTTATAAAATTTTGACGCTACGAAAGTTATCAGGTGTCTAGAAAGACAGGCCGTCGATGATTGAACCGTTGCCCACAGGACGTGGGTGTTCTTAGGTTAAATGGGGGCGCCTTGCGCTTTTCTTAATTAGTTGTACATTGAGTACAACTTTTTTCTTTTTTTTAATACATAGCGGACATTGGGAAATGAAAAAGGCTCCTTTATAATTGAGTTACATAATTAATTCGTTCAACAATCAGTTTTTCAGGAAAAAAATAATGAAGAAATCAGGTGTGTCGGATGAAAGAAGATAATTTAAAACAACCTTTACTCATTAGGGTAGCTCCAGAAGATAATGTTGAAATCGTTATTAATCCTGAGGGTATTCCTGCTGGAACACAAATTTCAGAAACGCTAACAGCGATTGAGTATATTCCACAGGCTCATAAGGTTTCCTTAAAGGACTTTGAAGTGGGAGAGGAAATTATTCGATACGGCCAAGTGATTGGTTATGCGAAGGTAGACATTCCAAAAGGTAGCTGGATTGACGAACATAAGGTAAACTTGCCAATTCCGCCAGCACTAGAGGATTTACCAGTTGCTACAGAAGTTCCTGAACCTTTACCACCGTTAGAAGGCTATACTTTTCTAGGATATCGTAATCCAGATGGAACAGTTGGAACAAAAAACATGTTAGGTATTACAACGACGGTGCAATGTGTAGAGGGAGTTTTGAATTTAGCGGTAGAAAGAATAAAGAAAGAATTGTTACCTAAGTATCCGAATGTGGACGGTTTAATACCAATAAACCACAATTACGGATGCGGTGTGGCGATTAATTCTCCAGATGCTGAAGTACCCATTCGTACAATTAAAAACCTTGCCCTTCATCCTAACTTTGGTGGGGAGTTGCTAGTGGTGAGTATGGGCTGTGAAAAACTCTACCCTGGAAAACTTTTTCCTGACGTAAACAGTGAAAATGTCGTTGTTCTACAGGATGAAGATGGTTTTGGGATGATGGTAGAAGAAATAATGAAGAAAGCTGAAGAATCTTTATATCGTTTAAATCAGCGTGTTCGAGTTGAATGTCCGATCTCTGAGCTTGTTGTAGGCTTACAATGTGGGGGGAGTGACGCTTTCTCTGGAGTTACAGCTAATCCTGCTATAGGTTATGCTGCTGACTTATTAGTTAGAGCAGGGGCTACTGTTATGTTTTCGGAAGTGTCAGAGGTTCGAGATGGTGTGCATCTTCTAACTCCAAGAACGATCAACGAAGAAGTTGGTCAAAAATTAAAGGATGAAATGGCTTGGTATGATAACTATTTAGATTTAGGAAGTGTGGATAGAGATGCCAATCCAACACCAGGAAATAAACAAGGTGGATTAGCAAACATTGTTGAGAAGTCTTTAGGATCAATCGCAAAGTCAGGTACTGCACCAATTGTTGATGTATTACGAGCAGGAGAAAGAACAAAGAAAAAGGGGTTAGTTTTTGCTGCTACTCCTGCAAGTGATTTCGTGTGTGGGACATGTCAGCTAGCATCAGGAATAACGATGCAGATTTTTGCTACAGGAAGAGGAACAACATATGGATTAGCCATGGCACCAGTTATAAAAGTATCCAGTCGTTCCGTTTTACCGGATAAGTGGAAGGATTTAATAGATTTGAATGCAGGAAAAATAGCAACTGGCGAGGCAACGATAGAAGAAGTTGGACAGGAGCTGTTTGAATTAATGATTGAAATAGCTAGCGGTAGAAGGAAAGTTTGGGCAGACCACTGGGGAATCGAAAATGCACTATGCCTATTTAATCCAGCACCAGTAACATGATCGTTTAAGAAAATATCTAAAAATTATAATGGGGGCTTACTATGTTGAAAATGGAAGATTTAAAGGGAGTTATCCCTCCAATTGTTACACCAGTTGATAAGAATGAAAATGTAGATGAAGCAGGGTTAAAAAGAGTAATTGACCACGTCCTTGAAGGAGGTGTTCACGGTGTGTTCGTCCTAGGGAGTAATGGGGAATTTTATGCTTTTGATTTTGAAAATCAGAAAAGAGCTGTTGAAATTACCGTTAATCATGTAAATGGTCGAGTACCTGTTTATGTAGGAGCTAGTTCCATTACAACACAAGAGTGTATAAAGCTAGCAAAAATGGCAGAAGTAGCAGGCGCAGATGCACTTACAGTGTTAACACCAATGTTTATTCAACCTAATGAACAAGAAATGTATAATCACTTTGCGGCCATTGCAAATAGTACGAATCTACCAGTACTACTTTATAATAATCCTGGGAAAACAACGAACAACATCTCTGTATCATTAGTAGAGAAGCTTTCAAAGATTGATAATATCGTTGGAATAAAAAATACATCCTTTGATTTTGTGCAAACGATTCAATATATCCGAGTTACAAAGGATAACCCAACTTTTAAAGTATTTAGTGGATCAGACTATTTTATTTATGGAACAATGGCATATGGTGGAGCAGGCTGTGTAGCGGGTACTGCGAATGTAGCACCCAAGCTAGTTGTAGACATATATGACAAATACTTGTCAGGCGATCATGTAGGATCTATGGAATCACAAAATAAATTGATACCACTAAGAAACAGCTACGACTACGGAAGCTTTCCTGTAGTTATGAAGGATTGCTTAAATCTTATGGGATTAGAGGTTGGTCATCCTGTAAAGCCAATTGAACATTGTTCAGAGGAAAAGTTAGCAGAAATTAAAGAAATCTTAAATGATTTAGACTTACTAAAATAATAGGATGTAAATGGAAGGGTAGGTGGTCATGTGCAGAGTATAAGAGAGGATGCTCACATCATCATTCAAGATTCTATTAATGGAGTTTTGCCAGAAGCTGCTGTGATGAGAGCTTTAAATAACAAGAAGTTCACCGGGAACATTGTCGTAATTGCGATTGGGAAAGCTGCTTGGACGATGGCCAATGCTACCAAGAATTCATTAGGAGACCAAATATCGAAGGGTGTTGTTATTACAAAATATAAACACTCTCAGGGGGAGATAGAAGGTTTTCAAATAATGGAGGCTGGACATCCAGTTCCAGACAGCAATGCTATTGAAGGGGCAAATGAAGCGTTAAAGTTGGTTGAAGGACTGACTAAAGACGACCATGTTATCTTTTTAATATCTGGGGGAGGCTCTGCTCTATTCGAAAAACCGATGGAAGGTGTAGAGCTTGAAGATATTATGGATATTACGAATCAACTCCTTGCTTGTGGTGCTGATATTGTGGAAATTAATACGATTAGAAAGCGTTTATCTGCTGTGAAAGGTGGGAAATTCGCTTCCTTATGTAGTCATACAAATATTTTTTCCATTGTTTTATCAGATGTTATTGGTGATCGATTAGATTCCATTGCATCAGGACCAGCACACTTTGATAGCTCTACCTCAGAAGAAGCATTAGCAATAATAAAAAAATATAATCTAGACATAGAAGATAAAATTAAAGAAGTTTTGAAGATAGAAACACCAAAAAAGATAGATAATTGTGAAACGGTTATAACAGGTAGTGTAACAGCTTTATGTGAAGCGGCAGGGAAGAGTGCGGAGAAGTTAGGCTATCATTCAGTAGTACTAACTTCTACATTGGAATGTGAAGCAAAAGAGGCAGGGAAATTTATGGCTGCCATTGCAAAAGAAATCAAGGAGACAAGTAAAGGAAGAGGATCCTTTCAGCCGCCATGTGCCATTATTGCAGGGGGAGAAACAGTGGTACGTATTATAGGAAATGGAAAAGGTGGTCGCAATCAAGAACTAGCATTAGCAGCTGCCATAGAGATAGAAGGCTTAGAGGATACAGTACTCTTTTCACTAGGTTCTGATGGGACTGATGGACCAACGGATGCAGCTGGTGGGATTGTTGATGGGAAAACAGTAGAAAGATTAAAGGCTGAAAATATTTTACCTGAAGTATACTTGGATAATAACGATTCCTATCATGCATTGAAAGTAAGTGAAGATTTAATTATGACAGGTTCTACTGGGACAAATGTAAACGATGTAGTCGTTTTACTTTGTAAATAATTGTAATTAAGGAGAGGGATTAATCATGAAAATCGGATTTATTGGACTTGGAATTATGGGGAAACCAATGGCGAAAAACTTAATAAATGCAGGGCATCAATTAGTGGTGCTCGATTTAAATAAAGCATCCGTTGAAGAGCTTAAAGGATTAGGGGCGGAAACAGCAGCTTCAAAGGTAGAATTAGCAAGTCAATGTGACGTTATTATTACGATGCTACCGAACTCACCAGAGGTGAAAGAGGTTGTTCTAGGAGAAGGTGGAATCATTGAAGGAGCTAAGCCAGGCACTGTCGTAATTGACATGAGTTCTATTGCTCCGTTAGCAAGTCGCGAAATCCATGCAGCTTTAAGGGAAAAGGGAATAGAATTACTAGATGCACCAGTAAGTGGTGGAGAGCCAAAGGCAATAGATGGTACGTTAGCTGTAATGGTAGGTGGTAATCGTGAAGTATTCGATAAGCATTACGACCTTCTAATGGATATGGCAGCTTCTGTTGTGTATGTTGGAGAAAGTGGGGCTGGAAATGTTGCAAAGCTATGTAACCAAGTGGTGGTTGCCATTAACATTTCTGCCGTTTCAGAGGCATTAACATTGGCACAAAAAGCAGGTGTAGATCCTGATTTAGTTTATCAAGCCATTAGAGGTGGGCTTGCTGGGAGCACGGTCATGGATGCAAAAGCACCAATGATGATGGATAGAAACTTCAAGCCTGGCTTCAAAATTGATCTTCATATAAAAGACTTGAATAATGTTATTGATACATCTCATGGTGTTGGAGTACCTTTACCACTAACAGCTCAAGTAATGGAAATTATGCAAGCGATTAAGCTTGATGGTAGCGGTGTAGAAGACCATTCCAGTATCGTAAAGTTTTATGAGAAGCTTGCGAATACGGAAGTGGGAAGAACAGCCACAGAAGAAGTAAAAAGCTAATAGACCGAAAGAATAGGATGAAAATTATTATATAATGAATGTTAGGATGTCTCGTAAAATAAATGACGAGACATCCTTTTTTCATTATTGTTGAGTGTGATTCGCATGGAATTAAATCTTTTCCATCTATCCTTTGCTATAATATAAAAATAAACAATTTTCTTAAATACAGGATTTATATATTGAGGGTGTTCATATGAAGAAAACGATCGGAATATTAGCCCATGTAGATGCTGGAAAGACTACATTTGCTGAGCAATTGTTATATCATACGAATAGTATTCGAGAACGAGGAAGAGTGGATCACAAGGATTCCTTTTTTGATAGTCATGATATTGAGAAAAATAGAGGTATTACTGTTTTTTCTGAACAAGGGCTAATACAATATAAAGGAGTAACCTATCATTTAATTGACACTCCTGGCCATGTGGATTTTTCTCCAGAAATGGAACGTAGCATTCAGATTATGGATTATGCTATTTTAATCATTAGTGCTGTAGAAGGGGTAGAAGGACATACGGAAACTGTTTGGAGCTTATTGGAGAAATATAATGTTCCTACTTTTATTTTTATAAATAAAACAGATCGTGTAGGAGCTAATGTTAAAAAAGTTATGAAAGATATAAATGAAAATCTATCGGAACATGCAGTGGATATAACGGAAACCTTCGTTGTAGATAAAAAGATGGACGATGAGCTTATTGAGTTTATTGCCGAAAGGGATGAACGAATCTTAGATTATTACTTGGAAAAAGGCTACGAACATAAAGTTTGGATGGAGGAATCGGTGAAACAAGTTAGAAGGAGACAGATTTTCCCTTGTTGTTCAGGATCAGCACTTCATGATGTTGGTGTAGTCAGCTTCTTTGAAAAATTCCATCAGTTAACATCGACCTCCTTTAATGATAATCTTCCCTTTTCTGGGAGGGTGTATAAAATAAGGCATGAAATGAATGGCTTGAGGGTCACGTACATAAAAGTATTAACTGGCTCTTTAAAGGTTCGCGAATCAATTAACCTGTATGATGGAGAGGAAACCATTTCAGAAAAGATCACACAGCTTAGGATATATAATGGGAATAAATATTCTACTGTTGATGAGGTGCATGCAGGAGATTTAGTAGCTCTTACGGGCATATCAACTGGAAGACCAGGTGATGGAATTGGGCATCTCAAGGAAAGTGCTAAATATGAAATGATACCTACTTTAAAGTCAAAAGTAAATATAGATTCGTCTATCAATATTAAAGAAGCGTATGGATTTTTTAAGCTTTTAGATAGGGAAGATCCTTCATTACAGGTCCTATGGGACGAAAAAACACAAGAAATACATATCCACGTCATGGGAGTTATTCAATTAGAGGTTTTAACTGAGGTCATAAAAGAACGATTCCAACTTCATGTCTCATTTGAAAAACCAGAAATTTTATATAAAGAAACGATTAAAGAAGAAACCTATGGATATGGCCATTTTGAGCCACTAGGACATTATGCAGAGGTACACTTAAAAATGGAGCCGATAGAAAGAAATAAGGGAATCCTTTTTGAAAATGTGTGCCATGCAAATGACTTATCAATAGGTAATCAACATTTGATTCAGCAGCATATTTTTGAACGGGACCATCACGGTTTATTAACAGGATCCCCTTTAACAGATGTGAAGGTTACCCTTCTGACAGGGAGAGCTCATAATAAGCATACGTCTGGTGGTGATTTTAGGGAGGCTACATACCGAGCAATTAGGCAAGGTTTGGAAAAAATCAAATCAGTTTTATTGGAGCCATATTATAGTTTTAAGATAAAAGTAGATATGAAGCAAATGGGGAGAATTTTATCTGATATTCAATATGCCCATGGAAGTTTTAATCCTCCTGAAACATTTGGAGAAAAAGTAGTAATAACGGGGGAAGTACCAGTAGCAACGTTTATGGATTACCATACAGAATTTGTTTCTATCACTCATGGTAAGGGCACAATGAACCTAGTGTTTTCTGGTTATGGTCCATGTCATAATGAAAAAGATGTTGTGGAACGGATTGGATATGATAAAAATGCAGATGCTGAGTATACATCCACCTCAATTTTTTGTTCCAAAGGACAAGGGTATACAGTAAAATGGGAAAAAGCAGAAGAAGAGATGCATTGCTTGTAAGTTACAGTAAAGGTCATATACAATATATATTTACAGTTACGATGTTGGAGATGTGATACTTATGCGATTAGCTAAAATGATTCCGAATATGTTTACTTTAGGGAATCTCTATTGTGGATTTTTATCCATTGGCTTTGCTGCTTATGGTCAATACAATAATGCAGCTATATTAATTTTAATAGGTATGATGCTTGATAGCATGGATGGAAGACTAGCGAGACTGCTAAAGGTTGACAGTAAATTTGGTAAAGAGTTAGACTCGTTAGCCGATATTGTTACATTTGGTGTGGCACCTTCCTTCTTAGTTTATTACACATACTTTCATCAATTTGGACTTATAGGCTTAATTGTAGCTGGATTATTCCCTTTATTTGGAGCATATCGACTAGCACGATTTAATGTGACCTCATCAGAATCGTCAAAAAATTATTTTTCAGGTGTACCCATTACTGCTGCAGGTGGTATTTTAGCATTGCTTACATTGTTTGGAGAAATATTACCTCAAATTATTACAACAGTTATTTTTACAGCACTCTGTTTTTTAATGGTCAGTAGGATTAGAATTCCAAGCTTAAAGGAAGTGCCGTTACCGAAATATGGTACTATTGTTACTATTTTTCTAGGTTGTCTACTGTTCGTAATTTATAGTGGCTACTATGACCAATTTCCATATCTCATTTACATCGCCACACCATTATATATTGCATACGTAGCCTACCGATGGATTGTTAAATGGAAAAAATGAATGGGGCCGGTTCTCATGAATCATTCGTTTTGCTTAACGATTGATTCACAAGAACCGCCCCATTTATTGAAGGAAAAAGTATAAAATCTTCACCTTGAAAGATGTCTAGGAGACAGGACGTGGGCGTTCTTAGGTTAAATTGAGGCGCCTTGCGCTTTTCTTATAATTCAGGTCGTTCGGATTTTAACTTTTGGTAAGCCGCAATAAAATCTGTTGGTTCCTCTTTAATATAGTAGGTGCGGACTCCACGGTTTGTATGTAAATAAATAAAGCCAATTGTACCTGCTTCTCCTTTTTTTCGATAGGAAATATCAAAGATAGCAGTAATAGGGTACTGGTCATCTTTCACCGTAATCATCTCATCATAAAGCTTCATTTCAAAGGATGTTTCAACAATTCTTTTTTCTACCCAGCCAATTTCTTGGTGTACCTCAATACACTTTTGCTTTGCAAGTAATTTCATTTAAATGTGATTGCCTCCTTTGAAGTGTCATGTGATTATCTTGATTATAAATGATACGGGTAGAAAATTCTAATGAGGAGCAGTTTCTAGTGAAGTACTGCTCCTCAAAATTTTGCAAATATTAAAATAAAATTATATTTTGGTAAGATAAGGTTATGAAAATAGTGGATAAGAATAGTAAAATAAGGGCCACTATATGAAGGGTTTGAAAATACTTTGCCTTATTCCATATTTGCTTAAATATTGTCTCATCATAATCAGTCAGTTGTTTCATATCGTTATGATAGGCTAAAATGATGGAGGATAATGCTCGAGACAATCCAAATATCAATCCTATAAATATTCCGGAAATAGGCTCCATAAAAAAGCCAACAAACATATATTTTAATAAAAAAATAGGGAATGGATTATAGGTTAATAAACCTGTGCCAAGAATAATCCCCCAAACAATCATATTTCCATGTGGTGAAAACCTTAACCACGTCGTTGGAATTTGCCATTTGTTTTGAAGTAATGGAATGTTTAATAAATGGAATTCTCTAAGAGTATAAGCTGAAATCATAATGATGAAAATAACTAGTTTAGGGGTTAAGGTAATTGGTATTGTTATAAAATGGATAAGGCTAGCAATGAGAAAGCCGATGATTGCACCAGCTACTGAAGAACTAAGTAAATAAATGATCGATTTTGTAATGAACTGCGTTTTTTTATTCCCTTCACCTGAAGGGGTGACTGATAAAGTCACATTGATACCTCATGCAGTTTTGAGGGTAATTAACCCTGAAATAATAGCAATAAATGATAGGATATAAATATTCATGTTTTCACACCCTATTCATTTAAAAAGTGCATACAGCCACAGTCTTCAGAAGAAGGTTGATATGGAGAATTTGTTACTGGCGTGCAATCACAGCATACAATACTCCTGCCTCGAAATGTATCACACCAACAACCTGTCACTTGGTATCCCCACGAATGAGATGGGTGATAGCCTTGAGGACATCTTGTAGATAAGCCTACTCCTTCCATACATTCCTTCGAGCAATATTGGTTGTTGGGTAAATTGCAGCGACCTAGGTTTTGATTTAGTTCACACCATGCACGACCTTTTCCTCTAGAACGAAAGGAAGGGAATCTAAAGAATGCTATAAGTTTATAAAAGCAATCATTAAATAACTGATCTAAATACATACTTTTACTTATCATTCGCGCAATCCCATGAAACATTACTTTACTTTTTAAGCTAATTATATCTATCACCACTTTTCCCTCCTTCTTCTTCTGAACTAATAATTGATTGAACATACATGTCTAATTGTTCTTTACTTCCGCATAAACCTTTATTATTTATGAGACCGTTCCGATCAATTGCAAAAGCAAAAGGGGTCACTCGCACTTTGAAACGGGTGAAAAGTCCTTTCGATTCATCCCATAGAATCTCACCGTTCAGTTTGTATTTGTTATTGAAATAAAATACTTCTTTCTCTTCACCAACAATGACCATAACAAAGGTTACATCTTTACTGTACGATATCTGAGTTTTATTCCAATCGTCTATTATCCCTCTACATGGCTTGCAATTAGGGGATAGAAATAAAATAATAGATGATTTATTTGAAATTCCCTTAATATTAACTGTTTTTTTATTTATCATAGAATAGGCTTCAGCACTAGGTAGCGTTGCTCCTAAAGAAACGCCGTCCTTTGCTATTCCTTCCTTCGAGCTTAAATAAATCTCACCAAACTGTCGGAAGAGGAGAAATAATAAAAAGGAATGAAAGAGGAAAAGACACCATAATAAGATGATTGAGTAAAAAATGAATTCTTCCATAGTAAACTCCTCTAAATAGTTTTTCTCAAATAAGAAACATTTTTGCGGTAATTGTGCCAAATAAAATGTGTTGCCATGGCAATGACCGTCATTAGAAATCCAGATATGATAGATAAAATGGAATGGTCTACACTGTGTAGTGGTATTGAAAACGTGATAAAAAGGGCTAGTAATAGTAAATACATTTGTTTTCCTAATGTGAAAAAATCCACTTCAGTATTAAGCCACTTACCGTAGCAGCCACAATGGATTTTTCTTTTGGAATGTATAGCTTGTGTTACGCCGTAAGCAAAAATAATAATAAGACCAAATATTAAACCAATACCGAATTTCCATGTTTGTTGAAAAAAGAAAGTAATGGATGCAATTATTTCTAAAAAAGGAATAAGGGACCCTACTAAAATAGATAGTTTTTTTGGAAGTACCTTAAATTCAATTACGAATTGCAAAAAAGCTTTTAGAGAAAGTACTTTCATAAAGCCGGATATGAAGAAAAAGGTTGCTACATGGGCAATTATGATACTGTTTAAATTTGTTAACATTATCCAACACTCTTTCAGGTTGTTTTTATACATTATGAGTAAATAATGGAAACGGTGAATGTATGAGCTTAGGCAAATTATTAGTCTTATTTAAGTGTAAAAGAGTAAACCCCCAATAAAGGAATAACTTTATATTGTAAGGTATTTTCAAAGAAAAGCAAATAAAAGTGGTATAATAAAACTAGTTTTGTATAGTTATTGGAGGACAAGAAAATGTACACAAAGACAACCTTAATGAATCATTTAAAAGAGTTAGGAATTGATTCAACTGGAACAGTGTTAGTTCATTCCTCAATGAAAAGCATTGGTGAAGTAGATGGAGGAGGAGAAACAGTCATTGATGCCTTCATTGATTATATGAAGGAAGGGCTAATCGTATTTCCTACCCATACTTGGTCATATATAAATGGAGATAACCCAAAATATTACGTAGATGAATCACCTTCCTGTATTGGGATTTTACCGGATTTGTTTAGGAAACGAGAAGGAGCTATCCGGTCATTACATCCTACACACTCTGTAGCGGCAATAGGGAAAGATGCATTATCATTTATTTCTGGAGATGAAAAGTTTGATACTCCATGTGCTAGAGGATCGGCTTGGGGGAAGTTATTAGATCGTAAAGCTCAGATAGTATTAGTAGGTGTGAGTTTAATAAGAAATACTTTTATTCATGGAATAGAAGAATGGGTAGATATACAAGGAAGATTAACAGATACACATGAACAACTTTATACTGTTTTACCAGACGGTACAGAAATCTCTGTTCCATCACGAAGACACTGTGGACTTTCCTGGTCACTGCATTTCTGGAAGGTAGAAGAGATGCTACTAAAACACGGAGCCATGCACATAGGTCATTTCGGTGATGCAGAGGTACGAGTTTGTGATACAGTTAAAACAACGGAAATTTTAACAAAAATGTTAGAAGTGAATCCGGATTTATTCTCAGACAACGAACCTTTAGATAATGAATTATACAAGCATTTAAACTTCTAATTATTTTTCTTTTCGGTAGTTGGTTTTAGTCGGATGTAGCGAATGATTAACATGATCTATTTGTTAACACTGTTAAGTTCGATATCAGCTATTTTCAGGGTAGACCGCCCGTGCAAGTGAACATATGCACCATGGGGGATGAAAAAATATTTAATCTAATTGGAATGAGTGGAATCCCACGAGACTCCAGTGGGAGAAGCAACAGTTGAAGACCCGACACTTCGGCACAGAAGTGCGAAGTGTAGTGTTGCGAATGAATAGAGTATCTATATTAGAATGATCTATTTTCAGTAGACCAGTAATAAGAAGTTTTAGCTGTATTTGATAGAAGAAAGGGGCTAAGGGATGGCCAAACAATTTTCATTTAGTATAGTTGGAGGAGCAGGTTTTCGGGCTCAGTTTTATTTGAGAATAGCAAAAGCCTTACCAGAACGTTTTCATATTAGTGGAATGGTTGTGCGAAACGAAAAAAAAGGGCTTGAAATTGAACAAAAATGGAATGTAATCACGTATCGAAGTGTAGAAAAGCTTTTACAACATGAAAATCCAGACTTTGTTGTCGTTTCTGTTAGCAAAACTGCAGCAACGGAAGTTTTGATTCAACTAGGCGAGATTGGTATTCCTACTTTAGCAGAGACGCCACCTGCCCCTTCATTAGAAGAACTTCTTTTTCTTCATGAGAAATTATCAAAAACAAAGGCGAGAATACAGAGTGCAGAACAATATCACTTTCAACCACTTCATGCAGCAAGATTAGAGATTATTCGATCAGGAAAATTGGGGAGAGTTAATCAAGCTACAATTTCCATATCTCATTTTTACCATGGGATCAGTTTAATGAGAAAAATGTTGGGGATAGGCTTTGAAGAAGCGACGATTAAGGCAATGAGGTTTGAATCTCCTATTTTATCTGGACCAAATCGCAATGGTCCACCTCAAGAAGAGAAAATGGAAATGTCACAACGGGATATGGCATGGGTCCAATTTGATGGAAAGCTTGGTGTATATGATTTTACAAAAAACCAACATCGTTCATGGATTAGGTCAAACCATCTTTCGGTACGGGGAGAACGAGGGGAGATTTTTGATCGGCATGTAAATACAATGATTGATTATAAAACCCCTTTACATCTTGACTTGAAGCGGGTTAACAAAGGGGAAGAGGAAAACCTGGAAGGAAATTATTTAGAAGGTATCCTTGCAGGAGAAACGTGGGTTTATCGAAATCCTTTTGCACCTGCTCGGTTGTATGACGATGAAATTGCAATAGCGACGGCCTTGGAAAAAATGGGGGAATATGCTCGAGGAGGAGCATATTTCTATAGCATAGCTGAAGCATCACAAGATCATTATTTAGGATTAATGATAGAAAAAGCAATAAAAACAGGAGAAGCAGTAAAGGCAGTGCGTCAGCATTGGTGGGAAGGTAGATAAACATTATTGAAGGAGTGGGAAAATGACAACGGTTTCATTTGAATTGTTAAAAAGAGAGATTAATAGAGTATTGTGTAAAAATGGTATGGATGAAGGACGTGCTGAGGAATGTGCGCAAATTTTTGCGGAATCAAGCCTTGATGGAGTTTATTCACACGGTTTAAATCGGGTACCTGGCTTTGTTGACTACATACAAAAGGGCTTAATCAATGTAAATGGAGAGCCCACATTGATCGATCGGACAGGTCCAATTGAAAGGTATGACGGTAACCTTGGTCCCGGAAATCTAAATGCGAAACGGTGTATGGATCGTGCCATTGAAATAGGGAAAGAGCACGGTATTGGTATTGTAACATTAAAAAATACAAACCATTGGATGAGAGGTGGTGCTTATGGATGGCAGGCAGCAGATGCTGGTTGCATTGGAATTTGCTGGACTAACTCTGAATCATGTATGCCTCCTTGGGGATCTAAAGAAGGGAAATTAGGGAATAATCCATTAGTAATGGCAGTTCCTAGTAAAAATGGTCATGTTGTTTTAGATATGGCAATGTCTCAGTTTTCCAATGGTAAAATAGAAGTAACAAGGTTAAGTAATGAAACGTTACCTGTGGAAGGTGGTTACAATAAGGCTGGTGAACTAAGTCGTATTCCAGAAGAAATTCAAGAAACGAAGCGAATTTTACCAGCGGGCCTTTGGAAGGGGTCAGGTTTATCCATGCTTTTAGATTTACTAGCTGCCTCTTTATCTGGTGGGCTATCTACAGTAACGGTTGATGAAAAAAAGAAAGATTCTACTACTTCTGGTCACAACATTTCACAAGTCTTTATAGCAATGGACCCAGCTAAGTTTTCTGGAGCAGATTATACAGAGCAAGTTGTTAACGAGACGATTCAATACATACATGAAGCAGAGCTTGCAGAAGGAAGCAATGGTGTTTATTATCCAGGGGAAAGAACAATACTTACGAGAAAGAAGCATCTAGAGGAAGGTATACCAGTAGAGGAATCTATCTGGGAAAAAGTATTAAAAATGTGAAAATAATTAAAAAAGAGGATATCTTTTTTTTAAAAGGTAACAATTTATAAAATTTTCACTTTGAAAGTTGTCTAGGAGACAGGACGTCGATGATTTAACCTTTGCCCACAGGACGTGGGCGTTCTTAGGTTAAATTGATGCGCCATCACCTCGTGTCAAATAACCTGTCCGTATAAAAAGTAAAAAGCACTTTTTAACGGCCAGAACATTTGCATATCGGTGGGAGACAGGATGTCGATATTACGCCGTTGCCTACAGGACGTAGGCTGTACTTAGGCGGAATTGGGGCGCCTTGCGCTTTTCTTGTATTTCAAAGAGTATCAAACCGCTATCCTCATTCTTTTAAAAAAGACATCATCATTACATTTATTCAAAGTATTGTGGCAGTACTAGTCCTTATACCTTTATTAATCTATCTTCTCTAATTCAAATGAAAAATTACTCATTCAACAAAAGAAGCGTTAGAGAGAGAAGTTCTCACTCTTGATTAACAACAGAAGGCAGCGCAAAAGTAAATCTTATTTTACTTGGATAAAGGGACATAGAGAGGGGAAGTAAAAGTGATACATCAAATGGGGTTGTATGATAAATATTTTGGTGCAATTATAGATCGTAAAAAGACTGTCGAGTGTCGTCTAAACGATGAAAAAAGAAGAAAAATTAGAGTTGGCGACACCATTGAATTTATAATGGTTCCTGAAAAAGATGACACGCTGCTTGTAAAGGTAATAGAACTTAGAACGTATGAATCTTTCAAAGATATGTATAGAGATATTCCTTTTAAGGACTTCGGTTGTGAAGGATTGACTATGGAAGAAATGGTTGACGGAACATATGAAATATACACACCAGAGCAAGAAAAGACCTGGGGAACATTAGCTATTACAATAAAATATTAAGTTTGACGGAATGAGTAGAGATTGCTTTATTGAAGTTATGGGAGAATTATTGAATACGGGTCAAAATATACTGCATTAAAATTTAACACTGAACATGTTAGGAGGAATTATTTTGACAGTAAAAAAAACGTAAGGATTTGTGAAAAAGGACATGAGTATCAGAAAAGTAGTGTTTGTCCAAGTTGCCCTATTTGTGATAAAGAGAGTAAGCTTAATAGTAGTTTCCTTTCTAAACTTAGTTCACCTGCAAGGAATGCATTGATTCACGAAGGAATTGACACTTTACAAAAACTCTCGATGTATACTGAAATAGAAATATTAAAGATTCATGGTATTGGACCAGCATCTTTACCTACTATGAGAACTTTATTAAAAGAAAAAGGCTTATCATTTAATGAATAAATAAAATTGTAGTTAAAAGTACAAAAATTATATTTTTAACAGGGATAATGATATACGTGGAAAGATTAGAAATGAAATGTATTAAATATAGGTTATTAATAAGATGAAGAAAATTACTTTAACCCTAGAAAGCGTCAACTCTTTTTGGAGGAGGCGATTTTTTATCTTTCATAGTATTGTTTATCTCCTATAGAACAGAACTACATACTGTTGTACGGACATCCTTTTTCCCCTACCTCTCTACTAAAAATTGGTTCATCTATCTAGCAACAGCTATCACGGTTTTAGTAAAAATTTGGCGAATATATTAATTAGTTTGTCCACTCCTTTTTCTAGCTGTTGCATAGATTAGTAACAAACTACAAGGGAGGTGTAAAAGGTTATGACTGATAAAAAAGGGAAAAGGCAGGAAAGTAGCCGAAAAAATGAACCATCACCGCCATTTTATAACTACAATCCAATGAAACAAAAAAATGCTATTGCACCAAAATCAGGTAGTCGTCCAGTAAAACCTCATATTACGAATGAAAAAGCAACTGCAAAAGTACCAGTAGTATTAGCAGAATCAGTAGTTCAGTTAGATTTAAACCCAAAAATTGAATTTCCAGAACCAGTATTAGAAATTAAAGAGATAAAAAAGAATTTAAAAATCACACAATGCCGTCTTCTATTACCAACAAATAAACTCTTTATTAGTGGTTTTGTTAGAAAAAATATTCAATATGCGACACCGAAGTATGGAACGAAGGATGCAGTCGTTTCTAACATTCGTTCTTTAACTATTGATGTTCCGTTTAAAACGGTTACCGAAGTAGATCTAATTAATAAGCCTGAATTTAAACTATTACCAGACACTCAAGAATTCTCATACTCTTCCAAAACTAAGCTACCAGATGGACTTGGCGCTAAGGCAGAAAAGCTTCATTCTACAGATTTCACACAATACAACCAAATTAGCGGTGAAGAATTTAATGAAGTTCCTTACTGTGAAATCGTTTCTAGTCATTTTATTGAATTAGATGAAGTATTAGATAGAAAAATGGGAAGAGTTCACAACAGAAAAGGCGAAACATTAGACGCACCATTTGAAGAAGGTACTTTCACTAAAATCGAAGAAAAAATGGTTGTAGAAGTAAAAATTAAAGTTCTCCAAGACCAACAGGTAGAGATTGATTCTAGAAAAAAATGTTAAATAAATAGCCACATGCAAGAGAAGAGTAGGGAATATAAATTATTTCCTTTGTTTAAAAGAGGTTATCCTATATAGGTCATTATATAATGACTAGATTTAGGAGCCTCTTTTTTGGTGTTTTTTAAGAACCCCTGAATATGCCATATAAAAGTTCAATGAAGTTTAGATAAAGTGCTTATTTTCATCCTCCATGGTGGAAGTTTACTTGCATGAGAGGTCTACCCTGAAAATAAGTATGGGTTCAGGAGTGAATGCAGTGACTCCTGCGACGCTTTACGAATTATATAAATGATAAATTTTTCATAGGTAATTAGTTATAAATATAAAAAAAACACAAAAAATTGTTAAAGGAAAATACTTCCTCGTTTAGTATAATATATTAGAGCTGTAAATTTTCATAATTTTTCAAAAGAAGAAAAATGGTTTCTTATTCATAAGTTAGAGCATTTTCTAATGAAAAGTAGTGAAAGAGAAAATAGGGGTATGTAAGGGGATAGGGTGTATGAGCAAAGAATTACTTTTAGATCAAGATTCACTATTTATGCAGGCATTTGAATATGCTCCAATTGGTATGGCCATTGTAACTTTAGAAGGAGAATTATGGAAGGTGAACAAATCAGCATTATCAATTGGAGGATATGTAGAGGAAGAGATACTTAAAGCGGACTTAGCTTCTTTTTGCTTTCCGGAGGATAAAGTTGTAAACGAACAATGCATCCATGATTTAATTATAGGTAAAGAGAAAACCTTTCAAAGGGAAATGCGCATAATACATAAAAATAAGAGTGCAGTTTGGATCGCATTAACGGCATCAGTAGTTCGAGATGGACAAGGTAATCCAGCTTTCTTTATCTTTCAATTTGAAGATAAAACGGAACAGATAGAAACGAAAGACAAGTTACGTGATATGGGGAAACATTTTCAACTTATTACGGATAATTCAATTGATATAATATCAAGGCATCACCTTAATGGAGCATATAGTTACATTTCTTCTTCAGTAAAACAATTACTTGGTTATAAGCCAGAAGCGTTAATTGGATTATCCCCTTATGACCTTTGTCACCCGGATGACATAGAAGTAATGAAGATAGGCTATCAGCTAGCAATAAGTACTGATTATTTAAAAAAGTTGACTGTGAGGATGAAATGTAAAAATGGAGAATATCGTTGGTTTGAAACAACAGGTAAAGTAATTAAGGACGAGTATGGAAATGGCACAGAAATATTAGCCTTTACTAGAGATATTACTAGTAGAAAGCAAGTGGAACTATTTTTAAAAGAAAGTGAAGAAAGCTTTCGATCACTATTCGACTATCATCCAGATATGATCTATTCTATGGACTTATATGGTAATTACACATCCGTAAATCCTTCATTTGAATCTATATTAGGTTATAATCAATCTGAGATTATCCATAAAAATATTAGCTTTCGCCACATTACTGCCCAAGAGTCCATAGCCGAGGCTGAATACCATTTTAGTCAAGTTGTGAAAGGAAAGGTACAACGGTATGAATCTTTAAGTTTTAATAAAAATGGAAAAAAGCTATATTTTGATGTAACCAATATCCCAATAATAGTGGACAATACCATCGTTGGTTTGTATGGTATTGCAAGGAATATAACTGAAAAAAAACAAGCGGAAATGAAGTTTCAGTATACGAAAAATCAGCTGGAATCCTTTTATGAAAACAATGTAGATTCTATTGTTATTTATAATTGCAGTGGAAATCTTATAAAAGTAAATGAAGCATTTGAAAGAACCTTTGGGTGGAAAGAAGCAGAAGTGATAGGAATAAAATACTATGATATTCCCATTATTCCAGAAGGGAGAAAAGAAATTGTTAAGAGAAACACAAAGCTAGTAAAAAAAGGAGAAAAGATAAAGCGAATAGAGACTACTAGGTTGAAAAAAGATGGTACAGTTTTACATGTAGATATATCTGGCTTTCCAATTCATAATGATGAAGGTAATCTCATTTCATGGGCTGTCATAATAAGAGATATTACAGATTCAAAAATTGCAGAAGAAGCTATTAGAAATTCGGAAAAACTGTCTGTAGCAGGGCAATTAGCTGCAGGTATTGCTCATGAAATTAGAAATCCAATGACTGCAATAAAAGGATTTATTCAATTAATGAGAGGTGGCAATAAGGCTAAACCTGATTATTTAGATATTATTACCTCAGAAATTGATCGCATTGAATTGATTATTAGCGAATTACTCATTCTTGCAAAGCCCCAAGAGGTGGTATACAAACAAGCGAATATTGTTTCAATCCTTTCAGAAATTAAGGTTTTATTAGAGACACAAGCCATTTTGAATAATGTAGAAATAATTGATCAATTTGAAGGAAGTAATATTTATGTTTATTGTGAGATGAATCAAATTAAGCAGGTTTGTATCAACTTTATAAAAAACAGTATCGAAGCGATGCCACAAGGTGGAAAGTTGTTTCTCCATATGAAAAAAGTGGAGAGAAATAAGGTTCGCATACAGTTTATTGATCAAGGCTGTGGTATTCCAAAAAATATATTACATAAATTAGGGGAACCTTTCTACACAACGAAGGAGAAAGGTACTGGCCTCGGTTTCATGGTAAGTAAGAAAATCATTGAAGACCATGGTGGAACACTACAGGTAGAGAGTAAGGAAAATGTTGGGACGAAAATTGAAGTGTATTTACCCTTAAGTGGCGCCTCCGAAAATGAGAATTAGGTGAAACCTTTTATGACCGATAGCGTCAACATATAAAAGGGGGCTATTAAGATGAAAAGCCATATACTAAAACGATGTACAAGTGTTATAAAAATTAATGGGATCTGGAAATGGAAAGCACTAATAATTATTACGTTTATAATTCTAATTGCAGCTTGTAGTACCAGTGAAGAAGGAGAAAAACTTCCTAAGGAAATGCCAGAGGATTTTGACTTTGTTCTAAAATATGGTTACGAAGCTAGAAATATAATAAACACCTATGAAAATACGTATACAAAAAATATGATTATGGATGAAGATATAACGATAGGGATGAGTTTATCAAATGAGGAAAGGGAATGGATTTACGAGAAAATGGTCAATGCTGATATTTTGAATTCGGCGGAGAATGCCAGTGAAATACAATGTGCGGATCCTCATGAGAAAAATGAACTTACTTTAACATTAGATGGTGAAGCATATGAACGAGAATGGATTACATCCTATTGTCAAAGTAGACCTGATAACAAATTAAAAAAATTGACGGAAGCTATTCACCGTGAAATGATTATGATGAAAGAAGAGTACAAGGAATTACCTGAACCAACAGGGGCATATGAATAGTGAAAATATAGAACACATGACTCACTCATTAGACTATGTGTGGGTTAATATAAGGTAATAAATTTAAAAGGATGTTACGATGATAAAAAGAAAACCAATATATGTGGAAACAATGATTAAAGGCTCCATCGAGGATGTATGGTCGTATACGCAAACACCTAGCATCCACGAAAGATGGGACTTACGTTTCTCTAGTATTTCATACTTACCCAAGGATGGGGACGTTCAGCCCTTCTTGTATCAAACAAATATCGGTTTTGGTATTTCAGTAGCTGGAGAAGGGAGAAGTAAAGGGTCCAAGGAGCTTAAAGACGGATCAAAAGTTTCATCCTTACAGTTTGGATCAGATACAAAAATATCTTTAATTAAAGAAGGAAGTGGCTTTTGGAAATACGAACCACAATCGGATCACGTTCGTTTCTATACATCATATGATTATGAAACACGCTTTGGGGTTGTAGGTTCTCTAATTGATAAATACTTATTCCGCCCTTTAATTGGTTGGGCAACAGCTTGGAGCTTTGATGCTTTAAAACGATGGATTGAAGATGGTATTCCACCAGAGCAATCCATTCGTCGTCTTTTGTCAAATGTTCTTATTTGCTTAGCCCTTTGTTTTATATGGATTTATCAAGGGCTAGTTCCTAAAATATTATTTCCTGAAACAGGTGAACTGCAATTACTACAACAGGCAGGCTTTTTTTCAGGCTTTGAAAGGGAAATGGTGTTTGGCATAGGGTTGCTTGAAATACTAATAGGTATTTTATTCTTATTACCGATTAATAAGCAACCGATATTTATAGCTACTAGTCTAGGGGTGGCCTTATTAGGATTAGGAGCCTTTTTTACAGATTATACTGTGTTTTTTCAACCCTTTAATCCAGCAACGTTAAACATAGGAATGATCATCTTAGGGTTAATTGGCTGGTTAAATGGGAAGGATCTTCCGCAAGGACAGCATTGTGTAAGGAGAAAATTATGAAGTCAATTTATGAACGAAACTTAGGAGATAGATTTAAAGAGTTACATCCATTATTACAACGCAAGTTTTCATTGAATAGTGAACGAGAAGAAATAGCATATGGTGAAGGGACGATGTTTTCAATCAAAGGGGGAAGAGGCTGGATGAAGCCTTTTTTTCATTTAGCTTCAAAGAGAAATTTTCTATATCCTGAAAGAGGTTCAAATATTCCTTTTACTATTAAAAATGTAGCATTTAAAGATCCATATGGAAGAGAAACCGTGGCCTGGATTCGCCGTTTTCATTTTGAAGAGGTGACGAGAGGCTTTGATGCAACCATGGTTTTTAGTGAAAAAAGTGGAGGTATTATAGACTATTTAGGAAATAAGCAGAGATTAATATCTCCTCTCACCTTTCACGTAACGAATACGGGAGGATTAATTATTCAATCTGGCCGTCCATATTTCTGGATTAGTAAAGTAAAAATAGTAGCTCCAAAATGGATGGCTCCAATAGCGACTATTCGTGAAGAGGTACTAGGAATAACGGAGGAGGTAACTATACAGGTTAATGTCAGCCATCCTCTATTTGGTTGTTTAATCGATTATCAAGGGTTGTTTCGACTATCTTTTGAAGCCCTTTCCAGTAATGAAATTCCAAAGGATGTATATCCAAAAATGTACACAAAACGGGAGTAGATGAAGGTGAAAAAAAAGACATTTAATAAGGTTATTGGCATAGGGGCTAGTACATGGTTAGTTATTATACTATTTTTTCCTATTGAACTGATAGAGGCCATGCTATCTTTTTCATTTTTTGTACTTGTGCCGATCGTTTTAACATTAACCTTTGAACGATCAGCGGAAGGCTTCATCTTTACATTGTATAGAGTTTTACAATTTTTATACTATCCAAGTGCCCTTCTAGCTACTATAGGACTTTTTATTTCTCCCGGATTCATTTCTGGTCTTTTTTCATTAATCTGGCTGATTTACACGATAATTTTAGGAGGATATGGACTAGGGAGATTGCTATATAGGGGAGGTGTTCCCCATGAGGAATTAGTCATTGATGCTGCGTTTATTTTTTTAGTGTTAGGTGGAGGGTGGCTTGTATTACACCAGTTTGGAGTAGAAGGATTACCATTTTCATCTGTCATCGTATTATTAACAGCCATTCATTTTCATTATTCTTCTTTTATTGTGCTAATTTTTACAGGGATGTTAGGTCGGTTTATCGTACAAAACAATCTATCTATTAGAGGGTACTCGTTTATTATATACGGAATGATCGCTGGACCATTATTGGTTGCAGCAGGAATTACGATAGGCGGGGTTTTAGAGTTTATCTCAGTAGTTGTCTATGTTATTCTCTTGTATTGGCTAGGGGGTATAACGATTTGGATAATGCTATCATCTTCTGTTAAGAGTTGGGGGAACTATTGTATCGCTTTTTCCTCCATGTGTTTATTAGGGACAATGGCCCTTTCCTTTTTATACAGTTATGGGATTACCTTTGGTCCATTTCTATTAACCATTCCTGACATGGTACTCTTTCATGGTGTAGGTAATGCCTTCTTCTATGCATTTATTGGTGTTTTAGGTTGGCTAAAAGTGAAGCCTGACCCAAGAGATGATTATTATAGTGTGGAAATAAGTCAGCTGCGAGGTAAAGGAGCGATTGGTGAAAGTTTTATAAAACAAAGTGACTTAATAGATGACACAAAAGAAAAAGGTGGGTTAGTCGACCAGTTTCATACATATAGAAACGAGTCTTTTCATACTGAAGCTGTACATCCTACAATCCAACACTTTTATGAGAATACAACGGCATATAGGATGAAAGCAAAAACGAAATGGCATAGGGGCTTTCGTTTTTTGTCAAAGCTATATCATACAATAACTAGCTCAGTAGAACAGCTTAATTTAGAGCCTCATAGAGCTTCGCTAAAAGAGCAGGAAATGATAGGGCAGGTAATTCCCATCAAAGAAAAAATGGATGGAAGGGAAGATCCGAGAGTGTGGATTAGGAAGGATAATGAAGAAAATCATACCATTTTTGTTGCTATTTATTCTTATTATGAGCATGAGAATATTCCGTACATGAATATTGCTTTGCCACTACCTCGTTCAGTAATGACAGGTGTTTTACGTTTTAACAATGATCAGGACAATGGGCTCATTTTAACGACTAAAAGGAAGCGTGACAGGACAGGTCATGAAGGAATTTATTTGACTTTTCGAAGCATTACGGTTCGTTTACCAATTTCTGAATCGTTTCATATCAAGGAGGTAGGGCAGAGACGTTTAACGGCGAAACATAGTATGACCCTTTGGGGATTTCCATGTTTAACCATTGACTATAGCATTTGGATGGAGAAATAACAATGATAATTACACCTTCTGTATAGAGGACATAACCTTAGTTATTCTTCCTTCCAAACGCTACGAATAAATGATTGAATTCGTTGTTCGTCCTTTTGCATAAAGGCATCTAATAATTCATCCTCAGATAACCGTTTAAGCATAGCTTTTTTTTCAGCAGGATCTTTCACATGCATCAATATTTCATTTCTTACTTCTTTTATTTTTTTTAGGTATGGTTCGTATTCTTCACCGAACGTATTTGCAAGCTTATCAAAAATTTTCTTCGTCACGATTGGGCTTGCCCCTGTTGTAGAGATTGCAATTTGTAAAGGTCCCCGCTGAAGTATACTAGGAATAAAAAAATTACTTAATGATTGGTCATCTACAATATTTAAAAAGGGCACATGATCAATAGCATCATGATATATATCCATATTTATTTCTTTTTTGTCCGTAGCAGCTACAACAATAAAAGCCCCTTCAGTATCTCCTTTTTTGTAAGGTCGTTGTTCATATTCACATTGAGATATGATTTCTTCCAATTCTGGACATAAAAAGGGACTAATAACCTTTACCTTACAATGAGAAGAAAGGAGTGCTACTATTTTTCGAAAAGCAACTTTTCCACCACCAATTACTGTACATCGTTTATTGGCTAGCTTTACCATACATGGTGTAAATTCAGACATATTTATTCACCTGATCTTGCATCCATGCAGTGATAGCAGGATGTGGGAGGTATGTTGATCCATTATAAATATGAGCTATTCCTTTAAGCTTAGTAGGGATTTTCTTGGAGGTGTAATACCCTTCACTAATAAAAACAGGAATCGCTACAACCTTTTTTGTCCCATTCTTTGTAAGGGATTGGGCTACGGTTGTAATCGTAGCCGGTAAAATGGTACCGTAATTAGCTTCAGAAAAACCAAGCTTCTCTTGGAAATAGTGAACCATTTCCTCCAATGTATTGTCCCAAAGTGTTTTAAAATAAGGTCGATCACTTCCATGTGCAACGAGGAGTAAACTTTCTTTTCCTGGATTTTCCGAAAGCTCCTGTATCCGTTCCTGTAAAACTTGCAGTATATTTGGATGATTGTCCATTGCCTTACCCCAAATGATTTCGGCACGAGGATGAATCAATGCTAGCTCTGTTTCTTTTCGCGGTTCTTCAATTATCCCTAGGGCATACTGGATCTCGTCTAGGTGCGTACTTCCTGAGCAAACAAAGAATGGAATGACTAGAATTTCATCTACTTGCTGTTTTTCAAGGCGGCGAACGCCATCAGCTATACTCCGTCCTTCCACGAGCTCTAAATAGCCAATTGTTATAGGGACATCTGTTTGAACTTCTTCCACACAGCTATCAATATAATTAATCCACTTTTTATTACGAGACCCATGGGCAATGATTAATATTCCTTTATTTATGTGATTACGTGTCATACTATTCACCTTCAAGTTAGAGGATATTTAAGTTAAGTTTAACATAGGTCTACTTTTTTCTTTAAACCAAGCAATTTTTTCTCGCATGGTAACAACTTCCCCTACAACGATAATTGCTGGAGATCGAAATTGTGCTTCTTCCACTTTAGCTACAATATTCTCTAATGTCCCAACTAACGTCTCCTGTTCTTCTGTTGTTCCCCACCGTACTAGTGCAACAGGTGTTTTAGAAGAACGGCCATGGAGAATAAGCTGTTCTCGTATCATTTTAATGTTTCCTACCCCCATATAAAAAACAAGGGTATCTACAGATGTAGCTAATTTATCCCACTGTATATCCTTTCTAATTTCATCTGTACGCTTATGACCTGTCACAAAAGCGCAAGATGAACTAAAGTCACGATGGGTCAACGGAATACCAGCATAGGAGGTTGCAGCAATCCCAGAAGTAATACCTGGAACAATTTCAAATGGGACTCCGTATTCTGCACAATGCTCTGCTTCTTCCCCCACTCGACCAAATATACTTGGATCTCCCCCTTTAAGGCGAGCAACAACTTTTCCCTTTAGAGCATGCTTTACTAAAATTTCGTTGATTCCATGTTGCGGTATCGTATGGCGATCAGGCATTTTCCCACAATAAATAAGTTCGACGTTTGGTTTTGCATATTCTAATAATTCCTTATTTACAAGTCGATCATACACGATAACATCAGCGTTCTTAATGGCTTTTACCCCTTTTATCGTAATTAAATCAGGGTCTCCAGGGCCAGCACCCACAAGATAAACTTTTCCTATATTCATGATTGATTTAGCCCCTTTCACAAAAGCTTTCTTTCATATTATACGATTAAGCATTAATTATCTATTAATCTGATAAAAATAATATAGTTTATTTACTTAGTAATTATGTTATTTTTTAACAGCTGTCATATCTTAATTTCTTTTTCTTTATCTGTTTTCTTGTTACTTGTGTCTAATAGCTTTTCCGTCAAGGGTGTTAAACGAACCGCACTTATTTTAAATTCAGGCATTTTACAAAAGGGATCTAGTGTTGGACTAGTAATTCTATTGATAGATTGAGAGTCACCCCAATGAAACGGTGCAAAGATAGTGTCACGTCTAATTTTTTCTGTGTACTTGCTTCGGATTACCATCGTCCCTCTCTCCGATGTTAATTCAACTAAAACCCCATCTTCAATTCCATACTGATTTGCTGTTTCTGGATGAATTTCTAATAAAGGTTCACTTGCTCTCTTATTTAGCTCCGTACTTCTTCTCGTTTGGACTCCAGTTAAATAATGCTCCATTATTCTCCCTGTTGTTAAATAGAGGGGGAACATCTCTGAGATCCTTTCGTTGGAACCTGTTTGAGGAAGGGGATAAAATACAGCCTTTTCGTCTTCATGGGCGAACGATTGATCGAATAAACGATCTGTTCCATTATGCTCTGGATGTGGACATGGCCAGAAAATCCCTTCTTCTTTTAAGCGGCTATACGTAATACCGTAATAATCAGCCTTTCCACCTTTACTTGCAATTCTAAGTTCGTTGAAAATATCCTCTGCAGTAGAAAAGTTAAATGCAGATTTACATTCTAATAAGTCTGCTAGATCACAAAGAATTTGCCAATCATGCTTTACTTCACCAGGTAGTGGACGTTCACCCTTTCTTAGGACAACACGGCCTTCCAGATTTGTCATCGTGCCTTCATCCTCCAAATAGCTGGAAGTTGGAAGGATGATATCTGCCATGCGACTCGTTTCTGATAAGAACATATCAACAACCACTAAGAATTTAAGCTTCTTTAGGGCTTTTTCAACAAAGATTCCATTGGGGTTGGAGACAACGGGATTAGAGGCCATTACAAGCATACCTGTAATATCCCCTTGGTCCACTTTTTCCATCATCTCATAGGCAGAAACTCCTTTTCTAGGTAACTCTTTTTCATCGATACCCCATACTTCAGAAATATATTTGCGGTGCTCAGGATTTTCGATGGAACGATAGCCTGGTAATTGATCTGCCTTTTGTCCGTGCTCTCGACCCCCTTGACCATTACCTTGACCTGTAACAGCGCCGTATCCACATGCATGCTTACCTATTTTTCCTGTAGCAAGGACTAAATTAATAAATTGGCGAACATTTTCATAGCCGTTTGCATGCTGTTCAACCCCTCTTGCTGTAAAAATAAAGCCTGTTTCTGCTTGACCATATTCCACTGCTGCCTGCTCTATTTCCTCCACAGATACACCGGCTAAGCGTGCCATTTCCTTTAAGTCAATTGCTTTTATATCTTCTTTTAACAGATGAAAATCATTTGTTCTTTCTTCGATAAAGGCTTTATCAACATAGCCCTTATCCATAATGACCTTCAGCATTCCATTTGCAATATGGGCGTCCGTTCCTGGCTTAGGTTGCAAATGTAGGTCAGCAAGCTTAGATGTTGCTGTTTCTCTAGGATCAATGACGATAATAAAAGCGCCATTTTTTTTAGCTTTTCGGAAATATGGTAGGATAGTTGGCTGACAGTCAGCAATGTTTGTTCCAACTAATAGGATACACTTCGCATCTGGAATTTCAGCTAGACTGTTTGTTAAACCACGATCAATTCCAAAAGCGGCATTTCCAGCTGTTGCAGCTGCACTCATACAAAATCGACCATTATAATCAATGTGCTTCGTTTTTAATGCAACTCTAGCAAATTTTCCTAAGAGGTATGCTTCTTCATTTGTAAGAGAGCCACCACCATAAACCCCCATGGAATCTCGACCTGATTCCCGTTGAATTTCTTTTATTTGATCTGCAATGTACTCATAAGCTAATATCCATGGAATTTGTACAAACTCACCATCTATCTTAATAAGAGGATGGGTAATACGATCACCATTAATAGCGTGCTGATGGGCATTTGCCCCTTTAATACAAAGCCTCCCTTGTGAGGTAGGATCTTGTTTATTAGGCTTTGTTTTAAAACGTTTCCGCGTGATGATTCTTTCTTCTACTAATTCCATTGAACATTGAACACTGCAATACGGGCATTGTGTATTCATTACTTTTTCGGTGCTTTTTTCAAGCTGCTCTGAACGGAAATGCTTTAAAAAGTCTGTCAATTTCTCTCACACCTTTTCCGGTAGTCGATTAAAAGTTATATGATTAAGTAAACAATATTGTCTACGACCTCAACAGGATAGGTTTTTACACAGCCATCATCCGGCTTTTGTACCTCTCCTGAAGATACATCGATCTTCCAATCGTGCAATGGACAAAATACAAACTCACCACTTACGATTCCTTGAGATAAAGGACCTTGCTTATGTGGGCATCTATTTTCAATTGCTTTTATTTTTCCATTGGATAGACGAAACAAAGCAATTTCATGATCACCAACGTTAACTTCTTTACCAACTTGAAGAGGAAGATCTTCTATTTTAGCAACTTCCAATCGTTTTTTTTCCTTCGTTTGATTCACAAAAACTCATCTCCTTTTTAGTTCTGAATAACTTCTAAGGACTTATTTTTAAATAATTCGTCTTGGTGCTTTTCGCTTTCTACAATTTCTTTCCATGGATCCTTTAATGTAGAAAGTGCAATTTCCATTCTTTCTACAAGGGACTGTTTTTTGTCTTGGTCATCTATGACGACTGATTTTACATGTTCTAAACCAACTCGTTCAATCCAGTGGGAGGTTCTTTCTAAATAACGGGCATCCTCTCGGTAGTATTGGAGGTAGGCAGCTATTACTTCTAATACTTCCTCATTTGTTTTTACTTTACATAGTAGATCAGCAGCACGAAGCTCCGTTCCACCGTTACCACCTACATAAATTTCCCATGCACCTTCCACACCAACTACCCCAATGTCTTTAATCCCTGATTCGGCACAGTTTCGCGGACATGCGGACACTGCCATTTTCACTTTATGTGGAGTGTTTAATCGTTCGAATTTCTTTTCTATGGCAATCCCTAAGCCGATGGAGTCCTGTGTACCAAAACGGCAGAAGTTTTCTCCTACACATGTTTTCACTGTTCTAATTGATTTCCCGTATGCATAGCCTGATGGCATATCTAAATCTTTCCATACGTTGGGTAAGTCTTCTTTTTTAATTCCTAGAAGGTCAATTCGTTGACCACCCGTTACCTTTACGAGAGGAACATTGTATTTATCTGCAACATCTGCGATTTTTCTTAAATCCTTGGAGTTTGTAACGCCACCGTACATTCTTGGAACGACAGAATAGGTTCCATCGTTTTGAATATTTGCGTGCATTCTTTCATTTACAAATCTAGACTCTCGTTCATCCTCATAATCTGTTGGATTCACCATTCCTAAATAATAGTTGATAGCAGGGCGACATTTAGAACAGCCTTCCTCTGTTTTCCAACCTAAGACGTTCATTACTTCTCTTGTATGTGTCAATCCTTTGTTTCTTATTTCAGAAGTAACTTCAGCGTGTGATAAATCTGTACATGCACAAATGGTTTCTTTTTCATCTACTTGTTCGTATTCATCTCCTAATGTACAGGCAAGAACATCACCAACAAGTCCTTTACAAGTACCACAGGAACGAGAAGCATTTGTGCAGTCTCTAATTTCTGCTACAGTTGTTAAGTTGTTCTCTTTTATTGCAGTAACAATATCTCCTTTTGAAACACCGTTACAACCGCAAATTGTTTCATTATCAGACATCTCCGCTACTAAATTGGCAGTACCTTGGTCGGCAGTTTGTAAGATATTTACTTTCCCAATTTCAGAGATATCTGTTCCATTATTAATCATACTTAATAGTTTTGAACCTTCTGACGTATCACCGAAGAGGACAGCTCCCACGATTCGATTGTCTCGTATAACTACTTTTTTATAGATACCTTCGAAATCATCCTGTACCCGTATAGCTTTATTATTTGCTTTATCAATAAATTCACCAGCTGAGAAAACATCTACACCACTTACCTTTAACTTAGTAGAAAGAATAGATCCTTCATAGCCTGTTTCTGCCTCTATTTTGCAAATCTTTTTCGCCAATGCTTTCCCTTGTTCATATAAAGGAGCCACTAATCCGTATACCATTTCACGGTGCTCTGCACATTCTCCAACAGCATATATATGAGGGACACTTGTTTGCATAAAATCGTCCACTACTATTCCACGATTTGTTTCAATATCACTAGTTTTAGCCAGATCAACATTTGGTCTAATACCGACAGCCATAACTACAAGGTCCGCTTTTGTTGTTTTTCCACCTTTAAAAGCTACTTTTTCTACACGTTTTCTTCCAATGATAGCTTCTGTTTGGTGACTCATTAAGAAGTTCATCCCTTGATTTTCCAGCTCTTCTTTTAACATTTTTCCAGCAGTTTCGTCAAGCTGTCGTTCCATTAAGTAGTCTGTAATATGAACAACATCTACGTTCATGCCAAGATTTAATAGCCCTCTAGCAGCCTCTAA
The DNA here is from genome assembly GCF_029688925.1 of Evansella sp. AB-P1. Lineage (GTDB taxonomy): Bacteria > Bacillota > Bacilli > Bacillales > Salisediminibacteriaceae > Evansella. The sequence continues at coordinate 374,886 of NZ_JARUKY010000001.1, forward strand.
TCCTAGTAAGCCACCACCAATAACAACAGCTTTTTTATAGTTTTTTGAGGAGTTAATCATCGCTTCACAGTCTTCAATATTTCTAAAGGCGATGACACCCTCTTTATCTGCACCTGGCAATGGGAGCATAAATGGATGTGATCCTGTTGCTAAAATTAACTCATCGTACTGCATCTCTCTATTTTTATCTGTATAAATAGTCTTTGAATCTTTATCCACCTTTGTTACCGTTTCTCCAGTAAAAAGGGTAATATTGTTTTTCTCATACCATTCATAGGAATTGAGGACGATATCATTTACTGATGTATCACCCTGTAACACAGACGACAATAGGATTCTATTATAATTTGGATGAGGCTCTGACCCGAATACGGTAATTTCAAATTGATCAGGGCTTAATTTTAAAATTTCTTCTAGACATCGAATTCCAGCCATTCCATTTCCAACGAGAATTAACTTTCTTTTAGCCATTATATATCCCTCCAAATTTATCGTAATACTCAAGATTAAATGAGCACGACTGTATAAATAATGTTGGTTTAGGTACGTATGCAAAATTTTACTTATTAACAGCTACTTTTTTAACCTCATATTCCAGATCTGTATTTATTGCATTTTCCTTATCTACTGAAGATTCATAGTAATCACTAGCAAAGGAATTTTCAGGTTCCTCTAACCAGAAGAAACAAATGACAAAGCTGGCGAATGCTCCCCCTGCTAAAATAAAGAAAAACTGTTGTGGTGTGACGAAAGTATAAAGTGTTAAGTAGATAGTTGAACCAACGTTTCCATATGCCCCTGCCATACCTGCAACTTGCCCTGTGATTCTTTTTTTGATCATCGGTATAATAGCGAAGGTTGCACCTTCAGAACCTTGAACAAAGATAGAGGTTAATACTGTTAAGGCTACCGCCAAGATCAATGGCCATCCAGAATCAATGAAGCCCATACCGAGCATCCCTAACGTAATACCAACCATGTAGATGAGCATGACTCGTTTACGATTACCCATACGATCTGACAGAATTCCACCAAGTGGTCTAGCTATAAGATTAATAAATGCAAATGATGCTGCGATTAATCCTGCTGTTGTCGCATTAAGTGAAAAAGTAAGTTGGAAAAACATTGGCAGCATAGAAATAATAGCTAGTTCTGCCCCAAAGTTAGCAAAGTAAGTACTGTTTAAAGCAGCAACATTCTTAAAATTATATTGGTCATCCTTTGGAACTCCTTTGCGAAGGATCGGAATATTCACCTGCAATATTTTATAAATTTGGTAGATCATTACGATACCAATTACAGTGTAGGTCATATAAAGAACGTTTGTTGAAAGGAAGCCCATACCTTCTAACCGCCATGCTAAAACAGCTAAGGCACCACCTAGTGGTATTGTCCATAAAATAAGCCAAATCATATCTTTCCAGCTACTAACTTCCATAGCCCCGGTCTTTTTGGGAACAACAAAAGATTTTCCTTCTGGAGTATCCTTCACACATAGGAAATAGATGATCCCGTAGATGATACAAATGACACCTGTAAATGCTATGGCATACCGCCAGCCATCGTCTCCACCAAACATGGTTAATGCAAACCATGGTAGTAGCATTGCCCCAGCAGCTGATCCAAAATTGCCCCAGCCACCATAAATTCCTTCTGCAAAACCAACATTTTTAGGTGGGAACCATTCTGCTACCATGCGAATCCCAATTACAAAGCTAGCACCGATACTACTTAATAATAGTCTTGAAACCATCAACTGCGTCCAAGAGTCACCGAAAGCAAACATAAAGGTAGGTATGGACATGGTGATTAGTAAACCTGAATAGACGACTCTTGGTCCAAATCGATCAATTAACATACCTATGACAATTCTTGCTGGTATGGTTAGAGCAACATTGATAATAGCTAATGCTGCTATGTGCTCTCCTGTTAACCAATTACTAGATTCAAGCATTGTTGATGCTAATGGCGCCATATTAAACCATGTAAAGAATGATATAAAGAAGGCGATCCATGTTAAGTGTAAAACTTTCATTTGTTCGTTTTTAAATTTAAAAATGTCTGTAATCTTCAACTTGAATTCCTCCTTTGTTGTAAACATAAAAATTATCTTTTTTGCTACATTGGTCAAGTTTTTAAATTAAAATATTTAAAAAGTGAAGAAAAATAGTCGTCTCTGTTTCGTAAGTTAAGGTTATTGTTACACATATTGTTTGGTAAAACATGAAGTGTGGAAGGAAACCTAACACATCTAATGGTCTGTATGATTGTATAAAAATCAAAAAAATTATTGGTATTACAATAATGTAAACGCTATAAAAAATACAGAAAAAAATTTCATTTTTCTGATAACTATTTCGAGTGCGGAAACTTTTTTTACATTCATTACGACAAATTACGACATTTGTGTTTTGGAAATGGTAAAGATTTACATTAACCTGTTCATAAAATGAAAAAACGTAGTTTAGGAAATAGACCTAAACTACGTTTTATATAAAACTACTTTTTATACGAGGATAGACCGCCCATGCAAGTGGAAAATTGCAACATGGAGGATGAAAATGATTTTAATCCAATTGGAATGAGTGGAATCCCACGAGACTCCTATATTTGCGGGTTCATAGAAGGACGCCAATGAGCCTGCAAAAGGGAAAAAGAAGTTTTGCAGGCATATAGGAAGCGGCCAATGTGACTGCAAAAGGGAAAAAGAGATTTGCAGTCACATAGAAGATCGCCAATAATACTGCAAAAAGAGAAAAGGAGCTTTGCAGGCATATAGGAGGCGTCCAATGAGCCTACAAAAGGGAAAAAGCAAATTTGCAGGTCCATAGAAGGTCGCCAATGTGCTTACCTGACCCTTATTTGTTAATCCTGATAAGTTCGATAACAGCTATTTTCAGGGTAGACCGCCGATGCAAGTGAAGGCTTGCACCATGGAGGATGAAAATCTCTTTCTAAGGTATATTCCCTTCCCGTATTTGTGATCTTCCGCCGTTTGTGGGAAGAATATCGACTTCATTCATCCCGCATTTCAATTTTTCCACTAATTGCAGGCAGATAAGCGGCTTCTATCTTATTTTTTCAGGGTAGATCGCCCATGCAAGTGAAGATTTGCACCATGCAGGATGAAAATACTCATCAGGGAGTTTATCCGTTGCAGGCGAATCAATTACGCCTAAGGGCAGCCCACGTCCTGTGGGCAATGGCGTAATGTCACCGTCCTGGTTCCGGCAATGCCTCAGCCTCCACACTATACATTTTGTATACTGCTAAAGTACATTGTCCTGTCTCTACCTCTGCAAGTGTTTCTCTGAAGCTTCATCAGTCGAGACAAATAGTAGTTGATTCGTGAGCCAAATGCTCGTCACTGGAGTCACCGCATTCTACTACTGAACCAATACGTATTTTCAGAATACCTATTCTTTTAATGCAGAGAGGTGAATTTTGGGAACGTACCCTTCAGCTGAGGCGCGGCCAAGTAAAGATTCTACTGCCGCAAAACCGTCATCTCCTAATGCTGCTGTAAACTCGTTTACATATAAATCAATATGGGACTTAGCGACAGTAGGAGACATTTCTTGTGCATGCTTCATGACATAGTCGTGGGAAGCTTCTGGGTTAGCCCATGCATATTCCACAGATTCACGAATCCATTTTTCGATTGCAGCCGTATCTAATGAACGGCGAGCAATGATTGCTCCTAAAGGAATAGGAAGACCTGTGTCCTCTTCCCACCAGCTTCCTAAATCAGCTAACAAAGTAAGGTTATATTCAGGATAAGTAAATCGAGCCTCGTGGATGACTAATCCTGCATCAATTTTTCCATCCCGTACAGCAGGCATAATTTCATGGAAAGGCATAACAACTATTTCTCCGACACCATTTGGAACATGCTGTTTAGCCCATAAACGAAATAATAAATAAGCAGTTGAACGTTCACTTGGGACTGCTACTCGCTTACCAGCTAAGGATGTAGGGTCACTATTTTCTTTTGCTAGAACTAAAGGTCCACAACCTCTTCCTAAAGCACCTCCACATGGAATAAGGGTATATTTATCTAAAACCCAAGGTAAAGCACCGTAAGAAATCTTTAAAATATCAGGACCATTGTCATTCATGGCTAGCTTATTTGTAATATCAATATCTGCATAGGTAACCTCTAGTTTAGGGGCACTAGGTATAAGGCCATGTACTGCTCCGTGAAAAACAAACGTATCATTTGGACATGGGGAGAAGTAAATCTTCATGTTATATTACCTCCTTAACAGCAGAGAAAGCTTTTTCTAAGCTTTGCAACGCATCCTTTATTTTCCAACCATTGCGATCTCGAGGACCAACATTGTTTGAAATTGCTCTAATTTCCATTACTGGTATACTGTGAATCTGTGCTGCAGTAGCTACACCGAAGCCTTCCATTGCTTCAGCTACTACATTTGGATATCTATTTGTAAGTGCAGCAGCTGTTTCCACTGTTCCTGTAACAGTGGATAGGGTCACAATTTGTCCAGATGTCACAGGTAGGTCTGAAGTACGAATAGATTCCGTTATCTTTGTAGATAAAGAAGAAGGAACAGCGATTCGAGAGGAACCAAAGCCTAGCTCTTCTATAGGAATAAATCCATCAGAGGATTCAGCACCAAGATCTGCAGCAATCATTTCATCTGCAACAGCAATACAACCTACATCTATCCGTTCTGGAAAACCACCACCGATGCCAGCGCTTATAACCAGATCATAGTTACCCTCTGCCAATGCAACAGAAGTGTTAGCTGCAGCAGCTGTAGGACCAACACCAGCTAATTTAACATCAAATCTCTTATCATCCTGAAGCCCTCTCAATACCGCCTCTTTTTCAGCATCAACCGCAACCATAACAAGAAATGCGTGGGGATGGTTCTCATGAGTTTTATTTTCTAAATCCGTTATCGTCATTGGTTACCAAATACTCCTTTATGTACAAGTTATCTATATTATAAATGAATATACACATGAAATCATGAAACGGAATTCAAATATTTAATTGGTAATTTCTTTTAACTAGCACTATTATTTAAATGAATGTTAATATCATGCCATTGTCCCACCATTTATGTTCATGAATAAAATATATTTCTGAAAATTTATACTTTTTTACGAAATTCCATTGACTTTCTTTTTTAATAAAGTAACATTTAATATAAAAATTGTAGTTTTTCTAACATACTGGGGTGTTAATAATGAGATATGCATTTGCTAAAAGGGTACGGCATTTACAATCATCCGCTGTACGAGATATTTTAAAGGTTGTGGGGAAGGGGAATGTCATTTCATTCGCAGGGGGAATGCCTGACGATGAATTATTTCCTTTAGATGGCGTTCGTGAAGCCTTCGAGAATACATTCGCAACAGGCAAAAAGCCATTGCAATACATTGAAACGGAAGGGTACTTACCACTTCGAGAGGTTTTAGTGGAACGGATGGGACGTAAGGGGATTACAAATTATGATGCTAGTGAAATCCTTCTTACAACTGGGTCCCAACAGGCAATCGATTTATTTTCGAGAGTCATGTTCAACAAAGGGGATATTATTTTAACAGAAAACCCTACCTATTTAGCTGCATTACAGGTTTTTGAATCGTATGAAGCTAACATCATTCCAGTTGATTCTGATGAAGACGGAATGCTAGCAGATGACCTTGAAAGAAAAATCAAGAAATATAAACCGAAATGTATTTACGTAGTCCCTACGTTTTCCAATCCAGCAGGTAAGGTCTGGTCTATGGAACGAAGACGTCACTTAATTCAGTTAGCACATAAGTACCATGTTATGATTTTTGAAGATGATCCATACGGTGACATTCAATTTAATATGGAAGAAACATATACACCAATAGCCGCATTAGATGATGGGACACATGTACTATATACAAGTACATTTTCAAAAACCGTTGTTCCAGCCCTGCGAACAGGGTGGATTGCTGGTCCACACCAAATAATTCGGATTATGTCTCAAGCAAAGCAAGCAAACGATCTTCATTCAAATTCACTGTCACAACAAGCGTTGTATCATATGTGTCAGGATTTTGATTTAGATGGGCATATTGAAAAGCTAAGAACAGTCTATCAATCTCGTATGGAAATCATGCTAGAAGAATTAGAAAAGGCTGATTTACCAGGTCTTTCTTATGTGGTTCCAAAAGGTGGCATGTTCTTTTGGATTCAATTAGATGAGAGGATTGATACGTCAGAGCTTCTTAATGTAGCTGTAAAAAAGGGAGTTGCTTTCGTTCCAGGTGCACCATTCTATGTTGGTAAGGATGTGCAAAAGAATGCTCTACGTCTAAACTTTACTCACGCTACACCAGAAAAGCTTAGAAAAGGAATGGGGTTATTAACCTCTGTTATTAAAGAGCATTATTTAGAGGTTTAAATTAGTTTATCTATCAGATGATGATAGATTAGGAAGCTAGATCATTATTTGAAAAAAATAGGGAAGGCTGTCACAGGAGGAATGTAGTATGTCTCTTAGTGACAGCCTCTTTTTGTGATCTAAAAAAGAGTCTAATAGTCTAATCACTATATGTTCCATCGAATGAGCAGGAATGCACATACTTATTATGAAAAAATCTAATGAAAATTAATAGAGTTCTTCCTTAACGGAAACTACTGATTATATCTTCTAGAGTAGTAATAGTAGTTAATAAGCTGAGGGATTTAAGAGTGGCTTCATGAGCTTCGATGGAATCAGTAGAACAACAATCTTCTACCACATAAACATGGTAGCCTTCGTCAGATGCAATTCTAGCAGATGTTTCTACAACTATGTTTGTTGCAACTCCTAAAATAATAATGTTTTCAGTACCATTTTCTTTGATGACAGTCGATAATTCAGTGTTCTCATAAGGACCTACTCGTTGATGTGAGATAACTACTTCATTTTTTAATGGTTTAACCTCTTCTAAAATCTCTGCACCTTTCGTATTTTTTCTGAGGGCGTTTGTTTGCTTTACCATTGCTAATAATGGGGAGTTAGGGTTTAAATCAGAATAATCATGCTCAAAACAGACTGTAGCATGAATTACTGGAACATTACATAACCGAGCAGAGTTAATCAATTTTGCACTTTTTTTCACTACTTCTCGTTCTTCTGCTTGGTCTGCGAAAAAATCAGCAAATTTCCCGTCTTTTGACACAATATCGTGCTGCATATGAAGTGACAACAGAATTGTTTTTGATGGATCTATCCTCTGTTCCATGATAACCTCCATTCTTAATAGGGTAGTGCATTGTGAGTTAATTTTCATGTACCTAACCTGCCACATATGACCAAAATGATTAGACTTACCTTTCTTAATCCCCCCTTTTAATCATTTTAAAAAACGAATAAACGGCTTACAAAAAATACAAAATTTCTCTCTATCTCCATATACTCTCACTTGGATTCTAACGGACACATGGAATAAAATCAATATTATTTTTATATTCTGAAAATTTAATATATCGTTATGTGTTTACCTGTTCACATTTAAGAAAATTTCATATACTATTTTCACTATAGGAAAATGATTTGTTCCGTTGATCTTATGGAGTTAGATTAACACTATTTGGAAACGAACATTTTTATTGGTAGTTTAAAAATTTCCCACTTGTGGAATCGATCCTTAGAAAAATTGACGTGACTTTCTATTAAAATTCTAGTATACTATTTTTAAAATTCCATGTGTTGAGGACGAATGTACTCATTGTGAATACAGGTTTAAGGAAGGAAGTAAATACTAATGAAGGTAGTTAAATTTGGTGGTAGTTCAGTTGCAAGTGCAGAGCAATTTAATAAGGTAGCAAATATTATTTTATCAGATTCTGAACGTAGAGTTGTTGTCGTTTCTGCACCTGGTAAGCGAAATGATCAAGATATTAAGACAACAGATTTACTTATTAGTCTTGCAAAAACGGTCACCTCTACTGGTTATGATGAAGAATCTCTTGAAAAGGTTGTTCAGCGATATGAGGATATTACCTCAGAGCTCCTTTTAGATAAAAGTTTAATAAATCAAATCCGTGAAAACTTACTTCAGATTATTGAATCGTATAAAGATAATGAAGATCGTTTAATGGATGGATTAAAAGCAAGCGGAGAAGATAACAATGCTAAGCTGATGGCAGAGTATTTAAATAAACTTGGTCACGAAGCACATTATGTTTCCCCAAAGGAAGCTGGGATGATGGTTACGGATCAGCCTGGGAAGGCACGGATATTACCTGAAGCATATGATCGACTTTCTCAATTAAGAGAAAGAAGCGGGATTTTAGTTATACCTGGATTCTTTGGATATTCTAATAAAGGACATGTTGTTACATTCCCTCGTGGTGGTTCAGACATTACTGGCTCTATTGTTGCGGCGGGAGTAGAAGCAACGGAATATGAAAACTTCACAGATGTTGATTCCATTTATAGTGTTAATCCGAAGCTAATAGATCATCCAAACGAAATCAAAGAACTAACGTATCGTGAAATGAGAGAGCTTGCCTATTCAGGATTTTCTGTTTTTCATGATGAAGCACTTCAACCTGTTGTTCGTAAGAAAATTCCTGTTGTTGTGAAAAATACGAATCACCCAGAAGCACCTGGAACGAGAATTGTGGCAGAACGTGAAATTAATGGGTATCCTGTTGTAGGGATTGCTAGTGACGAAGGATTTTGTAGTATTAACATAACGAAATATTTAATGAACCGAGAGATTGGTTTTGGTAGGCACTTACTTGAAATTTTAGAAGATGAAAATATTTCCTTTGAGCATACTCCATCTGGAATAGATAATATTTCTGTCATTGTACGGCAACATCACCTGGAAAATGGCAAGGAAGAGAGAGTTCTTCATCGAATTCGGACGGAACTATTAGTGGATGACGTTCAAGTGGAACGGGATCTCGCCATGGTTATGGTTGTAGGTGAAGGGATGGCTAAAACAGTAGGCATAGCATCAAAGGCTACTACTGCCTTAGGGGAAGCAGAGGTTAACATAAAAATGATTAACCAAGGCTCTTCTGAGGTAAGCATGATGTTTGGAGTAGAGTCCTATAAAGTAGATCTTGCTGTAAAAAACCTCTATCATGCCTTTTTCACAAAATAAGGTACAAGAGCAGAGATCTATTTTGAAGAACTGATCTCATATATATAATAGTTCCTCACAATGGGTGAGGGCTATTTTTTTTCTACAGAATGGGATGCAAAGTTTGAAAAATAGATTTAGTTGTGAATTATATAAGTAAAAAGGAAAAACGTCGGATTAAAGCTTTCTTACAAAATATCAGCGGGAGATTTTTTTTATAGTAAAAGAAAGGGGAAGATATACATGTATAAAAAAATAGGATTAGCAGCTTTAACGTTAGGTATGATAGTAGCATTAATATTGATTTTATCAAATGAACTGAATTGGAATCAATCTACACTGCAAACGGAAGAGAATGAGAATAATGCCCAACAAAACGATGATGATGTTGATAGAACGGGATATGGTCAAAGAGAAGATGATAATCACAACGATGAAACTGATGATAATAAGGAAAACCATAAAAATGGGTCCAAAGAAAATGAAGATCCTGTTCCTGAGCCTGATGCGGTAGAAGTGTTGACTGACTATAGAAATACGACAGAATCAATTTTCGAAAGTAGGGACGAGGATCTACGTATTCCAGATATTGATTCTAAACGAGATATGGTAGAGCATGTAAACTCAGTTATGTCTGTTGAATTGGGGAGGTTGTTTGCTGAAACTTATTTTGAAGAAAGGGATGATGGGTTATATGTCATTCCTAAGGATGGATTGACTTATTTAGCAGAAAATGAACCTTATGAGGTAGAAAAGGTTAGTGAGACAGAATATCATGTGATTCAAGAACGGGATACGCCTATGCTAGGACATATTAATATGATTTATCATTTAGCTTACGATGGGGAGAACTGGGTAGTCGACTCCATTGATAGTGAGGATTTAAGCTAGTACAAAGTTATGTCTTAGGTATAATACTATTATCTGAAAGAAGTCAATATGGTACAGTTTGATATTTTAAATGTTTACTTTAATACTATTTTTTATTATATTTTCCTTTTTCACCAGCACCTTCTCTAATCACTTATCAGAAAAAGAAAAAAGTATAAAACAATGCATAGGGAAGCTCCCTATGCATTGAAAGAACGGCACGTCAACAAGACGTTTGTAATTGTAGATTTCATTTCCACTCATACGGTGTTTGCTGGTATACATAATAGTTTAACCAGTTTGAAAAAAGTAAGTGGGCATGTGAACGCCAACGGTTAATAGGTTTTTCCTCTGGGTTATTATTTGGAAAGTAATAGGATGGCACTTCCACATTTAGTCCCCTAGTACAATCCCTTATATATTCTTCAGCAAGGGTTGTAGTATCGTATTCTAAATGGCCAGTTGCAAAAATATGTTTTCTATCCTTTGACATCATTAAAAATGGGCCAGCTTCCGCAGAATATGCAAGGAGTGTTAAATCCTCTGCATTTTCAATTTCCTCGATTGAAACGTCCGTATACCTTGAATGGGGAGCAATGAATTCATCATCAAACCCTCTAAGCAGTTCAATACCTTGCTTTGCAATGATCCTATGACTAAAGATACCTGAACACTTTTGCTCCAATGCAAATTTATCAATTCCATAGTGATGATACAAAGCAGCTTGAGCACCCCAACAAATATGAAGGGTTGAAGTGACATTTTCTTCCGCCCAATCCATAATTTTCGTGATTTCTTCCCAATAGTCCACTTCTTCAAAACGAAAATGCTCGATAGGTGCTCCAGTAATAATCATACCATCAAATTTTTGGTATTTAATGCTATCAAAATCAGTATAAAAATCTTTCAGGTGAGAACTACTTACGTTTTTTGGCTCATAAGATGTTGTCCGTAAAAATGTAATATTAACCTGTAATGGTGAGTTTCCTAATAGTCGCAGTAATTGGGCCTCTGTTTTTTCCTTTTCCGGCATTAGGTTCAATATTACTATATTTAACGGACGGATATCTTGTTGAATTGCTCGTTCATCGTCCATGATAAAAATATTTTCTTGTTCTAAAATTTCTCTTGTAGGTAAACGCTTAGGTATTTTAATAGGCAATGGTACATCCCTCAATTATTAGAATTTTTTGATAAACATAATTATAACAGTTGTATAGAATAGTTCAATATTTATGATTCAATTAGGTAAATTCCATTATTTACCTTTCTCTAGTAGCTATGGATTATTCGTTATGGAATTAGTTACGAGACAATACAGGTAACCAATAATAAAATACTTCTGTATCCGAAATAAATTTATTGATTATTGTAATAAACCCTTCTATAATCCTACTATACGCATACATACGAAGGGGGAAAATCTTTGATTCGTCGTTTTCTTTCATATTATATACCACATAAAAAATTATTCGCTGCAGATTTTAGCTGTGCCATTTTGGTAGCTATATTAGAATTAGCATTTCCGTTAGCTGTTCAATGGTTTGTTGATTCCTTACTTCGTACTGGAGATTGGTCTACAATCGTTTTAGTAGGAATTGGACTGTTTATCATATACGGTATTAGTACATTTTTACAATATGTCGTTCATTATTGGGGACACAAGCTAGGGATCAATATTGAAACAGACATGCGAGAAGAGTTATTTGAACACACTCAAAAGCAATCTTTCCGTTATTTTGATAATACGAAAACAGGACATATTATGAGTCGCTTTACAAACGATTTGTTTGATATTGGGGAATTAGCTCATCATGGTCCAGAAGATATGTTTATCGCCATTATGACGTTCATCGGTGCTTTTTGGATTATGTTCACGATTAATGTAAAACTTGCACTGGTTATTCTTTGTATTGTTCCAATATTAGTTGGACTAATTGTATTCTGTAATTTACAAATGAACAAGGCATGGAAGCAAATGTTTCGTGATATTGCTGATGTAAACGCCCGTGTGGAAGATAGTGTTTCAGGTGTCCGTGTCGTTCAGTCCTTTACGAATGAAAGATTTGAGATTTCTAGATTTAATAAGCAAAACAAAAAGTTCCGTACTGCAAAAATCCTTTCTTATAAAGTAATGGCTTTTAGTTTATCTAGTATTTATATGTTAACACGCTTTATTACACTTGCGGTCCTCATTTATGGTGCGTGGCTAACCTTCACTGGACAACTTTCTGAAGGGGCACTAGTTGCATTTATTTTATACGTCAATGTTTTATTAAAACCGATAGATAAAATTAGTGCATTAATGGAGCTCTATCCAAAGGGAATGGCTGGCTTTAAGCGTTTTACAGAAATGATCGATACAGAGCCAGAGGTAAAAAACAAGGAAGGGGCAATCCATGTATCGTCCCTACGTGGTGACATCAAGCTTGAGAATGTAAGCTTTCAGTACGAAAGCAATAAGACTGTCTTAAATGGAATCGATCTTCAAATCAATGCAGGTGAAACAGTGGCATTTGTAGGTCCTTCAGGAGCTGGAAAAACAACAATTTGCTCCTTAATTCCAAGGTTTTACGATGTGAATGAGGGGTCAGTGTCTATTGATGGTATGGATATTCGTCATATGACAAAAGAATCATTGCGTTCTCAAATAGGCATTGTTCAGCAGGATGTATTTTTATTTACGGGGACGCTGCGAGAAAATATTGCCTATGGTATGCTCGGAGCTACAGACGAGGAAATTCATGAAGCTGCTCGACGTGCCCATTTAGAGGGCTTCATTCAATCCTTACCTGATGGCTATGAAACACAAATTGGAGAACGGGGCTTGAAGCTTTCAGGAGGTCAAAAACAACGAATTGCTATTGCACGGATGTTCTTGAAAAATCCCCCAATACTTATTTTAGACGAAGCAACTTCTGCCCTCGATACTGAAACAGAAATGATTATTCAACAAGCACTTTCTGACCTTGCGAAAAACCGGACGACTCTCGTTATTGCCCACAGATTAGCTACCATACGAAACGCTGATCAAATTGTTGTCGTAACGGAGAATGGCATAGCCGAAAAAGGAACTCATGATGAGTTAATTAACAAGGGAGGAATATTTGCAAACCTCCATCGTGTACAGTATCAAAGATAAAAAAGTAAGGCGTTATCTATAAAAAGGAAGCTGACCAGATCAATGGTGTAGCTTCCTTTTTTAAAGAAAGTATAAAATTTTCACTCTACGTAAGTTCTAGGAGACAGGATGTGCTTTTCTTATAAGGATATGAACGAAAAATCTTAGTATTTGTACAAATAAAAATTAAAGGAACTTATTTTATCTGAAAAATCTAAAAATATATCCAGGAATTGTGATACTATTTAATTATGTTTACAAAGCAATGATTAACTTTATGTATTTGTTAGAATTTAATTATTTTAAACGGCCTAGGAGTATCAACTTCGAATGAAATGAATAAGATTTTATTGCTTGTAGAAAGGAGATAGTTTAATGGTGAAAAACGAAAATATTCAAATTAGAGATCCATTTATTTTTCCAAATAAAAAAGAACAGAAATATTATTTGTTTGGTAGCACGGACAAAAATATTTGGGGTCCGGGAACAGGTTTTGATGTTTACATAGGAGAAGACCTTGAAAATTGGAACGGGCCATACCCAGTTTTTCGTCCAGATGAAGACTTCTACTCCAACAAAAACTTCTGGGCTCCTGAGGTTCATGAGTACAAAGGAAGATATTATATGTTTGCTACCTTTTTGCGAAAAGATAATGAACGGAGAGGAACAGCGATACTCGTTTCTGATAGTCTTTTAGGTCCCTTTCAACCACATAGTAATGGACCAGTTACTCCAAAAGAATGGTTTTCACTAGATGGAACATTATTTATTGATGATGAAGGATTACCATGGATGGTATTTTGTCATGAATGGGTGCAGGTAGAGGATGGTCAAGTGTGTGCAATAAGGCTAACAGAGGATTTAAAGGAAGCAATTGGAGAGCCAATTATTTTGTTCAGTGCCTCAGAAGCTCCGTGGACAACACCATTAAAACGACCGAAAGATACTTCAGATCATAATTACGTCACTGATGGAACATATATGTTCAGAGAATCGAATGGTGAATTATTAATGCTCTGGGCAAGTTTTAAAAATAACCAGTACGCACAAGGGATTTCTCGATCTGTATCACGGAAAATAACAGGGCCATGGGTACATGATGAAACTCCGATTTATCAAAATGATGGAGGACATGGGATGATATTTGATACCTTTGAGGGGAAATTACTACTAACGCTACATGCTCCTAATAAAACTCCAGAGGAACGTCCATTATTTATACCTGTCGATGAGAAAAATGGTAGCATTAAAGTGTTAAGCTGATAGATAACTAGTGGGACGGGTTTGGTTAATCAAAAAAAATGGCTAAGTTCAACTGAGCCATTTTTTTGGTATAAAATCCAGTTTTGTATTAATACCCTTTCTGAAAATCAACAACGTTGATGGGGAGTTTCTCTCCTCGTACATAGCTTTTCAGATTTGGAATAAAAATATCGTTTATGAGTCTTTCGTTATAATACTCCGTTGCACCTGCAGTATGGGGAGTGATAATAACATTGTCCATCTCCCATAGGGGGCTATCCTCACTTAATGGCTCCTGTTCAAACACATCAAGTCCTACTCCACCAATTATATCGTTCTGAAGAGCTTCTATGAGCTCCTTCTCAACAATTATATCACCACGGCCAATGTTAACTAAAAATGCACTATTCTTCATTAACTGGAATTGCTCCTTACCAAAAAGACGATAGGTATCCTTAGTAAGTGGTAAAGTAATGACAACATAATCGCACTGGGGGAGGACTAGGTTTAACTCTTCTGTCGTATACATTTCATCTACATTGTTTTCTTCTTTATATGAATGGCGTACTCCCAGTACTTTCATTCCAAAGGCTTGAGCTATTTTAGCAGTTTCTTTTCCGATTGCACCAACCCCGATAATACCGATGGTTTTACGATGGAGCTCAAGCTTTAATCCGGCATTCTCCCATGTTTTTGTCTGCTGGTTTTTTACATAAGTATGAATTTTTCGTGTTAATGCAAGGAGTAAGGCAAAAATGGTTTCTGAAATAGGAAAAGCATGGACCCCATTTGCACTAGTAATAGAGATTTTTTTACTTGAAAAAGCTTGCAGCGGGACACTGTTGACACCAGCACTCCAAGTCTGGAGCCATTGAAGCTTTGAATCCTTCTCCATGCATTCTGACACAATTTCTTTCGTCCAGCCTGCAATAATTTCAGCTTCCGACAGTATATGTTCCCAGGCCTTTGGATCTTTACTAACAACAACTTCCCAGTCTGGTATGATTTCATTAATATTATTAAGAAGTGTGTCATTTAAGTTTCTAGTAATAATAAGTTTCCTTTTTGTCATAGGTAGCTCCCCAATCAGAGTAAGAATGATTAATTCTATTCTAACAGAAACAATGCCATCACATTTAGATGAAAACATTTTAAAAATAAGGAGAAAATAATCTCCTTGTTAATAAATTTTTGAGTATATGACAAAGGATATAAAAACTGTTGAAATCATGAGGGCACTTAAAATACTTAGTAATTCTTGAGCTGTTAAATAGAATAACTGAAGTTCAAGTGACACCATGAAAAAAATAAAGTAAGCAAACAATGCAATAAAAGAGATGCCTATTCCTTTCTGCTTAATTAATTTACTTCTTTCATCATTTTGTCTAAATTGAGGTGAGAGATAACCTAAACAGACCCCCATTATTCCCATTCCTAGTAAATACAAATGTTGGTTGGGGTTTTCTTCAACGAAAAAAGCGAGAATGAATATAAAACCCGTTAATAATAAGAAAAAAACACCACCTATGAAGAATATATAACGTTCCATATGACATCCCCTTCTCATTTAATTTTTGTCCTCAACTTCTAAAATAAAAATATCTTCAACGTGACTGTGAAATTTTTGTGCAATTTGTATGGCTAAAGGCAAAGAAGGATTGTATTTTCCTTTTTCAATAGAAATGATTGTTTGTCTTGAAACACCTAATTCAATGGCTAATCGATCTTGAGAGTATCCATACTTTTTTCTTAGCTCTGCTACATTATTTTTCACAGAGTTTCACCTCCAATGTACACCTACTAGTTTAGTGTAAAGGAAACTTTACGTCAATGTTCCTTTACATTTTGTGTGTGCTAGTACATTGAACCAAGTCTAATCGAACCATGTACACAAAAATGAAGTTAATTATTGTTCAAACAACTCTTAGTGGATTCGTGAAGGGAATGCTCGTCGCTGGAGTCACTGCCTTCCACTCCTGAACCGTTGTATTTTTAGGGTAGACTCCAATGCAAGTGATAATTTGCACCATGGAGGATGAAAAAATATAAAACCAATTGGAATGAGTGGAATCCCACGAGACTCCAGTGGGAAAAGCAACAGGTGAAGACCCGCCACTTCGCCACATAAGTGCGAAGGGTGGAGGCTGAGGCGTTGCCCACAGAAAGCGAAGTGGGGTGGAACGAATGATTAACCTGACCTTTATTTGCTAATACTATTAATTTTGATAACAGCTATTTTCAGGGGAGCCAATTAAACTATAAGTACATAAAGTTTGGTAAAATATAGCTTAAATAGATGATCAATTGATTCATTAAACTCTAAGAATGATTAATTTTAAATGCAGAAAGTTTAAAGGGTGGAAAGCTATAAAGAGGAAGGTGTAAATAATGTTAAATGACATTTTAAGAGAAACGGAACCGAAAGTTCTTGAAATTTTTGAACATCTTCACGAAAATCCAGAAGTCAGCTGGAAGGAGTATCAAACTTCTAAATATATAGTTGAGCTACTAAAAGAAATAGGTTTAAGAGTAACCACCTTTCCAAACCATACAGGGATACTTGCTGAGATGGGAGAAGGCTCACCTGTGGTTGCTCTTCGTGCTGATATGGATGCTCTATGGCAGGAGGTAAACGGTATTTTTCAAGGGAACCATTCCTGTGGCCATGATGCCCATATGGCTATGGTAATTGGAGTAGCCATTGTATTAAAAAAACTACCGGAATTTAATAAAGGAACAGTCCGGTTTATCTTTCAGCCAGCAGAAGAAAAAGGGACTGGTGCATTGAGAATGATAGAAGAAGGGATAGTAGATGATGTAGATTTCCTCTATGGTGTTCATCTACGTCCTGTTCAAGAATTGCAAGATGGAGAAGCAACCCCAGCGTTATATCATGGAGCTGCTTGTTTTATTGACGGGAAAATTTCTAGTAGCGACACTCATGGTGCACGACCACATCTTGGAACAAATGCCATCGATGTAGGAGCAAGAATAGTTAATATGTTAAATGGTATACACCTGAATCCAATGGAATCATTTTCTGCAAAGATGACCTCTTTTCATGCAGGTGGTGAAAGCGCGAATATTATTCCAGGATCCGCAACATTTAGTCTCGATTTGCGATCTCAAAAAAATAATGTAATGGAACAGCTCATACGAAAAGTAACTAATATTATAGAGAACAGTCAAGATTATTTTCAGGTGTCCATTCATTTAGAGACGAAGGCGGAGGTAGCAGCTGCAGAAGTAGATAATGATGCAAAGGTAATAGTAAAAGCTGCAATACTCGAAGCTTATGGAGAAGGAGGAAAGTTAAGACCCCCGTTAGTAACAACAGGGGGCGATGATTTTCATTTCTATACTATTAAATGCCCTAACATAAAAGCTACAATGCTTGGTCTTGGTTGTGGATTAACGCCAGGCTTACATCATCCTGATATGACGTTTAATAAAAAAGAATTAATTAATGGTGTTCATATATTAACTTTAGCTATTATGAAAACAATCCGTCAACGAAGCTCCTGCTTTTATGATTGATCGCTTGAAGTTGCTGCAACTTCAAAGGATTCATTATTTTTTATTTTAGGAAACTGAATAGAGAATTTTGATCCTTTCTGAAGCTCACTTGTTATATGTAAGGTTCCGTTCATACTTTCTATTATGCGAAACACTGACATCATACCAAGTCCTGTTCCTTTTTTTCCTTTCGTTGTAAAATAAGGTTCTCCAAGTCTATTAAGATGTTCCTCTGTCATACCAATACCAGTATCAGAAATCGAGATCACAACCTGATCATAGAATTCCTTGGATTCGATTTCTAATGTGCCTCCATTGGGCATTGCTTCAATACAATTCTTTTTTATATTTAATAAGCATTGTTGGAACAATTGTTTTTCTCCGTAAATAAAGGATGTGTTGATATTTGTTTTTATTGATACAGAGTTCATATTTGCAAGAGGTGTAATAACATCAAGTGACCTTGATAACTCTTGATTCACGTCTAATAGTTCCGTTTTAATTGAATTAGGCTTAGCGAAGGATAAATAATCTTTAATGATGTTATTTGCACGATCAATTTCTTCTATTGAAATCTTTAAATATTCGTCTCTTTTCTCCTTCGTTAAGTCAACTTGACTCATTAATTGTAGAAATCCTCGAACAACCGTTAAGGGATTTCGGACCTCATGAGATATGGAAGAGGCTAATTGACTTACTAAATCCATCTTCTCTGTACGGATTTTTAACCGGGACGTCTCATTCATAATTTCTGTTATGTAAATAATAAGGAGTACTGTAATTGATAGACTTATCATATAAGTAAAACCTAAATATAGCATAGCTTCATTAATATACCAGCCTATAAAAGCTACTGTTAACATACTAGTAACGATTGAATAGCCAGTTCCAATGATAAGCTTCTTGATTTTTGATGAATATGTAAATTTTTTAAATAAAATAATTAAAAAAGCAAAATGCATAGAAGCTATAAGGACGTTTAGAATTATCCCATCTCCACCAAAGAAAATACGGTAGGTAACAGTAACAATCCAAATGGATATGGAGGCTGGAATTCCTCCATAGAGTCCTCCTATTATTGTTGCTACATACCTTAAATCAAATATTTTACCGCCAGTCTCTATGACAGGGAAAGATATACAACTAATAATTGCTAAATTAACAGAGATGAGCATAAAAAATTTTTTCTTTTTATTAGATGTGTTGCACTGTTCTAAAATTAATGGAATAAATAGTAGAAAGAATAATAAAATTAATATATTTAGTAGTAGAGCTTGAATATCAAATTCCATTGAAGTACACCTCATCCCAATTCTTCTACAGAAATTTCAATTGTCTACACCAATAATAATATACTATTCCAAAAATAAAAAGGTTAAAAATAGGTTAAAAATGATTATAAAAAAACAATATATTAATACTTTTTCGTCTGTTTCTTAATTACTTTCCAACTGAATTTTCACGAGTTACACCTGTGGGGAAAATAATAGATCCATAGAAAAGTCCCATATAGAATAATGGTATTTAGTTTGGCTTTTGTCACTACTGGTTATTATAGATATATAAGAAAAATTACGAATGTACTCAATTAAATAAAATTTGTTTTGAAATATGTTTAAATGTTTAGTATAATATTAATAATTACAAAAATTCAGAATATACTGAAAATACACCGATGGAGAGTGCCTGTACAAACGGAAATAAGCTTTGTATAAATTCATGAGGTGAGGGGAGGGTTAACAATGAGAGAAGAAATAAAGTTAACAGAGGAGCTAAGTGTTGTAACATTTCCTTATACCGATTACATTTCATGTGTTGAAGTATTTAAAAATGGTAAGTCTATGACTGTTTTTTGCTCGGATCGTCATTACATTGATGAGTGTAGAGAAAGCGAAGACAGCTTTATGAGTCTTGTAAATGAATTTATGAAAAGCTAATAATACGGTGAATGAATAATGATGATAAAAAGCAGCATTCTCAGCAATGCTGTTTTTTTTGTTCTTAGTTAAAAGAGTAAATTAATTCTTTATCGTAAAATATAATGTAAGGACAAACGTATTAAGAGGCTGGTGTTGTAAAAATGACCTATGTTTTATTGTTAATTGGATTTATTTTACTAATAAAAGGAGCTAACTATTTTGTAAGTGGATCCACCAAAATAGCAAGTTTACTTCAAGTCCCGCCTATCTTAGTTGGGTTAACCATTGTTGCTTTTGGTACAGGTGCCCCAGAGGCTACAGTGAGTATTATTGCGGCCCTTGAAGGGAATACAGAGGTTACGATAGGAAATGTTGTTGGAAGTAATATGATTAATACGGCATTCATTATTGGTTTAACTGCTTTTATTTTTCCTTTAAAAGTAGAGAGTCAAACGATAAGAAAAGAAATTCCATTCATGTTTTTAGCCACAATTGTACTATATGTTGTCATGAGTGATATGAATTTACAGTTTTTTACTGATAACACGATAAGTCGTAGTGATGGAATAATTTTTCTGTTGTTTTTTTCTATTTTTTTATATTACATATTTGAATTGGCAAGAAATAGCCGTGATAAAACTCTGGAGGTTCGTGTTAAAACAACAAATCGAGAATGGGGAAAAAATATATTATTAACTGTTGGAGGCTTAACAGCCATCATATTAGGTGGCTATTTTGTAGTTAACAGTAGTACGACAATTGCGTATATGATGGGAATGAGTGAAACGTTAGTTGGTTTAACTATCGTTGCAATCGGTTCATCGCTTCCAGAATTAATTACATCCATCATGGCTGCTTTAAAAAAACAAAGCGAAATTGCCTTAGGTAATATAGTTGGAAGTAACATATTTAATATATTATTCGTTCTCGGAGTGTCCTCTGTTATAACTCCTTTACCAGTAAATAATGCCATTTTTCTAGACGTCCTTGTCATGATTTTATTAACTGTTGCATTATTAATTTTCTCAAGAACAAATTATCATGTAGGGAAGTATGAAGGTATCACGTTAGTTCTAGTGTATGTTGCTTATTTTGTTTATATCGTGCTTAGAAATTAATTATAGATAATTTTTTTCGTTTATAGAAGTTTCCAAAAGGGTAAATAGTATGGCATGAAAATATGCTTGATTTATAAAACAATAATATTGCTATTTGTAGAGAGGAGAGGTTTCAATGAAAGTATTTGTTGTAGGTGCAAATGGCCAGATTGGTAAACAACTTGTTCAATTATTACAGGATAGTGATAAACACTCTGTAAGAGCAATGGCAAGATCAGAAGAGCAAGTAAATGCCTTTGTGGAAGAGGGGGTAGAATCTGTATTAGCTAATTTAGAAGGACCAGTGGACGAAATTGCTTCAGCAGCTCAAGGTTGCGATGCGGTTGTTTTTACAGCTGGGTCTGGTGGAAAAACAGGAGCAGATAAAACGTTATTAGTTGATTTAGATGGTGCAGCTAAATCAATAGAGGCAGCAAAGGAAGTAGGGATTGATCGTTTTATTATGGTTAGTGCTATTCAGGCTCATAATAGACAGAATTGGAATGAAGCTATTCCACATTATTATGTAGCTAAACATTATGCAGATAGAGTGTTGATGGACAGTGGATTAAACTATACGATTGTCAGACCAGGTGGCTTGAAGAACGAACCAGGAACAGGAAAAGTATCTATTGCAGAAAATCTTGAACGAGATTCTATTAGTCGTGAGGATGTCGCGAAAGTATTATTTGCTATACTAGACAAAGAAGGTACGTTTAATCGTTCATTTGATCTTACTAAAGGGGAATTGTCCATTGATGAGGCGTTAAACTCTTTATAATTAGGATCTGTGAATCCTTCATGTTTTTTTGTTACTCGTTGCTCCGAATATACCTATGGTGATTGCACTTTAAATCTATCCCTTTTCATTGACGGGTTTACATAAGAAGTGCAAGAAAATACAGACAAATTCACAAGTAAAATCACAGTATAATTCTCCTATTAAAACGGCACGAAGAATCTTCATGCCGTTCTTTTCATATTTGCTTAAAGTTACTTTAAGAAGGAATTTTCGGGCTTCATTGATCCTTTTTTGAATAGTCCTATCAGTAAAATAATGATACCAATAATTCCAACAATAAACTCAAAAATATAGAATTCACCATCTATCAACAAACGTCTTAAAAATAATCCACCGAAAATAATCGTAGTAATAAGCCCAAGAAGAAATAGCGAATACTTCAAGTTATTCCCCATCCTTTCTACAACTTCCTAAATTAAACTCCACGTATAGCGACACAACGGCAGTGGCAGACAGTTATACTAATGCTTCGTTTGTTTAATAACAAAAAAACTGTTTCCTCGACTCCTTGTGGCGATAGCGAGGTAGGATGGTACTAATGATTAACCTGATCTTTATTTGTTAATACCAGTAATTTTTGATAGCAGCTATTTTACGGGTAGACCACCCATGCAAGTGTAGATTTGCACCATGGGGGATGAAAATATTCATACACAGTAATCACATCTTATGAATTTGTAACTTTGCAGTCGTCTAGTTTGATCCTATTATACTACAAATTGCATAAACACTGCTTGCAGTCACAGAGGAAATGTCCAGCGTTCCTGCAAAGGGTGAAAAAGAGGTTTGCAGGAACAGGGGGAGTAGCCAGCGTTCCTGCAAAGAGAGAAAAAGAGATTTGCAGGAACAGAGGGAGTAGCCAGCGTTCCTGCAAAGAGAGAAAAAGAGATTTGCAGGAACAGAGGGAGTAGCCAGCGTTCCTGCAAAGGGTGAAAAAGAGGTTTGCAGTCACAGAGGAAATGTCCAGCGTTCCTGCAAAGAGAGAAAAAGAGGTTTGCAGTCACAGAGGAAATGTCCAGCGTTCCTGCAAAGAGAGAAAAAGAGGTTTGCAGGAACAGAGGGAGTAGCCAGCGTTCCTGCAAAGAGAGAAAAAGAGGTTTGCAGGAACAGGGGGAGTAGCCAGCGTTCCTGCAAAGGGAGCAAAGGGTTAGTGAAAAGCTTCTTAGCTACCGCATTTCTTGATTTTCCTGCTTTTGGTAGGCAAGCCGTTTCTAGAATGCCGCATTTGCTTATTTTCCTGCTTTCCGGGCTTCTAAAACGCTTCAATTTTCGAGGCTAGACTACAATGCATATATTCTTGCACCACGGGAGATGAAAATATTCTATCTAACGGCTTCTATCAACCCGCATTTCAGCTTTTCCACCATTTGCGGTAACATAGAGGACTTCTATCATCTCGTATCTATGTTTTTCCACCGTTTGCAGTAACAATTACTGCTGAACTAATCTATTTTCAGGGTAGACTCCCATGCAAGAAAAACTTGCACCATGGAAGATGAAAATTACACATCTTGGGAGGTTCATCCGTTTCTTGCGAATCAATTACACCTAAGATCAGCCCACGTCCTGTGGGCAACGGTGTAATGTCGTCGTCCTGACTCCCGTGGGGCACGGCCTCAACTACCAAGCACTTACTCGGTAAGTGCTTGGGGATTTTCGGACTCGTGCTGATCCCACTGGAGTCGTCACCTTTCACACCTGAACCGTTGCTATTTTCAGGGTAGACTCCCATGCAAGAAAAACTTGCACCATGAGGTATGAAAATAATCATTTTTGTCAATACTTCAATTTGCTTTTATACCGCGTATTTTCAGGGTAGACTTCATTAAAAAAACTAGTTCCCTTAATCGGTTTAACGATAGGAGGGAACTAGTTTTAGTTTGAATTTACAATGCGTTATAGTTTAGAAAAATATATTAGCTTTCTACACCGAACCATCCTAGAATTACATCAAGTAAGCCTGTAGATGCTAGGAATACGATAAAGATTAAGACTGGTGCTACCCACTTTAAGACAAATACCCATGCGTTTCCAATTCCAGTGTTTCCAAAGTCAGATGCTTCGAGGGCATCTGCTTTCTTCCAACCCCAACCAATAAAGAGGGCAATGATTAACCCACCAAGTGGAAGGAAGATGTTAGACGCTAGGAAATCTGCAGCATCAAGGATTTCAAGCCCGAAGATACTAATATCATTTAATGGTCCATTTCCTAGAGAAGAAGGAATACCTAATACGAAAATAATTGCTCCAACAATGATTGCTGCTTTTTTACGTGTCCAATCAAACTTTCTAATGAAGTATGCTACAGCAACCTCTAGTAATGAAACTGCAGAAGATAGTGCAGCAGCTGAAAGTAGGAAGAAGAACAGTAAACCGAATACTTGACCAAATCCACCGATATTTTCAAAAATACCTGGTAATGTAACAAATACTAGACCAGGACCTGAATCAGGAGCAATTCCGAATGCGAATACAGCTGGGAAGATCATTAAACCAGCAATAATTGCGAAAGCAGTGTCTAATGTTGCAACACTTACTGCTGCACCCGGTAAGCTTTCTTTTTTCGATAAATAACTACCATACGTAATAAGGGCACCCATACCTAAACTTAAGGAGAAAAATGCTTGCCCTAATGCAGCTAAATAAACTTCACCATTTGTTAAGGCACTCCAGTCAGGAGTAAATAAGAAGGATAATGCTTCAGAAGCGCCACCAAGAGTCATACTGTAAATGGAAAGTCCAATAACTAATATTGCTAGTAGAGGCATTAAAATCCGATTTGATTTTTCAATACCTTTCTTTACACCAACATATACAATACCAACAGTCATAGCCATGAATAGGAATTGCCAGAAAAGTGGTTGGATAGGACTTGAAATAAATTCTCCAAAGAATCCACCGTAACCATCTGCATGTGTTGTTCTAAAGCCTCCAATTAAGTATTGGATAAAGTAAAATACTGACCAACCTGCGATAACAGCATAGAAGGATAAAATAATAAATGCCGATGCTACCCCTAAAATACCTGCAACAACCCAAGGCTTTCCTGGTGCAAGCTTGTTAAACGACCCAACAACATCACTTTGAGCCTTTCTACCGATTGTGAACTCAGCCATTAATATAGGAATACCGATAAGAATAATACATAGAACGTAAATTAATAAAAAGGCTGCTCCACCATTTTCCCCAGTAACATAAGAGAAACGCCAAATGTTACCAAGACCTACTGCAGAACCCATCGCCGCTAGAATAAAGCCTAAGCGTGTGTTCCATTGTTCACGATTTGTGTCTAATTGATTCAAACCAATGCCCTCCTTTAGCGCGTTAAAATAGTATAGATATATAATAGTTAATATATCATATATTTTCAGATATTTCTGTCTTTTTATAAAAAAATGTGACATTTTTTTAAAAAAGTTGATTATAGTATAGATCTTTAACAAGATTAGTCTGAAAACATAGAATAATATTAATTTTTAATTTAGTAAATGTCAATAAAAGTCGATTAATTTCTTATATTCCAATATTTTATATTTACATTTCTATCCAAATTCAAGGGTGAGTTTTGGCGAGAATTTAGTAGGAAGTGGGTTCATATACAACGCAACGAATGGCCTAAATAAAATTCAAGCTTTGTTCATAAATAGTAGTTATAAAAACTTGATATTAAAACTTAGTAATAAATATTCATAGTCACAAGTTATATACCTTTTTTTGTCCAATCTCCCCATAAAAGAAGTAAGATGAGGTCAAAGGATTATAATTATTTACTAAGTAGAAGAAGGTAAATCGTAATAATTGAAGGGTAAATAAAAATATGAGATGTTAGCTGTAAAGAGAATGCCCTTGGAGAATTGTTATTTTGGAAGGATGGTGTAACTTACATGTTTGAGAGATTATTTGGAGGTAGATGTTACTTCTGCAAAAACAAAGCGAAAAAACCTACAAAGTACATTGATGATCAAGGAAGTGAAATTAAGGTTTGTTTCAAATGTGTAGAATATGCTGAAAGAAGAGCATACCGAAGAGCCTAATGCTCTTTGGTAATTCTCTACGCCAATAAGTACCTCCACATCTTATTTGAAAATGCAGCCATTCGTAAAATATCCCACATTGTGAGGTAATGGTTTTATTAGTATACTAATGGAATAAAGAATACTATACATAATGAAAGAAATCAGTAAGGGGATGTAAAAATATGATTGATTTAACAGGGAAAAAGGCATTTGTAACAGGTGGAGGAACAGGCATTGGACGTGAGATTGCCCTAATGTTAGGAGAAGCTGGAGCAGATGTGGTTGTTCATTATGGGAAAAATAAAGCTGGAGCAGAAGAGGTTGTTGAAAAAATAAAAGGGTTTGGATCAAATGCTTTTGCTGTTCAAGGAAATGTTCTCATTAAGGATGAAATTGTATCTTTTATGAAGGACGTATCACAATTCTATAACGGAGAATTAGATATATTAGTAAATAACGCAGGAGATAAGGTTTCACGAACACCAATTGAAGAAATGTCAGAGGAGCATTGGCATAAGGTTATGGATGTAAATGTAACAAGCACGTTCTTAGTAACTCAACAAGCAATCCCGTTAATGAAAGAAAAGGGAGGAAAAATGATTAATATGTCTTCCCTTGCAGGGTACGATGGGGGAGGTCCTGGAGCAGCTGCTTACGCGGCTTCCAAAGCTGCAATTGCAACTTTCTCAAAAGGTTTAGCGAAAGAGTTAGCTCCATATAAAATCAATGTAAATACTGTAGCTCCTGGATTAATAGGTGATACGCCATTTCATGATCGTTTTACTACAGATGAGTCGCGAATGAATACAGTGAAGACGATTCCTCTGAAAAGAGAAGGAACTCCTTTTGATGTGGCTGGAGCTGTCTTATATTTAGCTTCTAATTTGTCAGACTTCTTAACAGGTGAAACAATTGATATAAACGGTGGAGTAAATATGCGATAGTGTTTTTCAATCTAAAGTTTCTCTTACAGATCTAGAACCATTCAACATGACTAGAGATACATATAAATCATTATGTAAAAGGAAGAGGGGAAATACGTTGAAAACGATTGAATTAGCAGTAATACCTGGTGATGGAATAGGAAAAGAAATTATGCCTCATGCATTAAATGTATTGGATGCTGTAGCTGAAGTTCATGGAGGAATTCAGTTCAAAAAGAAAGAATACCCGTGGAGTTGTGAATATTATTTAGAGCACGGGGAAATGATGCCTGCAAATGGCTTAGATCAGCTATCTCAAAGTGATGCTGTTTTTCTAGGGGCAGTTGGTAATCCAGAACTAGTTCCTGATCATGTATCTCTTTGGGGGCTTCTTATTAAAATTAGACGAGGTTTTCAGCAATCCTTGAATGTCCGTTATGCCAAACAATTACGAGGTATAAACCCAACAATTACTAATGCAAATGGTTTTGATCTCGTTGTGATCCGCGAAAATAGTGAAGGTGAATATAGTGAAATTGGGGGCCGCATTCACAGTGGGGATGATGAGATAGTCATTCAAAATGCTGTATTTACTCGGAAGGCAACAGAAAGAGCTATTCGTTACGCTTTTGAATTAGCGAAAAAAAGACGGAATCATGTTACTAGTGCAACGAAATCCAA
This sequence comes from Evansella sp. AB-P1, assembly GCF_029688925.1. Lineage (GTDB taxonomy): Bacteria > Bacillota > Bacilli > Bacillales > Salisediminibacteriaceae > Evansella. Next base: position 402,163 of record NZ_JARUKY010000001.1, read on the forward strand.
TGGAATTGTTTACTCTATGCCATTTTGGGACGAGGTATTTAAGGAAACAGCAAAAGATTATGTAGATGTAGATACGAGGTCTACTCATATTGATGCTCTATCTGCCTTTTTAGTCACTCGCCCCGCTGATTTTGATGTTATCGTTGCAAGTAATTTATTTGGGGACATTTTGACAGATATAAGTGCTGCGGTAATGGGAAGCATCGGTATTGGTCCAGCCGCTAACCTGAATGTAGAAGGGACCTTCCCATCTATGTTTGAACCAGTTCATGGTTCAGCTCCTGATATTTTTGGTCAAGGAATTGCCAATCCAATTGGGCAAATTTGGACAGGTAAAATGATGCTTGATCATTTTGATGAAACAGAGCTAGGAACAAAGCTTATTGAAATAGTGGAAGATGTTACGGAATTAGGAATAAAGACACCAGATGTTGGTGGAAAAGCATCAACTTCTGAAGTGAGTAATGCTATTATTGATCGAGTTAAAAAGCTTAAATAATCTGAATTGATTAAAAATAAAAGGTTGGTAAAACTATTTTACAGTAGTTTTATCAACTTTTTTTATTTAAATGAAGATATTTATTCTTTTGGGGGATTCTTGGGAAATAGGGCTAAAATTTTGTATGAAGGATAGTAGATACATAGAATAGGAGGGATTTTTGTTAAAGTGAAATTTCGATTAATAGATTATAAATCCTATTATAATAGGGATTATTTAACATAAGGCTAGGTAAAAAAATAAATTGACTATATGTATGAAAACGATTACAATAAATTTTGTGGTGATTGAATTAGACAAATCTCGACAATGTCACTTAATATAATTTAGAAGAATGAAAATTATATTTTTAAAGTAATAAAAAATAAAATTTAGATTACAGATTAATAGTTTTTTAAAAAACTATAAAACACAGTAAACGCATATGATTACTATAATTATGTTTTCTAAGTCATATGAATTTTGTTTAGATTTCAATGATTTTATATTTTCTTATTCTAGAGGGAGGAGGAACTTCGGGATATAACGTTTATCTTGATTCTTATAATACTAACTAGAACAACGAGGAGGTTTTTTTATTGAAAAAGTACAAGCGTTTTTTTGCATCATTGATGGTATTTTTATTAATTTTATCTAATATGAATCTAACTGTTTTAGCTGCAGGTTCAGATAGCGAAGGAGATCCAGAACCAGATCCATTTGAAGGGATGATTAACATTTCAAGCGATTGGCGCGGGAGTGTTATGGGCGATAATGGTGGACAATCAAATATAAATAGTGACAACTTTGAAATTACTGAAAATGGAGATGGAACAGTAACACTTAAAAGTATTAATAATAGAGGGAAAATTGCAGGGAGTTCTGAAGGTATAGCATATTATTTTGAAGATGTTCCTGCAGATGCAAACTATAAACTATCAGCAACAGCACATGTTGACTCATGGACAGCAAATAACCAAGTCTCCTTTGGTCTTATGCTTAGAGGAAACATATTAGAAAACCAAAACCAAGGAACATTTACTGGTGACTATGTTGCAGTAGGTGCTCTTGACCAAGTCATGAAAGGTTTTTATAAATACGAGGAATCTGGAATTCAGAAAAACGACCACGTATTTGAAAGTGCAGCCGTACCAACAGCAGATCAACAATACGATTTAACTATTGAAAAGTCTGGTAATCTATATATTATTTCTGTAAATGGAGAAGAAATGATCATTGAAGATTACAATGGTGAAATAAACTACGCTGGACTTTTCACGTCAAGAAATACAGTCGTAACGTTTAGCAATATCAACTTTGAAATGGAAGGGCAAGTTGACCTTGGAGACTGGGAATTTAGTGCTTTTGGAGACAACACTAGAACATCTGACAGAAACCAAGATCCAACTGTTACTGAAAATGGAGTGCGTATCGTTGCTACTGGCGGAAAGATTTCTAGTTCAGTTGATGGAATTTCTTTTTACCATAAAAAAGTACCAGCAGATGCAAACTTTGAAATTACAACAAGAGCAACTGTAAATAGTATTAATGGTGGAGATAACCAAGTTTCATTCGGTTTAATGTTACGTGATGAAATTGGTGAACACGGTACTAGTGGCGGTCATGAAGCAAACTATGTAGCTTTAGGTGCACTTGATCTGAACAACCAATCCATCGCTGGTGTGAAAGGTTTTTATAAAGTAGGTTCAGAACAAATAAAGCTTGATCCATTTTCACAATTAAGAGTACCAGGTGAAAATGAAGTGTATGACCTTTCTATTAGAAAATCTGGTGACACGTATGTTGTAACTGCAAATGGTATTGAAAGTGATCCATTAACATTAGACAACTTATTCACTGATAATATTTTCGCTGGTTTATATGTAGCTCGTGGTGCTGACGTTACCTTTAGCAACTTTGATATTAAAGTAGATGCTAGAGTAGTAGAAGAGTTAGTAGTTGACGCAAGTGATATGAATACAGAAATTTTAATGGGACAAAACTTAGATTTAACTGGATTAAAAGTTACAGCAAAGTTCTCTGATGGTAGTGAACAAGCCTTATCACAATCTGACTACATTGTAACTGGCTTTAATAGTAGTGAAGTTGGAACAAACACAATTACAATTAATTACAATGGAAAAACTGCACAAGTAAATCTTGATATTATGGGACTAACTGTAACGGATTTAGAAATTCGATACTTCCCAGCAAAAACAGATTACTTTAAAGGGGATGTCTTTGACCCTCAAGGATTTTCAGTTATTGCTCATTACAATAATGGACAATCTATGCAATTAAATGCAGAGCAATATACGTTTTCTATTAATAGTATAGGGTTAACGGAAGGAAATCAGTTCGTATTTGAAGATGCAGGTACAACAGAGGTTATAGTACAATCTACTGAAACTCCTGAAATTACAACAACATTTAATGTATATGTAAAGGATACAGAGATTGAAGGATTAGAGATTAAACGTTTACCTGTAAAACAGCTTTATTTCATTGGTGACGAGTTAGACCTTGCAGGATTAAGTCTTTACGCTAAATACGGCAATGGCGATTCAGTAAGGCTTACTGCTGATGAATACACTGTTTCAAGTCTAGATACTTCAACACCAGGAGAAAGAGAAGTTACGTTAACTCATAAAGGGAAAACGGCAACGTTATCGTTTGAAGTAAAAGTGAAAGAATTAGTTGCAATCGAAGTAACAAACTATCCGCAAACGACTTATGTTGTTGGCGAGGAATTAGCTTTAACAGAATTAGAAATTTCAAGAGTGTATGATAATGAAGATCGTGCAGTTTTAGCTAAAGATGCGTATACAGTTGAAACTTCATCTTTTGATAATGAAAACGCTGGAACATATGCGATGGAAGTCGTCCCTAACGATACTTCTATTAATCCAATTTCCTTTAGCGTAACAGTTAGAGAAGCGGTTGAAGTTGAGTGGAAATCCATGCGTTTTGGACAGTCTACTTCAGATGCAAGAAACTATGTTAACGAAAAAGGTGGAACCGTTGAAATTGTTGCTTTAGAAGGTGGCGGAAAAATTACTGGAGACCATGATGGTATTTCATTCTACTATACTGAACTTGATGCTTCAGAAGATAACTTTGTTTTATCAGCAGATATTAAGGTAGTGGAGTATGCTAAAACACCACATGATGGGCAAGAGTCATTCGGTATTATGGCAAGAGATGCTGTTAATGATGTTCAAGATGCAAGTGTATTTGCTTCAAACATTGCAGCAATCGGTGGATTTAGTGGTGGTACAAGAGAAGCAAATGGTACACAGTTATTTGCCCGTACAGGAGTAGTTGCAGCTGATGGTGAAGGTAGCCAAGGTGTTCAACGTATTATGTTAAACAATGAAAGACCTGCTGCAAATAACACGTATCCAGAGACAGAATATCGTTTAACGCTTGCAAAAACAAATAGTGGTTTTGTAGGACAATTAAATGATGGTCAAGAAACTACAATTTTCGAACCTGAAATTTTAAATGTACAAGATGGAAAAATGTATGTAGGATTCTATACTGCTCGTCTTGCAACAATTGAAGTTAATAACATTGAGTTTACTGTAACGGCAGCAGCAACGGATGCACCGAGAGTAGAACCTCCGGCAGAGCCTGTTACACCTAACTTTGAATATTTATCATTAAGTAGAACACCACTTACAAACTATGATCTATTAATTAGACCAAATGTTAATGGTGTTGTAACAGTAAAACAAGGATTAGAAGTAATCGCACGTGATGTAGAGGTAATAGCAGGAGAAATTCTTGAAGTACCTGCAACCCTAACAGGAAATAGTACTACCAACTTTAGTACAACATTCTTACCGGACGATACGCAATTCTTAACATCTTATAATCAAATCGTTCATAACGTAACAGTATCAAACAAAACATTTGCAGAAGGTGGAGATATTTACGTATCACCTACTGGTACTCCAAATGGTGATGGAACTAGAGAAAATCCACTTAATCTTGATACTGCTATCGATTATGTAAAACCTGGACAACATATCTTCGTAATGGAAGGTAATTATGTACGTAACTCTAACATTGAGATTAAGAAGTTTAACGATGGAACAGAAGATGCAATGAAGCACTTATTTGCTGACCCAGACGCAACAACACGTCCAGTGATTGACTTCGATAGAAGATCTGAAGGTGTTGTTCATAGCGGAAGTTACTGGCATGTAAAAGGTCTAGACTTTGCACGTTCCGCTGGTAATACAAAAGGATATACAATAGGTGGTAGCCACAATATTATTGAAAACGTAAGTCTATATGAGCACGGAGATACTGGATTACAAATCAGCCGTACAGACACAACAGAAAATAATAGAGATAACTGGCCGTCTTATAACCTAATCTTAAATAATATTTCATTCGATAACCGTGACCCATCTGAAAACAATGCAGACGGATTTGCAGCAAAGCTTACTGTTGGTAACGGAAACGTATTTGAAGGAAACGTTTCTCATAACAACATTGACGATGGTTGGGACTTATATACAAAAGTAGGAACTGGTCCAATTGGTGTTGTTACATTAAGAAATAACATTGCATTCGGTAATGGTACATTAACGAATGGTTATGAAGGAAATGCAGGTAAAAATGGTTTTAAACTTGGTGGAGAAGGGGTACATGTACCACACATTATCGAAAATAACTTAGCTTTTGATAATGGTTACTTCGGTATTACAAGTAACAGTAACCCTGGCTTAGTTACTAGAAACAACATTGGTTTTAACAACGTGGGTGCAAACTTAAGCTTAACAACGTATGCGCACATTCCGACTGATTTCACGATTGATGGATTTGTATCTTTACGTACAGATGCAGTACCAAAAGCAAATGATAACTATCCATCACACTTAAATGCAGATAATAACTATATGTTTAGATCAGGACAAACTGCTAACTTAGCTGGAGAAGAGCCTTCAGAAGAAATTTTTGAAAGCATGCAGCAAATCTTTAATTTCAACGATCAAGGTGAAATCGTATCCGTTAAGAGAAATGCAGACGGTGAAATCCAATGGGGTGACCTTTGGGCGGTTTACAACGAGTTTATGGGAATTGAAGTCCAAGCAGAGGTTGAAGTTGATGAAGATCAGCCAGAAACAGGAAGCGTTTCAAATGAAAAAATTGAAAAACTAGCTCCACAAGGAAAATTAGCTGTAAATGCAGCAAATGTTTCTAGAGTTTCCTTTACAAGTGAGCAAGTAGATATTTTAGTAGAAAAAGGTACTACTGTGGAAATTGATAGAAGTAGCGTGAAAGTATCCATCCCGGCAATTCACTTTAATTCTGGTAAAGGAATTACGATTGATGTAACAGAGCAAGAGCAAACTAATGTAATTGTTCCTGCTTATAAGCAAGTTAGATCAAAAATCTACAAATTTACCATTTCTGATGGTGAAAATGTTATTAGTGAATTTGGAGAAAATCCAGTAGTTCTTGCTTTCCAAGTTGATTCAGATAACGTAACTGATGTAAACAATTTAAGAGTAGCTAAATTAAATGAAGCAACGGATGAGTGGGAAGTACGAGAAGGTGGAGATTACTCAAACGGAGTATTCACATACTCAACAAACAGCTTTAGTATTTATACAGTATTGGAAGTTGAGAATGTAGATCCAGGAACTGGAGATGAGAATGTAGATCCAGGAACTGGAGATGAGAATGTAGATCCAGGAACTGGAGACGAGAACGTAGATCCAGGAACTGGAGACGAGAACGTAGACCCAGGAACTGGAGATGAGAATGTAGATCCAGGAACTGGAGATGAGAACGTAGATCCAGGAACTGGAGATGAGAACGTAGATCCAGGAACTGGAGATGAGAATGTAGATCCAGGAACTGGAGACGAGAATGTAGATCCAGGAACTGGAGACGAGAATGTAGACCCAGGAACGAAAGTTAGTGAAGAAGCTTCTAATGATGTGAATGAGGATAATACAGCTTCAGATGAGTCAAGTAAAGAAGAGACGAAAGAAGATGAACTTCCAAACACATTTAGTGGCCTATACAATTTCTTATTAATTGGTTTAGCCCTAATTACTTTAGGATTAGCTTTATTCTTCGTAAAAGGACGTAGAGAGAAGAATTTAGTATAACAGTTAATCGTACGTTTTCATAAATATAAGAGGCGGGGATCTCCTAAAATACAGGAGATCCTCGCCTTTTTTGTTTAGATAATTATAAAATTCTCTCATGTGGTTAACTTGCCAAAAAAGCGGCTAGCTCCAGGCGCCATCACCTCGTGTCAAATGTTCTGTCCGCATAAAAAGTAAAACGCACTTTGTAACGGCCGGGACATTTGCATATCGGTGGGAGACAGGATGTTGATATTACGCCGTTGCCTACAGGACGTAGGCTGTACTTAGGCGTAATTGGGGCGCCTTGGGCTTTTCTTATATTATAGATCTTTCATCTTCTCTAAAACAGCATTTAACTGTTGCCCAACTAAGTAATCTACTTCAACGATCATATTATCTGACTCTGGATTCACTCCAACGTAACCACGGTGGATTGTACTTTCTCCTAAGTCAATAAATCCAAAACGACCACCAAATTCGTATTGATAATCAGTATAGATTTCAAAGTTTAGATTGTTTTCTTCTTTGAAAGCTGCGTGATCTTGAGGTGGCGATGGACTTATACCAATTACTTCGATATTCATTTCGTTTATTCTATCAATATTATTGCTCAACTCAACTAGCTGAGAAAGACAGAGTTGTCAGCCAATTCCTGTAAAGTATGCGTATATGGTTTTTTGATCAGGAGAAATGTTAACATTTTCACCGTTTATATTGATTAGTGAAATATTAAAATCTTCATCATTGTACGCTTCATAAGTAGTATCATTATTCCCGTTACTACATCCAATAATAATAATAGAAAGGGTTATTAGTAAAAACGAAAGCAATAATTTTTTCACATTCAAATCCTCCCAACAATATAAAATTTCCCTTTTAGAGATGAAATATTGTATTAAACTTTTAATGTAATATTAATAATAACATTTCCGCCTGGAAAAAAGAGAACGATAAGCTTAGAGTACAACAAAAAAATAGTAAAAACGCTTGAATTCAAGCGTTTTCATTTGTTTACATGTTATTGGAGTTGGTTATTGATCCATACTCTCATTTCACCTGGTTTACGATTGCACCATGCGTAGTAAGGAATAGCTTTAAGCTCTACTTTGTTGGTTGTCATAGGGATTGTGCTATAGAGCTCTTCTTTTTCAGATGTCTCACTGATTCTTTTTCCTTCTCCAGAAATATAAACAACGCCATTAAGTAGATTTTCGTCATATGTAGCGGAAAGTTTAGCGTCACTCGGAAGGGCAATACCGTGGAGGTCACTTCCATTATCACACTCTTCAATACAATAAACGATCGGTCCACGCTGGAGGGCTACTTTTCCTACGTTTTCTCTAACTTTTGGATTTGATCTAATTCGTTGTACTTCCATTTGAAAATGTAATTGAATCAAATCATTTTCCTTCCAATTCCTTCTAATATAAACATACCCATCCTTTAAATTATCAGCAATATTAAAAACTTCTCCTTGAATAGTAATAGTTGCATGTTGACACCAACCCGGAATCCGTAACGCCAATGTAAAGTCATTAGGCTGAGCAGGGGATACCTCTATTTCCACAGTAGCTTCCCAAGGGTAAGTTGTTTTCTGTACAATTGATACTGGTGTACCGTTTATTATAAATTCTCCTTCGTTTCCCATATACAAATGAATGAATAATTGTTGGTCTTCAACGGAATAAATGTGTTTCCCAATGGAAGTGACCATTCTAGCAAGATTGGGTGGACAGCAGGCCGTTTTAAACCATGTTTGTCTCTCTGGCTTCACATGCTTATGGTCATGACGGTTCTCTATTACTTCAGGTGTAACTTCGAGTGGGTTAACGTAAAAAAACTTATTTCCTTTTAAATCCATCCCGCTAATCGTACCATTGTATATTACTCGTTCTAAAACGTCCGCATATTCAGCCTTTTTCTCCATTTGGAGCATACGATTTGCCCAGAAAACAAGGCCGATTGATGCGCAGGTTTCATTGTAGCAAGTATCATTAGGTAAATCATAGTCTGTACTGAAGGCTTCTCCAAAAGGGGATGCCCCAATACCACCAGTTAGGTACATTTGCTTTTTTGTAACATTATTCCATAATTTTTTTGCAGTTTCAATAAATGTGTTATCTCCTGTGATAGAGGCTAGTTCAGCGATGGCTGTATACATGTAAACACCACGAACAGCATGCCCAACAGCCTCTGTTTGGTTGAAAACTGGGGTATGAGACTGGTTGTATTTGTACTTTAACTCACCGCGAAACGGTCGATCATCATTTCTTTTCTTTGCTTCTAATTTAAAGTAATGAGGTTCCTTGCCTCGTTGTTCTATAAAAAATTTACTTAGCTGTAGATATGCATCCTTATTTGTTATTCTGTAGAGTTTAATTAAAGCAAGTTCTATTTCCTGATGACCAGGGTAGCCTTGTATTTGGTGTTTATGTGGCCCGAAAACTGAGGTGATGTAATCTGCATTTTTGCACATGATGTTAAGAAATTTTTTCTTTCCTGTTGCTTCATAATAGGCTACAGCTGCTTCGATAAGGTGGCCTGAAACGTATAGTTCATGATTGTCTCTTAAATTTGTCCAACGTTTATTAGGCTCTTTTATAGTGTAATACGTATTTAAGTAACCATCATTTTGCTGTGCTCGTCCAATTAAATCAATTACTTCATCTGCTATCGTTTCAAGATCAGGATTCGGTAACGTTTCTAAACTATAGGCAACAGCCTCTAACCATTTCGCAACATCACTATCCTGAAAGACCTTCCCGTAAAATTCTCCCTCTTCCTCACCAGCAGCAATTTTAAAATTTCTTATTGCATGACTAGGTTTTGCATCAGAAAGTTGGTCATTTAATGCTTTCCATTGATATGGAATAACTTCTTTCTGAACAACCTCAATTTTTCTTTTCCAAAAACGATCATTTACTGTCACTTTAGGTTTAATATCTTTTGCATGCCCTTTCAAAAGATCACTCACCTTTTCTTTTAATTTAAGAACAATGAAATGAAGTTTACAGGGTATTTAGGCGTAATTTGATTCTTCTTACTATTCTTTCTTATGAAAATCATATCATAAAGTGTTAAGTAGAACAGTGGACTTTCCTATAAAATATTTGATTTAAAAGGTTAACTATCTCGGAATTATTTTATTGAGTTTCTTTTCTTCTGTATGTTTAACTAATTAAGAACTATTGAATAAATATATATTGTGTATGGGTATGAGTATGAGTTTCAACAAACAGGTGGCGAGGAAGATGTCAGATCAATTATTAGATGTTATTGGTAACTGGGTTGAGTCAATTGGAGCAACGATTGCTGCCATTGGGGAAACAAAACAAGTAACAGGTCCAATGAGTGTAGGATTGCAAATTGGAAGTGTAGGTAATGCAGTACAAGGAATAGGGAATAGCTTACAGGCAATAGCGAATGTAGAAGATGATGGTGCGAAAACAGGAAACTGGATTCAAGCTGCAGGAACAGCGGCAAATTCCATTGCAGAATATCGCATGAAGGACCGTTTAGATATGGATATTTTAGAAGAACAGCATCTTGAAATTTTAGGTGATGTTTTGCAATCAACTGGTTCTATGCTTGCTTCTATTGAAAGGTTAGGTCAAAATCCTAAGTTGGTGTATGGTAATTTACTTCAATCTATTGGTGCAGCTATAGAAGGAATTGGAGTTTATATCGCCATATCATCCAATAGTGTAGCGGGGCAGAAAATCGAAATGGTAGGTGGTTGGTTACAATCCTTTGGTACCACGTATCAAGCTGTAGGAGCTACAAGAGAATATTTAACATAAACAAAGCTTCAGCAATTTTGTGAAGCTTTGTTCCTATAGATATAAGGGCTTTAAACTGTTAACGTTTTCTAACAAAAGTGCATTGACACGAGTAGAATATAAGAACACAATTTGCAATTTGGTCATTAGGTGGAGATAAAAGTGTCAAAACCAATATTATATATTGTTGGAAACTGGGTTGAGGCACTAGGAGCCAATATTGCTGCTGCTGGTGTGAGTATTGAGATTCAAGACAGTATTGATGGAAAAAGGATACGAGTTATTGGAGACAGTATACAAGGTTTAGGTAATTTCATGATTGCGAAGGCTGAAATGGAGGATCCACTTGCGGAAATTGGTAATGTGATCCAAGGGATTGCCTCTACCTCAAATGCAATTATTGCACATCGTGAAATATATGTGGATGATAAATTAAATAATCAAATAGAGATAATAAGTGATTCTTTTCAAGCATTAGGTTCATATGTGACAGCTGTAGCAAGAAGTGACGAAAACCCACCAAAAGCATTTGGTAATGCTATTCAATCTGTCGGGGCTATTATTGAAGCGATAGGTGTACTAAATATACTAATAGATGAAGAAACAAGAGGAGATCAATTAAGGAATATTGGGAAATGGATCCAGGGCTTTGGAACTGTCATACAAGCAATTTCTGTAACACCAGGATTAAAGGAAGTTTTTTCAGAAGAGGAGGGAAATTAGACTGAAACTGCTTTTATTGGCAGAACCTATTCAGAGCTAATTCCCCTTTTGCGGTTAGGTTAAAGTTAATTAAATCTTAAATTAACTGAAGTATAACTCCTCATATAAAACCATTAACTATTATTCTACCCTCTTAAAAACTTTCGAATTTCACGGTAAAACAATGCATTATGAATGATTAACAATAGGAAAAGCAATAGGATATATACGTAACGACTGGTGTCAAAAACTATTAAAAAGAAAATAATTAGTGGTAGTCCGTGAGAATACATAACATACACATTTTTTGTTGCCTTTTCCGTTACTTGTCGAAGCATTTCGTCGTCCTCTAAAAATTCACTTGGTTTTAAGAAACTAATACCTACCAATTTATTAGTAGGATTTTCTTTATTGTGCTGTTTAATTCTAATGAAATAAGCAATGAAAAATATGATGGACAAGAGGAGTCCGATATAAATAGATAGAATCTCTGGTACATGCCAGTTGATGATTAACACACCATTTACGTTTTCAAAAACACCTTTAAAATCTATAAGTAACATATCTACTGCATAAACAACCCCATATGTCCAAATCATTAAAATTATCCACAAAGCAATATTCCATAATGGGAATTGTACACGCAAGTCGCTTTTATTCATCCTCATCCCCTCCTTCTAACCAAAAGAGTTCATCAACTGTTATTTGCAATTGCTTTGCTAAACGTAAAGATAAAGTTATTGATGGTGAAAATTCCCCTTTTTCAATAAATCCGATCGTTTGTCTTGTTACCCCAACTCGTTTTGCTAACTCAGTTTGTGAAAAACCATGTCTGGCTCTTAATTCCTTTATTCGATTCCGAAGCATTGTTAACTCCTTCCTAAGGAATAATGTTAACCTTTATATACATAATGTAAAGTATTATTAACATTTTGTAAATAATTATTAACAAATTTATTTGTGGGAAATATATATTTGTATTAAAACGATAATCTTTATCTACTAAATGCGCAAAAAGTCCTCGTAAAATCGAAAGGGATGACTAAAGGTGCAAACAAGCCATTCACAAGCTATCAGCTTTCATAGACATAGTTAATTTGATTTGTAAAATTCAAAGAAACGTCATATTTTTAAATAAAAGAAAAAATGGACTATTAGCCACAATTCATTTGTGAATTATGATACTATTCAAAGTAATGATATACTTAATCAGAAATGTAAAGAAATTACAAATGGTTTTTAATGTAGACAAAGGTTAATAAATACTATTTTGTGAGAGATTGCTTAAAAGGAGCCTTAAATCATGCAGAAAATTTATATTATTAGACATTGCAAAGCTGAAGGACAACCTGCTGAGTCTCGACTTACAGATGAAGGAGTTAATCAGTCTTATGAATTAGCGGAGTTTTTTACGAGTATTCCTGTTAACCGAATAATTTCAAGCCCTTATACGAGGGCAGTTGATTCTATCAAACCGTTGTCTAATAAAAAAGATATAAACATAGAAATCGATCAACGCTTAGTTGAACGGGTTTTGAGCACCGAAGACTTACCTGACTGGATGGAGAAATTAGAAGAAACGTTCCATAATAAGAATTTAAAATTTCCTGGTGGAGAATCAAGTGAAGAAGCATTGAGTAGGATTGTTGGAGTAATTGATGATATAGTACAAAGCGATGTAGATTCAAGTGTGATAGTTACTCATGGGAATTTAATGGCACTACTTTTAAACTATTTTGATCATCAATTTGGATTTGATCAATGGAAACTATTAACAAACCCAGATGTATTTTTATTAACATTAGATAAAAAAGGGGTAAATGTTAAGGGGATTTGGAACGATTAATGGAGAGGCATTGAGAATACATTTTGAAGGGGAACTTGATTAGGCATTTTAGTCGTATTTGTTACATGTTTCATTTATATTATATAAGGTAGAGTTCCAATGCAAGTGAAATTTTGCAACATGGAGGATGAAAGTTTTCATTTCAAGGGAGATTCATCCGTTAGGGGTGTAACGAAAGTTTAACCTGACCTTTATTTGCTAAAACTATAAATTTTGATATCAGCTATTTTCAGGGGAGAAACAAAATTATTGAGGTGAAAATAATGAAACGTGTTTTATTAGTTGTTATATATACCATAATAGGTACATTATTAGTAGGTTGTGGACAATCAGAGAATAATAATTCCTCTAGTGGTGAGATCAACTTTGATCCACTAGGAGTAGAAATTATTGCACCAGATGAAGTTGATCCTCATACAGATGTTGTCCTTCAAGCCTTTGTTACACAAGGTGAAGAAAAGGTAAATGATGCAAGTGAAGTGTTATTTGAAATTTGGAAGCATGGACAAAAGGAAGAAAGTGATTTTATTGAAGCTCATCTTACAGAAGATGATGGGGTTTATGAAATAACGTATCAATTTCCAGAAGTGAACATTTACTTAATTCAACCACATGTGACAGCAAGAGGCATGCATCAAATGCCTGTTAGAGAGATTATGGTTGGGGATGTACCTGATGATCATCCTTATTATCAAGAAGATGACCAAGATCACCATCACAACCACGACCACGACCATCATAACGACCATGAACATGGTGATGACCACCATCATTCTCATGAACTACATGAGAGTATGGCTGTAGATTGGAGAGTGGGGGAAGAGGTTAAGCTACATGAGGAAGTTAAATTGGCTACCTTTGTAGAATGGCAGGATGCTCCTTGGACAGAAGGACGCTTAAGGTATGAAGTGTATCAGCCAGGAGATGAAGTACATGACTGGTTAGAAGCAGAGGAAGAAACTGCTGGTTTATATACAGTTTCACACGTATTTGAGGAATTGGGGGAATATCACATCATTATTCATATAGAGGATGATGAACTCCATGAGCATGTACAAAAGAAAGTAACTATCGTTGGACAATAAAAATAAGCATATATGAACGAAATAAATAATCCCCTTGTTTGTAAAAGACACAAGGGGATTATTTCATTTATATATGGATACGAGGAAAAGTTATTTTTTCTAAACCCGCTTATCCTATTTTCTTTTTTAATGTATCCACGATGGATTGTTTTAACTTTTTATCATGAATTGTTTCTTTTAACCATTCTTTAGGAGATTCGTTTGTTTCGTGTTTAACCCGTTTAAATAACTTACTTAATAAATGACGCATCGTGTTTGAATAGTATATATGGTCAACCCGTTTAGCTGTATTCAAAAGCTGTTCAATGAGATCATGTTCATGGATAGAAACATTTTTTGTTGCTTCATCCAAGAATTGCTCAACAATATCTCTATGGTTATGACTTAAATAATAGTTTGTTACATCATCTAATAAGTTGGGATGGTTTTCATAGTGTTTCCCAAGTGCTGGAATTAGGGAATCATAACGGTGTTGGACTAAAAATTGAAAGGACTTTGTGGCATTAGCTTGGTCTAATGCTTCTTCAAGGGCTATTAATATTAAGGAGTTATCTGATTTCCCATCAGTTTTCTGGAGAGTTAGTAGTCGTGATGGCCAAAGGTGTTTAATGTCTTCAAGGTGTTCGTCAACAAGGTGCTTTAAAATATTCTCATTTTTCATTTTTGCATCTTCTTCAGACTTTAAGGCATCTCTTAAATCATCCTGCGTTACTTTATGTTGTTTTTTTCTTTCTGCGATTTTTTTATAACGTTCCATCGCTTTGGCTGATTCTTGGGTAGTTTTGTTAGTCAGATAAAAAGAATCTAGGAATCGTCCATCGTGATGTAAAACAGCAAAAATAATAGGAGCATCTTGATCGAAAAGCAGCACATTTACCTTTTTCAGTCCACTTGGTTCCTCATACCTGACGACATAATATCGTTGTTTCGTACTATCAATATACACTTTTTTTCCTAAAAAGCTCGGAGGGAGTATACTCATTAACATTCACCATTCCTTTCAAAAATCAAAATTTAAAAAATCTCATCATGTATTGAGGTGATGTGTGGTTATGATAATTAGAACAAAAAGCAACAAGAAGGAAGATAATGTTACTCTAAGAATCTCTTCGTATGATTAAATAAACAATAAGTCCTAATACTGGGAAAAATAATGTTCCAATAAGAACGATAATACTATACTCTTTACTATTACCATTTCTTAATGAGTCCCGGTACGCCCATATACTAGTGACGATGTTTAAGACAAACAGGATACCTATAAATAGAAGAAAAATAAAAATAGTTCCGTAAAAATCACCCATTCTAAAAACCCCTTTTTTCTCCTCTTACTTCTATGATACCTGTCTTTTTGTTATTTGCCCACCTTAAAAGAGAAATTTACACTTTTTTCAGTATTATTTAACTTTTCATATCATTAAACTCTGCTGTTAATTCTATGGAAAAATAAAAAGGCGAAGTACTTTAATATTAAGGAACATATTAAAGACTTCGCATACTTTATTATTTATTGTTCACTATTTTTAACACGCTGGTTAGCTTCTTCCATACGATTGATTGCTTCACGATCTTCACTATCTGCTAGTTCTTTAGAATACTCCACCTTTTGATTTTCAGGAATATCAGGTATTTGTTGTTGTTTATTGTTGTTATTTCTTTCGTTAGCCATTTCTTTCGTCCTTTCATCTAAAGGTGTTGGAAAGCGTAAATTCCGTAGCTATGATTAATTACAAGTTATTCTTAGCTCTGCTAAAAGCTCGATCAGCCGCTTTAAATTCTGATTGATATAAAACTTCTTGTGTACGACTCAATGTTTTTTTCTCTTCTTTTACTTTTCTTTTCTTGCTTTCCATCATTTCACCCCATTAAAGTATTTTTCATAACTAGTATGATCGTAAAAATTATAAAGTATGCAAATTTTTACAATTATTCTTTTAGAGTATTCTCTAGTGCTTTAGTTAATGTTTTAAATTCAAACTGAAACTGATGCTCTTCTAGTTTTTTAGGGAATACTTGTTGACCTTCAACAACTAAAATACTCATCTCACCTAAGACAATTCGTAATAAGAATTTAGGTGTTGGAAACCAGTATGGACGGTTGAGGATGTTAGCTAGTGTTTTTCCAAACTCATTCATTCGAACAGCATTTGGCGCAGTTACATTAACTGCTCCATGAACGGCAGGAGTTTCTATACAAAAAATAATGGCCCGTACGACATCTTCAATATGAACCCAAGAGATCCATTGTTCGCCGGAACCTAGTCTTCCGCCAGCAAACAATTGAAAGGGAAGCTTCATTTTTTTTAATGCCCCTTCATTTTTATCTAATACCATTCCGAATCGAGTATAAACGACACGGACTCCTTCAGTGGAAGCTTCAGAAGCGGCCCTTTCCCATTGTTGCACGACGTTTGCTAAAAAATCATCCCCTTTATAGGGACTGTCCTCAACAAATGTCTCTGTTTTTGAAGTTCCATAAAACCCAATTGCTGAAGCATTAATGAGTACACTTGGTTTCTTTTTCAATGCTTTTATAATTCGAATAACTTCTTTTGTAGCGTCTATTCGACTGTGTAATATTTCCTCTTTTTTAGAGGTTGTCCAACGTCCGCTATTAAGGTTTTCTCCCGCTAAATTAATAAACGCTTCTATTCCTTCAAGCTCCTCCTCAGGTTTTAATTCATTTGATAACCATTGAACATAGGTGACATTTGAATCACCAATTTCCTTTTGCTTTTTTCTAGTTAATATATAGACTTCATGTCCTAATTGATTTAGCTTTGAAGTCACTTCGCTACCAATAAAGCCTGAACCACCTGCAATAGCAATTTTCATTTGTATACCTCCTCTTTCTTTTGTTTATTCTCTATTGGATTGTCTTTTTACTTACTTTGACTGTCTTACACTTCTGAAGCATCTAATTTACAGGGTAGACTGCCTATGCAAGCAAAACATAGTATTATCTATTTTCAGGGTAGCTTTGCAGTCGTCTAGAACGCTTCTTTCTCTACCACAGCATAGCACTGTGTTGCTCTGAAGCTTAATCAGTCGAGACAACTCGAAGTTTATTCGTGAAGCATATGCACGTCGTTGGAGCACCCTTCACTCCTGAAACGTTCTTATTTCAGGGTAGACCTACTATTTAAAGGATAACTTATAGCTATCATTTTCCTTTTTATTAAAAAAATCAAACTAAAAGTCTCGATTAATATGATAGGATAAAGAAAAACAGTCGGTATTTGTATTGGGGGGGAGAATGTGCCGCAGATTTCAAAAATTAGTATTGCCAAACGAAGGAAGGATCGCTTTCATATTTATGTTGATAGAGGAAATGGAGATGAATATGCTGTAACTGTTTCAGAGGATGTTTTGGTAAAACGACAGTTAAGTAAAGGGGTGGAACTCAGCGAAGACGACCTAGATTTAATTCGTGAAGAGGATAACCTCGATAAAGCTTTTCAAAAGGTGTTGAATTATCTATCCTACCGAATGCGATCGAGAAAAGAAATTTTTCAATACTTATTGGATCAAGAAGTGCAAAAGGAGGATGCTGAGCAACTTATTGATCGTTTAAAAGACCTGAACTTATTGGATGATCAAGCTTTTGCAGAAGCATTTGTTAGAACGAAAAAAAATACACAGAAAAAAGGGCCACTTTTAATTGAACAAGAGCTATATGAAAAAGGAATTTCTCAACAACAAATTGATAAAGCAATTCTAGAATATCCGGAAGAAGAGCAGCTTGATAATGCAATCAAAGCTATAACAAAGAAACAATCCAGCTATAAGTTGGAGGGACAAAAGCAACGGAAGCAGAAACTATACCAATTTTTAGTGCAACGAGGATTTACTTCTTCCATTATTAATAAAGCAATTGATGAGCTTCAGCAGGAAGATGATGATGGAGCAGGGGAATGGATTGCTATACAAAAACAAGGTGAAAAGGCTTTGAAAAAGTTAAGTAAATATGAAGGATGGGAATTAAATCAAAGGCTAAAAAAGAATTTATATCAAAAAGGTTTTTCAATGGAGCTTATTGAAAGGTGGATACAGGAGGAAGAGTTGGAATAGTCCGACCTTTATGCAATTGAAAATTTGCGCCGACGTGTTGTCTATAAAATAAGAACTGTAATTATGGGAAGAATAATCTAAGCAATCTTAATTTAATAGTATGCCTTTAAAACACTTTAAATTAGAAAGGATACGTTTAAGATGACGACTTTTATTGCGTTAACCCCCATTATTTCAGTTCTTTTATTTCTAGTTGTTATGCGAATGTCAGCAGTAAAAGCCATGACCATAAGTTTAATAGCTACAGCGATACTAGCATTTATATATTGGAAGGTTCCTTTTCAAATCTTGGCTGCATCCATAATTGAAGGTATTATAGTGGGTGTATCCATTTTATATATCGTTTTTGGTGCCATTCTTTTATTAAATACATTAAAGTCTTCTGGAGCAATAGATACTATCCGTTCTAGCTTTATGGGAATATCCGGTGATCGAAGAGTCCAGCTTATTATCGTTTCATGGTTGTTTGGTGCTTTTATTGAGGGTGCTGCAGGATTTGGAACACCACCAGCAATTGGAGCTCCACTTCTAGTTGCCTTAGGATTTCCTCCATTGGCAGCTGTTGTTTTAGCGTTAATTGCTGATAGTAGTCCTGTTTCCTTTGGTGCTGTAGGAACTCCGGTAATTGTTGGAATAGAACAAGGGTTACAAGAAGGTGCACAAGTGACAGCTATTGCAGAGCCTTACGTTGCTGCAAGTGGAGGGATTTTTGTTTTTATTCGGGAAATTGCAGCACAAGTAATGCAGATCGATATATTTGTTGGGACGTTTATGCCCCTCATAATCGTTGCGATGCTTACACGTTTTTTTGGAGAAAACCGTTCCTGGAAAGAAGGACTATCAATTTGGAAATTTGCCATTTTTGCAGGATTAAGCTTTACTGTTCCAGCGTTTTTAGTTGCCAATTTTTTAGGGCCAGAATTCCCATCTATATTTGGTGGATTAATTGGACTGGTAATTGTAATTCCAGCAGTTAAAAAAGGATTTTTGCTCCCGAAAGAACAGTGGGATTTTCCAAAGGAGGAATATTGGCATCAAGGCTGGATTGGTAACTTAATGAACACTGATGATTTAGACGAGGAAAAAAAGAAACTTCCGTTAGTTTTAGCATGGATCCCATACTTATTAGTAGGTTTACTCCTTGTTTTGACTCGTTTAGAGGTACTTCCTTTTAAGCAATGGTTACGACGTGTTCAAGTTGAATGGTCAGAAATATTGGGATCTTCTATTAGTGCCAACCTTGAACCATTTTATTTACCGGGCTTTGTATTTATTCTTGTTGTATTATGTACCATTGTTATTCATAGAATGAACAAAAATGAAGCTCTTGAAGCTTTTAGTCGTTCGAGTAGGTCAATTGTCGGTACTGCTATTACCCTATTTACAGCAGTCCCAATGGTTCGAATATTCATTAATTCAGGTATGAACAATAGTGGCCTAGAAAGTATGCCTCTAGAATTAGCAAATACAGTATCTACTTTAATGGGGGGAGCTTGGCCTCTTGTTGCACCAATAATCGGTGCATTGGGATCATTTATTTCAGGTAGTGCAACCTTTAGTAATATGATGTTTGCATTATTTCAAACCAGTGTAGCAGATCAAATTGCAGTAGATCCTCGACTTATTCTTTCTTTGCAGGTACTTGGTGCAAATGCAGGTAACATGATTTGTGTATTAAATGTAGTTGCGGCAGCATCTGTAGTAGGACTAGTTGGAAAAGAAGGTATGATCATACGAATGACAATTGTCCCAATGCTTTACTACGCCTTCTTTTCAGGGATTGTTGGATTTATTATAATCATGATTTTTTAAGACTAGTTATGTTAAAAGGATAGGTGTAATTTTAGCATAGAGAAGCAATAATCAACATTGAAGATTAACAGAACCTAAGACTAAAACAATAAAATATTTTTAATTATATTAAGCCTCATTTCTTTTCTTACTAACTTTAATTTCTTATAATAAAAATCACAAACATATAGATGTACGAGGTGGAGACTATGGATAAACGTTATAGCGAAATGACACAAAAAGAATTAATGGACGAAATCGGTGACTTAAAGGTAAAAGCACAAAAAGCAGAACAAATGGGAATGGTTAACGAATATGCAGTGCATGAAAGAAAAATAACAATGGCTCAAGCATATATGATGGATCCATCTGTTTTTAATTCAGGGGATACATATCTAATACGGGATTCAAAAGAGGATACTTTTAAAATTTCGTATATGAATGGTGTTTTCGCGTGGGGTTATCGTAATAATAGTAACGAAGAAGAAGCATTACCAATTTCATTATTGACGAGTAAGTTAAACTAAATAACAAATAAGGAAAGGCACAATGGCCCTTCCTTAATCGGGGAATTTAAGATCTTTTTCTAGTTTGAACCTCAAGCACTCGGTTATGGAGGCTTTGCTCCGTTTCTCCATTTACTTGGTGGAAAGCGTGCTTCGGGTTTGCTCTAGGATCATGGAAAGGATCTTTATAATGGAACTTTCCTGACTGTGGAAGATTTTTTTTGCTCATCACCAGTGCCCTCCTCAAAAAAGAGATAAATACATACAAAGTAATTTATTTTTACGTTTCGTTTGATCTATTCTCTTTCTTTGGTGGAAGCTTGCATTCTTTCTGCTGGATGGTCATTAATGGTATCATTTGCTCTTCTTGATGCAAATTCAGCTTTTGCTCTCGGCTCTCCAGCAAGAGAGATACGATGTGGAAAACCTTTTGCTTTGTTACGCAAGAGAAAACCTCCTTAGCACTTTAATAAAAATAAAGTGGTTACTTCATTTCTAAAGTGTAATTTAGAAAAAACTATCCACAAAACAAGTAAAGAAGAATCTTTTCTAATGGAGCATTACTATTGTGTGTAAATTGAATAGTAAAATGAATTGTAAATACTGACAAGGGGGATGTCTAAAAAATGAATGATTATTTTGAACGTTTGACTCATCGTTTGTTAGAGCAAAATGAAAATATGTCATATTCGGATGCAAGAACGTGGATTGAGCTAATGTGGGAGGATTTTGAAACTACTTATGCTAAAGCAGGACGAGAATATAAAGGGAAGGAAATGACCGAAAAAATTCTTGTTGAATGGATTGATCAATACGGATCGCATTTACATGAAATCTTACTTGAAAAACCAAAATACAAGGAATTGTTTGAAAGTAAAAAATTTTATCATTAAAATCAAACGGCCACAAAGGGACCCCTTCTGTGGCCGTTATTTTATCCACTTTGAGGAAAGACCTCTAATTTTCTTTGGAGTGTTTCATTATTATATATCCATCCAGTGTACGAAGACAGTATATTTTGATCAGAGTCAAGTCGAACGATTGCAATAAAAGGATAGTGTCCTTTACTTCTGTATCTTAGATCAATAAATTTAACTGTATACCCATGTTTTTCTAAAGTAACCTCCCAGCGATAGGCAGGGGAGAAGGATAAGAATGCACTTAAATTTTCATCCTTTCGAGCCGAATTAATAATTGGATCATCTGGAATAGGTTCGAATGGATATGTTTCAAAGTAATTTACCTTTTTGTTTTTAACTTTTGCAACATACATTTTTTCCTTTGTTCGTACGACAACGTGCCATGAACTCCATTTGAATGTTGGCGATATAAAGATATGTGTGGAATCTGGATGGAGCCCCTTTAACTCTTTATAAACCTTCCGTTGTTCATGTATGCGCCAAAAGTAATAACCTATGAGAAAAATATACATATACAAAAATGTCCAGCCGGGGTCAGCTCCAAAACGCCAAAGGATAATTCCAGCTATGTGAGTTAAAAAAATAAATGGATCGAATATATTAATGATTCCTAAAGCAATCCATTTATCTTTAATGGGAGCTAGTGCCTTTGTTCCGTAGGCATTAAAAATATCAACAAAAACATGAAGGAAAACGGCAAAAAATGTCCAAAGCCATAGATGAATGAAGTTTATATCTGGCATTGTCATACCTAAAAGGATCGTAATTGCAGTAGGCCAAATAAACCAGGCTGGTATGGAGTGAGTTATTCCTCGATGATTTCTAAGGTATGTTGAATTATTTTTAAATTTTAAAATTGTATCAAAATCTGGAGCTTGTGATCCGATAATGGAACCAATCATAACTGCTTGGGTCATAGCTGGATTGCTTGAAACAACAGGATCTAAAGTGGCTAATCCACCAATCGCGACCCCCATCACCACATGGGTTCCTGTATCCATATTTTTCACTCCTTGATGATGAGAATGTATAATAAATATATTTTATTAAAAATATCGATTGTATCTCCTTAAATTTTATCTCATATTAAAATTATTGTATATTTTATATATATACAACAATTCATTAGATGCTTAAAAAAATCGTAAAACAAGTTTAATTAAAAAATTACGTTCTATTCATATTATTACCCTAATTTACTGAATTTCAAAAGGAGAATGTTGAAATGAATCAAGGGCTACAGATTTTTTTAGAGTATAAGATAAAACCTGAGTTTGTTAATGAGTATGAAAAACATATGAACGAAATATTAGTTGAATTGGAACAGTATAGTGCTACAGAAGTTGATTGGTACGAAGCAGCTGATCAAAAACATCTATATGTGGAGATGTTTAAGCTTCCTACAATGGCCCATTATCATGCAATTAAAGAGATGCGTCAGAATTCTAATCATGCTGTATTTGGAAGGTTAGATCAATATGTAGATGGAGGAATAAAAAAAGTTCATTGCTGGGCGTTTGTCCAAAGAAAATGAATAATTATATAGCGTAATTGGGGCGCCTTGTGTTTTCTTATTGGATAGAGGAGGAATTTGTTTATATGTCGTTAGATGAAATAAAGGCTTGGAATAAAAGTGGATTTCAACAGGATCTTATTGAATGGTATAGGGAAAATAAACGAGATTTACCTTGGAGAAAAAAGAAAGATCCTTATAAAATCTGGGTATCTGAGATAATGCTTCAGCAAACAAAAGTAGATACCGTCATACCATATTTTGAACGTTTTATTGAAAAGTTTCCCACTATAGAGGCATTAGCAGATGCAGAAGAAGAAACTGTTTTGAAAGCATGGGAAGGATTAGGCTATTATTCACGTGCTCGCAATCTACATCAAGCCGTTAAAGAAGTGAAAGAAAGCTATGGAGGAAAAGTTCCTGATCAACCAAGTGATGTTCAAAAATTGCGAGGAGTAGGACCATATACAGCTGGTGCTATTTTAAGTATTGCATATGATAAGCCAGCACCAGCAGTGGATGGGAATGTCATGAGAGTTCTTTCCCGATTATTATTGATTGAGGACGATATCTCAAAAGTAACCACTAGAAAAAAATTTGAGAAGATAGTAACGGAAATTATTTCGAAAGAGTACCCTTCTGATTTTAACCAAGCAATGATGGAACTAGGAGCACTCATATGTACCCCAAGGAAGCCATCATGTCTGTTGTGCCCAGTAAGAACTCACTGTCGAGCACAGCATGCTGGCGTACAAGAGCAGCTCCCTATAAAAGCTAAAAAAGCTGCACCAATAGTCAAAAAGATGCAGGCAGTTGTTTTATTTGATAATCAAGGAAAAGTGCTTATTGAACAGCGACCAAGTTCAGGTTTATTAGCAAAGCTATGGCAATTTCCAAATGTCGAAGTAATATCAGAAGGATATGAGGATATTGAAAAGTATTTATTAAATAATGGTGGATTAAAAGTAACGGTTCATCCGAAGCAGTTATTTCAGGTAAAACACATTTTTTCCCATTTAGTTTGGGATATTGAAATTTTTACAGGAGAAATGATGGAGATTCAGGATAAGTCTCTCTTTGATTCAAGCACCTTTCAATTAGTGAAAAAAGATAGTCTACATAAGTATCCGTTTCCAGTTTCTCACCAAAAAATAATGAAAGGAGTTATTAATAATTAAGAGTGTAAGTTATAGTTTTTGCTATATAAAGGCAATTGAATGAAGTTCCATAAAAATCGTTATAAGGGGAGAGATTTGATGGATTTAGAACTAAAGGGAAAACGAGTATTAGTAACTGGTGGATCTAAGGGAATTGGGAAGGGTATTGCTAAGAGTTTTCTTGCGGAAGGGGCAAAAGTCGCTGTTATTGCTAGGGGAAAAGAAGCATTACAAGAAGTAAAAAAAGAGTTAGAACCAGTAGAAATCATTCAAGCTGATTTAATGGACAAAAAGGAAAGAGCTAAGGCTTTTGACGCATGCACTGAATTATTCGGTGGTATAGATATTCTCATAAATAATGTAGGTGGAAGTAATGGAGGTAAAACGATGGAAACCTCTTTAGATGAATTTGAAGAGGCAATAGAATTAAACTACCTATCCGCCGTCCACTTTAGCCAATTAGCTGTTCCTTATATGAAGAAGCAACAATATGGGGTGATTTTAAATATATCTTCTATTTTTGGGAGAGAATCTGGGGGGAAACCAACATATAATAGTGCAAAAGCAGCAATGATCAGTTTCACAAAATCTTTAGCAGATGAACTAGTTAAAGATGGTATTCGTGTAAATGGTGTTGCACCAGGTTCTATTCTTCATCCAAGTGGAAATTGGCAAAAAAGAATTGATGAAGATCCTGAGAAGATGAAAAAATTTGTTGAAAGTGAAATTCCTGCAGGAAGATTTGGTACAGTTGAAGAAATTGCAGACGTTGTTGTCTTTCTTTCATCAGCACGTGCAAAATGGGTTGTAGGAGCAACTCTGAATGTCGATGGAGGACAATCAAGAGCCAACTTCTGATCCCATTTACAACTATGGCACAAGAAAGCCCCTTAATTCATTGATGGGGATGAATTGTGCCAATTCTTTTTAGCTCTTCATTAGTTTATTGTGTAACAAAATAATTATCATATGGTATAATTAGTTGTGGAGAGGTGGTGGATTTAATGGCTACAGAATATACCCATAAAAAAGGGATAGTTTATAAAAACCAATTCCATATCATATTTTGCCCTAAGTATCGTAGGAAAGTCCTTGTTGATGATGTAGAACACGATCTGAAAAAGACTTTCTATCAAATTGCAGAGGAAAAAGACGTAACTATTAAATCGTTAGAGGTCATGCCTGACCATGTGCATATGTTTATTGAGTTTGACCCTAGACTAATGCTTCATAAAGTAATTAAAGACTTTAAAGGTATTAGTAGTCGAATTCTTAGGGAAAAACACCCGCACCTAAAAAGTAGGTTGCCGAGCTTATGGACAAGGAGTTATTTCAGTTGTACGGTAGGACATATTTCTGAAGAAACGGTTCAGGAGTATATTAAAAATCAAAAAAATGTGTAAGTAAGGTGGTGATACCATTGGCTAAACAATCCTATACTTTGTCTCTCCCTCTCGTAACAGAGGAATGGCAAGAAGATGTATTATCCAAGCGATTAGAGATTGCTAGAAACATGTATAATGCCTGTCTAGGAAGGTTAATGAAGCGTTATAGACGTATGAAGCAAGAGAAGGAATATAGGTGTTGGGTACAGCAGAAAGCATCTAAGGAACGTTCTCAGGCTTTGAGAGAGTTGATAAAAAAGCATGAGTTAAGCGAATACTCTATTCATGCCTTTGTAAAGCCAATGCAACATCACTTCAAGAAAAATAGCTGATGTTAGGAAGCAAGATCACAATAAAATGGCGAACTGGATACTCTCTCTTGGTGATGATGTAAAGGTAGAAACGATGAACTATAAAGGACTTCAAAGGCGAACCAAACAGACAACCATTAACGAAAAAACAGGTAGGATAAATCGTAAAAAACGTTATGGAAAGTCCTTATTAAATAAAGCCCCATCCATGCTTGTGAACATTTTAGATAACAAGTTGAAATATGCTGGTAATGAGTTGAAAAAGATAGATACCTTTAATGTAAAAGCAAGTCAGTTCAATCATTTTAACGGAGAATACCTAAAGAAAAAAGTAAGTGAACGTTGGAACGACTTTAACGGAATGAAGATACAGCGTGATTTGTATAGTGCATTTTTGATTATGAATGTGAAGGATAATTTATGTGAAATCGACACTGGTGATTGTAACGAAAATTGGGTAACCTTTAAGAATTCCCACGACATCGAGATTGATAGATTAAGAACAAGTGAACATACATTGGCAAGTATGGGAATATAAACCACTCATTAGCAATAAGGTTTTGAACCGAGCCGACAGGACGGTAACGTAGTCCAATAGGACAAGCGTTGTCCATGAAAGTCTAAGGGAACAGCATTAGTCTCTAAAACAGATACCATAGTTTTAGAGGAAGTGCCTTTAAGTACCTTAGAACCCACCGAATTCATTCGTGTGGAGGTTCAGGGAAGGTGCCATTCCGTTTGCTGCAGCTGATCCAGGACGAGTAATTCCGTCCATTGTTGTTGGATCTGCTCTAGCTGGTGGATTAGCTATGCTATTTGGAAACACATTAATGGCTCCTCACGGTGGTGCCTTCGTAATTTTTGTTGCAGTAGAAAATTGGCCTCTATACTTCTTAGCTATTGCCATAGGTGCCGTTGTATCAGCACTTATGCTTGGTTATTGGAAAAAGCCTGCAGAGGAAAGGTTAAAATAAAGAAGGGTACATTTGTTAGACGGTTGAGTTTTCTTGCTCAATCGTCTATTTATTTGTGCGCCAGGCATGCGCGCATTCTCTAGGGTTCAAGTCCCGAACTGTGAAGGCAGTAGTAACAGTTAGCTTAAGACAAGGGTGTCTGGGGTGACTCAGAATCTGAAGGAAGTCGGCGGCAAATCCCTGCCTTGAGGAACACGAACTTCATACGAGGCTAGGTGTACTTGGGTGAGACTGCAAAACAAGTCAAAGTCCTTACTGCAGAAGGGTACACAGAGTAAATGAAGCAAGGACATGGGGAGGAAGAGTGTGTGCTTACCCTGGGAGGTCTGACAGAGAAGCGATACTCTTATCGTAAGCGGACGTATGAACTTCCGTTGAACTGTCAGAAGTCAGCAGAAGCCATAGTACCAGGAAAGCTGGGAAGGGCTGAACCCAAAGGAGGATGAAATAATCTCTTTGTTTATGTTCACTCAAAGAAACAGATGTCTGTAAAGAGCTCCCTATGGAATAAACAGTGAATCCTGTTGAAAACCGTAGAAGTGTTGAGAGTGGATGGTGAACAAGGAGGCAGAAAAGCATAACGATCAATGAAAAAAATACTCATTGACCGTCTGACTTTGGGAACCGCCGTATACGGAACCGTACGTACGGTGGTGTGAGAGGTCGGGGGTTAGTCACCCCCTCCTACTCGATTTATTTATTGTTCGTAGGATTGGGGGCGTTGCTCATAGAAGGGTGAAAGGTGTTTAAAGAATGGGGGGAAGGTGTTCATAGGAGGGTGGAGGAAGTTGCTCATAGAAGAGGCGAAGTTGCTCATAGAAGTGCGAAAGTTGCTCATAGAAGGGTGAAACCTGCTCATAGAAGAGGAAAACTTGCTCATAGAATCCGCAAACCTGTTCATAGACACCAACAATACTGGTGGTGGCACCAAGAGTTTCCAAATCACTTATGTAAAAAGGACTAGTCGAAAAATACCATTTGCGTGGTAAAATAAGTGCATACCAATACATAATTACAGGGAATGATGTAATGTGAGGATTTGAGGTGCTTCCATTGTTTTATATGTACTTACTAATAAGTTTTATTCCCTTTCTTCTCTTATTTGCTATGGCGTGTGAGGTTTATTTTCGTTCAAGAAACAGTACAGTACATCAAGTAACAGCTATTCTGTTACTCCTGCTTAGTATGATATTTCTAAGTGATTACAACATGAATCTCTTACCTATACAAGATGCAACTAGCTTTGTATTATACTTCAAATATGCCAATACATATTTTATTATGACTTGTTTAATTTACTTTATTTTACTTATTTGCAATCTGAAAATATCCTTTTTGTGGCATTTGATTTCTTTAATTCCCCTTTTGGGTTTGATAGGTATCGTGTTTATGCCATCTCATTTTTATAACGAAATAGCGGAAGTAGGAAACCGGCGGATCGAGTCATTGAGTACACCTTTATTAGTTTCCATATCAATAGCCCTGGTGTACTTAACCTTCTGGATGATCTTTATATTTAGGAAAGGCTATAAGCATGTTAAACAACCGGGTCAAAGTTTAAATGTTCTAAAGCGGTTCAGTTTTATTATGAAAAGCATTCTAATCATTTTGTTGATTATCATTATTACCTTTGTTGTAGTTTATATTGCAAGTATATATGGGCTATATTTATCTTTTCTTTCGCCATTCGGTATATTGCTTTTTGCCTTTACTATTCGTTATGCGATGGTTGGTTTTGACTTTCTTGTAACATCAGACCATAAGTACAAGCTGCTTTTCAATATCAGCTCTAATGGTATAATTCTAATTAATAATAAAGGTGTTATTTTAGAAGCAAACCCTTCCTTTTGTAACATGATAGGAAAGGAACGAGAAGTTCTCTTGCAGAAAAATATTGTCTCATTACTGAAAGCATATGATGGTGAAAAGTATATTTCAAGTTTTACAGAATTTTTTCATTCATCTATTCCAATTAATAAAATACTGTTTTTGAAGCGAGAGAATGGAAAAGCACTTATCTTGGAAATGAAGTCTAATTATATGGAGTTGGAGGATAAACAGCATGCATATCTGATTCTAAGGGATATTACGATAAAAAAACAAAATGAAGATAAACTTCAATTTCTAGCCTACCATGATCCGTTAACAGAGCTTGGAAATCGTCGGTTATTTTATGATCGGTTTCATGAGATGAACAATAAAGTAAAAGATGAGGATTCATTATTAGCTGTCGTACTTATGGATTTGGATAAATTTAAATCAATTAATGATCGTTTTGGACATGCTACAGGGGATTTAGTTCTTCAACATGTTGCCAACCAGATTCTTAGATGCCTGCCAGAGCATTCCCATGCATCGCGGATGGGTGGAGACGAATTTGCTATTTTAATTATGGCAAATGATGAAAAAGGGATCGAAGACTTCGTCAATGTGCTGCATCATCACATTCATGACCGAATTACTATTAATGGAAATGAGCATAATATTGCAGGCAGCGTCGGAATTAGCATTGCTGGCAGAGATGGAAAAGATGTAGATTCATTACTTAAACATGCAGACAAAGCGATGTATAAGGTGAAAGAAGAAAGAAAATAGATTGTTAATATGACGAAACGAGTGGTGTTGTTACTTATCTCTCGTTTTTGTTTTTTTTTTATTTATTATAGATTCCTTGGAATAAAGTTTTCTTTGTCCACTTATACATTGTTTTTAAAAGCTGCCATACTCATTAGCACAATGGTTTGACGGCTTTCATGAATCCTCACTAGATAGCCGATTCGTAAAAAACTCTCCAATCATAATTTTGTCGTATGTACACATTCCTACATGAAAAGGGGAGTGATTATAGAATTCGCAAACCTGCTTATAGACCACATACAAACCATTCCTTCGACTATCGAAATATGATATGATTATCAAAAAAGTAGGAGGTTGTATATATAATGGTCTCGTTTAACAGCTATCACTATCCTTATACATCACAGCGGATGGTTACATACGGACAAAAAGGAATGGTTGCAACGTCACAGCCGCTTGCTTCCCAAGCAGGATTAGATATTTTAAAGAAGGGTGGTAATGCTATTGATGCCGCCATTGCAACAGCAGCATGCTTAACTGTTGTTGAGCCTACCTCCAATGGAATTGGTGGAGATGCATTTGCACTTGTATGGACAAAAGGTGAGCTCCATGGCTTAAACGCTAGTGGGCCAGCACCGGCTTCTATTTCAATAGAAAAACTGAAAGAACGTGGGATAAAAGAAATACCTAAATTTGGTTGGATTCCGGTTACCGTTCCAGGTGCCCCTTCTGCATGGGTAGAATTATCAGAACGGTTTGGTAAGCTTCCACTAACAGATGTGCTGGAGCCTGCTATTAACTACGCAAGAAATGGTTACCCACTTAGCCCTACATTAGCCTACTTTTGGGAACGTGGAGTAGCGGCATATTCTAAAGTTTTAAAAGGTGAAGAGTTTAATAGCTGGTTTGAAACCTTTGCGCCAGTAGGGAAAGCCCCTAAGGCAGGAGAACTATGGAAATCGGAAGGCCATGCATCTACTTTGGAAGCTATTGCAAAAACAAAGGGGAAGTCCTTTTATGAAGGGGAATTAGCTGATAAAATGCATGCATTCTCCCAAGAATACGACGGATTTTTAACTAAGGAAGATTTAAAAGCTTATAAACCAGAATGGGTAAAACCAATTAGTGTTCAATATAAAGGCTACGATGTATGGGAAATTCCTCCTAATGGTCAAGGTCTTATTGCCTTAATGGCGTTAAATATGTTGAAGAACGATACATTTACTGCTAGAGATTCGGAAGAAACATTCCATCAGCAAATCGAAGCAATGAAGCTTGCCTTTGCTGATGGAGAAAAGTATATTACCGAGCAGGATAATATGAGTACAACTGTTGATGCACTTCTTAGTGAGAGCTATGGAAAAGAGAGAAGATCTCTCATTGGTGATAAAGCTTTAACTCCAACTGCTGGAGAGCCTCCTAAAGGAGGAACAGTATACTTAGCTACTGCTGATGGTGAAGGAAATATGGTTTCATTTATTCAAAGTAATTACATGGGATTCGGTTCTGGCCTTGTAGTACCTGGGACAGGAATCTCCTTACAAAATCGAGGACATAATTTCAGCTTAGACCCTGACCATGATAACGCATTAATACCAGGAAAAAGAACGTATCATACGATCATACCTGGGTTTTTAACGAAAGGGAATGTTCCAATTGGGCCATTCGGTGTAATGGGAGGTTTTATGCAACCACAAGGACATATGCAGGTTATTATGAATACCATTGACTTTGGTTTAAATCCTCAAGCAGCATTAGATGCTCCAAGGTGGCAGTGGATGAAGGACAAACAAGTTCTTCTTGAACAAACTGTTCCGAATCATATTGCAATGGCATTATCTAGTCGAGGGCACAATGTACAAGTAACGCATGAATCAGGGAGCTTTGGACGTGGACAAATCATTTGGAGAGATCCAGACACTGGAGTACTGGCTGGTGGAACGGAATCAAGAACTGACGGAGCTATCGCTGTTTATTAATAGGTTTATTTTAGAAGATATGAATTTATAAATTTTTTTCGAACGATGTCTAGCTCCATGCGCCATCACCTCGTGTCAAATAACCTGTCCGTATAAAAAGTAAAAAGCACTTTTTAACGGCCAGAACATTTGCATTTCAGTGGGAGACAGGATGTCGATATTACGCCGTTGCCTGCAGGACGTAGGCTGTACTTAGGCGTAATTGGGGCGCCTTGCGCATTTCTTATGAAAGAAGGTTTACTAGGTTATGAAACAATGGGAAATATTTATGGCTTTTTTACGTGTTGGTTTGTTAGGGTATGGAGGCGGACCAGCCTCCATTCCTTTAATTCATAATGAAGTAGTAGAGAGATATAAATTTATGTCTAGTGAGGAGTTCGCAGATGTTTTAGCTATTGGAAACACCTTACCGGGCCCTATCGCAACAAAAATGGCAGGTTACATTGGATATCGTGTCTCAGGGCTGACAGGTATGCTAAATGCTATTATCGCTTCTGTTTTGCCAACAGTGATACTGATGATTGTTCTTTTAACTTCATTGGCTTCATTTAGGGAGTATGCCTGGGTTCAAGGTATGACGCACGGTGTTCTTCCAGTAGTAGCCGTTATGCTAGGTTTACTTACTTGGGGGTTTGTTAAAAGCTCGAAGGTAAGCTTAGGTTGGTTAAACGTAATTGCATTAATCGTAATTTCTATTCTCATAATTCAAATTATTGGTTGGCATCCTGCTTTTGTTATCGGAGCTTTAATCCTTTTTGTTTTACTTAAAAGATCAGAGAAAAAAAGTACTGCTAAAGGATCGAAAAAGGAAGGTGATACTCCATGATCTATTGGGAGATATTCCTAGCCTTTTTTATACCTGGTATTATTGGCTACGGTGGTGGACCAGCCACGATTCCATTAATTGAGTACGAAGTAGTTCATCGATTTGGTTGGATGACGATAGAGGAGTTTGGTGAGGTATTGGCCCTAGGTAACGCTTTGCCAGGTCCAATCGCAACAAAAATGGCAGGCTACATTGGTTTTGAAGAAGGTGGTATATTAGGTGCCTTTGTCGGTGTGTTTGCTACAGTTGCTCCGTCATTAATTTTAATGATCATTTTATTAAGCCTTTTATATCGCTTCAAAGATTCACCTAAGGTAAAGTTGCTATCCAATATTGTTCGACCAACAATTGCTGTTTTACTGGGTTTAATGACCGTTCGCTTTGTGGAAACATCCTATTTAGAAAGCGGTTGGATCCAAACGTTGTTTTTAATTGTAGTTAGTTATTATTTACTTGAAAAGAGAAAGGTGCACCCTGCGTTTGTTATATTGGGGGCACTGATTTATGGGGCATTATTTCTAGCTCCACCATCAACATAATTTGGTACAAAGCCATGATTGGAGTTTTCCTAATCCAATCATGGCTTTATTTTTTTATACAAAAAGATGACGGATTTTCTATACTTATTCATAGTGAATACGGCTACCATTTGTCCAGCTTGCTTCCTTGTGGTTTAATCCTCCACGATTCATCATCTCGTTTACAATCTCCTTATGAATCGTTACCCCTTCAGAATTTAAATATGGAACCATTTGCTGTAAATTATGATGGAAATAAGCTAGTTCTTTATCGGACCAATCTGTCTTAGGGGTCATGGATAATTCGGTAAAATCACGTCCTACATACATGGGTATTTCCTCCTTATACTTCAATTCTAAAACACAACAATGTTGTTACTTTTATTGTTCTTACAGGGCGTTTCACACTTATTGACAAATATCATTCCTTTATATAGTATCCTTAGAGTAGTGAATACATATTCTCTTGAATGAGTGGGATAAATGGATAATTTAGCAATTTGAAACGTTGTATTTTCATGGTTGACCGCCCATTCAAGGTTAAAACAAAATTAAAATATTCTATAAAAAGTGAGGAGACAAATATGAGTACATCATTAAAAAAAGTTGCTTTGATTACTGGTAGCAGTAGAGGAATCGGAAAGGAAATTGCTATAAAATTAGCGGAACAAAATTACAATATTGTTATCAATTATGCTAGAAGTAAAAGCAAAGCAGAGGACACGGCTGAAGAAATACGAAAGCTAGGAGTGGAAGTTTTAACAGTAAAAGCAAACATTGCTAAGAAAGAAAAAGTGGAGGAAATGTTTAAGTTAATTGATGAACATTTTGGAAGGCTAGATGTTCTTGTCAATAATGCCGCTTCAGGTGTACTTCGACCAGTTCTTGAGCTGGAGGAAAGTCACTGGGATTGGACGATGGATATTAATAACAAAGGAATGCTATTTTGTTCGCAAATGGCAGCTGAACGGATGAAAAATGGAAATAACGGAGGAGCAATTGTCAGTTTAAGCTCATTAGGTTCTCTACGTTATTTAAAAAACTATACAACAGTAGGAGTATCAAAAGCAGCAGTAGAAGCACTAACGCGATATTTAGCAGTTGAATTAGCTCCTTTTAATATTCGAGTAAATGCAGTTTCTGGAGGTGCAGTGGATACGGATGCACTCACACATTTTCCAAATCGTGATGAACTATTGAACGATGCAATAGATCGTACCCCTGCTGGACGATTGGTAGAACCAGATGACCTAGCAAATGCAGTAATGTTTTTATTGTCACCTCAGGCAAGCATGGTTTGTGGACAAACCCTTGTAGTTGATGGTGGTATTTCATTATTAACATAAAGGTGATTGATTTCACTGCGCTAAATTGTTAAAAAATGTTTTGATCTTTTTTCGGATAAAAAATCACCTCGTGGAAATCATAATTTCTGTGGAGGTGATACACATGGCAAAGAGAGCTTCTAAAACAAATGCGCAACAAGTAAGACAGCAAAACGCACAATCTGCTCAAGCTCAACAAGGGCAACAAGCTCAGCAAGGTCAACAACAAAACTTTGAGTTTGCTTCTGAAACGGATGCTCAAGAAGTGCGTCAACAAAACCAACAATCTGCTCAACGTAAACAACAGGCATCTTCTAAAGGACAACAACAATAAAGATGTTGTCTGCACTAACGTAACGAATAGTGTTCAGTAGTGTCGTCGGAGTACCCCTTTTTCTAATTCGGAAAAAGGGGTACTTTTATTTTCAGGGTAGAACTGGCAGGCATGCAAGTGAAAAAATTTGCACCATGGAGGATGAAAATTATTTCAAAGATAAATTCATCCGTTTCTGTGACTGCGAACGGAGTGAAGCCAGAACCGATATCGCACTTACCCTTGTGGTAAAAGCGAAGTGTGGTGTAGCGAATGAATAGAATATCAATATCAGGATTAGCTACTTTCAGGGTAGTAAAATTGTTTGAATCATTTTGTAGGTTTTATTTTAAAAAAAGGTAATCAATAGTATAATGGAATGGATAGAGGAAAGAAAAGGTAAGAGAATAGGTTATTTTATACATATATTGGTTAAATTAGTACGATAACCTTTCTAAATTGGGAGGGATATGATGCTCTTTTGGAAAAAGAGAAAGAATGGTAAAAAAAGCACTAGTGGTTCTCAAAACAGTCACAATGTACCTATCATTTCAGCTACGATTGATGATGTTAGAAAAGCCGTTAATGATTATGCCTCAACTCTTCAAAAAGGAGTATCACTTCGAAGTATCGTATTAGATAATCATGAAATTGATTTTGATTTACTCCACTCTTTTTTAGGTGGGAAACCTGATAAAAAATTTTATATGTCCAAAGAAACTTTTGAGATCTTTGAAAATCAGGAATACCCTAAGTTTATTGATTATTGTCAAATTGCATGTGATCAATATTTCTTAGAAAAGGGTGAGGAACCAATTACTCCAGGGGATCCATATCGAAAAATTAGTTATTATAAGTTGAAAAATTATTTAATTGAAAAGCCTCCATTCGAACTGTTTTTGCATAAACACGATCGAATGGTTACACATCGATCTCCAAGATAATTTTAATAGAAAGGAGAAGAACAGTGAGTTTTCCCAAAGTAGGCAGTAACATAGAAGTACATAGCTACAAACATAATGGACAACTTCATCGAGTTTGGGAAGAAACGATCATTCTAAAAGGTACTTCAAATGAAGTAATCGGCGGGAACGATAGAATTATGGTCCAGGAGTCAGATGGAAGACACTGGAGAACGCGGGAACCAGCCATTTGCTATTTCACAGCAAAGCACTGGTTTAATGCAATTGGAATGATACGTAACGACGGAATCCATTATTACTGTAACTTAGGTACACCATTTACATATGACCAAGAAGCGTTAAAATATATTGATTATGATTTAGACATAAAGGTTTTCCCAGACATGACGTATAAGCTACTTGATGAAGATGAGTTTGCTTTACATAAACTACAGATGAACTACCCAGATGAAGTGGAATTAATTTTACGTCGAACTGTAGATGAATTAGTAACGTGGGTTAGTCAACAAAAGGGGCCATTTGAGCCTGGTTTTATTGAGTATTGGTATGAAAGGTTTCTTCAATATAGGTAAAAATGGACAAACAATGTTATATTAGAGTAGAGACAAGAGAACGGTTTTATTTTAACCGTTCTTTCTTTTTGGTTAAAAATAGATAGTTAGACTGCTGTGTTCTCTCTTCAATTTTGAGAATACTACGTAATGTTGGGGGTGTCGTATATTTGGATAGTATAAAAAGGTATTTATTATTTGTTAAGCCTTATTGGAAGCAAATTATTTTAACTGTAATCATTGGAATGATGAAGTTTGGAATTCCCCTCATTATTCCTCTCATATTAAAGTTTGTTATAGATGATATTATAGGTGGGCAAGGTTTAACGGATAGCGAAAAAATGACCTCATTATATTGGTTGATGGGTATCGTCTTATTTGTTTTTATTGTATTAAGACCACCAATAGAGTTTTACCGTCAATATTTTGCTCAATGGACGGGAAGTAAAATTTTATACGATATTCGGGAGCAGCTTTTTGACCATCTACAAAAGTTAAGTTTAAAGTTTTATTCTAACAGAAAATCTGGAGAGGTAATCTCTCGTGTTATTCATGATGTTGAACAAACGAAAACGTTTATTATTACAGGTATGATGAATATTTGGTTAGACATGTTTACGATTATTATTGCAATTATCATAATGTTTACTATGGATTTCTGGCTAACCATTGTTGCAATATCCTTATTACCATTCTACGGTGTCTCTATAAAATATTTTTATAGTAAACTCCGGTCCTTAACTAGGAGGCGATCTCAAGCCTTAGCAGAAGTACAGGGACACCTACATGAACGACTTCAAGGAATGAATGTCATTCGTAGCTTTGCTTTAGAAGACCATGAACAGAAGCAGTTTAATAGTCGAAACGAGAATTTTTTAAATAAAGCTATTGACCATACTAGGTGGAATGCGAAGACCTTTGCAGTTATTAATACTTTGACGGATATTGCACCAGTACTAGTTATTGGTGTTGCCGGAGCAATGGTTATACA
Source organism: Evansella sp. AB-P1 (assembly GCF_029688925.1). Lineage (GTDB taxonomy): Bacteria > Bacillota > Bacilli > Bacillales > Salisediminibacteriaceae > Evansella. The sequence goes on from NZ_JARUKY010000001.1 coordinate 438,797, forward strand.
GACGGACTTAACAGTAGGAACAATGGTAGCTTTTGTTGCCTATATGGATCGTCTATACAATCCATTACGAAGACTAGTGAACTCTTCTACTACATTAACCCAATCGATTGCTTCCATGGATCGGATGTTCGAATTGATTGACGAAGAATATGATATTAAAGATAAAGAAAATGCTGTTCCCTATACCTTCCCAAGGGGAGAGGTGATCTTTGATAGAGTAAGCTTTAGCTATGATGATGAACAAAATGTTCTACATGACATAAGCTTCCGTGCGGAAAGAGGAGAAACCATTGCTATTGTTGGAATGAGTGGCGGTGGAAAAAGCACAATCATGAGCTTAATTCCTCGTTTTTATGATGTTACTTCTGGCCGTATTATTATTGATGGAAAAGATATTCGTGACTATCAAATGCGTTCGTTGCGAGATAGCATAGGTATGGTATTGCAGGATAATATTATCTTCAGTGACTCCGTTCGATTCAATATTTTAATGGGGAATCCTGATGCCACTGATGAGGAAGTGGTTGAAGCTGCAAAAGCGGCTAATGCGCATAACTTTATAACGGAGCTTCCTGATGGCTATGATACAAACATTGGTGAACGAGGTGTAAAGCTTTCAGGTGGACAAAAACAACGTATAGCAATTGCACGTGTGTTTTTGAAAAGTCCTGAAATCTTAATTTTTGACGAAGCAACAAGCTCACTAGACTTAGAAAGTGAACACCTAATTCAACAATCATTGTTCCGATTAGCGGAAGACCGTACTACATTTATTGTAGCTCATCGTCTTTCTACCATTACACATGCAGATAAAATTATTGTGATCGAGAATGGGCATCTAGTAGAAATGGGATCTCATACGGAACTCATGACAAAACGAGGAGCATATCATAACCTCTTCCAAGTACAGCAGTTGAACTGATTGGGGAATTATAGGGTAGACTAAACATGGAATTGGAATTTGCACCATGAGGATGATAATTTTCTATCTAAGATATACTACCTTCCCGCAATTCCAATCTAATACTGTTTGCGGGAAGAATATAGGCTTCATTCAGCCCACATTTATGTTTTTCCACCGATTGCGGGAAGAATATAGGCTTCATTCATCCCGTATTTGTGATTTTTCACCGTTTGTAGGAACGATATCCTTTACTTTTTTCCGTAAATCCACTTTCCCATTATTTTGCAAGGCTTTCGTATTTTCAGTCCTCGATGCAAGAAAAATCTTGCACCATGGATAATGAAAATATTTAATCCAATTGGAACGAATGATTAACCTAAACTGTATTTGTTAATCCTGATACGTTCGATAACACTTATTTTCATGGTAGACCTTAAACAACAAAAGACCGAGTCGTTTAATAGAACATGTTTACTTCAGAGGTACAAACAAGCCAATCCCAAGTAAAATCACATGCGATTTCACAGAAGAAATCACATGTGATTTTTTGTTGTTATATCAGTATTTTATCGTTAAACAGACACGAATCACATAGTATTTCGCCCACCTATTCACATTGATGGAAAGAAATATACCCTGAGGAAAAGGAATATACTCTTGAAAATTTTGAAAACCGATTGAAATTTGACCATTTCTTTACATTTGGATCTTTTGTTGAAAACAAACTTGCAGGGGTTGTAACTTTAATTTTAGAAACAAAATCCAAGACGAACCATAGAGCAAACATTGTTTTGGTACTAAAAATCTAATTTTCAACATGAGTAATCCGTAATACATAGGTGATTTTTACTAACGGGAGTGCGTTTGTAAAATTTCGAGTTGCAATGTTGCAGCTCTTTTTTTGCACCTTCTGACTGGAAAATGATGTTAAACTAAAGAGGAGGATTGTTTGATAAGCATATTAGAAATTATGATATTAATTGTAATATTTAAACTGATTGATTAAGGAGAAATGTAATGATGAATGACTTTTATTCTAACAACATAATATTAGAAAATCATATTGTTAAGTTAGTTCCGTTTGAAGAAAAGTACAAAGAGCAGCTTAAGAAAATTATCTATGATAAGGAAGTATATTACACAATTGAATGTAAAAGTGACGGCGAGTTGGAAAAGTATGTTACTCAAACTGCAAACCAAAGAAATGAAGGAAATTCATATCCTTTTATAATAATTGACAAAAGAACTAACGAAGTAGCGGGTTCAACACGGTACGGCAATATTCAATTTAATAACAAACGGTTAGAAATTGGTTGGACTTGGTACGGTAAACCTTTTAGAGGGACAGGACTAAATAAAGCTTGTAAATTTGAGCTATTAAAATTCGCCTTTGAAGAATTGGAAATTAGAAGAGTTCAATTTAGTGCTGATGTAAGAAATACTCGTTCTCAAAAAGCAATTAAAAAGTTAGGAGCAACAAAAGAAGGAGTTTTTAGAGCAAATTATATAGATACATCTGGAGTAAGTAGAGATGACGTATACTTTAGTATTCTCCATTCTGAATGGGACGAAATTAAGAAATATATGTTTAATGAATTTGTTTGATTATTAGAGTCACGGGAAAGAGTTAAAATTCGGGCTGTAATAAATGCAGCTCGTTTTTATACACTACTAATTGGAAAATAATGTTAAAAACAGTGGGGTGTGGAAGAAGGAATTAATATTTCTTATGTGGAAATCATTTTCAAACGAGTAACTTAAATATTATGGGAAAGGAGTAGTTTCGATTGAAAAAATATATAGTGTATATACTTATTGGTTTATTAATCATAACTTCACTACTTTTCTATAATCAATTTAAAAATCAAAAAGAACTTGAAAATAGGGTTGTAGGTACATTTGCATCAGGAATTAAAGATGATGTATGCCTATTAGAGGAATTAAAAAATAATCCAGATATAGAAACATTAACGGAACTAAGAGAAAATATCATCGCACATAATACTTTGTTAGCATTAAGAATTCATCCTCATAATAAACCTATTGATTATTTTTGGGGAATATCTGAGTTTTACCAAAGAATCATTGATAACGGGATTATTGAAGATGAAGATTATGAAAAAATGAAAAATGTTTATGTAAGGTTTAATAATTTTTACGAAGACTTATTCGAAATGGAACATGAAACAGATGTTAACATTAAAACTTTTAAAGAGTTAGATAAATTAGTGTTATATCATTTCGATAAAGGGCTTATTGAGGACGGTTTAATGGAAGAGTATTAAACAAGCGGAGATTATTGTTGAAAAAATCAGTTCGTGAAGAAGCGTTAATACGATTGGGATTTTTAATTGGTAAATGGGAAGTAGAAGTAATTCCCCCACATTTTCAAACAAAATCAATTTGTGGAGAAACAATTTTTGATTGGATGGAAAAAGAAAAGTTTATCGTTCAGCGAACCCTTATGAATCAACCTGAATTCCCAAGTAGTACGATTGTTTATGACTATGATTCTAATACGTGTAAATATTTACAACACTAATTTGATTCCAGAAGTGTAACTCGTATATATAACATGAGTTTTGAAGATGATGTTTGGAAGTTGTGGAGGGATACATCAGATTTTTCACCATTAGAATTTAGTCAGCGGTTTATCGGGAAAATTAATGAGTCAAGAGACACCATACATAGTTCTTGGCAAAAATCATTTGACGGCTTAAACTGGGAGCACGATTTAAACTCATCTATAAAAAGATGATTTAGATAATAGATTAAATATATGAATTAGTAATACAGTTTTAATGGAAGTTCATTTTCTTCTTCAACTATATGGTGTAATTGTTCACTATGAGTAATCCCTTCTTGTGCTAAAGACGCAGTTAAGTGGCACAAGCTGATGCAACTGTTATGGAACGGGGAGAATACTTCTATAAGTAAATGTAATTTTTATTGTACTAACGAACAGTAATCTTTAATAATAAAGGAGGGAAGTTTTTGGGTTCGAATACCAAACTGCCACTAACACATGAGGAAAAATCAAAACTTAGAAAAGCTAATGTTTTAAAGGGACTGGCTGAATTTCAAACTGTTCCCTCCGTTGGTTATAAATTAGCTGAAAAGTTGGTTTTTAAGTTGTACCTTTTTTCATTATCGCAAATTAAGGATAAGAATGCAGCTCAACTTTTTGACCAATTAGAAAAAGAATTGGGTGTATGGACTGATAGTTGTGTTGAAGACCAAATTCGTTGTGTGGTTAACTATGCAAACGACCCCAAGAGCAATAAACAATGGTTTGATTTTACAGAAGAAAGAAAGGCGTACAGAGGAATGAATGGTTTTCCTCAAAATAGACCCATTAATGCTTGGTATGAGTGAATTGTGATTAAAAATTATTAATGGAAATCAATGGGAGGTTTTTGAATGGAACTTACACACACTCGTTTACTTGTTGATAACTATAAAGAATGTTTTCTTTTTTATAGAGATGTATTGGGATTTGAATTATCTTGGGGAAATGAAAATTCCAATTATGCTGACTTTAAATTCAACGGTTGTACTTTAGGGATATTTGAACGCAAACAAATGGTTGAAGCAATAGGTACTGAATACTCAACTAAGACTGATAAAAGAGATAAGACAGCCTTGATTTTTAAAGTAAATAGTGTCGAAGAAAAATATCAAGAATTAAAAGGTAAAGTAAATTTTATAACTGAGCCTACCGAGCAAAAGGATTGGGGTATTAAAGTGGCTCATTTTAGAGACCCTGCGGATTCACTAATAGAAATTTATGAAAATATCTAATCTAAATAAGCTAAGCGAAATACGTTTCTTATTGCATTAACGGGGTTGCGTTTCTTGAAGAATATTTTAATCTTGGACTATCGAGGAAGGTAACGTTTCATGATATAATATAATAAACTACTCATGGAAGAGGTGAACGCAATATGAATACAGCCAAAGAGCGTTTACTTAAGATTATTGATGAAATATCTGAACAAGAAGTGGATAAAATCCTGGATTTTGCAGAGTATCTAAGAATAAAAAGGGAAAAAAGCTTATCTGAGGATTTAACAAAGGCTAGTGAAAGTAGCTTAGATTTTTGGGATAATGACATTGATGATGAGGTTTGGAATGATGCATAAACAGGGTGATATCGTTTTGTTACCTGTTCCATTCAGTGATTTAACAAATAGAAAGCAACGCCCTGTGCTTGTGATTTCAGGTGATAGTTATAATAAAATGACTGACGACATCATTGTTGTAGCTGTTACTTCACAATTAAGGAATCTTGATTATTCAGTAGTAATTGAGTCAAAAGATTTAAAAGAAGGCGAACTTAAAGTTACATCAGCAATTAGAGCTGACAAAGTTTATACATTATCTAAACATATTGTCAGAAAGAAATTTGGACAAGTTAAAACTGAAGTTTTGGAAGATGTTCGAACAAAACTTAATGAGCTAATTAAATAAAGAATCAGAAAGGACTGTATTGCAGTCCTCTTTTTATATTGGGGATGTTTGTGAAAGGGTACACTTAAACAAACGGGTTGCGATAGTAAAGGAGCAGGAACTATATAGGTGGTGTTATTTTGCAAGTATTTATAAAAGATGTTGGTAGGTCAATTGAATTATTTTTCTTTTTGGCATTAGGATTCTATTTAACTGTAAATATGGCAGGTAATTTCTACGGAAGATACGGAATTGAATATATGGGGAATATTTGGGTTAATTGGTTTGGTATTTCATATTTTCTCTTTGTAGTTTATATAGCAATTATGGGATTTTTTATATTTAAGGAAGTTAAATTTTATAATCGATTTCTTACATCAAAGATTTTTTGGCTCTTTTTTATCGGTTCTATTTATATAATCGCAGTTCCCTTTTTAAAAGGGGAGAATCCATTCTAAATAAAATTTGCATGTGGTTTCCTGTTCAACAAACGGGTTGCGTTAGCACAAAAAGCTGTCATCGATCTTGTTCAACATAGCGGGAGGATGCTTTTATAAAGAGTTGTAAGAAATAAAGCGAAGGGGCATGGAAATGATATTGAATATTTTAGTACCAGTGGCGATTATAGTTGTACTTATTGGAATAGGAATGCTTTTATTTAAATTTTTCAAACCTAAAGGTAATTAAATACTTCTTGTGCTAACGTGTGCTTAGTTCAATAAGCAAATATAAAAACAACGGCATGAAGAATCAGTTCTTCATGCCGTTTTAATATGCGAATTTACTGTGATTTTATTTGAGATAGATGTGTGATTAAGCAAGTGAATTTGTCTATGTTTTACCGTTTGGCACCTCACAAGTAAACCCGTTACGATTTAATTCTGCCCGGTCTTCCTTAATGTCTAAGTTTTGTCGTTGATACAGATTAAATCAAAGCTCTTTTTCTCGAATTTTCACTTCATTTTCTGATGTGTGGTACTTAAAGAATCCATCGACTAATTGGTCAAGATGCTCTAGCTCTTCACTATATTCGATAATTAAGGCAACCACTGGGAATAAATGAATCCATTCACTTTGATCGATTTCTGGATCGTTATGAAGGGTCAAAAATAAATCTGTTAAATGCTGCTTTCTAGTTTCAATGTCATCAAAAAGATCAGTCGTGCTGTGAGAGGCCCTGACCTTCCCCATATATTTTAGAAGAATTCTTTCATGATAATTCGTTAAATATTCCAGCTGCGTTTGAATGACATCCTGCATCTCCTCTGGAAAATGATGAATAACATTTTCATATTTACTTAAGCTTTTCAGGATTGAGATGGCTTTTTTAGAACCTTGAACCATCTGACGAAATAATACAACTTTTCGTAAACGTGAATATTCATTTTTTCTTAAATAATTTCGTTCCTCTTTATAAAGTAAAAATAAATTTTCAATTTTTACGAGAGACTCCTTTAGTTTTTCCAAATCCTTTTTTAAGGTCCGATACTCAGCCTCGTGACGGGCAATCAATCGGATCCATTGAATGATCTGCTCGTTCGTATCAGCAATTTTATGGTAAAGCAAGTTCTCATGTTTTGGTGGTAAAAAAATTAAGTTAATAATAAAAGCAGAAAGTACCCCAATCATAATTAAGAAAAATCGATTTGTAGCAAAATGAATAAATTCATCCGTAGGGCTTCCCATAATAATAATGGATGTAACAACAGCTAAAGGAATAATAGCTTCCTTCTTTAGCTTAATATGGATGGCGATAACGAGCATAACAACTACTGCTATGACAAAGGGTTCATGTCCAAAGGCTAAAACAAAAATAATTGCTAAAATTGCACTTAAAACGTTCCCTTGAATTTGATCTTTAATTGTCATAAAGCTCTTATGCACAGAGGGTTGTACGGCAAAAAATGCTGCTAAACCTGAAAAAGCGGGTGTCGCAAAGCCTAACCACATGGATGAATACAGTGCTAACATAACGGCTAAACCAGTTTTAAAAATTCGGGCTCCGAGCCTCATAGTGTCCAAAATCCCTTTCTTTCTATATCTTTCTTATTAAACAAGCTATCTATATATAATAGGTATAATTTATTCTTTCCTAATATGTTAAGAATTTATTATACCGAAACGACTATACACCCCTTTTGTAAAACAATCAAGGGTAGATTTTATTACATTGGAAAAAATTAAATGTGTTATCCTATTACCTTCAAAAAACAACGGCTAAACCTTTATCTCCCTCCTAAAAACTATTGTTATAAAACGATTTTTGTAAAACAAGTTTGTAATCATTTTGGATTTAGCGTAGCTTAATTATCTGGAAATAGTAGCAGCGTTGGTGCTGGATATTAATATACTGGGTTCAACAGTAATTTGGAGGTTGAGAAGAGGATCTATACTATATGCGGGATCAATAATAGGGTTCTATCTTCCCGGAAAGTGAAAATAAAAGAGTTCTATCTTCCCGGAAAGTGACATTAATAGTATTTGCGGTAACATAGGAGGCCGCTATCCCCCCGGAAGGAAACATATCATAAGAGTGAAGGGATCAAGCAGCAGCTCGATCCTTTAAGCAAGTTCCTGAAGCCCTGAGAATGATCTCCCCTCTACAAACATCAAGCAAATTCAAACTCCCTTCTAAACAACAAAATCCCCTTCATTCAGCTAAAATCCCAATCCTTCTACCCCCTCTCCATAAGAAAAAGTGCCCCAAAACGAATGAACGTCTGGGGCACCACCGTATCTTACTTTTTTACTTACTTTTATAATAGTTGAAAGAAATTACTCAGTAGAAACAGCTGGGTCAGCTTGTTGTTTTACTGGTACAACTTGTTTGAAGTGACTTGCTGGATCTTTAAGCAAGTTTTCAATATAAGCAACTTCTTCGTCTTGACCTTGATTTTGTAACTCATCGTAATATAACGATAGTAATTCAGTAACATCAGCAAGACCATTTTCAGATAAAGGTTCGACACTTACTTTTGCACCTTTTGCAATACGAGAGTTTAATGCTGCATCATCTAAGCCCATTTCAGGGTCATGTCGCAAGTAAACAACTCCACCTGTCATACCTGCACAAATCCATGGACCAGGGTCACCTAGCACTAATCCTCGACCGTTTGTCATGTATTCAAAAGCAAAGCCTTTAAGGTTTGCATGAACACCAACGTTATAGGAACGATCTTTAGGTAGTGTCTCTTTCAAGCGGCCACCGAAGATCATATCTGCTCCAGATAGGCGAATACCTGCACGAGCATCAGCGTTACCTTGAATAATAAATAGTCCTTTTTGAGCACCATATCCAGCACCCTTACCAACGGAACCATTTACAAATTGTCCGAGACGACCTTTAGATTTAAGAATCTTGAAGCTTCCACCGAATGAGGTTTTACCAACACCATCTTGTGCTCCACCAGTAATGTGAATGTTTACACCATCACTGTTGTAAGCCCCAAGTCCATTACCAAGGATCGATCCTTTTGTGTAACGAAGGTCAATTTCAGGTAATTGTCGGTAGGAACCGTCGAGTTTACCACGAACTCGGTGACAGGCAACACGACTTCCGATTACTCGTTGCTCTGCAGTAACTGATTCAAACTCACGAGAAGAAGTAAGTTCTTCTACGTTACCATCTAAATATTCTGCTCCAACTGCTAAAGCTAATTGTGCTGATTCTGTTTCTACAGCCGGAACTGGTTCGAATGGTGCAACATCTTGCTCCGGTAGTGTAGATAATAATTCGCTTAAGTTCATTTGATCTAAGCCTTGAACCTGCTCTAATAAATCAGCACGCCCAACGAGATCTTGCGTACGTTTGACACCGAGAGAAGCAGTTAATGCTTGAAGCTCTTTACCGAATGCACCAAACATATTCATAAGTCCTTGCACAGCTAAATCAAATTCACGAGGAACAAATCGACGAAGACCATGCTCTTTTGCTTGAGCCTCTGATTCAATTTGTGTAGCAATACCAACGTGACATGTATCTAAATGACAGCCACGACAAGCAGTACATCCTACTGCAATCATAGATAAAGTACCAAAACCAACTCGGTTTGCACCTAGAAGCATGAGCTTAATAGTATCTAAGGCACTTTTCACTCCTCCGTCAGCCCAAATTTCTACTTTATGACGTAGGCCTGATTCAAGAAGGGCGAAGTGAGCTGCTTTAACACCGATTTCAGCTGGGAGACCAACGTGTTGAAGTGCATGGACACGAGCCGCACCTGTACCACCGTCAAATCCACTTAATGTAATGAAATCAGCACCCGCTTTTGCTACACCAACAGCAATTGTACCGATGTTTGGAACAATAGGTACTTTAACACAAACTTTTGCTTGGTCATTTGCAGTTTTAATCTCCGTAATGATTTGTGCTAAGTCCTCGATCGAGTATATATCATGGTTGTTCGATGGTGAAATTAAATCAGATCCTGTTGTTGCGTTACGTGCAGCAGCAACCTTATCTGTTACCTTCGAACCTGGAAGATGTCCACCTTCACCTGGCTTCGCACCTTGACCAATTTTAATTTCTAATAAATTAGTAGAGTTCACTAGCTCCACATTTACACCGAAACGTCCAGATGCAATTTGCTGACCACGAGTATTAGGATATTTACCTAGCATATCCTTAATTTCTCCACCTTCACCATTGAAGCTGATCATGTTCAGGCGATCTGCAGCTTCTGCATATGCACGGAATGCCGTTTCGTTTTGGGAACCGAAGGACATAGAGCTAATCAAGAATGGAAGGTCATGGTTTTTAACACTAACATCTACATCTTCAGGGTTCACGTTAGACTCTACATTCTTTAATTTCGTTAAGTGACGAATACTAATAGGATTCTTTTCTTCTTGCTCAGCAAGCTTTTCTCGGAATGCACTATAATCTGCTTTACCAGATGCTAAGTCTCCAAGAGCTTTCCATAAGCGAGGGAAGATATGGAATGTTTTACCTGGGCGCGCTTTATCATTACCATATTCTTCTTTACGCTTAATGCTGTCTTCTTTCATGTTGTCAAAATTGTAGTTTAAATCTTTTCCGCCTAGGAAATTAACGATGTTTAATTTTTCTGCAATTTCTTCATTTAACCCCATAGAAGAGAAAAGTCGTCCATAACCACGTAACTCATGAATACCGATAGTGGAAATAACTTTTTCAAGACCTTTATTTAAAGCACTGTATAATTTTACAGCTGGCTCTCCATCTTCCTCCACAACTGTTGAGAACATGACATACGGGTGAATTAAATCTGCCCCAAGTCCAAATACTACAGCGATGTCGTGTAAGGTACGGATACTTCCAGAACGTAGAACGAAAGAACAGTCACGTCGTTTTTCTTCGTGTGTAAGTCCTTGGTCTACTGCTGAAATAGCCAAATGTGGGTCAATCCAATACTTGTCTCCAGAATGTGTACCGTGATCATCAAATACAATTAATGTTTTTCCATCATCAATAGCTTTACTTGAATCACTGTTTAATCTGCTTAATGCTTCCTCAACCGATTCATTTTCAAAACGAACCATTGGTAGGATGTGTGCTTCATTTGCTTTCTTATACTTAGCAAGTAATGATTCATAAGTTGTCTGATTATAACTTTCTAATAAAGCTTTCCCTGCAATACCTTCTGCAATAAGTGGGGATTCAAGCTGTACAATTGTTTTTAGTTGCTCCTTATTAAATAAGGAAGGACGCTTACCAATTACGACACGTGTTGAGAAATGTTCCATTTCGCGATCTCGGTCAATAGCTGGATTTGTAACAACTGCCACACTTTCTTTAATAAAGTCTGCTACATTTTTTCTACCTGGGTGTAAAGCAGCTAAAGGTGCATCATGTCCTAAAGAACGGATTGGTTCTGCTCCTTTTTCAGCCATCTGCTCAATAAGCTGAATGTGCTCTCTATCCCATCCGTTTGCAGCATAGACAGAAGGATTAATGTTCTGTTGGAACTGAATGGAATCTGCTGAAGTTGATAGTTTAGTAGATAAACGACTACCAGCATTTTCAATATTTAATTTTGTAGACATGCGATCATACACTACTTCTTGAAGCTTGTCATGCCAATAAACATCAATAACTCCTTGTTCGTTACGGATAAGCCCTACTTTTTCACCAGGAGCTAAAGGCTTAGGTTCAGATAAATAATTGTCTGAAGTAAATAGACCTTGCTCTGATGCGAATATATAGCTTGTGTCTGTTTCAAGCATCCATACTGGACGAAGACCTAGCGCGTCTACACTAAATACAGCTTCATCTTTATAACGTGAGATAATTCCAGCTGGACCTTGAGCAAAGTGTCCCCAAGCTTCTCTTATATAACTATATAAATCTCTTAAATGATTTGGAAACTTATTAATTTCATTTACGATTGGAGGGAACAGGACCTCTAATGCTTCAAATAGAGTTAATTCATGTCTTGAAACGAACGTATCTATTACTCTATTTAAATCCTGGGAGTCACTTCCGCCGCCATCTAATGGTACACCAAGCATATTCGCTTCGTCACGGAGTTTAGCAATTGTATTAATTTCTCCATTATGTCCAAGAATACTAAAAGGCTGAACACGGAAAAAATTTGATGATGTGTTTGTTGAATAACGATTATGTCCTAATGTTGCTGTTGATGCTACAAGAGGGTCAGCTAAGTCATTGTAGAATCTTGGTAAAATGTCTCCAGCCCCCATTACCTTGTATACAGCGTGCTCATTACTTAATGATGCTACGTGAATTGCTGTATTTTCCTCAATTTGAACTGTTAGATCAAACAAAAGAGAAGCAAGAGATTCGGATTTTGTGTTTTTAGTTCCTATTAATGCAACTTGCCAAAAAACAGGTTCTACTTTTTTAGCGATTGGACCTAAAGCTTCTGTATTTGTTTCATTAACACTTTCGAAAATTAAGGATAAACCTTTGTCACTAAATTTCTTACGGACTTCATCTTGAATGCTACTTGCGTCATATTCACGATCAATGAAAAAATGCCCTACTGTAAATGTTTTTTCATCAGCATAATTAGCTGAAACACCTGCAGCTTCTAACTTCTTTTTCCATAATGCTTTCGGGACGTCGATATGAATACCAACTCCATCCCCTTCTTCGTTGATGAAACCTGCTCGGTGGTTCATCTTCACTAATGCGTCAATCGTGTTGTCAATGTTTTCTTTTGTAGCCTTATTTTCTTTTTCTATAAAAGCCACAATTCCACAACTGTCATGTTCAACCTTTGTGGCACCTCTGAATGATTGGATCAGTTTGTCATGTTCTTTCTTCGTCATTTTATTGGTCAACCTGACCCACCTCCTAAAAAGAATATAAGATTTTTACGGGAGAAAACCTCACATAAAAAGCCCAGATTAATCTGCAATTACAGAATAATCAGAATTACTTATAACAATAACACTTTTCATAAGATATTTCAATTAATTATACAACAAAACGGATATAACATACAATGTGAACAATATGTGAAGTTTTGGAAAAGAATAAAAATACGTTACTGTAAACGTTTTCATTCTGTGCGTTAAAAAGGAAAGAGGAATATCCTAAGATAATCCTCATAAAATAATGTATATTTATGCATTGTCCCATTTAGAAAAAACAGATTCTACTGCCTCGATTGTTTTTTGTATATCTTCTTCCGTATGTGCAATGGTAAGGAACCAAGCTTCATACTTTGAAGGGGCTAAATTTATACCGTGTTTCAACATTTCTTTGAAAAAATAAGCAAACATTTCACTGTTACTATTTTCTGCATCCTCATAATTTCGAACATTGTGTACTCCGAAGTAGACTGTCAGAGCACCTTTTAACCTGTTTATGGAGATCGGGATATTGTATTTTTTTGCAGAAGCAATAATTCCTTTTTCAAGGATTGCTCCTAATAGTTCAAGTTTTGTATAAGTATCCTCCTGTTGAAGGACCTCTAAGCACGCAATACCAGAACGGATGGATGCAGGATTTCCTGCCATCGTACCAGCTTGATAAGCAGGACCTAGTGGAGCTACCTGCTCCATAATTTCCTTTTTTCCTCCGTAAGCCCCAATTGGTAAGCCGCCCCCTATTATTTTTCCCAATGCAGTAATATCGGGTTCTACTCCAAGTAAGTTCTGTGCACCACCGTAATGGAAACGGAAGGCAGTGATTACTTCATCGTAAATAACTAAAGCACCAGCTTGGTGGGTAAGATCATTAACCTGTTGTAAAAAACCAGGCTCCGGTTCTACGATACCGAAATTTCCTACAATCGGTTCAACGAGTACACCAGCGATTTGATCTCCCCAATGGTTCATCGCTTCTTGAAAGCTTTGAATATCGTTAAAGGGTACGGTTATTACCTCTTGAGCAATGCTTTTTGGGACTCCTGCTGAATCTGGATTCCCTAGTGTTGAAGGTCCTGAGCCTGCAGCAACGAGAACAAGGTCGGAGTGTCCGTGGTAGCAGCCAGCAAATTTAATAATTTTGTCTCGTCCTGTGTATGCACGGGCAACGCGGATCGTAGTCATGACCGCTTCTGTTCCTGAGTTAACAAAACGAATTCGTTCCATAGATGGAATGGCTTCTCTAATCATCTTAGCGAACTTGTTTTCATAAATAGTAGGCGTTCCGTATAAAATTCCATCTTCAGCAGCCTCTTGAATTGCTTTTGTAATATGTGGATGTGCATGCCCAGTAATAATGGGGCCATATGCAGCTAGATAATCTATGTACTGATTGCCATCCTCATCCCAAAAGTATGCTCCCTTTGCTTTTTTCATAAAAACAGGTGACCCGCCACCTACACCTTTAAAGGAGCGAGATGGACTGTTAACGCCACCTAAAATTACTTCCGTTGCTTCATTATATAAAGTCTCAGATTTTGAAAAATTCACGTAGTCTACCTCCAATTTGGTTTGTTTAATCCAAGGTTATTGTATCATTTTATCCGTCTGTATTCATGGATGGGGGGAGTTGGTCATTGAAGTGGGGGGCTCATAGAACGTGGAAAGTGGCTCATAGAAATGAGAAAGTGGCTCAATAGAAAGCGGAAACCTGCTCATAGAAGTCAAAAATTTGCTCATAGAACCTCGAAACCTGCTCATAGCACACGAAAAACTCCTAACTCCATCTAAAATAGTCCGTTCTTGAACTGAACAACGCCTTTAGGTAAACTATTATAGTTGTGATGTAAGGAGGGGTTGAGGATGAATGTGATTGAAGTGAAGGAACTTCGTAAGGAATTTAAGTCTTACTCCAGTCGATCTGGGTTAAGTGGTGCTTTTCGTGATTTATTTACACGTAATTATAAGGTGCTCCGTGCAGTTGATGACATTTCTCTACAGGTGAAGCAAGGGGAAATGGTTGGGTATATCGGTGAGAATGGTGCAGGGAAATCTACTACAATAAAAATGTTAACAGGAATTCTAACTCCCACTGGTGGAGAGGTTCGAGTGAATGGAATGAATCCACATAAGGAACGGGAAAAGTTTGTTCAGACAATCGGGGTTGTTTTTGGTCAGAGATCTCAGCTTTGGTGGGATATAGCGGTACAAGAATCCTTTCGATTATTAAAAAAGGTATATCGAGTTTCTGATGAAGATTATGAAACTCATATGAAAGAGGTTATTGAAACCTTAGAAATTGAACCGTTATTGGATAAGCCTGTACGTAAGCTTTCCCTTGGACAACGGATGAGATGCGAGCTTGCAGCGGCACTTATTCACAATCCACCATTGTTATTTTTAGATGAACCAACGATTGGTCTCGATGTTCTTGTGAAAATGAAAATACGAGAGTTTTTAAAAAAGATCAATCAAAAGTATAAAACAACGATTCTTCTCACGACACATGACTTAGCGGATATAGAAGCGCTGTGTGATCGAGTGGTGTTATTAGATGAAGGAAAAATTATTTACGATGGTCGGTTAGACCAGTTGCAAAAAAATTGGGTGGAAGGAAAGGAAGTACGTTTTGAATTCCAACATCCGGTGGAACTGGGTTCTTTAGAGATGGTGAGTAGTCAGTTCGATGTGAAGTGGCGTCAAGGGGAAAGGAGTCATCAGTGGATCGCTATGGTAGATGGAGATGATGATACAGTTTCTAAGCTTATGAGTCAGGTAATGCTAAATCATTCCATAACAGATGTAAAAATCAATCACGTTTCTACAGAAGAAATTATTCGTAATATTTATGAAGAAGGTATGAGTCATGGGTAACTTCTCTGTTTATGTGGAAATGATTCGCATTCGATTTTTAATGATGCTAGCATATCGGACAAATTATTATAGTGGAATTCTCATTTACTCCATTAATATTGGGGCGTATTACTTTCTATGGCAAGCTATTTATGGATCGCAGGAATCAATTGAAGGGATGAGTGTCACACAAATGACCACGTACATAGCTGTTGCGTGGATGGCACGTGCCTTCTATTTTAATAATATTGATAGAGAGATTGCGCAGGAAATACAAGAAGGAAAAGTAGCTATTGAAATGATTAGACCGTATAACTACCTTGGTATCAAAACGATGCAAGGCTTAGGGGAAGGACTCTTTAGACTATTATTCTTTTCTGTACCAGGAATGGTCATTATAGGGTTAGCGTTTCCTATCGATTTTTCAAATAGCATAACGGTTTGGTTGTTGTTTATTGTATCAATTATATTTAGCTTTATCGTCAATACACAGTTGAACCTATTAACGGGGATTCTTACCTTTTTCCTTCTATATAATACGGGATTAATTCGAGGGAAACGGGTAGTGATTGATTTGTTTTCTGGATTACTCCTACCAATTTCCTTTTATCCTATGTGGGCGCAAGATATTATGGGGTTTTTACCGTTTCAAGCAATTAGCTACATACCGTCTATGATTTTTACAGAAGGCTTTACGGGAGCTGAGATTTATTCTGCATTAGGTATTCAGTTATTTTGGTGCTTCTTCTTGATCATTCCGATTCAGCTATTGTGGGTAATTGCAAAACGACAATTGATCGTGCAAGGAGGTTAATGGTGTGTTTTATTTTTCTATCTTTTTTCAATATGCTTCGCAATATTTAAAGACACGGTTAACCTATCGAGGAGATCTCATAGTAGAGATTTTTAGTGATTTCCTATTCCAAGCGGTGAATCTAGTATTTATACTGGTTGTTTTTGGCCATACGACGTTATTGAACGGCTGGAGTCGCGAGGAAATTATTTTTATTTATGGATTTTTCTTAGTGCCATACGCTATTTTTTCTTCCTTTTTTAACATCTGGGATTTTAATGATCGGTATATTGTAAAGGGAGAAATGGACCGTGTGTTAACGAGACCCATTCATAGTTTGTTTCAAATTGTCATTGAACGTATGGAGCTAGAGTCTATGTTTGGGGTTGTTACTGGTCTTGTGATTATGTTTTATGCAGGTAATCAGCTTGGATTAGAATTAAGCTGGTATGATCCATTTGTTTTCCTTTTCATGGTCATTGGTGGAGCTTTCATCTATGCAGGGATATTTATTAGTCTTGCTAGTATTAGCTTTTGGTCTGACAGTAAGACAGACATTATGCCAATGATGTATAACATTGGGAACTATGGTCGCTATCCTGTTGATATTTATAATCACGTTATTCGTTTTGTATTAACTTGGATTTTGCCATTTGCCTTTGTTGGTGTTTATCCTTCTGCCTTTTTCTTAGGGCGAACGGAATGGTATGGTTATGCCTTTTTGACGCCAGTGATGGGAGTTATCTTTTTATCCATTGCAATTATTCTTTGGAATAGTGGTGTTAAAAGGTATCGGGGTGCTGGGAATTAAACTTTAAAAAAATAGAGGTTCCTTGTCCTAAATCGCTTTTGTTTAACATAAGTTAAATTGAGGTGATGTAGGTGGGGAACCTCTTTATTTTGTTCATTATAATAGCAGCATTAACAGGGATTGTTATGAGCTTGTTTCTATTATTAAAGAATCAGCCTCCAGAAGGCCGTAGAATTTCATTACGGAATTTTATAGTATTAGTGCTCGTTTATGCAACGGTAATGACTGGCTTCGGTGCCTTATATTTAAGCTTAGAACTTTTAGGATTGTCCGTTTTATTGGAGGGGGAGGAATTAAAATACGAATCCTTTCCACACTTAGTGGAGGATGTGATGTACTTTAGTGCGGTCACCCTATTAACGGTTGGGTACGGGGACATCATTCCTCAAGGTATTGGACGATGGATTGCCATGGTTCAGGCGTTGATTGGCTATTTGCTTCCTGCTGCATTTGTTGTCACTACTGTTTTTTACAGAGAAACGAAGCCGGAACGTTTGTAGGTTTGGTTTCGTTTGGGTATCCTTATGGTAAAGATAATTGAATGACCATTAAAGGAGGAATCGGTAAAATGACAGTGGAAATGGGACAACAAGTACCAGATGTAAAAGTGAAGACAAATGAAGGGAAAGAGGTTAGCTTAGCTGACTATCGTGGGAAGTATGTGGTTCTTTATTTTTACCCGAAAGATATGACACCAGGTTGCACAACGGAAGCGTGTGATTTCCGAGATAATCATGAAAGCTTCAAAGACTTGAATGCAGTCATTTTAGGGGTTAGTCCAGACCCAGTAGCAAGGCATGAGAAATTTATAGACAAGCATGATCTTCCATTTGAATTGCTAGCAGATGAAGAAAAGGAACTTGCGGAAGCCTTTGGTGTTTGGAAGCTTAAGAAGAACTTTGGGAAGGAATATATGGGTATTGAACGGTCCACCTTTGTTATTGATCCAGATGGGAAGGTAATGAAAGAGTGGAGAAAAGTGAAAGTAAAGGGACATGTAGAGGAAGCGTTGGAGTTTTTACGAGAAAGTGTGAAGTAAGTAAGTAAGTTAGTTTGGAAATGATTAAGGTGAAAAAACGATATTACCATACTATCCGTAGTGAGGTAAGGCACAAAAGAAGGGCGACTGACTGCTTAAAACAGTTCAGTCGCACTTTAAAGGTTAGCGTTTCTTAAGTAATTTTGCCGTTTTTTCATATTTTAGTCAACCGTTGTAAAATTTTCTTCTAAATAAGATGAAACATCATCCCAGGCTGTAGAACGTAACAATTCTCCTGATTCATCAATAACAAGGAATGTAGGATACTCTTCGATATTTAAAGGTTTCAAATAATAGCTTGTATACTCATCGTTTGCAATACTAGACAAGTAGAGTGGGGAATCTCTTGTAGAATACTGATCTAGCTTTTGTTGGTATTCATCGTATAGATCCCAATCATAATCCATATAATCTTCTACTATCATAAGGATGGTTAAAAATTCGTTATTAAATGGCAAGACCATGGAAATGAAATCTTCGTATGTAAATGGGGGAATACGTATTTTTTCAGCCGTGTACATTGGTAATAAACGCTGCTCAAAAGTAATGTATTCATCTCTATCAACGGAGATTATTTGTTCAAATTTTTCCACTGTTTTTACGTCTATACGTTGGGTAACACCAATGTGGAACCACATCTCGTCGGCCATGTCATGTAAATCTAGCTCTGCTCCGGTTTCTTCCATTAGAAAAACTGTGTCCTTTGTCAGTAACACTCTATAAGCTTCTACGTCATAATCCTGTATGTCATAGTCGTAATAATAATCACTTTTCAACTCATTTCCACCGAGAGTGTCTTCAACAAAAATCGTTAAAAAATCAGAATCCTCCATATAAAAATTCCCTAGATTTATCCCAGTAAAATCATAAGTGTCCTCATCTTCCGTCTCGTCGTTACATCCTACTAAAAAAATAGTGAAGGCAAACAATAATAACATTATCTTTTTCATCGTATTTTCTTTTTCTCCTGTCATTGGAATGTATAAAGATGTTTTAAACCTTAATTATCTACTATGTTATTGTCTTCAAGAAATTTAATCGCTTTCTCCCATTCGTAAAAATGCTCTACTGAAGAATCGGACAGAATTAAAAACAATGGATAATGTATGTATTCTTCAGGTGGATTAAATGTTTCGAAATAACCACTGTCGAAGGTAAAAAAATGAATAGGTTGTATTCCTGACCCTGAATCATTTATCTCCTTCAAGTAGTCATTATAATACATGTTGAATTGTTGCTCATCACTGCTCCCAGATTCAAATATACCGATCAATGTGTACTGATTTCCAAAGTGTCTAAACCGATATAAAAAATCTTGAAATTGAAGAGGATAAATCCTTACTTCTTCTGCTGTATAAATAGGTAATAATTGATGATCATAAAGAATGTAGTCATTACGGTTGCTACTTGTTTCATTGGAAAAGGGTTCTTCTACTTTAATAGAAATTTCCCGTCCATTTCCAGTAAAAAGAGAGACGATGTTATCGTTATAACGGGTTAATTCTAGAGCTTCATCCTCTCTAATAATCATGTCTATTTCTTCTTCTGTTTCGTCTAAAATGATTCTTGTATCTTCAGTTAATAAAACTCGGTACGCTTCCACTTCATATGTATCTCGATTGAAACTTTGCTGATCAAAGGGGCCAATTTCAGTCCCCATGAAATTATCTTCCACAAAAACGGTCACTAGATTTTCCATGTGACTGATACCTAGGCTTCGGCCATTGAAATCATATTCATCTTCATTAGTAGTTTCACAGCCTATTAGGAAAAAATAAACTAGGGAAACTAGTAATAATCGTTTTGTCATTCAAATGTCTCCTCTTTGGTACAATTAAAAATTTTCATCACTACTATCATCAACAATATCATCAATAAATTCAACGGTTTCATCCCAATTATCAGAATGATGAATTACTTCTGAGTCATGTACTACTAAAATAATAGGGTAGTACCTATACTCCTCTGGAGGATGAAAGGATTCAAAATAAAGACTATCAATCATGTGATGATAGATGTTTGGTGAATGATATGGCAATTGGAGATCCTGAGCATATCTATTGTAGTACGCATGAAACTCCCTTTCCTCATCACTTCCTGGTTCAGTAATAATAGTAACAAAATAATCATTTTGTCCATTTCTGGAGTTTAGAAAGAATTGAGATAAAAAGTCTTCAAAGTTTAGCGAGGAGAGGACAATTTCTTTAGCTGTATAAATTGGGATAAAATGATGATCGAAAACAATATAGTCTGAACGATTCGTTAATTTCTTAGGTGAAAAATCCTCTTCTACTTTCACGTCAACTTGACGACCTGTTCCTTGGAAAAGAGAGAGGAGATGCTCATCGAAATAAGTAACTCCCATGTAAATTTCTTCTCTAGACGGAAGTTTTAGCTCCTCCCCAGTTTCCTCTAAAATGAATTTAGTTTCCTCAGTTATAAAAGCCCGGTATGCTTCGACCTCATATTCTTCAATACTAAAATCGTCATGTGTATAATACTGGAATTCATCCCCGTATACATTATCTTCAATAAATATTGTTAACATATTTAGCTCATAATTTAGTCCGAGACTCCGTCCAGAAAAGTCAAACTCTTCTTCATCTGGTGCTTGACAACCTCCTAAAAAGACAATGGAGAGAAAAAAGAGTATCAAAAGTTTATTCATGATTATGTCTCCTTTTACAAAAGACTATATGAAACATGGCCTGATGACCATGTGGTGAAATCTTTTACTAGTAAAAAGCTTTTTCCTTACTAAGGTTTTCTTGTGTAAAATTTTAACATAATATTTACACCTTATGGGCGAATGATAAGAAATAAAACCATTGACAGTTGGTAATAAATGCTATAGTATGTTGGTTAGTTAGTTGAGTAACTAACCAACAAGGTGGTGAACGGATGAAAAGTAACTTAGATGAAAGTAGACCGATTTTCTTACAAATAAGTGAGATGATCGAAGAGAATATTTTAGATGGTGAATTTCATGAGGGAGACAAAGTTCCTTCAACAAACGAGTTAGCTAGTTTTTACAAAATAAATCCGGCAACAGCAGCTAAAGGAATTCAAGTGTTAGTGGATAAAGAAATTATTTTTAAGCGGAGGGGCATTGGGATGTTTGTAAATGAAGGTGCGAAAGAAAAGCTGATCAATGAACGGAAAATACAGTTTAGAGATCACTTTATAAAACCGATGTTGTATGAAGCGAAAAGGTTGGAAATGACAAAGGAAGATATCATTAAATTTTTCATGGAGGAGGATAAATGATGACATACCGATTAGATGTTCATGTTCCATCGTACACTCATGGGAAAAAGGAAGCTTTAAAAAACATCCGTTTTCAGTTAGAATCGGGAACCATTTACGGTTTATGGGGAAGAAACGGTGCAGGGAAAACAACGTTAATGCGATGTATAACAGGTCTACTTAAAGTAAATAAAGGTTACGTTCAATTAAATGAAGCTTCTCCTTTTGAGAATAGGGAAGTGTTAGAGAAAATTTGTTTTATTCAAGAGAACCATCCACTTTTTTATTTATGGAAGGTAAAGGATGCATTAAAAGTTGCAAGTTATTTTTACCCTAATTGGAGCTGGGAAAAGGCGAAAAAGTGCTTGGTAACTTTTGAGTTACAGGATAGTTTAAAGGTGAATCAAATGTCAAAGGGGATGAAAACAGCATTAGCGTTAACAATTGGTTTGAGCAGTGGAGCCCCAGTGTTAATTTTTGATGAACCAACTAATGGCTTGGATGCTTCCTTGAGAGAAAAATTTTATGACCTACTGATGGATGAGCATAGCCTTGGTGACAAAATAATCATACTCTCTACTCATTATATTCAGGAGCTGCAGAGGTATATAGAAGAATTGATTGTACTCCATGATGGAGAGCTAATTTTACAAGAGTCACTTGAAAGGATAAGGGAGAGAACAGGCTATATTCACGGAAAGAAAGAAACTCTGCCATCTTATATAAATAATGAAAATATTTTAGATAGGAAACAGATAGGTCCTATGCTTCGGTTAATGATTGAGGATGAAAGTTTAGTAGATAAATTTGATGAAAATGTTGATTTGCAAGACTATTTGCTTAGGAAAACAGATGGAGAAGTGGGAGAGGAGACTTTACATGAAGGAGCTTAAAGGAGTTTGGAAAATTCTTTCTTTAGAAATTAGTCGTTCCACATTAATATTTTGGTCTATACTTTTATTTTTTCTTCTATTAGGTATTATGTTCAGTGTTTTCATTCCGTTCCCTGGTGTGATGAATTGGAATACGAACGTACCGGTTATGATTTTTCTTATTATTACTGGAGCCCGTATGTTTAAAGTATGTCTATTATATGGATCTTCCTTTGGGTGTACGAGAAAAAACATTTATATTGGAGCCGTAACATTTTTAACGATCCTTAGTTTAATAAGTGCAATCGTCCATAATGTTGTCTTTTCTTCCTTTAGCTATTTCTTAGAAACGATGGAGATTTCGATGTTCATTAATAATGTAATAGAATTCGCTAATATTCAAACTAACTTCTTTATTTTTCTATTGATGGATTTTGCTATATTTATGTTCTTTGCGTCTATAAGTTATATTCTTTCTATTATATGGCATCAAATTGGCACCATTCCCCTTTATGGTATTTTAGGTGTTTTTCTATTATCAGTTCTCTTACCTACGATGCACCCATATTGGCGTGACCTTGGGTTATGGATATATGATGCTTCTTATCTAAGCTTAGTTAGTCTCCTTTTATTATGTAGTGTAATTTTGTTGAGTTTCCCGTATTTTTTTACAAAACAAATTAAAATCTTCTCTCGGGAAAAACCAGCCTAATAATCTAGGAAGAAAGGAGTGGCCTTATGTAAGGCTGCTTCTTTTTCTTTTGGAGTCGCTGCCCTTCACTACTGAACTGTTCTATTTTCAGGACAGACACCTCTATTACTAGAGATTAATATTTTCTTTTTATAAGGGATTTTTTTACAACAAAACTTGTAGTCTATCTGATACAATAAGGAATAAGAATGAAATTTCTTCATAATTAGCTTCTTTCATTACTCATTTTGTACATGATTAATAGAATAATTACGTAGTATATATTAATTTACTAGGACGATAAAATAATTTGGAGTGAACAAATTGAAGCAATTTATCCCGTTTTTAGTCATTGCGGTAATTGTGGGGGGCGCTATGCTGTTCCTCGGTGATAGCTATGAAGAGGAATCCTTTGAACCATTTAGTACGCAGGAACGATGGTCCCAATATTGGGATATGACGATATTTTTAGAAGAAAGCTCGGAGGATCTACCGAACCTTGGGGTACACTTAGAATTTGAACGCGATGATGTAGTGATTGACGCAATTGAATTTTTTGTGAATACAGACCATGGTGGATTCTTTTATCAAGATCTAGAGATGGACGAATTTGAGGAGACAATTTTATATTCGGAGCTTTGTGATTTTTGTGAAGAGTTAGAGTCAGACGATGTCGACGGTGTATTAATGATGAATTGGCGACAAGATGGCGAAATAAGGTCTGAATTTTTTCACTTTAGATTACCGTTAGATGGCAATTAAATGACGACTGGGTAATTTCATTATTATTTCCATTAGCGGTACAAGTGTCCATACTTTTATTAGTGAGATACATATAGTGAAAGGGAGAACGGTGACAATAACAATCCCTCTTTTATTGATCTGGTGCTTCTTTTGGTGGCGAGGCTTTAAGCCTCGCCTTTTCTATTTAATGTGGGGAAGGGATTAATAGATCATGCATGTATAATAGGTAAGGCGTCACTATGTTTTTTGGAGATGGTGCTGTGGTATGATAAGTAAAAATAATTTTCATTATTTAAAAGCTTGTTAGGAGGATATATATGAAGGTAGTCTCATCTGCAAAGATTAGAAGAGATATAAGGGAGAGATTAGTTACAAATTATCCAGAGCTTTCATTTAGTTTTTACACAAATATAGAGGCTGCGGAAAAAGAATTACTTGATGCTGATATATTGATTACATATGGAGAGGATGTAACGAGTAAACATATAGAAAAATGCGTTCGATTAAAATGGATTATGGTTATTTCTGCTGGTATTGATCAATTACCATTCGAAGCCATAAAAAAACGCAGCATCCTTGTTACAAATGTTAGTGGAATTCATAAAATCCCAATGGCGGAGTATACGATAGCGATGATGCTTCAAATTGCACGAGAGGCAAAATCGTTCATAAAGAATGAACAGAATAAGCGTTGGGAACGTAAAATAAAAATGACTGAACTACACGGAAAGACAGTGGGAATTTTAGGAGCTGGATCCATCGGACAAGAAATTGCTCGTCTTTCAAAAGCTTTTGGAATGAAAACGATTGGCTTAAACCGTAGCGGCAGAGAAGTACAGAACTTTGATGACATTGTCACATATAAAGGGTTGGAATCTCTTCTTAAGCAATCAGATTTTATTGTAGGTGTTTTACCTAAAACGAAAGAAACAGACGACCTTCTTGCGATGAATGAATTTAAATTAATGAAGAAGGAAGCCATTTTAATTAACATTGGCAGGGGAAACGTCATTAAAGATGAGGATCTTATTGAAGCATTAAATAATGGTGAACTAGCTCATGCTGCATTAGATGTATTCGATGAAGAGCCTTTACCTGAAAACCACCCTTATTGGGAGATGGAAAGTGTGACTGTTACACCACATATTTCAGGAATATCACCCGAGTATCAGCCTAGAGCAATTGATATCTTTGAATTAAATTTGAAGGAATTTTTACTAGGGCAAGAGAACTATATTAATAAAATAGATTTAAATAAAGGGTATTAACCATTTATCATCCATAAGGAGGAGGGATTATTAATGAAGTTGATGGTTTGTGTAGTTCATAATCGCTATGCAGAGAAAATGGAGGAGCAATTAAAGGGGAAAGGGTATCGTATGACGGAGCTTGCTAGTTCTGGCGGATTTCTCAAAAAAGGGAACACAACTTTTCTCTTTGGACTTGAAAACGAAGATGTGGGAACGCTAAAAGAAGAAATGAAGAAAATTTGTTTAAAGGTAGAAGAGAAAAAAGGGAAACTAAAACATACTGATAGCCGATTTACATCCTTTGTCATTTGTGTGAAAGATGTTGTTCCTTTATTGAGTCACTTGAAATAACCTTACCTTTGGGACCTAAATAAGCCGGATGGTTTCCACATGATGTTATTGATGTCTTGGTGAAAATCGTTAATTGTTTAACCACACTAATAAATAAATCGTTATTGAAGATTTAATTTATTTATGGAAGTATTCTTTTTTCTTATTCCGCGATCCAAAAGGATTCTAAATCATAAACTCATTCAATAAAAATGAATTGTTATATTTTTTGAATCAATTTCGCTTTACGATATATACTTATTTATAAATGGTGTTAACATTGACAAAAATTATAATCATTATGTATACTATTTATAAATATTATAATTTAAGAATGTTTTTTGGAAGAGGTGAAGAAAATGGAAAACCATCGACTTCAAGAAGCGTTACATTCTTTAAAGAGCACTAAAGTTCGCATGACTCCTCAACGCCATGCAATCTTAGAATTTCTATTTAATGCGAAAAGTCATCCAACGGCAGATGAGATATATAAAGCGTTGGAAGGGAAATTTCCAAACATGAGTGTTGCGACTGTCTACAATAACTTACGTGTGTTTAAAGATGTCGGTCTGGTTAGAGAATTAACGTACGGTGACTCTTCCAGCAGATTCGACAGTAATACTTCTGATCATTATCATGTCATTTGCGATGATTGTGGTAAAATTGTAGATTTTCATTATCCTGGATTAGATGAAGTGGAAACATTAGCTGAGCATGTAACAAGCTTTAAGGTAAAGGACCACCGCATGGAGATTTATGGATTATGCCCAGATTGTAATAAACACCAACAACATTAAGAAGCTGGATGAGCTATCCAGCTTTATTTTTTTGTGCTTTTTTGGATTGAAAAATCACATTTTCGGTTAATTCGATTTTGATTGTTGTTATGAATGGTGTGGGAGAGACTTGATATATTGAAGGTAAATTTCAAAGGGAATGCGGTAGCCAAGAATCGTTCTTGTCTGTCGGAAAGGAGAACAAATGGTAAACACGGTAGTCAATGAGTGTTCTAGCCGATCGGAAAATAAAAAACCCCAATCCGCTTAAATAAAATACGAAAAGGGGTTTCCTTCTTAAAACTTCTTTTTTTGATTGTAGCTTTCGTCAAATTCTTTACCGTCTAGTGATTTATCTAAGGTTAATGGTTCGCTACAATACATACAAGCATCAACGCGACCAAGCATTTTCGTTTGTTTTTCACAGCTTGGACAAACGACGTGTACAGCTTTGGACGATAACATACCTATCCAAAAGTAAATTACCGTACTGGCGATAATACAAAGAAAACCAAGAAGCATAAACAGTGTCATTACGAGAGCACTTCTTTGAAAAAATAATCCAAGATACATAATAATGATACCGCCAAAAATAAGAACGAGAGCAAAAGTCCTAATTTTATTAATTTTATTTGAATATTTTATTCCCATATTTAACCCTCCTAAAATGAAAGTATAGCACATTTTAATGAAACGAAACCATGGAGAAAATCGAACAAAGAATATTGGAAGAAGGTTTTTAATGAAAGGTGTCGAACTTATGGTATTAAGAATGTTCAAAAACGCTTTAGGAGGCATTTCCTCATGGATAACTTTTTAAGACAGCTCTATCAAGATCGATCTAACAATGACGAAACTTTAAGTATTATTCAAATAGATCGGCGATCAAAGGTAGACTCTAACACAGATTTTTTTGATGTTGTTCTATTAGTTGTAAATTCTAAAAATGAAGCTACGTGGGAAATTAAACACTACACATATAATGGCTATAAAGCTGCTATGCATCTTGTAAGTACAGCACAAATTAAAGATTGGCTTTTAAATAGCTCAAATAGAAGAATTGTGGATTGGTTAATGAATGGGAAGGTAGTATATGATCGTAATGAATACATTACAAACTTTAGGCACCAGATGTTAGATTTCCCAATTGAAGAAAGGAAAATAAAGATTGGTGTAGAGTTTTCTAAACTTATAAGACGTTTTAAAGACGGAAAAGCATTATTTTATGAAAAACATTATTTAGATGCATACAATCAGATTGTTCATGCGCTTCATCATTTAGCTAGAGTATCTATCATAGACCATGGTTTTTATCCTGAGGTAACTGTTTGGCAGCAAGTAAAGCAAATAGAGCCTGAAATTTATAAGCTATATTCAGAATTAGTTACAGGGAATGAGTCTATTGAAAAAAAGTTAGAACTATTGCTACTTGCAAATGAATTTGAATTAATAACAAAGACAAAGCTAGGTAGTACGCATATTATTGAATTAATGAAGAGAAAGGAATCCCCTTGGACAATAGAAGAAATTAAACAAGAACTAGGAATGCACGATTATTCATTAGATTTAACGATTCTTATAGAGTATCTAGTTCAAAAAGGTTACATAAATGTAGTGAAAGAAGAAACAAAAGGAAAGATAATATTTCATCGATACTATCAAGTGAATGAGAAGTAGTGGTAATTAATTTTTATCATTTTTAAATTTTATCAGTTAGACTCGACATTACAAATGAAGATGTACACTATATGGGTGTGATAGAAAGAATCATAGTGTTCGCGCAAGAAATTCGTTTGTTTTCTTTGTTTATAAAAATAGTATTTTCAATCCCTTTCTTTATATTAGACATAAAGAAAGGTTTTTTAATTTTTTTGGATAGAATTTTCATGCAAGAAAATATTTACACCATGCAGGGATAAAAATACTCATCAAGGAGGTTCATACGTTACTGGTGACAGCTTTCACCACAGGCATAAGTGCGACATCTGTTCATGCTTCACAGTGTCTTCTTTACCGCGGGTGAGGCCTCAACTTCCTAACACTTACTCGGTAAGTGTTAGGGGATTTTCAGACTCGTGCTGATCTCACTGGAGTCGCTGCCTTCCACTCCTGAACCTTTTCTATTTTCAGGGTAGACCACTGATGCAAGTGGATATTACACCATGGAGAATGAAAATTAATTTTAATCCAATTGGAATGAGTGGAATCCCGTGAGACTCCAGTGGAAGAACGAGCTAGACGAGACAGCGCAGGGAGTGGAACGGCCGAGGAGGCTTGGCAGGTCGTCCGCGGAAAGCGAAGTGGGATGCAACGAATGATTAACTTGCCCTTTATTTGTTAATCCTGATAAGTTCGATAACAGCTATTTTCAGGGTAGACCGCCGATGCAAGTTGATATTTGCACCATGGGGGATGGAAATAAGCATTTTGTACATACTTCGTTGAACTTTTATACTGCGTATTTTCAGGGTAGCTTTGGAGTCATTTAGAAGCTCTCTATATTTTCCGAAAATGACATAAACAATATTTTCCGGGAAGATAGAAGCTCCCTATTCTACCGCATTTTTTTTATTACATGCTTTCCAGTCGTCTAGATAGCTTCTTTCTCTACCTGTGCAAGTGGTTCTCTAAAGCTTCATCAGTAGTGACAACTCGTAGTGGATTCGTGAAGCATAATCTTGTTGCTGGGGTCATCACATTTCACTATTGAATGGTTTTATTATCAGGTAGACTGCCCATGGAAAAAACACTTGCACCATGGAGGGTGAAATTATTCTTACTAAGAGGAGTTCATCCGCTTCTGCGAATCGATTACGCCATTGCCCACGTCCAGTGGGCAATGGCGTAATCCTGCAATCCTGGCTGCACAGGCAATGCCTCAGTCTCCACACTTCGCACTAACGTGCCGAATTGTCGGGTCTTCTGCTATTGCTTTTCCCGTTGGAGTCGTCTCCCTTCCATTCCTGAAAGGTTCTTATTTTGAGGGTAGAAAAAAGGATTTATATAAAATGTATAATAAGTTAGTTCATGTGTAGTGTGATGTTGTATCTTATAGTAGAAAGCTTCGATGAGGTATTGGACATTCCTTTACATTAATAAGTTTCTTCACGTTTAAGTATTTTGTAGTTGTGCAATAGTATGCTAATGAACAGATCGAAGAATAATTTTTAAATGTTTTTATTTCTGAGTATAAATTAGGTATTGATTTTTTAAAATAAAGATGTTAAATTATTAAACGTCGCTAAAAAAATAAATGCTTCTTAAATGAAAAATTTATTTTAGATGTTGACATAGTATTTGGAAAGATGTTATATTGATAAAGTCGCTGAAAAAACAAAGTGATTTAATTTAAAAAAGTTGTTGACGACGAGTTGTTAATCTGGTATGATTAATTAGCTGTCGTAAAACAGCGCAACAGTATGA
>NZ_JARUKY010000010.1 GCF_029688925.1 Evansella sp. AB-P1
GTTTGTGTCAACCATTAGTGGGCATTTTTTTAGGAAGATTAGAATGCCTCTTTTTGTGTACTTTTCAAGAGATACTTTTGGTAGCGCTTTCTTGTTTTTATAGTTTATATCTATTCTATTTTTGTTATTTTTTAAATTCCTCTCAAGCCTTTTAATGCATGTACAATAGGTTTTCCAATGGCATTTTGTAGATAGGCCAAGTTATTGCGTGTAGCTTCTGCTGCACTATCTTTAAGCTTTTCCACAAAATGCTTCGGTGGCTTGCTTTCTTGTCTACTTGAGTCTTCTTTCCGTTGTAATTCTTGCTTTAGACGTCCTTGTAAGGTCTTTACTTCGAGACGATCCTTCAAGGCAACCATCAAATGAATAAACTTATCAAGTCCTTTTGTACTCCAACTTCGTCCATTCTTTAACCTTCTGGCAAAGACACTCATGGTGCCCTCAGCACTTCCCATAGGACGGAAATTATCTGTGTTAATGCCTTTCTGTTTCAGTTTCTCACGGTAGTCTCCAAGAGCCTCTGGATACTGAGAAAGTTGTGCTATTAATCCTTCTAAGCGTTGTTCTTTCTTTTCATGTTCAATCGTACCTACAGCACTATTGAGTTCCACCATAAATCCATCTACGTCATAGGTTGCCAATCTCTTACGAATGGCACGGTAGCGTGGATGGTCACGGAAGATTCGTTGAACTTCACGGGCGATGTGAAAACGGTCTATGACAAAGGTCGCATTTTGCTGAAAATAGTCTCGACATGAGGTTATCCATGGAGCGCCATCACCGTTAATCACCAAGTGGTGCTTCACAGGGTCATACTCATAATTATTGATTAGGAAATCCTCAAACTCTTCCCAGAAGGGGAGTTTTCCCCCATGAACAAAGTGCCGTTTTTTTATTAAGCTTGTTCGTTTTCCATTGACCTCCCACCCTTGATGAACACTAGCTATCTTCACTTCTCTACCCTTTTTATTTTTTTCCTGACTCTTCGTATATAGGCCATCTACTTCCACAAATAAGACTTCCTGGTCTATTGTTTCAGGCTCTTTTCGCATTACTTCTGTATTCAAAACTTGTTGTCGAATGGCTTCGTGACTAATTACTTGGTAACCTAAAAGCTTTTCTAACGCCTTAGCTGCTTGTCGATAAGATACACCGGTAACCGCTAATTCCATAGCCATATCTTGAACGACAGGGCTCATCCCTTTGGAAGCATCAAAGTCCAAATAATGTTCTAGGAGTGAAACATATCCTCCTTTTATTCGATCTTTATAATATCTTCGTTTAAGTTCAATTCGACCAAAAAGAGACTCAAACTTTAGTTCACGTTTATCAACACAGCGGAAGCGTTTCTTATCTCTATTTTCACAAATCTCATCATCTATCTTAGTTAACATTTCAGCCATTACTTGTGTAAAGCTTTCTTGTAAAGCACGGAAGGTAATTCTTTCTAACTCTTTCATTGTGATGTCAGGTATGGTATCTTTCATAGTAAGGATCCTTTCTTTCTGTATGTTGCTGTTTTGGACGATATCAACTATACAAAAAGAGGATCCTTTTTTCATGTAATTTGCTCACACCTACCGCGCTTCCGCTTGGTTTCCTTGGTGGTGGGTGTGGAAGAAAACCACTTCCACACCCACCACCAAGGTTACATATTCTTCCTTATATTACTTTTTTTCCACCCACAAACATTTTACTCTAACTTTTTAACCTCTTCTACATACTAAAATATTGTTCGAAAAATAATTATTTAAAATAAGGATAGTTGATTCGAGTCTGGTAACCCATCTAAACAACCATGGTCATCAAGGTTTTCAAGTACAGTCTTCGTTATTTTACATCTCTGCTGTAAATCTTCCTTGGATAAAAATTCACCATTCTCTCTTCCCCTTACAATATTTAAAGCCGCATTCGTTCCAACTCCATTTAGTGCGTTAAATGGTGGAATTAGGGTTTCTCCTTCCACGATAAAATCCTTTGCAGAAGATCGATATAAATCTACTTTTTGAAAAGAGAAGCCTCGTTCACACATTTCCAAAGCAAGCTCAAGAACTAGCACAACACTTTTTTCTTTTGGAGAAGCGTCTAAACCTTTAGCATAAATTTCTTCGATACGTTTTCGAATACTTGCAGATCCTCTTATCATCGTATCCAATTCAAAATCATCTGCTCGAACAGTAAAATAAGCAGCATAAAAAAGGATCGGATGATGAACTTTAAAATATGCAATTCGAACAGCCATTAAAACATATGCTGCAGCATGTGCTTTCGGGAACATGTATTTAATTTTTAAACAGGATCCAATGTACCAATCTGGTACACCATGCTTCTTCATTTCTTCAATCCAGTCATCCTGGAGTCCTTTGCCTTTTCTAACAAACTCCATAATTTTAAATGCAAGGGAATGCTCTAATCCTTTATAAATTAAATAGACCATGATGTCGTCACGACAACCAATTACGTCTTTCAATACACATGTACCATTTGCAATAAGATCGGCTGCATTATTTAACCAAACATCGGTTCCATGTGACAAACCAGAAATTTGGACTAATTCACTGAATGAATTTGGCTTCGTTTCTTCTAACATTTGTCGAACAAATCGGGTTCCAAATTCAGGGATACCATACGTACCTGTTTTACACATTATTTGTTCTTGTGTAACCCCTAGTGATTCAGTCCCACTGAAAAGCTTGTATACTTCAGAATCATCCACAGGGATTGTTTTCGGGTCGATTCCACTTAAATCTTGTAACATTCGAATGACAGTCGGATCATCGTGACCTAATATATCTAATTTTAATAAATTATCATGAATAGAATGGAAGTCATAATGAGTTGTTCGCCATTCAGCCTCTTTATCATCAGCAGGATACTGGATTGGTGTGAAATCATATATATCTAGATGGTCTGGAACAACAATAATTCCACCTGGATGTTGACCAGTCGTCCTTTTTACACCTGTACATCCTGTAACAAGGCGATCAATTTCTGCACCTCGTAATTGTAGTTGATGATCATCTTCGTAGCCTTTCACGAAACCATAAGCTGTTTTTTCTGCTACAGTACCAATGGTTCCTGCTTTATATACGTAATCTTTACCAAAAAGATCTTTCGTATAATTATGTGCGGTTGATTGATACTCCCCTGAAAAATTTAAGTCAATATCAGGAACTTTATCTCCTTTAAACCCTAAAAAAGTTTCAAATGGGATATCTTGACCATCTTTCATATAGCTTGTACCACATTTTTCACATTGTTTATCAGGTAAATCAAAACCTGATCCAACTGAACCATCATCAAAGAAAACAGAATGATGGCAATTAGGGCAAACATAATGAGGCGGAAGGGGGTTTACTTCCGTAATTTCTGTCATTGTTGCAACAAAACTTGACCCGACAGAACCTCGAGACCCGACTAAGTACCCATCATCTAATGATTTTTTAACAAGCTTTTGTGAAATAAGATAGATAACAGAAAATCCATTACTAATGATACTTTTTAATTCTTTTTCTAGTCGTGCTTCTACAATCTCAGGTAACGGGTCACCGTAAATGCTCCGTGCTCTTCCATAGCTTAATTCACGCATTTCATCATCAGCCCCCTCAATATTAGGGGTATATAAATCATCTGGTATTGGTTTAATTTCATCCACTTCTTCAGCAATCGCTTTCGTATTTGTAATGACGATTTCTTTTGCTTTTTCCTCTGGTAAAAAGGAAAAACACTTTAACATTTCATCTGTGGTACGAAAGTGAACCTCTGGTAATGTTGCTTTATTTAATGGATTTGCTCCACCTTGAGAAGCAATCAAAATTTTACGATATATATAATCTTCTTTATTTAAATAATGAACATTTCCAGTAGCTACGACTTTCTTTTCTAATTTATCTCCTATATCAACTATTTTTTTCAAAATATCTTTTAATGCTAATTCATCTCGAATGATTTCTTTTTCAATTAAGTGATTATAATTAGACGGAGGTTGAATTTCAAGATAATCATAGAAAGAGGCTATTTCTTCCACTTCCTCAGGTTCTTTCTGCATCATTGCGTCAAATACTTCACCATTATCACAGCCTGAGCCAATGATTAATCCTTCACGATGTTCAATTAATACTGATTTCGGAATCCTAGGTACACGGTAAAAATAATCAATATGAGAAAAGGATACGAGTTTATATAAGTTACGTAAACCTGTTTTATTTTTTGCAATAATAATGCAATGATTTGGTCGTTGTTTTTTATAATCGTCTTTTGACGTTTGTTCATTTAGTTGAAAATGCTTCTCTATTCCTTTATCAATAGCGTCCTTAACCATTTTCCATAATAAATGACCAGTTGCTTCAGCATCATATATAGCACGGTGATGGGAAACAAGCTCAATGTTAAACTTTTTACAAAGTGTATTCAAACGATAGTTTCTAAATTCTGGATATAACAATCTTCCTAACTCAAGGGTATCGATAACTGGATTTGGAGCATGCTCGTAACCAATTTTTTTGTACCCAGCATTTATAAATCCCATATCAAAGCTTGCATTATGAGCTACTAAGACAGCATCACCTGTCCACTCATGAAAATCCTTTAATACATCTTCAACTTCCGGGGCATTCACAAGCATATCATCCGTAATACCGGTGAGATCAATGATAAGCGGAGACAGCTTTTCGTGGGGATTTGCAAATCGTTCAAAACGATCAATGATCTCCCCGTCTTTT
Organism: Evansella sp. AB-P1; assembly: GCF_029688925.1. GTDB lineage: Bacteria > Bacillota > Bacilli > Bacillales > Salisediminibacteriaceae > Evansella. The sequence goes on from NZ_JARUKY010000010.1 coordinate 4,722, forward strand.
ACTTTTACTGCAGCTAATTCGATTATTGTATTGTACACTGCAGACAATCCTGTTGTCTCAACGTCAAACACTACGTATGTTTCATCTGATAACATCCGATCTGATGCATTGTAGGCAATAGGAACACCATCATTTACAAGATTAGCTTCCATTCCATATAGCACTTTAATTCCTTCATTCTTCGCAGCAGAAAAGGCCTCTGGAAAGGACTGTAAAACGCCATGATCTGTTATAGCTATTGCTTCATGCCCCCATTTTTTTGCTTGTTTAATGTGCTTTGAAACAGGAGTAACAGCATCCATTTGGCTCATTGGAGAATGAAGATGTAACTCTACACGTTTTTCTCCTTCTGGTGCTAAATCTTTTCTCTCTACTGGAAAGATTTCCTGTAAATCACGTCCAATCATCGCTAAATCTCTAACAAACGTGTCAAATTGAATTCCCCCACGAACCTTCACCCACATGCCTTTTTTTACTGATTGAAGAATGGGGAGATCCTCTTTCCCGTTAGAAAAGAACTTTACAAGAATGGAATCCGTATAATCAGTAATTTTAAAGGTTAACAATGTACGACCACTTTTTAATTCTCTCATTTCTGAGAAAAAAATGTATCCTTGTAATGCTACTCTTCGTTCTTCTTCAACAATACTATTTATTGGTACGATATCCCCGTCTTTAATTACTTGTCCAATGTGAGGTGATGTAGCCCCGTGTTCTCTTGCTTTGTCAGCTTCTTTTTTCTTCTCCATCATTGCTTCTAGCATTTTTGAATGATCTTCCTCATTTTTCTGCTCCACAAACTTTTCAATTGCTTCCTTTGACTCTTTAATTGTTGTTTCAATAATCGGTTTATTGAATCCAACTTCTTCAAAGGCATTTTGCAATGGTTCTTGAACACGGCGAAGAATCATTTCACCCTCTGTTTCATTCATCACTGCAATATTTAATTTATTCCCATTCATGTATGGGATTTGCTCCTGTAAACGTTTTATTAAGCCATTAGTGGATGCTCGAAGCTTTTCAACAAAAAAAGGCCAATAGGAAGAAAGGTATTTACTGGCATCGACTTCAATCTGATAGGAAATATTAATGTGCACATCAGCGATGTGTTCAAGTCCATTTTTTATTCTACTTTGAAATAATTCAAAAGCTGAAAAAGGTAGAACAGTAGGTAGGGATATATGAAATACCCATTTCTTCTGAGTCTGGTAAACTTCTAATCTTTCTACTTTTCCACCATTTAAAAACTTTTCAATCAACTCATCAGGCATCATAACTTGCTCAAGTAAGAGCTTAAACCGTTCTTGACGTATATGCTGATCCTCGTTCATGACGGTTCCTCCTCTAATCTTACAATTTCTATATCAATGAGTTTATTTCTTTAACTTTTAGTTAAATTCTTAATAAATAACATAAAGAAAGCAATGGTCTTTAGCTGCTTTATCCCCATGCTCTTTTATCATACGGGAAATAAGTTACAGCGTCTAGACTCATTGCTTCATTGATGTAAATGATGGGATTCCAAAATTTACTTTATCTGCTACCCTGAAAATAAGTATTGGTTCAGGTGTGAAGGCGGCGACTTCTGCGATGGGCATTCACTTCACGAATCCACTACTAGTTGTCTCGACTGATGAAGCTTCAGAGAAACATATGCATAGGTAGAAAATAAAGCTTTCTGGAGTCTCACAAAGCTAACCTGAAAATTAGCTATAAATGTTGAACTAAGTATATACAGAATGCTTCTTTTCATAGCCCATCGTAAAAATTTATACTTGCACGGAGGTCTCTGATAATTAAATTGATGGTACATCCTATTTACGCCTATCACCATATAAAATTAATATTATTCTTTAACATGCCTACTTATATAAAAGTGACTCAATTGTGGTTACTAATTCGTCTTTTTTCACTTCTAATGTTTCCCCAGTTTTTCTAACCTTTAATTCAACGACGCCTTCATTTGCTTTCTTGCCTACAGTAATTCTGATTGGGAAGCCAAACAAATCTGCATCTTTAAACTTAACACCTGGTCGTTCAGCACGATCGTCCATCAACACTTCAAAGCGAGAAGAGGTTAAATCCTCATATAACTCCTGAGCTAACTCTCTTTGATCATCCTGCTTCATATTTACTGGTATAAGATGTATATCAAATGGTGATACAGCGCTAGGCCATATAATACCGTTTTCATCATGGTGCTGCTCCACAACTGCTGCCAATGTTCTTGAGACTCCTATACCATAACAACCCATAATCATCGGCTGATTTTTCCCATTCTCATCTAAAAACATGGCTCCCATTGCTTCACTATAACGTGTACCAAGTTTAAAGACATGACCTACTTCAATTCCTTCTTTAAAGCGAATAGTACCTTTTCCATCTGGTGACGGATCACCTTCTTGAATATTTCTTAAGTCAGCAAAAGTTTCTACTGTGAAGTCTTGTCCAAGATTAACATTAATAAAGTGCTTTCCTTCTTCATTCGCACCACATGCACCATTTACAACTGCTTCTACTGCATGATCTGCTATTATGGTAATGTCCTTGTTTACATCTTTAGGTCCAATGTATCCTGGGACTGTATTCATCCACTTTTTTGTTTCTTCTTCCGTAGCCATTTCCACTATTTGAGCATCTAATAAATGCTTGATTTTCACATCATTCACTTCATGATCTCCACGAACAAGAACAAGACAGGGCTTATCATCTACAATAAATAATACGGATTTAATTAGTTTTTCCACTGGTAAATTTAAAAATGCTGATACTTCTTCAATCGTTTTCTTCCCTGGTGTATCTACAACTTCTATTTCCTTTATTGCTTCATCTGCTTTCTTATATATTACGTTTACTTCAGCAATCTCAATATTAGCAGCATAATCAGATTCGTCAGAGTAAGCGATTGTATCTTCTCCTATGTCAGATAACACCATGAACTCATGAGTGTCTTTTCCACCCATTGCCCCAGAATCGGCAACAACTGCTCTAAAATCCAATTCACATCTATTAAAAATACGACTATAAGCATCATACATTTTGTCATAGCTTATATCTAGCCCTTCAAAGCTTGTATCAAAAGAATAAGCATCCTTCATTAAAAATTCACGGGAACGCAGTACTCCAAAGCGAGGACGTCTTTCGTCTCGGAATTTATTTTGGATCTGATAAAGGGTCATAGGAAGCTTTTTGTAGGAATGAACATCATCCCGAACGAGAGTAGTTATTACCTCTTCATGAGTTGGCCCTAAAGCAAACTCACGATTATGTCGATCATGTAATCTCATTAACTCTGGTCCATATGCTTCCCAACGTCCAGATTCCTTCCATAATTCAGCAGGCTGAATGGCAGGCATTAATAATTGTTGAGCTCCGGCACGATTCATTTCTTCACGAATAATATTTTCAACCTTTTGAAGTACTTTTAATCCTAATGGTAAAAAGGAATAAACACCTGAGGTACTTTGGCGAATTAAACCTGCCCTCAGCATGAGTTGATGACTTTTTACATCTGCATCACTTGGTACATCTCTTAGAGTTGGAGCTAAATACGTACTTTGTTTCATTTATGACACCTCGTCCTTTATAAAAATAAAATTAACCGACCATTAACGAAATATTTATAGGAAGAATTTATTTATGTCATTCCAAGTTACAACTAACATTAGTAACATAAGTAGGGCAAAACCAATAAAATGAACCAATCCTTCTTTTTGAGGGTCTATCGGTTTTCCTCTTAATGCTTCCAATCCAATAAACATAAGGCGACCACCATCTAGAGCTGGTAGTGGTAAAAGATTAATAATACCTAAATTCACACTTAAGATTGCTGTCCATTGCATTAATACTAAAAATCCCATAGCTGCAACTTCGTCTGTATAACTATAAATACCTACTGGTCCTGCTAAGTGATCCAGTGTAAATTGCCCTGTCACAAGCATTCCTAGTGCTTCAAAAATAAGTACTGTAAATTCGTACGTCTGTGTAAACCCAAAGAGAACAGCTCCAACTACAGATTTCTCCGTTTCAGGAAAGATACCTACAACACCTTCTACCTGTTCATCTGGACTTACTCTCTCTTGTGGTGTTAACGTCACATCAAAGTGAGTTGAACCTCGTTCTATTTCAAACACTAATGGTTCATTTGGATTAGATTGAATAATTGCAGTCATCTCATCCCAAGTACTAACATTTTGTCCATCAATAGATATAATACGGTCTCCACCTTCAAGACCTGCTTCTATTGCAACTCCATCATCCGTTACATCTCCAACTAAAGCTTCGTTTACTGGAGTCCCAGCAATCCACGCATAAAAAGTTAAAATAACAATAGCTAATATAAAATTCATCATTGGTCCTGCAAATAATGCCATTGCCCTTTGAGGGATAGTTTTCGATCCAAATTGGCGATCGTAAGGAGCTATTTGTGTAGCCAGTTCATCATGAACATATTCAGCTTTTTCATCAATGGCGTATGTGACTAATCCTTCTTCATCTGAAATATATCCTGTAACGAACAGTTCCTTTTCTAAATCTATTTTTTCAACTTGAATTATCTTACATTCAGGGTGCTTCGACTTATTATTAATAATTATTTTATTTACTGCACCTTTTTCATTAAATAGAAGTCCAACCTCATAGCCGGGCTTTATTTGAATCATTTCCGGGTCTTCCCCTGCCATCCGAACAAAGCCACCTAAAGGTAAAAGGCGAATAGTATATACTGTTTCAGCTTTTTTAAATGAAAAAATTTTTGGACCAAAACCAATTGCAAATTCACGACACAGAATTCCTGCTCTTTTTGCGAATACAAGATGGCCTAACTCGTGAATAAAGACGAGTAATCCAAATATGATGATGATCGAAATAAATGTATTCATTGTTACACATCCTTTAATTCATATAAGATAGTACAGTTTGTCTTGTTTCGTAATCTACACCAATTATGTCATCAAGGTTGGGTGAAAGAATTGATTGGTGATCCATTAATGCTTTTTCAACTATCTCTTCAATTCCTAAAAAAGATAATTTCCCTGTTAAAAAAGCTGATACGGCTACTTCGTTTGCCGCATTTAATACCGTCGGTGCTGTTCCTCCTATTTTACCTGCTTCATAAGCTAAGTGGAGGCAATGAAACCTCTCAAAATCTAATTTTTGAAAATGAAGCGATCCAATTTCCCATAAGTTTAACCCTTTGCCTCCTTTTAAAGCAAGTCTTTTTGGTTTAGATAAGGCATATTGAATTGGTACTCGCATATCAGGAGTACCAAGGTGGGCTAGGACGCTACCATCAATATATTCAACCATAGAATGAATAATACTTTCTTTATGTAATATCACATCAATTTTATTATACGGCATATTAAACAACCATTTTGCTTCAATTACTTCTAATCCTTTATTCATCATTGTTGCAGAGTCAATCGTTATTTTAGCACCCATTTGCCAATTAGGGTGCTTCAATGCGTCATCAACTGTTACTTTTTCTAAATCACTTCTAGATAAATCCCGAAAACTACCACCAGATGCAGTTAGAATGAGGCGGTTCACTTCTTTATGGGATTCATCCTCTAAACATTGATAAATGGCTGAATGTTCACTATCTATAGGAATTAATTCAACATTGTGTAATTCTGCCATCTTCGTAACGATATGACCCGCCGTTACAAGCGTCTCTTTATTTGCAATAGCTATATTTTTACCACTTTCAATAGCTGCAAGAGTAGGCTTTAGACCAATACTACCCATAACAGCATTAACGAGGACATCTGAAAGGTCGTCCGTAGCTACTTCAAGAAGGCCTTCTTCCCCATACAAAACTTTAACACCTTGCGGAACATGAATTGCAATTTTTTCAGCAACATCCTTTGTCTGAACACTCACAAGTCTAGGTTTAAATTCTTGTATTTGATTTAATCCTACATCTATATTACGACCAAAGCTCATAGAAACAAGATTAAAATCATTTGGATTAGAACGAATAACATCTAGAGTTTGAATTCCAATTGACCCAGTTGAACCTAACAAACTAATCTTTTTCATTAAATAGCTCCTTCATATACCTTTTCACACCGTTATATTAAATTAACTAAATATAATATTGGCATGACAAAAATTAAACTATCAAAACGATCAAGAATCCCACCATGTCCTGGTAATACTTGTCCTGAATCTTTCACTGCATAATGTCTCTTTAATGCTGATTCAACTAAATCTCCTAATTGTCCTGAAATGGACACAATAAAGATAAAGAAAATCGTAATTAACCATGAATTGAAAATGGTCACAAAGCTTACGTAAATAATTCCAACGATAAAAGCTAATATGATTCCTCCAAATGCCCCTTCAATAGTCTTCTTTGGACTAATTTCAGGCCAGAGCTTGTTTTTCCCAAACAATCTCCCAGCAAAATATGCTCCTGAATCTGTTGCCCATACGAGAATTATAATAAAAAACAAAACTGCTAACCCTTGTTCAAGAAATCTTGTATAAATAAAGTAATGAAAACCAAAGCCTATGTATACAGATGATAAAATGATAAATCCAGCTTCATCAAATGTAAATTTGTTTTTGGTTATGACTGTTAATGCTAATAAAACGATGATTAGTAGCAAAAACATCTCTAGTTTATCTATATGTAACCAGTCTGATTTAAGAATAGTCTCAGGTAATAGCAAAATCCACATTAAAATAAAACTTAATACTCCTATAGGTGAAAAAAGTTTCATTTGTTTCATCTTTAATAATTCACTCATCCCAATGGTAGCTAGTACGATCATCATAAGAGTAAATGGCCAATCTCCAATGACTATAAGGGTAATAAATCCAGCTCCTGCTATTACTGCTGTTATAATTCTTTGCTTCAATGGACTACCTCCTCTCTATACACCACCGTATCGCCGAGCTCTTTTTTGATATACCTGAATTGCTTCATTAAAATGATCTTCCGTAAAATCTGGCCATAATACATCAGTAAACCAAAATTCAGCATAAGCCAGCTGCCATAGCATAAAGTTACTAAGACGAATTTCTCCGCTAGTCCGTATTAGTAAATCAGGATCTTGTAAGTCGCCTGTCATTAAAAATTTCGATAGATCATCTTCTGTAATATGGTCAATTACTTCCTTATTTTCGTCAAGGGAATGGTATAATTGCTTTACAGCTTGTAATATTTCAGAACGACTTCCGTAATTCAAAGCAAAATTTAAGATTAATCCATCATTATTCTTTGTATCTTCAATCGCTTTCTCCACTGCATTGATAGTATGCTTGGGTAAATTTTCTTTTGATCCTGTAAGACGGACAACTACATTTTCATCAATTAATTTAGGTAATTCTTTATTTAAAAACATTTCTGGTAACCGCATTAAAAAGTCAACCTCATTTTTTGGGCGTTTCCAGTTTTCAGTTGAAAAGGCATACAAGGTAAGAGCTTCAACTCCAATGTGGTTTGCCCTTTTTACAACCTTCCTAATAACATTCATTCCTTCACGATGACCAGCTATTCGAGGTAACCCTCTTTTCTTAGCCCATCTCCCATTCCCGTCCATAATAATAGCTACATGTTTTGGGATATTATCTTCGTCAATGTTGATTATTTCGTCTTTTATGTTTTTTTTATTTTTTTTATGATCTGTCAATTTTTTTAACATTACTTATATCCCCCAGATCCCGTTTGTTCCACTTTTAAAAAATATTATTTTCCATAGGTACGTTAATTGATAGTGAAAGTCTTATGCTTATAGTATCACTTCAGCTACATACCTGTCTTCGAATTATAGTATTTACAACAATTATACACCCTTGAAACGATCCTATGTATTTATATTCAGCTTCGTTTATTTTTTGCAAAAATAAACATAAAAATTTAATAATGTAACAGTGCTTAAGTCAAATATTTAGAATGAATTAATTTTCAGTCTATTTCCCCATCTAATATCATAGATATAAAAGTGTAAAAAACCCCCTTATAAACGAGAGGGTCTTTTACATAGTTAATTGTACATGTTTTCTTTCTATACTTCCATAATTTCTTGCTCTTTTACCTTGGCAATTTCATCAACACTTTTAATAGTACCATCTGTTAATTTTTGAACATCATCTTGACTTCTTCGTAAATCATCTTCTGTTAATTCTCCGTCTTTCTCAAGCTTTTTCAATTCATCATTTGCATCACGGCGAATATTTCTAACTGCAACCTTTGCTTCTTCAGAATATCTACCAACTAGCTTTACTAACTCTTTTCGACGTTCTTCTGTTAAGGCTGGGATAGCAATGCGAATAATATTCCCGTCATTGGATGGTGATAAGCCAAGATCTGCTTTTTGAATTGCTCGTTCAATATCCGATAAAGAGGATTTATCAAACGGTTGAATAGTAAGAAGCCTTGCTTCTGGAACTGAGATAGTAGCTAATTGATTAAGTGGGGTCATCATACCATAATACTCAACTTGTACCTTGTCTAATAACGAAGGATTTGCTCTTCCAGCACGAATTGTTGCTAGTTCCTTCCGAAACGCATCAACTGATTTATTCATACGTTCTTCTGCTTGGTTCATTACTTCCTTTTCCATTATTCTCTCCCCTTTATAAGTGTTCCAATTTCCTCACCAAGGACGGCACGTTTAATATTCCCTTTTTCCATAATGGAAAAAACTAAAAGTGGAATGTCATTGTCCATACATAGTGATGATGCAGTGGAATCCATAACTGCTAAACCGTCTTTTAAAATATCAAGATACGTTAATTTATCATATTTTACAGCTGTTGCATCTGTTGATGGATCTGCACTATATACACCATCCACTTTGTTTTTAGCCATTAAGATAACGTCTGCTTCAATTTCTGCTGCCCGTAATGCAGCAGTTGTATCTGTTGTAAAGTAAGGATTACCAGTGCCGGCAGCAAAAATAACAACACGCTTCTTTTCAAGATGTCTAATAGCTCTTCTTCTTATGTATGGCTCTGCTACTTGCCTCATTTCGATGGAGCTTTGCACTCTAGTTTGTACACCATTTGTCTCTAAGCTATCCTGCAATGCTAAAGAATTCATGACTGTTGCAAGCATCCCCATATAGTCAGCTGTAGCTCTATCCATACCCTTAGCACTTCCAGCCATACCTCTCCAAATGTTTCCACCGCCTACAATAATAGCTACTTCAACGTCAAGTTTGACAATGTCACGAACTTGCTCTGCTATGGATTGTATAACTGATGGATCAATACCAAACCCTTGGTCCCCTGCTAATGCTTCACCACTTAGTTTTAATACAATTCGTTTGTATTTTGTTGTTTCCATAATTCCCTCCAATTTTCCCATTTCAGCTTCTTGGTGTTTTCCATGCTGTCCATCTTAGTAGAAAATCTTGGCTGACCATTACTTTATGGTAAAGCCTTCATTTATTATATTCCTACAGGTGTGCTTAATAAAACAAGCTATTAATCATTAAATAAGTTAAGTATAAAGTAAATCTTCAAATTCCTTTAAACTTTTACCTATCTTAGGAAAAAGGGACACGATGTGCCCCTTTCATAGTCTTCGAAAGATTATTTTTTCACTTGAGACATAACTTCTTCAGCAAAGTTGTCTTCTCTTTTTTCCATTCCTTCTCCAACTTCGTATCTAAAGAAGCCTTTCACTGATGCACCTTTAGAAGCAACGAACTTACCAACTTTTTGGTCTCCATCTTTAACATAAGATTGATCATTTAAGCAAATATCTTCAAAATATTTACCTAGACGTCCTTCAACCATTTTTTCAACAATCTTTTCTGGTTTGCCTTCATTCAAAGCTTGCTGCTTTAGTACTTCTCTTTCACGTTCGATCTCTTCTTGTGATACTTCGTCACGACTTACATATTTAGGATTTAATGCTGCCACATGCATAGCAACATCTTTTGCTAGTCCTTCATCCGTTGTACCATTTAGTATTGTTAGTACACCGATACGACCACCCATGTGCAAGTAAGCACCAAACGCTTCATTTTCTTCACGTTCAACAATAGCAAAGCGACGAAGAGAAATCTTTTCACCAATCTTTGCAATTTGGTTGTTAATGTAGTTTTGTAATGTATCTTCTTCACCGTCAAATTTTTGTACTAATGCTTCTTCCACATCTTTTGGATTATTATTAAGAAGTTGAGTTGCAACAGTATCTACAAGAGTAATGAAGTTTTCATTTTTAGCAACAAAATCAGTTTCAGCATTAATTTCAACAACTATTGCTTTGTTACCTTCTACTTTAACATGTGCTAAACCTTCTGCAGCAACACGATCAGCTTTTTTTGCTGCACTTGCGATTCCTTTTTCTCGTAAGAAATCAATTGCTTTTTCCATATCACCGTCAGTTTTCGTTAATGCTTTTTTACAATCCATCATACCTGCACCTGTTTTTTCACGCAGTTCTTTTACCATACTTGCTGTAATTGCCATGGGGAAATTCCTCCTTAAATTAGTATGTAACTTTATTTCAATAGGATATACAACTATAGTTGATTTATCTGTCTCATGTTTATTATTTGAAATGGAGTTCTCCATTTAATTATATACATGAAACGGTTTTAAAAAAAGAGTGATAAAGGGTCGAGCCCTCTATCACCCTTTTCGACAAACTCTTTAAGCTGTTGTAATTTCTTCACCTTGATTTGCTTCAATTATAGCGTCTGCCATTTTTCCAGTTAATAGACGTACTGCACGAATAGCGTCATCGTTTCCAGGAATGACATAGTCAATCTCATCTGGATCACAGTTTGTATCTACAATTCCAACAATAGGAATATTTAACTTGCGAGCTTCAGCAACTGCAATACGTTCTTTACGTGGATCTACAATGAATAAAGCATCAGGAAGCTTTTCCATATCTTTAATTCCACCTAAGAATTTTTCTAAACGATCCATTTCTTTCTTTAAAAGAACAACTTCTTTTTTAGGAAGAACTTCAAAAGTACCATCTTCTTGCATTCTTTCAAGGTCCTTTAAACGACCTATACGCTTACGAATAGTATCGAAGTTTGTTAACGTACCACCTAACCAACGTTGGTTAATAAAGTACTGTCCACTACGTTCTGCTTCTTCTTTCACAGCATCTTGTGCTTGCTTTTTCGTTCCAACGAATAGGACTGTTCCGCCTTGTCCAGCTACGTCACGAACGTAGTTAAACGCTTCCTCAACTTTTTTGACCGTCTTTTGTAGGTCGATAATGTAAATTCCGTTTCTTTCGGTGAAGATGTAGCGATCCATCTTAGGGTTCCAACGACGTGTTTGATGTCCGAAGTGTACACCCGCTTCTAATAATTGTTTCATGGAAATCACTGCCATTTCACACACCTCCTCTTGGTTTTTTTCCTCCGTCTACATCTTTTTTTAATAAGACTATTTTTGATAGCACCATTATTAAAATCAGTAGACGTGTGTAATTTTGTAATTAACACCGAGAAATAATATACCATATTGTCATACCTATGACAAGTGTTCATCACGTATATTTATAAAACTTTAAAAATAATTCTACCTCTCCAGCACCCATATTTAACTGTTGAGCAATTTCCTGTACCGAATAACCTTCTTGATGTAATGATAAAATTTTTGCATTAGCTGATGTGGTTGCTTTCGAATCATCCTCAGGGACTGGAGGAGAATAAGCTTCATACTCATCATCTTCATCCTCCATACGAATGCTAGCTTTTTCTATTATAATAGACTCATCAGCAAAATCTTTTTCTTGAATTTTATCTTTATTTTCATGATTTTTTGCTCTACTTACCGTAAATTCTTTCGATCTTTTTAATACAATGTTTGCAATTCGTTCATTATTTTCTTTCATTTCTGCTGTATATGCAACAAGCATATCTTCCATTTCATTTAAAATCTTTTTTTGATCAACTATCTGTTGTTTTTCTTGCCTTTGAAACAAGATAATCATAAAAAGAAAGCTGATTAAGTGTAGGATAAAACTTATGATTAGGACATAAACCATGAAAAAAACTCCTTTACCATTTTACATCAATGGAGTTACCCTTGTAAGGATGAGATTCATTCCTTTCAAATGAATCTCCATTTATTCTTTTCTTTCTATTTTTCTGTTCTTGATGTTTCTTATTTCCTTTATTTCGTTCATCATCATTGTTTAAACGTTTTTTTTCTGTCTTTTCTGTTTCAGAGACTTGGCTTCTTTTTCTTATATTCTCAGCATGTTGATGTTGGGATAAATGTTCCTGCATAACAGTACTTCTTTGCTGCAGTTGATCTTGTAGCTTTCCTGCTGTCTGTGTTCTAGGAAGAGCTACTTGCAATTCAATGGATTTTAAACCACTCACCTTCCATCACACCCCTTTTTCCGAAACAGTATAAATTTAATGGATAGATTCAAATGTAATTTCGCTTCGATCTAGTTTGAACAGGACACGTTGATGCTTTGTTTTAATTTTTCTTTGATATTTACCAAAATGAATATCTGTATTGGGAAAGACATTTTTGAATATTTTAATATGAACATCTTGTTCATCTTCAAAATGACTTTTTAAGTCTTCTAATTTGGTCGTTATTTCTTCCAATTTACCACTTGTTTCTAGTATCGTGTTACGAATACGAAGCTTCATAAGCCGTTCTTTCGTACTTAACCCACTTGTTTTTTCCATCTCAGTAAGTCTTGTTATAAGGAGGTCGAGCTTAGCTAATTCATCTTTAGTTTGATCATATTCCCCTGCAAGACGTTGTTGACTATTGATAATTTGTTGATTAATTCCCAGAAAAATGACAGTGGGTGTATTCATGGAATTACCAACGTCATTGACTTCCATTCCTGTACCAGCAGAAATATGTCCTCCAACTATATTTCCCCGCCCATTCTTACAGTAAACAAATCCTTGCGCTTGTACTTGACTATGAAGAATAGATTGAGTTACATGAATATTTCCTTTTACATCTACATTTCCTTGATTTATAAAAGACGTATGTAAATCTCCATTTGCTCTAATGGAGCCTTTTCCTTGTGCAACAATCCCTTGTTGGATAAAAACAGATCCTCCAGATTCAATCTGAGCTGATTCAACAGAACCAAGAATCCTGATATCGCCCTGAGCCACCACTTTATAACCAGATGGTACTCCCCCACGAATGACAACATTACCGATAAAATCAATATTACCGACCTTCATGTCTAAGTCTCCGTGAACTTCATAAATAGGAAAAACATGAATAACCTTGCGTTCAATGGACATTTGGCCATCAATAGTAGAAATAATTTCACAACCATTCTCACTAACTCTCGTGTTTTTACCTGGTCGTAGCTTTATATCTCTACCTTCTTTTGCCACTTCTTCGTGACCAAATACATTCATGCCATTTACTTTTTCTACTTTTTCTACTTTAACACCTACTACTGTCCCTTGAGTAACTGCAGGTATTTCTATGACTTTTTTAAAGTCTACAGTTTGTGTATTTTCTTCCGTTATATCTTCTTTATCTTGAGTTGGTAATAGTGGTTTTAGGTACGCATCAATACCACGAATAGGTGCCTTCCCTTTTGCAATTTCCACTGGAAAGGAGACTTTTTTCTCTACTATTTGTTGTAATATATCATTATGAATGCCGAACTGAATACCATACACCATAAGCAATTCGTTCAAGTCTTCTATCGTTATTTTTGTTTCTTCATCAAAGCTTTCCAATTGTTTTATCGTTGCAATCATTTTATCAGTAGATATCCCGATTTCCAAATACTGGTTTAATTGATTAATAAATTCACTCAATATAAAACCCCCTCTTATACATTGATAAAGGAATTAGTTAAGCGCTGCTGCAACTTAAATAAAGTTCTAGAATGAATCTGAGATATACGTGACGTAGACAAATCCAAGATCTCACCAATTTCCGTCAACGTTAATTCTTCAAAGTAAAACAAACTTATAATTAGTTGTTCTTTTTCCGTTAGGGAATGAATTACCTTCACAATCTCTTCAAGCTGAACTTTTTTTTCAAGGGAATTTTCTGGTGTTGGCGTTTTGTCATCAATAATATTCAAACGATAGGTCTCATCTTTTTCATTATCTTTGGAAGCTTCATCAATAGAAAGTTGATTTGCCAGAAAGCTTTCATTCATCGTTTGCAATACTTCATCTTCATGTAGCCCTATATCATTAGCAACCTCTACAGCAGTCACGGTTCTTCCAAAATGCTGCTCCAGCTTTTCAATAGATTTTTCTATTTTCTTTGTTTTTTCACGAACAGATCGAGGAAGCCAATCCTCTTGTCGTAAACCGTCTATAATTGCTCCGCGTATACGAAAAGAGGCATATGTGTCAAACTTTAAATCTCTCGTATCATCAAATTTCTCTAATGCATCATAAAGACCTAGCATGCCATTACTTCGGAGATCATCAAGGTATATATTTTTAGGAAGATTAGCTCTGACGCGCTGAACATGATATTCAACTAATGGTAAATAAGCTTGTACAAGTCTGTCACAGCTTGCGGAATCCCTTGATTCGGTCCAAAGCTCCCAATCTTGTTTTAGCTGTGTTGATACATGAATTTGCGGCATGAGAATTCCTCCTTAAAATCTTTAAAAAACGTAATCTATCCCCGTCGTTAAAAAACGGGTTATATATCTTTAACACCTTTATTAACCGTTCGTATATTCAAAATAGTTGTTAGTGGATCGAATTCAATCGTTCTTCCACTACTTCCTCCAACGTCTTCACTTAAGATCTTAATATTATTTTCCTTTAAAAACTTTTTAACTGCTTCTACGTTCCTTGGTCCAATTCGCATTATTTCGTTCGTTGAACTAAATTTAAACATTTGGGCACCACCAGCTATTTTTGCTTTAAGCCGAGATGGCTTGGCCCCATTCTTAATTAAATAGGAAAGTAGGTCAGCAATGGCAGTATCTGCATATTTTGAACGTTGAACAGCTTTAGAACGACACTGTGATGAATCCGGTAACATAATATGAGCTAATCCACAAATCTTTACCGTATCATCGTAAATGATGATACCAACACAGGAACCAAGTCCAGATGTTCGAATTTTATCTGGTGGTATAGCATAATTTAAATCAGCCATACCTACTTTAATTACATTAGTCATTAACGTTTACCCCTAATGATTTAAATAATTTTTCAAAAGAGTCTGGATCTGGAAGTAAAAAGAAGTGACCTGTTGTTCGTGTTGAGTCATTTACTTCTATTTCATTTATTTCTGTATCTATTAGTATGGCAAAATCACCAGCTTGAGATATTTCAATTAAGCCATAACTTATAATTGCCATCGGCATATCGATCGCTAAAGCAGGAGGGGTAGGAAGCAACTGCAACGATGTGAAGTCAGACAAGGCAGATAAATAAGATCCTGCAAGAATATTTCCAGTTTCAGTCAATGCTGAAATACCAATTTCACTAGTAGAGGAATCCATAAAATCGATAGAAGTATCTCCTGTTAATTGTTGAATAAGCTTTGATGCTTCGTTCACAGGTAGCATAAAAAACATATTTCCAGGAACATCCCCTTCAATCTTCAAAAAAATAGCAGCTACAACAGCATCGTTTCCTCCTAATAAATCGTGCACTTCACTAAAGGACACGACTTTTACTGCAGGAACGTTCATATCAATCGTTTTATTTAATAACCTTGATAAAGCTGTAGCAGCGTGACCGGCCCCAATATTTCCTACTTCCTTTAATATATCCAAATGCTCAGGTTTAATTTTTTCTACAAAATCCATTACATTTTGGCCTCAATATTTTCCACTTCATTTAATTCATCAGCATTTAAAACTTTATCTAGGTTTAAAATAATAAGTAATCGTTTATCGATTTTAGCCACTCCATGGATATAACTCGTTTCCACACTTCCCACTACCTCTGGTGTAGGTTCAATTTCATCGATAGGAATATCTATTACATCATTTGCTGCATCTACAATTAAACCAACATTAACCTCATTGATAGCTACAATAATCACTCTAGAGCTATCGGAATATTGAATCTCTTCAATACCAAATCGACTACGTAAATCAATGATTGGTGTGACAACGCCTCTTAAGTTAATTACTCCTTTAACAAAATCTGCCGTACCAGGAACGCGAGTAATATGTTGAATTCTTTCAATAGAACGAACTTGCTCAACAGATACACCATACTCTTCATTTTTTAATTGAAAAACTATTACCTTCAATTCTTTTACATTTGCTTCGATATTCATGTCAATCCCTCCGTTATTATGTGGAATAATTTATTCTTTCAACATATATTTTGGCTCTTTTAACTTCATTATCTCATTAGTCAAATAATAGGTATATAGTACCTTCATGCACATTTTATAGTAACTAACAATCGGATTAACACTGATTGCTAGTCTCCACAGGAGAGATCATCCATTGCAAATAAGACACGGTGATTCAAATACAGAGTGAAGCATGCCTATTATTTAGCTTGTGTTCAATTTTGTGGTTGATTTTTGCTGCTAGGTACTCAAATTACACCTAAGAGCAATCCCACACACGAAGAAATTGTGATAGCATTTTCGAGGAGTCTCGTGGGATTCCACTCATTCCAATTAGATTAAAATTATTTTCATCCTCCATGGTGCAATTTCCACTTGCATAGGAGGACTACCCTGAAAATAGAAACGGTTCAGGAGTGAAGGGTGACGACTCCAGCGGGATCAGCACGAACCGAAAATCCCCTACCACTTACCGAGTAAGTGGTAGGAAGTTGAGGCCGTGCCCCACGCAGCCAGGACGGCAGGATTACGCCGTTGCCCACAGGACGTGGGCTGATCTTAGGTGTAATTGGTTCACCTGCAACGGATGAACTCCTCTTAGTTAGAACATTTTCATCCCCCATGGTGGAAGTTTACTTGCATGTGAGGTCTACCCTGAAAATAAACCATCATCCTTTAACACATTCTTTATTTAAAAAGTGAATTGCAGTCTACGATTAGTGCAACTTGTCCATTCCCTAAAATAGTTGCACCTGAAATAGCAAAGACGGATGATAAGTAGTTTCCTAGAGCCTTTAAAACTATTTCTTGTTGACCAATAAAGGAATCAACAACTAAGGCTGCTATTTGATCTCCCTTTCGTACAATAACAATAGAATGATATTCATCCGCTTCTCTTACTTTAGGTACTTTAAAAAGTGTAGAAAGATCTATTATTGGAACGACACTACCTCTGAAGTCGATCACTCTTTGATTGTGAGCTGCCATAATTTCACTTTCTTTAATAATAGCCGTTTCGATGATAGATGATAGTGGTATAGCATATATCTCATCTTGTAATTCTACTAGCATGACGGATATTATAGATAAGGTTAGTGGAAGCTGAATGGAAAAAATGGTTCCTTTATTTCTTTCAGAGTCCACAGTAACACTTCCACCTAATGATTCAATCTTATTTTTTACTACGTCTAGTCCTACCCCTCGACCTGAGATATCAGAAATTTTATCCGCTGTACTTAGTCCACTTGAAAAAAGTAATTCATACACTTGTTTATCCGTCAACGAATCACTTTGTTCCTTACTAATTACACCGTTCTTTATAGCTTTTTGTAAAACCTTTTCACGATAAATACCTGCTCCATCATCAGAGACTTCAATAAAAACATGATTCCCACTATGATACGCCTTTAAGGTTACTTTTCCCTCTTCATTTTTATTATTTCTCTTACGAACGTCTGGTTTTTCAATCCCATGATCAATTGAATTTCGTAATAAATGAACAAGCGGGTCCCCAATTTCATCAATAACGGTACGATCTAACTCTGTATCTGCACCAATAATTTCTAAGTTGATTTTTTTATTTAATTCTTTTGCTAAACCTCTTACCATTCTTGGAAAGCGGTTAAAAACTTGTTCTACTGGAACCATTCTCATATTTAAAATGATGTTTTGTAGGTCTCCAGATATTCGAGTCATATGTTCCACTGTTTCCGTTAAGTCATTATTCTTTAAATCCTGAGAAATTTTCTCTAAACGCCCACGATCAATTACTATCTCTTCAAATAGGTTCATTAAGCTATCTAGCCGTTCAATATTAACACGAATGGTTTTATTTAAAGAGCCACCTTGTTGCACCTTATTATTTTTTTCACTAGTAGGTTCCACTGGATTCAAATCACTTGTGATGTTATTTTCTAGGGAATCCACTTCACTAATGTTGTCCTTTGCAGTCTCATTTTTATCATGATTGGAAAGTTGATCTACATCAATCGTTATGATATTTACACTATCAATCTCAGAAACTTTTAATATTTTTGCTTCAACCTCATTTGCAGAATCTTTCGTTAAAAGAGTGATTGAAAATTCTAACTCAAAGTTCTCTTCCTCTAATTGTTCTACAGTAGGCTGGGACTTAATGACTTCACCAATTTTCTCTACTACTTCAAAAACCATATACACACGTGCAGCTTTTAAAATGCAATCTTCTCGTAAACAAACGTTAATATAATAAGCTTGAAATCCCTGTTCCCTTGATTGAGATAATACAGTAAGTTCAAAGTCATCAAATGGTGGAAGTTGATTATTATATGTATGATCACTTTCTTCTTCCTTCATTACTTCAACTGTTGCTGCTACTTCATTAATAAATGTACCTTGTTCTATTTTTTCTAATTTTTGAACAGTAGATATAACATTTCGTTTACCGTCCCCACTATTCTCAATGTCCGTTACCATTGCCTCAAGGTGGTCTACTGATTCAAAGACGACATCCATCATTTGTGAACTTACTGTTACGGTCCCATTACGTATACTATCTAGGACATTTTCCATTTGATGAGTTAGACTTGCTAAGTCTTCATAGCCCATCGTTGCAGCCATCCCTTTTAGGGTATGGGCAGAACGGAAAATTTCACTAATTAATAATGAGTCCTTAGGGTTATTTTCTAGCTTTAGAAGATGGTCATTCATGGACTGTAAATGCTCTTTACTTTCTTCAATAAACATGTCTAAGTACTGATTTTTTTCCATCTAATTCCCTCCTAGTGACAATGTTGAATGATTGTTGAAGCAACTTGTTCTAAATCAACAACTACGTTAACTCGTTTCGATTCAATAGCAGCACGAGGCATTCCATACACAACCGCTGAATTACTAGATTCAGCAATGGCAATGACCTTTTTATTATTCGATAAGTCTATAAGTCCTTTCGTACCATCAGAACCCATCCCAGTTAAAACAACAGCCATTACATGATAATTTAATAATTGGGCTAAAGAATGAAATAATGCATCAACAGAAGGACGATGACCGTTAACTGCAGGAGACTGATCCAATTGAACTGCTACAGAAGTCCCAATACCTCTTACTTTTAAATGGTATCCTCCAGGTGCAATATAGGCAACACCTTTTTTGATAATTTCTCCATCTTCCGCCTCTTTTACTTCAATATTTGACAGTTCATTTAACCGATTACTTAATGATTTCGTAAAACCTGCCGGCATGTGTTGTACAATCAGTATAGGATAAGGAAAATCTGCAGGGAGCTTCGTTAATACTTGCTGCAATGCTTTTGGTCCGCCTGTAGACGTTCCAATAGCAACTATCCCTTTTCTTCCTAATTTATCAAATATTTTATCCGCTGAATGGAAAGTAGGTGTTTCCTTTACCTTCGTTACCTTTAAACTATCTATCTGTTGTGCTTTTTCATTAGTCGAAAGAAGCTTTGTTAAAGAGGTAGTTGAGGCATGTATAACCTTCTCGATTAAATCGTTTTGAACTTTATGAATGTCCAATGATATTGGACCTGAAGGCTTAGAAATAAAATCGAAAGCCCCATAGTCCATTGCTCGAATAGTATTATCAGCTCCCTTCGTTGTTGTGCTAGATAACATAATAACCGGTTTCGGATACTCCTTCATAATAATTTTTAAAGCTTCCAAACCGTCTATTATTGGCATCTCAACATCTAATGTGACAACATCTGGATTATATTTTTTTATTTTTTCAATAGCATCTTCACCGTTTCGAGCAGTTGCTATTACCTCTATTCTAGAATCCTTTTTTAATAAATCTGAGATCACCTTTCGCATAAATGCAGAGTCATCTACAACAAGGACGTTGATCATGCGTTGATTCCTCCAATTCTATCGTTGGAACAAATATTTAAGCTTTGACACAAATGTATTCAATGATACTTTCTCATCCATTATTTTTGTGCCATCATTCTTTATAAACTGTAATGCTGCTTGATGAATTGCTATAGAAGGTTTGCTTTTAGGAGACATTAAGATAAAAGGAACTTGTGACCTAACTCCCTTCCAAACTATTTCATCATCCGGTAATGTTGCAATATGACTAATTTCTTTATTTAAGAATTGCAGACAAACAGATGATAGATTTCTGGCTGTGTTTACTCCATCATTTTTGTGCTTTGCACGATTAACAATCAAATGGATCGGAATAGCATTACTCTGACTATTTATATGTTTGATCATTGCGTAAGCATCTGTTATTGATGTAGGTTCTGGTGTGGTTACTAAAAATAATTCGTTAACAGATAACAGAAAGTGAATACTGCTTTGAGAAATTCCTGCACCCATATCAAATAAAATGTAATCATATTTTTGCCCTAATTGTGATAGCTGTTCTAAAAAGTAATTCATCTTCTCTTCCGTCATTTGAAACAGTTCCGTTAAACCTGTTCCCCCTGAAATAAAGGATAAGCCTTCTTGTCCTGTTTCAATAATATCCCATATTGTAAAACCCTTTTCTAGCATATCTACAATAGAGAAGTTCGTTGTTTTCCCAAGCAGTATATCAATATTAGCCATTCCAATATCAAGGTCAAAAATAATGACATTTTTGCCCAGTTTTTGTAATGCTAAACTAAAGTTTACTGAAATATTCGACTTACCTACGCCACCTTTTCCACTTACAACAGCAATGACCTTCGTGTTTTTAATATTATTCTCATTAGAACGATCTTGAAATTGCATCATTTTATTACGCAAAACGTCTGCTTGATCCTTCATTGATCGTTCATCTCCTTAATACATGTTCAATCAGCTTGGAATGGGAAGCTTCAATAATATCATCAGGTACATTTTGTCCAGTTGTAATATAAGATGTACCAAGATTAAACTCATGATGGACATTGAGCATTGCTCCATGTGACTCTGTTTCATCAGCTTTCGTAAATATGACCTTATTCAAAGTAACGGCTTGAAATTGTTTTATAATTTTCTTCATGTCTTTATATTTTGATGTTAAAGATAATACTAGATGCGTTTCCATTTCATCATCAAAATCAATAACCTGACGTAATTGCTCTACGTACAGTGGATTTCTAAAGTTTCTTCCTGCAGAATCTACTAAAATAAAGTCATACTCCTTTAAACGTTCCTTTGCTTCTTTGAAATCATTAATAGAATAGGCAACTTCAACTGGGACATTTAATATTTTGGCATATGTTTTTAATTGATCAATTGCAGCTATTCGATACGTATCAGTCGTGATGAAAGCAACTTTTTTACCGTGAACGAGAGTAGATTTTGCTGCTATTTTAGCTAACGTGGTAGTTTTTCCAACTCCTGTAGGACCAACAACATTTAAATAACGCTTATCATACTTAAAAGGTCCATATGCAATATCGCTTAGATCATCCAATATGATTTCTTCTGTCCATTTCCATAAAACCTTTTCTGATTGCTCATCGCCATTTTCTGAGTACCACCGTTTTAAAAGCTTTTTTAATATGTTTAGTCGATACACCTCTAATACTTCTTGAAATAAAAGGTGTTGATTTATTGTGTTCAAAAAGCCCGGATACTCTTCTGAACCTTGAATAGTTACAGATTGATTACTCATATTTTTAATCATTGACTTTAAATCTGCAATTTCTTTTACCAGTCCATCTTTATTTGAATTTGCATTTCTAACTGTCGAGGAAGCTTTCACTTCCTTTTTATAATGTTTTGTACCCTGTCTATGTGGAATATCAGGATCTATTGCAGCAATCACTTCAATCATTTTTTTCGTAAAAAGACCTAAAAAACCACCAGTTTCAATACGTTTTGAATTTAGGATAACTGCATCATTGCCTAATTCCTCACGAATTTTTACCATTGCCTCTGGCATATCTTTTGCAGTAAATTTTTTTACTTTCATGTTCCATTCACCACCCCAACACTTTGTACCTCTATCGTAGATTCTAATTCGTTATATGATAGTACCGGTATATGTGGTATATAACGTTCAATAATATGACGATAATACATTCTCACTGCTGGAGAACAAAGAATAATAGGCATTTGACCCGTTTCCTGCATACGTTCTACCTCCACCATTGTTGATTCAACAATAGATTGCATTTGATTTGGATCAAGGTTTAAAAAGCTTCCGTGTTCTGTTTGTTGAACAGCATCTGCTACCATTTTTTCAACTGCACCACTGACAGTAACTACGTACATTGTTTCCCCCTCAGTTGCATATTGCTTCGTTATTTGTCGAGATAAAGATTGTCGTACATATTCCGTTAATAAATCCGTATCTTTCGTCATTTGACCATAATCTGCTAATGTTTCAAAAATTACTGGTAAGTTTCGAATGGACACCTTTTCTTTAAGTAAGCGACTTAACACTTTTTGAATATCTCCGGTAGATAATGGATTCGGAGTCACGTCCTCCACTAATGTAGGATACGTTTCATTAAGATGATCAATCAATTGTTTTGTCTCTTGTCTTCCAATTAATTCATGTGCAAAGCGTTTAATCACTTCCGTTAAATGGGTTGAAACCACTGACGGAGGATCAACAACCGTATATCCAGACAATTCAGCTTGATCTTTCTGTTCCTCCGATATCCATAGTGCAGGTAATCCAAATGCTGGTTCAATCGTTTCAATACCCGTAATATTCTCATCCTCAACTCCTGGACTCATTGCCATAAAATGATCGAGGAGTAATTCCCCTTTTGACACTTCATTCCCTTTAATTTTTATGGAGTATTCATTAGGTTGCAATTGAATATTATCCCTTATACGAATAACAGGTACAATCATTCCCATCTCAATAGCTAACTGCCTTCTAATCATGACAACTCGATCTAGTAAATCTCCACCTTGATTGGCATCAGCTAATGGTATTAAACCATAGCCAAACTCGAATTCAATAGGATCTACTTGCAGTAAATTAACGACGCTTTCTGGTGACTTTATATCCTCTTCTTGGTCTTCTAATTCTCCATCAATCTCTTCAAGATCTATTGCTTTTTGCTCGTTTCGTCCAAGCATAAATCCTCCGATACCAAATATTAGAGCCACAGTTGTAGTTACCATAGCTTCTATTGGAGTAAAGAACCCTAATAATGCAATAGCACCTCCAGCTACATATAACATTTTCGGATAAGCTAGTAGCTGTTTCGTCACATCGTGACCTAAGTTCCCTTCAGACGCAGCCCGTGTTACCACAATACCTGTTGCAGTAGAAATAAGTAGTGCTGGTATTTGACTCACTAATCCATCTCCTACAGTTAGTAACGTGTATTTCCCTGCTGCCTCATTTAAGGATAAGCCTTCTTGCATCATTCCAATTACAAGACCAAAAATGATATTTATAATTACAATAACGATACCAGCAATTGCATCACCTTTAACAAATTTACTAGCACCATCCATTGATCCGTAAAAATCAGCTTCCTGTTCAATTTTCTTTCTTCTTTCTCGTGCTTCCAAATCAGATATCATTCCTGCGTTCAAGTCAGCATCAATACTCATTTGCTTACCGGGCATTGCATCTAACGTAAATCTAGCTCCTACCTCTGAAACTCGTTCTGCACCCTTAGTGATTACAACAAATTGGATAACAACAAGTATTATGAACACTACAAAACCAACAAGTGCATTACCACCAACTACAAAGTTGCCGAATGTATCAATTACGTTTCCTGCATCCCCTTGATTTCCTAGAATAGCTCGTGTTGTAGATACATTTAATCCAAGTCTGAATAACGTAATCAGTAGTAATAGAGTTGGAAAAATGGAAAACTGTAACGGTTCTCTCGTATTCATTGAAACTAGAATAATTAAGAGAGCAATAGATATATTTATGATAATTAAAAAGTCTATCATACCAGTTGGTAATGGTATGATGAGCATAATAACAATAAGGATAACTCCTAATAAAATACTAAAATCTCTAGCTGCCATTTGCTTCTCTCTCCTAACTAATCTAACCTTTATGAAAAACAGCATCCCGTTTTATCACAATTTTTTTTGAATTCGATATACATAAGCAAGCACCTCTGCCACGGCTTTAAATAAATCCTCTGGAACAGCGTCACCAATTTCTGCTTGGCTGTATAAAGCTCGAGCTAGTGGACGATTTTCTACTGTAATAACATCATTATTTTTGGCAATGTTTATTACTTTTAGAGCAATGAAGTCAACCCCTTTTGCAACAATAATTGGTGCATCCATTTGATTACCATCATATTTTAACGCTACAGCATAATGAGTTGGGTTTGTTATTACTACGTCTGCCTTCGGTACTTCTGCCATCATTCGACTCATTGCCATCTGTCTTTGTTTCTCTTTAATTTTAGACTTTATTAAAGGGTCACCTTCTGTCTTCTTATATTCATCCTTAACATCTTGTTTGGACATTTTAATATTTTTCTCATGATCATACTTTTGATACAAATAATCAAATACAGATAAGAAAATTAATAGAATAGCTACTGCAAGACCCATTATCACAGTCAAATTACCAATTAAACGAACACCTTCTCCTATAGAATAGAGAGAAAGCTTTAAAATATCGTCTAAAAATATCCAAATGATTGAAAAGGTAACGATACCAACAAGGGTAATCTTTAACATAGACTTTAAAAACTCAACTAACGCCCTTATAGAAAATATCCGTTTTGCTCCTTTGATTGGATCTAACTTCTCTAACTTCATCTTTATTGCTTCTGGGGCAAACAGAATACCTACTTGTAAATAGTTACTAAAAACTCCTGCAATCATCGCAATAAACATAAATGGAGCTACTACTAGTGCGGCTTGAAAACTATATTCAATAAACATAGACTGCACATTATTTTCTGTTAAATCTATCAGCATGTATTCCTGAAACGTAAATTGTGCTATAGAGAATAATTGTTCCACCGAAAAGCGACCAAAGAACCAAAAGGATAAAAATACAAATAATAAAATAAATGCAGTGTTTACATCTGTGCTCTTAGCAACTTGTCCTTTCTGTCTCGACTCTTTACGTTTCTTCGGTGTTGCTTTTTCTGTTTTTTCTTGTGCAAAATACTGGAGATCGAGGGAAATGTACATATGCTATACCCCTCCATAAAGTTGCATCAATGTTCTCATTGTCAACGTCATTGTTTCAATTAAATAATCTACTAAAACAAAAAATGGTGCCATAACTAAAAATAACATAATAAATCCTGCAACTATTTTTAATGGTAATCCAACCACAAATACATTTACTTGTGGTACTGATCTTGAAATCATTCCTAAAGCTACATCGATAAGGAATAGAGAACCAACAATGGGCATAGACATTTGAAAAGCGATAAGAAACATTGTGTTAAAACTAGTTACTACATGTTGCAAGACTGAATCATTCCCAAAAGGGATAAACAGCTGATCTATTGGTATAAATTGATAGCTGTAAAATACCCCATCCAATAAGATGTGATGACCATCCGTTGCTAGCAAAAATAGTAAGGCAAATGTATATAAATATCCACCTGTTAAAGGTGTTTGTGTTCCAGTTTGTGGATCGATTACATTGGCAATCATAAATCCCATCTTATAATCTATAAATCCACCTGCTACTTGAATAGCATAAAGCAATATCATTGCTACAAGCCCAACGGTCAAACCTACTAACGCCTCTTTTATAATTAATAAATAATAGCTATAATCTATTGCAATAATAGGCCAATCACCGGTAAAAAACATTAACCATGATAATAAAACTGCTATTCCGATTTTGATTGAAGCAGGTATATTTTGATAAGAAAAAAAAGGTAAAGTTACCATAAAGGATGAAACTCGTACTAAAATTAATAAAAACGCTGGAAACCAATCAAATATTTCAATAAACATAGTAACCTAACCTACAAACTGATGGAGATTACTAAAGATTTGTTGTGCAAAAGATAGTGCTTGAGACAGCATCCAAGGTCCAAAGACAATTAGAGCCACTAAAACACCAACAATTTTTGGAATAAACGCTAGCGTTTGTTCCTGAATTTGTGTCGTTGCTTGGAAAATACTAACTAAAAGTCCTAACCCTAAAGCAATTACGAGTAGAGGTCCTGCAATCATAAGGACTGTAAAAACGCCTCTCTCAGCTAACGATATGACCATTTCTTGTGTCATTTACATCACGCCCTCTAAAAACTTAATAACAATGAACGGACAACTAAGTGCCAACCATCTACCATTA
Organism: Evansella sp. AB-P1; assembly: GCF_029688925.1. Taxonomy (GTDB): domain Bacteria; phylum Bacillota; class Bacilli; order Bacillales; family Salisediminibacteriaceae; genus Evansella. The sequence goes on from NZ_JARUKY010000010.1 coordinate 31,128, forward strand.
CAAAAAGTAATATTTTAAATGGTAAGGCTATCATGACTGGGGGTAACATCATCATCCCCATAGACATTAAGACACTAGCCACTACCATATCAATAACTAAAAAAGGAACGAATATCATAAAACCAATCTGAAAAGCTGTTTTTAATTCACTAATAGCAAAAGCTGGAACGAGTGCAGTTAAAGGAATTTCATCTAAAGATTCAGGTCGTGGTAAGCCTGCATACCCCATAAATAGTGCCAAATCCTTTTCTCGTGTATGTTGTGCCATAAACTCTTTCATAGGAATAGCAGCAGCATCAAATGCTTCTTCCTGTGTCATTTCACCAGCAAACATAGGCTGAAGTGCCTGTTCATTTACTTCCGAAAAAATCGGAGCCATAATGAAAAAAGTAATAAAAAGAGCTAATCCAACAAGTACCTGATTAGGAGGCATTTGCTGTGTTGCTAACCCTGAACGTACAAAGGATAATACAATAACAATTCGAGTAAAACACGTCATTAATATGAGTATACTAGGCGCTAATGCTAATACAGTTAATAACAGTAAAAGTTGTATTGTAGCTGTTAAGTTTGCTGGATCTTCACTAAAAATGTCCAATGCTGGTATTTCAATCATCGATCTTTCTCCTTCAATGCCGAATGAACTTTTTCTTGCGACTCCTTAACTCCTTTAAGCTCTCTTTTTAGAAGGTGCTGAAAGGATTGATTTTCCCCTTCGACGATAGATGATCGATTTAACCTTTCTTTGAACCAATTTGTTGCTTTCGAGATTGGTTGGTCAAATACTTCTTGAGGCTTATGCTCTTCAAGAATTTGTTCTATCTCTTCAGCATCATCAATTTCTTTTAATAGCTGAATGGAGTCACCTACACCTACAACGAATAATTTATTACCTACTCGGATGATTTGAACAGAACGATTGGATCCAAGTGGAACCCCACCAACACTTTCAATAGTTGAATGGCTTCGAAATGCTCTACTACGACTATTAACAAACTTTAATAATCCATATATTAAAAAGATAACAACTGCTAATGCAAAAAACATTTGTAACGATAATAAAAATAAATTTTGATCATTTCCACTAGCAATTAAGTCTTCATTTTCTACTACATTATCTTCTTGGCTATTTCCCTCTGTTGGAGATATACCGTCGTCATCTTCAGGATCACTGTTAAACATATCCCCTACACTCCCATCACCATCTCCGAAATCTCCATCGTTTGCAAATGTAATTGAGGGAGTTACAAGAAATAGTGCAATCACTACATATACAATCATTCTCTTAAGCTGATTCAATGACGACACTCCTCTAAAGCTGTTATCCTAATGTTTTATTTATAGCTTCCAATACACGTTCTGCTTGAAAAGGTTTTACGATGAAATCTTTAGCTCCTGCTTGAATAGCATCTATAACCATCGCTTGTTGTCCCATTGCTGAACACATAATGACTTTAGCATTTGGATCATGCTTTTTTATTTCTTTCAAAGATGTAATACCATCCATTTCAGGCATTGTAATATCCATTGTAACTAAATCTGGGGAGTGCTCTTTATAAAGGTCAACTGCTTGTGCCCCATCACCAGCTTCAGCAACCACCTCAAAGTTGTTTTTTGATAAGATATCCTTTATCATCATTCTCATAAATGCTGCGTCGTCTACTATTAATACTTTAACTGACATTATTACTCCTCCTTGTATGAATCTCTATGATTTTATGGTTTATATTAAACTATCGTAACTGAGATATTCGTTCTCGTTGACTAACAATATCAGTTACTCGAACACCAAAGTTCTCGTCGATCACTACAACCTCACCTTTTGCAATTAGCTTCTGATTTACCAATATATCTACAGGCTCACCTGCTAGCTTATCTAATTCAATGATAGAACCTTGACTTAATTCAAGAATATCCTTAATAGAACGTTTTGTTCTTCCTAGCTCAACGGTTACTTCTAGTGGTATATCTAATAGCATATCCAAATTTTTAGCTTCGGTATTTGATAGAGAAGGTGTCTCAAAATTCGAAAAGGCTGCAGGTTGAACATTCGATGCTCTTTCAGTCGATTTAGGTGAAGTAGAATAATGCTGCGACTCTCTAGGTTCAATCTTATTGGTGGAAGTAGTCTGATGATTTTGATCTAATTCCGTCGAACTGTACGAATGTTGTGTATTTGAATATTCAGTATTTGAAATACTACCCTCGTCATTATTGCTTATATAATTCTCAGGTTCCGCTGATACAGATGAAGTAGTTTCTTCCTCTTCCTCATCATTAGAAGGGTTCATGAGCTGGTGGACTAAGTCCTTTGCAAAACTAACTGTTACTAATTGCATAATTTTAGAATCTATTAAACTTCCAACTTTTAAGTCGAATGATATTTCAACAAGTACATTATCACTAGGTAGTATCTCATCATTAGATGATGCCTCATTAAAATTGATCAAATCTATATCAGGAGGAGAAATATCTACTCTCTTACTAAATATTGTTGACATAGATGTTGATGCTGATCCCATCATTTGATTCATTGCTTCTTGAACAGCACTAATCTCTAGTTCTCCAAGATCTTCCTTAGCATTAGTACCATCATTTCCTAGCATTAAGTCAGCAATAATTGCTGCATCCGTTGTCTTCATAACAAACAAATTTAATCCTTCAAATCCTTCTGTATATTCTACAGAAATAACGACGTGTGGTCTTGGAAACTTATTTTCTAAAGAAGACTTTTCAAGGACAGATAACTTCGGTGTTGTAATATCTACCTTTTGGTTTAATAAAGTAGATAACGCTGTTGCAGAGCTTCCGAATGAAATATTTCCGATCTCCCCTAGTGCGTCTTGTTCAATTTCTGATAAATAGTTTTCAATAACAAGATTGTCAGAGTCATCATTCGTAACAATCGTATCCTCATCATTCATTCCATTTAGAAGTGCATTTATCTCTTCTTGAGATAACATATCACCATTCATTGCCTTCTCCCTCCTCCTCGATCAGATCGGTAATTTGAACAGCTAAATTACTTTTTATTTTTCCTGGCTGCACATAGTATTTTGGTCTGTCTTCTAGACGTACGAGCAACGGGTCTTCAATAAACTGATCAAGTTCAATAATATCATTATTACTTATTTGCAAAAATTCATTTATAGTAATTTGAGACTTACCAAGTTCTACTATTAAGTCTAATGATGCCTTTTTAATATTGCTTTCTAACGCGGCAATTTCCTCTGGTTGAGGATCCTTTTTGTTTTGCTGCATCCACAAATGCGCTGATAATTTAGGTAAAATAGATTCAATAACCACATGTGGTAAACAAATATTTATCATACCTGATGCTTCTCCAACCGTAGTAGAAAGTGATATGACTACAACCGTTTCATTTGGAGAAACTAACTGTAAAAACTGTGGATTTACTTCCATTTCGTCCATCATAGGATCCGTTTCAATAATAGATTCCCATGCTTCACGAAACGTTTCCAACGTTCGCTGAAATAATTGTGTCAAAATCTTTGATTCTATCTCAGTTAAATTATCAACCTTGTTAACAGCTTCCCCTACCCCCCCTAATAAGCGATCTAAAATTGCATACGCAATGTTAGGGTTAACTTCCATTACGAAGCGTCCGTTAAGTGGATAAGGTTCAAAAACATTAAGAATAGTCATTTTAGGTACAGAACGTATAAACTCCTCGTACGGAAGCTGGTCAACAGAGGCAACTGTAATCTGGACATACGTTCTAAGCTGGGCAGACAGTTGGGTCGTTAAAAGCCTTGCAAAGTTTTCGTGAATTCTCGTTAAGCTACGAATTTGATCCTTGGAAAACCGGAGGGCTCGCTTAAAATCATATACTTTTATTTTTTTCTTCGTCTCTTCTTTTTTTAGCTCATCCGCATCCATCTCTCCTGTTGACAGAGCAGACAATAAGGCATCTATTTCTCCTTGTGATAACACATCAGCCATGGAGCCTCACCTCTCTTTACTACTTATTTGAAGCTCTATTGAATGACTCTAGCATTCATATACACTTGAACCACATAACCATCATCCATAATTTCATTCACTCGATCTCGAATAATTTTTTCTAATTCAAGAATCCCTTTCGAGCCTCTAAAATCACTTTCTTTCATGTCAGCAAGTTCTTGAATAATAATATTTTCAATTTGAAAATCTCTCTTTTCAAATTCTGTTGTTGCCCTAGTATTGTCTAATTGAAAAACAAATTTTGATCGTATAACATGATTGGATAATAGATTAGTTGTAATTTCATCTGTCTCTACCGAAACTCTTAATATTTCGTCTATCGTTAATTCACTCTCCGCTTTCGTTTCTTGAAAAAATTGCGTATATAGGACAATTGTTAATACTCCCATAAGTGTTAACGTTGATAGAATAACTAGCATAATATTAAACAATTTATTTTTAAACATATATTCACCGATCCTCTTGATCAAGCTCTTCATTCTTAAAAACTGCGGTTAAACCTACTTTCTTATAAAAACCTTCTACTTTCTGAACAACCTCTATTTCTGATTCTTTTACCACGAGCTTTTTACCATTTGTTAATGTAATCGTAGTATCCGGAAAAGCTTGTATCTGCTCAATGTACAAAGCATTCAATGTAAATGATTGGTCATTTAATCTTGTCAATTCTATCAATGTAATGTATAGGCTACATCTGTGTAACCTATCCTCCTTTTAGAATTTTTCTAATTAATTTGTTAGTCAGTGTTAAATTGTCTTAACACTGACTAACATACATTACTGACTATTTTATCGTTTTAAATTGACTAGCTCTTGAAGAATTTCATCAGAGGTAGTAATAATTCTCGTATTCGCTTGGAATCCACGTTGAGCAACAATCATTTCTGTAAACTCCTCTGAAAGGTCCACGTTGGACATTTCTAAAGTTGCACCTGTCATTTCCCCTCTTCCGCCCTCACCTGGAAAGCCAATACGAGGAACACCAGAGTTACTAGATAATTGGTATAAATTTTGCCCTGTTTTTGTCAAACCTCCAGGATTATTAAAGGTTGCAAGTGCAATTTGTCCTAGGATATTCACTTGTCCATTAGAAAACACTCCAAAAATTTCTCCTTTAGGTGATACACTATAACTTTCTAGCGTTCCATCAAGATTACCATTTATGTTATAAAGCTCGGCTGATGAAGGTCTTTCATATTGTGTCATTTGCGAAAAGTCAATTTCAAAAGCTACATCTTCAATATTTGGATCATTCAATTGTAATGTAATATTCGTCAAATCATCTGTTAAATTACCACTTACAAAGTCTAATGTACCTGTACTACCTCCAGCTATATCAAATTCATCAGAACTTATGGAGTATTCCCACAAGTTATTTGCACTTTTAGTAAATTCTATTTCAATAAGGTGTTCTCGTCCTATTTCATCAACAACATAAAACCTAACATCACGAGACTCACCAATTTCCGTTCCTGAGTTCAAGTTTCCTCGAATATCCGCTTCCGTCGTTGCAACAGGAGGAATCGTAGCACCCGAACTTATATTTAGTGGCCCTATACCACCAGCCTCATCTACTTCATCATCTACTATCCCATATCCTTGTACGAGATAACCGTTGGAATTAACTAAATTCCCTTGCTGATCAAGGTAAAAGTTTCCAGCACGTGTATAAAAAGAATTTAATCCATCATTAACAACAAAAAAACCATCACCTGATATTCCAAGATCTAAATCACGACCTGTGTTTTGTAAGGACCCTTGTGTATGAACAGTATCAACAGTTGCAGTAGTCCCACCTAAACCAACTTGAATTGGATTTGTCCCACCACGATTATCAGTTGGGGTACTAGCTCCTGCCATTTGCTGACTTACTAGGTCTTCAAACGTCGTTCTCCCTTTTTTAAATCCCGCTGTATTAACATTTGCTATATTATTTCCGATAACATCTAATTTTGTTTGAAATCCACTTATTCCTGAAATTCCTGAATACATTGCACGTAGCATAATGTTTTTCCCCTTTTATAAAGTTTATTAGCTGCTTCTATCATTCAACAGCTTTAGGCTTCCTTTCGGTCCAGCCTATTTCACTTAATCCATTAAAATTGTCCCATCAATGTTCGTAAACAACTGTGATTCCGCTTCTTTTCGATCCATAGCTGTAATAACTGTTTCATTTTTAGCACTAATAACTAAAGCGGCATTATTCGTCACAACGAGAGAATCCTGTACTCCTTTATTCTTCGCATCGATTATTTTTGAATGAATACTCTCCCACATTTCAGGAGAAATGTTTATCCCACGGTCTTCCAATCTTTTTTCAGCATGCTTACTTATCTTTAATTCACCTGAGTTATTATTTATTGTCTTATCTAAGACGGATTGAAATGACATTGATTGTTGATTTACGGCTAGCTTAGGTTTTGTTACCGGCTTCATTAACGGTTGTTGTATATGTTGGGGGAGAATTTTGTAATTCATCTATCTCACCTCTATCCTGAATTATTCTTCTTTATTTGGAAGACTTACAGATTGAACTTCTTTTGTAGAAATTGTAATTTCATCATCTACTAAAAGCTCTACTGCACCATTTTTAAATTTAACAGAAGTAACAATACCGTCCTTGATAGCTCTTTGAACTGAACCATCCTCATTTCTTCTTTCAATCTCCCATTCTACCTTTTTCCCTATTAATTCACTGTGAGAAACAAAATGGTTTTGCTGTTGCTGTTCTATAAACTTTTCTAAGCTCTTATTCATATTTGTCATTTGCTCTAAGGATGTAAATTGTGCCATCTGACTAATAAATTCAGTATCTTCCATAGGGTTTAATGGATCCTGATTTTGTAATTGGGCTACAAGTAGTCTTAAAAAAGCATCCTTATCTAGTTCTCCTGTATTCCTCTGGTTTTGTTGTGCCTTTTGATACTCAGAGAGATACAGACTGTTCGATACAGCATTCGGCATCTTTTGTCAGCCCCTTATACTTGCAAGTTTATCGTTTCTTCTAAAAATGAAGAAAAGCTATCATTTTCATCGTTCTCTTCCTCTTGTGTATTATCATTATCTGAAAAATGCTGACTTTGATTTTCATCATTGTCGTGAGCCTCTCTCTGTAGGCTGTTATTTGTTTGTTGCTGTGTAATTTCAATCCGTTCTACTTGAATTTGCTGAGATTGAAACGCCATTCTTAATTGCTGAAGCTGGCCTTCAATCAATTCCTTAGCAACAGCAGTTGTTGTCATCATCTTAGCTACTAAAACTCCATTTATTTGTTGAATCGTAATATCTAATCGACCTAACGATTGAGGATGGAGCTTAACATTTAACTGTTGTACACCATTACCTAGCTGTTGAAATTGACTTCGATTCAGAATATTTTGAATCTGTTTTAATAATTGCTGATCGGACGGTTTATCATGAGGCGAATCCCCACTGTGAATAACAAGTTGTTGTAGTCGTGTCATATGACTATTGCTATGATCAAAACTTACCATAGTAGTATTTAATAAAGGCCCTTGTGAATCCTTACTTTGGCTAGAGACAACAGCTGAAAAACTATCCTTTTTATCTTCTGCAACTTTTAGTAGCTTACTTAATATTTCTTCTTTTGTAGTACTTGCATTAACGTTTTTTATGTCTGCATCCTTTATCAATCTTTCAGCAAGCTGCTTCCATGTCATTGCTTTTTCTTCGTCAGATTTCACATGTAATATTGAATGAGCATCTTTCATTAACAGTAAAGGTTGCTCTTTTTGTGCATCCATTTGATTCTCATAATTAATACCTACAATTAAAATCGCTAATAATTGAATTGGAGCATCAATGGAAGCGGCATTCATTAATTCTTGAATCTCTAATTTCTCTTCAAACATCGGCATTAATTCGATTGTATACTCATCTGGTAATACTTGTAGAAGATCTTTTACTACCTCATCGTCTAACAAGTCCATGTTAAGGGTTTCTAATGTAAGTAATGGAGAATTATGTTCTCCTTCCAATAAAGAAAACTCTTCATTATCGATCTTGTTATGAACAGACTCCTCATTTTGATTGGAATATTTCCCTAATGTAGACTGTAGTGCTTGATAAAACCCATCACCTATATTGCCTTTCTGATTACCTGAACGATGAACATCTAATTGATTTAAGGATGGTTTCCCTTGTTGAAAGCCTTGTTGAACTGCCATTATCATTCCATTCACTTTTTTCACCTCCTTTCAAAAGTATTTCTATTATTCCGCTAACCTACTTATTATTTCTGCAGCCTCTGAAGGATTCAATCTACTTAAAATTTGTGATCGACTGTCAATTCCCATTTCTTTTAATAGCATTATTGCTTCATCTTGATCCATTTCACTAACAATATCTGCTGCTCTAGCTCCTGAGATACCTTCTAACGTTCGTACCACATCCCTAATTTCAAGTTGGAGCTCGGAGGTCCTATCTAGTTCATTTTCCAAATCCGTTCTTATTAGGAGCAATTCATCCTGCAACTGTACTATTTCGTCGTTCCTTCTTTGTAGCTCCGCTTCAAGCTCTGTTATGGTTCTTTGAAAGCTAGCGTTTTCATTCTCTAATAGAAATAGCTGATCTTCTAATATAACTTCTATATCCTCTTCTTCCTCTTGTTCATTAACAAAGGGTAGAAAAGAAGCTGCTTGTTGGACTCGTTCCCCTACGTTAAATCCCATATAATAGGTAAGGACAACTACGAGAATTATGGCAAATATACAAGGGATAAATATTAACATAAAAAACAATTGCCATTTACTATGTTGTTGTTCAGTGCTCATACATTCACCCTATTTCATCGCTTTAAAATACTGTTGTGTCGATATTTCATCTAAAAATTTATTTTCATTCGTTTTTTGTTCTACAATAAAATCCTGAAAATTACGATCCTTTAACTTCTCATATTTCTTTACATCTACTAATGAATGGGTTAAGAGTCTTTCTTTGTCATTCATTAATGTTCTTGCATTTTTTGTTCTTATTTGTAAATGATCTATTTCCTTTTGTAAAAATTGGATAGTTTCCTGTATTTGTTGAATCTTTGCGATAGGTAATCCATGTAGTAAGCTTTCTTCATACGATGCAAGCAAATCTTCTTTCTTCTTTAAGGTTTCATATAATTTTGTTGCAATAGCTTCGAAACTTTTCATTGCATCTCGATACGCTATTTGCGCTTCTGTTTTCTCATGTTCTTTCATATCAAGTACCTTTTGAAGAGAAAATTGAAAAACCACTAGTTACCTACCTCCGTCTCCAAACTCGTTGATTAACTGAGTTACAGCTTCATCAAGTGTTATTTTTTCATGGACTTCTTGTTTTATGAATTGAATTATTGAAGGATATTGTTGAACAGCTTCATCTAACTGTCTATTTGTCCCACGTTTATACGCCCCAATATTGATCAAATCCTCTGAGTCGTAATAGTGACTTAAAAAACTTCGAACTTTATCTGCTGCTTTTTGATGTGGAGTCGTTACAATATCGTTCATAACCCGACTTATGCTAGTTAATACATTAATAGCTGGAAACTGCCCACGGTTTGCAAGCTTTCTATCTAAGACAAGATGGCCATCTAAAATACCACGAACCGTGTCTGCTATCGGTTCATTCATGTCATCACCGTCAACTAATACTGTATAAAATGCTGTAATAGACCCTGATTCATTTGTCCCACTTCTTTCTAATAACCTAGGTAAGAACGCAAATACAGAAGGGGTATATCCTTTCGTTGTAGGAGGTTCCCCAACAGCTAAACCAATCTCCCTTTGTGCCATAGCTACTCTTGTTACAGAATCCATCATTAACGTAACATTCAAGCCTTGGTTTCTAAAAAACTCCGCTATAGCTGTTGCTGTCATTGCTCCTTTTATTCTCATAAGAGCAGGTTGATCTGAAGTTGCTACGACCAAAATTGTATTTTTCATTCCCTCCGGACCAAGATCTCGTTCCACAAAGTCCCGAACCTCTCGCCCTCTCTCACCAATCAAAGCAATAATATTAATATCTGCATCAGAGTTCTTAGCAATCATAGCCATCAATGTACTTTTTCCAACTCCACTACCAGCAAAAATTCCTATTCTTTGTCCTTTCCCTACGGTAAATAAGCTATCAATTGCTCGAACACCAAGGCTTAATGGTTCATGAATTCTCGGTCGTTTCAAAGGGTTAGGTGGGTGGTTATCTGTTGAGAAAGGAGATAATCCATTCACACTGTCCTCACCATCAAATGGCTGTCCAAGTCCATCTAGTACTTTACCAATAAGTCCGCTTCCTATTTTTATAGTTAACGATCTATTCGTAGCTTCTACTAAACTACCTGGAGCTATTTCATGAGTAAGATCAAAGGGCATGAGCAAAACATTTTCATCACGAAAACCAACAACTTCCACCATTATTCTACGATAGACCTTTTTTCCTACTAAAATATAGCAAATCTCCCCAACTGAAACTTTCGGCCCCTTCGATTCAATCATTAGTCCAACTACTTGAGTTACTTTTCCGTAGTGCTTTAACGGATGGAGACCCTTCACTTCATTTACTAAATCACTAAGCATGTGAATTTGCTCCTTCCATTAACTTTTCAAGCAGTGCACGCTTAATTTCCATTAACTGACTATCGACACTCGCTTCAATTCTCCCAAAAGGCGTTTCTATAATGCAGTCATTCTCTGCAAGGTCTCCTTTCGGATAGATAAATAATTGATTTGAGTGGGTTGCGATTTGCTTTAACTCTTCTTGATGATTCAGTGTTACATCATATCTTTTTGGATGAACATAAAGGTTGATTTCTTTCAACTCTCGCACTTCTGAGATAGCTTCCTTTAAAAGGTGACCCCATGAATGTTCCTTCTCTTGTAGTGAATTTCCTATAATTTTTTTCGCTACCTCAATTGCAATAGCAAGCATAACAGGTTCAGAATCCTCAATGTGCTTGATATAGTCTTTTTTTGAATTTGCAACAATTTGCTGTGCTAATTCAATTTCTTGTTCATATTTTTTTTTACCTTCTTCAAAGCCAGCTTCGTATCCTTGCTCCCAGCCTTTTGATTCAGCTTCAACAAAACGCTTCTCTGCATCTTGTTGAATACTAACTTCATACTGTTCCATTTCTTTCTTCCATGCTTCTATTTGAGAGTTAGCACTTTCGAGTAATTGTCTAGATTCTTCTTTCGCTTCTTCTATAAGTAGATCCGGTTCTTTATATTGAACACGAACCGCTGATAAATCATCCCTCGGACTATTACTATCTTCATCTAATTGTTTAGATCGAATGGAAGAAGAAATAGATTTAACCTTAATTTCCTTTACTTTTTCATTTTGTTGTTGTGTATAGATAGACTTAATCAATTTAGACAATGATATCGTCTCCTCCACCACGGGCAATCACAATTTCTCCCGATTCTTCTAACCTGCGGATGACTGCTACAATTCTAGTTTGAGCCTCTTCTACATCTCGAAGTCTAACTGGCCCCATAAACTCCATTTCTTCTTGAAATGTTTCTGCCATTCTTTGTGACATATTATTAAATACAATTTCTTTTACATCATCACTAGATACTTTTAATGCTAGTTGGAGATCTTCATTTTCTACATCACGTATCACTCTTTGAATGGAACGATTGTCCAATGTAACAATATCTTCAAATACAAACATTCTCTTTTTAATCTCTTCCGCTAGTTCTGGATCTTGTATTTCTAATGCATCTAAAATTGTCCTTTCTGTACTTCGATCCACACTATTTAATACCTCAACAACAGATTCAATACCACCAGCTTGGGTATAATCTTGAGTGACAGTAGCTGAAAGCTTTCTTTCTAAAATACTTTCCACTTCACTAACTATCTCCGGTGAGGTACTATCCATAATGGCAATTCGTTTAGCTACATCAGCCTGAACTTCTTGAGGTAAAGAAGATAAAATCTGGCCAGCTTGCTGACTTTCTAAATAAGAAAGAATTAAAGCTATTGTTTGCGGGTGCTCATTTTGAATAAAATTTAATATTTGAGAAGGGTCGGCTTTTCTTGCAAAATCAAATGGCCTCACTTGAAGAGTAGACGTTAAACGATTTATTATTTGCATCGCTTCTTCTTCTCCTAAAGCTTTCTCTAATACGTCCTTCGCATACCCAATCCCCCCTTGGGTAATGTAATCCTGCGCCATAGCCAATTGGTGGAATTGATCAATAATATCTTCTTTCGTATTAGAATCTACTTTCCTTACACCAGCTATTTCGAGGGTCAGCTTCTCAATTTCTTCTTCTGTTAAATGTTTGTATACATGTGCAGAAACATCTGGCCCTAAAGAGATGAGTAAAATGGCGGCTTTTTCCCTTCCATTTAATTCTTTTTTCTTTGCCACTTTCTTTTCCCCCTAATCCTCAGATAGCCAAGTTCGTACTAGCTTTGAAAATTCTTCTGGTCTCTCTTTTGCTAACTTTTCTAATTTTTTTCGTCGATTGTTCTCTTCTGAATCAATATCTGCCAAATTTGGTATATCATAATTAATTTCACTTTGAGATTCTTCTAAAGATGTTATCGATTCCTCTGTCTGTTTCCTTTTACGAAGTAATAAAAATAGTAATAGTAAAACTAGTGCTAACAGAACTCCTCCAACAATGTAATACCAATATGGCATAGTAACCACAGGTTGTTCAGTATACTCTGTCCTTCCAAAGAACTCTTGGCTAGTAACAAAAATTCTTTGATTTAATTCATCCTGTCCCCAGTCTGCTGTATATTCATAGTCAATGGATGTACGGACGATCTGACCTAAAACTTGTTGAATATCATCTAAACGATCCAGTGGTAATGTTGCTGGATCATTAGGATCAGGTGGTTCAACCATTACTTGAATACCTATGTCTCTTATCTTGTAAGGACTCTCAACGATCTCTCTTTGTATTCGATTAACTTCATTATTGATTCTTTCTTCCATTCGTTCATAATCCCCTGAATTTCCACCAGCTACTCCAGGATAACCTGGAATATCTGTTTCACCAGTCCCTGGAATACCTCCTTCAGGGACTTCGTCTCCAGTAAATGTTTCCGTTATCCTTTCAATACTAACAGCAATCCCAGAATCGTTTTCTGTGTTTACAGGGGTTACAAGTTGCTCCTGTCGATTTTCTTGTGTGAAATCTATGTCTGTTGACACTGTTACCAGAACTTTATCTTGTCCAACTAATGTACCTAACATTTGCTGAACCTGTCTTTGTAAATCTCTTTCGATATCACGCTGTATTCTCCGTTGCTGTTCAAAAGCAGTGAGGGAAGAATCAATAGCTGCTGGATCGTCATTAAGTTCTAAATATTGAAAATTTTGATCCATAATAACAATATTCTCTAACGGTAAGCTAGGTACACTTCTAGATATTAAATGATACAGAGCACGAATCTGCCCTTGGTCTAGTCGATATCCCGGTTGTAGGTTCAAAGAAACAGCAGCAGTAGCATTATCTCTATCATCTGCCAACCATAAACTATCTTCCGCCATCGTAATCATCACTTGAGCATGTCTTACACCTTCAATATTACGAATTAAATCTTCAACTGACGTTTGTATAGCTGCTCTTTCTAATAGATTAAATTCACTGTCAGTCGTACCAAACCCCATATTATCTCTGAAAGTAGAATAATCTATTCTACCTGTTTGAGGTATTCCTTCGGCAGCTAAACTTACAGTCAATTCATCTACCATTGATTCAGGAACTAAAATAGTTGTTCCACCATTACTAATCTCTGAATTGATTCCTCTTGCATCTAAAGTCGCTTTTATTTCCCCTGTTTCTTGAACGGTTAAATTGGAGTAAAGTGGTACATAATTAATTCGGGTTCCGAACCATAAGGAAACGAATAGAACGAATAGTACAATTATTATGGTGGCTATGTAAAGCTGTTGTTGTTTCTTGGTCTTCCCTTTCCAGTATTCGATTGTTTTATTTTTGTATTCAACCAATGTTTCGTTCATGTTTCCTCCCGAATGTGCTTCAACTAATCTTTTTGATAAAAAATGAAAGTACATATAAACTTCTCATTTTCATGACCGATATAAAAGATGTAATAAATGATTACTGTTTTAATAAATTCAACTAATATCACATTTTTCTACTTCATTGAGTCAATTTCATAATTCTTTATTTCATTCTAAATCACGAACATTTATAAAAAAGTTTATATTTAATTCGATCTCCGCTTCAGACGTATCAATTACGGCTAAAGCATATGCTCGTCGCTAGAGTCGACGTCTTTCTCTGCAATCGAAAATAATGTTCGTCTTTTTAAACAATATTTCATTTATGAAATTCATTCCATTACAAAAAATAAATGACTGACATTTTATACTTGCATTCTCATAATCTCTTGGTAAGCTTCTATGGCTTTGTTACGAACTTCAACTGTAGTTTGTAATGTAATACTGGCATTCTGTGCAGTTATCATCACATCATGTAAATCAACGTTTTCTCCTCGAACGAACCGTTCCGTCATTACTTGTGATTTAATCTGAGCATCATTCACATTTTTAATAGCATCATTTAAACTTTGTTGAAAAGATGCATGCGCTTCATAAGGTTTCGTTTTATTAAACGATGTTTGAGCAGGCTTCATAATAGAATGAAGATTTTGTAATCCCGATAAATCCATATATTTTCCTCCTGATCTATTATCTAAATCTATCTACCTATTTCTAATGCTTTTAATAATAAATTTTTATGGGCATCTAAAGAAGTTACATTTGCCTCATATGACCTAGTTGCACTCATTAAATCTATCATTTCTTTTAGTGGATCAACATTTGGTAGCTGTACATACCCTTCATCATTTGCATCTGGATGATCCGGCTGAAAAACAAGCTGAAAGGGTGTTTGATCTTCTATAATCCTACTTATTTTCACACCAGATCCCGTTTTATTATTATCCATCGCCTGATTCAGGTATTTAGAGAAAGAATTTGAATTTGGCTCCATGACCACCATCTTTCGACGATATGGTTGCCATTCACCGTTCACAAGTTCTGCTCTTGTCGTGTCTGCATTAGCCATATTTGAAGAAATGACATCCATCCTTAATCGTTGTGCAGTTAATGCAGAAGCTGATATATTCATACCATTAAAAATTGACATACCATTTACCTCCCTTGACCTAATACAGTTCTAACACTGTTATAGCGCCCGTTTAGTCGTTCAATTAGAGTATTATAGTAAATTTGATTTTGCGCTAGCTCCGCCATCTCTAAATCAATATCAACGTTATTTCCATTGTGGTTATATTGTGTATTTTTCCTATCTACAACTCGATGAAAATCATCTAAGCCCCTTCTTCCACCAAACTCTAGATGCTGTTCATTTGTACGATAAGCAGCTAGTCGTTGATTTTCCATAGCATTATTTAATTCATGTGTAAAAACTGTTTTTTTTGCCTTAAAGTTTGGTGTATCAACATTAGCTATATTTTGTGCAATGGTATTTTGACGGACCATTGATGAATTTATAGCCGATTGCAGCAACAAGTGAGTTGAATTATTAATTAAATTCATTTTTACCTCCTAATCCTTTACAAATAATATGTAGTAACCCATTAATTTTCATTTTTCATTTACATGTTTCACCGTAGAATAAAACTGCTCTATAGGCCAAAATACACTATTTCAACAAAATACGCCTTTTTTCTTCCCTACTAGCGTTATTTTATATAATTACATACCAATTGTCTAACAGTCTTAAAAATTGGTTTCATGTTGATAAAAAAGGCCTAGTTTATTTATAAGAATATAGTCTTAACCTTTTTGTTAATTTCCAAGTGTTTCAATAAAAGGGAAAATAGATACTAATAGAATTAACAACTACAATTATAATCGAATTATAGTGTTTTATGTCGGTTTTGGAGGAATTCGTTTTAAAGAATCCTACTGTGTGTATAAAATATATTTATAAGATCTTCATGGAGGTAAAATAAATCACCTTGGTTAAAGGTTTTTTTAAAATTTGTGAGGTTATTTAGGAGTTCACAGAAAATAAAATACAAAAATTACCAGAAAGTGATGCTGGTAAAACACAAAAAAAAACACCTTCAACATGCAATGTGTTGAAGGTGTTTTCTGTATATACATACTAATTTTTTAGCTTATCTAGTTCATGAAGGAATTTATTATTTAATACTTTTATATATGTTCCTTTCATTCCAAGTGAACGTGATTCAATAACACCGGCGCTCTCTAGCTTTCTTAGTGCATTTACGATAACAGAACGAGTGATTCCTACTCGATCAGCGATTTTACTTGCTACAAGTAGCCCTTCATTTCCATCTAATTCTTCAAAAATGTGTTCTACTGCTTCTAACTCACTATATGACAGTGAACTAATAGCCATTTGTACCACTGCTTTGCTACGGGCTTCCTGTTCAATTTCTTCTGTCTTTTCATGAAGAATTTCCATTCCTACAACTGTTGAACCATATTCAGCAAGAATCAAGTCGTCATCGTCAAAGGAATGCTCTAGTCGAGCGAGAATAAGTGTCCCTAAACGTTGGCCACCGCCACTAATGGGTACTACTGTAGTTAATCCTTTAGCAAATAAATCTTTATTTTCAACAGGAAATGCAGTGAATTCACTGTTAATATCTAAATTTGATGACGTTTCTTCAATTTTAAAGAGCCCTTGCGTATACTCTTCAGGAAATTGTCTCACTTCTAGCATTTGCTTTATACGAGGATTTTCAATTTCTTGTTTAATGGAATAACCTAGTAGTTTCCCTCTTCTACTTACGATAAATACATTTGCTTCAATGACATCCCGTAATGTTACAGCCATGTCTTTAAAATTCACTGATTGCCCTGCACTTTTTTGTAGTAAATCATTAATTTTTCTAGTTTTTGATAATAAATCCATTATTTCTCCTCCATCGTTATAAGATATATTGACTTAAGTCTCGATTTTTTACTACTTCCTGTAGCTTTTCCTCTACATATTCCTTTGTTATGACTACTTCTTCCAAGGATACTTCAGAAGCTTCAAAAGAAAGATCTTCTAACAGTTTTTCTAATATTGTGTGAAGTCTTCTAGCACCTATATTTTCTGTTTCCTCATTTACTTCCGTTGCAATTAATGCAATTTTATAAATAGCATCGTCAGAAAATTTTAATTTTATTCCTTCTGTTCCCAAAAGAGCTTGATATTGTTTTACGAGAGCATTATCTGGATCAACTAAAATTTTAACAAAATCATCCACTGACAAGCTTGATAATTCTACTCTAATAGGAAACCTCCCTTGTAACTCTGGAATTAAATCTGAAGGTTTTGAAAAATGGAACGCCCCAGCTGCAACAAATAAAATATGGTCTGTTTTAATTGGTCCATATTTTGTCATGACTGTGGACCCTTCCACAATAGGAAGAATATCTCGTTGTACGCCTTCTCTTGATACATCAGCTGATTGCTTTTCATTTTTGCCAGCAACTTTATCAATTTCATCTATGAAAATTATTCCCAACTGTTCCGCCTTTGAAACTGCGTCTTGGGTAACCTCATCCATATCGATTAGCTTTTGAGCTTCGTCCACCGTTAACAGCTTTCGTGCTTCTCTCACGGTTAATTTACGACGCTTTTTCTTTTTTGGTACCATTCCACTGAACATTTCCTGCATGTTCATCCCCATTTGTTCCATTCCAGAGCCTTGAAACATATCGAGAAAGTTTGAGGCTTGTTGTTCATTCACTTCAACAGTAACATAGCGTTCTTCTAACTCACCATTAGCAAGTTTTGCTGCCATTTTATTTCTTAAATTACTTAACGTGTCTTCTTCTTCCTTCGTCTCTTCATCATCTTCTTGTTCGTTATTATTACCTTGAAAAAGCATTTCAAATGGATTACGAATATTTGATTCCTTCTTTTTAGACGGAACAAGTAAATCAACAATCCGTTGATTAGCATTTTTCTCTGCTTGTGATTGTACCCTTGTCATTCTTTCTTCTTTTACTAATCGAATCGATGTTTCAACAAGGTCACGAACCATGGATTCTACATCTCTACCAACATACCCAACTTCAGTAAATTTCGTTGCCTCTACTTTTACAAATGGCGCTCCAACAAGTTTAGCTAACCGTCTTGCAATTTCTGTTTTCCCTACGCCTGTCGGACCAATCATTAAAATGTTTTTAGGTGTTATTTCTTCCCGTAGTGCTTCATCCAATTTATTTCGACGGTATCGATTTCGTAGTGCTACTGCAACAGATTTCTTTGCCTGATCCTGCCCTACTATATATTGATCAAGCTTTTCTACAATTTTTCGAGGTGTTAATGATTCACTCATAATTATTCCTCCCTCATGTCAGGTAAGGTTCATTCCTTTTATAATTCCTCAACGATAATTTCTTCGTTTGTATACACACATATATCAGCTGCTGTTTTTAAAGATGCATAAGCAATTTCCTTTGCTGATAAATGTTTAGCATGTTCTTTTAATGATCGTCCAGCTGCTAATGCATAGTGACCACCAGAGCCTATTGCTAATATACCATCATCTGGCTCTATGACCTCTCCAGTTCCAGCAATTAAATATAAATTAGAATTATCCATCACAATTAACATAGCTTCTAGCTTCCTTAAGACCCGATCACTTCGCCACTCTTTCGCTAATTCAACAGCTGCCCGTTGAAGGTTCCCAGAAAACTCTTCTAGCTTCTGTTCAAATTTCTCAGCTAGAGTAAAAGCATCGGCTACAGAACCAGCAAATCCTGCTACAACCTTGCCACGAAAAAGTTTTCTAACTTTTTTTGCTGTATGTTTCATAACTACAGCATTTCCAAACGTAACTTGCCCATCACCAGCCATAGCACATTTCCCATTATGCTTAATCGCAAAAATTGTTGTACCTTTAATTTGCCCCATCTAATTCCTCCTCGTTTAACACTACTTTTCATTTCAATGAAAAATGGATAGGACCTTTCATTGTCCGCTAACAGAGACTCCCATGGAAGTGAAAATTTGCACTCTAGGGTATGAAAATACCTTCAAAAAGTGCGGTAGCTTTTATCATGGGCATAAGCGCGACATCTATTCTGCTTCACTTCGTATGAAATCATAGTGTCTTCTTTACCGCGGGCAACGCTTCAGCCTCCACACTATACATTTTGTTTACTGCTAAAGTACTTGGTCCTTTCCTCTGCCTCTGCAAGTGTTTCTCTGTTGTTATATGCGTCGAGACAACTCGAAGTTTATTCGTAAAGCATATGCTCGTCGCAGGATTCGCAGCATTACACTACTGAACCAACACTTATTTTCAGGGTAGCCATTCATATGATTTTATGAATTTAAGTATGTAAGTCATACATATAAAGCATGTTCAACCATACACATGATTCTACGCGAAAAAATAACAAGAAAATAAACTTAACGCTTTTGTCGTTTATAAAACTGTTTTATCCATTATGTTAAAGATTCATACTTACCTTCCTTCATTTTTAAGAGCTACTAAATCGTATCACAATTTAGTAGCTCTTTCAATAAAGTTTACAATTTTTTCACAAAATTCTGAATTGTTTCTAATGCTTGATTAGCATACTTTTCATTTCTTTCTTGTTTATTCTTGATTCTTTTTTCAAACGGAGGCAATAAACCAAAATTTGCATTCATAGGTTGAAAATTATTAGGATTAGCCGTGGTTATATACTTTGACATAGACCCTAATATAGTTTCTTCAGGAAAAACTATTGTTTCCTTCCCTTGTACTAATCTTGCTGCATTTATTCCAGCAATTAATCCTGCTGCAGCAGACTCTACATACCCTTCCACACCTGTCATCTGGCCTGCAAAAAATAAGTTTGGTCTATCTTTATATTGATATGTAGCTGACAAAAGTTTGGGTGAATTAATAAATGTATTTCTATGCATAACACCATAGCGGACAATCTCTGCATTCTCTAAGCCTGGAATAAGCTGAAGAACTTCTTTTTGTGGACCCCATTTCATATGTGTTTGGAATCCGACAATATTATACAAAGTACCACTACTATTATCTTGACGCAATTGAACAACAGCATAAGGGCGTTTCCCTGTTTTTGGATCCTCTAAACCGACAGGCTTCATTGGTCCAAAAAGTAATGTTTTACGACCGCGCTTTGCCATCACTTCTACCGGCATACACCCTTCAAAAAACATTTCTTTCTCAAACTCTTTCACAGGTACTGTTTCTGCTTCTATTAGAGCATCATAAAATCGATTAAACTCTTCTTCCGACATGGGACAATTTAAGTAAGCTGCTTCCCCTTTGTCATATCGCGATTTTAAATAAACCTTTGATCGATCAATGGAATCTGCTTCAATGATGGGAGCTGCAGCATTATAAAAATATAAATGCTCTTCTGTCGTTAGGCTTTTTAGTTTACTAGACAAGCTCTCAGAAGTTAAGGGACCTGTACAGATAATCGTAGGCCCTTCTGGGACATCTGTAACCTCATCCTCAATAACTTCAACTAGTTCATGATGTTTTACCCTTTCGGTAACTAGAGCTGCAAACTCATGACGGTCTACAGCTAAAGCTCCTCCTGCAGGAACTGCACAATCATCTGCAGAACTAATAATGACAGAGTCTAGAATACGCATTTCTTCCTTTAAGACACCAACAGCATTCGTCAATGTGTTAGCTCTTAATGAATTACTGCAGACAAGCTCTGCAAATTTATCTGTGTGATGTGCTGGCGTTTGTTTTTTCGGTCTCATTTCAAATAATTTTACAGGAATACCTCGTTTGGCTAATTGCCAAGCAGCCTCACTTCCTGCTAATCCAGCTCCAATGACGTTTACATGTTGTAACAAAACAAACTTCCTCCTCAAACTCTACCACTTTTCATTTGTCAAAATGAACGAATAAGGTATACTTCCCTAATTTTGTTCCTCTTTATAATCACATTTAGAACACTGGACATGTATTCCTTTTTTTGTTTTCTTTTCGACAAGCATATTTTCACATTTTGGACACGTTCTTGCAATCGGTTTGTCCCAAGAAATAAATTCACAATCTGGATAGCGATCGCACCCGTAAAAAATTCTACGCTTTTTGCTTTTTCTTTCAACAACATTTCCTTCCTTACATTCTGGGCACTTAACACCTACATCTTTTACTATTGCTTTTGTATTTCGACATTCTGGAAAGTTAGAACAAGCCATAAACTTCCCAAAACGGCCCATTTTATATACCATTTCATTGCCGCATTTTTCGCAATCTTCGCCAGCAGGCTCATCCTTGATTTCTACTTCCTTCATTTCCTCTTCTGCTTTTTTCAAACGTTTCTCAAACTCTTGATAAAATTCACCAATAACCTTTACCCATTGTTCATTTCCATCTTCAATAGAATCTAAATCCGTTTCCATTTTTGCCGTAAAATCAACGTTTAATATTTCAGGAAAAAATTCTTCGATTAACTCTAATACAATTTCACCAAGCTCCGTAGGAACAAAACGTTTATCTTCCAATGCTACATAACCTCTACGCTGAATGGTATCTAACGTAGGTGCATATGTTGAAGGTCGACCTATTCCTAGTTCCTCCATGGTTTTTACTAACCTAGCTTCAGAATAACGAGGGGGTGGTTGTGTAAAGTGTTGATTCGGATCAATTTCGTCTGCTTTTGCCTTATCTCCCTCAGTCATTTCTGGTAGTAGACGATCTTCCTCTTTCTTTCCATCGTCATTCCCTTCAATATAAACTTTCATAAACCCAGGAAATTTAAGCTTCGATCCAGTTGCTCTAAATGTTACTCCATTATTTACAAGGTCAACAGACATTGTATCTAAAATAGCTGGTGCCATTTGACTAGCAACCATTCGTTCCCATATTAGCTTATATAAACGATGTTGATCCCGGCTCAAATATGATTTTACTGATTTAGGATCTAATATAACAGATGTTGGACGAATTGCTTCATGTGCATCTTGAGAATTTGTACTTTGCTTTGTTTTGATTGTCTGTTCATTTATATATTCTTTTCCATAATTCTTTTCAATATATTCTTTTGCTTCGTTTTTCGCTGTATCAGACAAACGGGTGGAATCGGTTCTCATGTATGTTATGAGACCTACTGTACCCTGTTTACCTAAGTCAATCCCTTCATATAACTGTTGTGCTAACATCATTGTTTTCTTTGCACGAAAATTTAATTTTCTGGCAGCCTCTTGCTGTAATGACGAAGTTGTAAATGAAACGACAGGGTTTCTGCGTCTCTCACGTTTTTTTACCTGGTCAATGTGAAATACGTCTCCTGATAATACTTTTAAAACTTCCTTAACATCCTCTTCAGATGTAAGCTCTCTCTTCTTCCCATCAATAGAGGTAAATTTTGCTTCAAAGTTTTCCCCATCTTTTTTAAATTTCGCTTCAATAGACCAATACTCTTCTGGTTGAAATGCTTTAATCTCTTTTTCACGATCAATGATCATTTTTACAGCAACAGATTGAACTCTTCCTGCACTTAAACCTTTTTTTACTTTCTTCCATAATAGTGGACTTATATTATACCCTACGAGACGATCAAGGACACGACGTGCTTGCTGTGCATCAACCAAGTTCATATCGATTGTTCGAGGTTTTTTAAATGAGTCTTTAATTGCTTGTTTCGTAATCTCATTAAAAACAACTCTACACTCAGATGTTTGATCAATATTTAAACTATGTGCTAAATGCCATGCAATAGCTTCGCCTTCACGATCCGGGTCAGCTGCAAGATAGATTTTTTTTGCTTTCTTTGCAGCTGCTTTTAAATCCTTCAAAATAGGACCTTTCCCACGAATTGTAATATATTTAGGAGTATAACTATCATCAACATTTACACCCATCTGACTTTTCGGTAAATCAATAACATGTCCCATGGATGCTTTCACAGCATATTTTTTCCCTAAATACTTTCCTATCGTCTTCGCTTTAGCGGGTGATTCCACGATCACTAAGTAATCGGACATACCCAAGCTCCTCTCCTTTAGAGGTAAATTATTCAAATAGTATCTTATTCAAACGAATAAGTAAAGTAAAATCTTCCCTATTATTAAACACACTATTATAGTTTGTCAAACATGAAATGAGAAATATTAGAAAAGAATACAATAGAAACATTAATATATCAGCCTTTTAAGCCGAAAAATATTTTTTGAATTTTTCGAACAAATCACTTTTCTTTATGAATAAGAGATAGACTGTCTTTTTTCAATTTTTACAGCTGAGCCCAAAAATATTCCTCTAATATATCATTTTCACTTAGAATTATTTTTGCTCCGTCCTGTATAAGTTTATTTGTTCCTTGTGATTCTACATTAGAAATTCTGCCAGGTAAAGCAAAAACATCTCTTCCTTGTTGTAATGCTAGGTCTGCAGTAATTAAGGAACCACTTTTATCTTTTGCTTCAACAACAAAAGTAGCAGAGGATAAGCCACTTATAATACGGTTACGTTCTGGAAAATGCCACTTTTGCGGCCTAAGATATGGAGGGTATTCTGTGATTATAAGGTTCTTTTCTTTCATTCGTTGAAATAAGGAGGAATGTGCAGCAGGATAAACCCAATCTAATCCAAAACCCAGAACTGCTATAGTCTTTCCATTATTATTAAGGGTAAGTTCATGGGCCATACGATCAATACCTAAAGCTAGGCCACTTACTATTGAGACATCCTTTTTGATTACTGGAATAAGAATTTTCTGTAATTCTTCATAAATATATTTACTAGGGTGACGAGTTCCAACGACACTTAAAGACATATGGTTATATAATAAGGATTTATTTCCTTGAAAGTAGATTATCCATGGAGGGTCGTAAATACTTTTTAATGATTTAGGATAGTCATCGTCAAAAATTGTTAGATAATGAATGTCTTTTCTTATATATTCCTGTAGTAGACTGTTTACATTTACTTTTCTTAAATTTAATACTAATTCGTATGATTTTTTTTTAGTAATTTTGAGTTGGTTAATTAGTTGTTGAGGAGTCAGCTGATGAATCGTTGCGAAAGTAGGATCGTGGTCATAAAACTTTTTTACGAGTTGATAATTACCACAGGCACAATAATGTAAGAGAAGTAAATTTCTTTGTTTTCTATTCAATATATTTCGTCCTTTCAATGGGGAGTAGGGGGGAGAAAAAGGGGCATAAAGGTTAGCCCTCGACAATTATCGAGGGCTATTTGAACGTTTATTAATTACTTATGTGTTACACACTTTTCAAAGATCCCTTGCTCTTTAAGAACAGAGATTAATGTTTCACCCATTACAGCTGGGGTTTCTGCAACCTTTACCCCTGCTGCTTCAAGCGTTTTGATCTTTTCTGCTGCTGTACCTTTACCACCGGAAATAATCGCACCAGCATGCCCCATACGCTTTCCAGGAGGTGCTGTTTGACCACCGATAAAGCCTACAACAGGCTTCTTCATATTGGCTTTAATCCATTCTGCTGCTTCTTCTTCCGCTGTACCACCGATTTCACCAATCATAATGACAGCATAAGTATCTTCGTCTTCATTAAATAGCTTTAGAACGTCAATGAAATTTGTTCCATTAACAGGGTCTCCACCAATACCTACTGCAGAGGATTGACCAATACCTTCAGTAGATAATTGGTGTACAGCTTCATATGTTAATGTACCTGAACGGGACACAACACCAACATGACCTTTTTTATGGATATAACCTGGCATAATTCCAATTTTACATTCTTCAGGAGTAATAACCCCTGGGCAGTTCGGCCCTATCAAACGTGTATTCTTTCCTTCTAAATAACGCTTTACTTTAATCATATCGGTCACAGGAATGCCTTCTGTTATCGTAATAACAAGTTCAACACCTGCATCCGTTGCTTCCATAATCGCATCTGCAGCGAATGGTGGTGGAACATATATTACTGAGGCATTTGCACCTGTAGCTTCAACCGCTTGTGATACAGTATCAAAAACAGGAATTCCTTCAACCTCCGTACCACCTTTACCAGGTGTTACTCCACCAACAATGTTTGTACCATATTCAACTGCTTGCTTTGTATGAAATAGACCAGTTGCACCAGTAATACCTTGAACAATGACTTTCGTCTCTTTGTTGATCAAGATGCTCATAATTATCCCCGCCTTTCTATGCTTTAACTAGAGAAACGATTTTTTCTGCCCCATCTGCCATGGATCCTGCTGCAGTAATATCTAATCCTGATTCTTCTAGTATTTTCTTACCTAAGTCCACATTTGTTCCTTCTAAACGAACTACTAGTGGAATTTCTAAGCCAACTTCTTTCGTTGCTGCAACAACACCTTCTGCAATAACATCACACTTCATAATTCCACCGAAGATGTTAACGTAAATACCTTTTACGTTTTCGTCAGAAAGAATGATTTTAAATGCTTCAGTAACCTTCTCTTTTGTTGCTCCGCCTCCAACATCAAGGAAGTTAGCTGGATCTCCTTTATAGTGCTTAATAATGTCCATTGTAGCCATCGCTAAACCTGCACCATTAACCATGCATCCGATGTTTCCATCTAGAGAAATATAGCTTAGGTCAAACTTCGAAGCTTCAATTTCTTTTGGATCTTCTTCATCTAAATCGCGATACTCTAAAATATCTTTTTGACGATAAAGAGCATTGGAATCAAAATTAAGCTTTGCATCTAACGCCATTACTTTCCCATCACCTGTCGTTACTAGAGGGTTAATCTCTGCAATCGAGCAATCTTTATCAACAAATACTTGATAAAGTCCCATCATAAATTTAACCGCTTCTCTAACAAGTTCTTTTGGGATGTTAATATTGAATGCTAGTCTTCTTGCTTGGTATGGCATTAAGCCTACAACCGGGTCTACAACTTCTTTAAAGATTTTTTCAGGGGTATTTTCGGCAACTTCCTCAATTTCCGTTCCACCCTCTTCAGAACCCATCATGACGATTCGATCAGTAGCACGATCTACCACTAATCCAATGTAATATTCACTTTTAATGTCACAGCCTTCTTCAATAAGTAATCGTTTAACTTCTTTTCCCTCTGGTCCAGTTTGGTGAGTTACTAACGTCTTTCCTAAAATTTCGTCAGCGTATGTACGTACCTCGTCAAGATTCTTTGCAACCTTAACTCCCCCCGCTTTACCACGACCACCTGCGTGGATTTGGGCCTTCACTACTGATACTTGTGTTCCTAATTCTTTAGCCGCTTCCACCGCTTCATCAACGGAATAGGCAACCTTTCCATTTGGAACAGCAACGCCATAATTTCTTAAAAGTTCTTTACCTTGATACTCATGGATATTCATAGCCATCCTCCTTACTGAGTAATTTGTTGCGAAATCATTTCACAACTAAAATTGTCATAACTAGTATGACTTATACATCCTTTGTTATGATTATCAACGTTTAGTTTACGAATCTAATCATAACTTCATAACTTGGATTCGCTAAAATATAAGCAAATCCTGTTTCTCGAAAAAAAAATTCAAGAAATAGTAACAATTTGGCGATATGTAAGTTGATTAAGTTCATTTAATAGAAAATAATTAATCAAACAATTCTTACTTTATCACACAATATTTATTTTACTATACTTTTCGACAATTTTGTGAATAAATGCTCAGAAAAATATTTAAAAAATTGTCTACCCTGAAAATTGAGAAGGTTCAGTAGTGGAAGGCAACGACTCCAGCAGGAAACACTATCCTTTAGCATGGCAAATAAATTAAAGATCCTACTGAGTTATTCAGTAGAATCTTCATTTTCATCTTCATGCCACTTTTTCTCCCCAACCTGATGTGTTGGATGCATGAAATGTTCGCCTGGTAACATTTTATTTTTTGCATGTGTTTCTAGAGGAACACGAGATCTATTTTCTTCTTCATCAATAAGTGGAGCTTCTTCTTCCTCTACCCAATGATCTCCAGACATAATGGCTGGATCAATATTTTCGTTCCAATGTTCAAGAGGAGTCTCAGGATTTGGTTCAAATTCCCTTTTTTTCTTCATTTTACTTCTTTCCTTTTTGATTTTTATTAACAATTTTTCGTGTTACAGAGTGCATATTTGCTTGTTGATCTGTTTGTATTGAAGACTGAAATATCCCAAATTCCTGCGCAATTTCCTCTCTATAATGATCCATTAACTGTTCTGCTTCTTTAGGAACAATGCGAGAACGTTTCGTCATTAGATCACCCCTCCTTTTAGTAATAGGATGACCCACTATTCCCTCATGACACTTAGGAATTATTTCCTTTTGATTGATCAAGCTGATAAATAAAACTAAAAATTTCTGCAACAACGCCATATAAATCTGGTGGTATACGTTCATTAATATTTAATTGTGATAAGATTTCTACTAATGAAGCATCCTCTTGTATTGGGATTTCTTCTTCCAAAGCTCGTTTAATGATTTCTTCTGCAACAAACCCTTTTCCTGAAGCTTTTATTATCGGGGCATCGTTTACTTTTTGGTCGTATCCTAATGCAACTGCACGTTTTTTTCTTACCTGAGTATCTATTGTATTTATATTTTCTATATCTATTCTTTTTTTCATATTCGAACATCCACCCCTATAACACTATCGTTCTTATCCGTATAAATATTTGATTTCCTTTCATATTTATTGTCACTAACTACTTTATGAGGTTCATTCCACTTTACTGATGATAATCTATAATCTAATGAATCCAGTTGTTTTTTTAAAACAAAAAACCAATGGTTCTGGAAATCCTCCGGCTTATCGTTTTCATTATAAATCGTTAAAGAAACGATTCTATTTTGAATTTGGAGATCTATCACCGTTTCTGAAAGATATGCCATTTCAAGATAAAACAAAATTCTACAATAATCGCTATCAATAGTACCATTTTCTTTTTTTCTACCTTGCCATTGGACTGTTATGTCTCTGTTTTTCCCCATGAAAAATAAAGGTATCTGCATGACAATGTTTTGCAGTGGACCTTGATTTTCCATGGAAAGGAGTTGGTTTCCAGTAAAGCGATGGAGGAGAAATTCAGCATCTTTTCTGATCGTTAAGAACTGACCTGTCGTCTGATTTAAAAAATCAATCAAGAGTGGTTTTAACATGTTTCTATATTGAAGTGTTGTATCTAATTGAAAGTTTTTTTGTAATAAATTTTCATAATGTAGTCCTAGTTGACTTAAAATACCATGTAACAATTGATTGGCATTATTTCCACTACTCATCTGTAAAATTTGTTCTATTTGAGAATCCTTAGTAAGATTCTGTAAAACCCCGTATAATGATGAAAATTGATTATGTAAATTGTATTCTTTTAATCCCTGTTCTAAAGTAAGGATACCTTCTCCGATAGACTGATTAGATAATAATGATACCATGCTTAAGTAAGTTTCCTTTGTTAACGGTAACCCCTTTTTTATCATTTGAACCATCACATTAATAGTATCAACATTACTAACATTTAGTTGTTGTAATAATGTACTTCCTTCTCGAATTTCTTTCGACGTAAAGGGGATATGTCCATCCATTAATTTCTGTACAAGCATTTCTGTATTCTTATTACCATCTTGTATGCCCATTTGCTGCAACACTTGTCCCTTCATATTTTTATTCTCATAAAGGGAGATATTTTCCAGCACCTTCAAACGAGGTACGTTGTCCCCACCGGTTACTTGTAACAAGTAAGGTTTTCCTTTTTCAAGTGGTGTTTCTAACTTTGCTGTTAAGACTAAGCTTCCAAGCTTTAATTGGGCAAGCTCTCCAGGATATATTTTAGTCACTATCCCCTTAAAGATCTGCCCCTGCTTTAAATGAATTGTTTTAGCATGTATAGGATCAATGCCATGAATGATATTTTGTAACAACATCGATTGAAACATTAAGATCCTCTCCTTTATTATAAGAAAAGCGCAAGTCGCCCCAATTACGCCTAAGTACAGCCTATGTCCTATAGGCAACGGCGTAATATCAACATCCTGTCTCCCACCGATATGCAAATGTTCTGGCCGTTAAAAAGTACTTTTTACTTTTTATGCGGACAGGTTATTTGACACAAGGTGATGGCGCATCAATATAACCTAAGAACGCCCACGTCCTGTGGGCAACGGTTAAATCATCGACGTCCTGACTCCTAAACAATGTTAGAAAAAAATTATAAATATTTTAAAAGAATTGTTTATATGCTAATCAAAGAGTGACATAGCTTCTTTCACGGGAGAAAAGGTACTTCGGTGCTCTTTTGTTACTCCATGTTTTCGTAATGCATGAATATGCTCTTTCGTACCATACCCCATGTGTTTTTCAAACCCATATTGTGGATAGACAGTTGATAACTCCGTCATATAGTTGTCTCTTGTCACTTTTGCAATGATGGAGCTGGCTGCGATACTTATACTTTTTGAATCTCCTTTTATTAATGATGTTTGCGGTAGATCATTCGTTAACGTCATTGCATCTAATAATAAATAATCTACATTAACCTTATGTATTGCACGGTTCATTGCTAGCTTCGTAGCTTCATAGATATTGATCTGATCAATTTCAGCTGCTGTTGCCATGCCAACAGCAATAGCTAGTGCATTTTCTTGTATTCTTCGAAAAAAATATTCTCGTTTTTCTTTTGAAAGTTTTTTAGAATCTGTCAAGCCTGGTAAATAAAAATTGGGAGACAATACCACACAAGATGCAATTACAGGACCAGCTAAAGGTCCTCTACCTACTTCATCAACTCCACCAATATAATGAAATCCATCAGCCCATAATTTTTCCTCGTGCTCTCTCATTTCGTAAAACATTTCTTGTATCTCTTGATTTTTTTTATATTTTTTATACCAGGAGTCATAGAGTTTTTGTACACCTTTTCTATCATCTGTTTGAACCGATTTTATAAACGGATCTTCAATGTCTTCAATCATGGAAAGTGTAGTTCTAATTTCATCAATCGTATTTACCTTTGTCATATGTATATTACCCCTTATTATACTTACATTTTGTGCCATTATAAGATAAAGTTCAAGGCGCCTCAATTTAACCTAAGTACAGCCTACGTCCTGTTGGCAAAGGTTAAATCATCAACGACCTGTCTCCTAGACACCTTACGTAGAGTGAAAATTTTATACTTTCTTTTCTTTTAAAAAAGGCACGCACAGATGCGCGCCTAGCTTTTTATTATTGAGGTGGTAACTCTAATGATATTTTTCCTAGGGTTCCTGATCGAAATTCTCGGAACAATATTTCTGCAACCTTATCATAGTCGATTAACCCACCACTCATGAGACATCCACGCTTACGCCCTATGACGTCATAAAGCTCCACTACATCTTCTGGAATTAAATCAAGCTGATATCTGGCTTTCAAGCGTTCAGGATAATATTTACTTAAAAAACGTAATAGAAACAAAGTTGACTCCTGAAAATCAAATATTTCTTCTTTAATAGCTCCTGTAAGTGCAAGACGGAAGCCAACAGCTTCATCCTCAAACTTCGGCCACAAGATTCCTGGTGTATCTAACAATTCCATCTCTTTTCCTACTTTGATCCACTGTTGTGCCTTTGTTACCCCTGGTTTATCTCCGATTTTTGCTATTTTCTTATTCGCTAATCGATTTATGATCGTTGATTTACCTACATTAGGGATCCCTAGAATTAATGCCCTTATAGGTCGAGGATTCATTCCTTTGGCCTTCCATTTATTTAACAGTGGTGTTGCTTGCTGCAATACTAGCGGAGGAACTTTTTTTACTCCAGTTCCTTTTTGAGCATCAATTTGTAATACAGCAAAATCCTTTTCTTTAAAATAGCTTGTCCATAATTCGTTAATCTTCGGATCCGCTAAATCAGTCTTATTTAATAACATAATTCGAGGCTTCCCTTTTGCTAACTCATCAATAACAGGGTTTCTCGAAGAGAGTGGTATTCTTGCATCGACTAATTCGATTACAACATCTATTAATTTTAGTTTTTCTTTTGCTTCACGTCTAGCCTTAGCCATATGTCCTGGATACCACTGTATTGACACTATGAATACCTCCTAGTTAACGATACGTAATTCAGAGAATGGCCAAAAGACGAAATTTGCCTTTCCCACAACCTCTTCATATGGAATTAATCCAATATGACGACTATCTTTACTATGTTGTCGGTTATCACCTAAAACAAATACATGACCTTCAGGAATTTCATTATAAGGTATTGTATCTTCTAGATGAAAATCTGCTGTATACGGAAGTCTCGATGCATTTTCCTTATATTCATCTAAATAAGGTTCCTCAACCGGTTCCCCGTTAATATATAAAATATCATTTTCATAATATAATGTGTCCCCAGGAAGACCAATTACTCGTTTAATATAATCTTTGTTTTGTGGAGCATGAAATACAATAATATCGAATCGATCTGGCTCCCCAATGGTGTAACCTATCTTATTTACTATCATGCGATCATTATGTTCCAAAGTAGGCATCATCGACTGCCCATCTACTATAATTGGCGCAAATAAGAAATAGCGAATAATGATAGCGAGTAATAGAGCAACTGCCACCGCTTTAATCCATTCCCATGATTCCACTTTTGTCATTTAGGCTTCTCCCTCCAGCTTAAAGAAAATTTGTTACGATTATTTCTATTTATAGGCTCCATGTAAATAGCTTACCGTTTGTTGCAACTTACACCATCCTAAAAACACTCTTCTTGATTTCTATCCATTTTATCATATTATATCGGGATATATACTACATAAATGAATAGAATTGATATGGATTTTTCAGAATAAAATTAACGCCTATTATATTTTTTAGTATGTACGAAAGGGAGTATCTCCGTGAAGGTTATATATACACTTCAAAAATATGAAAAAGAGAGCTTGTAACAAGCCCCCTTTGAAGTAAAAATTGATTATCTTTCTTTAATACGAGCTGCTTTACCACGACGTTCACGTAAGTAATAAAGCTTAGCACGACGTACTTTACCACGACGAGCCACTTCAATCTTATCAAGACGTGGTGAATGTACTGGGAATGTACGTTCAACACCAACACCATAAGATATCTTACGAACAGTGAATGTTTCACTGATTCCAGAACCTTTAATCTTAATTACTACACCTTCGAACACCTGGACACGTTCACGAGTACCCTCAACAACCTTAACGTGTACACGTAATGTATCTCCAGGACGGAAATCTGGAAGATCAGTTTTCAATTGCTCTTTCGTAATATCACGAATAATTTGTTCCATTCTGTTCGCCTCCTTTCCCTCCAGACATTCATGTCACTTTGAGGACAGCGGAATATCTTGATAAAGTGACTAAAAGCCACAAAATTTATAATACCATAGCTAAAGGACGATCACAACTACTATTCAGTAGATTTCTTTAATTGTTGAATAAATTGTTCATCCTCTTTTGATAATTGAAGTTGATTCAATAAATCTGGACGGCGTTCAAAGGTTCTCTTTAGAGATTGCTCACGACGCCACTTTTCAATCCGTTGATGGTGACCTGATAACAACACTTCTGGTACTTCATATTCTAAAAATTTGGAAGGTCGGGTGTAATGAGGGTATTCTAATAGACCAGTACTATACGAATCCGTAATGGCTGATGTATCATTTCCGAGAGCACCAGGTAGTAGCCTCGTAACGCTATCAGCAATAACCATAGCTCCTATTTCACCACCAGTGAGCACAAAATCACCAATAGATATTTCATCTGTCACAAGATATTCACGAATTCTTTCATCGTAGCCTTCATAATGCCCACAAATGAGAATGAGATGATCTTCTTTAGCCAATTCTTCCGCTTTTTTTTGATCAAACCGTCCTCCCTGAGGACATAAAAGAATGACTCGTGAAGACTTTTTACTCTCTTCTCCTAGCTTAGTTGCTTTAACAGCATCGAAAACAGGTTGAGGTGTTAATACCATACCACCTCCCCCTCCATAAGGGTAATCGTCTACACGATTATGCTTGTCCTTTGTATAATCTCGAAAATTAACCACATCATATTCTACAATACCCTTATTTTGAGCTTGTTTTAATATTGAACTTTGAAAAACACCTGAAAACATCTCTGGAAATAATGTTAATACAGAGATCTTCATTCATCAATCAACCCTTCCATTGGATGAATGATCACCTTCTGATCTTTCTTATTTACTTTCTTTACAACATCAGATATATATGGAATAAGGATGTCTTTTCCCTTTTCCTTCCTTTGTACGACCCAAACATCATTAGCTCCAGGGGATAATATTTCTTTTACTTTCCCTAACTCCTCCCCTGTATCTGTGAGAACAGTCATACCAATAATATCGCGATAGTAAAACTCACCTTCATCTAACTGATCGTTCAAGGAGTTTTCATGAATCTGCAATAACTGACCTTTAAATTGCTCAACGTCATTTACGTTGGTGTACCCTTTAAATGTGAGTAAGTCAAATTGTTTATGTTGGCGCCAAGACATAATCTCTAAAGGAAATCTTTCACCCTTGTTCGTTAGGACATAGAGGGTATTTCCAATAGCATAGCGTTCTTCTGGAAAATCCGTTCGAGAAATTACTCGGATTTCACCATGAATACCATGAGTATTCACTATCTTTCCCACATTAAGCCAATCATTCGTCATCTTCCATGCCTCCTTGACGAAGTTCAAAAACAACACCATCTTTAATTACAATTTCCGTACCCTTCATTATTTCTTCCCAATTATCGCCTTCTTCAACCGTCTCAATCATCTGAATTGTTCCCTCACGAACTTCAGCACCTAACGCTAACTCATCTAATTGACCAAGTTTTAGCTCTAATTGTCTTAATCGGTCCTTCCTTCTACTTACTTCCCGTTTAAAGCTCTCTTTTAATGAAGTTTGATAATTTAAATTATTTTTATTTTCTTTTAGCTTTTTATGTAGAACGAATTCTAGTTGTTGAATCTCTTTGTTTAGTTGATACTGTTTACTCAAAAATTGTTCCTTTAGCCTCGTTTTACTTTTTTCTGTGAGAATCTGTTTAACAACTACTTTTTTTATAATTTCCAAGTTTTTCACCTCCGTTTTAATGTAGCGGTTATGATTTCTATAGCAAATCAATTATTTATTTCATCATTATTAAAACATTGTTTAGTGTGTTTCCAACATACAATGACTCCATTGCCACTATAGGTTCGTGAATCCCTTTACACACCTGTAGTTTCTCTCTTCATAGCTAAAAATATATATGGAAAAAGGGAGAGGAATTCCCTCACCCTTTACCCAATTTCTAAATTAATACGTTTGTCTTTGTTGGCTCCTGCTGCGTTAACAACAGAACGTATCGCTTTAGCGATACGACCCTGCTTGCCAATTACTTTCCCCATATCATCCGCGTGTACTTCAAGCTTTAGCGTAAGAGATCTACCGTCTTCCACTTCAGTCACACGAACATCATCTGGATGATCTACAAGAGCCTTTGCAATTGATTCCACGAGTTCTTTCAAGACACTCACCCTCTATGGGTTATTTCCACACGAAGCACATTACTTAACATTCTTCGCATTGTGAAGCTTTTCCATTAAGCCTGCTTTTGAGAACAAGTTTCGAACTGTGTCAGAAGGCTTTGCACCATCTAACATCCATTTCAACGCTTTTTCTTCATCTACGTTAAATTCCACTGGGTTTTTCAATGGATTGTAAATTCCAAGCTCTTCAATAAAACGACCATCACGTGGAGAACGCGAGTTAGCTACCACTACACGATAGAAAGGAGATTTATTAGCTCCCATACGCTTTAAACGAATTTTAACTGCCATGTGTTTCACCTCCAAATATCATTCACACAATTAAGTATATTATCATAAACTTTACAAAGGTACAACCCCAGTAAAGTAAAAAAACTTTACACATGAATTTTTATTGATAAATCCGTAATTTTTACATAAACGGAAGATTAAAGCCACCTTTTTTCTTCTTACCTTTTCCTTTTTGCATCCCAGACATTTGCTTCATCATCTTTTTCATTTCCCCAAACTGCTTAATCAGACGGTTAACCTCTTGTACAGAGGTACCACTACCTTTAGCAATTCGACGTCGGCGACTTGCATTTAAAAGAGATGGATCTTGTTTTTCAGCCTTTGTCATAGACTGAACAATCGCTTCAATATGCCCAAGCTGTTTATCATCCACTTGCACATTTTTTAAGCCCTTCATTTTCCCAGCACCAGGCATCATGTTTAATAATTCATCTAAAGGACCCATACTTTTCACCTGATTTAATTGCTCTAAAAAATCGTCGAATGTAAGATCATTCGTACGCATTTTACGTTCTAGCTCTTTCGCTTTTTCCTCATCAACAGATGACTGCGCTTTTTCTATTAAGGTAAGGACATCACCCATCCCTAAAATTCGAGATGCCATTCTCTCAGGATGAAACGGTTCAAGTGCATCAACCTTTTCACCCATACCTGCAAACTTAATAGGGGTATCGGTGACAGCTTTAACTGAAAGTGCCGCCCCTCCACGTGTATCTCCATCGAGCTTTGTTAAAACGACACCTGTAATACCAAGGCGTTCGTTAAAACTTTCTGCAACATTAACTGCATCTTGACCTGTCATAGCGTCCACTACGAGTAGAATTTCATCAGGTTTTGTTAATTCCTTAATTTCCTCTAATTCCTTCATGAGATCTTCATCTACGTGAAGACGACCTGCAGTATCAATTAGCACATAGTCATGATGATCCTCTTTTGCCTTATCCATTGCATTCTTCGCAATTTCAACAGGACTTACTTTATCTCCCATTGAAAAAACCGGCATATCCAATTGCTTCCCAAGTGTTTCTAACTGTTTAATAGCTGCAGGGCGATAGATATCTGCTGCAACCATTAACGGTTGACGATTTTGCTTTTTACGCAGATAGTTAGCAAGCTTGCCAGTTGTTGTTGTTTTACCTGCCCCTTGTAACCCTACCATCATAACAACGGTTGGCGGTTTAGTAGAAACAGCAATTTTGCTTTGTTCGCCACCCATAAGTGCTGTAAGTTCTTCATTTACAACCTTAATAACTTGTTGTCCAGGAGTAAGACTTTGGAGCACTTCTTGCCCTATTGCACGTTCCTTTACTTTTGCAATAAATTCTTTAACAACCTTAAAATTTACATCAGCTTCAAGTAGCGCAAGACGAACCTCTCGCATCATTTCCTTTACATCCGCTTCAGAAACTTTTCCTTTTCCACGAATTTTATTTAACGTCCCTTGAAGCCGTTCAGCTAAACCTTCAAATGCCATTGATTTTGCCCCCTATTCCAGATTCTCGAGAGATTCAATGAGCTCGATCATTTTATCGGGACTTCCATTCTCTTTTACAACTGATTTCAATTGATGAAGTAATTGTTGACGTTCACCATACCGATTGAAAAGCAAAAGTTTATTCTCGTATTCCTCTAACAAAGTCTCTGTACGCTTAATATTATCATAAACTGCTTGACGGCTCACATGGAAATGGTCAGCAATCTCCCCTAACGATAAGTCATCTAGATAATACATCACCATGTATTGATTTTGCTTTTCCGTTAGAAGCTGTTGATAAAAATCGTATAAATAATTCATACGGATCGTTTTTTCAATCAAGAGGAACACCGCCTTGTTAAGGTGTTTTACTTTACAATAACTAATCATATAAGAGAATCGAAAGACTGTCAAGTTTTTATCTTGTCAAACGAAAGCGGAAGGCGCCGTTATTCCCCTGCTGCTTCTTCTGCTTTTTCAAGGACGTCTGCAAATAATCCGTGAACGTATTGATCGGCTTGAAACTCTTGTAAATCATCCATTCCTTCTCCAAGACCTACATATTTAACAGGTATATCTAATTCGTGACGTATCGCAAGAACAATACCACCTTTAGCAGTTCCATCAAGCTTTGTTAATACAATACCGGAAACGTCAGTAGCTTGACCAAACGTCTTTGCTTGACTCATAGCATTTTGTCCAGTTGTGGCATCAAGAACTAGTAAAACCTCATGTGGGGCATCTGGTATTTCACGAGTAATAACCTTTTTAACCTTTTCTAGCTCTTTCATTAAATTTACTTTATTTTGTAATCTTCCTGCAGTATCACATAATAAAATATCTGCATTACGTGATTTAGCAGATTGAATGGCATCGAACATAACAGCAGCAGGATCTGAACCAGCATGCTGTTTTATGACATCAACCCCAACTCGTTCCCCCCATACTTCTAGCTGTTCGATAGCACCTGCTCGAAAGGTATCACCTGCTGCAAGTAAAACATTTTTACCATCTTCCTTAAATTTATGAGCCATCTTCCCAATTGTTGTCGTCTTTCCTACACCATTAACGCCAACAAATAGAATAACAGTTAACCCATCTTCCTGCATATTCAACTTTGTTTCTTCTTCTGATTTTTGTAGTAGCTCTGCTAATTTTTCAGAAATAACAGGTTGAATATCTACAGCATCACTAATATTTCTCGTACGTGCTTCATCTTTTAATTCATCAATAAGTTCCATTACTGTATGGACACCTACATCTGCGGAAATCAATATGTCTTCTAGCTCCTCAAAAAATTCTTCATCTACCTTACGATAATTTTTTACTAGATCATTTACTTTTCCTACGAAAGAATCTCTCGTCTTCGTTAATCCATCTTTAAATTTTTCCGTTACGCTATCCGTTTGGTGAGTAATTTTTTCCTTTAACTTTTTAAAAAAGCTCATTATAATTCCTCCAACATCTCTCTTTTATATGATAATAGCTAAGGCAAAACCTATTATAGCTATAACCATTCATTACACCCTACTGACCTTATATCACTATGGTACAAGTGCCTCATCACATTTAACTTATTTCATACCTACTAGTTTTTCACTTTCTTCTAAGCGAACAGACATGAGCTTAGACACACCAGACTCTTGCATCGTTACTCCATAAAGGACATCAGCTTCCTCCATTGTCCCTTTTCGGTGAGTGACAACGATAAATTGAGTTTCATGACTAAAATCCTTTAAATACTGTGCAAAACGAACGACATTTGCCTCATCCAATGCTGCTTCTACTTCATCAAGAACACAGAACGGAACAGGACGAACCTTTAAAATAGCAAATAGTAAGGCGATGGCAGTAAGAGCTCTTTCCCCACCAGATAAAAGAGCAAGGTGCTGCAGTTTTTTACCTGGAGGCTGCGCAATAATATCGACACCTGTATTTAGTAAATCTTCAGGATTAGACAATAGTAAGTCTGCTTGCCCTCCACCAAAAAGTTCTTTAAATACAACATGAAAATGTACTTGAATTTGATCAAAAGTTTCTTTAAAACGTTTCGTCATTTCCCCATCCATTTCCGAAATAACTTGGTGAAGGGTTTCTTTTGCTTCCTCTAAATCTTCCTTTTGCTCTAACAAGAAATTATAGCGATCCTTTACCCGATCATATTCTTCTATTGCACCAACATTTACAACTCCTAATTCTTCTATAGCCATTTTGATAAGCTTCACATTTTTCTTTGCTTCAATTAACTCTGTCTGTAAAGGGTATTGATGCTTGGCCGCTTCAAAAGATAATTCATACTCTCCTTCAAGCTTATTTAAACGGTTGTCTAAATCCACATCCAGACGATTAACCTTTACTTCTGTTTCATGTAATGTTGTAGAAGTAAATTTTAACTGTCTCTTATGCTCCTTCAACTCCCGTTCGCCATCGTCATGCTCTTGCTGGAGCAATAAGCGTTCAGAACGACGTTTTGAAATAAGGTTAATGGTACGATCTTTTTCATTTCGTTTATTTTCGATTAAATAATCAATGGAATCAGCATCCTCTGATTGAGATGACATGTCCTTTTCAAGCTGATAGAATTCATTTTCTTTTACTGAATGATTATTAGATATTTGTTCAAATGCATCCTTTAATCGGCTAAAAGTTGCTTCTGCATAATGAAGCTGCTCTTCTTCTTTTGCTAATTGAATTTTTAATTCAGTTATTTCTGTGGACAAGGAATCCTTTGTGGATTTTTCCTCTTCCTGCTGTTTGGACAAGGTTTCTATTTCCCTTTCTAATAGCTTGATTTTTTCATCACACTCATCAGCAGCTTCGATTAAGGCTTGTTTTCTATTTTGCCGTTCTTGAACTTCTGCTTCAAATTCATTTTTTTCTAAATCAAAAATCTTCAAACGTTCGTCAACATTATTTTTTGCAAGCTCTAATTCATTTACTATTGATTTTTTCTTTTGTTCTTTTTCACGGATTAATTCTCCCTCGTTCTGAAGCTTTTTCATCTCGGATTGGAGATTACCAAGCTCTTCTTTTAAACCTGAAACATCTAATTGAAGTTTATCTGTTTCTCCTTCTAGCTTTTCTAGCTTTTCACTTACTCTTTCTAACTCTTGCTGTCTACCTAGTATTTGACTCTGTTTTTGCTTAATGCTTCCACCTGTCATTGCCCCTCCAGGGTTAATAACATCACCTTCTAGAGTTACAATTCTAAATCGATAACGTACCTTTCGTGCAATAAGATTGGCAGCCTTCATATCCGTTGCAATAATAATATTGCCTAATAAATGTGCAAAAATATTTTCATACTTCGTCTCATATTTAACAAGATTTTTTGCTACACCGACGAAGCCTACTTGCTCCTTCGCTTCAGCAACATCATTCATGTGGATATTCCTTGGCCTGATCACATCCATTGGTAAAAATGTTGCACGACCAAGACGTCTTTCCTTTAAAAATTCAATCCCTTTTCTTCCTGTCTTTTCATCCTCAACAACAACATGCTGTTGGGCTGCTCCTAAAGCAATGTCGATAGCTATTTGATGATTAGGTGAAATTTCAATTAATTCTGCAACAGCACCTTTAATTCCTGGAAATTGGCGATCACGTTCCTTTAGTATTTCCTTTACCCCTTGGAAGAAGCCTGAATAATCATTTTGTAACTCCTCAAGTACCTCTTTTCGAGATTTAAATTGCTGCACGTGTCTTATTGCCTCATATAGTAATGACTGTTTCTTCCCATATTCCCCCTCTTTACTTTCAAACAAATTCTTTTTTTCATGGTATAATTCTAATTTTCTATCAATGGTCGATTTTTGATCGTTCCATTCTCGAAGGGCTACATCAAGCTTCTCTAAAATATCATGACGCTTACGAATAAGGTCGCTATTATCATCTTCTTGTCGCGATTGCTTTTCTTGTTGTTTTTGAATCTGTTCATCAAGATAACGAATTTCATTTTTATGTGATGCTTTTTCGTTCATCCATTCAATATAATCGGATTTTAGTTGCTCAATCCGTTCTGCTGTATTCTGTTCTAGAACACTCATACGTTCCTCTTGTTTACTTAACGTATCTCTCGTTTCGTTAACCTTTTTATTCTGCTCTAGTAGAACGGTCTCTTGTTCCTTCAATTCAATATGAAGTTGTTCCTTTTCCTTTTTTAATCTTGAAAGCTCTTCAATAAATTGATCCCTATGCTGTTCAAAATTTTTCTTACGTTCTTTCCATACTTCTCGTTGACCTTCTTGCTTCTCTAGATCTTCTGTTGTTTTCAATAAGATGTTTTGAAGATCATTAATAGACTCGTCCACCGTATGCATATCAGATCTTAATCTTTCAATATTTGCTTCATATTGTTTCACAGTTGCTTGAATTCCACTTTCATGGTCTTGAAGAGATTCTAGCTTTTCCTTTTCCTCAATCCACGTTTCATGAAGCTGTTCAATTTCTTTAACAAGAACGCCAACTTCAAATTCCTTTAATTCTGCTGACTTTTCAAGGTACTCATTTGCAACTGACGCTTGCTCTTTTAATGGTTCTACTTGTGCTTCTAGTTCATATATAATATCTTTCACACGATTTAAATTATCTTGCGTATCATTTAGTTTCTTTTCAGATTTCAGTTTTCTGTTTTTGTATTTCAATACACCAGCAGCTTCTTCAAAAATCATTCGTCGTTCTTCAGATTTACTACTTAATATTTCTTCTACACGTCCTTGTCCAATAATAGAAAAAGCTTCTTTCCCTAAACCAGAATCCATAAATAATTCAACGATATCCTTCAGGCGACATGGTTGTTTGTTAATTAAGAACTCACTTTCTCCAGAACGGTATACGCGACGTGTAACAGCTACTTCATTATAATCAATAGATAAATGCTGATCTTCATTATCTAAAACAAGCGTTATCTCTGCCATATTTAACGGTTTTCTACTGTCACTTCCTGAAAAGATGACATCCTCCATTTTTGCACCACGGAGATTTTTTGCTGATTGTTCACCGAGAACCCATCTTATAGAATCTGATATGTTACTTTTCCCACTGCCATTTGGACCAACTACAGCAGTTACCCCTTTTACAAAATCGATGGAAATCCTGTCAGCAAAGGATTTAAAACCTACGAGGTCCAGTCGTTTTAGGAACAATGTCATTCACCTCTATTACTTTCATTTTTCAAATACATTTATAAATTAAATTAACTCATATATTTTACCATAAAGAGGGTAAAGGATTAAACGGATAATTGGATAGACTAGAGTTTTTAGCATATCGTGGTACAATAGTAGAAGAAATTGATAGGTATTTTATATTGGAAAGGATGTTTTTATGAGTACCCGTGAAAAAACTAGAGAGAATTTAACAGCTATGATTGAAGAAATAAAAGAAAAATTAAGGTTAGTTAATGCTGGAGCAATGAAAGCAGAACACTACTCCTTAGATCGCTTCGATGATGTGGAAGAGCTATATTTAATGGTGAAAAAGAAGGAACGCTTTAGTGTAAGTGAAATGGATGCCATTGTTTCTGAGCTAGGGAATTTGAGAGATAAATAAGAAAAGCGCAAAGCGCCCTCTCATCACTAGAACGAATGAATGATTTATCTATATTGGTTATAACTATTTTCAGCATGACCTTTTAAAAAGCTGTCTCCTAAAGGGGTGGAAGTCATCCTAAAGGAGGCAGCTTTTTATTACTATTATTCTTCCCAGTTCCAATAGTCAATTTCCCCAAGTTGAACTCCTCGAATTTCTTCTATTCCTTTAAGTTTTAAAAGTTCTTTCGTCGGTCCAGTTACTACTGCTCCATACACTTGAAAGTCATT
The DNA here is from genome assembly GCF_029688925.1 of Evansella sp. AB-P1. Lineage (GTDB taxonomy): Bacteria > Bacillota > Bacilli > Bacillales > Salisediminibacteriaceae > Evansella. The sequence goes on from NZ_JARUKY010000010.1 coordinate 73,135, forward strand.
TTCCTTTAAATAATTTAACCTTTCTTCAAAATAGGAGGTATGAAAGACAGCTTCCGCTAATTTTGGATCGTCTTCGTACAGTCTTTCCATATTTTCAATCATAAATTGTCTATTCTCTTCTAGAGTTTCGCGTGCTAAAAAAGCAGTGTAACCCATAAAATAATTTTCATCTAATCCACGTCCGTGAGTTAAGCCCCAAGGCGAAACAGAAATACTATTTCCGCCCATCATCCAACCTTCTTCGAATATTTGTAGTTCCCCTAAATATAGGGGGATCCAAATTACATCTACATCAATACCTTCTAGTAAGTCAAATAATTGCTCTGGTGAATAATATTCGTTCGTAGAAAATGCTAAATCTGCTACTGTACCATCATGAACTTTTTCAAGAGTGTTCCATGCACCTCGCGATTCATTTGCGTCTAGTCTAAACCCGTTTCTAGGATCTTCAGGTAAGTAAAAGTTAAATTCAGGCCGATCATCTGGGTGATGATAATTAAAATGCTTGTTTGTATAATCTGCTAGTAAACGTTTTTCTACACTCATATTCCCAACATGAACACCATCCTTCCCTATTCTTCTAGCCATAGGAACAGACGTACTTTGAGTTAGGGAATTTGAGATCACTGTACTATGCCCCCCCCCGAAGTCAGCGTACACACCAGGTAAAACCCAATCCACATACAGTTGAGAATAGGAATGAAGTCGTTCGCCTTTTAATGTATTGTCATAGATCGTAATTGTGGAAACAGTATATATAAAATACACTATAAAAAGTAGTATCATAGCTTGAAATATTTTAACGAATAAATGAATTCTATACCTTCGTATTGCCCTTTTTTCTTTTTTATCGTCCCATCCTTCAGTCATTCTTCATTATTCCCTCCCTTTGTTATATCTTGTTCTTACTAATTCTTTAAATCGTTGTCTTGCTCGATGTAATGTAACTTTTATTTGATTTTCATTTCTATCAAGTGCAGTTGCTAATTCTTCATAGCTCAACCCTTCCTCTTCACGTAAATAAAGAATTGCTCGATATGATTCTGGCATGTGTTTATATATGGTATTTACATTCGCTTCACTCTCTTTAGAAAGTAAATACTCCTCTGGTTCTTCATATGGACCGAGCATTTGATTGTTTCTGTGAATTAACTCCTTAAACGGAACCCAGTTCCATCTTTTTTGCTTTCTCCATTCATCTAAATAAGCATGCCGAGCTACTTTAAATAACCAGCTCTTAACTTCTTCATCTTGATAAAAGGATAGTGAGATGGTGGCCTTAACAAATGTATCTTGTACGAGATCTTCTGCTACAGTTTGGGATCCAGATAAACGGAATAAATAAAGATAAAGTGATTTTGCATAAGTTCGATAGATTTCCTCTATTTTCTCTTTTCGTTTTCTTTCCATTTCTGTCCCCCTTCCACTCTTACAACGGATGTATAATGAAAATGTTACACTTATTTATAATATTTTTGGAAATATGTTTTATGGTAGACCTCACATGCAAGTGAAATTTGCACCATGGGGGATGAAATAGTTATTTTTGTCGATACTTCAATTTGCTTTTATACCGCGTATTTTCAGGGTAGACCTCACATGCAAGTGGTATTTGCTCCCTGAGGGATGAAAATGTTCTTACAAAGGTGGTTCATCCGTTTCTTGCGGACGCAAAGTGGGATGGAACGAATAATTAATCTGAACTTTTTTTGTTACAACTTATAAGTTTGATAACAGCTATTTTCAGGGTAGACCGCCCATGCAAGTGAAGATTGCACCATGGGGGATGAAAATATTCTATCTAAGTATCTAAGGTATACTATCTTCCCGCATTCTTCCCGCATTTTCACATTTTCACTGTTTGCGGGAAGAATGGCGTCTTCTTTCATCCTGCATTTTTTCTTTTTCACTATTTGCGGCAAGAATGGCGTCTTCTTTCATCCCGCATTTTCTCTTTTTCACTGCTTGCGGGAAGATTGGCGTCTTCTTTCATCCCGCAATCCACTATCTCACTCTTTGCGAGACTTTCGTATTTTCAGGGTAGACCTCGATGCAACTATTCATTTGCACCATGGGGGATGAAAATAACCTATTCAAAGGTGGTGCATTCGTAACAGGCGATTACGGCTAAGTGCAGCCCATGTCCTGTGGGCAACGCCGTAATGTCGTCATCCTAGCTCTCACGGGCAATTTCTCAGCACTTGCCTCCTTCATATGTATCCAAACAAAAAAAGCCAAGTTCGTGTACATTAGTGGATACAAATTATCCTCTATTTACTACGTTCTTGGCGTAATTGGTCAAACTATTTATTCATTTTTTCTAAGGCTTTCTGTGCCGCCATTTGCTCTGCTTCTTTCTTTGAACGACCAGTCCCTTTACCGAGTTGGTGTGTTTCTAACCAAACTTCAGAAACGAACTCTCTTGCATGGGCAGGGCCCTTCTCTTGTACTATTTTATATTGAATCTGTCCTTGCCCTTCCCGTTGAATGAGTTCTTGAAGCTGACTTTTATAATCCATCATATCAGCAAAGGCTCCTTCAGCGATCTTAGGATAAACGAAGTTGCCTAAAAACTCATATACCGCATCCATACCTTGATCTAAATAAAGTGCTCCAACAAAGGATTCAAAGACATCTGCTAGTAAAGCAGGACGTCTCCTACCTCCTGTCATTTCTTCTCCCTTACCTAGTAACACATAATCTCCAAAATGAAGTAAATCCGCAATTTTTGCTAAAGAAGGCTCACATACGATGGCAGCTCTGAGTTTGGTCATCTCTCCTTCACTCATATTTTCATAATTTTTAAATAAATATTGTGAGATGGCCAATTCCAAAACAGCATCTCCTAAAAACTCGAGCCTTTCATTGTCTTCATGTGGGCGAATACGATGTTCATTAACATAGGATGAATGGGTAAAAGCCTGTATAAATAAATCCTGATTTTCGTATTTTATATCAATAGATTGTAAAAAATCACGATATTTCAATTTTTGATCTGTCGACATTTTCATTTTTTTCGCTTGACGCTTAATTCCCCTTCTTTGTATCTTTCGTGATTGTTGCATGAGAACCCCCATCACTCTTTCAGTTATGGTTATTAATGTTTGAAAGCCCAAGCCCATACAACGTAGGGCTTGGGTAATTTTAAACTATTGATGACGTTCTATGTATTCAACAACGTCACCTACAGTAGCGATCTTTTCAGCATCTTCGTCGGAAATTTCTAAGTCGAACTCGTCTTCAAGTTCCATTACTAGTTCAACTACATCCAAGGAGTCTGCACCTAGATCATCTTTAAAAGTAGCTTCAGCTTTTACTTGTGCTTCATCTACTCCTAGACGTTCTGATACGATTTTTGCGATACGTTCCATTACGGCTGCCATGTAGCTCACCTCCTCTCAGTTATTATAGGTTAATTTGCTAAAAAATTCTAGTTAATTTCGTTTACATTACCATACCACCATCAACATGAAGGGTTTGTCCTGTCATGTATGAGGAAGCGTCACTAGCCAAAAATGCAACAACTGATGCAATTTGGTCTGGGGATCCTAGTTTTGCTAATGGAATTTGCTTTAGCATCTCTTCTTTCATTTCTTCAGATAGTGATTCTGTCATATCTGTTTCAATAAATCCAGGAGCAATAGCATTGACATGTATGTTACGGTTTGCTAATTCTCTCGCCATTGACTTCGTTAATCCAATAACACCAGCTTTACTTGCAACATAATTTGCTTGTCCTGCATTTCCTAATACACCAACAACAGATGAGATATTAATAACTCTTCCATACCGTTGCTTCATCATTTGACGAGTTACAGCCTTTGAACAGTTAAACACACCTTTTAGATTCGTGTCAATAACTGCATCAAAATCTTCTTCCTTCATACGCATTATTAATGTATCTCTTGTGATTCCAGCATTATTTACGAGAATTTCTAATGAACCAAATTCTGCAATAACCGTTTTTACCATATCTGTAACAGCATTACTATCAGCAACATTACATTGAACTGCCATTGCTTTTACTCCGAAACTTCGGCATTCTTCTGCCACAGCTTCTGCTTTATCTTGACTTCCTGAATAATTGACAGCAACGTTTACACCTTGTTTTGCTAAACCTAAACAGATTGCCTTCCCTATTCCACGGGATCCACCAGTTACTAATGCATTTTGTCCCTTCAAAATTTAAACCTCCCTTAAAGCTTCTAAAGCTTTTTCTAGCGTTTCATTATCATATATAGGTAGAACCTTTAGTCGTCTAGACACTTTTTTAACAAGACCACTTAGTACTTTCCCAGGTCCTAATTCAACAAAAGTGTTCACGCCTTCATTGACTAATGTCTCAATCGTATCTTCCCATAGTACAGGAGAATAGATTTGCTCATATAAGTATTGACGAATTGCTTCTGGTTCCTTTACTGCTTTTGCTGTAACATTTGCGATAACTGGGTTACTTGGTTCGTTTAACGTAATATTTGTAAGGTGATCCTTCATTTTTTCAGCAGCTGGTTTCATAAGTGAAGAATGGAAAGGACCACTTACTGATAAAGGAATGATTCGTTTAGCACCTTTTTCCTTGGCCAATTCTGATGCTCCTTGTACTCCAGCAACTGTACCTGAAATAACAATTTGCCCTGGACAATTGAAATTAGCTGGTTCTACAACGTCTACTGTTTCCGTTATTTCTTTCGTAACACCAACAAGTGTGTCTCGATCCATCCCTAATATTGCAGCCATCGTTCCTTTTCCTTTAGGAACTGCTTCTTCCATCCATTGACCTCTTTTTCGGACAGCTAAGCAAGCATCTTCAAAGGAAATTGCTCCACTAGCTACGAGAGCCGAATACTCCCCTAAACTATGTCCAGCTGCAAAATCAGCTTGAATCCCTTTTTCCTTTAATATTTCCCATATACCAATACTCGTAGTAAGTAAGGCTGGTTGCGTATTTTCTGTTCTTTTTAATTCTTCCTCATCCCCATTAAAAATTAGGGATGATAAGGATTCATTTAATACTTCATCAGCTTTAGAAAATACTTGATGGCAAATAGGGTAGCTTTCAGATAGCTCTTTGCCCATTCCAACTTGCTGAGATCCTTGTCCCGGAAAAAGTAATGCAATTTTACTCATAGTAAGTTACTCCTTCTCCTCATAATTATCTTTTAGTTCATGTTGTATTGTTGTTACAACATCTTCTTCGCACATGGTTTTCGCTTGTCTAAGAGCATTAAAAAACGCAACTTCATCAGAGGATCCATGTGCTTTAATAATAGGAGCATTTAAACCGAATAATCCTGCTCCTCCATATTCTGAATAGTCCATTTGTTGCTTTACCTTTTTAAAAGCAGGCTTTAATACTCCTGCTGCTAGTTTATTTTTAAAATTAGACGTTAATTCTGTTTTTAAAACAGAAAATAATGACATGGCAGTTCCTTCTATAGTCTTTAAAACGAGATTTCCTGAAAAACCATCACAAATGACTACATCTGCAACTCCGTTCAATAAATCTCTTGCTTCAACATTTCCAACAAATTCAACGGAGCTTTCCTTTAACATTGCAAATACTTGCTTAGTCAAATCTGTTCCTTTTCCAGCTTCTGTCCCTACATTTAATAAACCGATTCGAGGTTTTTGAACCTTTCGAACCTTCCGCATGTAAACGTCACCCATTAGGGCATATTGAACAAGGTGAGACGGTTTTGCTTCCATGTTGGCTCCAACATCTAACAATAAAAAACCATTCCCATCAAGAGTTGGCAGCATAGGTGATAATGCCGGTCGTTCGATTCCCTTTATACGTCCAACAACTAATAAGCCAGTAGTCATAAGTGCACCAGTATTACCTGCAGAAATAGCAGCATCAGCATTGCCATCCTTTACTTGCTGGACAGCTAGCACCATGGATGAATCTTTTTTACGACGAACGGCTCGAACAGGAGAATCATCCCCTTCAATTGTTACATCTGTATGTAAAATTTGAATACGTTCTGTAGGTTGAATATATTTTTTTATTTCATCTTCTTTACCAACTAGAACAATTTCTAAATCTGAATAAGCTTGTAAAGCTAGTTCACAACCTTTAATAATGCTTTCTGGGGCATTGTCTCCCCCCATTGCATCAACAGCAAGCTTCATTAATTACACCATCCTTAACTTTATTGTTCTTGACGAAACATATAAAATTCTCCGTGAAAAACCTGCTCTTTTTCCACATAACTATTCACTTCAACCGTTGTTCGCACTTGCCCTATCTCTTTCACTTGAGCTTTAGCTACTACTCGTTCTCCTACTTTTACTCTTCGCTTAAATGATACATTTGCGTTTACGGTTAATGCTAATTCATCATTTATAATGGCAACTGCCAATGAATTAGCTTGTGCAAATAAGTGATGACCTCTTGCAATTCCCGTTCTTGAAAAAACATGTTCATCACGAATATCTAAAATAGAAATAGCCTGTTTATCTAATTCAAGATCAATAACCTCACCAATAACCTCATCAATCGTAAGAGCTTTAACCGTGTCATATTGCTGTTGTGCTACGTTTTTAATCCGTTCTCTTACTTCTGGAATATTTAATTCTAAGCGATCTAGACGAACTGTCTGTACGCTGACTTGAAAAGTTTCGGCTAATGCTTCATCAGTAATAAAAGGATTTTCTTCTATTTTAGCTTTAAGCAATGGTTGCCGTTGTTTTTTTGATATTCTCACATTCATCACTTCCATACTATGACTAGGTACTAATAGTAGTATATAGTTGAAGCAAGTCATTTTCAACTATAATCTTGTTAATCTAGTTTTTCATCTTCAAACATACCTTCATTCTTTAAATATATCCTTAGAAAACGGTAGGCATCATTATTCCAAAAAGCTTCTGATTGAATTAATTTCGCAGCATCCATTCTCGCTATTTCTAATATACGATAATCTTCAATAATATCCGCAACTTTAAATTTTGGTAAGCCACTTTGCTTAGCTCCAAAAAAATCTCCTGGACCTCTTAACTCAAGGTCACGTTCAGAAAGCTTAAATCCATCATTCGTTTCTGTCATGATTTTCATTCGTTCTTTTCCTACATCTGATTTTGGGTCAGCTAACAAAACACAATAAGATTGTGTATCACCACGACCTACACGACCTCTTAACTGGTGAAGCTGAGCTAGACCGAATCTTTCCGCATCATATATAACCATCACCGAAGCATTTGGTACATTAACCCCCACTTCAACTACTGTTGTTGAAACAAGGACATTCACTTTGTTCTCAGAGAATTGCTTCATGACTAAATCCTTTTCTGCAGAAGACAACCGCCCATGCATTAAACCAACCTCAAATGGGAGGAGCTCTCCTTGTAATTGATTATGTACATCTATAGCATTTTGGACGTCGAGCTTTTCTGATTCTTCAATTAATGGGCATATAATATAAGCTTGATGACCTTTAGCAAGCTCTCTTTTTAAAAACTCTATTACTCTCGGAAGCATCGATGGCTTTGCCCACCGAGTATCAATAGCTTTCCTTCCCTTGGGCATTTCATCAATTACGGAAACATCCATATCCCCAAAAGCAGAAATAGCTAATGTTCGAGGGATAGGCGTGGCCGTCATAAATAGAACATCAGGTCTTAGGCCTTTTTTTCTTAATATTCTCCGTTGTTCCACTCCAAACCGATGCTGTTCATCCGTAATAACTAAACCTAAATGATGAAAATCAACACCGTCCTGAATCAGTGCGTGTGTTCCAATAAGAATGTTTATTTTCCCTTCTCGAAGGTCATTTAATATTTCTCGTCGTTCTTTAACTTTTGCTGAACCAGATAAAAGAGCAACATTTATATTAAACGGTTCAAGTAACTCAGCAAGTGATGCTTTATGCTGCTCTGCTAATATTTCTGTTGGAACCATTAATGCTCCTTGGAATCCTCCTATTACAGTTGCGAAAAGTGCACAAGCTGCAACGACAGTTTTTCCTGATCCAACATCCCCTTGGAGGAGACGGTTCATACGCAAATCTAGTTGTAGGTCAGATAATATTTCTTGTAGTACTCTGCTTTGCGCGTTCGTAAGGGGAAATGGTAATTGTTCAATGAAAGCCTGAACATCTTCCATTTGAAAGATTTTTTTTTGCCCAATATCTCCTTCCCTTTCTCTCTTTCGTAGTAATTGCATTTTCAACTGAAATAATAGAAATTCTTCGTATATCATTCTTCTTTTAGCCTGTTTCAATGATTCAATGGTGGATGGAAAATGTAGTTGTCTTATAGTCTCCTGCCGTTCCATTAACCGATATGTATCTAGTAGCTGAGAGGGTAAGATCTCTATAACATCGTTTGAAAATTGGCTAAAGGCTTGTCTAATTAGTTTCCGAAAAGCTACTACTTTCATGTTTCCCTTTACAGAATATACTGGTTCTAACCCCCCATCTACCGTGTCCTTCTGTGATTTAATAGTCCCCCCTGTTATGACTAATCTATTTTTATCTAATTTTCCGTTTATTACAATGGAATCACCTAACATGATTTGTTTTTTTAAGTAAGGTTGGTTAAAAAAGATTCCTTGCACTAATAGACCGTCCACGAGTACGCGAACGGTTAGTCGTGATTTATTTTTCCCATAAAAACGAAGATCAGGTTCACTATGCACAGTTCCCCGTACTGTAATTCGTTCATCATGCTGTCCTTCTGTTATTGGACGAATGGCATAATCCTCGTATCGAAATGGTAAATACTCTAACAACTGCTCCGTTGTTAGTATTCCCATTTCTCCTAATTGCTCCACCATTTTCGGGCCGACCCCTTGTATTTCTGAGACTGGACGATTCATTATTATTCACCCTTTTTTGTTCTAGCTCCAAATATTTTCTCTTTATAATAGCGCCCTGTAGGAGTTGCTGCTAATCCAGCTTCAGCCGTTTCCTTTAAGGTGGAAGGCATCACCTCACCAATTCGGTACATGGCATCAATTACTTCATCACAAGGTACACGACTAACAATACCTGCTAATGCTAAATCAGCAGCTACAATTGCATTTGATGCACCGAAAGCATTTCGTTTAACACAAGGGACTTCTACTAATCCTGCAATAGGATCACAAACTAGTCCTAGCATGTTTTTCAATGCAATGGCCATTGCTTCAGCTGATTGATCTGGAGTGCCACCTGCCATTTCAACAATTGCTGCTGCGGCCATACCTGTAGCAGAACCTACTTCTGCTTGACACCCTCCAGCTGCTCCAGATATAGATGCATTGTTAGCAATTACAAAACCGAATGCTCCACTTGTAAATAAAAATCGAACCATTTCCTCACGAGATGGATTCAGTTTATTCTTAACTGTAAATAATGCTCCCGGTACCACTCCCGCTGCTCCAGCAGTTGGTGTGGCACAAATCGTTCCCATTGCTGCATTTACTTCATTCGTTGCCATGGCTTTTGCAACGGCTTCTAAGATGAAGGGACCTGCAAGTGTTTCATTTTTCTGCATATATTCATAAAGTTTCTTTCCATCTCCACCAGTTAAGCCAGAAACAGATTTCACCTGCTCTGTGGTGCCACGTTCCACAGCCTTTTCCATAACGTCTAAATTTTTTTCCATTTGATTAATAATTTCTTTTCGACTTCGTTCATGCTGATCCACTTCTTGCCTAATCATCACTTCTGAAATTTTTATATTTTCCTTATTTGCTAAAGCAACTAATTCTTCTACGTTTTTAAACATTGAGGTAACCTCCCTGAAGCTATACGTTTATTCGTGAATTTTTGTTACCTTATTTATATGCTCTAACGATTCTACTTCCACCATAATATCTTTTCCTATATTTTGATCTAATTCGATAACCATTAAAGCTTCTTTCCCAACGTCCTTTCGTGATACTTCCATATGTCCAATGTTTATTTCCTTTTCTGCAAGAATTGTAGAAACTCTAGCAATTGTTCCAAATCGATCATCATGAACAACTAAAATTGCTGGATGATTTCCACTTAATCGAAGGCTAAATCCATTCAGCTCCTTAATTTCAACTTTCCCTCCACCAATCGAAATTCCAACTAATTCCATTGTGTCCAGTTTATCACCTAGACGAATTTTAACTGTATTAGGATGATCCATGTGGGCCTCTTCTTCATGAAAAGAAATTACTAAATTACGGTCCTTTGCAATTGTTAACGAATCTGTAATTCGTCGATCAAAAGTATCAAAACCTAATACACCACCAACTAATGCAACATCAGTACCATGTCCTTGATAGGTCTTTGCGAAGGATCCGTAAAGATGGAAAGAAGCCCATGTTGGTTCCTTTTGAAATATTTGTCTAGCTACAAGTCCAATTCTTGCAGCTCCAGCCGTATGTGAGCTCGATGGACCAATCATTACTGGACCAATAATATCAAATACACTTCTATATTTCATCTGTATGCCTCCTCTTGGTGAATGTCTATTTCCCGAAAATTATATACTTATATATTAACAAATTAGTAATGGTTGAACCATTATTAAATCTTTGTATTAATTATAACTTCCCTGAAAATAAAAATGGTTCAGTAGTGAAGGACGGCAACTCCAGCGACGAGCATATGCTTCACGAATAAACTTCTAGTTGACTCCAAGCATATTACACCAGAGCATTACTAATAGAGGAAGAAACAGGACCATATATCCCTAGCTGTATATAAAATGTATATGTAGTAGGGGATAAGACGTTACCTCGGAAATCGTTCACCTAATGGTATAAGTGTTAACATCTGTTAATGCATCTCACCGTTTGGAGTCTAAGAATTTTCTTTTCCACCAGAGATCTGTCAATCCCCCATAGCTTTCTAATTGCAAAAAAAATTACCTCAATGTTTGATTTATAACAATTGAGGTAATTTTGGATTTTTATTTATTTTACTTTAGTAACTATGATTGCAATAGTACCAGGACCAACATGTGTCCCTACTACTGGTCCAATATTAGTTATAACCGTTTCTTTCACATTAAATTGTTCTGTCATTTTTGCCATCATTTGTTCAGCCTCAGATTGACTATCAGCATGTGAAATACCAACATTGATTAGTTCATTGCCGTACCTTTGATCGAATTCTTGAAGTATTCGACTTACTGCTTTTTTCTGACCTCTCACTTTTTCAAATGGGAAAACCTCCCCATCATCATTTAAAGAAAGAATCGGTTTTATTTTTAACAATGAACCTAATACTGCTGACGCTTTTCCAATACGACCATTTTTCTCAAGATATTCTAATGTATCTACCATAAAAAACACAGTCGTATCTTGCAATAACTCGTCCAATCGCGCTAAACACTCTTCTTTCGTAGCACCATTTTTAGCTAACTGACTGATTTCTACTACGATTATCCCAATAGCATAAGAAGCTCTCTTAGTATCTATAACAGATACTGGAATTTCATCACCTAGAGTTTGAGAAGCGATATAAGCTGATTGAAAAGTACCACTTAATTTAGAAGATAAATGCAAAGAAATTATTTCACAGCCTTCATTCTCCTCAGCTATACGACGATATTCCGTTTCAAATTGATAAGGGGTTGGCTGAGATGTAGTTGGAATTTTCTCCGCAGTTCTTAATTTCCCATAAAACTGGTCGGAATGTAAATCAACACCATCTTCAAATGTCTCTTCTCCAAAATGAACCTTCAAGGGTACAACAGTAATTTCATATTCTTCTTGCAATGATTTAGGAATATCTGCTGTTGAATCAGTAACAATGTGTACTTTTGCCATGAACACAACCCCCTAATTTTTATTTAACCTCATTATTCAACAGAAATGATGTAGGAATAAAGTGGTTGATTACCATTATGAACCTCAACTTCTACCTCTTCAAAATTTTCTTCGAGGTATGCAACAAGAACATTTGCCTCTTCCTCAGAACGATCTTCTCCATAAATAATCGTAATAATTTCACTATCTTCATCTAACATTTTTTGAACTAACTCTTTTGCAACTTCTTGGACATCAGGCTTAGTAGAGACTATATCTTTTTCAACAATTCCCATAAAGTCCCCTTTTTTGATCTCCACTCCGTTTAAGCTAGTATCCCTAACAGCATATGTTACTTCACCTGTTTTCACCCTTGACAATGAATCAATCATTTCATTTTTGTTTTCAGATAAAGTTCCTGATGGATTAAAGGAAAGTAAGGCTGCTAACCCTTGTGGAACAGATTTAGAAGGAACAACGACAACCTCTCCATCCGATACAGATGCTGCCTGCTCTGCAGCCATCACAATATTACTATTATTCGGAAGTAAAATAATCTTTTCCGCGTTTGCTTCATCTATAGCTTTTACGAAATCTTCTGTTGCCGGGTTCATTGTTTGACCACCAGCAATAACCTTTTTGGCACCTAATCCTGTAAATAGATCCGCAATACCTTCACCCATGGCCACTGTAATAATGGCATATTCCGTTTTTTCTGCTGGTTTTGACTCCATCATTAAAGCGTTTTCAGCATTTTCCTGTTCTAAAATACTTGAATGCTGTTCACGCATGTTTTCAATCTTTACATTTACTAAAGACCCAAATTTTTGTGCCTCTGTAATAACATCACCTGGATATTCAGCATGAATATGCACTTTAAGTAAATCTTCATCAGAAACAACTAGTAAAGAATCTCCAAAATTATTTAATGTATTTCTAAAATCATCTTCACTAAATGGATTCTCCTTCACCTTATCCGATTCAAATTTCACCATCACTTCTGTGCAATAACCGAATTCAATATCCTCAGTAGACATGTGACTTTGAGCAGAAGCTTGATGATGTTCAATTTGAACTAATTCATTCATGCTTGGGGAATCATGTTGAACAAGATCTACAACTTTTTCCCCTTTTAATACCGCTAAAAACCCCTCATAAATTGTAACTAACCCCTGGCCACCAGAGTCAACTACACCTACCTCTTTAAGTACAGGCAAAAGATCAGGAGTCCTCTTCAATGATGCTTTTGATTCAGCTACGACAGCTTCCATTAACTGAATAGTATCATCATTTTTCTTTGAAAACTCTATCGCCTTTTTTGCAGAATCCTTTGCAACAGTCAGGATCGTCCCTTCAACTGGCTTCATAACAGCTTTATATGCCATGTCAACGCCAAATTCAAAAGCACTACTTAAATCTTTAGCTGTAATCGTTTCTTTTCCTTCTACAGATTTTGAAAATCCTCTAAATAGTTGTGATAAGATAACCCCAGAATTTCCACGAGCTCCCATAAGTAAGCCCTTTGCAAAGGCACTTGCAATTTGCCCTACATGCTCGGTCTTATTTCCTTTTACCTCTTTTACACCAGAAGTAATCGTCAAATTCATATTTGTTCCTGTATCTCCATCTGGAACTGGAAATACATTTAATGCATCAATGGTTTTTGAATTGTTGGATAAATTATTTGCTCCTTCAATTAACATATGAGCAAATTTTTCTCCTTCAATAATCTTGATAGTCACAAGATGTTCCTCCTAACTCAACTATGGGTTAATAACGCGCACTCCTTGTACGAATATATTCACTGAATCAACCTTCAAACCTAACATCTGTTCGAGCTGATACTTTACTTTTGACTGAACATTATGAGCTACTTCTGAAATTTTCGTTCCGTAACTTACAATAATATACATGTCAATGTGAATTTCTTCATCTTCCAATTCGCGAATGACAACGCCTCTACCCAAATTTTCTTTCCCTAAGAGGTCAGTGATTCCGTCCTTTAATTGCTTTTGTGAAGCCATGCCCACGATTCCATAGCAATCAATTGCAGCTCCTCCAGCTATTACGGTAACCACTTCTTTTGAAACGTCAATCTTTCCATAATTGGTTTTCATTTCAATGGTCATGAAAATGCCTCCCTTTGGGTCTTTACCTTAATGGCTAAGCCCATTTTACTATAAACATAAGGAATTTAAAAGAAAATCCCTTTCATATTGATATTTACTTTCTGAGTAGTCTCCAATGCAAACGAAATTTTGAAGCTTGTTGAATGAAAATTAATTATTATCCAATTGGAATGAGTGGAGCCCCACGAGACTCCATTGTGCAACAAGATGCTCTCTTCTCATTCCGTACAGTTATTAATGCAATTGAGTATAATAAAAAGCATCCTATCTTAATGAAGTCCCAAAATAAAGTTTATTACAATCATATGAAATAGAACTGTCAAGGAATTTCACTTGATTGATTCCATAAAATGACTTGAAATCTTTTTAACCATATGCTAAGATTACTTAGTGTTTTTAAACTTTTTAAGTTAAATGAAAACGAACGGTTGGACTTCTCGTTATATGTGAAGGAGGGAAAATTATGTCACGTAAATGTGTTATTACTGGTAAAGGGCCACGTTCTGGTAACAAGCGTTCTCACGCATTAAATGCAACAAAGCGTCGTTGGGGTGCTAACGTTCAAAAGGTCCGCATTTTAGTTGATGGAAAACCTAAGCGTGTATACGTTTCTGCTAAGGCATTGAAATCAGGGAAAGTAGAACGTGTATAACTTTTAATAGGACAATAGCAACTAATAGTTGTACTAAAAAACGGCGCTAACTAAGCGCCGTTTTTTCATTTTCATTATGGATGTAGTCCATACATACTATAGAAAGATTTTTGGCTCTGTCTTCGCCGAGTGCGAAGGCAGAGCTTTCCATATTGCCATATGGCAACAAATATCTTAATAAAAGCACTTAAATTCAATTACATTATAAAAAAGCATAGTAAATTTACTGACACTAAATAAGAACAATCATTAAATTAAATAATATTGTCAATGACTTAAAAGATATTATTAGATATGATTTGAAATTAATGTTGACAAATAATCAACATACTTCCCCTATAAAATGGTTGTCAATAAAGAGGCTATTAATCCTCAGTCATATTTTAGTGGATTATCCCTTTTTAAATGCGCCTAAACACGCTTTTACAAAGCCGCCGATGAACCTAGGTAGTTTAATCGTATAAAACTTCATTTTTCCCCCTCCTCGAAATGAGATGCCCTATATAAAAAGGACATAATGAGTTATTAAACGTGCTTCGTTATTACCCATTATATTCATTCACATAAAAATAGTACCCTTTTTTCTGCATTCATTAAAAGTTTTCTTGTAGAAAACTAGCTAACTACACATCAAAAATAAGGGTATATGGCGTGGCTACAACCTTCTACAGACTAAAACTCCCTATAAACAAAGATAATGTTATTAAAAAATATTTAACTTACCTAAATAACTTATTCTTATAAATACCTAATTGTGAACTATATTTATTAACTTTTGTGTGAATTTTATTATTCTACCCTGAAAATAGTTAGGTTCAGTAGTGGAGGGCGACGACTCCTGCTGGAAAAGCAATAGGTGAAGCCCCGACACTTCGGCACGATAGTGCGAAGTGTGGAGGCTGAGGCATTGCCCGTGGAAAGCTTCCGCATAGAACGGATGAACTCCAGATGAGTATTTTCATTCTCCATGGCGCAAATCTTCACTTGCATGGGCGGACTACCCTGAAGAATTCTATAGTAAGGTGATTGCACTAGCTATTTTTACAGTACAAAAAAGAATACCTCATATAGGAGTTAACCTAATATGAGATATTCTTTCAATTATGTTCTACAGTGTACCTCGTATAGAGGCTATAGCTTTTTCTCGATTACGACTTTTATAAATAGCAGAACCAGCAACTAGAACGTCTGCACCAGCATCAATACATTGCTTGGCCGTATCCTGATTAACTCCACCATCAACCTCTATTTCAATATTTTTCCCTGTTTCTCTCACTAAATCGCGTACCTGGGTAATTTTAGGAAGAACAGCTGGGATAAAAGATTGCCCACCAAAACCAGGATTTACAGTCATTAATAAAACTAAATCAACATCCTCTATGATATGCTGAATTGAAGATACAGGTGTCGCAGGATTTAAAACTACTCCAGCTTTCCCCCCTATCTCCTTAATTAAATGAATTGTCCGATGTAAGTGAGGACATGCTTCCACATGTACTGTAATAATATCGCTACCAGCCTTAATAAAGTCACCAATATATCGATCTGGATTTTCAATCATTAAATGTACGTCTAAAGGGAGCTTTGTTAATGGTCGAATGGCATCAACAATTAATGGGCCAATTGTAATATTGGGAACAAAATGCCCGTCCATTACATCCACGTGTATATAATCAGCTCCCCCCTTTTCTACATCTAATATTTCATCTCCTAATTTCGCAAAATTTGCTGATAAAATAGATGGAGCAATCTTAATCAATGTTAGTACCTCCGCTTTTGTGATTTTATCTCATCTAAAAACTGTAAGTAATGATTATAACGAAACGCTGCTATTTCACCGTTATCAACAGCTGTTTTCACCGCACACTTTGGTTCATTCTCATGAATACAACCTCTAAATTTACAATCCTTCATATGTTCTCTCATCTCTGGAAAGCATAAACTTAAATCTTCTGCCTCAATACCTTGAAAATCTAAAGAGCTAAACCCAGGAGTGTCTGCAACATATCCACCCTCTTCAATTGGAATAAGTTCCACATGTCGAGTAGTATGTTTCCCTCGCCCTAACGCTTTCGAAATAGGGGCAGTTTCAATATTTATTCCTGGTTTTAAGGCATTTAATAAAGAAGATTTCCCTACACCAGATTGACCAGCGAAAACTGAAATTTTATTAATTAAATATGGTCGTAATGCCTGAATTGTCTCTTCAACATAGATAGAAGTACTAACTACTTCGTAATCCAGTTGTCGATAAACTTCTTCGTATGTTTGGATTTCTTTTTCTTTCTCTTCCTCTAATAAATCTATTTTTGACATGCAAATAACAGGATCTATATTGTTTGCTTCCACGTGAACTAAGAACTTATCTAACAGCAACGGACTGAAAGATGGCTCCTCTGTTGAAAATACAAGAATAGCTTGGTCTACATTGGCGATAGGGGGGCGGATCAACTCATTTGTACGACTTTGAACTTCTAATACATAGCCATCTGTATGATTTTCTGCATCAAACTCTACCCAATCTCCAACAAGTGGTGTAATTTTTCTTTTTCGAAAATTACCTCTACCTCGACACTGATAAATCCCATGCTCGTTTTCAACATAATAAAATCCACTTAACGCTTTTACTATTCTACCTAGCCCCATTCTTACCTCCAAAATTGACCAAAAAAATTCCTCCCTTATCTGTTGTTCTTATTCATATTGTTTCAGATCATCGTAACTATATTCATAAGGAGAATCACGATATTCTTCATCACCAACGTATGCTAATATAAATCCAGATTCACCTGGAGCAACAGTCATTGGAATTTGGAACACTTCCCCTCCAATGATTTCTCTATCAATTACTTGAAAAGGAGTACTATACATCATATCTTGAATCGAAATTCTAACACGTACTCTTTGTTCACCATCGTCATTATTGTTATCATTATTACCTGAAATGTCAAGGTCTGAAACGTCCATTAGAAATGGAACATTTACGGTTATTGGCTGTTCTTCTGGTTCTTCCTCTGGTTCAGGTCCTAATGACAAGACGATTCTCACTTCCGTTCGTTCAGATATTTCCGTTCCTCTTGGAGGATATTGAGAGATAACCGTTCCTTCCTCAATTGTTGGATGGTATTCTCCATCTTCAAAATTAAGGTCCAATAATGGATGATTTGCATATGATTCAATAACTTCATCTCGCGATATTCCATATAAATTAGCCATCATATACGTTGGTCGTTCACTTACAATTAATGAAACAACTGTTTCATTTGGAATGACTAATTCTCCTGGGGCTGGTGTTTGATCTAACACCGTATCCCCATCATAATCAGAGGATTCACGATATTCAATTTCTACACTATCATATTGTTCAAGTAGACGTTCAGCAATTTGTCTCGTTTCACCAATAACATTAACCATAGGAGTAGGTTCAATACCATCACTTACGTATACAGTCACTACAGTACCTACTTTAACTGAACGACCTGCAACAGGATCGTGTCTAATGACAATTCCTTCATCCCATTCGTCATTATAGCTATACTCTTCTTCTACCTCTAATTCAAGGTCTGATAGGATCTCATAAACTTCTTCAAATTCCATTCCAACTAGATCATCTGGAATAGTAACCTCGTCCACATGAAGTAAGCTAGGAATCAATGAAAATGCAACATACATTGCTCCAAATATAAAAAGTAAAATTGCGATACTTAAGGTAACCCAAAATTTAGCTGTTTTTTTCTTTTTAGGTTGCTTATCGATTGTATTATTATTTGTATTGAGAGGATGCTCTCCACTATTTTGTCCATTTACTAACGTAGCTTGATTATCAAGCGTAACATTCCCTACAATTGGAACAGCCTTTGTCGCATCAGCGTCATCTAATGGAATATGAATTCTTTTTTCACCATTTCTTTTTGCGTCAAAAACTGTAATTAAATTCTCAACCATTTCATCAGCAGTCTCATATCGATCTAGTGGACTCTTAGCAGTTGCTTTTATAACTACATTTTCCACACTTTGAGGAATAGATGGATCTTTATCTCTTAAAAATGGTAAAGGATTTTGTAAATGCTTTATAGCAACAGATACAGCAGTGTCACCATTAAACGGAACTTCCCCTGTCAACATTTCATACATTACAATACCTAGAGAATATATATCAGATTTATAAGTGACATGTCCACCTCTAGCCTGTTCAGGAGATAAATAATGTACTGACCCTAAAACAGAATTCGTATGCGTGATAGTTGCTTCACTAATCGCACGTGCAATACCAAAATCTGTTACCTTAGCGATATGATCTTTTCCTATTAATATATTATGTGGCTTAATGTCACGATGGATAATATGGTTTTCATGGGCATGTTCAATAGCTGAAGTAATTTGTTCCATGATACTAACAGCTTCATGTACATGGAGTTTCCCTTTTTGCTGAATATAATCTTTCAATGTATATCCTTCTATATATTCCATGACAATATAATATAATTTATCTTCTTCCCCTACATCATAGATATTAACCACATTTGGGTGGGATAAACTTGTAGCTGCTTGTGCCTCTCTTCGAAAACGTTTAATGAATTCCTCATCTTCTGAAAATTGTGGTTTTAACACCTTCACTGCAACGTTTCGATCAAGGATGATGTCTCTCGCTAAGTAAACATCTGCCATTCCTCCGCCACCAATAGGTTTTTCAATTTCATAGCGATCATTTATTCGTTTCTTATTCATCGTCATTCACTTCCTTACATGGCTCATCATGACGGACTATCGCTATCGTGACATTATCTTCGCCACCTAGATCATTTGCCATTTGAATCAATTGATCAGCTATATTAGTTATAGACTCCTGTATTTCTAATTGTTTATTTATATCTCCATCTTCTATTTTATCGGTTAGGCCATCTGAACAAAGAAGTAAATAGGAACCTGCATCCCAATGAATCGTATTTACATCTAATTTAATAGTTTCATCTGTACCAAGTGCACGCAATATTACATTGCGCCGTGGATGATGCATAGCTTCATCTTCTGTAATTTGTCCAGACCTTACTAACTCACCTACTAATGAATGATCAGATGTAATTTGCTTTAACCCATTATTATCTTTAATATATCCTCTAGAATCCCCTACATGGGCTACAGAAACAAATTGATCGTTACATATAGCTACAACAAGGGTTGTCCCCATTCCTTCACACTGAGGATTTTCTTTTGAATGGTTAAATAACTCCCTATTAATTTCATGAACAGTGTCAGAAAGCCACGCTTCCGCTTCCTTTGGACTAAATTTAATGTTATTTTCGTCCCATTTTTTTAATAGTAAATCCTTCGTCATCATACTAGCAACATCACCAGCTTGATGGCCTCCCATACCATCTGCAACAAGGACGAGTAATTGCCCATATTCATCTAAATTATAAGCTCCATCATCTTCATTATGTGACCTTAACTGGCCAACATGTGTACGAAAAACTGCTTCCATTTCCTTATCCCCTCGTTTCTTCTTTGCGCTCCTTTGCCCGAAGCTGTCCACATGCTGCATCGATATCGTGCCCCTGCTCTCTTCGGATCGTTACATTAATCCCTCTATTTTTTAATGTTCGTTCAAAGGCAAAGATCTGATTTTTTGATGTTCGAACATAATTCCTCTCCAATACGTCGTTAACTGGTATTAAATTCACATGACACTTCACATTCTTTATTAAATCTGCTAGTTTTTCTGCATCATCAATAGAATCATTTACTCCACCAAATAAGCCGTACTCAAACGAAATTCTACGGCCTGTTTTATTAATGTAATAATTAACAGCTTCCATTAATTTGTCAAGAGGATAAGCACGATTAACTGGCATCAATTTTGACCGTGTTTCTGTCTTTGCAGCATGGAGAGATATAGCAAAGTTAATTTGCATTTGCTCATCGGCAAACTGATATATTTTTGGAACAACACCACTTGTTGAAACAGTAATATGTCTAGCCCCAATATTTAAACCATTATCATTGTTAATTGTTTTTAAAAATCTAAGCATTTCATCATAATTGTCAAATGGTTCACCTATACCCATAATAACAACAGAATCTACCCGTTCTTCATTTTCATCTAAAAATTTTTGCGCTTGAAGAACTTGGGCAACAATTTCACCTGCTTCAAGGTTTCGTTTTAACCCACCAAGTGTGGAAGCACAAAAAGTACAACCAAGTCGGCAGCCAACTTGGGTAGTAACACATACACTATTCCCATACTCATGCCTCATAACGACTGTTTCAATGGAGTATCCATCATGGAGCTCAAATAAAAATTTAATTGTTCCATCTTTTGAGGTTTGATTTGTTACTGTTTTTAATGTGGTTAATGTGTATTCTTTCGCCAATAAATCCCGAAAATCCTTCGATAAATTTGTCATCTCTGCAAAAGTTGTTACTCGCTTAACATATAACCAATCAAAGATTTGTTTTGCTCGAAAGGTTGGTTCTTTTTTTTCCTTTAACCAATTCGTTAATTCTTCAAATGTTAACGAATAAATAGAAGGTTTCTTTTCACTAGTCATTTGAATATTACTTTCCTGTGATAACATGCTAACCACCTTCAAAAATTTATTTTTACTTATATTCCCCTTGTTAAAATATTTGTGTCTTTTGTCTAATATTATTTAACTGTATTTCACTCTACTTTTTCATTACTGCTGAAATAAAAAAACCGTCAGTTCCATTTTCCCCAGGAAATAATTGTAACATGCCATCGTTACTATTTTTTATGTTTTGAAATACAGTAGGAATTCGTTCCTTTAGTGATTCGTCAAAGGTAGCATCTTCTCTTTCATGAACAAATTCCGAGATGACATGATTGTTTTCATCAAGGTCTACTGTACATGTACTATAAACGAGTCTTCCACCTTTTTTTAATAGAGGCCATACAGCAGACAGTATATCTCTTTGAATATGAGCTAGTCGTCCAATATCTTCTTCTTTTTTCGACCACTTTAAATCTGGTTTCCGTTGGATTACTCCTAATCCAGAGCAAGGTGCATCTACTAAAATTTTATCGAAGCTTTCGTCTTTAAACTGATCCTGTGCTTTTCTAGCATCTAATGCCATAGCTTCAATATTATTTAAATCTAATCTATTAGCTTGCTGTTGAATTAATCCAACCTTATGCTTATGAATATCTAATGATACTATTTCACCTGTGTTCTCCATCTTTTCAGCAATATGAGTTGATTTGCCTCCAGGTGCTGCACATGCATCAAGAATTCGTTCATTTTTTTCAGGGGCAAGTGCATAAGAAACGAGCATAGACCCTTCATCCTGAATGGTTATCCAACCATTTTTAAATGGATCAGTGGAAGCAATAGAGCCTGTTTCTATCATAATACTTTCTTGTATGTTATTACTAGGGTGGCCTATTACCCCTTCTTTTTCAAGAGCTGAAATTACTTCTGCTACGTTTGATTTTAGCGGATTTACACGTACTGTATGAATAGGATATGTTAAATTAGCAGTTGCTATTTTTTCTGTTGCTTGTATTCCGTATTGATTACTCCAACGTTTAATTAGCCAAACAGGATGGCTTGTCTTTATGGCGATCCTTTTTAAAGGATCATCAATTTTATCAATATCAGGCAATTCATTTCGGAGTATTGATCGTAATACTCCATTAACCATACCAGCTATACCTTGATGCCCTCTTTTTTTGGCAATCTGTACAGCTTCATGTACTGCAGCGTGTTCAGGTATGCGATCTAAATAAATGATTTGATATAAAGTCAGTCTGAGTAGAATAAGTACCCACTTTTCTAATTTATTTAAGGGGCGTTTAGAGAACGGTTGTAAGTAAAAGTCAATTGTTTTTTGACGTTGTATCGTTCCATAGACAAGCTCGGTTAGGAGGGGAATATCTTTTTTATTTAAGTTAGACTTTTTTATCGTTTCATTTAGTAGTAGGTGACTATATGCCTGTTGCTGTTCAATTTTTAGCAATACATTTAAAGCTGATTCTCGTACATTACCTTGCTTCATTGCCTTCTCCTAATCTCATACCTTCTGTCCATTCTCTAGCAGCACCTTGAAGAAAGGTCTTTATGTTCATTCTTGTTTTACCAGAAGGTTGAATTTCTTTCAATTTTAAAATAGTTTGATCACTGCAAGCCACATATATTCCATCCTCCGTAATGGATAAAACAGTACCTGGAGCTTCCGAATGCTTCTTATATTCAGTGGCTTCTTCTGAATCCCAAATCTTAATCCGGGTTCCGTTAAAAGTGGTGTATGCAACTGGCCAAGGTCTTAATCCTCTCACTTGATTAAAAATACTTCTAGCTGGTTGATCCCAATGAATAATCTCTTTATCCTTCGTTATGTTTGGGGCAAACGTCACTTCATCCTCATCTTGAGCAATTGCAACAATGGACCCTTCTTCAATTTGGGGTAATGTTTCTAACAACAGTTCTGCACCTAATTGACTTAGCTTTTCATGCATCGTCCCTGTATTATCTGTTTCTTCTATAGGAATAGAATGTTGGGAAATGATATCACCTGCGTCTAGCTTTTCTACCATATACATGATTGTAATTCCTGTTTCCTCTTCTCCATCAATAATCGCTTGATGAATTGGAGCACCACCTCGATATTTTGGAAGAAGAGAAGCATGAACGTTTATACATCCAAGTGGCGGAATATCTAGAATTTCTTTTGGGAGAATCTGTCCAAAAGCAGCAGTAATAATAATGTCTGGATTTACTTCTTCAACCCGTTTCCATTCCTTTTCCTCTTTTATTTTTTCTGGCTGAAAAACGGGAATACCATGTTTTTCAGCCGCAATCTTTACTGGAGGAGGGGTAAGTTGTTGCTTTCTACCTTTTGGGCGATCTGGCTGGGTTACGACCAATTCCACATTGTAGTTATTCTCTACTAGTCGATCTAATACTGGAACTGCAAAATCTGGGGTCCCCATAAAAACTACTTTCATATCTATCCCTACTTTCTATTAACATTTGCAACTTAATTACATCATCATATATGGATTCGTATCAATAACAATAGATAAATCGCTTCTACTCATCTCTGTTTGATACGTTTGAATGATTTCTTGTAACACTTTTGATAGGTTTGGTTCAACTTTGTATTTTATCATGCATTGGTAACGATATCTATCTTTGATCCTTGGTATTGCTGAAGCAACTGGGCCAAATATGGATGATTCAGTAGATAGCTTTGATTTAATAAATTGACAAATTTTTTCGGCAACTTGAACAACCTTTGTCAGATCAGTATCACTAACATGAACAATTGTTAGAAAATAGTAGGGAGGATAGCCCCCTTGTTTCCTTAAAACCATTTCTTTTTTAAAAAACGAAACGTAGTCGTGCTGCTTCACATCAACAATGCTGTAATGATCTGGGGTATATGTCTGAACAATGACTTCCCCTTTCTTTTTATGGCGACCTGCCCTTCCACTCACTTGTGTTAATAATTGAAATGACCTTTCTGCAGATCTAAAATCTGGGATATGTAGCATCGAATCGGCTGCTAATATTCCTACTAGAGTAATATTAGGAAAATCTAAGCCTTTTGCAATCATTTGTGTCCCTAAAAGAACATCTCCTTCTCCATTTCCAAACTTTTCTAGTAATTTTTCATGACTACCTTTTCGTCTTGTCGTATCCACATCCATTCTAATCACTCGACATTGAGGGAAAACTTTATATAATTCTTCTTCTACTTTCTGTGTACCTGACCCGAAAAATCGTATAGAGTCCCCTTCGCAGTTTGGACAACGGGTTGGAATTGTCTCAGAGTGACCACAATAATGACATTGTAACGATTGTGACGATCGATGATATGTTAAAGAAATATCACAATGAGGGCATTCAGCGATATAACCACAGTCTCGACATAGGATGAATGTTGAATACCCTCTACGATTTAAAAATAATACTATCTGTTCGTTCCGTTCCATTCGTTGTTGTATGCTTTCCACTAATACTTCAGAAAACATGGAACGATTTCCATTTCGGAGCTCTTCCCGCATATCGATAATAGAAACAGATGGTAATTGTACATTATTCACTCGTTTTTCCATCGTTAATAACACGTATACATTTTTTTGAGCTCTTGCATAGCTTTCAAGAGAAGGAGTCGCACTCCCTAAAATAACAGGACATTTATAATATCTTCCTCTTTCAATGGCAACATCCCGAGCATGATAGCGAGGAGATTCCTCCTGTTTATAGCTCGTTTCATGCTCCTCATCAATGATTATCATTCCTATATTTTCAAAAGGAGCAAAAATGGCAGATCTTGCACCTACTGCTACCTTTACTTTTTTATCTCTAATTCTTCTCCATTCATCATATTTTTCTCCTGTGGATAAAGCACTATGTAATACAGCAACATTTGAACCAAATCGTTCTTTGAAACGGTATACCATTTGAGGAGTTAAAGAAATCTCTGGAACTAGCATTATTGCTTCCTTTCCTTCAGAAAGAGCCTTGTCAATGGCTTGTAAGTAAATCTCTGTTTTCCCACTACCAGTTACTCCTCTAAGCAAAAATGTTTGGTGCTGCTTCTTGTTTAATGTATCGAGAATAGGAGTAATAGCCTTTGATTGTTCCTCCGTTAATGGTAAAGGGGCTGTTTTTTTAAACACCCTTCCTTCATATGGATCCCGCCTTACCTCAATTTCTTTTTGATATAAAACTTCTTTTTCTACTAAAGTGCGTATTGTACTTCTAGATGTCTCTGTTTTCTCCATTAGTTCTACAATTGGTATAGGCTTATTATTTTCAATAAAGTATTGGACTACTTCTCTTTGTTTTTTCCCTTGTTTCGTTAATGATTCAATAAAGGAAGTTAGCTCAACTTCTGTCATGTTTGGTCCAATAATCATCTGTTTCTTCTTTGTTTCCTTTGTCCCTACTCTTGGTTCAATTCGTAGTTCTTCGTTCTTTATACACTGAAGCAGTAATTTTTTTTGGATTTCTGTACTATTTTTTAGTAGCTCATCCCAATCTTTACTATCATCCTTATTATTAAACAGTTGTTTAATATCTGGATGTAGCAAATCAAAAGGTGTGTCTTCATTTACCTTTACTTCTTTCTTATATTTTGCCCGCATAGCTGCTGGTAGCATCACCTTTAAAACGGCTATATGAAAAGATAATGTTTTTTCTTTAATCCAGTTTGATAAAGAAAGAAGTTCACTTGTTAATGGAGCTTCCACATCAACTAATTCTTCAATATTCTTTAACTTTTTTATATCAAAATCACTAGAATCCGATATCTCTATAACAAACCCCTGTACTTTTCGTGGTCCAAAAGGTACAATCACTCTCATTCCAGGTCGAATAGTATCTATATATTCCTCAGGAATGAGATAATCAAAAAGTCGATCCGTTTGATTTGTAGCAACATCAACAATTATTTTACCTATCATTTATATGTTCTCCATAAAAATATCCATTGTAACATCAAGGATCTCCTTAGACGCATCTATTTTCGTTGTCAAAGGAATATGAATTACTTCTCCAGTTTTTTTGTATAATGTAATCTCATTTGTATCTCCTTGAAATCCTGTGCCTGGGGTTGTAATAGAATTAGCCGCTATCATATCTACAGCTTTAGATTTTAATTTCTTTTTAGCATAATGTTCAATATTTTCTGATTCTGCAGCAAAACCAATCAGTGTTTGGTGGGTTCTCTTTTCTCCAAGTGTTTTTAAAATGTCCTTTGTCCTTTCCATTTGAACATTCCAGTCAGCCTCTTGCTTCTTTATCTTCTGATTGTAAACATTTATTGGTCTATAATCAGCTACAGCAGCAGCTTTAATTACAATATTTGCTTCATCAAACTGTTTCATGACCTCTTGGTACATTTCCTCTGCACTTTCAACTTGAATAAAACTGACGTCTCCAGGTGGGGTTAAACTAGTTGGACCAGCAATTAAGGTAACGTTTGCTCCTCTAGCAGCTGCTTCCTCAGCAATAGCAAAGCCCATTTTTCCAGATGAAAGATTAGTGAAGAAACGAACAGGATCAATTTTTTCACGTGTTGGACCAGCAGTAATCAACAACTTTTTTCCATGCCAATGAGGATGGGATTGTTTAATAAAAAATTGTTTAATTTTCTTTAAAAGTTCTTCCGGTTCAGCCATCCTTCCTTTGCCTGTATAGCCACAAGCTAAATAACCTTCATCTGGTTCAATTAATTCGTACCCATATTCTTGAAGCGTTTCCATATTCTTTTTAACCGCAGGATGATCGTACATATGAACATTCATAGCTGGTGCGATTAATACTGGAGCTGTCGCAGCTAATAAAATAGTCGTTAACATATCATCTGCAATGCCGTTTGCGACCTTTCCGATAACATTGGCAGTTGCAGGTGCAATTACGACAAGGTCTGCCCAGTCTGCCACATCAATGTGAGCTACTTTAGAAGGATCTTTTTCTTCAAATGTATTTGTATACACTCTATCTCTAGACAAAGCTTGAAATGTTAAGGGCGTCACAAATTCAGTTGCTGATTCAGTCATAACAACTTTAACATTGTACCCAGCTTGTACTAATTTACTCGTTAAAGCAGCTGCCTTAAAAACCGCTATTCCTCCACTAACACATAGTAAGATGTTTTTTCTATTTTCCAAGTTTCTCGCCTCCAGGACTACCCCTTATTTATCTTTTAGTCTATTTACACGATACCTAAAAATTAAAAGAAAAACAATTTCTAAAACATAACTTTCCTTTTTTTATAACAGCTTTTCCTATTTCTAAAACCAATTGTCTTTCACTACAAAAAAACAACCTAAAATTAGGTTGTTTAATCTTCGTATTTTGGTTGTACTGTTAATTTCTCAGCTTCAATTTCCTCCAAAGCCATACCTACAAAATTAACAGACTTGGATTTTGACGTTTTTTCATAAAGATCTGGCTTTTCTCTTAGTTGTCTTGCACGTAAAGCAGAAACAGTTACTAACGTATACTTTGAATTGATCTTAGTCATTAATGAATCGATGGAAGGATTTAACATCCTATCACTCCTCTACTAATTCTTTATATAAATGAATGAGGCGTTCCTTTTTACAATTTTCAGCTGTAACTATGGACTTTATTCTTTCCACAGCAGCCTCAACTTCATCATTTTCTACTACATAGTCATATTTGTCCATTAAATCAATTTCTTCTTTTGCAACAGTCATTCGACTATCTATTAAGTCTTTCGTTTCTGTGCCACGACCTTCAATTCGATTTCTTAGCTCTTTTAAACTCGGTGGCATAAGAAAGATGAACACTCCTTCTGGAAATGTCTTTTTCACTTGAAGAGCTCCCTGAACTTCAATTTCCAAGATCACATCGCGACCTGCTGCAATTGTTTCCTCTACGTACTTTCTTGGAGTACCGTAATAATTATCAACATATTGTGCCCATTCTAAGAGCTGATCATTCTCAATCATATGCTGAAATTCTTCTTTTGATTTAAAGAAGTAATTTACACCATCAATTTCACCTTTACGAGGCTGCCTCGTCGTAGCTGAAACAGAATATCGAATATGTGTATCATGTTGTCTTAATGCTCCACATACTGTTCCTTTACCGACACCAGATGGTCCAGAAAGAACAATAAGCAACCCTTTATCTCTTTTCATATATACCTCCAGCTTCATTGTAACCATTCTTATATCAAGTTTTACCATATTTTAAAGCATTAGTTCAAGAATAATGTAAAAAAATATAAAAACGATATCACATGACGATGCCACCGGCTCCTCCCGATGGCATCGTTATTTACATTAATTTATTCTTCTGATACTTCGTCTTTATTATTAAATACACGCTGTGCTACTGTTTCAGGCTGTACAGCAGATAAAATAACATGATCACTATCAGCGATAATGACAGCTCGTGTTCTTCTACCGTAAGTAGCATCAATCAACATATTTCTTTCTCTAGCTTCTGTAATTATTCTTTTAATAGGTGCAGATTCAGGACTTACAATAGAAATAATGCGATTTGCTGATACAATATTTCCAAATCCAATATTAATAAGTCGGATATCCATTTTCATTTCCCCTTACTTTTTCTAATAGTATAACGTCAAACTACCGATTATTTATTCTACATTTTGTACTTGCTCACGTATTTTTTCTAATTCAGATTTTAGGTTAACAACCGTTTGACTAATAGAAACGTCGTTCGCTTTAGAACCAATGGTATTTGTTTCTCTGTTAAGCTCTTGAACAAGAAAATCTAGCTTTCTTCCAACAACATCCTGTTGATTTAAAATATGTAAAAACTGTTTTAAGTGGCTATCTATTCGTGTGAGTTCCTCTTGAATATCATATTTATCAGCATAGATTGCTACTTCTGTTAACATACGAGCTTCGTCAACCTCTAATTTACCACTTAAAAATTCTTTTACTCTTTTTGTTAATCGTTCTCGATAGTTTTTATGAACCATAGGAGCATATTCTCTAAGTTCTATTGCCCACTGACTCATACTATTAATTCTATTCTCTAAATCTTCATACAAAGCTTTGCCTTCCTTCTTACGCATCGTTAGCAAGCTTTGAACTGCATCTTCTGTTGCAAATAATACCAATTCTTTAAGATCTTCTGTTACTTCATCAGACTCTTGAATTCCTACAATATCCTCTTGTAAAAGTAATCGTTCCACAGGAAAGGGTTGTGGTGAATCATTCAACTTTGCCATTCTTTCATACGTTTCTTCGTATTGATGAAAAAGATCCCAATCAACTGTCAATGAACGATTAACAACACTTTCACCTTGAAGATTAATAAAAACATCCACTTTTCCCCGTTTAATAAAACGAGAAATTATTTTTTTTAATTGGTCTTCTAAAAAGAAAAATTGTCTTGGCATTCGTATATTAATTTCGCAAAATCGGTGATTTACAGCCTTCATTTCCACTGTAACCTGACAGTTGCCATTCTCCTTTAAAGATCGACCGTATCCTGTCATACTCATAATCATTTCTATCACATCCACATCTATATTCTAAACAATTTTATTGCTAACAACAAGTAATATAAATAAGATTCATATAATTGTTACTTTAAATTACCTCATACTAGCCTATTATATAGGGTTATGAAGAAGAAATATAATACTTTATTTATATAATTTATCCGTGCTTTTTTATTTGTCCGTGTCCAATACTTAATTGATTATTATATTTAACAAATGTTCACCATCTTTTCTGTTATAATAAAGCTTTGTTATAATAATGATTAATGTCCTACATTTTGGAGGTATATTATGTCTTTTGATGGAATTGTTACCCGTTCAGTAACATATGATTTACAGCAAAAGCTCCTATCTGGAAGAATTGTTAAAATACATCAACCTTATAAAACAGAGCTAGTGATTACAATAAGAACTCGCGGAAAAAATTATACACTCTTTCTTTCAGCAAATCCGTCGTTTTCACGGTTTCATTTGACAAATGAAAAATACGCAAACCCTCAAGAACCGCCTATGTTCTGTATGCTATTACGAAAGCATTTGGAAGGAAGTATTCTTGAAAATATTGAACAAAAAGGACTTGAAAGAATCGTTACATTTTCATTTAAGGGAAAAAACGAATTAGGAGATGTCTCTTATAAAACATTAATCATTGAATTAATGGGAAGACACAGTAATATTTTATTTATCAATCAAGATGATAATAAAATTATTGATAGCATAAAGCATATCCCTCCGTCACTTTCAAGTTATCGTACTGTTTTACCAGGACAATTATATAAAGATCCACCATACTTAGACAAACTTAATCCATTAGAAGTGTCAGAGGATGAACTTTTAAAAAAGCTAAATTTTAATGAAGGTAAAATGGAAAAGCAAATATTAAATACATTTAGTGGTTTATCCCCACAAATAATAGAAGAAATTTTGAAAAAGGAAAAGTTCGCTAATCGAGACACGTTACCAAATGCTTTTCTTGAAACCCTTGCCCCTGTTAAAGAACATCGGTATGAACCACAAATGATTAGTAATGGGTCAGAGACTTTTTCAGTTATTGATTTATCTCATAAAAAGGGAGATAGGACTATATTTAATTCGGTTCACGAAATGCTAGATCGATTTTTCTACGGAAAAGCTGAAAGAGATCGAGTTAAACAGCAAGCTCAAGATCTTGAAAAGTTCCTACGGAATGAATACAACAAAAATAAGAAAAAAATAAAAAAACTAGAAAAAACATTAACAGACGCGGATAAAGCTCAAAAGCAGCAAAGATTTGGTGAATTATTAACAGCACATATGCACGAAGTAAAAGAAGGAGATGAATATGTAACCGTAACTGATTATTACGATCCAGAACAGAATACAGTTCAAATACCATTGGATCCTAGAAAATCACCTTCTGACAATGCTCAGTTATATTTCAAACGGTATCATAAGCTTAAAAATTCTGTAAAAGTGGTTACGGAACAAATCGAAAAAACAAAAGAAGAATTAATGTATCTAGATCAAGTAATTCAACAAGTGGAAAATGCTTCTCCAAAAGATATAGAAGATATTCGAGAAGAGCTTGCAGAGGAAGGTTATATAAAGCGACGTATACAAAAAAAGCAAAAGAAAAAACAGGATAAACCAGTATTAGATCAATATATATCATCAGAAGGCATCGATATATTAGTTGGAAAAAACAATAAACAGAATGAGTACTTAACGAATCGATTTGCTAGGCAAAATGATACTTGGTTGCATACGAAGGATATTCCAGGTTCTCACGTCGTTATTCGTAGCGAAGAGTTTAACGAAGTTACGTTAGTAGAGGCTGCAAAGTTAGCTGCTTATTTCAGTAAAAGTCGACATTCAAGCCAAGTCCCTGTAGACTATACACTTATTCGCCACGTAAAAAAACCAAGTGGTTCAAAGCCAGGGTATGTTACTTATGACCAACAAAATACATTGTTCGTTACACCAAGCGAGGATTTAGTCCTTACATTGAGAAAAAAGTAATAACCAATATGGTTTTACACTATATTGTTCCTGTGCGAAAAAACAAAAAGAAAACCTCTCCAATACCTTCGAACGGTAGGTATTCTGGAGAGGTTTTTTCTCATGTCACTTTCTCACTTTCGTCAAGGGCCCCTAACGGTTAGCCTACATCTAACACTTTAAATTGTGCTTTTACTAACTTGTAGTACTCTCCCTTTTCCTTCATTAATTCATCATGATTACCTTGTTCTAATATATTTCCATGTTCTAAGACGATAATATTATCAGCTTCACGTATCGTTGAAAGACGATGGGCAATCATGATGGCTGTACGTCCTTTCAATAGCTTCTTTAACGCTTCTTGGATTACTTGCTCTGTTTCTGTATCTATGGATGCTGTAGCTTCATCTAGTATTAAAATCTTTGGATCTGCTAACAACGCCCTAGCAAAAGATAATAACTGTCGTTCCCCAACTGAAAGAATATTACCCCGTTCTTCCACTTCCGTTTCATATCCATTTTTCAATTGAGATATAAACTTATCTGCTCCAACCATTCGAGCTGCTTCTTTTACCTCTTCATCTGTAGCACTTGGCCTCCCAAAACGTATGTTATCCATAATCGTACCTGAGAATATAAAAGTGTCCTGTAAAACAATACTCACTTTTTCTCTTAAACTATCAAGCGTAATATCACGTAGATCATTACCATCTATTGTTACTTTCCCTTTTGTAGGATCATAGAAGCGTGTAATCAAGTTAACAATAGTCGTTTTTCCGCTACCAGTATGCCCAACTAGAGCAACTGTTTGACCTGCATGCATCGTTAAATCAATGCCTTTTAGTGCTTTTCGGTCTTCATCGTAAGCAAATTCTACATTTTCAAATACAATTTCACCATTTATATCCTTTAGTTTCTTAGCTTTAGGTTTTTCTGGAACAGAAGGACGTTCATCAAGGAATTCAAAAATTCTTTCAGATGAAGCCATTCCTACTAAAAGCTGATTATACACTTGGCCTAATCTTGAAATTGGCTCCCAAAACATCCCTATAAAAATAGCGAAGGTTAGGAAATCCCCGATAGATATTGACTCTGCTTGAATTAAAAATACCCCATACCATAACAGAATTGCTGTTCCTACCGCACCACTCATTTCAACAAACGGTCGAAAAATAGCATTTTTTTGTGTTGCATTTCTCCAAGCTTCATAATTTTCTTGATTCATCTTTCTAAAGAAACCAATATTTTCATTTTCTTGTGTGTATGATTGCGTGACACGAATCCCTTGAATACTTTCATTCAAATGGGAATTGATCATCGACTGTTTTATCCTAACATCCTGCCAAGATCTACGAATTTTACGTCTTAGTTTCGTTGATATTAAAAACATAATTGGTAGGATAATCATTATTGCTAGTGTTAGTTCAGGACTAATCATAAACAATAAGAAGATGATACCAAATAGCATAATGACATCCATTAATAGATTTATAACACCATTTGTAAATAAATCTTGTAATGAGTTAACATCATTTGTAACCCTAACAAGAATCGACCCTGCTGAACGTTGATCAAAAAAGCGATGAGACAACCGTTGTATGTGATCAAAAAGTGCTTTTCTCAAATCAAAAATTACGTGTTGACCTACCTTATTCATATAATAAATTCTAATAGCATTTCCGATCCACTGAATAAGGTACATTACAACTAATACACCAACAATAATCCATAAAAAGTTGAGATCCCCTTCTTCTATAATATTATCAAGAGCGTAACTACCAATCATTATAGGTGCAAGAAGGCGGACAGCTGTTGCTAAGATCATCCCTAATATTGCTAATGGGAGCAGCTTTTTAGCATATGGCTTCATATAGCCAAATAGCCTAGTCATTTGTTTCCAGTTGAAAGGTTTTTCAATCGCATTATCATTAGAATAATGAAATCTTTTCAATGTTCGATCTTCTACACTCTCTTTTGTCTGTTCTTTTTCTGGCAAGCTGTTCACCCCCTTATTTCATTTCCTGTAGAAACATATTTCTATCTTTAAATTGAATATCGTAAATACTGCGGTATTGCCCTGCATTATTTAGAAGATCCTCGTGTGTACCTCTTTCTACAATTTCCCCATTGTCTAAAACAATAATTTCATCGGCATGCATTAGAGATGAGATGCGGTGTGCAATGATAAAAGTTGTTCTACCTTTCATAACTTCATTAAATGCAGCTTGTATTTTGGCTTCAGTTTCCATATCTACAGCACTAGTAGCATCATCTAATATGAGTATACTAGGATCGATACAAATCGATCTTGCAATAGCAATTCGCTGCTTTTGTCCACCAGAGAGTCCCATACCTCTTTCTCCTAAAATAGTATCGTACCCATTTGGTAATTCCATGATAAAATCATGGGCCTGTGCTCTTTTAGCAGCATCAATAATTCGTTCCATAGAAGCTTCGGGTGATCCATATGAAATATTATCTTTAATCGAAGATGAGAACAGAAATGATTCTTGTAAAACAACGCCTATATTATGTCGGACAGACTTTAATGAATAATCCTTTAATGGATGTCCATCAATTAGTATTTCTCCTCGACTCGGTTCATAAAAACGAGAAATAAGCTGGGTAATTGATGTTTTACCTGATCCTGTTGCTCCAATTAAACCAATAGTTTTACCTGGTGGTGCATCAAAAGTAATATTTTTTAGGGCTAATTCTTCTTCCGTATCATAGCGATGAGTAACGTTGTTAAATTCCACATGACCAGCTAGTCTATCTACCTCTATAACACCCGTTTCATCAAAGATATCCTCATTCTCATCTAACACTTGTAATAAACGTTCTCCTGATGCTTTGGATTGGGAAAACATATTAACAATAAATCCTAAATTCATAAGGGGACCAATGATGTACCAAATTAAACTTACAAATAGACCAAGGACCCCTGGAGTTAACTGACCGTCAATGACAAGCCAACCACCGTATCCTAATAACATAACGACACAAATATTACCGATAAGCTCCATAACCGGGAAAAATTTAGCCCAAATTCTCGATGTATAAATGAATTTATCTTTATAATCATTATTTTTGTCATCAAAACGACCAATTTCAAACTCTTCTTTTGAAAGAGATTTAACCGTGTTCATTCCACTAATGTTTTCTTGCACTTTCGTATTCATATTAGCAAGTGACTTTCTAATACTTCTAAATGCGGGATGAACCTTTTTATCAAAGCGATAAACTGTCACTATTAAGAACGGCATTGCTGCCAAAGTAAATAAAGCAAGTCTAGGACTATAGTAAATCATGATACCCATACTCATCGTTACAAGAAGGGTTAAGTTAATCAATTGTGCGAATCCATTGGACAAAAAGAAACGGAATCCCTCTACGTCTGCAGTTAAGCGTGACATAAGGTCCCCCGTTCGTGCGTTATCGTAATACCTGAATGGTAAAAACTGCAATTTACGATAAAGGGCATTACGTAATTTGTAAACGGATTGAATGCCAAATAGTTCACCTAAATATTGATGAAAATAAACAGCGACTCCTTTTAAAGCAGTAATTACTAAAAATCCGATTGCGACGTAAGGAACGAGATAATAGTTTTGATCTAATACGATATAATCAATTGTCACTTGTAAAATAATTGGATACACAAGTGTAAAAGCTGTTACAAGAAGTAACATAAAAATTGAAATGAAAAAATATCGTTTATATGGCAAATAAAACTCCCTTAAACGTTTAAATGTATTCAATCGGTTCACCTCCTAAAATTTAACGACTGAATGGCGCTTGTGCTTAAAGTTAGAAACATTTTGATAATTAACCTTACAATCTTTTTTGGGTAACATTAATAATATATCGGTTTCCGAAATATTTTTCTATCACCTATATATACGTTATAAAGTCATTTAACCCTATATTGTAGTATTTATTACAGTTTTCCTTATTGATTACCAGAATTCCTCTACTTTTCATCGTTTTAAGGAATATTGACTTTGAATATAATAAAAAACCCTGATTTATACAGGGTTTTAACAGATTAATTTTATAAAAATTTTTTATTTCTTTTCATCCTACAATCTCTTATATAGATGATTGCTTCCATTTTTTAGGATCTTCTCTCCACGTTTGTAGTAGCGGAAGATCATTATCATTAATTTTTCCCATTTTTAAAGCTTCGTGAAGTAGAGCAGAATAAGATGTTAATGTCATAAATGGTAATTTCTCCTTTGAGAAGGCTGTTTGTGCTTGATCTAATTCATACGTAAAGATCGCACACACACCTAATACGTCTCCTCCAGCATCCCTCACTGCATTTGCAGCTTGAATAGAGGAGCCACCAGTAGAAATTAAATCTTCAATAACAACAACCTTTTTTCCTTTTTCTAATACTCCTTCAATCATATTCTCTTTTCCATGACCCTTTGCTTTTGAACGAATATAAACCATAGGTAATGATAAACGATCAGCAATCCATGCTGCGTGAGGAATACCAGCGGTAGCTGTACCTGCTATTACTTCAACTTCTTGAAACTTTTCTTTAATAGTATCCACAAATTGATCAATGATTTCCTTTCTTACTTCTGGAAATGACATCGTTAAACGGTTATCACAATAAATTGGAGACTTTAATCCAGAACTCCATGTAAAGGGGTCATGTGGTCGTAGAGATACTGCCCCAATTTCTAATAAGGATGTTGCAATCGTTGCCCCGTTCATTAATTTTGCCTCCATTCATTCTCGTATTGTTTATATGCTAAAAAAGGATCCACTGCTCTAGTAATCCCTCTACCTACAACAATGGCATTTGCTCCGTATTCTCCGGCTAACTTTGGAGTAACGACCCTATGTTGATCGTCTGCTGCATCTTCACTTCTTCTAATTCCTGGTGTAACCGTGTAAAAACTAGTACCAAGTTCACTACGAATCATTTTAACTTCTTGTGCTGAACAAACAACGCCATCTAGTCCTGCTTTTTTCACTTGATGACAAAGATGTAGAACGTGGTCATTTATAGTTGACTTAATATATAATTCATTATGCAGTACTTCTTCAGACGTACTTGTTAATTGAGTAACAGCAATACATTTAGGTAGTTCTTTATTGGAAGGAGTTCCAGCATACAGCCCTTCTTTAGCTGCCTTCATCATTTCCACACCACCCATAGCATGAACGTTTACA
This sequence comes from Evansella sp. AB-P1, assembly GCF_029688925.1. Taxonomy (GTDB): domain Bacteria; phylum Bacillota; class Bacilli; order Bacillales; family Salisediminibacteriaceae; genus Evansella. Next base: position 109,772 of record NZ_JARUKY010000010.1, read on the forward strand.
ATATCCACTTCAAGAGAAGCTAGCTGTTGCATGGCGCGATTGACTGTTGTTGGAATATCATGTAACTTTAAATCTAAAAATATACGGTGTCCCTGAGATTTCAAATCATGAACTAATGAAGCACCTTCTTTATAGAAAAGCTCCATCCCTACTTTGAGGAATAGGTTTTGATTTTCGAAAGGTAATAAAAACTGCTTTACTTCTTCACGATTAGGAAAATCTAAAGCTACAATTATAGGTTGTTGCATAATGAACTCCTCCCTACAATGGAGCTTAACTTGTCGATTCCCAATTCATCCATTCTTTCCTCTAGTTGATCAATTAATGTTGGACAAACAAAAGGATCAATAAAATTTGCTGTTCCAACAGCAACTGCACTGGCTCCAGCCATCATAAATTCTAGAATATCGTCTACTTCATAGATTCCACCCATACCTATAATTGGAATATCCACTTGTTGACTTACGTCATGAATCATTCTAATAGCCACAGGTTTTATAGCGGCACCTGATAAACCTCCAGTTCGATTTGCTAAAATAGGTTGTCCAGTTTTTAAGTCAATTCTCATTCCTAATAAGGTGTTAATCATGCTTAAACCATCAGCACCAGCCTGCTCCACGGCTTTCGCTATCTCTACTATGTCTGTCACATTAGGTGAAAGCTTTACATAGACAGGTACTTCAGAAACGGTTTTTACTTTTTCCGTCAAATGGGCTGCTGTTGACGCATCAGTTCCAAATGTAATGCCCCCTTCTTTTACATTAGGGCAAGAAATGTTTAATTCTATGGCGTTTACATTACTAACTTTAGAAATTTCTTTTGCCACTTCCATATAGTCTTCTACTTGATATCCAGCAATGTTTACGACAATAGGAGTATCGTACTTTTCTAGCCAAGGAAGTTCATGCTCTAAAACATGTTCTAACCCTGGATTTTGTAGTCCAATTGCGTTAAGCATTCCACCTGGAGTTTCCGCTACTCTAGGTGTTGGATTCCCCCTTCTTTCTTCCACTGTAACTGCCTTTACACAAATAGCCCCTAACCGATTTAGGTCATATAGCTTTCCGTACTCCTGGCCAAAAGCAAAACATCCAGAAGCAGGCATAACAGGGTTTTTCATTGTTAAACCTGGGAGATTTACTGCAATTCTACTCATAAGATCACCTCTCCCGCTAAAAATACAGGTCCATCACTACAAATTTTGGCATAGCCCTTCCCTGTCTCTTCGTTCGGCTTTGTTAAATCACAGACACATGCTAAACAAGCACCGACTCCACAACCCATTCTTTCCTCTAATGAAATATATCCTGGTGACTGTGCAGTTATTTCTACAGCTCTAAGCATTGGCTTCGGTCCACATGTATAATATACATCGTAGCTAGTCAAGGATTTCAATGCGTCTGTTACATAGCCCTTCATTCCCTTCGAGCCATCTTCTGTAGTAACGATAACTTGTCCAAGTTCATTAAATTCCTCTTCAAGGAAGATATCCTTTTCTGTTCGAAAGCCGAGGATCGTAATTACATTTGCACCAGTAGCAACAAGTTTTTTTGCTAAGTAGTAGAGTGGGGGAATACCCACTCCACCTCCTATTAATACGCACGTACTATTTTTCTTAGCAACTTCTACAGGAAAGCCTTGTCCCAATGGCCCCAATATATTTATTTCATCCCCTACGAGCTTTTCCGAAAGAAGCTTTGTTCCTTTTCCTTCCTGTCGATAAATCATCGTAAGTTCTTCATTTTCTAAATCAACATCACAAATACTAATGGGTCTTCGTAACGTTGGATCAATTCCTGTACCAACACGAATGTTCACAAATTGACCTGGGTCTCTTAACTCTCGAGCTAACGGTCCATTTAATACAATTCGGTATATTTTGGGTGCAACCTCCGTTTGGGCCGTTATCGTCATATTTTCCATTTTCATACGAATGACCCCTTTTTCATCAACGTTTCCTGACCCATTGCTTCTGCTGAGAAAGTAATCATTTCCATTACTCGAAGTAAAGCTTCTGCTGTATCCATGGACGTTAAACAAACAACACCATGTTCAACAGCTTCCCGACGAATTCTGAAACCATCTCTAGCTACTTGTTTTCCTTTGGTTAAAGTATTGATTATATATTGTACCTGTCCACCTTCAATAACATCGAGCATGTCAGGTGACGGACCACCAATTTTAGATACTGTTGTAACTGGAATATTTTCTTCCATAATCGTTTTTGCTGTTCCCTCTGTAGCTAATAAATGATAACCAATTCGGTGGAAGCGTTTTGCTAATTGCATTGCTTCATCCTTATCCTTATCTGCAATTGTGAACAGTACGGAACCATGTGTAGGAATCTTCATTCCAGAAGCAATTAAACCTTTATATAGTGCCTTTTCTAAAGTATAATCACGCCCCATAACTTCACCAGTGGATTTCATTTCTGGCCCTAATGTGATATCAACGCTTCGTAATTTAGCAAATGAGAATACAGGAACCTTTACAGAAACTAGCTCAGGCTCTGGTAAGCAACCTGTTTCGAATCCTTGACTTGTTAAGCTATTTCCTAAAATTGCTTTCGTAGCAATATTTGCCATGTTAACACCAGTAATTTTACTTAAAAATGGTACTGTTCTACTTGATCTTGGGTTTACTTCTAATACATAAATTTCATTACGGTGGATAACAAACTGAATATTTAACAATCCGATGATATTAAAGCCCCGTGCTAATCGAATTGTATAATCAATTAACTGCTTCTTAAGACTATTGCTTACGTTTTGTGATGGATAGACAGCTATCGAATCACCTGAGTGGACTCCAGCTCGTTCAATATGCTCCATAATACCTGGAATAACTACAGTTTCTCCATCAGAAATAGCATCTACTTCAATTTCTTTACCCGTTAAGTAACGATCGATTAATACAGGATGCTTTTCGTTTACTTTTACCGCACGATCCATGTATTTCAACAGGTCTTGTTCATTATAAACAATCTCCATGGCACGCCCCCCAAGTACGTAGGATGGACGTACGAGGACTGGATATCCAATACTATTAGCAATATCTACTGCTTCCTTCACTGAAGTAGCTGTTTTCCCTTCAGGTTGTGGAATATCTAGCTCCATTAAGGTATGTTCAAATTTATCACGATTTTCTGCTCTGTCCATATTTTCTAAAGAGGTTCCGAGAAGCTTCACACCTCTTTCCTCTAAATCAGATGCTAGGTTTAATGCTGTCTGACCTCCAAACTGTACAATTACTCCGATTGGATTTTCTTGATTAATAACGTGCATGACGTCTTCTACCGTTAAAGGTTCAAAGTATAATTTATCAGAAATTTGGAAATCCGTTGATACTGTTTCAGGATTATTATTGATAATAATTGCCTCATAACCTGCCTCTTGTATCGCTTTTACTGTGTGAACGGTAGCATAGTCAAATTCAATCCCTTGTCCAATTCGTATAGGACCAGAGCCTAATACAACTACTGATTCTTTAGCAGTAAGCTTCGATTCATTTTCATCTTCGTATGTTCCATAATAGTATGGTGTTTCAGATGCAAATTCTGCAGCACACGTATCCACCATTTTATATACAGGATAAATATTATGTTTTTCTCTAAAGGCCTCTACCTCTTGAACAGTACTTTTTAGTAAAGATGCTATTTCATTATCAGAAAAACCAAGTGCTTTTGCATCTCTGACAGATTCTTCGTCCCAACCACTATTTACAAGATCATTTTCCATTACAATAATTCGTTTTATTTGATACAAGAAATAACGATCAATTTTTGTCATATCAAAAAGCTCTTCGATATCATATCCTAAACGGAATGCCTCTGCTACAAGAATAAGGCGTTCATCGTCTGCTTCTATTAACCGTTTTCTTAATTCTTCATGAGAAATATCAAGTTTTTTACTGAAACGAATGTGATTTAAATCCACTTCTGTAGAACGAATAGCTTTTAATAAGGATTCTGGTAAATTCCTCCCAATTGCCATTACTTCTCCAGTTGCCTTCATTTGGGTTCCTAGCTTTCGGTTAGCCGAATCAAATTTATCAAATGGCCATCTTGGTATTTTTGTTACAACATAATCTAAGGCTGGCTCAAAGCTAGCGTATGTTGTTTCTGTAATTGGATTTTTACATTCGTCTAAATGATAACCTACAGCAATTTTGGCAGATAGTTTTGCAATTGGATAGCCTGTCGCTTTAGATGCTAATGCTGATGAACGACTAACACGAGGATTTACCTCGATAATGTAATAATTTTCACTATATGGATCTAAGGCACATTGGACATTACATCCACCTTCAATTCCTAAAGCACGAATTATTTTTAAAGAAGAATTACGTAAAATTTGATATTCCCTATCTGTCAACGTTTGACTTGGTGCCACAACGATAGAGTCTCCTGTGTGAATACCAACTGGATCGATGTTTTCCATATTACAAACAACGATTGCTTGATCATTCGCATCACGCATAACTTCGTATTCTACTTCTTTAAATCCTGCGATACTTTTTTCGATTAAGCATTGATTAACTGGACTTTGATGTAATCCACCTGTAACAATCTCTCTAAGCTGTTCCTCATTGTATACAAGTCCACCGCCGCTACCACCTAACGTATAAGCAGGTCTAACGATTACTGGATAACCAATTTCCTCCACAAACTTTAATGCCCCTTCTAACGTTTGAACAATGTCACTCGGTGGCACAGGTTCGTTTAAGTCATTCATTAATGTTCGAAATAGCTCTCGATCCTCTGCCTTTTGAATAGCGTCCAGATCTGTTCCTAATAGTTCAACCCCATATTCATCAAGAATTCCTGATTCTGATAGCTCTACAGCTAAATTCAATCCAGTTTGTCCACCTAATGTTGCTAAAATCCCATCAGGTTGCTCCTGACGAATAATTCTGCTTACAAAATCTAAAGTAAGAGGTTCAATGTATACTCGATCTGCTACTGACTCGTCTGTCATAATTGTGGCAGGGTTAGAGTTAATCAAAATTACCTCATAGCCTTCCTCCATAAGAGATTGACACGCTTGTGTTCCTGCATAGTCAAACTCTGCTGCTTGTCCGATAATTATTGGACCAGATCCAATAACGAGAATTTTTTTGATATCCGTTCGTTTAGGCATGTGTAAACCCCTTTCTAGCTGCTTCTAGCATCTCACGAAATTCTTTAAATAAATTTTGCGCATCCTCAGGTCCTGGCGATGCTTCTGGGTGGTATTGTACACTAAAGGCAAGTTCTTCTTTATGTCGAATTCCTTCAATAGAACCATCATTTACATTAACATGGGTCACTTCTAAATTCGTTTCAGCAATGCTATCAGCGTGAACCGTATAGCCATGATTTTGTGCAGTGATAGCAATTTGCCCAGTCCGTAAATCTTTTACTGGGTGGTTACTTCCCCGATGACCGAATTTCATTTTCACAGTTTCTGCTCCACATGCAAGAGCAAGAAGTTGATGTCCTAAACAAATACCAAAAATCGGTACCTCACCTATTAACGCCTTTACAGTTTCAATACACTCTGGCACATCCTTAGGATCACCAGGTCCATTACTTAAAACGATTCCATCAGGCTGAAAAAGTCTAATTTCATCTGCAGTTGTATTGTGAGGAACAACCATCACTTCATAACCCTCTGCAACAAGATTTTTCACAATCCCTTTTTTCACACCATAATCAATTAATACAACCCTTTCTTTTGTACCTGGGTTTACAAAACGTGTTTTCGTTGAAACTCTTGAAACCTGGTCTGTTGGAAACGGAATCTCTTTCAAATGACTTACTACTTCATCAACATTTACTTCTGATGAACAAATTCGTCCTTTTAACGTTCCATTTTCACGTATCATTCTTGTTAATTTTCTTGTATCAATACCTTCAATTCCTGGAATATCAAAGTGCTTTAACCATTCATCTAAAGAAAGTTTTGAACGGAAATGGCTAGGGTATGCAGAAGCTTCTTTCACAATTAGGCCATGAATATTTGGAATAATACTTTCAAAATCATCCCTATTGATACCATAATTACCAATTAAAGGATACGTCATTGTTACTATTTGTCCACAATATGATGGATCAGACATAACTTCTTGGTATCCAGTCATTCCTGTATTAAAAACTACCTCTCCATCTCGTTCCCGTTCACTTCCAATTCCTTTCCCAACAAAAACTTCACCATTTTCTAGTACTAGTAGTCGTTTCATTACATGACCTCCTCATTTTTCCACGCAGTTTTACCAGATGCTACTGTATAAACAGGCCAACCTGTAAGTTTTTCATCGCCAAATGGCGTGTTTTTTCCTTTTGAAACAAATGATTCAACATCAACTGTTGCTTCCATGTTTAAATCTATGATTGTAAAATCTCCATACCCTCCTACTTCTAAGCGACCATAAGGAAGGTCAAATGTTTTGGCTGGCTTTATTGTCATCCATTCAACCAATTCGTGTAATGATATAATTCCTTTTTGTACGAAATGTGTATATAGGAGTGGAAAAGCGATCTCTAAACCTACAATCCCAAATGGTGCTTCTTCTATTGAAAGCTCTTTTTCCTCTTTTGTATGTGGTGCATGATCAGTTGCTATGAAATCCAAAGTTCCATCTAAAAGTCCTTCAATTAACGCTTTTCTATCTTCAGGACCTCGTAATGGTGGATTCATTTTATAATTTGTATCAACACCTGGAATATCTTCATCACATAAAATCAAGTGATGAGGAGAAACTTCTGCTGTAACATGGATTCCAGCCCGTTTTGCATCACGGATAACACGAACAGATTCCTTTGTACTCACATGACATACATGGTAGTGGGCACCAGCAGTTTCTGCTAGAAGAACATCCCTTGCAATATGTACAGATTCTGAAGCTGATAAAATCCCAGGTACACCAGACTTCTTTGAAAATTCTCCAGCATGTACAGCGCCACCATATAGTAAGCTATTATCTTCACAATGAGCCACAATAGCTTTATTTACACTTGCTGCTACCAACATTGCTTCATACATTTTCCCTGCCTCTTGCACACCTACACCATCGTCTGTAAAAGCGAATGCACCTAGATTTGCTAACTCCTCTATATTCGTTAAATTTTTCCCTGCTTGTCTTTCTGTTATTGATGCGTAGGGTAAGACGCGAACATAGCCTCTTTCTTTCATGGCAGTAGCAATGGAAAGATAATTTTCTGCAGTGTCTGGTACAGGGCGAGTATTTGGCATTGCAGCAATTGTTGTATAACCACCTTTAGCTGCTGCCAAGGTTCCAGTCTCAATTGTTTCTTTCTTTTCTCCACCTGGTTCACGTAAATGAACATGTAAATCAACAAACCCTGGCGTTACAAGAAGCCCTTTCATATCTATTACTTCATGAAATGAGCTTTCATCCTCTACGGGAGTAGAATACAAAGCTTCAATTTTACCTGTCTCCACATTCACATTTATAGAAATTGGTTGTTTTTTTCCTGTTTTATTAAAAGTCCATCCATTTTTATATAACACGTTCATATTTTTTTACCTCCAATAAGTTTAATACATACGCTAGTATAGCTTTTCTTACGAGTACACCATTTTTCATTTGCTTAAATATTCTTGATCGATCACATTCCACAAGTTCACTTGCAATTTCCACATCCCGATTAACTGGAGCAGGATGAAGAATCACTGCATTCTTTTTCATCAATTTTTCTCTACCTACTGTTAAACCGTATGCCTCGTGATATGCCTCCTTTGTCCAGCCTTCTGACATGTCATGACGTTCTGTCTGTATTCGAAGCATCATCATTACATCTGCTTCTTTTACTGCTTTATCCATTGATATGACATTACCTTTAGTTATCTCCCGGTCCATCCATTCTTCAGGACCTGCAAAAGATACTTTCGATCCTAGTTTTCGTAAAATATTTGCATTCGTTCTAGCAACACGACTATGACGAATGTCTCCACAAATAACAATGTGTAACCCTTGGAAAATGACAAACTCTTGTTGTATTGTTAATAAATCTAAAAGTGACTGAGAAGGGTGGTCCCCAGCCCCATCACCTGCATTTACGATAGGTATATTAATATTTTCTAGCTCTTTGTAATAGGCTTTTTCAGGATGACGAATCACGACCGCCTTTACACCAATGGACTCTAACGTTTTAACTGTATCATAAAGAGTTTCTCCCTTTTGAACACTTGAAAAGTTTGTTTCAAAGTGGAGTGAATGTAAACCTAGCTCTTTTTGAGCCATTTCAAAGCTACATTTTGTTCTAGTACTTGGTTCAAAAAACAAATTTGCAACAGTTATAGGGGGTTCACTTTGTTTTAGGGAGATTTTATCCATTTCGTTTGCCAAGGATAAAAGCTTTTCCAACTGTTCTAACGTTAAGTCTTCTAATGTTCGTAAATGCTTCATGATACCCACTCCTTAATATATTTTATGGAAGCAATAGGGCGTTATAAAAATAGCACCCTAACATTGGTGATTGTTGGGTGCTCACGAACTCTATCCATTTCGATAGAGTAAAGAAACTCTCGGATCATGGATACTCTCCAAGATATTCTTTAGTGTCACCCTTAAAAGCCTCTCAGGACTAATTTAAAGGATGAATCTATTTTATTTTTCCTCTTTTACCTCTTCACTTATACCTTTAAACATATCATCTGAATTTTTAATAACCGTTCTACCAGGAAGGATTAAATTCAATAAAACACCAATGATAGCCGCTAATGCCATACCAGGAATTTGTATTTCATCTGTCACCTGGATAAATGCACCACCTATACCAATTACTAAAATGACCGAAGAAATGATTAAATTTCTTTTTTGTCCAATGTCAACTTTATTGTCAATTAGCATGCGTAATCCACTTGATGCGATTATACCGAATAGTAGAATGGATACTCCACCCATGACAGCTGCGGGAATCGATTCAATTAAAGCTGCTATTTTCCCGACGAAACCAAATATTATAGCTAACGTTGCTGCACCTCCGATAACGAACACACTATATACTCTTGTTAATGCAACAACTCCAATATTTTCACCATACGTTGTATTTGGTGGTCCACCAAGACAAGAACTAATAATCGTTGCAATACCATCCCCGAAAATCGAACGGTGTAAACCAGGCTTTTTCACAAAGTTCTTTCCAACTACTTTACTTAAAACCATTTGATCACCTATGTGCTCCGATAGTGTAACGAGAGCTACAGGTACCATGATTGCAATAATTGTCCAACTAAAAACCGGTGTGAATGTAACAAAAGGAATGTAGAATTCAGGTGCAGCAAACCAGGCTGCCTCTCTTACCGGATCCAAATCAACTATGCCTGCAAAGTAGGCAGTTGTATATCCTCCAATAATTCCAATTAAGATTGGTATAAGTCCAAAAAAACCTCTGAAAAAAATCGAAGCAATGACAGTAATAAACAATGTTATAAGTGCAATTGTAAATAACGTTCCGTCATAAACTTGCTCTTCTAATCCAGGTACATACATAGCCATATCTAAAGCTACAGGAGCTAATCCTAATCCAATTACCATAATAACTGGTCCAACTACAATTGGTGGTAGTAAGTTTATTAACCAGCTTACGCCAATACCTTTTATTAATATAGCTACTATACCGTAAACTAATCCCGCTACAAAACTACCAACTAGCATCCCTTCAATACCTTCAGCTGATATTGCACTGACCATCGGTGTAATGAAAGCAAAGGAAGACCCTAAGTAGGCTGGAATTTGTCCTCTCGTGACAAGTAAGTAGGCAAGTGTACCTAGACCACTTGAAACTAAAGCAACCGCTGGGCTTATTTCTACTAAAAAGGGAACTAAAATCGTTGCTCCGAACATGGCGAATAAGTGCTGTATGCTTAACATGAGCCATTTATCTGCCCTTGGTATTTCTCGAATTCCTACTGTTTTTGGTTCATTCATTTCAATATCCCCCTATTCATCTATACAAAAAACCTCTTTGCTCTTCAAAGAGGTATTTCACAAGCCTAGTATGAGTACAAATAATTTTTGTATTCATATAGGAGAGGATTAATACCCCTTGTCAGCCTCACTGGACTGGTTTAAAGGGAGGTTTTTTGTTTAATAATAACTTCATCAACTTTATCTACTTCTCTTAATTTTGCTTCAACTACTTCAGATTTGGATGTAGGTACATTTTTCCCAACAAAGTCTGGTCTAATTGGTAGCTCGCGGTGTCCTCGATCAATGAGAACTGCTAATTGTATTTGGGATGGACGCCCAAAATCAATTAGGGCATCAAGGGCAGCTCTTACTGTTCGACCTGTGTAAAGAACATCATCAACAAGAATAATCGTTTTGTTTGTAATGTCTACTGAAATGTCAGTACCTTTTAATTCTGGTTCTTCATCTTTCGTTTTTAGGGAAAGGTCATCTCGGTATAAAGTAATATCTACTTCACCTACTTCGATTTTTTCTCCTTCAATCTGTTCAATTCTTTCTGCAAGTCGTTGAGCTAAGTAAATCCCTCTTGTCTTAATGCCAACTAAAATACAGTTTTCAATCCCCTTATTCCGTTCAATGATTTCATGTGCGATACGTGTTAGTGCACGTCGTATTGCTTGTTCATCTAAAATTCCTTTATTCATCGTCATCCCCCTTTCAAGGTCATTCGCTGGAATCCCTTTTAAGTAAAGACATGAAAATACCCTCTCACTAGGCAGCGAGAGGGTATACTTGCACATTTTGTTCATACGTATCCTAAGTAGTACACTTAGTAAACGAAAATGTCTGTTCCCTTCACAGCCTCACGGGACTGTTGTTAAAGGTATTCCGTATTTATTTCTTATGTTATTATGTCACTAATGTCGTACTTTGTCAATGATCACTTTTGCGAAGTTCTTCTAAGCATTGCTCCATATCTTTAGGTATTGGTGTAGAAAAAGTCATCATCTCATTTGTTCTAGGATGGCGAAAACCTAATATTTCAGCGTGGAGTGCCTGCCCTTCAATTGGGAAACGATTTCGTTGTCGTCTCGGACCATACTTTGGATCCTCAATAATTGGGAATCCAATATAATTTAAGTGGACTCGAATTTGATGAGTCCTCCCAGTTTCTAATTCACAAGCTACAAGTGTATGACGTTGGAAACGTTCCATTACTTGAAAATGGGTAACTGCCTCTTTACTATTTTTATCTGTTACCATCATACTTTGGCGGTCCTCTGGATTTCTACCTATTGGAGCATCAATTGTTCCTTTATCGTGACCGATGACTCCAGCAACGATAGCGACATATCTACGTTTTGTCTCTTTATTTTTTAACTGTTCCACTAGGGATTCATGTGCAACATCGTTTTTAGCAACCATAAGTAAACCGGATGTATCCTTATCAATACGATGAACAATTCCAGGACGCATCACACCATTAATTCCTGAAAGGTCATTGCAATGATACATTAATCCATTTACAAGTGTACCAGAATAATGGCCAGGAGCTGGATGTACTACCATTCCTCTAGGTTTATTCACAACAAGGACATCTGAATCTTCGTATATAATGTCTAAATTTAGATCTTCCGCTTCTACATTTAATGGTTCAAGCTCAGGTTCTTCTATTTTTATTTGATCTCCTACAGAAACTTTATAATTACTTTTTACAGACTGTCCATTTACTTCAATATGTCCCTCTTTAATCCATTGCTGAACCAATGTTCTGGACCATTGTGGATAATAATCTGAAATAAATTTGTCAATTCTAATTCCTTTTTGTTCTGATACTAATTCATATGTTTCCATTTTATGACTTCCCTTGCATTTTTTCTTCTCTTAAAAAATAGATGATTAGCATAATAACCCCTACTACTAATGCAGAATCAGCAACATTGAAAATAGGGTAATTATAACTAAATATGTAGACATCCAAAAAGTCTACTACTTCGCCTAAAAAGATTCGATCGATAAAATTACCAATTGCACCACCTAAAACGAGACCTAGTGATATTCCGTACCAACGATTACCTTGAACTTGCTTTTGAATCATATAAATGATTACAACGATAACGACTGTTGTAACAATATAAAATAACCACATTTGACCTTGCAAAATGCCGAAAGCAGCCCCTGCATTTCTATGTGAAGTAAGATAAAACCAGCCCTCAATGACAGGTATACTTTCTCTTAACTCCATTCGTTGAACTACAAGCCATTTAGTGCCTTGATCTAGAAGGATAATAAGTAGACTCAATACGTAATAAAACAATGTTTCCTCCCCCATTCAAAATCTAATCTATCCTTATGAATTTTAGCATAGCCACTAAAGACAAACAATTTATTTCTTTATGAAACCATCAAATCTTGTGTTTTTTAATAGGGAAAGAGAAAATAACAGCTTTCTTTTTATACTGACGTTATTATATATCATTTCCTAATTTTTAATGCGAATACTCGAGATAGAGATTAGGAACGAAAGAAAAGAGTAGCCCTAAAAAATAGGTGCCACCCTTTCACTTCTTGAACCATATTAAATATTATTCATAATGATTTACAACAATATCTGTACAGCTGTCACATAAATGTGGATGCTTTTCGTTTTTCCCTAAAGATGGAGCAACAACCCAGCAACGTTCACATTTTTCACCTTCTGCAAAGTCCACTTTAACGCTTAAGAAATCGTATTCTTTTGCATCAGCTGGTGCATTAGCCTTGTCCCCAGCAACAACTGCTTTTGATGTAATAAATAATTTATTTAATCCTGCAATATCTTCTAAAAGGTTCCGATCATTTTCAGAAGCATAGAGCTCAATGGACGCTTCTAAACTTTTCTTCACACCTTTTTCATTACGCGCTTCTTCTAACGCTTTTAATACATCGTCACGTAGTTCCATGAAATGATCCCATTTTTCCACCAATTCTGTTTCGCTGCTATATTCCCTAGTATCAGGCATGTCTGTTAACTGTGCACTGTCTTCTGTTACCCCTGGGATGTGCTTCCATACTTCATCTGCAGTATGAGATAAGATTGGCGTCATTAGCTTCGTTAGAGTTACAAGAGCTTCGTACATAACTGTTTGAATCCCCCGTCGTTCTGGATGATCTGCATGTTGGATATATAGTGTATCCTTTGCAATGTCCATGTAGAACGAACTTAATTCGATTGTACAGAAGTTATGAACCTTGTTATACACCGATCCAAATTGGAATTCTTCATAGCCCTTCTTCACGTCTTTTACTACATTGTTTAATTTTACTAACATATATTGATCTAGCTCAGTCATATCTTCAAAAGCGATAGCATCTTTTGCTGGATCGAAATCGTGAATGTTTCCTAGCATAAAACGGAATGTGTTACGGATTTTACGATAAACTTCTGCAACCTGTTTTAAAATATTATCTGATACACGAACGTCTGCTTGATAATCAACAGAAGCTACCCAAAGACGTAATATATCAGCTCCTAGCTGCTTCATTACCTTGTCTGGTATGACTACATTCCCTAGTGATTTACTCATTTTTCTACCTTCACCATCTAGTGTAAATCCATGACTCAAAACAGTCTTGTAAGGTGATTTACCTGTTACAGCAACAGCAGTAGATAGTGAGGAGTTAAACCAACCGCGATATTGATCTGACCCTTCTAAATACATGTCAGCTGGCCGTTGAAGATCATCTCTTTCCTCTAGAACCGCTTGGTGAGAGGAACCAGAGTCGAACCAAACATCCATTATATCTGTTTCTTTCGTAAATGTTCCATTCGGACTATGCTCAGATGTAAAACCTTCTGGAAGTAAATCTATCGTCTCCCATTCAAACCAAATATTTGACCCGTGTTCCCGGAATAAGCTTGAAACATGGTTGATCGTTTCGTCAGTAATGATGGCCTCACCATCTTCACCGTAAAAAACAGGAATAGGAACACCCCATGCTCGTTGACGAGAAATACACCAATCTCCTCTGTCTCTTACCATATTGTAAAGGCGAGTCTCTCCCCAGTGTGGAACCCAATTTACTTCATTGATTTCTCTTAATAAATCATCACGGAAATCCTTTATGGACGCAAACCATTGGGCAGTAGCTCGGTACATTACTGGCTTTTTCGTTCTCCAATCGTGTGGATATGAGTGAGTAATGAACGCTAAATGAAGTAATGCTCCTACTTCCTTTAGTTTTTCAGTAATCGCTTTATTTGCTGTGTCATAAAATAATCCTTCAAACATTGGAGCTTCTTCTGTGAATACCCCTTTGTCATCTACTGGACAAAGAACATCTAAACCATATTTTTGCCCAACAATAAAGTCGTCTTCCCCATGTCCAGGAGCAGTATGAACACATCCTGTACCAGCATCAAGAGTTACGTGCTCCCCTACCATTACTAATGATTCACGATCATAAAGTGGGTGCTTTGCAACTGTATTTTCTAATTGTGCACCTTTTAAGGTCTTGATAATTTCATAATTACCCCAGCTGAGTTCTCCTTCTAAATGCTCTAATAAACCTTTTGCAACAATATATTTTTGCGTTTCAACTTGAAGAACTACATAATCTAACTCTGGATGAACGGTAATTCCTAGGTTGGCTGGAATTGTCCATGGGGTTGTTGTCCAAATGATATATTTCTCATCACCTTCAAGAACACCTTTTCCATCCCTCACATCAAAAGCAACATAAATAGAAGGAGAACGTTTGTCGTGATATTCAATTTCTGCTTCAGCAAGTGCTGATTCAGATGATGGGGACCAATAAACAGGTTTCTTCCCTTTGTAAATATACCCCTTCTTTGCCATATCACCGAACACTTTTATTTGCTGCGCTTCGTAGCCGTGAGTTAAAGTCACATAAGGATTATCCCAATCTCCACGTACACCTAAACGTTTAAATTGTTCACGTTGATTATCAATTTGTTCTAATGCATATTCTTCACATTTCTTTCTAAACTCTGCTACACTAAGCTTTTTACGATCTACTTTACCTTTTTTTGTTAATGCTGTTTCAATTGGTAACCCATGAGTATCCCAACCTGGAACATATGGAGCATGGAAACCAGTCATCGATTTATAGCGAACAATAAAATCTTTTAAGATCTTATTTAATGCATGCCCCATGTGAATATCACCATTAGCGTAAGGTGGACCATCGTGTAGGACAAACATTGGACGTCCTGCTGTTCTTTCTTGTACCTTTTCATAAATTTTCTTATTTTCCCATTCCTCCTGCATAACAGGTTCACGGTTCGGAAGATTTCCACGCATAGGAAACTCCGTTTTTGGCATAAGCAATGTGTCTTTGTAGTCCATTATGCCACTGCCTCCTTTTAATATTAAATTTTTCTTAACGAAATAAAACAGTTATCTGATTGAAAAAATAGTACTAACACTACACTCTAAACTTGTTTTGGATAAATTAAAACACAAAAAACCTTCTCATCCAATAAGGGACGAGAAGGAACACCCGCGGTACCACCCTAATAAATAAGAAATAATTATAAATAATTTCATTTCTTATTCACTCAAATTTCGTAACGTGAAACAAACCGGCGCATCTTACTAGGACATATACTCGTCTGTTCGGTATTGCAACTCAAGGGTGATTTTCCATCTGCTACTAGCTTCAGGCTCCCACCATCCCTGATTCGCTATGCTAGAATAACAAATGTACTCTCCCTGTCATCGTTTTTTATTTTTCATTTTGTATTCCATTTTGACCAATCTTATAACTTTTAATCATATATTATTATTTTTCAATAAAATCTTATTAAAGTATATGATAAGTACAATTCTAGCGTCAAGTAAAGATTGATTAATTTACACGTTTAACCCCAAAAACCTTTAAAGCAATTTTAATATTTGGATGGATTGTTTATTTCGAGATCTTCTACATGCTTACTTAAATCATCCCAATCATCATTATTTAACATTTCTAGTTGGGCTTCTAATAGCATTCTAAATCTCGTACGATATACTGAAGCTTGCTTTTTTAATTCTTCAATTTCTAAAGCAATTTTACGTGATTTACTCAATGCTTCATTTATAATTCGATCAGCATTCTTTTCTGATTCTTTAATGATTAATTTTGCTTCCTTTTCGGCATTACGCTTTACTTCCTCTGCAGTTTCCTGTGCAATAAGAATTGATTTATTAAGTGTGGATTCAATATTAGAAAAATGGCCAAGTTTTTCTTCTAATTCGTTTACACGATCAAACAAATCTTTTTTTTCACGAATAACCATCTCATAATCTTTAATAACTTGATCAAGAAATTCATTTACTTCATCTTCGTCATATCCTCGAAATCCACGACTAAATTCCTTATTATGAATATCTAACGGTGTTAATGGCATAGGTAAACCTCCTCTAATCAAATGTTAATTTTATCTTTAGCACGAAAAAGTCATAATATCATATTCGACAAAGGAATAGTTCATTCCTGCTACTACGACATTTATTTTGGGGTGCCAATTATTAATCTATATTTATCTTTTTTAGTAAATCCTTCATTAGAATAAAGAATTGTTCTTCCTTTCCCACGTACGGATATTGTGTCCTTTTCTTGAAGTGAAAAGCTTGGATCCTCAATAATCTTCCAGTTCACACGAACATACCCTCCTTCTACAAGCTCCTTAGCTTTTGCTCGGGAAAGATGATATATTTCTCCAATTATTGTGTCTAAACGAAGGGAAGATGAAATAATATGAGTAAATGTAAGATTATCTTCTTTTTGAATTAAATCCTCTACCTGTATATCGTTTAAGCTGACTTTTGCTTTACCTACGGATGTAACATTCCATTTCACAAAATCTGCTACCTCATGAGCTAACACAATTTGAAACCTTTGTCCATCCGTTAAGATGTCACCGAACTTCTCTCTTTTTAAACCTACGTTCATTAATGCACCTAATAAATGGCGATGTTCAATTTGGACAAATTTATGTGGATAATTTAATTCGTAAACATTTATTTCAAAATCTGAATACGACAGTTCAAAATATGTAGGATAGAGAATACAACGTTTACGTTCTGCTTGTTCATGACCACCCCAAAAGGATATATGCACTTCGTCGTCGTTCCCTATTACAGTAAGTACAATTTCTTGTTGGCGTGGGTCTAGAAAATCTGTCAACTTTGAACGGTACTGTTCAATGACTATTTCCTTCCATTCTAAAACTTGATCTACAAAAGTATGTTCTTCTTTTCTGTAATGCTCATAAACACTCATAATTTGGTATACTCACCTGCTCTATTAAATCATTACATTTCATTATATTTTTTTAATAAAACATCTGGAACAAGAAGTCAACACCAAACATTGCATAACGAAGAGCAAAGATTGCTACGATTGGGGAAATGTCTATCATTCCTAATGGAGGAATAATTTTTCTAAAAGGCGCTAAATACGGTTCCACTAATCTCCCAACTAGTTGACCGAAGGACGATTCCCTTGCATTTGGAACCCACGACATAAAAATGTAAATAATACATATAATCCAATAAATGTTAATAGCTTGTATAACAAGCTGATGTAATAAAACCAATTTATTCACCTTCCTTTTGTATGTCTACTCTTGAAGCATTTCTGAAATACTACCAGAAACATCTATATTGTCTGGAGTACATAGAAAAATATTTGCTCCTAACTTTTGTATGTTCCCTCCAATAGCATATACTGTTCCACTAATAAAATCTACAATTCGTTTTGCTTGATCATGTGGTAAGCGTTGTAAATTAATAACAACACATTTACGATTTTTTAGTTGATCTGCAATATCTTGTACTTCATCATAGGTATGAGGTTCGATGAGAATTACCTTCGCTTGGTGCTGAACACTTTTTAAACTAACCACATTATTCTTTTCTTTTTCGTTCTTATGAGAAAAAGTCGGTTCTAATTCTTCTTGTGGTTCTTGTTCATATTGAACTGTTTCATGATGATATTCATCTTCAAGTTCAAAAAACTTTTTAAACTTACCTTTTATACTCATCTTTTTCACCTCATCATTTAATAATAAGTGTCTTTCTATTAAACCTTTTCGTTACCCACCAGGGCAGTCCCTATCCGGACAAATGTAGCTCCTTCTTCTACTGCAATTCCAAAATCATTAGACATTCCCATTGACAATTCATGGCAAGGGGCATGAGGTAAGTTAAGACCTTCAATATCTTCTTTTAATTCTCTTAGCTTTCGAAAAAATGGTCTAACAAGCTCATTATTTTCCACAAAAGGCGCCATTGTCATTAATCCAACTACTTCAATAGCTGGAAAGTCAGCAAGCTCTTTTATAAATGGTAACGTATCATTTGGATGTAATCCAGATTTACTTTCCTCTCCAGAAACATTAACTTGTACAAAGCACTTCATCTTCTTCCCATTAGCCATTCGTTTATTAATTTCTTTTGCTAATGAAAGCCTATCAAGTGAATGAATGTAATCAAATTGATCGATCATATTTTTCACTTTCTTTGACTGTAGGCTCCCAATAAAATGCCATGTTGCTTTATCACCAAGTGCATTCCATTTTTCCAATCCTTCATCCACACGATTTTCACCAATATGAATGACTCCTGCATCCAAAACTTCCGATGCTCGCTGAATAGAAACATATTTTGTAACTGCAATAATATTTACTTTTGATGGATCTCTTTTTCCTCTCATACTGCTTGCGTGAATAATAGCTTGTACATCTTTTAAATTTTCATATACTGACACAAACGATGCTCCTTCCACAATAAACATCATTTTTTCCATATACTTATCATAATGAATCTTTCTGTATCAAGCAATGGTTATCCTATAGGTAGTTCCTATTTTTTCTGTTTAAATAAATATATCTTGCTAAAATTATTCACAATGGACCCCTTAACTTATAGTAATAGCTGAAAAAAACAACAGTTCAGAATTGTGATAGCGGCGACTCCTGCCGCGAGCATTGCATAATAGCTTATGGATAGTAAAAAATAGGGATAATAAATATTTATCCCTATTTATACATCATATGCAATTAGTTATCTTCATCTTCTGCATCTATACTGACATTTCCTGAAGAGTGATACCTTACTAATATAACGTCAGAGCCTATTTTAACTACATTTTTCCATGGTATAATAATTTCTTGTTCTCTATTGAAAAGATTCATCATTCTACCACCACCAATGATAAGAGCATCAACAGTCCCATTTTCTAAATTAATATCTAAGTCTGATATATGTCCTAACAATCGTCCGTCCGCTAAATTGACAATATCTTTCGATTGAATATCAGATATTTTTAACATTTCATCCCCTCCCATTACCATTCAATACAGTGTATGCAAGCCTTGTTCAACTTATTTCCCTTCTCATGTATAAAAAGAAAAAACCTGCAAAAGCAGGTTTTATTCGGTCTATTCCTTAGCATGTTTATTCATTTGTTGAATGGCTGCTTTTTCTAAACGAGATACTTGCGCTTGTGAAATTCCAATTTCATCAGCCACTTCCATTTGCGTTTTCCCTTGAAAGAACCGCATGTTTAATATCATTTTTTCTCGATCATTTAATCTAATCATCGCTTCTTTCAGTGCAATTTCCTCAATCCATTGAATATCCTTTTGCTTGTCATCACTTATTTGATCCATTACATAAATAGGATCTCCACCATCATTATATATTGGTTCAAAAAGAGAAACAGGATCTTGAATGGCATCAAGAGCAAACACAATATCTTCTTTTGGAACATCTAAAACTTTTGCAATTTCTTGTACAGTTGGTTCACGTTCCCTGGTTTTTTCATTCATTAAATTGTCTCTTACCTGCAGTGCTTTGTAAGCAATATCCCGTAAAGATCTCGATACTCTAATTGGATTATTATCCCGCAAATACCTTCTAATTTCTCCAATAATCATAGGTACTGCATAGGTTGAGAATTTTACGTTTTGACTTAAATCAAAATTATCGATGGATTTCATTAACCCTATACACCCTACTTGAAATAAATCATCTACATATTCACCCCGATTGTTAAAGCGTTGAATAACACTTAACACTAAACGTAAATTTCCATTTACAAGCTTTTCCCTTGCAAATTCATCCCCATTTTGCATTTGTTCAAAGAGGATTCTCATTTCTTTGTTTTTCAATACTGGTAATTTTGAAGTGTCTACTCCACAAATTTCTACTTTATTTCGAGTCAATGTCTTCCCTCCCAACAGGAGTTGATGTACAAAAATCAGTATCTCCTAGAGAGGGAAAATTATGCAGAGCTTCCAAACAAAAAAAGACTTGAAATTCCTTCAAGCCTTGTCATGTCTTGTTAAAACAATTATAACATTTTATTAAATTCTTTTCTGAGCCTCTTGATTATTCTTTTTTCTAATCGACTAATATACGATTGTGAAATACCTAACATATCTGCAACATCCTTCTGTGTCTTTTCTTCTCCACCAGCTAATCCAAAGCGTAGCTCCATAATCTGTTTTTCACGATCATTTAATGTTTCTAATGACTTCACAAGTAGCTTTCGGTCTACTTTGTCTTCAATTCCTTTTGTAATAATATCTTCCTCTGTTCCTAGAACATCAGATAATAATAGCTCATTTCCATCCCAATCAATGTTTAACGGTTCATCGAAGGAAACTTCTGATCTAATTTTATTATTTCTTCTCAGATACATTAAAATTTCATTTTCTATACATCGTGATGCATACGTAGCTAACTTAATTTTCTTCTCTGGATCAAAGGTGTTAACAGCTTTAATTAAACCTATTGTCCCAATACTTATTAAATCCTCTATGTTAATTCCTGTATTCTCAAATTTACGTGCAATGTAAACTACAAGACGTAGATTACGTTCTATTAATACTGATCGAACAGACTCATCACCTGAAGGAAGCTTCTTTAATAAATATGCTTCTTCATCCTTGGTTAATGGAGGTGGTAATGCTTCACTCCCGCCTATGTAAAAAACCTCATCTGACTTTAATCCTAATTTTGATAGGATTCTATACCACCAAAGTTTCAATTTTAGTTTAATCATTATGGAAATTCCCCCTTCAGAATATTTGTTCTATTTTTACGACGATTGTTTCTTTTGCTGCATCATCTTAGGGTGTAATAAACAATTGTAATCATGTCTATCAGATAATGGTGTATAACTCAAACCAAGTAAGACATTTCTACAATAATACGGAGTGTCATCTTCATATACAACAACTTCATCCGGTCTTAGAGCCCATAAAAACTGATTATTTTTCCCAACTGTACGGAATGGAATCATCGTTAACTTTCCTTCAAAACGTTCTGGTAAATCAATATCAGCAAAAGTAGGATTTTTTGTAAATTGAAGGATAGATTTTGGGAATTGTTGCCCTACTTCAGTCATATCTATTATCATGACTGACCTCCGAGTTAATGGGTCTTCTAAACGATTTCCACTATCTACGAATCCCTTTAGTTGCAACGTCATTCCAGCAGCTTTAATTAACACGGGATAGATTTGATCATATCGTATTTTCTCTGTTTCAATCGTTTCAAGACGCTGTCTCGAATACCAAAACATAAGGGGAAAGCCGACAAGAACAAACAACCAACTTATTGGACTACCAAATCCACTCGTTTGCGTTGCAAAAGTCCCCATGATGAAGTTCGTGTCTGTTTCAAGAAAGAAGTGTAAGCCTAACAATCCACCTCCTACTGCAAAATTTACAAAAAAGAAAGTAAGCCAAGCTTGAATAAATAATCGAAATCGATAGAACCCAAAGCTAGCATAAATTATTAACAAAGAATAAAAACTCTTTACAATCGGATTCATTGCTAAATAATCAACCGGTGTAAATAAAAAAAATACATACAACGATGCAATAAAGGCACCAATTAATAGTCTCCACTTTTTAATATTCCTTTTCAATACGATGGCTGTTAGATAGATTAGCAGAAGGTCAATTAAAAAGTTTAATAGCCAAATAACATCTAAATAGATTTCCAAGCTACCACCGTCCGAATCGGAATTTGAACATAGTATATCGTATGCACAGTTTTAAGTCTGTCACTTTTTGCTAATAAAAAGGGACTTATTTTGACTGATTTTCCGCGATATTGTCACCTACACTATGAATTAATAGTCTAAATAAAAGGGAACTAGAGGGTCCGCGAGCAATGAGATTGATAAATACTATGTCGAAAATAATTCTTGTTTTCATATAAAAAATGACTCTCCAGAAAATGATTATTTTGAGAGGGGAGGTGGTAGTCATGAAGTGGTCTTGACTACAAAAACATGAAATGCGGTAGCCAAGAAGCTTTCCGCTAATCCTTTGCTCCCTTTGCAGGAATAGGGTGTTTTTCCTCTGAGCCTGCAAATCTCTTTTTCATTCTTTGCAGGAACGCTGGCCACTTCCTCTGTGCCCGCAAACCTCTTTTTCACTCTTTACAGGAACGCTAGGAACTTCCTCTGTGCCTGCAAACCTCTTTTTCACTCTTTGCAGGAACGCTGGCCACTTCCTCTGTGCCTGCAAACCTCTTTTTCATTCTTTGCAGGAACGCTGGCCACTTCCTCTGTGCCTGCAAACCTCTTTTTCATTCTTTGCAGGAACGCTGGCCACTTCCTCTGTGCCTGCAAACCTCTTTTTCACTCTTTGCAGGAACGCTGGCCACTTCCTCTGTGCCTGCAAACCTCTTTTTCACTCTTTGCAGGAACGCTGGCCACTTCCTCTGTGCCTGCAAACAGTGTTTATGCAATTTGCAGTATAATAGGACCAAACTTGACGACTGCAAAGTTACAAATACATAAAATGTGATTGCTGTGTAAGAACTTTGTCATCACACATGGTGCAAAGATTTTCACTTGCATCGAGGTCTACCCTAAATAACAAGATTTCAACAGTTGATGAGCAAAACTATAGAAGCAACATTTAAAATTTAAACACTTAAAATTATAAAGGTGTGGCCTTTTTTCCATAAAAGTAAAAAAGGTTAATGAAAAGGGAGAATAACCCCTTTCATTAACCTTTACTTTTATAACTTATGTTCGTTTTCTACGATTTCGTAAAAACGTAGGAATATCTAACGTATCTAGTTCTTCGTCTGAAGTAGATTTCTGTTTCGACTGGTTATTCAATTCTTGTGCAGATTCATTTCTATTTGGTACTTGTTTAGGACGCTGCTGTACTACCGTATTTCTATTACTAGTGCTTTTTTCGTTTTGCTGTTCATCAAAGCCTGTAGCAATTACAGTAACAACAATCTCATCCTTTAAATCTTCATTAATGACCGATCCGAAGATCATATTCACTTCACTATCTGATGCTGTAGATACAATTTCTGCTGCTTCATGTACTTCAAACAAGCTTAAATTTGCTCCACCAGTAATGTTCATTAACACTCCTTGTGCACCATCAATAGAAGTCTCTAATAAAGGTGAAGAAATTGCTTTTTTAGCCGCTTCCGCTGCCCTATTTTCTCCTGTTGCAACTCCAATACCCATTAATGCAGACCCTTTTTCACTCATTATTGTTTTTACATCAGCAAAATCTAAATTTATTAGTCCAGGAACTGCAATTAAATCAGATATACCTTGTACACCTTGACGTAATACATTATCAGCTTCTCTAAATGCTTCAAGCATTGGAGTGTTTTTATCAACAATTTCAAGAAGTCTGTCATTAGGAATAACAATCAAAGTATCAACTTTTTCTTTTAGGGAAGAAATACCACCACCAGCTTGCATCATACGCTTTCTTCCTTCAAAAGTGAAAGGACGCGTAACTACACCAACTGTTAGAGCACCTAATTCCCTTGCTATTTCGGCGATTACTGGAGCTGCACCTGTTCCAGTTCCTCCACCCATACCAGCAGTAATAAATACCATATCAGCACCGTTTAATACTTCTTCAAGTTGTTCACGACTTTCTTCTGCAGCTTTTTTTCCTACCTCCGGATTCGCACCTGCACCTAATCCTCTCGTTAATTTCCCACCTAATTGTAGTTTTATTTCAGCCTTAGATAAATGTAAGGCTTGAGCATCTGTATTTACAGCAATAAAATCTACTCCCTGCAAACCATTTTCAATCATTCTGTTCACGGCATTACTTCCGCCTCCACCAACACCAATGACCTTAATAGTTGCTAACTGATCTGTATCCATTTCAAATTCCAACATAGTTTGATCCCCCAATCCATCATGGTTCACACTCATCAACATTTTTCATTACTATTCAAAAAACATTTTAAATAAATTCGTAACTTTTTTCTTTACTCCCGGGCTTTCCTTCCCTTGTTGTTTTCCTTTTAACGGCTTTTCCTTACGTTCCGGTGTTACTTCCGAATAAGAGCTAACTGACGCAGCTATTTCTTTACCTTGAATTCTTAAATTACGATGTGCAAAAGTAATTAATCCTACACCATTCGTATATTGTGGTTCACGAACTCCTATATAGTCAGGAATAGCAATACGTACATTTTTTTGAAGAATATCTCTTGCAAGTTCAAGGACCCCTGGTATCTTAACAGTTCCACCTGTTAATACAAAGCCCCCAGGTAAATCATGATAGCCTAATCGCTGTATTTCCTTGTAAGCTAAATGTAGCATCTCTTCAATACGAGGTTCAATAATATTAGCTAATTGCCATTGAGAAAATTCTTGTTTTTGATCACTACCAATCTCCGAAACTTCGAAAGTTTCATCATCGGAGGCGTGATCTATGAAAGCATGTCCATAATCTACTTTTACTTTTTCTGCCTCTTCTGTAGATGTTCGAAAGCCTACAGATATGTCATTCGTAATATGGTCACCACCAATAGGTATTTGCTTCATTCCTTGAAGTGCACCTTGTTCAAAGACAGAAATAGTTGTTGAACCACCACCCATATCAATTAAGGCAACACCTAAACTTTTTTCATCCTTAGATAATGCTATTGTGCCTGCAGCTAACGGTTGCAATGCGATATTTGCAACTTGTAACCCAGCCTTTTCAACACAACGTATTACATTATGTAACATTGTACGTGAACCAGTTATTATTGTTCCTTGCATTTCTAATCGGACACCTATCATTCCACGAGGGTCGTTAATTTCATCTAGACCATCTACAATAAATTGTTTAGGAATAACATCAATGATTTCTCTCTCTGGAGGAACGGATACTACTTGAGCAGCATCATATACTCTAGCTACATCTTCGTCACCAATTTCACGATCATCACTGGAAACAGCAACAACACCATGACATGGCTGAAGTTGAATATGGTTACCTGTAATACCAATAATAACACTATCAATAGATAGTCCAATCATTCTTTCTGCTTTATCAACTGCTGTACGAATAGAATGAACCGTTTCATCTATGTCCACGATAGAACCTTTTTTTATTCCTTCTGAATTAGTTTCACCAACGCCAATAATGTTCAATGTACCATTAGCCATTTCACCAATAACGACACGAACGCATGATGTGCCTATATCTAGTGTGACATATATATCATGGTTGTTCATCTGTTGGCACCTCCTTAATCCTGCATCCATTTATAGTATTAAGTTCAACGAATTATGTAACTCAGTTATAACAATAACCATAACAACATTTCCTATTATAAAATAACATAAATGAGTTATGAAATGTATTCAACATCTAAGTCTAATTCCCTTTTTTTAAAAAGGTTTTTCAAGAAAAAAAAGAATTTTTCACATTTTTTCACATCTTTTTAATTCTCTTTCCGTTTCGTCGTCCATTTATTTATTAAAATTCGACGGATTAGGGCAATATTGTGAAATAATCGTACACCAAATGCAAAAACAGCTGCTAAATACAAGTCTACACCAAGATGAACCCCTAGGAAAGCTAAACCCGCAGCTAAGAGAATATTGGTAAAAAAACCAGTTATAAATACTGTTTCTTCAAAAATATTCTCAAGATGAGCCCGAATCCCACCAAATAATGTATCAAGCGCTGCCAGTACAGCTATAGATAAGTAGCTAGAATACTCATCTGGCACTCGAAATTCGCTGAATAAACCAAGGAGGACTCCAACCAAGAGACCGATGATTGGGAGCCACATATTATGATTCCTCCTTTATAACTTCCATGTGCCTTACTCGATAGGTTTTTTCATAGGCAGGTAAAGACACATAATTTATTGGAGTTGAATTAATCTCTAAATTTTCATATAAAAAATATTCTCGTGAAATGGAAGACATAATGGCATGATGCAACCCTTCTGGATCATCTGAAAGAACTTTTACTTTTAATGGGAATTGTGTTACTCGATTACTATTAATTAAGGTAACTCCATTTGCTTCTCTTATGGGTGTTGTCGAAACTATTCTTTGATTACCTACTGCTATCTCTTTTGCACCGTTAAAGTTTAATTCATTTATAAGTAGTCGAAGTAAATATGGAGGCACGGAGTGAATATACCCACCAAATTCGTCTTGATAAACTGGTGTAATTTCTATCAGAACACCTTGTCCACTAATTGGTGTAAGTCCTGCCCGTTCCCTTAATTCATCTATAGCATCTACAATGACGGATTCAACATTTTCCGTTTGCTGTAGCTGGTATAACATTTCAATTTGTTTATCCATCTCTTCATTTAACTCTTTTTGGCGTTCTTTTTCAACAGTTAAAGCTTGTCTTAATTCATGTATATTTCTAGTGTCTCTCACATCTGGCTCTTTTGTAGTCTGGAATTGAATGGCAATCATAAAACCAATGATCGTTGTAATACAAGTGAATACAATCATGCGATCCTTCATGATAGTCACCCTCTCTCAGAGAAATACGGATCCATGATGATCTCATTTTTATTTTCTATTCTTACCTCAATGTTTTCACTAACAAGCTGGTCTATCACGCCTCCAACCATATTTAGAGAGCTATTCAACGTTTCCTTCTCCCCAATTGCTGTTATTTCAAAGGGAGCAAAAGAGACATTGCCATCTATTTCAATTACAGGTCCAATGCATTGAATATACGATTGGTGATTAAGGCGGTAGCCATTAATTGCAATAGCTTCTGCTCCAGTGACAAGTAATTCATGAATAATCTTTTGTAAATGTTGCTCATGAACGATATAACTATTAGGATTATCTCCATCTGGGACATATTCTGCATCTCTTAGTGTAACACTAATACCTTCTCCTTTTACTTGTACTGAACCCGTTACCATACGAAGACGATCAAGGTCTTCCACTAAATTAAAATAACGTCGTTGACTGTTGGCAATATCATCTTCAATTTCATTTATTTGATTTTGAATGTCACGTAATTCCTCAGTTAAATTCCTGTTAATAGCCTGTTCCATTAACACTTCATTCCTTAATTCATCCTCTGCTCTCCATTGAGTACTTGACATTTCGTTTGTTATTTGTCTTTCGTTCGTTATTTGATAACTAATAGCAAGTATGAACCCAGTTAACAATAAAACAAATGAGAATATTACATGACTACCCTTCACTCTCACTTTCTTCTTCCTCCTCAACCTCAAAGCTCTCAAAATATGGATTCATTCTCATATGTACTATTCCTTCTTCGTTTGGATCTAACTGTTCTACAATAGCTGTATATGGTGCAATTCTTTCTGCAAAGTTTCGAATGGTTGAATTGACAACAAAGCCATCATTCATATAAATCATTAATCGAAAAGTATCATTCTCAACAGGAGAATAATAAATCTCAGAAATTCTATTCCTTATGGATGAAGATACATTTACAAGCTCCGCAGCAAGTTGACTTTTTTTATCTTCATCAGTAAATCCCATTAAAATTGGTGCATCAAAGGGAATATGTACAACATCCTTTTCACTAGATAACTGTTTTCCCGTCTCTAATAATGGATAATAAGTGTCATTTCCTTGCACATACGCAACCCTTTCATACTCACCAATTTCAAGGTGAATTGTATTTGGCCAATTTTTCGTTATTGACAATGAGGATATTTCTGGGTTACTTAATAT
Source organism: Evansella sp. AB-P1 (assembly GCF_029688925.1). Lineage (GTDB taxonomy): Bacteria > Bacillota > Bacilli > Bacillales > Salisediminibacteriaceae > Evansella. The sequence continues at coordinate 137,654 of NZ_JARUKY010000010.1, forward strand.
TCTAGTTCGAATCCCTTCCTCATTAATATTCCACATACTCGTTTCAGGAAGTAACTGAGACTTGTCCACAATCCATTCCTCAGACACATGTATATTACCAGATACCTCAACTGTTTTTACAAGACTAAAGGAAGATTGAAAATACATGATAATAGTCACTAAAATAAAGAAGATAGAAATATAAAAGATTAATCTGCGATTAGCTAGTTGTTTACGTCGATTTTTTAACTTGGGGATTCTTTCTTCTATTTCAATGACTTTCTTATTATGACTCATAGGTTCTTCCTCCATTGTATCTCATGCTTTATTGTGAGAAAATAGTCATTCTTGTATTTTCGTCAAATAGAGACAAAATGCCTGTATCCTCTTGTTATATTCTAGTTAAATAATCTCTATAAAAAAAGCACAAGTGGCCCAAAAATAAAAAAATAAAAAAGAATTCGCCTAAAAGTCCCTTACGTATTAAGAAGTTCGTTAAAGGCGATATGGAATATAGATCTAATTACAAGGAAGTTTCTCCTACTAGTTCTACCTCCGGTTCCATTTTAACGTTATATTTATCATAAATGGTTTGTTGTATATGATCTATTAAATCTAACACATTTTGAGCTGTTGCATTACCTTTATTAACAATAAAGTTAGCATGGATGGTTGATACTTGTGCATCCCCTATAGAAAAACCTTTTAAACCTGCTTCTTCAATCAATTTCCCTGCATGATTAGGCAAGGGATTTCTAAAGACACTGCCACAGCAAGGATAATTCCAAGGCTGTGTCTCTCTTCGGTAGTCTTTGTTCTTCTGCATCTCCTTTGTTATCTTTTCCTTGTCACCTTTTCTTAGCTGAAAGACTGCTTCTACGCATATCCCCTTTTCCTTTTGTTGCAAACGGGAGGTACGATATGAAAACTCCATTTCTTCCTTTGTAAACCATTTAAATGTACCATCTGGAAGAAGGATGTTGCACTTTACAAGTATTTGTGAAATATCTGACCCGTGAGCTCCTGCATTCATAAATACAGCTCCACCAACAGAACCTGGTATACCTCCTGCAAATTCCAAACCAGAAAAACCCTTTTTACTCATGATAGTAGCAAGCTTAATTAAGGAGTAACCTGCACCTACCTTTATCGTCTCACCTTCTTGTTCTAGGTCAGCAATATTTTCATTTAATTTAATCACTACACCATCTATACCTTCATCTGAAATTAACAAATTGGAACCTCTTCCAATCACAAACCACGGAGATTTGCTATTCACGATTTGCTCTATTCCTTTTTTTAAGTTAGTAACAGAAGATGGTTCAAAAAAAATTTTTGCAGGTCCACCAATTTTCCAAGTAGTATGATTTTTTAACGGTTCATTCTCCGTAATCTTTCCAATTTCAAGTGCCTCTAATGTGCTTATTAAATTTGCCATAATTCCCTCCATCACTTTACTTATTTTACAAGCTGAGTGATTATCCGATAGAGTTCATCTCCTGAAGTTGGTTGCCCTAATTTTAAAGCACCGTGATGCATTTCATTCCAAGTAACTGAATCATTGAAAATAGAATCAATTTCTTGTAATAGCTTTTCAGAAGACATTTCCTTCTCTAAAATTACTCTAGCCGCATTAACATGTTCTAACGATCGACAGTTTTTCTCTTGATGGTTATTGGTTACATATGGACTTGGAATTAAAATAGACGGTAACCCAAGAGCAGTGATTTCTGACAAAGTAGTAGCTCCTGCTCTAGCTACTAATAAATCAACTTCACTTAATACTTGAGGCATGTCATGAATATAAGGTACACAAACAATATTTTTTGATGACTTAACTTTACTCCACTCATTCTTTACATTTTCATAATGTACTTCTCCTGTAACATATAAACATTGGTACTCTTTTTTTCCTAACTCATCTAAAATACCAATAACAGCATCATTGATCGGTTTTGCCCCTCTACTTCCTCCAACAATTAGAACCGTGCGCCTCGTTGAAGATAAACCGAGAGAGGTTAATTTATTTCCCTTTGAGCTTTTAGCTGCTTCAACCACTTCTTGTGCTCGAGGATTTCCAGTTAATTCTACCTTCTCCTTAGGAAAGAAGTCCTTAGAATCTTCAAAGGAAATGGCTATTTTATTTACATACTTACTTAAAAATTTATTTGTTAATCCTGGAACACTATTTTGTTCGTGAATGACAGTAGGAATTCCTTTTTTGGCTGCAGCATAAACTACTGGACCACAAACATACCCACCTGTTCCTATTACAATATCTGGTTTGAACTGTTTTATATACTTTTTAGAAACCTTAACCGCTTTAAGAAATCGTAGTACTGTTTTTACATTTTCAAAGGACAACTTCCTTTGAAATCCTGTAATTGTAACAGTCTTAAAAGGTATATCTTCTTTAGAAATTATCTTAGCCTCTAATCCATTTTCAGTACCTATATATAAAAATTCTGCCTTACTATTATGTTTTTTTATAGAACGTATAAGAGCGAGGGCTGGATATATATGCCCACCTGTTCCTCCACCAGTAACTAATACCTTCATGATTTCCCTCCAGCTAAAAACATTTACAAACTTATTTATATTATATCTCAAAACTGTTTGTCTTGATGAATAGAATAACACGTATTTTATGAAAAAGTATGATTTTTTTGGTGAATAATTAATTTCTGCCATAAAATTATGGGGATAATGAATACAACAAAAAAGCAACTGCTAAAATAGCAGAAGCATGGTATTGATAAGTAATAAGTAATAAGTAAAAAGAGTTGTTATTCTAGACTAACGCAAACATTAAAAACGCTATACAAGTATAAGGTATACGTAGTTAACACTATTTAAATATTTTAAACTTAATTATCGCATATGTCGACTAATGTTCAATAAAACTCCAATGGAAGATAACATTAAGGTTAAAGATGAACCACCATAGCTCAGTAGCGGAAGAGTGATTCCAGTTACAGGCATTAAACCGATAACTACGCCTATGTTAATCATAACCTGAATTGCAATCATTCCAATAATTCCTGTAGCAAGCATACATCCGTATAGATCTGGTGCATACAAAGCAATACGCAAACCTCTCCACAATAATATGGCAAAACAAACAAGAACAAATGCTCCACCAATGAACCCAAGCTCTTCAGATAGAATTGCAAAAATAAAATCAGTTTGAGGTTCTGGTAAATAAAAGTATTTCTGTCTACTGGAGCCTAATCCTAACCCTAAAAAGCCGCCAGGACCAATTGCGTATAATGATTGAATAATTTGAAAACCTGTTCCTAACGGATCTTCCCATGGATCTAAAAAGGATGTTATTCGTCGTAAACGATAAGGTGCAGATATAATTAATCCAACCAAACCTACTATACCAAGAACTGCCATAAACATAAAATGTTTGATTCTTGCTCCTGCAATAAAAATCATAACAACACTCGTTAATACCATTACCATCCCAGTACCTAAATCAGGTTGTAACATAATGAGAGCAAATGCCAATAAAACTAAACCTAAAGTTGGAAAGAGACCTCTTTTAAGAGTTGTCACGTATTTATGCTTTTCCGACAAATATTTTGCCAGGAAAAAGATCATTGCAATTTTCATAAATTCAGATGGTTGAATAGAAAATGCACCAACACCTAACCAGCTTCTTGCTCCACCTCGAACAAGACCTACGCCAGGAATGAGAACAATAATTAACAAGATAAAACATACAAAAATTAAAACCTTCGTCATACTTCTCCATGTCCAATAATCAATATTCATGATAAATAACATGGCAACTAACCCTAACCCTGCAAAAAACAATTGCCGCTTTAAAAAGAAAAAAGAATCATTAAAATTATGGTCTGCCCATACTGCACTAGCACTATAAACCATAATTAATCCAATGGTTAATAGACAAACGGTTGCAGCAATTAATAAAATATCAGGAGTAGACTTTACTTTTGGCAATAGAGAACACCTCGATTTCCTCAATCATCATCTCTATTACCTATATTTATGTGTAAAATGGACAAACATGCCTTTACAGGACAATCTTTTTCACTGCATCAATAAATATATCTCCACGTTCTTCAAAAGTCTTAAATTGATCCCATGAGGCACAAGCAGGAGATAATAGAATAACATCCCCACTATGCGAGTTCTTATACCCAACATTAACCGCTTCCTCTAAAGTATTAACTGTATTAATGGTTGGTACCTTAGCTATGCCTGCAGCTGCAGCAATTTTATCAGCAGTCTCCCCATATGTAACAATAGCTTTCACACGTTTTTGAAAATAAGGAATAAGGTCATCAAAGGACAACCCACGATCCAGACCACCTGCAATTAAAACAATTGGTTTATCAAAAGCCTTTAAAGCCGTAATAGTTGCTGAAACATTTGTAGCCTTTGAATTGTTATAAAAGCTCCGACCCTCTATTTCATCCACGAATTGTAAACGATGCTTAACCCCAGTAAATGTTTTTAGTACATGACAAATTTCTTCGATTGAAGCACCAGCTAAATATGCAGTAGCTGCTGCTGCTAGTCCATTAGAAATGTTATGTTCACCTGGAAGAGACATCTCCTCAATTGGGATTAATTTCTCCCCAAAAATAGTTAAATTTCCATTTTTAATACAAGCCCCATCTTCGAGACTTTTTTCTGTAGAGAATGGTATTCCTTTAGCTTGTCCATTACTGGCAACACGACTTACGACTTCATCATCCGCATTATAGATCATGTAATCTTCCCTAGATTGATTACGAAAAATGTTCCCTTTTGCTTCAATATAATTTTCCATCGTTCCGTGATAATCAAGGTGAGCATCAATAATATTTAATAGTACAGAATATTTCGGATGAAATTGTTCAATACCCATTAGTTGAAAGCTTGATAGCTCTGTCACTAAAATATTATTCTCAGTAGCATTTTGAGCTACTTCACAGGCTACTTCTCCAATATTACCGGCAAGCAAAGGTTGATTTTTACTACCTTTTAACATTTCATATATATATGTTGTCGTTGTTGTTTTTCCATTTGATCCAGTAATTCCTATAATTTCACATTCACTTATTTGATAAGCAAGCTCGATTTCCGTTATTACTGGAATATTTAAAGCTATTGCTTTTTCCACAAGAGGATTATCGTAACGTATCCCAGGATTTTTTACTACATAATCTAGTCTAGAATGGATAAGGTCCAATGGATGTGATCCACACACTACGACAGCTCCCAGTTTCTCCAGCTTCTGTGCTTCTTTATTATCTTCAATAGGTTTTTGATCATTTACAGTAACTTTAGCCCCCAGCTGGATCAGTAACTCTGCTGCTGCTGTTCCACTTTTAGCTAAGCCAAGAATAAGAATTTCTTTGTTTTTATAACGATCATTCTTCTTCATTACAACCACACCTCTAAGTAAACTCCAATAATAGCAAAGATCGTACCAACTAACCAAAACGTAACAACGACACGCCATTCACTCCATCCAGATAATTCATAATGATGATGTAAGGGACTCATCTTAAATATCCGTTTACCACCAGTAGCTTTAAAATAGACTACTTGAATAATAACAGATAATGTCTCAATTACAAAAACTCCTCCAATGATAATAAGAAGAATTTCCATTTTTGTTAAAATAGCAATCATTGCTAAGGCTCCGCCGATTGCTAAGGAGCCAGTATCACCCATGAACACTTTAGCAGGATGGGAATTAAAGACTAGAAATCCTAAGACAGCTCCTACTACTGCAACAGAAAAGAGGGAAACAGTATACATGGATAAAGAATATGCAATAATAGCAAAAGCTCCAAACGCAATTGCAGAGGTACCTGCAACTAACCCGTCTAAACCATCAGTTAAATTGACAGCATTAGAGGTTCCTACAAGCATAATAATAATCAGTGGAAAATAAAACCATCCAACGTCAACAGCTAACGTAGTTCCGGGAATCGTAATTAGTGTTGATAATCCCGTTTGTAGCAATATGACATAAACAATTGCGGATATTCCTACTTGACCTAAAAACTTTTGTTTGGAAGTTAATCCTAAATTCCTCTTTTTCACGACTTTAATAAAGTCATCTAAAAAACCCAGTAATCCAAAGCCAAACGTTACAAAAAGAAGTAACATGATTTCTATATCAATAAAATGAAATTGACTTGCCATTATTAATGTAGCGGTAATGACTGATAAAATAATCATTAATCCGCCCATTGTCGGTGTTCCGCTTTTTTTCTGATGAGATTGTGGGCCTTCATCACGAATGCTTTGACCAAATTTTAACCTTCTCAAAAAAGGGATAAAAATAGGGGAAAGTAATACTGTTATTAAAAATGATAATATCAGAGTGAACAATAATCCCTGTTCCAGCATAATAGGAACTCCTTTCTAAACTCGATTCACGTACCTTTAATATTGAAGAACGGGCATAAAAGCTCTATGTCACTTTTTCATAAACGGAAAAGATTAACATTTATTTAATATCAACTTAAATAAAGATCTTACTATACATTTTATCGTCGATTGTACAATTTCATGCCTATTGATATAAAAGTGATTAAATGTCTAATACAAAATCTTTTAATGCTACTGAAATGTCATCTGCCAATAAACCAAGATGGACCAACAATGCGATAGCATATACTGCATATTTCACATCTGCCTTCTTCATTCCCCTTATAGTAAAAGGCATATGAATGCCAGCTATTTGAAATTGTAGTTCATCGCCTGATTCTTCAACAGAAGTTACATGAAATAAGCATTTGTCAGAAGTACCACAAGTGATAACATCCGTCTTCCATTCCTTTTTCATTAAATCCTTATTATCCCCATCGATTGCAAGAACAGCACTTGCCTTCATTCCCTTTTCAAGCTCCATTACAGACTGTATAGCTTCTTCATATGTTGAAAGATTATCTTGTTCAGAAATGTTTGTAATTATAGAAAAATTTGGATTCATTAACTCACTATAAAACCCAACTTCTTCCCTTGACCCTAAATCTACTTGGGAAAGTAGGACATCTGTATGTGGATCCATGTGAAGAACTGAAAGTAAGAAGCTTGTATACTCCCCTTGAATCCCTTTTATTTCATGAACATTAAAAGGGCCATTTAATAAATGCGAAATAATGGATTGTGTTATTGTCTTTCCAAAACTACCTGTAACAGTAACTACAGTAGGTTCCACTTCAGCCAAGTACAATTGGGCTAATTTCTTTAAAGCTTCCTCCACATCCTCAACTTCAAATAATATAAAATCATTAGGTATATCGTTAGGAAGTTGGATCCCTTTTTTCCAAAAGGAGGCCACTGCTCCTTTCGATCTTATATCCTCAATGAATAATGAATCATCGAATATAGTAGAATCAATTGGTAAAAATAAATCTCCTTTTTTCACACCACCTTTATCGATACTAATACCTTTTACTTTAACACCTTCCGCTTCACCTATTACATTCATACTAATCGAACGAATAAGTGACATGTCTATACTAGTTCTCATGATTTTGACACTCCTCTACTGCTTCCTTAGCTACAACACGATCATCAAAATAATGATTCATTTTTCCGATAGTTTGATACGTTTCGTGTCCCTTTCCTGCTATTAATATTACTTCATTCTCTTGAGCTTGACGGATCACTTCAAAGATAGCTTCGCGCCGGTTTTCAATTACAGTATAGTTTGATCCAGACATTCCTTGTTCCATATCTTTAATAATATCCAATGGTTCCTCTGTTCGTGGATTATCCGAGGTTAAATAAACATGATTGGAAAATTCTTCAGCTATTTTAGCCATCAGAGGCCTTTTCCCTTTATCACGATCTCCCCCACACCCAACTACTACGCTTATTTTACCTTTGGCAAATTCTTTAATCGTTTGAAGAACATTTTGTAAGCTATCTGGTGTATGAGCATAATCTACAATCACATGGAATGGAGCATTAATCTTTAATCTTTCAAACCTTCCAGAAACTCCTTCTACTTTTGATAAGCTAGTCTGTATAACATCTAAACTAATCCCCATTGTATAGGCAGTAGCTGCTGCTGCGAGAGCATTATAAATAGAAAACGTCCCTGTCATATTCAATTTTATTGGTACTGACTCATTACCAATAGATAAATCAAAGCTAGCACCAGACTCGTCAAGGTTGATATTAACTGCCTTTAAGTCTGCATCACCTCTGATCCCATAAGTAATGATTGGTGAAGCTGTCATCCTTTCGATCGTGCAAAATGCTTGATCATCTATATTTAATATAGCTATAGGTTGATTGTCTTTCTTGAAACCATTTCCTAGTTGGGCAAATAACAATCCTTTAGCATAGGTGTATCGTTCCATCGTTTCATGAAAATCCAAATGATCTTGTGAAATATTAGTAAACACTGCAATGTCAAAATGACTACCATGCACTCTTCCAAGTTCCAAGGCATGAGAGGAAACCTCCATCGTCACTGCATCGACACCTTCTTTTTTCATCTCATAGAAATTTTTTTGAAGTACAAGTGATTCTGGAGTTGTATTATTTACTTCTACTTTCTTCTCTCCATACTTCATATACATTGTCCCGATTATACCTGTTTTTTTACCTGAATCAGATAGAAGCTTTTCAATTAAATGGGTAGTTGTCGTTTTGCCATTTGTTCCAGTCACACCAATTAACTGAAACTTTGAAGTTGGATAATCAAAAAACACTGCTGATAGAAGCGCCATAGCACGCTTGGAATTTTTCACTTTAACCAATGGTACAGATACATCTATATCCTCTTCTGCTACGATGGCTACAGCACCTTTTTTTACTGCCTCCACTGCAAAATCGTGACCATCAACGGTAAAGCCTTTAACACAGAAAAATAAACTTCCCTCAGAAACTTCACGAGAATCCATATGGACATTTTGGATGATTGGGTCGCCATGACCAATAAGTTGATAGGAAGGTAATTCATTTAATAACATACTTAATTGCATACTATATCCCTCTTTCAATTAACCAAACTTATCTATTTTAATATGAATAACTATTCTTTATTCTATGAAAAACACTCTTAATAATAGGGTACCCTGAAAATAACTAAAAGTAATTAATTTTTGAATTTTCAGGGTAGACCTAACATGCAAGTAAACTTCCACCATGGAGGATGAAAATGTTCTAACTAAGAGGAGTTCATCCGTTCTATGCGGAAGCTTTCACCACAGGCATAAGTGCGACATCTGTTCATTCTTCACAGTGTCTTCTTTACCGTGGGGCACGGCCTCAACTTCCTAAAACTTACACAGCAAGCTTTTAGGGGATTTTCGGATCGTGCTGATCCCACTGGAGTCGTCACCCCTCACTCCTGAACCGTTCTTATTTTCAGGGTAGACATTTTTTATGTTAGTTTAATCCATAAGTTTCATTTTACTGTTCCTCTTCAGGTTTGTCACCCATATATATTCTAATGGTTGATCCTGCCTTTACTCGAACTCCTGGTTCAGGCGACTGTAATAACACTTCCTTCCCTTCACCTGAAACATCTAACTTTAATTCATAATATGCTTGATTAATTTCTCTTATGGTCAAGCCCTCTAAATCTGGAACTTCAATCACTGGCTCATCGTTCCACATACGTTCCTTTTCAATTTGTCCTCCTCTTCTTTCTACCCCTAAAGCTCGGAGACTATCCTCCATAATGTTCCCTACTATTGGAGCAGCTACCGTTCCACCAAATTGAATAGTATCTTTCGGGTTATCTACTGCAACATAAATAACAATTTGAGGGTCATCTGCAGGAGCAAAACCTATGAAAGAAACAATGTGATTATTTTCTAAATATCGTCCATCTTGAGCTTTCTGTGCAGTCCCGGTTTTCCCTCCAACACGGTAACCATCAACATACGCATTACGGCCTGACCCTTTTGCTACAACATGCTCTAAAGCTCGGCGAATTTCTGCAGAAGTTTCCTCTGAGATTACTTCCTGCTTTAATGTAGGGGTCGTTCTAGTAACAACTTCACCAGAAGAAGAATCTATCCACTCTTTCGCTAAATACGGCTGGTATAATCTACCACCATTTATTGCTGCGGCTACAGCAGCAACTTGTTGAATTGGAGTAACTGAAACCCCTTGACCAAAAGATGTTGTAGCTAATTCTAATGGTCCAACTGCATCTAAATTGAATAAAATCCCTGTTCCTTCTCCTTGTAAATCTATACCTGTTTTTTGCCCAAACCCAAAGCTATGAATATAGTCAAACAATGTTTCTTTACCTAATTCTTCTCCCAGAGCAACAAAGCCAGGGTTACATGAATTTTGTACAACCTCTAAATATGTTTGAGATCCATGACCACCTTTTTTCCAACATCTTAGCCTATGTCCTGAAACTTCGATATACCCTGGATCATGAAACGAATCATTGTCTAAATCAACAATCCCTTCCTCTAATGCTGCTGCTAAAGTAATAATCTTAAAAGTTGATCCTGGTTCATATTGACTCCAAACAGGTTTATTTTGATTATAAATTTCAGGAGGAACCTTCCTAAATTGTTCTGGATCATAGTCTGGTCTTGATGACATCCCTAAAATTTCTCCAGTATTAGGATCCATGGCAATAGCAATAGCACCATCTGGATTATAAGTAGCTTCAGCATTATCCAACTCCCGTTCGATAATGGTTTGCACTTTAGAATCAATGGTTAATTTCAAGTGTTGGCCATCTACAGGAGCAGTATACTCGTCCGCTAACCCTGGCATTCTCGTTCCCCTAGCTGTTGAATAGAAAGACACATACCCTTTTTCACCAGAAAGCTTTTCATCATAATATAATTCCAGTCCAGTTAGACCTTGATTATCAATACCTGCAAACCCTAACACATGGGATAAATATTGTCCGAATGGATAATGGCGCCTATTATCCTCTGCAATAAAAACACCATCTAACCTTAATTCCCTCACTTCATTAGCTAATTCATTACTCATTTTTCTACCCTCAGGATTTATTCGTACGATGTGTTCGTTTTTCGTAACTAGTTCATACGCCCTTTGTCTATCCATCCTTAGTACTTCTGCTAACTGTGTAGCTACATTAGCAGGATCAGAAATTTGTCTCGGTACAACGAGGACAGAGGGGGCACTAACATTCGTTGCTAACGCTATTCCATTCCTGTCTAAAATTTCTCCTCGTTTTGCTTCAAAAGGTATATCTCTACTCCAAGAATTTTCAGCCCTTGTAGATATTTCATCCCCCATAACTAACTGAACAACACCTAATCGAATGATCATAACTAAAAATACGACTAAACCTACACTCAACGCTAAAATAAGACGTTTTCGAACCGTTACATTAGATACCCTTTTCATCTCCAAACCTCCCCATGTTCAAACACTATGGCTTGATTCAGACATATGAAAATTATGGACAGGTTAGAACCTGTCCATAATGAATAATCACGTTTTTAGTTATTTTCTCATAATTACTATTAATCTTGTATGAATATTTCTTCCTCTTCAAGTATCTCTTCTGTTTCTTCTACTATGTCATCGGAATCTGTATGTTCTTCTCCTGGTAAAACCAAATGAACAATCAATCTTTCAGAGCTGCTTAGATTCGTTCCAGGATCTGGATTTTGAGAATGAACGAAGCCATTACCTTGAATTGTTACCTCTATATCTAAGAGCTTTTGAAGAGCATATACATTCCTTAAAGACCAGCCAGACATATTAGGCAAGTGTATATTCTCACTGTCTGTTTTGATAAAAAACTTTTCTCCAGTCATTACCTTTTCTAGAGGGAATGGGTACTGTGATTCAACAGTTGAACCGTCGCCTAATATTACTGCCTTAAAGCCTAAAGAATTCAATTCTTCTGCTACACTTGTGACACTCTCACCACGATAATCTTTTATTTCAGCACTATCATCTCTGTCATTCCCCTCAGCTTCAGTAGGAGAAATATTTAAATATTGCAGACTTTGCTGCATTACCGGCTTAAAAATCATCGATACTGGTATGGAGCCAGATTCATATTCATCAATTTTCGGACGATCTACAGCAACATAAACGATAATTTCAGGATCTTCAGCTGGCGCCATTCCAAGAAAAGAAAACACAGAATTACCATGGCCATCTAAATAGCCACTTCCATCTTCCTTTAATATTTGAGCTGTCCCTGTTTTCCCAGCAACACGATATCCATCAATAGCATATTGTCTACCTGTCCCTACCTCAGAGGTAATTACTGATTCTAACTTTTCTAATACTTTTTTTGATGTCTGCTCAGAAATTGGATTCCCAACAATCTCTGGAGAACTTTCTTCAATAACACTTCCATCATCAGAAGAGACTATTCGATCTATTATATATGGCCTCATCATTTCACCATTGTTTGCTATCGCTGTTGCCGCTTGTATTTGTTGGATCGGTGTTACTGCTGTTGCTTGTCCAAAAGCGGTAGTAGCTGCATCAATACGATATCTGTTTGCAATCGACCCGGAAATTTCATTAGGAAGATCGACACCTGTAGGACTTGAAAAGCCAAAGGCATCCATATATTCAAACACACGTTCCGAACCTAAATTCTCTAGCGCTAATATTGAGAAAGCAACATTTGAGGACCTTTGGAAGCCTTCATCAAATGAAATTCTCCCCCAACCACCTCTATTATGATCTCTTATTGTATCCGGTCCAATTTGATAGGATCCAGACTGGAACAATTTATCCCCATCATAAACTCCTTCTTCTATTGCAGCAGCTAAGGTAAACATTTTCATAGTTGATCCAGGCTCAAATCTTGATGCAACATTAAAATTCGTATAATTTTCAATAGTTTCATATTGATTTGGGTTAAAGCTAGGGCGATTAGACATACCCAAGATTTCTCCAGTTTTTGCATTCACTACAATAGCCATCATTCGTTCAGGTTCATATTCTTCATCTACTTGATTCATTGTTTGTTCTAATGCCATCTGTATTTTCGTATCGATCGTTAGAAAAACATTATCACCATTTTTAGGTGGATCGATCATTTCATTCGCATTAGGCAACCTGCGATTTAAACCATCCCTTTGATATGTAATTCGTCCATTTTCCTCTTGTAAATACTCATTCAAACTATTTTCTAACCCCATCCTTGCTACAGACATATCTCTTTCTGTGTAACCTAACACATGGGATGCAAACGTTTGTTTAGGATAAAATCTTCGGGGATCTTCACGAAAACCAATACCAGGAAGTTCTAATTCTTCTATTTCTTTCATTTTTTCATAGCTTAAGTTTTTTGCCCTTGGTCCGAGTTCCACTTGAACTCTGCCTTCTTGACTTAAGTATTGATATAAGCTAGACGAATCTATATCTAAGACTGTACTTAATTGCTGTGCAGTTCTTTCTGGATCTTCTACTCTATTATCATATCTTTCATCAAGTAAAGCCACAACGGTATACGAAGTGATCTCTTCAGCTAAAACATCACCATTTCTATCAAGAATAGACCCACGTTGTCCTTCTAGCACAATTGATTGTGTCCATCTTCTTTCAAGGAGTTCCTCTAAATTATGACCTTGTACTTCTTTTGCTGCTTGTATATAAACAAATCTTGAAAATAACATCAAAGTCACAAGAAGAAATAATGTTAAGATGATAAGGCCACGTTTTATAATAATCTTTCTTTTATTATGTTCCACCTTATCAACCTCCAATAAATTCTATTAATTCGTAGGATGGGCAAATTTCACATTCCCATCATCTAGAGTCATCCCCATTTCCTTTGCTCTTGACAAAATCACGTCAGGATCTGACATTTCCATCACTTGTAAAGTAAGACCATCATTCACACTAAGCTGTTGTTGAATTTCATATTCAGATTGTTGAATTTGGTGGTTAGTCATATAGATGGTTGCATAGTTTGAAATCACTAAATAGAGGGCAAAAACTACGACTAATAATGTACTAGCATAAATCAATTTTTCCCCTTTTGTAATCCCACCTTTTCGAACAAGGTGTTTGACTTTTTTCTCTTTTACAGGCTTATAAATCGTTTGTTGTGTTTGCCTTTGCACAGCTTGGTTCATGATTAGTCCTCCTCTTAATTATTTTTCTCTGCTATTCGCAATTTCGCCGATTGAGATCTTGAGTTATTTTCCAATTCTAATTCATTTGCTAAAATGGGTTTACGATTTACTAAGATTAGTTCCGTTGGGTATTCTTCTGGAATGATGGGCAAATCCTTAGGAAGATCCTCCCTCGTGCTTCTTTGTTTAAACACTTGCTTACATATTCTATCTTCTAAAGAATGAAACGTAATAACTGCTACTCTCCCCTTCGGAGCTGTCATATCAATAGCATCATTTAAAGCTTGCTCAAAAACATTTAATTCATCATTCACTGCAATTCTAATTGCTTGAAATGTTCGCTTAGCTGGATGACCGCCTTTTCTTCTAGCTGGAGCTGGAATAGCATCTTTAATAATATCAACTAGTTCAAAGGTTGTTTCTATAGGTTTAATTTCACGACTTTTTTCTATTTTTCTTGCTATTTGCTTTGCAAACCGTTCTTCTCCATATCTAGAAATAATTCTCATTATGTCCTGGAAAGTCCATTCATTAACAACTTCAAATGCTGTTAGTATTTGTCCCCTATCCATCCTCATATCAAGTGGTGCATCAAAACGATAGCTAAAACCACGTTCAGGCTCATCAAATTGAGGTGATGAAACACCAAGATCAAAAACGAAACCATTCACTTTTTCAAAGCCTCGTTCTATTAATTCTTCCTTTAAGAATTGAAAGTTTCGATGTACAAAAATGATTCGATCACTATAAGCGGAAAGTCTTTTTCTTGCATGGGATAATGCTACTTCATCTTGATCAAAAGCGATGAGCTTCCCATTTTCATTCAAATGAGAAAGAATACGTTCACTATGTCCTCCTCCACCTAATGTACAATCCACATACACTCCGTCAGGTTGAATATTAAGTCCATGTACCGTTTCTTCCTTTAATACTGTTTCATGTTCAAACAATGATGTAAGCCTCCCTTATGAAGAAAATGTTATTTAATGATTGGGGAAATAAACTATTGATATGTAAATAGAGTTTTTTATAATTCAAAATCAACGATCCCCTCAGCGATTTCTGCAAAGGATTCCTCTGATTCTGCAAAATATTCATCCCAAATATCCTTACTCCATATTTCTACCCGACTAGAAACCCCTATAACGACACACTCTTTTTCGAGTTGTGCAAAGGATCGCAAAGTAGACGGGATATTAACTCTCCCTTGCTTATCTAGCTCACTTTCTGTTGCACCAGAAAAGAAAAATCGAGTGAATGCACGAGCATCCTTTTTTGTAAAAGGTAATGTTTTTAGTTTCTGTTCTAATTGTCTCCATTCTTGCTCAGGATAAACAAATAAACATTTATCCATGCCTCTTGTAACAACGAAGGCGGATCCTAGCTCTTCACGAAATTTAGCTGGAATAATCATCCTACCTTTTTCATCAATCGTATGATGAAACTCGCCCATGAACATAGGAATCCACCTCCCTCCACTTTATAACACTAATTTACCACATCCCCCCACTTTTAACCACCAACTTTATAAAATTTATAGTTAAAAGACCTATTTTCATGGGGACGGTTCTATTGAGTCTTCGTTTGGAAAACCAAAATAAGATAAGCGCAAGGCGCCCCAATTACGTCTAAGTACAGCCTACGTCCTGTGGGCAAAGGTTAAATCATCGACATCCTGTCTCCTAGATACCTTACGTAGAGTGAAAATTTTCTTTATCTTTCAAAAAAAACAACCCTGCAAAAGCAGAGTTGTTGTCATCAAACATATATATAAATAAAATTTTCATACAAGGAATTTTTTTCTTTCAAATGTCCCTTCTTAATTTGCATTAATACTTGTAACACAAAATCTTCTCCATGTGTATTTAAATAAGGAATGATATTTAAATATCGTTCTTGCAAGTTTCCATTAGGCCTTATTTCTGTTTCTAATTCATCAAAGCGCATCAAATAAACTTGCTGATCCTTTTTAACAACACTTTTCACCTTTTTTTTATACTGAGAGACTACGTTTAAAACTTTCTCTTCATATTTCGGAGTTTGCTCTCCTACTTTATGGCCTAACGGTTGTAATTCTTTTTCGATATTACTGAGAAGCCCCTTCATTTCATCACTTATAGCTTCAAAGACATTATCTATATCTACTTGACTATTATTTTTTATCCATAACCCCTTTTCATTTTTTATTCCATTTGTCGTCACTTCATGTGGAGTAATACCAATCCATTCCAGACTTTTTTCAGATCGCCTTGAAATAAAGGAAATATGAAGGCGGGGATATACTAGAGGCATATTAATATTCATAGT
The DNA here is from genome assembly GCF_029688925.1 of Evansella sp. AB-P1. Taxonomy (GTDB): domain Bacteria; phylum Bacillota; class Bacilli; order Bacillales; family Salisediminibacteriaceae; genus Evansella. The sequence continues at coordinate 153,985 of NZ_JARUKY010000010.1, forward strand.
ATGGAACACTTTTTTTAATGTACCCCAATATTTTAATTCGCCCGGGCCAGAAATAAATCCTATAACAGGTAAAAGTTTATCTTGCATTACTGGACGACTAACAACATTATTGCTAAACTTTTGAGGAGATTCATCTAATATCTCGAGCAATTGAGATTCTGTCCACGTATTGCCCCCTTGCTTTTCTTTAAAGAGATCCCCTTCCTTTTCTAGTAAGTAACGTTGACCTTGATCATGTAAAAATATATGGGCATTTTTTTTCTCTATAGCAATCGGCTCTCCATACCCCTCTTTTTTAAATTGTTCTGCCGTTTCACAAAATGCCTCTCTTAATCCATCATTATTTTCTATCATTTCTTTAAAATAGTTCTTTTCTATTTCTCGTATTGACGGATGTGCCGCATCCATTAATACGAGACCCGTACCTTTAAACAATCGATGAAGGATAGAAGCAAACCACTCTACATAAGTTAACTCTTCATTCAAGTCCTCTCCTAAACAACGATATATTTCTTTAGTGAAATTTGTTTCTGGCAAAAATTGAAATGCCTGCTTTAACATTTCTTTCCCTTCGCTAGAAGAAATTTTCCGTTCAGAAACAGGTTGTTTTATATCATTCCGTTCGTTTATGGCTACTTTTTTTGTACGATCTCCATTGTGAAAATATGTATGATTAACTTCATCTATATCATGATCTTCTCCTGCAATCCAAAAAATCGGAATCACTGGTATACCTAATTGTTTTTCGATAGTCTCCGCTTCATGTAATATAGATATAACTTTATTAATTGTATAAATAGGACCAGTTAATAAACCAGCCTGCTGCCCTCCAACTACCACAACAGATTTTTTATCCATTAATCGGTTGATTTGCATAAAGGTAGCTTTTGAAGTAGTAAACCTATGATTAAATTGTAATAGAACTTCCGTTAATTCCTTTCGAAAATATTCTCTTGATAAAACCTCTTCATACCTTTTTAATAAACCTTCATTAGTTAGAGGGTAATCATAAAATTCCATCACTTCTGCTTCTGCATTTATGTATTGGTGTAAAAAGGATTTTTCTTCAATATGTTTTTGGAATTTTATTTCCATATGTATACAACCTTTCACATTAACTTGTCGGGTATGTATATTTCTGTTTTCGTAATAAACCCTGTTTTATTATAACAAACTAAACCTTCCTCACCAATTATAGTGCTTAACCAAAAATAAACATTTGCCTAATTAAGCCATAAAACATTAATAAGAAATAAAGACAAAAGAAAACAAAAAACTGAAAACGCCATACACCTTTAAGAACCTTTTGAATATGTATATCTTCGTACTTTCTCCAATGAAGAAAGGTAAAGGCAATAGCAGTAGAAAGTATAAATAAAATAATAATTAAACTAAAGTTAATCGTCCAAATTTCTAAAATGATAAAATACACTGCTATTATAAACAATATAGCTGTACTATCGACAGCTAACTTTAAAGATAAGGGCTTGTTGTTAGATGCTTTTACCGCAACAAGGTAAACGACAAATAATCCGATGATAGGAATTGTAATTATAGTAGTTGCTATAATTACAACTAATTCTGAGAAAATATTCATTTTTCATTCTCCTTCTCCAAACCGACTATTGATTGATGAATAAATTTCGTTAATGGTACATGTACACCCTCTTTATTTGCTTTTTCAATAACGTAGCCTGAGATGGAAGTGATTTCTGTTTTCCTACGATTTACTATGTCTAAATACATGGATGATTGATTCTCTGAAGTATTTTTTATAACTTGAATTACATTCTCCCATTCACTTTCAGGTAACTTTAAAACAGCTATACCTTCTTTAAAGATATCCTTAGCATTTCGGAAAAAAAATTGATTGGAAAGTAACTCTCCATTTTTCACTCTATATATAGCTGTTAAAGGATTTATTACAAGATTCATCAAAAGTTTTCTTTTCATCAACCATTCTATGTTATCTACTTCATAAATAGGGAAGTGTGGATCATAACTGACTAAGGAGGAAAGCATCATGGAAGAACATTTCCAATTACCTACTTCTATTGTACCAAACCCAGTATGTTGAACAGAATAATCGTTTAGTTTTTTTGCACCATGAGTAACTACCCCTCCAATAATAGGTGAACTACAGTACATTTGTGCTTTTTCTAGATGCCCCATACCATTTTGCAAAAATACTACTGGTGGAACCTTCTTAAAGGATTTAAGTCTTTCAAAGAATGAGGACAGCGTTGTTTGTTTTAACGCTACGATAAACAAATCAACATGACTAAAATCCTCCGTGAATACTTTTACATCAACGTTCACTTTTAAATACTCATCGTTATGCTGTAAAAGAAAAAGTCCTTCATTATATAAGCTATTTCTCTGCTTCTCTGTTCTCGTTACTACCGTTACTTCGTGCCCACTCCTAACTAAAAAATGTGCTAAAAGTAAGCCTATTGCTCCACTACCAATAATGGCGATCTTTATTTTTATCACCCTCACTACTTATTTTTCTATATTTTATCACAACCCATAAGAATTCCGGCACGTGAGTTAAGAGTTTTTTTCATTTCTTTTTGTTCTTATTTAAATTATAATAATTTATAGACTATACATTCAGTTATTATATTCTGTAGTGGAGGGATCACATTGGTAGGACAACAAGTTGTAAGGTTAAAGGTGAACTTCAAGACACTAGAGGACTTTGAAAATTTCAGAGAATACGGAATACAAGAGCTATCAATGAAAGAGGATTTGGAAGAAAATATTATAGAAAATGATAGCGAATCCCCTTTTTACGGTATTTATTTTGGCAATAAACTTGTAGGGCGAATGAGCCTGTATAAAATTAATAAAAAATTTGATCGATATTTCGATCCTCCTCAAGACTATTTCGAATTATGGAAATTAGAAGTACTTCCTGCGTATCAAGGAAAAGGAATAGGGAAAAGCCTAGTAGATTATGCAAAAAGCTTAGGGTTACCTATCAAAACTAATGCTAGACAACAATCTGACGAGTATTGGAGAAAGATGGGATTTGAAGCTCTCACATATCAATCAGAACGTGATCGTGGAGAAAACCCATATGTATGGTTCCCTAAAGGGGTAAAAGAGCAGCTTACGCAAGAAGATGAATAACAGAACAATGTAAATAAGAAAAGCGCAAGGCGTCCCAATTACGCCTAAGTACAGCCCACGTCCTGTAGGCAACGGCGTAATGTCGACATCCTGTCTCCGGCGACAAGCAAATGTTCTGTCCAATAAAAAGTGCGATCTTACACTTTTAATCGGGCAGGTTATTTGACCTCGAGCCGATGGCGCATGGAGCTAGACAACTTTCAAAGTGAAAATTTTATGCTATCATATCTTTCCATAAAAAATATCCACCATAGCTGGTGGATATTTTTTACTTCACAGAAAGTTGATTTCGTTTCGTTGCTCGTTCCATTACGTTGATCATTAATTGATAGTCATTTTTTATAATTTCATACTCATGTCTCAAACGTGTAAGTTCTTCTTCCAGCCTCTTATTTTCCTCTAAAAGTTCATCATAATCTTTACCCGAAGCTACTCCATTAGCTTTTTGTTGACTAACAACTAGTTCTTCTTTTTTTGAAAGAAGAAATTGTACCATCTCATCTACTGTTTTTAAAACAGTCGTTTCATCTTTAGCCCCGTTAAGCTTCTTGGATACTACAAGTTTATCATCTGATGTTGGAAGGTATTCCTCTTTCTTTACATGCTTTCTTTGTTTTTTCGCAAGTTGAATGGCAGATTCATACTTTTTACGAATAGAAGAATTCCAGCGAAAACCACAAGCTGCTGGTGTTCGGGATAACTTTTCTCCCACTTCTTCGAATGCAGCTAGCTGTGTGCCACCCTCTCTTATATGCCGAAGTACCACCTCAGCTAATAATAAATCTTCATCCTGATTCCATGCATCCTGTCTAACCAACGAACTTATCCCTCCTTCTTCATTTATCATCTAATATGTATGCAATTAGTAGATAAGATAGACTAATTTCTAGAAATAGTATGAACCTTTATCATTAAATGCATTCTAATGAAGGTATTCATTGGTTTCTCACTTCAAATTGCTCCTTGCACCACGGAGGATGAAAATATTCTACCAAGATAGTTCATCGTTACAGACAGGCACATTCTCCACAGGCATAAGCGCGACTTCTGTTCATACTTCACAGTGTCTTCTTTGCCGCTTGCAATGCCTCAGCCTCCACACTATATATTATGTATACTGCTAAAATACATGGTCCTGTCTCTGCTTCTACAAGTATTGCTCTGTTGTTATATGCCTCGAGACAACTCGAAGTTTATTCGTGAAGAATATGCTCGTCGTTAGAGTCGTCGTCCTTCACTACTGAAACAGTCTATTTTTAGGGTAGATTACGGCATACGTTTTATTAGCCAGCGTTTACTTTCTTTTCGTTAAAAATTGACTGACAGCTTCGTGATGTTGTTGTGTTTCCCATAGACTAGCACACGCCTCTACTTCTTTGTCCATTGATAGAAACAAATCTTTTTTCTCTAAGTCATTTAATAATACTGACTTATATGCTTGTATTACCTCTTTAGAAGACCACATATTTGCCCATTTATCTATGTCTGATATGTCATTAACAATACTATGAATAAACCCTAATTCATGTGCTTCCTCCATAGTGTATCGACTAGCACTAGCTAACATTGTTAAGGCTGTTGTGGCTCCTACTCTATTCTTTAATAATGATGCACCACCCCACCCAGTCGTGATATGAAGATCCCCTTGTATAAAGCCTATTACTCCATTCTTCATAGACATTCGATAATCAGTTGCACTTGCTATCTCAGCTCCTCCACCTACTGCAGTTCCATTTAAAAAAGAAACAGTAATTGCCGGAAAAGTAACAATTGATTTTAGAACTTCACTCATTGGTTGGAGCATTGTTAGGGCTTCTTCCATCGTCTTTAATCCGTGAAAGCTTTTGAGGTCACCACCACTACAAAATGCTTCACCTTCCCCCCGTAAAATGAGTACACAAACAGAATGATCTTCTTTTAATTGTGAAAGGCAAGTTGATAGCTGATTGATAGTAGAAAAACTAATAGCATTTCTTTTTCTTGGTTGATTAAAAATTATTTCAGCTACTTTTTCTGATCGTTTTTGACAAATGATTGACAACTACTACACCACTTTTCTTTTAAATAACCATCCCTGAAAATAACTGTTATCAAAGTTAATAGTATTAGCGAATAAAGGTCAGGTTAAACATTCGTTCCACCTCACTTAGCTTTCACCACAAGGGTATAAGCGCGACATCTGTTCTGCTTCACTACGTTCCGCAATCACAGTGTCTTCTTTACCGCGGACGACCTGCCAAGCCTCCTCGGTCGTTCTACTCCCTGCGGTGTCTCGTCTAGCTCGTTCTTCCGCAGGGAGTCTCGTGGGATTCCACTCATTCCAATCGGATTAAAATTAATTTTCATTCTCCATGGTGCAAATTTTTCCACTTGCATCGAGGTCTACCCTGAAAATAAGAAGCGTTCTAGAAGCCCGGAAAACAGTGAAAAAAGCAAATGCGGGATGAATGAAGCCGATATTCTTCCCGCAAACGGTATGAGATTGGAATTGCGGGAAGGTAGTATACTTTAGAAAGAACATTTTCATCCTCCATGGTGCAAATCTTCACTTGCATCGAGGTCTACCCTGAAAATAAAGCAGTTCAGGAGAGAAAGGCGTAAGCTTACATTAATAAACGTAAAAAACAGGAAGGATTCCCCTTCCTGTTTTTATCAAAACTATTTGTTTACAACATCTTCACCTTTGTATGATCCACATTCTTTACATACGCGGTGTGATAATTTCATTTCACCACAATTAGGACATTTCACCATACCAGGCACACGTAGTTTAATGTGTGTACGACGCATTCTTTTTTTCGTTTTACTTGTTCGTCTAAAAGGTACTGCCATGAGTCCCACCTCCTTGAAGATATTTAAATCACATGCTGAGAACTTCAGGTCATGTTATTTTTCATTGTCGAAGAACTTTTCAAGCTCTTTTAAGCGAGGATCGATCTTTCCCTTTTCCTCTTCTTTCGTTCGTAGCTCCCATCCTTTACCTGAAGCAGGAGCTAAACTTTCGTCCTTATCACTAAAGACTCTTAAAGGTTTTTCTAACAAAATTCTCTCTTTTACATACGGCAATAAGTTTATCGTGTTGTTTTCAATGTCATGAACCTCTTCTTCCTCTTCAAAAATACCTCGATCATTTAGACGAAATATTTCAATAGCTTCAATTGTAAAGGGATACTCTACATCATTTAACGTACGAGCACACGGTAATATCATCGTTCCACTGATACGTAGTTGAAAAGTAACTGCTTTACTTGAAAAAAAGGCATCCCCCGTTACTTGAACCGGGCTAATGTCACGAATTTCACGATCTACTTCTTTTACTTCACTTACATCAACAGATTCATCAATATGCAACCCATTTTCTTTATGGGTTAATAGCTGTTGAACCAACCATTTCATAGGTTTTTCACCTCAAGACAACAAATGTAATTATATCTTTCACAATTTCTTTTGTCAAGATAAATTCTTTACAACAAATTCTTTTTCCACTAGTTTGTAGAATAACATAAAAACAATTGAAAATAAACAACCGTAATTTTAACTGTGTCCAATTAAAAGTTGTTAATAAAAATATTTATTATTCTATTTTTCATAAAACTAAGGTAAAAATACATACAGTGTGTATAAATATTTTACAAATCTGTATACAATGGCATTATAGAATAAAAAAATCAAACAATATTGAAATTTCGAGAGGAGTATACAGGATGAATATTCTTGGAATCGTTGTAGAGTATAACCCCTTTCATTATGGACATTATTATCATTTACATACATCGATTAAAAAAGCAAAGGCAGATATTACAATTGCGGTAATGAGTGGCTCCTTTCTTCAACGTGGAGAACCTGCAATTACAGATAAATGGGCACGGACTCAAATGGCTTTACATAATGGGGTAGACCTTGTCATAGAGCTTCCTTATATATACTCAACACAAAAGGCAGAAATATTTTCAGATGGAGCCGTGAGCATTCTAGATTCAATAGGAGTGAATCACCTTTGTTTTGGTAGTGAATACGGAGAAATAGGCGCTTTTTTAGAAACAGTAGACAAAGTTAATGAACATGAAGACGAGCTCGATAGTCTTATTCAAAAAAACATTCGTTACGGCGTTAGCTATCCTAAAGCATTTTCTAACGCATTTAAGACTTTATTTCAAACTGAAAAAATGGTGGATTTAAGTCAACCTAATAACATACTTGGCTATCATTATGTGAAATCAATTAAGAAGCTTTCTTCACCAATAACCCCTCTAACTATTCAAAGAGAAAAAGCAAATTTTCATGATACATTTTTTATTAAAGGGGAAAAAATAGCTAGTGCTACTTCCATTCGGAAAAATTTAATTGTTGAAAGAAAACAAATTAATGAAATTTATGACTATTTACCTAAGGAAACATTTGATCAATTATCCGAGCATAAAAAAAAATTAGGAAAATTCACAAGTTGGGAGTTATATTTCCCATATATTCAACATCAAATACTTACTGCATCAGCTACTGAATTAAGTTACATATACGAATGTGAAGAAGGTATAGAACACCGATTAAAAAAAATGATAATGAAAGCTTCTTCTTTTCATGAGCTTATGGAATTAGTAAAAACGAAGCGTTATACATGGACAAGAATTCAGCGTCTCTTCGTTCACATTTTAATGAATACAACAAAGGAATTTATGAAGGCTTATTGTACTCCTTTAAATCCACCTTATATTAGAGTATTAGGAATGACAGACGAAGGAAGAGCATATTTATCAGCTGAAAAAAAACGATTTCCTATCCCTCTAATTACAAGAGCAAAGGAATATGACCATCCTGTTTTGGAGAAAGATACATTAGCTAGCCAAATACATTCTCTACCATTCAGTAAAGAACATTCCCTCCAACAAGAGTATAAAGCTATTCCAATTCAATATAATAAAAATCTTCATTCTAATTTTTAATATTAAAACCCTAGCTTCGATCTTGAACCGAAAGCTAGGGTTTTAGGTTGTCTGAGTATTTATTTTGACGGAAGCTCCTCTAAAAATTCAAGGGCTTCTTCAAAAGTATCAATCGGAACTACAATCATATCTGTCCTAAGAGACTCTGCAGTTTCTTTTGCTATTTCATAATTGGAGCCTGAAGCTCCCCCTTCATGAGGCGCAAAGAAGTAATCTGCATCTGCATTGTGTGAAGCTAGTACTTTTTGCTTCACACCACCTATTCTACCAACAATTCCTTGTTCGTTAATCGCGCCAGTTCCTGCAATTTGATACCCTTTTGTTATATCCGCTTCCGTTAATTGATTATATATCTCTAACGAGAACATCAACCCAGCAGAAGGGCCACCAATTCGATTTGTATCAATAGTTACTTCTGGGTCCCTTACTAATTCCCGATCTGTTACAGGTTGTGCAATACCAATACCTACCCTTTCACCAGTATCATCATATTCCTCTGGAAAACTCATTACTTCAACCGTTACATCTTGAACAGTATCGTCTCGTTCGATTGTAAAAGTAACTTGGTCACCAAGGATATAATCGGATAAAACCTCTAATAATTTACTATGGTCCAATACTTCCTGTCCATTAACAGCTTTGATCTTATCCCCCATTTGAAGTTTTCCTTCTGCATCCATTTCAGGAATAACACCAGTAACATATACTCCATGATTTTCAAAGTAAGCTGTTTTCCCAGCATGCTCGTATGCTACAAGAACAGCTAAATCTTGTGAACTAGTCATTGCCATTAACTGTCGATGTCGATATTCCTCATCCGTTTCACCTGGAGGGCGAACTTGTTCCTCGGGAATTATCTCCCGTTGATCACTAAATAATGCCCAAACATAATTAACAACATTCGCTTGTCCCATTCTAACTGTCGTAAGCATAAAGGACCCTTCGTATTCATTTCTATCTTCCACTTCAACTACATCTGTTAAAACGAGTGCATCCCCAGGTACTGTAAAATAATAAGGAAGTTGATAAAAGTTAATAAACAATAAAATGATAATTAAGATTACCCACCTTATATAACCTTGATTTCGTTTTTTTCCATTATCATTAAACTTATGAATCATTTTTTCTCCCCTTCCAATTCTCTATCTTCTTTTTTAGTTCTTTTATGTGCTTTTCCGTCTCTTTTTCTCCAATTTCTATCGTGTCAAGTACATTGACGAATTGTGTAGATTTAATATGAGATAACATAGGACGAATCATTATATCTGAGTGGATATCTCTAGAACGACTTAATTCTCTTTCCATAATATCCATACTTTGCGTAATAACATCGTAGATGGAGGTGATCTCTTCCTTTTGATAAAAATAAGAGACATCTGATGCAATAATAATATCAGCACCCATTTCTTTTACAACAGAGACAGGGACACGATCAACTACCCCTCCATCAACGTATAGTTTTCCGTTTATTGTTTCCGGTACCATTATACCTGGTATTGCAATGCTAGCTCGAACAGCTTGACTGATTTCCCCTGTTTTGAAAACAACTTTTTTCCCCTTAAGTAATTCCGTTGCAACTACAGCAACTTCTGGTTTAAGGTCCTCTAATTGTTTATTGTTTACAAGCATTTGAACTAACTGCTTCGCTTTATCGCCTTTTACAAATCCCATTTTTGGAACAGTAAAATCGAAAAGGTATTTTCTTCTGAATTGAATAGCCATTTTTTCTAACATGGAAGGTTCATACCCTGCCCCATATAATACACCAATTAATGCTCCCATGCTACTTCCAGCAATATAGTCAATCTTAATTCCATTATCCTTCAATACTTTTAGGACTCCAACGTGAGCAAATCCTCTTGAACCTCCAGAACCAAGAGCCAATCCAATTTTGGGATTCATCTAAATCCTTCACTCCTTTTTAACTCACTTTATTGAAATTGGTCTAATCTTTCTTTGATTACGTATATTTGAATGAGGACAAGTTTATGATTCTAGTTTGAAAAGGAGTACATCAATGAGAATAAATGCCTCACTAATGAAGACGATATTATACGGGAGTACAACATCCTTCTTAGCTATATCATTTATGATTTTTCCTAAAGAAGCATATGAAGCATCCATACGTGGCTTAAACATGTGGTGGGATGTAGTCTTTCCATCCTTACTGCCTTTTTTTATAATATCGGAATTTTTAATTCGGTTTGGCGTTGTATCTTTTATTGGTGCATTATTTGAACCAATTATGCGACCACTTTTTCGTGTGCCAGGTTCCGGTGGATTTGTATGGGCTATGGGACTTGCATCTGGGTTCCCTGCTGGCGCCAAACTGACTGCTAGGCTACGACAAGATAAAAAAATAACTGCTATTGAAGGGGAGAGACTCGTTTCTTTTTCAAATGCATCCAATCCCCTGTTTATATTCGGAGCCATTTCTGTAGGGTTTTTTCACAATGCTGCATTAGGGATTGTCTTAGCAACAGCTCATTACGCAGGAAATATTATCGTAGGTTTAACAATGAGATTTCACCGAATACAGGAAGAACAAGATGAACGTAAGTCAAAAACTTCTCAGCCATTTTCTCTTTCTTATGCCATTCACCTTATGCATGAAGAAAGGTTAAAGGATACTCGACCATTTGGTAAACTAATGGGGGATGCTATTCATTCTGCTATACAAACCTTATTAATGATTGGTGGATTCATTATTCTCTTTTCTGTATTAAATCAGATATTAGAGCTAATTAACATTTCCATTCTTATTAGTTTTTTTACTACTATTATTCTTACGTCTATTCAAATGCCAATAGAATTAAGTCCAGCGATTATTTCAGGTATATTTGAAATAACATTAGGAAGTCAAATGGTTAGTCAAACAAAGGAAGCAACACTCTTACAGCAGTCCATTATAGTTAGCTTTATATTAGCCTTCAATGGACTTAGCGTTCAAGCTCAAGTGGCTAGTATTATTGCAGACACAGATATACGCTTCCAACCATTTTTCTTAGCCCGTTGCTTCCATGGATTTGTATCTGCTTGTATCACCTTCTTTGCTTTTCAATGGCTTTACATTGATGAATCCTCCAAAGGAGAGGTGCAGCCAGTGTTTAATCATGATTCCATTTCTAATTTATTTGTTAATCAGTTGGAATGGCTTCTTCAATGGGGAAGTCTCATTACATTAACCTCTCTACTTGCGTGGGTCATTCTACTACTTCATAAACATAAGCAAGTATAAAAATAAGAAAAGCGCAAGGCGCGCCAATGAACGAGCTAGACGAGACACCGCAGGGAGTGGAACGACCGAGGAGGATTGGCAGGTCGTCCGCGGTAAAGAAGACACTGTGATTGAGAACGAAGTGAAGCAGAGCAGATGTCGCACTTATACCCTTGTGGTGAAAGCGAAGTGTGATGGAACGAATGATTAACCTGCTCTTTATTTGTTAATACTTATAAGTTCGATAACAGTTATTTTCAGGGTAGACTTCACATGCAAGTGGAATTTGCACCATGGGGGATGAAAATTACTCATTTGGAAGTTCATCCGTTCTATGCGGAAGCTTTCCGCGGGCAATGCCTCAGCCTCCACACTATACAATTTGTATACTGCTAAAGTAAATGGGCCTGTCTCTGCCTCTGCAAGTGTTGCTCTGTTGTTATATGCGTCGAGACAACTCGTAGTTTATTCGTGAAGCATATGCTCGTCGCTGGAGTCACCGCATTCCACTCCTGAACGGTTCTATTTTCAGGGTAGACCTAAAATACAAGAAAATATTTGCACCATGAGGTATGAAAGTATTCTTTCAATAGGTGTTCATCCGTTAGTTTGAAAAAGCATACTTTTTCCTTAATGCTTCTTCTACAATTTCTGGAACTAGATCATTTACCGATGCGTGGTATTTCGCCAGCTCCTTTACAATGCTAGAGCTTAAGTAAGAATAGTTATTATTTGTCATCATAAAAAATGTTTCTACATCTTCATCTAATTTTCGATTAATGGAGGCCATTTGCAATTCATATTCAAAGTCTGATACTGCTCGAAGACCTTTTATAATGGCGTTAGCCTTCTTTTTCTTCACATAATCAATCAATAATCCATTGAAATGATCTACCTCTACATTTGGAATCTCTTTAGTCGTTTGTTTAAGTAATTCTATTCGTTCTTCAATCGTGAATAAAGGCTGCTTATTTCTATTATGAAGAACAGATACAATTACTTTATCAAAAACTTTTGAACCTCTTGTAATAATATCTAAATGACCTAAGGTTACAGGGTCAAAGCTACCTGGGCATACAGCGATGCTTCCCATCTTCCCTTCCTCCTTTTTACTTATAGTGAAATATGGAGATCACTGTATCCCCATAGCGTTCTTCCTTTATCTTTTCAAAATTAGTGTATGAATTGGTTAAATTAACATCCACTACATGCTCAACAACAATTGTACCTGAAGGCGCCAGTAAGCTATTTGTATCTATAAAAGCTATTTCATCGTCCAATCGTTGTTTTGCATATGGAGGATCTAAAAATATCAAGTCAAATTGAATATCTTTTTTCTGAACTGCTTTTAATGCTCTAGTTGACTCAGTTCTATAGACCTCTGTAACATCCTCAAATTTACATGTTTTTAAATTCATATGTATTGTTTCTATTGCCTTACGATCTCGATCAACAAGAATAGCATGCTCCATCCCTCTACTTAATGCCTCAATGGAAATAGAACCACTCCCTGCATATAAATCAAGCATTTTACCACCGTTAAAATACGGGCCAACCATATTAAAGATTGATTCTTTCACTTTATCCGTTGTTGGTCTTGTTGACTGTCCAGGAACAGCCTTAAGGTGCAGTCCCTTTCTCTTACCACTAATTACTCTCATATTATCTCACCTAAACATAAAAATTTAATCTTAATATCCTTCATATCCTATCATAAATAATTAAAAAGAGAAAATCTTTAAGTGAATAACGTGTCTAAAAATTCAAACTCTTTTTATTGACGTATAAAGTCCTGTTAGTCGTCCATAATAAAAGTAGCAACATCAATAACATGTTGCTGACAACCGCGGAGAAGGCTTACGTTTCCCCATAAGTTCTTCCTCCGGTTTCTCCTCTCCCATAGCCTTGGCAGCAAAGGAAAAGGGTATAACCTTCTTCTAGTTGCCATAAGGCAGCCCGCAGATTATTCTGCGGGCATTTTTTTGTGTATGAAATACTCTATTTGAAAAATAAGCTAGACACCCTTTTGTCTCATCTTCATTTTGGGCATGATCTTTATTTTTACAATAATGGCATTTGAAATTAAAAGAATACAAGAAGCGATAAATAAACTTCTAATTCCTGTAAATGATGCTAAAGCTCCCCCTAGTATAGGACCGAGCATATTTCCTAAGTACATGGCACTATTTGAAAATCCGTATGTTCTACTCTCCATCCCTTCTGGAGCTAAATATCGTATTAACGTATTTATTGAAGGTAAGAGTCCACCTAATGATAATCCTAAAAGGAACCTGAAGATAATTAATTGCCAATAGCTTTGAACAAAAGCTTGGGGTAGTGTTACGAGTGCAGCAAAAATTAATGCACATAGTAAAACGTAATGAGGCCCTTTTCGATCACTTAGTTTACCTAAGAAAGGACTTGCAGACATATTCGCAATACCCATAATAGACATAGCTAACCCAGCAAAGAAAGCTACATTTTGTGAAGGAGTAAGTTCTTGTACAAATATGGACAAAAGAGGGTTAATTCCAATGAGTGCGCATTGAACAATAAAGAAAACAAAAAAAAGGGCAAGAATAGGAGACGTAGATACAATTTTCCTGAAATCTTGTAGCGTATTTGTTTTTACTTTTTCTTCTTTCTTTGTAAAGTTCTCTTTAACCAAAACCAATACAACAATTGCAGCTATAAGAATAGCAATTCCGGTAAAATAAAAAATCATACGAAAGCCCATATAATCAGCCATAACTCCACCTAATAAAGGGCCAAAAATACTGCCTGCTACAGCACCTGCCTGTAACATTCCTAAAGAATAACCCAGTTCTTTTTTAGGTGTACTCATGGACATTAGTGCAATTGCTGCTGGAATGAAGCCAGAAATCATTCCATTTAATAGACGCAATAATAATAACGACCAAGGTCCAGTTGCAAAGCCTGTCAAAGTGATTACAATAGCCATACCAAAGCCTGATCTTAATAACATTAGCTTACGGCCGTGGGAGTCCGCCAACCTTCCCCATAAAGGTGAAAATAAAAAAGCGGTCACAAAATTAGCACCAAAAATAATACCTGACCAGCGACTTACCGCTTGTGGATCTGTAACACCTAGATCTTGTAGATATAAAGGTAAAAAAGGAATGATCATTGTCATGGAGCCCATTACAAAAAACTGACACACCATCAAAATGTATAAATTCCGCTTCCATTGCTTCATTTTGCCACATCCTCTATTACCTATTATATATTTCGATATACGAAATTTTCAAGAGAACAATGAATAAATCACTTCTTAGTTTATAGTGAATTATCTTATTTGAGGCTTTTTTTAATCTAATGGGTACTTTTTATTACAAAGATTGGTTAGGTACTTAATTTAGTGGGTATAACGGAGAAAAAATGTTGTTTCCTAATTAGAAGATAGAGAATTGCGCGGGTTGCATTGCTAATTGCGCCGGTTCATGCCTTTATTGCGCCATGTGCTTCCTTTATTGCGCCATGTCCATAACTTTGCCATATTTAATTGCAGCCTACAAAATATTGAACTTTTATTAAACATATTTCAATAAAAATAACTCTCAACAAATAGTTGAGAGCTTAAATACCCATCTTATAATCAAATTCCTTCTCTTTTTCTGGAACTGTATTTTGATATTCTGTTTTAATCCACGGTCTCATCGACATTGTAACTTCTTTTACAAAATGTAGAGACTGTAATTTTTCCATCGTTTCTTCTGCCTTTTCTTCGTCGCAATACATCACAACATATTTCATCTTTCTTGAAACATAATGGATATTCCCAAAACGTTTAAGCTGCTTCACTTGCTTTAACGATTGTATCCATATAGCTAGTCCCACACGATTCCCAACCATATTTGTTTCTCCTTTTTTCCATTGAACTTTGCCACAAGTCTAGCATGAACTCATCATTAATGCAATATGAAAAGCGAAGAGCACCATGAATCACCCACAACCACAGCTCCCACCTGATCCGCAACCTCCAGATCCACAGCCCCCTTGATCAAAAAAGGGATTTCCTGTTGGAACCTTTATATGGGGGGAAACAGCATTTGCAATTATTTGACTCAATTCAACAAGCAATTGATGAAGCTCATTCTCTGCTTCCTTATACGCTGAAATGACAGAGTGTGTATCCAACTTCCTTTTCCATTCACGTACATCCTTAGAAACCTGGTCAAAATCTGGATGGTACTTACCAAAGCGTTGCACTTCCTCATATTTTTCCTTCAAAGTTTGGAAATGCTTAATCATTGATTGGGCTTCTTTATTTTTTTCCATCGTACTCTTTGCGTCTATATATTTATGAAATACTTCTGAAGAAGTAATAAATTCACTGAAATTATCAGTATGTTGGAGTATGTCTACATTTGTCATTATTTTTGTAACCACACTATCACCTCCATCAAACATTATAACATGATTATGTTGTTTTCATAACTTATAACTTATTTATTATTTTATGGTAAGTACTTTCGTCTCTTTTTCAGGATGGAGTATTGCTAGCCTTTTAATTTGCTGAAGATTAATGTGATGCCCCTTATACGTAATTGCCACTGACTCATTTGGTTTAAACTTAAGTGTATTTATTTCAGCAACAAACTTCATATTATCTACATCTTCAATTAGAATTGGGAGCTTTAATGCTTGGCTTTGCCTTATTAATCGAGCAATCATATTTTCTTTATACATCATTAACTGAAAGGATGTTTCCGGTAGCTGATTTACTTCTCTCCATTCATTAGGAACCATCTTTTTAGGACTATTAATGTTAAATTTATTCATTTCCTTGCTATCAGTTGCAAGAGTCTCCGCTTCCTTAATAGGAAGAGAAGCAGACTTTACGTATTTTTCCCATTGAATAACACTTGATTGAGACACAAAAATACCACTTTCGTGAATGAAAAATTCCCCTCCATTCAAAAATTTCTTGGCAGACTTCCCCAACTCTTTTAACAATGTAGGTGACTTCACTTCATAAAGGACAAAGTGATTTCTTTTAACTAAAAGTGTAGGATCCTCCCACATTTTCTCTAATTGCTCCCTTTGTTGTTCGTTAGGAACAGGAAGCAGCTCACTTGTTTTTTTCCAAAGCCTCACAGAAACCTTCATCTTTTTGCTTTTTTCTATCGTTACTGGGGAAATACTAACTTGTAACATTTGACCTACACTTAGGACTTCACTAATTACAAGTATCCTCCATATAGTAACAAGAGGAAGCTTTGTAGATACGAGCCATTGAAAACCTTGTAGATGAATGATTTCTTCTGTTAGTTCACCAAAAAACAGTGAACTGTCCTGCCCCTCACTAGTGGATATAAGTAAATCATTATCCTCTAATTGTTTAACTATACATTGATTTAATTTTTCTTCTTCCTCTAGTTGAATAGGTGATCCCCATATAATTTTTTTTACAAATAAAGGTGAATAAGGTCCACTATGTTGTAGCATATTTTGAAAAAATTGAAATGCGTAATATTCAACGAAGTCATCTGGATTATTCTCGAGACTATTGCAGACATCATTTACATTCATATTTTGCATAATTTCAGCTGCTTTTTCACTAAACCATTTATTCATAGCTGCATCTAAATCATGATTTAGATCCTTCGAACCTTCTTGTATTTGATGATGTAAATAAAGCAATAGTAACATTTGAAAAAGCTTTATATTAAAGAAGCTTAATTTTTTATTATTTAAACGCAATTTATTATTTTTATTTTTTTCTTCATTTAAAATATGCAAATCTAGCTCCCTTGGTATTACATAATAAACTTTTCCTTTATCTATTAATTCAAACATGAGATCCTTTTGCATAAGCCTATTCATCGTGGAATAGTAAAAGTATGGACCAAATTGGTTTATCCCTAATTCATCTACAACACTTTTTTTCTTATTAATAACTAAAGAAAGCCACTCTAATACTTTTTTCTCTTCGTCAGTTAAATTTTCATATGCGTTTGAAATATCTATCTTATATTTTTCATCTTGTAAAATTTGATTCAAATGATTAATGAACATGTAGACCACTCTTCCCATGAATAAGAATATCCTTGTTCAACCATAAATAGTTGACGATGTGACGCCACTTCTTCTTCCTTTGTCATCGGAGTAACAATTGTATAAAAATATACTGATTCATTATTTTTTTTTGGACGGAGTAATCGCCCAATTCTTTGTGCCTCTTCTTGTCTTGAACCGTAAGTTCCAGAAACTTGAATTGCAACATTTGCATCAGGTAAATCTACAGCCATATTCGCGATTTTACTTAATACGAGTACTTTTTGTTTTCCTTCTTTAAACTGAGTATACATTTCCTGACGTTCTTTTTTAGAAGTTTTACCGGTTAATAATGGAAGCGAAAAGGTATTAGCTATTATGTTAAGTTGATCCAAGTATTGACCAATAATAATAATGGAGTCACCTTTATGATCGTGTAATAATTTATCCACTACATTTATCTTTCCTTTATTCTCACTAGCATATCGAAAGCGTTCTCTTTTTGATAAGGAAAGAAAATGTGCCCATTGCTTTTCATTAAAGGGGGTTTTAATTTCTTTACATATTGGGCGAGCAATCCAATTGTTTTGTTCTAATAGGGAAATACCTACTTCGTATCGTTTAGGTCCTATTAAACTGTATATATCCCCTTCCTTCCCATCCTCTCTTACAAATGTGGCCGTAAGACCCAATCTTCGCTTTCCCTGTAGTTTAGACGTTAATCGAAATAAAGGAGCAGGTAATAAGTGAACTTCATCATAGATAACTAAGCCCCAAGATCGTTTATGAAATAGAGAGAAATGGGGGAATTTGCTATCACTGTTCCCTTGATATGTTAACATTTGATATGTTGTAATAGTTACTTCTTTCACTTCCTTTTTCTCCCTAGTATACCTTCCAACTTGCGATTTATTTAGCGTCGTTTTTTCTAATAGTTCTTCGTACCACTGTTGTAATGATGTATCATTTGGTACTAGTATTAATGTCTCTTCTTTTATTTGTTCTAATACACCTAAACCTACTACCGTTTTACCAGATCCACAAGGAAGTATGATAAAGCCGTTCCCTTCATTAACACCCTTTTGTTGTATAAAAGAACTTACAGCTTCCTTCTGATATGGTCTTAACGAAACGTTTCGTTGTAGAGATATAGATAACGATTTTCCAGTTTCATAACCTAAACAATCGATAACAGAATAACCTTTATCCATTAATTGCTGTTTTATTAATCCCCTTTCAGCTAAGGAAATTGGAGTATATTCTCTATCTCCATTTTTGTAAATACTATAATTCTTTCTGTCTTTTTGAAAAAGCTCTTTCATTAATCCTTCTTGCGACGAGGTAAGGCATGGGCCAAATTCTTTATGATTTATTAACTGAAACTTGCCATTTTTACCTTCCCATTCTTCCAATTGGATTGAAAAACGATCTGGTAAACGTATCCCTGAAAAAGTTTCTAGGAACTCCTTTATTTCATTTAATGAAATCCCTTGCTCCCGTGCATACCAAAAAGAAAAGGGAGACAATTCATACATATGTAAACTTGAAGGAGTTTTCTTTAACTGAGCAAACTCGCTTAAAAATGGTTGAACTATTTTAGCTTCGGGATGAGTTGAACGAAAAAAAATAACTCCATTATTTTGGATGAGTAATGGCATTTCCTTTACTGAAGTCATTACCTATACCTCCATTCTTTTTAACCACTCCTTAATGTCTGCTTCCTTTTATTTCTCTATACAAAAAAGTGCCAAAAACTATCTTTCTAGTCTTTTTGGCACAAGATTGAATTAACCCTTATTATTAAATTGTTTCATCATTTCGAGCATCATGACAGCCATATTCATACTATTTTGAAGTCGATCCATTCGCTGCGGAAACGTTTTTCCGTGGAATATTTTCGCTTCCTTTTCCATTTCTTTAAGTGAAAATGGGTTTCTAGATAATTTCCGATACCACATCGGATTATAGCGTAAGAAACGATGGAGATCCGGTTGACTACGGACGTAATTATACACTTCTGTTCTCACTTCTATCTCCCCCAATTACTAATCATCATAAAATGAGAATGGAGTGTTTGATTGCTGTTGTTCATTATTATTTGAAGGTGGTGTTTGATCGTCATTTTGTTTAAACTGGCTTAATAATTCTTGAACTGAAACTAGTACACCACTAAATTGGGATAAATGCTGCTGAAGATCATTAAAATTTAATTTCTTCAACATTGCTAACATGTCTTGATAACTTAGATTTGACTTTTTATCTTTACTACTTTTATCTTTTTCTTCTTGATCATCCTCATTAGTTTCTTCCTCTGCTTCTTCCTCTGCTTCTTCCTCTACTTCCTCGTTTCGGTACGTTTCCCATATATCATCCTCTTCACCAAAAAGCAACCATTCTTCAAAGAGATCTTGAAGTGTTTTATCTCCATCTTTTACACCTTTTAAAACATGGGGATTATTTTTTACAAAAGCTTTAAATTTTTTTACATCTGGATGCAGTGATTTACTCACGTCTCACACCTCCTAGTCATATGACTAGATTTTCCCTTACTACATCATATCCGTAAAAACTGTAAGCCGTGCGCCCAATTTACCAAGGTACAATAAAGTTTTGTGTATAATAGTTTCGATATACACCAACTCCTAAATGCGTAAAGCGTTCGTCTAACAAATTTACCCTGTGACCTTCACTGTTTAGCCATCCTTCAACCGCTTCAATGGCATCTACATAATTGGCCGCAATGTTTTCAGCAGCTAACTGGTATGAAATAAATTCAGACTCTAGTCGATCTTTTAACTCGCCAGAATTTGGTGAGGTATGGGAGAAAAAATTGTTTGTATTCATATCTTCACTGTGAAGAAGAGCAACATATGCTGTAGTTTCATCCCATTCTACAGGAGGTAGCTCGTGATTTTTTCGTATATCATTTGTCAAATCAAAAATTTGCAATGCTTGACCTTCTTGTATTTTTCCCCATTCATTCTCACTGTGCTCACTAACTTCCGGAAGTTTACCACGATAGACGATAGAATATGGACGATGTAGTAATAACGTTTCTTCATCTATATAGCGTATGGAGGACAATTTCTCTGTGTGCGTATCAAAATAAAATTGTACCCAAACATTTCCAAGTGGTGCGAGAGGGCGCATTTTAAGATCATCCTCTCTCAATTCAAACTTATAGGAACTATTATCACTTCGTAAGGAAACATCACTTTTAAACTCATATTGACTCATCACTTCATCATAAGTATCTCCAATACGAATATGAGCAGTATCTGCAGATGCGTCATTTGTGTAAACAGACACAATAACGTTATTTCCAACTCCGAATTGTAAATAAATAGATGATTCTTTATATATCCACCATTCATAACCATACTGACTCATATCTATCCTTGACGGTTCTCCAAAATATTCGATTAGATCTTCTTCACTTTGACCTATCCATTGATGTAGCCCTTCAACCACCTCAACTTCATTTGAATTGAAGGAAGAATTATTATTTTGCTCTTCATTATCACCTTTTACATTTAAATCTGCAGCTAGCCGATCACTTTTCAATTGTTCTTCAACACTTTCATTATCTTCATAAATAAAAAAGTAAAAAAAACCTACAAACAGGAAAAATCCTACTAACACTGTCATTAAACCTCTCATCGTTGACGTATCTCCCCTCAAAGTAAACTCTGCTATATGCTTTTCTACAATGGACAAATACGTTCCTGCTTCTCAACAATGAATCTAACAAATCGAAAGAATTTCTATAATTTCTACAAAATTCTCTAAAATTAGTTTGCAGTAATAATAATATACCTTGAATAAAAGATAATAATTTCAAATAAGAAAAGCGCAATGCGCCCCAATTCCGCCTAAGTACAGCCTACGTCCTGTAGGCAACGGCGTAATATCGACATCCTGTCTCCCACCGATATGCAAATGTTCTGGCCGTTAAAAAGTGCTTTTTACTTTTTATGCGGACAGGTTATTTGACACGAGGTAATGGCGCATGGAGCTAGCCGTTTTTGAAAAAGTTGTCCACTTGAGGGAATTTTATAAATTCATAAACAATAAAAAAACTGTCAAAAATCAGATGTTTTTTGACAGTTTTTAAAAGTTTTATCATATTCTTTATTAAGTTAATGTCTGTATTAATGGTGATATTGCTGGTGCTCTGAGATCTCGGATAGCGCAAAACCAGCTTCATCCTCTGTCGAGGAATGAATGGCAAGATCCCCTAACGAACAAATTCCAACTAAGTTGCCGTTATCTACAATAGGTAAACGACGAATTTGTTTCTCTGCCATCATTTTGGCAGCTTCATCTACACTCATATCTGGGGTAGCCGTTAGTAATTGTTCACTCATTACATCCGTCACTTGTGTAGAATTAGGTTTCTTCTCAGCAACTCCACGAATAACAATGTCACGATCAGTAATAAGGCCTAACAGCTTCTTACCTTCACAAATTGGAATAGCCCCAACATCGTATTGCTTCATCTTTACTGCTGCTTCATAAACATTATCTTCTGGCTTACAAACTTCCACTTCATCAGTCATAATGTCACGTAACATTTTCATAATAATCCCTCCATGTATCCTTATTACTTTTCTAATGTACCCGTTTTCGACAAAATTATTCATTTAAATGCTAATCGTCTTTTCTTTTTTTTACATTTGTGATTTTTTAAGCCAGAAATAACTAACATTCTAAATAAAAAATATTAATAAACCCCTTAATACAGATATCTTTTCTTTGCATCTAATGTGATTTCGTAATATCATTAGAAATGATGATATCTGATTGCTAGGAGGTAAAGAAAAATGAAATTTGAAGAAACAGAGCTTGAAGGATTAAGTATTGAATTTCATGCACTTGAAGAAATAATGGAAAATGCAGGGTTCCACTCTGTATATGATTATGAAAGAGTTACCTTTGATTATAAAATTGTTGATAACGTTCGTGATCACGTTTATTATTTTCGTGTTCAAGCGTTCGCTGTTGAAGGAGAAGTTCCTAATCCTCACAGTATCGTCAAAGTATTTAAGCTTATATTAGGAAAGCATTACTATCCACATGGGGTCGAGTATGACGAAGACTTCCCTAAAACAATCGTGGATAAATGTAAAAAGAAAATTGAATTAATTAAAGAACAAATTAAAAGCGAAGCAATTTAATTTTTCTACATATGTATTAGTGACAGAAAGATAACAATACTGCATTATTCGCTTTCACTCTTATAGTGAAAATATTAAAAAATAAAATGCTTTCGTCTAGGTCATTATTACATGTGCCTAGGATCTCGAAGGCATTTCTTTTTTATTAATTACAATTTTTACAAGTGATCCTCAGGCAAACAACCTGGGAATTTAGTTAATCCAATTGGAATGAGTGGAATCAAACGAGACACCACAAAGAGCAAACCAAGATGGTAGGATTACGCCGTTGCCCTAATCGACGACATCTGTTCATGTTTCACAGTGTCTTCTTTAGACACGGCCTCAGCCTTCTATTAATCATCTTTACACTGTTAAAGTAACATATTCCTGTCTCTTACTCTGCTAGTATTGCTCTCGCGATAATTACGTCGAGACAACTCGTAGTGGATTCGTGAAGTAAATGCTCATCGGTCGCTTTTCATAATAAAAGTAAGTGAAAATAGGTCTTTTATAAATTAAAGTGTTAATAAAGTTTTCTTATATTTCACTGTTATTACCTTCGTTTTCATAATATAATGAATGTAAGCAAGCTGTTGGAAGGGAAGGACTATAAATTGACATCATCGACTGTAAAAAAATATACGTATATTATTTTAGGCATTATTTTAATTGGATTATTAGCTTATTTTATATTACCCGTCTCTGTACCGATCATCACAGCACTTATTACAGCATTATTTCTAGCTCCAGCAGTAACAATTCTCATACAACGATTAAAGTTATCAAGAAGTATTTCTGTATTTATCGTGTTCATTGCGTTCTTAATACTTCTTGTAGTTATAGCTTATTTTTTACTTACAAAAGCAATAACACAACTAGCTGGTTTTGTTGAAAATTTACCTGGCACAATAAACGAAATATACATTGCTTGGAATAACTTTTTAAATAATTTACGAGTGCAAATGCCTCAATATAGTGAAATCGTTGATGATATAGATACTCAAGTAACAAATACTTTCTTTACATTAAGAGAAAATATGGCCAACATCGATATTATCGGCCATGTAACAAGTATTTTAGTTAAAATTCCAGCATACATTGTATCCCTATTAGTTTACTTAATATCCCTCTATTTGTTCCTGTTAGAACTTCCGAGATTAAAGACGAAATTACTAGGATACATGACAGAAAAAACAGCTGATAAGGTTAAATTTATGTCATCTCGTTTATCATACGTCATCTTTGGATTTTTTAAAGCACAGTTTTTAGTTAGCGTCATAATTTTTATCGTAACCTTTATCGGCTTACTTATCATTGCACCAGAGGTTGCATTTATTATGTCTATCATTATTTGGGTCATTGATTTCATACCGATCATTGGTTCTATTGCGGTTCTAGCACCTTGGGCATTATATTATCTCGTTGCAGGTAATCCAGCCATGGGAATTCAGTTACTAGTTTTAGCTGCCATTTTATTAACGATAAGACGTACAGTGGAACCAAAGGTAATGGGGCATCACATTGGTTTATCACCTCTTGCTACTTTAATTTCACTTTATATTGGATTACAGCTTTTAGGCATTCTTGGCTTTATATTAGGACCATTAATTGTTATCCTATTTACTAGTGCAAAGGAAGCTGGGATTATCAAACTTAACTTTAAAATATAGTCTCTTGAATGGTTTTTATTAAGTAGGATTCTGAGAAAATCCTTCTACGGTAAAAAGACCTCCTTCAAATAAAAAAATGAAGGAGGTCTTTTTTGTATCTGATGCCATAATTCTTTTACATAATGAATTTCCTTGAACCATTTGTCTTTACCCTAAAATAGCTCTAAATAAATTGGTCGTTTCTCCTGGAGAATAGATTACATAAAGCATAAAATAAACAGCTATCCCTGTAGAGGCAGAAAAAAACCAAATGATCGATGTAATAGGGCCTAGTTTCTTATGTAATCGTAAGCTATTTTTATATCCAGTTATAAGAGCAGTAATACCCAGAACTGCAGCTATGGTTGCCAATGTTATATGAATAATTAAAAAGATTTGATAGAAAAAGCGTATTTCATCAGGGCCTCCAAAAGATGTACTCCCAATAAAGAACGTTTTAGATAGATAAGTAATAAAAAATATGGTTGCCAAAACTGCTGCCCAAAACATCGTTTTCTTATGCAATTCAATCTTCCGTTTACCTATAAAATACCAACCGAAAGCTACAAATATAGCACTTAATGCAATAAATATTGTACTAATAAATGGTAAAAATGTTGCCACGTCTATTTCATTCCTTCCTATTTCTTTTAGTTTTACATATGAGTCAATTTCATAATTCACTATTTCATTCTAAAATCACGAACACTTATTCAAAATGTTTATTTTTTATTCGATCTCCGCTTCAGACGTGTCAATTACGCCTAAGTACCGCCTACGTCCTGTAGGCAACGGCGTAATGTCGCCATCCTAGCTCCGGGCACGGCTTCAACTCCACACAAGACATCTTGTATTCATCTAAAGCTTATGCTCGTCGCTAGAGTCGACGTCTTCCTCTGCAATCGAAAATAATGTTTGTCTTTTTCAACAATATTTCATTTATGAAATTCATTCATATAAATTATAT
>NZ_JARUKY010000011.1 GCF_029688925.1 Evansella sp. AB-P1
TTTACTTTAGACTATGTTATACATGATTAGTAAACCTTATAACGTCGCGGGGTGGAGCAGTCTGGTAGCTCGTCGGGCTCATAACCCGAAGGTCGGTGGTTCAAATCCGCCCCCCGCAACCAAAAAATATTTTTAAATCTAAAAGATAAAGTATAAAGTCCTTATATATAATTGCCGGGGTGGTGGAATTGGCAGACACACAGGACTTAAAATCCTGCGGTAGGTGACTATCGTGCCGGTTCAAGTCCGGCCCTCGGCACCATTTGCGCCCGTAGCTCAATTGGATAGAGCGTTTGACTACGGATCAAAAGGTTAGGGGTTCGACTCCTCTCGGGCGCGCCATTATATACTCAGCTGACGAAGAGATTCGCAGGTTATTTTAAACAAGAACGGGAAGTGGCTCAGCTTGGTAGAGCACCTGGTTTGGGACCAGGGGGTCGCAGGTTCAAATCCTGTCTTCCCGACCATTATATGCGGGTGTAGTTTAGTGGTAAAACCTCAGCCTTCCAAGCTGATGTCGTGAGTTCGATTCTCATCACCCGCTCCATTTAACTCAAAAGTATTGGACAACCTTACTTTTGTCTTATTACTATAACAAATAGAAAATCAATAATATTATTCCACAGTAGCTCAGTTGGTAGAGCAATCGGCTGTTAACCGATCGGTCGTAGGTTCGAGTCCTACCTGTGGAGCCATTATTTTTATTTATGTTTTTCATAAAAATATAAATAAATTTTAAAATTTAACTCTGTTTAATATCATTTTTGATTTTTGCTGCTGTTGCTCCCTTTCCGTGAGAGTATCTCACCATCTTCAAAAATTAAATGTATAATAAAACAACGTCATCCTTTAACACAGCCTAAAATTATATAAATTGGCCCGTTGGTCAAGTGGTTAAGACACCGCCCTTTCACGGCGGTAACACGGGTTCGAATCCCGTACGGGTCACCAATCTTTTATATTTTAAGTTAGAAGATAGATATTAAAACTCAATAGAAACCTATAACAACCCAACCTCTTATCTCTAAAATGGAGGATTAGCTCAGCTGGGAGAGCACCTGCCTTACAAGCAGGGGGTCGGCGGTTCGAGCCCGTCATCCTCCACCATAGTATCTTTATTTAAGAGCCATTAGCTCAGTTGGTAGAGCATCTGACTTTTAATCAGAGGGTCGAAGGTTCAAGTCCTTCATGGCTCACCATTTTATTTTTTGGGTATAAGAAGATTTTATTATCGCTTCAAATAATAAATATGAAATCTCACTTCAACTTTTCATCTCTAAAACGCGGGTGTGGCGGAATTGGCAGACGCGCTAGACTTAGGATCTAGTGTCTTATGACGTGGGGGTTCGACTCCCTTCACCCGCACCATTAAATTGATTTTTATAATATTAAATCTAGACAACTTTATAAAATATTTACTGTTAGTACCAATTTGGTATTAACAGTTTTTTTATTCTTTTGGTTATGTCACAGGATAGTGTTATTTTAGTATAAATATATTTTTGTGGATGATGTGAGACTACCGGAAAATTCATAAGATTTATTTTGAGAGTTACCATAGATATAATAGAAGCCATAGACAGAAAAAATCAACGCTAATGATTAACAAACCATTTCAATGGGTTAATTAAATAATTATTTCAGGTGATAGTTAAAAAACAACTATGGATACGTAGTTTTGGATATTTATGGTATAATTTCTTTAGAAGTAGAGTTAATGTTATTGTAAAGAGAAAGGAGAATAATTATGTCTAGAGACTTAATTGGGGATATGCTTAGAAAAGACAAAGAAAACGAAGGTGATTTACCATTAAAAGGAAAAGGAAAGCCTTTATCACGAGAAATATTAGAAGGGGATGCATTAGATAGGACCGTTAAAAATGCTGGTTTTTTGCCTGAGTGGATTAGATTGCAACAAAAAATTCGTGATCGTTTAATTCTTACTAATAATGAGAAATGGAATGGATTAGCTTTAGATAAATTGGAAAATGAAGTAGCTTCCATTAATGATTTAATAAAGAAATACAACAAGATTTGTCCTACAAAAATGCAAAAAATGTTATTAGATCCTACACGACTAGAATCGCAATTAAGAAACTGGGAATAGTTTTCTAACGTACGTTTATGTACATACTGCCAGTAGAATAAATTAGTATTTTATGTATTATGAGATTAGTATATTATTTTTAGTATTAATCTATTTTGTTTGTTCTTCCAGCTCTTCTTATATATCATTTTTAACTCATTATGATAATAGACAAAATATAACTTTGCTATATTCCTTAAAAAAATTTTCAGAATTCTATTGCAATTTTTAATAATTAAATGTATTATAATTGCGAAAGCGGTTTCATAAATAATTTACTACTTGATTTATTTTATGATTATATTCCTACAATTAAACTTATTTTAATCTACAAAATCTTACATCTAATTAATTCACCTATGTATTATTACATTATTTCTATATTTGTAAGCGATTTCATTATTTTTTCTTATATTTTTTTGTAAATTAAGAAACCGGTTTCGTAATTAGTATTTAGAGTAAAATCTGTTTTGTTCCTTGTTCTCTGTCGTCTCGTTTTTCTGCTTTTGTTTTTAAATTTTATTCTGTAAATCATTAAAGGGGGAATTAAGTTGAAAGGGAAAAGTTTACTTTTATTGTTGTCCGTTGTAGTTCTATCCATTTCTCTAGTAGCATGTGGAAACAATGAAGATACTGGTGGCAGTGAATCTGTTGAATTAGATTTTTGGGTTTTCGGTAGTACGGGGTACGATGATTTGGTAGATGAGTATAAAGAAATTGCACCAAATGTAACTATTAATTTCAATCAAGGAGAAATGGATGATACGCATAATAATCTTTTTACCTCTTTATCAGCAGGCAGTGGGGCTCCTGACATTGCAATGATAGAGGTAAGTGAGGTTGCAAGATTCCTTGAGGCAAGTGATAAGTTTCATAACCTATTTGACTATGGAGCTGAAGATGTTGCTGGAAATTATTTAGATTGGAAATGGCTCCAAGCACAAAATGTAGATGGGGATTTCCAATTAGGTTTACCAACAGATATTGGACCTACAACAATGTTTTACAGAACAGATGTAATAGAGGCAGCTGGATTACCAACAGATCCAGAAGAGCTAGCTGCTGAAATTGATACTTGGGATGCATTCTATGAAGCTGCGAAAACCATAAAAGAAACTACAGGAAAGCCTATATCAGATAGTCCGACGTTAGTTTTTAATGCTATACGTGATCAACAGTCTCAGCAATATTTTAATGAGGATAACGAATTAATTATAGAGAATACAGTAAAAGATGCATACGACTTTACAACAAAAATGCTACAAGAAGGACTAATCGGTCAAAACTCGTTATGGACGGCAGAATGGGGAAGTGCAATGGGAGAAGGTAGTTATGCCATTTTACCTGGGGCTCCTGCATGGATGATTGGAGTCGTGAAAGATAATGCGCCAGATGCTAGTGGTAATTGGGCTTTAACGACTATACCTGAAGGGGCTGGGAATTGGGGAGGTTCCTTCTTAACAATACCAGCTGAATCCGATCACCCACAGGAAGCATTTGATTTTATAGCATGGTTAACAGCACCCGAACAACAACTAAAATCCTTCCATGGAATGGGGTTATTCCCTTCAGCACCTGATGTTTATGATGATGAGGAATTTTTAGATACTACAGATGATTATTTTAGTGGTGCTCAAACGGCAAAAATATTTGCTGAGGCTGCTGAATCAGTTGTAGAGGTTTATATGGGAGTAAATTACGGCACTGTAAATACGGAGATTGAAACAGCAATCATGAATGTTGCGGAAGATGGTGCAGATCCTCAAGGTGAATGGGAAGCTGCAGTACGTCGTATCGAACAACAATTAGAAAGACAATAAACAGAAACAAAAATAAGCGGTCTATCGTCAATGACATGGACCGCTTAGAGATTAGTAGAAAGGGGGAGGAGCATTGGCACAAATAGAGATGAATAAACAAACAGCTCCAAAAGATTCGCCCTTAAGTGAAAAGAAAAAAGAATCCTTCCACGGTTATTTGTATATATCGCCGTTCTTTGTCTTATTTGCTATCTTTGGCTTATTCCCTATTCTATTTAGTTTTTACCTAGCATTCCAAAGATGGAATGGATTAGGGGAAATGGAATTCATGGGCCTACAAAACTTCAAATGGATATTAACGGATCCACTCTTTTGGAAAGCATTATCAAACACTATGATCATGTGGGTCTTAGGAACCCTTCCACAGTTAGTTATCGGAATTATTTTGGCCTATGCATTGAACTCAGTATTAATCAAATTTAAAAGCTTTTTCAGAGTTTCCATATTTATGCCTTATGTAACCTCGACAGTAGCTGTTGCTATCGTATTTGGTATTATGTTTAACAGCCAAGAGTTTGGGTTAGTAAATGCCATCCTAGGAAATTTTGGGTTTGATCCAATAAATTGGGGTAGTTCTGAGTGGGGAGTTAAAATAGCTATTTCGACAATGGTATTTTGGCGTTGGGTTGGATATAATACAATTATTTATTTAGCAGGCTTACAAGGAATTCCAAATGATTTATATGAAGCTGCAACAATTGATGGTGCATCTATTAGGCAGAAAATACAGTATATAACTATACCAATGCTACGACCGATTATCATATTAACTGTATTTACTTCCACTATTGGGGCACTCCAATTGTTTACTGAACCTTTGATTTTTATAGGGCGAACGTATAGAGAAGAAGGAATAACCGTTGTTCTTTATTTATACCGAGAAGCCTTTTCAAATTCAGCCTTTGGTCCAGCTTCAGCAACAGCAGTTATCTTATTTGGAATAATCATCATTTTTTCTACAATAAATGTCATCATAGCAAATCGGCTTGCGCGGTAAGGGGGATTTCAAGTGAATCAATCAAACAAAATTAATACGTTCTCCATTTCAAGATTATTTGTATATACCCTGCTAATTATCGCTTCCTTTTTATCCATTTTTCCGTTTTATTGGATGTTTGTAATGGCAACAAATCATAACAGTGCAATTAACAATTTACCACCTGCAGTTATTCCTGGTTCTCAACTAGTAACAAACTTTACGAATGTAATTAACACAATAGATTTCTTTGGAGCAATATTAAACTCGTTAATAGTAGCAACCTTTGCAACGGCAGGAACATTATTTATTTGTTCATTAGCTGGATTTGCATTTGCAAAATTACACTTTAAAGGAAAAAACATTCTATTTATAGCAATCTTAGTAACAATGATGATTCCACCACAGCTAGGATTAATTCCACAATATATTATTATTACAAAACTAGGGTGGCTTAATGATTTAAGAGCAATCATCGTACCAGGTCTGATAGATGCTTTCGGAATATTTTGGATGAGGCAATATATTAGTAGTAACGTTCCAGATGAATTGATGGATGCTGCCAAAATAGACGGCTGCTCTACATTCAGAGTTTATTGGAATATAACAGTGCCTGTTATTATACCTGCTTTTGCAACTTTAGCTATCATTAAATTTATGTACATGTGGAATGACTTTTTATGGCCATTAGTTGTATTACGGGATCAATCATCGCACACAATACAAGTTGCATTAAGAGGACTCATTGACAACTATGTACGAGATAATGGTATGATTTTATCAGGAACTTTTTGGGCAACTGTACCATTAGTTATTGTATTTTTACTGTTAAATCGATTATTTATATCGAGTTTAACAGAAGGTGCAGTAAAAAGCTGAATCTATTACTTTCATAAAATATATGAGCTAGAATAGAAGGGATAACTATGAGATTAACCATTCGAGATATAGCAAAAATGGCAGGAGTCTCTCCTGCAACAGTATCAAAAATTATTAATAACTATGGTGAAATTAGCAGCACTACAAAGGATAAGGTAAATCGAATTATTGAAGAAACTGGTTATAAACCTACATTTTCAGCAAAGGCATTAGCAACGAAGAAGTCAAATTTAATCGGAATTATTTATGCAGGAAAAGTAAATGTAGATTTAAATCATCCATTTTTCAATGAAGTTATAAACCATTTTAAAAAAACTGTAGGTAAGCTAGGGTATGATCTTCTTATTTTTAGTAATGAAAGGTTTGCTCAAGAACAAGAAAATTATCTCCCACGTGCTAGACACTTTCACGTGGATGGTTGTCTGATTATTGCTGGGGAAGAAATACAATCTGCTATTTATGAATTAGATCAAAGTGACATTCCTTGTGTTGGTGTTGATATTCAACTTACTGGACCCATGTCAAGCTATGTCATGACCGATAATGAAAAAGTTTCTACTAAGGTAGTGGAACACTTATACTTACATTCTGTGAGGGATATTGCTTATATTGGAGGTAAGAAAAAATCTCCTATAGCACAAATAAGGTTAAAGGGATTCTTGTCAGCAATGAATCAATTTGGTCTTGAAGTGAAAGAGGAATGGATTCATTTTGGAGATTTTTTTGAAGAGAGTGGATATGAAGCAATGACGAAAATACTCGAGTCATCAACACATCCTAAGGCTGTTTATGCTACTTCTGATATGATGGCTCTTGGTGCCATTCAAGCAATAAAAGATAAAGGACTAAGTGTCCCACATGATATTCGAGTGGTAGGATGTGACGATATTGATGCATGTCGCTACAGTGAACCGAAGCTTACAACAATAAAACAAGATAAAGAGAAGCTAGGAAAGCTTTCTGGTCATATGCTTCACGATTTAATTGATAGAAAGATTGAATCAAAAGAAATTCAAGTAGATCCTGAGTTAATTATTAGAGAGTCTTGTGGATCCGTAGTTAAACCTACAATCAATATTGTAAGGCAAAATTGTTAAAAATGTATCAATTTTATAGGGAGGAGGGGAGATATTGGGGAAATCACAAAGTACTTTTTATCGGATACTTGAAATATTCACCTCTTTCCTATTACTAAATAGTCTTTGGTTAATTTTTTGTCTTCCCTTATTCACTATTTTTTCATCTACAGCAGCTATGATTGGAGTAACACGTAAATGGCTTACAAAAGAAATCGATTTCGGTGTGATCAAGCCTTTTTTACAGCTCTTCAAAGAAAATATGAAACAAGGTATCATTGTTCAAATGTTATGGATAGGAATGGCAATAGTTTTAACTGTTAATTTTATTATCGTATTCCAAAATGAATTTGTAGGGAAAGAAATTATCTTTAGTTTAACAGCGTTCCTCTCCATGATATTTATGCTCATGTCTATCTATCTCCTTCCACTAATGGTGCATTACCACCTTTCATTGAAGGATCTTTTAAAAAATAGTTTGTTTCTTTCGATTGGTTCACTAGGAACTACCTTCTTATGTTTAGGAAGTTTAGTAGCAATCATTGCATTAACCTATATATTTCCTTTTGCAATATTAATTAGTGGAAGTTTAACTTCTATAATTGTTTATCAACTTTGTCATAAAACGTTCGAAAAACATAAAAGTCATTTAAATAATAAGACTGCTTAATTATATATGATGGAATCGTTTGATCACTACGATATTAACTATAAAGAAAAGAAGTGAAAGTATTATTATATTTTTAGACAAATGATTTTGGAGGTTTTATTATGTCTATTATACAATTTCCTACTGAAATGAAATGGGGAGTAGCAACTGCCTCTTATCAAATTGAAGGTGCTGTTAATGAAGATGGGCGTGGACTTTCTATTTGGGATACGTTTAGTCATACTCCCGGAAAAGTTCTAAATGGTGATAATGGTGATATTGCTTGTGATAGTTATCACCGATACGAAGAGGATATTGCTTTATTAAAGGATTTAGGAGTAGATGTTTATCGCTTCTCTATTGCTTGGCCAAGAATATACCCTCAAGGAACTGGAGATGTGAATGAAAAGGGGCTAGCGTTTTATCATAAATTTGTTGATACATTACTAGAGAATGGAATTGAACCCATTTGTACCTTATACCATTGGGATTTACCTCAAGCGTTACAAGACGAAGGAGGTTGGAACAATAGGTCTACAATTGATGCCTTTGTCGAGTATGCAGAGACAATGTTTCGTGAGTTTAAGGGAAAAATAAACTATTGGATTACATTAAATGAACCATGGTGTACTTCCTTTTTGTCTAATTATTTGGGTGTTCATGCACCAGGGTACAATGATTTGCAGCTAGCGGTTAACGTTTCCCACCACTTGCTTCTTGCTCACGGAAGAGCTGTTCAAAAATTTAGAGAGCTAAATATAGAAGGCGAAATTGGATATGCACCGAATACTACTTGGATTGACCCATATAGTAATAAAACAGAAGATATTCAAGCTTGTCAACGTGAAATAGGTTGGTACATTGAATGGTTCATGGATCCTGTTTTTAAAGGGAAATATCCTGAGTTTTTGGTTGAATGGTTCAAAAATAAAGGTGTAAAATTACCTATTAATGAAGGAGATTTAGAGGTTATAAAACAACCTATTGATTTCATAGGAATTAATTATTATAGTGGTCACGTTGGTCGTTATAAAGAAGGTGAGGGCCTTTTTCATTTAGAAATGATAGATTTAGGCTATGAACGAACAGATATTGATTGGCCAATATATCCAGATGGCTTTTACCATGTGTTAACACATATTACAGAAAGATATGGAAAAGTTCCAATTTATATCACGGAAAACGGATCATGCTACAACGAAGAGCCTGTCCATGGACGAGTAAAGGATAATAACCGTATAAAATATTTACAACAACACCTTACATCGTTACATCGTGCTATTCAATCTGGTGTAAATATCAAAGGTTATATTTCGTGGTCATTAATGGATAATTTTGAATGGGCAGAGGGATACAGTAAACGTTTTGGTCTTGTATTTATAAACTTCCGAACACTAGAACGTATAAAAAAAGACAGCTTTTATTGGTATAAAAAAACGATAGAAAATAAGTGGTTTGATCTTTAATCCTTTTGTTGAAAATAAACATAAATTCTAAAAAAATGCCTGTAAGTTAATGTTCGTTAACTTACAGGCATTTTTTATTGTTTTTTTAAAAGACAAGCAGAAAGTATATAATTGACTCTAAAGATAAAAAATTTAAATATTTTCAAACATTGTCTAGTTTTCTTATATAAAGAATAAAATACAAGAGATAATTCTTCATGACATTTGTCATGTCCTTTTTTTGACGTTTGTGACTTAAATAACATTTCCACTATATTTATACTGAATATATGATAGTACGGAATGACGTTTTTATTATATAAGCGTCAATTAAAGGAGGATATGCATGTCTAAAATAAAAATTAACCAATTAAAAAAAGAAGTTTCCCCTTATGAAAAAACAAACACGAAAACGAGTATCATGCAAATTTTTAATACGGTGGGACCATTACTTATTTTATGGTATGCGTCTTATTTAAGTTTGTCAGTTTCATACTTGTTAACGTTACCTATTTTAATCGTAACAGCAGGTTTTATGGTTCGCACATTTATCATTTTTCACGATTGTTGTCATCAATCGTTCTTTAAAGCTCGAAAAGCAAATGATATTTTAGGGACTATTACAGGTATTTTAACTCTTGTTCCTTATGAGCAATGGAAGAATAGCCATTCTATACACCACGCTACTAGTAGTAATCTAGACAAACGAGGCACAGGTGATATGTGGCTGTTAACAGTTGATGAGTACATGGAAGCGTCAATTTGGAAAAAGATAGCATATCGTGTTTATCGAAATCCATTTGTGATGCTTATTATTGGACCTATCGCAGTATTTCTTATTGAATACCGCTTTAATGTTAAAGGAGCAAGACGAAAAGAACGTGTAAATGTATATGTTACAAATATTTCAATAGTGATCCTATATTCAGCGCTATCCTTTATTATTGGTTGGCAGGCATTTCTCATGATTCAAGGGCCGATTTTACTGGTGTCTGGTCTATTAGGCATTTGGCTTTTCTACGTACAGCACCAATTTGAGGATTCTTACTTTGAACACGAAGATGAATGGAGCTACGTTCAAGCTGCTGTAGAAGGAAGCTCATACTACAAACTACCAAAGGTATTACAATGGATAACGGGTAACATTGGCTTCCATCACGTTCATCACTTAAGCCCTAGAGTTCCTAACTATAACTTAGAAGAAGCTCATAACAATACACTTCCGCTACAAAAAGCAACTACCATCACAATTGCTACTAGCTTTAAATCGTTAAGCTATCGATTGTGGGACGAAAAATCAAAAGCATTCATTAGCTTTAAAGAATTAAATCATTACATTCGCAGATCAAAAATGATCGCAAAGCCTGGAGTAGTATTAGAAAAAGAGCCAAAGGTTGAACTTGCTAGAAAAGTAAATTAAAATTAAATTGTAATGTAATAGTTAAAAAGAAAAGAGGGAGATTGTGAGGAATTGGTTTCAAAGATTTCGCAAAAGCACAGGGCTTAGTCCCTTTGTATGGATCGTCTTTTATATACTCCCTTTTTACTTTATTTTGTATGATTCATCTACACTAGAAGTTGTAATAGGTATTTTAATGATTATCGGTTATTTTATATCCTACGTGCTGTCCTTTACTTCTAAAGGATGGCTTGTCTATATTGGTGCTAGTGTTCAAATTGCCATCGCTACTGCCATGAGTTTACTTTTTGGCTATATATACTTTTTCCTCTTTCTAGCATTTTTTATAGGAAATGTGCGACGTTTAGCTGCGTTTATCACTTTTTATACCATTTTGCTTGTAAGTACATTTGCTACTAGCTACTATGGATTTTTTGCTCATGACGTATTCATTACACAATTACCTTTCGTTTTTCTTAGTATTTTAGCAGTAATACTCCTACCAGTAAGTACATACAACAAAAATAAAAAAGAAAAGCTACAGGTAGAATTAGCATCCGCCAATAAAAGAATATCAGAACTTGTGAAGCTAGAAGAACGTCAACGAATAAGTCGTGATTTACATGATACACTTGGACAGAAGCTTTCTTTAATTGGCCTTAAGAGTGATTTAGCTGCAAAATTGATAACAAAAAATCCAGCGCAAGCACGAACAGAAATAAAAGACATTCAAAAAACATCCAGGATAGCTTTAAAGGAAGTTCGAGAATTAGTCATGGAAATGAGAGGCGCTAGGCTCAAGGATGAAATTTTTCGCGTAGATCAGTTATTAAAAGCAGCCCAAATTGATTTTCACATAGATGGGGAAGTAGCTACAAAAAATATTTCATTAATTGCTGAGAATGTCATTAGCATGTGTATAAAAGAAGCAATTAACAATGTAGTAAAGCATAGTAACGCAACACAGTGCTCTATTTTAATCAATCAACTTGAATCTCATTTACAAGTGAAGGTAATAGATAATGGCCGTGGGATGAAAGATTCTTCAACTAAACAAAGTGGAAGTGGATTACAAGGTATGAAGGAACGGTTAGAATTTGTTAATGGAAGTGTAGATATAATTTCAGATAATGGAACTACAATTGTTATTGAAGTGCCAAATAACTATATACAGCAGGGAGAGGGGGCTAATATATGATTAGCGTTGTCATTGCTGAGGATCAAAAAATGCTATTAGGTGCTCTTGCTGCACTGATTGATTTAGAAGATGACATGTCTGTTGTTGGTAGTGCAAGTAATGGGGAAGATGCCCTAGCCTTGGTTAAGGAACATGAACCAGATATTTGTATTATGGATATTGAAATGCCTAAGAAAAGTGGATTAGATGTGGCAGAAGAAATTAAAGATTTTGACTGTAAAGTAATCATTTTAACTACATTTGCTCGTTCAGGTTATTTTCAACGAGCCGTTAAGGCTGGAGTGAATGGTTACATGTTAAAGGACAGTCCAAGCGATGATTTGACTAGTGCAATTCGACAAGTAATGGAAGGAAGACGAATTTATGCCCCTGAATTAGTTGATGAATTTTATAGCCAGGAAAATCCATTAACAGATAGAGAAAGTGAAATTTTAGTATTAATGGCAGAAGGAAAAAGTACAAAAGATATAGCAGAGGTTCTGCACCTTACAAATGGAACAATCCGAAATTATATCTCTACTATTCTCGATAAGCTTGAGGCGAGTAATCGCATTGAAGCAATTACTCGTTTTAAAGAAAAAGGTTGGTTCAACTAACTTTTTGAGGCTGAGATTGTGCCCTTAGCGTAATTGGTCTTGTGGGCTGTCTGAAGCGGAAATCGAATTTAAATTATTTGTATGTTCGTGTTATTGAATGAAATAGTTGAATAAAAATTGACTCAATTTGTAGGAAATTAAATGAAATTTTAAAAAAACCTATTTCTTTTCTTTTTCCCCTGTTAAAATGGAGCAGGACTTAGATTGGAAAGAGGTGTTTTTTTTATGTTATTAGAAGCAATTATTATATTTGTAGCTCAATTATTATATGTTCCAATCCTTACTTTACGTACGATCATGGTTGTAAAGGGACTTAAAGGAAAAGCTGCAAGTATGGGTGTTTTAGAAGGGGTTATTTATGTTGTTGCTATAGGAATTGTATTAAGCGATTTATCAAATTTCTATAATATGGGTGCTTACGCTTTAGGATTTGGTGTAGGTTTATATATAGGAGCAGTAATTGAAGAAAAGCTTGCAATTGGATATGTAACAATTGAAGCTAACATACCAGAAAAAAATCAAGCATTGATTGATCGATTGAGGGAAGTGGGATTTAGTGTTTCTACTTCTTCTGTAGAAGGTATTAACTCCATGCGATATTTGCTATATTGTACTGCAAGAAGAGATAGAGAAAGAGAATTTTATCGTATTATAGAAGAGTATGAAGAAAAAGCTTTTGTTGCGTCCTACGAACCTCGTAACTTTAAAGGTGGCTATATTACAAAAGCCATGAAACGAAGACGTGAGTTGTTTTTGAAAAAAAAGAAAGGGAAAACAACCACAGAAGAATAATAACTACTTAATTTTATGAAATCTAAAATTGATAATGTAATGACAATAATAGATGAAGCTGTTAGTTAAAGGGTATTACTTTCCTTTAAGTGATAGCTTCTTTTTTCGAAAAAATGGGGCAAAAGAAAGCATCCTTGAATTTTATTGATAATTTTAAATACACTTTCCTTGAAATATTTTTCTAACAAAAATATAATAACTTACATAATGTAATTAAATTTATATTATGAATAATCATTAATAATTATCGAATTCTACTTTTGAAGGGGGTAGGGAAAATGGAAAAAAAATATTTTCAAAAGCCATGTATCTATGTAGGGGAAGTAAATATCAATGTAATGGATTTAGAAAAATCTGTACAGTTTTACCAACAATTTATTGGATTTAGTATATTAGAAAAAACAGATAGTAAGGCAATTTTAACAGCTGATGGTAGCAAACCATTATTAACATTAAATAAACCAAAAGATGTCCAAAGAAAACAAACTCGAACGACGGGTTTATACCACTTTGCTATTCTACTTCCAAGTCGTGTGGATTTGTCCTCTTTTTTTAATCACGTAGTACGTAGCGGATATGAAATGGGAGCATCTGATCATTTTGTTAGTGAAGCACTTTATATTTCTGATCCTGATGGTAATGGTATTGAGGTATATAGAGATCGACCTTCATCAGAATGGAGTTGGTCAGATGGGACCGTATCAATGGCTACAGAACCCCTTGATGGTCAAAGTCTTCTTGCGGAAAGTGATGAAGAATGGAACGGATTACCGAAGGATTCTATGATAGGACATATACATCTACACGTTTCTGAGTTAGAAAAAACGGAAAAGTTTTATACAAAAGGGTTAGGATTTGATGTGGTTACTCGTTATCCTGGTGCTCTTTTTATATCAACAGGTGGTTATCACCATCACATCGGTTTAAATGTGTGGAATGGTATTGGGGCACCAGTTCCAGAAAAAAACAGTGTAGGACTTCAATTATTCACACTAGAATTTCCTGATGAAGAAAGCCGTCAAAATACGGTGCACAGCTTAAAGAAAATTGGAGCAACTGTTACACAAAAAGGGGATATCTTTATGACAGAAGACCCTTCAAAGAACTGTATCGTTCTAAGGTGAAATTGATATCCACAAATCTTACAATAACAACGATTTAACGTGAAACTTTCAACCTTCTATTATCGTATAATTAAATGTACCATAGAAGGAAGGGGAAAAGTGAATGAGCAAATATTCCATTGACGAATTTATTAAGCAAACTAAAGAAGATGAGCACGGAAATGATTTTTTTGAATTAGAAACGCCTCGAATACTTGAAGTAAACCTGAACGATATGGTTTGGGCAAAAATGGGATCCATGGTTTCTTATAATGGCAATATAAAGTTTGAACGGGAAAGACTATTAGAGCATGGTGTAGGTAGAATGTTGAAGAAAGCCTTTACTAGTGAAGGTACTTCATTGATGAAAGCACATGGAAATGGTCAATTATACTTAGCTGATCAAGGAAAAAAAATAACTATTCTTGAATTATTTAATGATGAGATTACAGTAAATGGAAACGACCTACTGGCTTTCGAACCAGGAATTCAATGGGATATTAAATTTATGAAAAAAGTTGCAGGTATGATGTCAGGTGGATTATTTAATATTCACTTAAAGGGTAGAGGTTTAGTTGCCATTACTTCACACTATGAACCTTTAACTATACTTGTACGTCCTGGCATTCCAGTCATGACAGATCCTCAAGCAACAGTTGCTTGGTCTGGTCATTTAAAACCTGAAATAAAAACGGATATAAATTACCGAACCTTCTTAGGTCGTGGTAGTGGTGAATCCTTTCAAATGGAGTTTTCTGGTGAAGGTTTTGTCATTGTTCAATCAGTAGAAGAAAGCTTTTCATCTGAAAAATCATAAATATATAGAAGAGCTTCGTTCATTTGTGAACGAAGCTCTTCTTTTATCTTACTTTTCTTTTTTCCCAATTGTAAATGCTTGCTTTAATCCATCTTTAAAAGAGAATTTACCGTACATGAGAACGCCGCCTTTATAAATTCGAGCAGCTATTATATTAAAGATTATTGCACTTAATACGAGGATCCCAAGTATTAATGTAACCTCCCACATTGGGACAGCACTCATTCCTATTCGTAAAAACAAAAGCTGTGGTGTAAAGAATGGCACATATGATAAAACCTGAATGAATGTAGCGTCCGGAGTATTTAATCCAAAAATTGATACAAATAATCCAATCATCGCTAAGAATACTAATGGCTGTAATGCCTGATTCACTTCTTCAGCGCGGCTTACGAGTGCACCTAGCATTGCGGCAATTCCACCATATAAGAAATATCCAAGTAAAATTAGTACTAGTGCCAATACGATTAACCATACATCAATTACTTCAGTAAAAATCATTTTTATAAATTCTTCACCACTTAAATACGAACCAATAATGGCAGCGGCAGCAATAGCTAATAAATTTAGTAGACCTGCTACACCAATTCCAACAATTTTTCCAAGCATTTGCGTAACAGGATTAATACTCGAAACAATTAATTCCATAACCCTAGAGGA
The DNA here is from genome assembly GCF_029688925.1 of Evansella sp. AB-P1. GTDB lineage: Bacteria > Bacillota > Bacilli > Bacillales > Salisediminibacteriaceae > Evansella. Next base: position 15,497 of record NZ_JARUKY010000011.1, read on the forward strand.
TTTTTCTGTTGCTACTTCTGTTGCAATCATAGATCCAAATGTTAGAACAATCATGTATATGGCAAAAACGAGGAAATACACCATCCAATATGCTTGCATATGGGTTTCCATCGTTTGAACTTCTCCACCTTCCCGAAGTGGTTGTTCGTTAAATGTAATAGGAGAATAAATAATAGATAATTCTTCTTCATTTAAACCTAGCTCATTAGTAGCAAGGGCTTCTTTCATTCGTTGTACATCTTGATTCACTTCATTCGACATCATAAAATCATTACCATCACTATAGAACTCAGCTTCAATTGTTGAAATATCTCCAGTTAAGTAAAGGACAAAATCATGTCCATTATTCCCAGCATCTTCAATAGCATCATCTAGTTCACCAGTAAAATTTACGTAATTAAATAGCCCGTCATCATAGGAAGCAAGGGTTTCGCCGAAAAAATTATCTGTTAACGTTTCATCTACAACAGCAACGCTAGTAATATCTTCTGATTCATCACTTGAAAATAAATCTATTATGTTTGTAATATTTGTTAAGCCAAGGATGAGCACAACCATAAAAATGGTTGAAATAACAAATGCTTTTGATTTAATTCTTCTTCCAGCAGTATGACTAACGGTTATCCAAAAATTATTCATTTTCTTCCCCTCCAGCTCTATCTATGAAAATATCATGTAAAGAAGGTTCTTCCACTTCAAATTTGCGAACAAAGCCTTTGTCACTTATTGCATAGAAAATATCTTCTGCCACTCTTTCATTTTCTACCTTAATAACTGCACCGTCTTTTGATCTATTAATTTGTAAAACGCCATTAATAGATTCTAAGAAATTCAAATCATAATCTGCAGAGATACTGATGCTTTTCATCCCATAGGAACGCTTAATTTCTCTTAGGTTACCTTGAAGGACTGATTTTCCACGTTTAAGCATTATAATATCCTCACATAGCTCTTCCACATTTTTCATTTGATGACTAGAAAATACAATAGTCGTTCCTGAGTCTTGAAGATCGAGGACGGCTTCTTTTAACATATCGGAATTTACGGGGTCAAGCCCACTAAATGGTTCATCTAAAATCAAAATCTCTGGCTTATGTAATACAGCGGCCATAAATTGAATCTTTTGTTGATTTCCTTTAGATAGTTCTTCTATTTTCTTATTTTCATATTCTGGTACTTGAAAGCGATCAAGCCAATGCTTTATTTCCTTTATAATCTCTTGATTTTTCATTCCTTTTAGCTTCATTAAATAAATCAGCTGTTCCTTCACCGTTAATTTTGGAAATAGTCCTCGTTCTTCCGGAAGGTAGCCAATGAGCTTCGTTCGTCGATAAGATAATCTTTCTCCATCCCAAGTAACTGAACCTCTAGTAGGATCTAATAATCCTAATATCATTCGAAACGAAGTGGTTTTCCCTGCACCGTTTGCACCTAGCATTCCAAACATTTCACCTTTTTCAACTTTAAGAGATATACCATCTACTGCAACGTGATCATTAAAATTTTTTCTAATGTCATTTAATATAAGTGTCATATAAATTTCCCCTTTCTCTTAAAAAATATATATATTAACGGAGATAGTGTAGTAGAAATTACACTACTTACACATTCCTGTTAAGTATTACCGTCTTAAACTAGTATTCGAAGAACTTCTGTAATACTAATGGTTTGTTCTGATATTACATGAAGGTTCTCCTTTCTTAATGCTACTTCTGTTAGTTCTATTTGCTCTGTCATAACTTCCCAATAACCTCCATTGATGTTTACGTTTATTACACCAGGAAGGTTTCGTATTTTTTCTTCAGAACCTGAAATCCATAATCTTTTAAATTTTTGTATGAGATGATCTTTTTCATATTGTCCAGTTACGGTACCTCTTTTCATACAAACAATATAATCAGCTAATTGTTTTACTTCTTCAGGTATATGTGTTGCAAAGAGAATAGATCTATTTGGGTCTTCATCCATATAGGATACTAGTTCTTTGGTGATTAGTTCCTGACTTTCTAAATCGACTCCTGATAATGGTTCATCTAATATAAGTAGCTTTGTAGAATGAGACAATGCCAAAAGTATAAGTCCTTTCTTTTGCATTCCAACAGAAAGTGTTTCAAATTTCTTGTTTTTTGGCAGGTTAAATGCTTCTATTAATCGATTAAAAGTATCTTTACTCCAATTTTTATACCCTATTTGATAGAGTTCTCCTAATTGTTTTAGACTAAATTGTTCATAGCCAATTGCAGTTTGAGGCACATAGCCAATATCCTTCTTCCATTCATTTTCTGAATATAGTTGATCGAATCTATGAATCACACCCTTATCAGGAAAGACCTTTCCAGTAAGAATACGAATGAGAGTACTTTTCCCTGCTCCGTTATTTCCAACTAATGCAGTAATCGTACCGGGATCTATTTGAAATGTTAGAGGTCCTATATGAACTTGTTTATCCATTCTCTTTTCTATGCCTTGCAAAGAAATCACTTTCATTTTCCCTCCTTCAAAATAGTTGAAAATAACTGCACAAGCTCTTCATCTGAGTATTGATAACTTTTCCCTAAATTAGCAGCCCTTGATAATGCGTCAATAACAGCTTTTTCCTTCTGTTCATGTTGTTTATTCATATTTATCTCAGCAACGTATGTTCCTTTTCCTTGAAGTGTATTTATATATCCTTGATGTTCAAGATTTTGATAGGCCCGACGTGTTGTAATTACACTACATGACAAAGAGGTAGCTAATTTACGAATGGATGGAAGCGGGTTCCCAGCTGGTAATATACCACTAATAATTAGTGTTTTCACTTGTGATTCAATTTGATCATAAATAGGAACACGACTATTTTCGTCAATTTCTATTGGAAGTAAATCAGACATGAGTATCCACCTGCTTTTACATTGACATCATTCCTCATCTCCCAATAAGTCCAAAAGCAATTTTTTCTATTTAAATCTAAGTTTAATTTTGATACATTCACAGTTGCACCTTCTTTCTATGCATGATAATCTGCCTTTTTATGTTGTTGAAGAATGTATCTCCCTGTTAATATTACAGAGATTATTGTGAGTATAATTATCATAATCGGAAAAAGTATAGGATAGTTTATTACACCATTAAGGATGAATGGAAAAATAAAATCACCAGTGATTAATCGAAAAACAAGGCTACTAAAAAATAAAAGAATGATAAAAAAGATCATACCTAAATAATACATTGTTTTAGACATATGGGAACCTGTCTCTGAAGCTGTTACAAAAGCAGAAAGAAATATTGCGAAACATACCCAAACGATAGAGAAAGAGAAAAAGTTTGGAAAAAATCTATCGGCAATATCAGATGGAAGAACATTACCTAAAAGAACAAGGAAAACGATGCTTGAAAGTACTCCATATAGAATACTTGTAGTCAATCTACTGATAACCAAAGTTATGTGTTGTATAGGAAACTGTCTAATTATAAGTTGAATTGGCGCTATATAAAGGTTTCCTTTTAGTTGTCTAACTGAAAATGAATAGAAACGAAATAAAAAACATGAGGTACAAAGGCCAACTAAAAATATAAAATCAATTCCCATACCTCGTGGATCTTCTATTAAATATCCTGGTAGGATGTCCGCAAACAACATAGCAATTAAGAGAGCAATCGCAATGTTAAACAAATAATAAATTACAGGTGTATTTTTAAATTCAAAAATAATAAGACGTCTACATTGATTCCAATTCATTCATTTCCTCCTTTGTTATTACTGTTCACATCAGTTTTAAAACAAAATAATTCCTACCACTTGAACGTTAGGTGAATCATTTACTGTTATGGTGTTTATATCTATATACACACTAACACAATGATTTGTAATAATTCAACAAGAATTTTCATTATATTGGTAAAATATTTCGGGGAAGAAACTTGCTAATGTAGAACTCAAATGAACAATTGAGGGGAGAGGGGGGACTGATTGGTTTGTTTATTTATTTTGCTTAGCAATTTTCAGGGTAGACCGCCCATGCAAGTGGAGATTTGCACCATGGGGGATGAAAATACTCATCTGAAGGTTCATCCGTTACTGACGAATCTATTACGCCTAAGGTCAGCCCACGACCTGTGGGCAACGGCGTAATCCTGCCATCCTCCAATTACGCCTAAGTACGGCCTACGTCCTGTAGGCAACGGCGTAATGTCGCCATCCTAGCTCCGGGCAATGCCTCAGCCTCCACACTATACATTTTGTATACTGCTAAAGTACATTGTCCTGTCTCTGCCTCTGCAAGTGTGCTCTGATGTTATATGCGTCGAGACAACAAAGAGTTTATTTGTGATGAAGATGCTCGTCATTGGAGTCACCGCATTCACCGCTGAACTAACACTTAATTTTGACATCAGCTAATTTTAAGGAAGTTTGAATGCTATTATTGACTTCTGGTGATTATCATGGTATATTTACTTAATCAAAGTTAAACTAAACTATAATTCACATGTTAAAAAGGGTTATCAGTATGACATTGGTTACTCCTTTTAATATGTGAATTTTTTTATTTTAGTCAAAGGCATATCCATTATGTTATGTATTTGTATAATTTCATAAAATAAAAACTAATGATGTTAATGAAAAGTTGTAGTCGTCGAGTTATAGTTGACGTATTTTTAATATTAGTAATCTTCGTTTTTTATATAAGGAAGTAAAGTTTTAACCCTTCAAGTACTCCTCATATTTCTTCGTATTTTACTCATCATTCTTTTCCATTCCTAATATATTAATTCAATTCTCACTGGATCGGTCATTGGAACCGTAAGAATAAAAGAGAGGTAGGGCTTTTGTTGTTTTGTTTATTAGAAATTAGGCTATACATTGTTGTTTTTAGGAGGCTCTTTTATCGATATCAATTAAATCTGACGTTGTAGTGAGATCATAAAAGGAAGATGCCAATTTAACTCCTTTACCTTAAGTAAAAAAGGAGTTTAGATATGCTTTATAACAATAGAAAGCTTTGAATAAAAAAGAGAGGTGTCCCTAAATTTTAGAGACACCTTTTTTCTATACTGCATTATTTTTCTTTTCATCCTCATGTTTAAAATAGGCTATCGTCTTATTTAAACCATCCTGAAGAGATATCTTAGGATACCAATCTAGATTCATCCTTGCCAAACTAATGTCTGGCATTCTTTTTTTTGGATCATCTTCTGGTAGCTTTTCGTATATGATTCCGGATGAAGAATCCGTTAAGCTTACAATAGTTTCTGCAATCTCAGTAATTGTATTTTCAGTAGGGTTACCTATATTCACTGGACCAACCAGTTCATTCTTTTCCATCATAGCAACCATACCTAAAATCATGTCATCTACATAACAAAAGGATCGTGTTTGTAATCCATCGCCATATATTGTAATGGGCTTTCCTGAAAGGGCTTGAACAATAAAGTTGCTAATAACTCGACCATCATTCGGACTCATAAATGGTCCATACGTATTGAAAATTCTTACAACACGAATCTCTACATTGTACTGACGATAATAATCAAAACATAAGGTTTCAGCACATCGCTTCCCCTCGTCATAGCAGCTTCTAATTCCAATCGGATTTACATTTCCCCAATAATCTTCTAGTTGCGGATGTATCATTGGATCCCCATAAACCTCTGAAGTAGAAGCCTGTAAAATTCTTGCTTTTTTCTTCTTCGCAAGTTCAAGAACGTGATTCATTCCAATAACATTTGTTTGTAACGTTTTAACAGGGTCAATTTGATATTGAATGGGACTAGCAGGACTAGCAAGATTGTATATTTCATCAATAGGATCATCGATATGAAATTCCTTTGTTATATCATGTTTGACAAGAGAAAATCGTGGATGATTTAATAAGTTTTTAATATTGTTATAACTCCCAGTAGAAAAATTATCTAGACAAAAAATCTGATGTCCCACATTTATTAAATAACGACAAAGGTGACTACCAAGAAAACCAGCTCCACCTGTAATAAGTATCTTTTTCATATACATGTAAAACTCCCTCAAATACATTTCCAATCTTAATACACTATAAAGTATTTTAATGTAAATATGGTAGGAATAAAAGTTTTTTATTATACTATAGTAAAATATATTTATTCATTTTCTATTTTACTAGAAAATGAGTAAATACTGCTAGATATGTGTGACAATTCTTTTGTAGTGGGGAAATTGATGGAGAATTTGTAGAAATCTACGAAAACTAAATAGTGGATAGGAGTTTTTACGTGATAGAATCGTATATAAATGATCATATAAAAGTATTAGAGCAAATAAGAGATTATAATGAAAAGGAAATACAAGGTATTGTATCATTATTTTTACATACTATTTACAACAATAATCGCATTTATTTTATAGGTAATGGAGGAAGCGCTGCAGATAGTCAACATTTAGCTGCTGAGTTTTCTGGCAAGCACCTTTCAAAAAAACCTTTATCTGCAGTTGCATTGACTTCAGATACCTCTGTTATTACTGCCATAAGTAATGACTATTCATTTGAAGATGTATTTGCAATTCAGATTGAAGCACATGTAAATAGAAATGACCTTGTTATTGCTTTATCTACATCAGGTGATAGCTTAAATATTGTGAATGGGGTTAAAATGGCAAGAGAATTGGGAGCTAAAGTAGTGGGTTTAACAGGAATGAATGGTGGGCGGCTTGCACCACTTTGTGACAACACCATAATTGTTCCATCCAATCATATTGGACACATTCAAGAATCACATATTATCATTGGTCACCTCATTTATGAATTAGTTTGTAAGGAGCTTTTAAATGAAGCATGATTTAAATAAAATAATACAAATATTGGAAGAGGATTTGTCCAACAAACGTATATTGGTTGTTGGTGATATTATGTTGGATCAATATTTCATTGGTCAGGTTAATCGAATTTCTCCTGAAGCTCCTGTTCCTATTGTTAATTGTAATCAAGAGGAAAATCGATTAGGTGGGGCGGCAAATGTGGCTTTAAACTTAAAGAAATTGGGCTGTAATGTTACAGTTATAGGTTTAATTGGCCAAGATGACAATGGGAAAACTATTGAAAAGCTTCTTTTGGATGAAGAGATTGATCATCTCTTAATTGAACATGACTTGCCAACAACGACAAAAAAACGTATTATTGCTAATCAACAGCAAATTGTGAGAGTAGATATTGAAGAAATTACTACACTTAATGTGGAAGTGCAGGATCAAATCATAGATTCTGTCATATCTCAGCTAAAAGAAACGGAATTAGTCATTATCTCTGACTATGGAAAATCAGTATGTTCAGAGAGAGTTTGTAATTATACTATTAAAGAGTCTAATCGACAGGGAATACCAGTAATTGTTGATCCGAAAGGACCTCATTGGAAAAAGTATTCTGGCGCTAAATATATAACACCAAATATGAAAGAATTAGAGGATGCTTGGGGACAAACTATAAATAATGATCATGAAAGCATCACACCTGTATGTATCCAACTTAAGAGTAAGTACAACATTGATAACATTGCAGTAACGCGATCTGAGCATGGAATTAGTTTCTTTAGTCATACAAATTCGGATCATTATCCAACAGAAGAAAAAGAAGTTTACGATGTATCTGGAGCAGGAGACACAATTGTAGCTACCCTAACATTTGCATTATTGAATGAATTGGAAATAGAGGATGCAATTTATTTAGCAAACCTCGCTGCTGGGACTGTAATTGAAAAACTAGGAACGTATCCAATTATAAAGGATGAACTACTTCTACATCTTCAATCCGTAGACAAGGGTCTTAGAAGTAAGATACATTCAAAAATTGTAGATAATGAAGAATTAACAGAATTATTAGTTCAGTGGAGGGAAGCTGGAGATGAAATTGTTTTTACAAACGGATGTTTCGATTTAATCCACCACGGTCATATTACATATTTAGAACAGGCTAGGAAATATGGTGATAAATTAATAGTTGGCCTTAATTCCGATGAATCAGTAAAAGTGTTAAAAGGAGCATCTCGTCCTATTATTAAAGAACAGGATCGAGCATTAATGCTTGCCTCCTTCTCCTTTATTGACGCAGTGATTATTTTTGAGGATATGACACCAGCAAATTTAATCAAATTGGTTAAACCAGATCTCCTAGTAAAAGGAGGAGACTATACGGTGGATACTATTGTAGGTGCAGAACATTCAAAAAGGGTAAAAATAATCCCCTTTATAGATGGTTATTCCACAACTAATTTAATTAATCACATACAAAGCCTAGGTTCGAAGAGTAATGTTTAATAAGAGGTGGGAAGTTGAACCTATTTATGGACATCGAAAATTACCTGTATATTTATTAATTGAAACAGGATTTAACAACAAGGGAGCATCCATTGAAATAGAAAAAGAGATACAGCCTCTTCTTCAGAGCTTGGGAGATGATACCCAAGGAAATGATTCTGTATCACTGAATGTTTTGACCTTCTCTGAAAATACGTTGATAAATCATCTAAAATACTATTCAGATGTATTGGAAGAAAGTAATGGAGTAGGGAATCTTTTCACTTATCTAAAACAAGACATGGAAACAAACATATGTAGCCGGACGAAAGGTGATAGGAAAGGTGACTGGCTTCCCATCGTTATCATCCTTACATTCACCCCTTATTCACAAAAAATAATAAAGGATATCGAACAGGTATGGAAATCCTCCAGCAAGGATATTACACCTAGCATCCTTTTAATAGGTAATTATTTTAATAAAATGAACAAAGATAATGACTTTTGTTTATCTCCATCCTTAATGATAAACATTGAACAAGGTGCCTATGCTATTCATCAGTTTTTCACCTATCTTTCTGTGGCACTAATTAAAGCAGTTAAACCAGGTAGTGTTCGTGATTATCCAGCAAGTTCCTTTCGGAAAACCATATGTCAATTTTCGTCATTGAGTATAGTAGAAGAATAACAGAGTGAAGAGAAAGGATATGTATGTCTTTATTAAGGTTAGAAAAAAACGATAATGATCAGCTAACAAAAGACTTAATTGTAGGTGATCGACAATTTCATTTAGAAGGGTCAGAAGGGGTAATTTATTTCAGTGAAGATAATCAATTTGCTGTAAAAATTTATCGCAGTTGTTCTGATAAACGAAAAGAAGAAATTCGAACATTAATAAAACTAGCTAAAAATGTTCAACGAAAAAGTTTGTTATGGCCAATTGCTATTGCAAAAACAATGAATGGTGAACCGTGCTTTGGTATCGTAATGAAAAAAGCACCAAAACATGTAGTTCCATTAGGTGATCTCGTTTTCTCTCCACTCGAAGCAACTATTCGATTTAAACAAGGTTGGAAATGGCAAGATTTTTTTACAATTGCTTTAAATCTTGCTAGAGAGGTTCATTCCCTTCATCAGGAAGGCTTCATTCATTCGGATCTTCATTTTAATAATATTCTTGTTGATCTTTCCACATTGGAAGTTTACATTATTGATTTAGATAGTGTAGGCTATAAAAATCTGATTAAAGCATTCCCAAAGGGACTTTGGGGGTTCAAGGCACCTGAAATTATATTAAAAAATAATCCTACAATATTTTCTGATCTCTATAGTTTAGGAATTATTATTCTTTGGACAATATTATTTAGAAACGTCATGTTGCCTCAAATGTGTCATGACAATAAAAGTCAATTAAATGATTATACTATTGCATACACAGAGAAAGCTAGTTTTAGTGAAAACGAAAAAAATAAAGTAAACTGGCATGAAAAAATAGGGAAACCTCTTTACTATAAAGGGGCATTATCATACCGTAGCTTACCTAAACCTCTTCAGCAGTTAACGGAACAAACCTTTATAGATGGAGTATTTTCACCAATAAAACGAACAACTACTGAAGAGTGGATAAAAGGACTAGAGAAAGTTATGCCACTTTTTATTCCGTGTCATGACAGTGACTGTCAGCAGACAATTTTTTCATTATCCTTATTAAATTATAATAGTGAAATCTGCCCTTTTTGCGGGTGTAAAATTCAATCAAATTAGGTGAGACAATGACAACTTGTATACAAGGTCAATACGATAAGCATGATTTTCCACTTCAACACTTTACATTGAATACCATCTCAGAACCACTCTTACACGTTTTAAGCTCACTTATCCTTTCACACGATGGGTGGGCATTGAAAGGGGGAGTTGCCACATCTATTTATGTAGAAGATCATTTAAGGGAAGTAACGGATTTAGATATATTAATACATAAAGACAATATAAAGAAAAATGTCCTTGATATTATAAAGAACTCTTCTAATTGTAGTCATGTTTTTGAAGAATCCTATCGTAGCGGGAGAATGCGTTATACTGCCTTTTTCCCTGTACAAAAATCCTTTGTTAAAACAGAATGGATTTTAACAGAAGAATTACCTAGTGTAGAACATAAAGATTGGCCAATTAATGAAACAATTTACACTCTTCCATGTATTTCTCGCCAGTCCCTTATCGGTGAGAAGATTTTTAAAATTGCCCATTCGGAAACGAACAGTAATTATAAAAAGAAGTTTTGGAAGCATTTGAATGATGTAGTTCAATTACTACCCTCCATAGAGAGTTTTTCAAAGGAGATTGACCATTCATTACTTCCATCTATGCTCCGTATATGTAAGATGCATATGCAAGAAAAAGATTATTCAATTTTTGTAGCACAAGTAAAGGAGAAGGACACTAATGACAGCTTATAGAAAAGAACTGGATATCTTACTTTCCATGTGTGCATCCTTACATGAAAAATCAACCTCTCCAAAATTGATAAATAAGGAACAATTTCCTCCAATTTTTACTTTTGAAGGGTTAGCTGGTTCTGGTAAATCAACACAGATTAAGCTTGTGACGGAAAAATTAGAACAGGAGTATGGAAAACCAGCCTACCTTGAGGTTCCGAATCATTCAGGTGTTGCAAAGGTACTACGAACACTATATCAAGATCAGAAAAATTATACAAAACTCCAAGAGGAAGTTCCGTGGTTAAATCCTTTATTCGTAATGGTAGACTTATATACGAAGCTGCAACAAATTACGGAGGAAGGGTACAATTATATTTTCATGTCTAGAGGTCTATTTTCAACGTTATATTACAATTTGGAGGCTTTCGAAAGGGCAGGTAATACTCCGAAAGAAGCCTGGGACGAAATCTATTTTCTTTGCACGGAATTCATTCGACCTAAAGCTACGATCTTTCTGGACATTCCAATTGAGACTGCCTTGTTGAGGATTGAACAACGAAACAGACTTCCTAAAAGAGAAAGCGATACAGAAGAAGGGTTACAAAGATCATTAAAATCTTTTCAAATGATTTTTGAACAATTTTCTGGAGAAGTACCTATTCATTACGTAAGCGGTGTAGGAGCAGAAATGGATGTAACAAAGCGAATATGTAATGAGATTAAACCATATTTAAGAGGGATAAAATGAAAGTACTAATTTCACAGTTAAGGAGTTATGGAGACATTATCCGTACATTTCCAACTATAAGGGCCATTAGAAAAACATATCCAAATGCTTATATAGCCTTTACTTGTGTACCAGAAATGGAGCAAGCAGCAAAACTGTGTAATGAGTTGGATGAGGTCATTATCCAGCAAAGACTTTTAGCGCCAGAAGACCATGTTGGACATACAAGGTTAGTTGATACATCCCCTTTAGAAGGGGCATTAGCTACTGTAAAAGAAGTAGAGTTTGACTATTATATTGATTTTCACGGAATATTTCAAACTGCACTGTTCGGATTGATGGCTAACATTCCAAACCGCATTGGGCCAGGAAAAGGTGCCGGAAAGGATGGTTCCTATTTATTTTATAACCATCATTATACTGGAGAGTGGAAAAGGATCCATCGAATGAAGAGACATGTTGAAGTGGCTAAAACTGTCTTTCCCACTATTCAATTAGAAAGATCAATGGGGAAGTTTTCTTCCGATAGAGAAAAACCTCTACTTATCATAGCCCCAGGCACAAGTGAAATTGGAATCTATAAACGATGGCCAATAGAGTACTATAAACCATTAATTCAAGCGATTATTCAAGACTTTCGTGTCAATATTCAAATTGTTTGTTCTTCCGCTGAAAAAGAAATAGGAGAAAAAATCATTCAATCTATATCGAACGATAATTGTACCCTTGTAGAATGCAAGAGCTTCGAACACGCCTACGAAGTGATACAAAAAGGTCATGCTTTTATAGGATGTGATTCAGCTTATACACATATTGCAACAGTTGAAGGGATTCCATCCTTTATGCTGTTAGGACCAACTCCACCTTCGGAAAATGCACCGTGGGAGTATGTTGATAACAGCTATGCTTATCTTGATCTCGACTGTAGTCCGTGTAATCTGTGGGATAAAGCCTGTCCACACCACGTCCAGTGTATGTCAAAATTATTACCAGAAAAGGTTTATAAAGAAGTATTTACATTTTTAAATAAATTAAATTGGGATGGATGTCAGCATGAGTAAGCTATGTTTAGTAACGTTTCATATACATTCAGAAAGTTTTACAGAAGCTTTTTCAGAGCTTACGAGGAAATTAGATGAAAGCTTTGAACAATTGGAGGTCGCTGTATTTGTTGATGAAGTACAAGAGCATAATATTAACATGCCTATTAAACAAATCAAAATGCCACAAACTACGAAATATAAACGAATTTTATCCTTATTAGACGAATCAGATGCAGATTATTTTTTATTTATTGATAATGATATTAAGGGTGATATTCCTAAGACGATCCGTTTTATTAAGAAAACGATGGAGAAGGGGTCAGACATTGCTTGGGGAAAAATAATGGCACAAAAACATAAAGGAATAACGAGTAAAATGGTAGCTGTAGATAAATTATTATCTCATAATGTCCTTCGTCCTTTATTATGGAAAATGAAACTAGGAGTTACTGTTCCAGGGCAGTGCTTTATGATTAAGGCATCTTCTTTTCGTAATAAAATAGATAAGTTCGATACTTTTTTAGATGATATATCCTTTGGACTACATGTACAACTTAATCACATGTCTGTTCATATGGATCCACATGTTTTAGGATATGAAGAACCAAATGCAAAGCTCAAAAACTTATTTAAGCAACGGAAACGTTGGGCCCATGGATTTACTTCTATTTTTTCAACTAATAGGAAAAATAAAAAGGGGAGATTTCTCCTTTCTATCCATACTCTGTCATATCACTTGTCTTGGATTCCTTTTTGGGCTACCTTTGCACTTATAGGAATAAACAGCCTTACCTTCGCCATTCTATTTTTAGTTATAAGCATTGTATTATTATGTAGAAAGCAATTATCACTAGTACCAGCAGCCTTATTGTATTCAATCGTTTTTCCAGTTTTACATATACATTGGTTTAGACATGTAGTGTCGTTTTATTTCAAACAGCTTAAGGGGGACTTCACATGGAAATAAATGAAACAATCGTAAAAGGGCATATATTATCAAAGGGTGTTGTTTTTACAAATAAGGCAGTAAATTATGCCATTGAATCAAATGCAAAGGGGCAGAATTTAGTATATAACGCACCGAAAAACTATGAAAATGGTCGACCTCAGGAGTTATTTATTCGTGGTTTAGATGGATATGAGGTAGTGGCTTCCTGTGTTGCACCGAATGTAAAGGAACAGGCAGTTGTTATTGATCATAACGGAGAAAAACTGGTGGCTATAATCGATAATAACATCATAGAAAATATCTCATTAGAATATGTTCCAGAGCCTAGCTACTATTCTATGAAAACCTCAAAGGGAACACCATTAAAACGTCTCGTCAGTGCCTGTGGACTTGATGAATTAAATATTTGGCCATGGCATGATTGTGCTATTTCGAACAAATGTAAGTTTTGCGGTGTAAATACCATTTTACATGAGTCAGATTCAGATGATTTATTTACTTCCCTATCCATTAGTCGTAAACCTGAGAAGTGGGATCAATTTCGAGACTATTATTTAGAGGATTTAACGGAAGCTGTAAAAATGGCTATGGACGACCCGTGCTATGATGAGCATTTACATTTAATTTTGATCTCAGGTAACTTAACAAACGATCAATTAGATTTACAGGCTAACATTTTTAGTGATATTGCAAATACATTGCAAAAAGCGGTAGGAGATAAGGCTACTGAGGGTGTTGTTTCTGTCATGATGCCACCGAAGGACCCTGCACTATTACAAAAAATGAAGGACTCTGGCGTTGATATTGTTGTATTTAATTTAGAGGTAGCACAGAACCCATATTTTGAAGAAATATGTCCTGGTAAAGCAAAAATTGGACGAGATTTTATTATAGAAAGACTAGAACAGTCGGTTGAAATATTTGGTAGAGATAAAGTTTGGTGTAATTTTGTTTTTGGTTTAGAACCAATTGATGGATTACTAGAGATGTGTGAATATTTAGCATCAAAAGGAATAACACCTGGAGCCAATATTTTACACCTTGATCAAGGGAGTGTCCTAAAAAACACCCCGCCTACAGTAGAGGAGATCATTTATTTTTATAGTAAATTAGCAGACTTGTATAAAAAATACGATTTAAACCCGTATTATTGTCAAAAAGCGTTACGTACTGGATTAGCCAACGAAGCTTTTGCTGGTCGACTTGCCGCAGCAACCGTAGGAAACCAAGGAAGGTAGAAGAGTCATGACACATAAACCAACCTATATTATTGGAACTCACAGTGGTCATGATGCTTCCGCTTGTTTACTAAAAGACAATGAATTGCTTTACGCAATAACAAAAGAACGTCTTACTAGAAAAAAACACGATTCTGGAGAACCTACAGAGTGCATTAACTATTTATTAGATGCTGCCCAACTAAAAAAAGAAGAGATCGATTTAGTCATACGAACGAATTGGTTCGATAGTACGGAGTTGAACGATAAATATTATGAAAATTTTCCAAAGGTAATCAGTTCTAGACGCCATCATGAATTTCATGCTTGGAATACAACCACTGTATTAAAAGATACGCCAACATTGATTCTTATTACTGATGGTAGAGGATGCAGACCTGAGGATTTAGAGGATGATTCAAACATAATTCCTACCGATAGTCATCTACAACAATTCGAAGTAGAATCCGTTTACTTGTATGATGGAGAAAAAATGTCGTGCTTAGAGAAACGATGGGGCACATATGAGAAAAATAAGTATAGCTGGGGTTCTCATATAGTCAGCCTTGGCTATGCTTATGCAGCAGTTAGTAAAACGATTTTTGGTTCTTCTAACGCGGCTGGAAAGGTAATGGCATTAGCGGCTTTAGGAGCTAAAAATCACACAATTCCTTCCCCCTTAATCTATCATGAAGATTTCTTTGAGATCAATGAGGAGTGGTTACATTTTATTGAAGCACAGTCAAAGCCAATTCAATGGGATTCCGCTACTGCAAAAGACTTAGCTTTTAGCATCCAGAAAGCCCTTGAAGAATATTTGACCTTCAGAGTTAAACAATTAATTGAAAAGTATGGTGTACGTTCGATCAGTCTAGGGGGAGGCGTTGCTTTAAATTGTAAAGCAAACGGACTATTAGCTAAGCTTGATGGTGTACAGAATGTTTCTGTTTTTAACGCTAGCGGGGATGATGGTTTGTCCTTAGGAGCTGCCATTTGGGCAAAGCACGTGTTGTATAAAAATAAAGAAACTCTTCAATGGAATGTCGGTACTGGTCGATCCTATACCATTGAGGAAAGTGGAACAAGCTTAGGTATTCATTTCGGAGAAGTAATTGCAAAGCTATTAGTAGAAAATAAATTGGTTGGATTGTTCAATGGTGGGTCAGAGTTTGGCCCACGAGCCTTAGGTAATCGTAGTATTCTAGCTTCCCCTCTGGATGCTAACATGAAAGATTATCTTAATCAAGAAGTGAAGGAAAGAGAAACTTTTCGACCCTTTGGTTGCGCTATTCTTAAGAAGGATCTCGAAAGTGTAACAGATGATCCCCTTGCAAGTATACACATGCTTTCGGCTTTCCATATAAAAGAACATTGGAAGGAAAAGTATCCGGCTATCCTTCATGTAGATGATACAACACGAATTCAAGTGATTGAAGACGAAACATCCCCGTTTGGAAAAATATTAGCTGCCTTTACAGCACAAACAGGATGTCCATTCTTAATCAACACTTCCTTTAACGGTAGAGGAGAGCCTATCGTAGAAACAGTAGAAGACGCCACTCGTTGCGCAGAAAACATTGGATTGGATTACGTAGTGATAGAAAAAGAGCTTATGAAAGTTAGCAAAGTATAGTTAAGGAACATTAGACAAGAAAAATAATAAATCAGCCTGTTAACGAAGTTGCTAAAGATTTTTATCATGGTGTTTAACTTGAATTTAACCTTTTTTTTGTAACATGATTATAGAAAAAAGCATGCATGCTCCTTTGCGTAGCATGTTTTTTTCTATTTTCCATTAAATTCTAATGGATAAATACAACAAAGTGAAAGGATGAATTCTACTGCAGAACAAGTCATTAGGACGATGGTTCATGCTACTAAGTCTGATAATGACACTGGGTTTAGTAGCGTGTAATGATGATGAAGGTCGTGAAGAATCAAGTAGTGGAACGAATGTAGGGGATACAGAAAGTGAAGGGTATTTTGAGGTGATTTTGGAAGGGGAAGAAATGGAATACGATTCAATCACTTGTAGAGAGATGGGAGAACGTTTTCAAATGGAATTAGGAATTGATGGTTTTAGTGAAAATGATAGCTTTATTGTTGGTTATCCTCGCACCGATAATCTTGAAGTGCGAGAATATGACTTTGAAAAAGTAACCCTTGTTTCTTTGTTTATTGATCACGGCGGAGAGACTATCGGAGATGGAGAGAGCTATTCTATAAGGGATGTAGAACATATTGAGGGTATTACGATAAGTGGAGATGGGATGTATGCTGAAGGAAAAGTTGTGTTAGAGGCAGAAAGAAATACGAAGGCGGAAGAATTGAATCCTGAAGGTGGTACGGTAGAATTCGAACTTAACTGTGGAGCATAAAAAGGGATCAACCAGACAAGAACTACACTTGTCTGGTTGATTTTATTAAAACTACTATAGGTTAAGTCTTCAGAATGCCGTAATAATTTCCTTACTTGTATTCTCTTGAAAAAGAAGAAAAATTAAATAGTAAATTGTTAGCAACATCTCCACATGATAGGCCGGTATATTTGTCCCGGTCTTATACTTCTGAAGGAAGTTTATTATAAACTAATTATCAAACATGTTCCGTTCTTCTTTTTTCCAGAATTCTCAAAACAAAGGAATACAAATTTCCGTCCAAAAATTGATATCCTTGTATTCCAGCATTTTTTGCCGCTTCTACATCAGATTCTTTATCACCAATTAGAAAGGATCTTGATTTGTCTATTTCAAATTGTTCTATTCCTTGTAAGATCAACCCTGGCATCGGTTTACGACAATCACAATTTCTTCTGTAGAATCTAACCTTTGCTTCAGGATGATGGGGACAATAATAAAAGGCATCTATTGTAGCTTGCGACGCTTGTAAGTCTTTATTTATTTGCTGATGCAATGCTTGTACATGAGATTCCAAATAATAACCTCGTGCTATACCACTTTGATTCGTTATGATTATGACTAAATATCCGAGACTGTTTAGCAGTTTAATTGCATCAATGGCTCCAGGAATCCATTGAAAATCATCGTATTGATACACATATCCAAAATCTTCATTTATAATACCATCTCGATCAAGAAAAACTGCTGGATTCAATAGAGTACACCCCCTATAAAAAGAAAAAAGTTTAGCTTTTCAACTCGTCTACTTTTATTTTACAATAACATGGATATTGCGTTTTTGATAATATTATGGAAGTGAATAATCTACTTGTGTGAATGAATTTCATAAATGAAAAATTAACTCGTGTATAAGGATAAACTAAAATAAAGATGAATTTGAGGTAAAGTTGAAGGGAAAAAATGAATAAGAAATATAACAAGTTTGATGAGTTTATTAAAATTGTAAAAAATCTAAATGATATTTAAGTTATACTATTGTTAATGGGTTCCGTTGGTTTAGAAGTAAATATAGAAAAGACTTTGGATGCTCTAGACTTAGATATTCATGTACCTTGTTATAAAGGGAGTCTCGCATTTTCCGAAAGTTATGTTTATTAGAAATCAAAACAACCCTTTAAAATAGTTCATAAAATCACAAAGAGTTATCTTAATATTCGGATTAATTGTTTTTTCTATTAAATAAACCTATAAAACTATGTAATTAAAGTTATAAAATAAAAAAGATGCTATAATGATATAGATCATTAATAGTGGGGGAGTTGTTTTAGTGAATATTTTAATTACTGGTGGGACTGGCTTTGTAGGATCTACTCTTGTAAAAAAGTTACTAGAGGATCAACATCATGTCTATATACTAGCAAGAAGTCAGAAAAAAGTAGAAAAATTACTTCAAAGTTTATCCAGTAAACAATTGAAGTTTTTAAATATTATTGAAGGAGATCTCTCATTAGAAAATGTTGGTTTATCGAAACAAACATTAAAAGACTTAACAGGAACAATCGATGCTGTTTATCATAGTGCCGCATTTTTATCCTTTGATGAAGAGGATAGAGAAAAGCTATTTCATATAAATGTAAATGGCACAAAGAATCTTCTTAATGTGTCAAAAACGTTAGGGATACAGAAATTCATTCATGT
This sequence comes from Evansella sp. AB-P1, assembly GCF_029688925.1. Taxonomy (GTDB): domain Bacteria; phylum Bacillota; class Bacilli; order Bacillales; family Salisediminibacteriaceae; genus Evansella. The sequence continues at coordinate 34,171 of NZ_JARUKY010000011.1, forward strand.
AAGTACAGCTTATACACTAGGAGAAAGCACTCAAGGGTATGAGGAATTATATCCAATTGAGTCAACATCTTTTGTTAACTCCTATGAAGAAAGTAAATGTGTAGCTGAACATGTGGTAATGACTTATAAAGACCATTTTGATGTAACAATTATGCGTCCTGGAATTGTCATTGGAGATTCTATTACAGGCGAAGCGGATACAACGTTTGGACTATACGGTGTATTAAGGGCAGTGGAACTATTAAAGAAGAGAGCTACTAGATTAAACGAAGCGAGTGGGATGGTATATCGCTTATTAGTTGACAAAACAAAAGTTTCTCACTTAGTCCCAGTTGACTATATTAGCAGTCTACTTGCACTAGGGTTATTATACGGTAAGAAAAATACGATCTATAACTTAGTAAATCCAACACCACCGTCAAATGAACTTGTCATAGATTCCATCAAGGAAGGATTAGAGTTCGAATATATCGATCTAGTTTCCAACGATCTTTCACAGTCTTTATCTGAGACAGAAATAAGAGTGAATCAGCAATTAGTAGTTTTTAAAGAATATTTAAATAGATCTATTTTTTTCCGTGATGAGAATACAAGAGAACTTTTATCCTTTGCCAATGAATCCCTTCTTCAAATGGATAAAGATATGCTTTTAAGAATTGTATCTGGTTTCCGTAATCGAAGAGAACTTGTAACGAATTAAAAGGTTAATTGTATTGAGAAAGGAAGGAATACGAATACATGTCTTTACCTAACTTATTACATCATCAGATATACTATAATAAAAATGCAGCAACAGCTCCTTGGGTCGTCTTGCTTCATGGTATTGGTGGTAATTCTAAAATTTGGTTTAAGCAATTGAAACAATTTAAACGCCACTTTAATGTGATTGCCATTGATTTACCCGGCCATTACCCGAACAAGACGTTGGAAGAGTGGGAAGAAGAATATTCTTTAGAAAAATGCGCAGATATGGTTATCAATGTTTTAGATGAAAATAAAATAAAAAAAGCACACTTTATTGGTATCTCTTTGGGGTCTGTACTCATTCATCAACTTGTGAATCGCCATCAAGATAGAATATATTCAGCAGTATTAGGTGGTATGATCCTTCGCTTTAATCTATTATCTAGAATTCTTTTATTTATGGGACATGGATTAAAAAGGTTTCTTCCATATATGTGGTTGTACCAATTATTTGCACATATTATGATGCCAAAAAATAATCACAAACAGAGTCGAGAAATGTTTATAAATGAAGCGAAGAAAATGTGTCGAAACGAATTCCTAAAATGGTTTAAACTTACAAGGGAAGTACAGTCCACTTCTAAAAATATGGAGAAGTTTGAAGTGCCACGTCTTTATATTTCTGGAAATGAAGATCATTTATTCGTTAAGGTATTGAAGAAGTACTTGCCGAAGGATAGATTCAGTCAATTAGTGGAGTTGAATAATTGTGGACATGTTTGTAATTTAGAGAAAAGTGACGAATTTAATCAATATGCAATTACTTTTATTCAGCAATTCTCAACGAAAAAAGGTGCTTAATATAAAAGTGCAAGACGCCTGGAGTTAGACATCGTTAAAAAAGAACTATTACATTATCTTTAAAAAAGTATCAGGGAGAATGAATCTCCTTGATACTTTTCTGCTGATAATTTAGCAGTTTAATTGCACCATGGCTCCAAGATTCCATTGAAAGGAGATTCCATTTGTTCTTTTCAATCGATTATTTAAAAAAAGGAAATGAAAGCAAAAAGAAGCATATGATGCAATTAATAAACTAAATATCATGAAGAACTTAGATTCCTACACACCAGTTCTTTGTGGAACAATCCCGATAAATTTACATATAGAAGGATCTGATTTAGACATTATTATGGAAGTTAACAATCTGCATGTGTTTAAGGATGAACTAATAGCCTTGTATAGCACGATGCAAAATTTCAAAGTAAAAACAACATCAATTAGAGAAAGAAATGTTGTAAAAGCAAACTTTACGTATGAATCATTTGAATTTGAATTATTTGGACAAGGACAACCAGTTCATCTTCAGCATGCTTAAAGGCATATGATAATAGAGTATGATATTCTAACAAGGATTCCTAGCATAAGAGATAAAGTAATAGATTTAAAGAAACAAGGATTAAAAACAGAACCGGCATTTTGTAAAGTTCTAGGCTTACAGGGGGAGGACCCATACGAAAGCCTTTTACAATACGGAATTAAAGAAGGAATCATATAGAAATAGCAAAATAAATAATCGAATTTTTATAGGGGGAAGAAAAGATTGAATGTAATAACGTTATGCGGTTCTACAAAATTCAAAGAACAATTTGAACAAGCTAACGCACATTTAACATTACAAGGAAATATTGTTATTAGTCTCGGTTTCTTTGAACAATATGAAGGTATCGAACTTAACGACGAGCAAATTCGATTGTTTGAGAAAATACATATTAAAAAAATTGATATGTCGGATGAAATTTTTGTAATAGATGTAAATGGATATATTGGCGAAAGCACAAGAAAAGAAATAGATTATGCGCATATTCACGAAAAAACTGTGAACTATTATTCAAAAAGTATATTAGCAAATAGTAATAAAAATCGAATATAATGACATATTAACTCAAGGTTGTAAGAATAACTGATCAAATAATTCCTCTGCTTCGTCTAATGTTTGTGACGGAGCAGCAATCCGTATTGATTTTCTACCGATATCTACCATCTCTAAGCGATTAATTTTTCCAGCCATTGATTGAAAATCTTCAGCTAGCCACATCTCACCCCTACTTCCACCATTTACTTCGAGCATAACAATGTTTAATAGTTTGTCCTTGCTATCATTGTTATTAGGAGAAGTATAAAGGTTAAATTCCATGTTATCGAATGTTAGTTTTCCTCTGAAATGATTTGCATTTAAAAGGCGTGGCTGTATTTGACCAACTACTTGAAGTTCCAAAGATTCCTCCATTTCGCCATCTATAGAATAGACTAAACCATTGTATGACAAATCGATATCAGATGGCTTAAAATAGATCATCATGCTTATAAAAACAAAAAAAGTAAAACAAATCTCTAATACTGATATTATATACCGTTTTGACTCTTTGTCATATTTCCATTCCATAAAAGCGTTATAACCAATTAACAACCCTATTGCAACTAGGAAATAGGACATATTTATATATATATCAAAGAAAATGAGTAAAGAAAAAGGGATAAGGATTATGATAAAAACAACCACTAATTCTGAATACCTATGTAGCTTATTCACTGGTTTATATCTACCAAATGGGCGACTTATTTTTAATTTTTTTGAGAGAAAATGAATTCCAACTATCCAAACAATAAAAAGAATAATTAAATAATATAAAAACACACAATCACTCCTATATAACAGTATAGAAAAGTTAAATTCTGTAAAAGACTACTTCTTAACTTTACCACAATTATCCATGTTTTCGTTAAATAATTTGAAAATATCATGCAAAAAACTTGAAAGTCAAAAAAAGATCAAAGATAGTCAAAGTCAAACTCTTAAATGTAATGAGCTAGAAAACGAATAAATCTATGTCATTCGTGCTTTGATAAGCTTAGAGGTCGAGAGGATGAAATAGAAAAAACGATAGAGATTTTAAATCGACGGAACAAGAACAATCCTGTTTTAATTGGAGAACCTGGTGTTGGGAAAACTGCAATTGTGGAAGGCTTGGCATTAGCTATTTCTAATGGGAATGTTCCGTCAAAGCTATTAAATAAAGAAGTGTATTTACTTGATGTTGCTTCCTTAGTTGCAAACACGGGCATTCGTGGCCAGTTTGAGGAAAGAATGAAGCAATTGATAAAAGAATTACAACAAAGGAAAAATGTTATTTTATTTATTGATGAAATTCATCTTTTAGTTGGAGCAGGTTCTGCCGAAGGATCAATGGATGCTGGGAACATATTAAAGCCGGCTTTAGCGCGCGGAGAGCTTCAAGTTGTTGGTGCAACAACGTTAAGAGAATACCGTAATATTGAGAAAGATGCAGCTCTTGAACGTCGTTTTCAGCCAATTATGGTAAATGAACCATCTGTAGAACAAGCAATAAATATACTAAATGGTATTCAAGAAAAATATGAGAAGTATCACGAGGTAAAGTATACAGATGAGGCTATTGAAGCATGTGTTACTTTATCACACCGATATATTCAAGATCGATTTTTACCAGACAAAGCAATCGATTTATTAGATGAAGCTGGTTCTAAAGTAAATCTACAAATAGGTGTAGTTGGGGAGGGTGAAATAGAGAAACGTCTTTCTACTATTACAAAAGAAAAAGAAAAAGCATTAGATGATGAAAATTATGAGGCCGCTGCAAAGCTTCGTGATGAAGAAAACAAATTAATACAGCAACAAGAAAAGGAGCATAAGGAAAAACCAATTCTAGACATACAACTTGTTCAAAGCATTATAGAAAAGAAAACTGGCATATTACTTAATAATATAACCTCTCCGTTAGATGGTAACAGAGAGGTTTATTGCTTTTTTATGATTGTAAAATATCGTGATCTACATATCTTTCACCATTTATTTCACTTACGATGTTGATTGCTACATGCGCACCGTGTCCTGCTGTAATGATCGTATGAACACTTACACCAGCTACAGTACCAGCAGCCCAAATACCATCAATATTTGTTTTTCCATCTGAATCTGTTTTAATGATTGTTTTAATTCTAGGTTCAGTTCCAGGTACGAGCGTTAAACCAACTTTATCTGCCACATCTGTCAAAACCCCTGATGCAATAACTACATGTTTTGCAGCGACCTTATTATTTTCTGTTTCAATTGTAAAAGCATCTCCATCTTTGGAGATGTTAACAACGGATTCTTCTAAAAACTCACTTCCTTGTTTTGTGGCTTGTTTAATCCCTATATCAACGAGAGCAGGACCTTCAATGCCTTCAACACCGTAGTGATTTTCAATCCAAGCTTTCTTTGTTAAACTCTTACCATTGTCAATTAACATTGTTTTTTTACCTGCTTTTGCTGTAAATAATGCTGCACTAGCACCAGCAGGGCCAGCTCCAATAATAGCTACATCATACATGCCATAAAACCTCCATATTTTTAAATTATTTTATTTATGTTACCTACTATTTCATAGTTGGTGTAACAACTATTCATGTAAAAAGTTGTAATAGAAACTAAAAAAAGTAAATTTACTTCAGTAAACAGTCTACATTCTTACTAATTTTTATTAGTGTTTTTTCAAATTGTACTAATTCTTTTACCGTTATTCCCTTAACAACAACATCATTAAACTCTTCAGCAATAGGAATGACCTTATCCCCTAAAGCTTTCCCATTAGGAGTTAAATATAACCTTATTGCACGGCGATCATTGTCACAATGACTTCTGTAAATAAACCCTTTTCCTTCGAGGTTTGATGCCATTCTCGCTATATTTGTTTTGTCCTTTTGTAATTTTTGAGAAATTTGATTTTGTGTTAGTCCATCCTTTTCCCAAAGTAGCATCATAATTAGATTTTGTTCTGGTGCTAAATTAAATTCTTCTAATTTCCCTTTAATATAACCAGTAAGATGTAAGTCAGTTTGGTGGATTTTTATACTTATGTAATCTTGTAAAGTTAGTCTCAAAAGTATCCCTCATTTACCGATTCATTTAGTTGCTATACATACTATTTACATTTATAAATTTTATTCAACTAAATAGGCACTGTCAACAAAATTGCTTATAGTTATTGTTTAAATTGGATGGTATTTATATTCAAATCTGATTATGTCACCGGTCAACCTTTCATCTGCATATGTTATCAAGAATATTACCTAGGTTAATAACAGGAGGAATGGAAAAATGTATTATAATGACCCATATTATCAATATGGAAACCCATATGGAAATTATCAATATGAGTGGGATCGTAAAGCCCCTCAAAACTATCCTGAAGATAGTAATTATATTCAACATTACAATAGTGAAGTACGTCAGCAACCAGCTAGAGGGCAAGCTTCTTGGACTGATGGAGGTCAAGTAACGAGATGCGGAATTCCTTGGTCACATAATCAATTTATGACTGTTGCAGTAGGTGTTAATGCACCCTATCGTTGTGGAGATATACTAATAATAAGAAATCTAACCTCTCCAGGTCAAAGAGAAATTACAGTGACTGTCGTGGATCAAGTTACAAATTATCCAGCAAACAAAATCAATCTCCATCGAAATGCTTTTGAAGCGTTAGGTGCAAACTTAAACGAAGGAGTAATTAATGTAGAAATTATTCCTGCAACAAATCAAGTACCTCAGCCTTCACCAAACCAAGGTCCACAACCTTCCGTAAACGATAATGGATGGGGGAGACTTTTATCTGGTGTTATCCAATCTGCTTATCCTAGTTCCCAAGTAGTTAATTATCAACCTATAGGGAAAACAGAGGTATCACCAACTCAAACAAGAGAAACCTATGAATTTACATTACAAGGACTCCAAGGTCAACTTAAGATTCGCGGAAACGTTGTGTATAATTCCAGCACAAACCAACTTGTATCAGTTGACCTAAAAGAAGCTTAATTCCTTTTATTAAGAAACCCTTTCACTTGAGCTAATGCTATTTTTACTTCATTATAAGTTAGTCCTGAATTTTTATTTAATTTTTTAACCTCATCAATATTAGTTCCTGTTACTGTTGTTCTTTGTTTTTTCATTAGTTGATCCCTCCATCATTCAGTTTTTACTTAAATGAGATAAGTTATATTACCAATATTAGTATGGACATTTAACGTATTTAGGACTACTAGAAAGTTTATAATAAACAATATAAATCATAATTTTTAGGAGAGCACACAAAATGGATAATAGAAAAAATAAGAAACTTGATACTGAACAAAAAGATGAATTTAGTGGAAGTAAAAATAACGAAGATGTAAATAAGGATAAGATTAATTCAGAAAAAATAAGATATGAATTTGCAGATGAAGTTTATAAATAACCATTTTCTTGTTAAAATTTTTTTCATGATTTCGATAAATAATTCAAAATGTCCAAAGCTAGTGTAAGCTTTGGACATTTTACTTGTGACTTTTTATTATATAAAAGTCATCATACGGCATCATTGTTATTACTAGCATTTTGCCAATTGTTAATAAATACAGTTTGATTCCTACCATTTTCTTTTGCTTCATACAATGCATCGTCTGCTATTTTAATTAACTGTGTAAGTTCTAAGGTACATTCTTTTGAAGTTACAGCACCAATGCTTACAGTTACGGGTATGAACATACCATCATTAAAAGTAAAAGATCTTTCCATTAAATTATCATGTATTTTATCGCATAATTGGTTTACAGAACGTAGAGAAATGTGTGGGATTACCATAATAAATTCCTCGCCGCCAAACCTTCCAACTATTCCAAGATCTGTACAAACATCTTTAAGAATTCGTGATATGTATTGAATAACATCGTCACCAACTTGATGACCATACGTGTCATTTACAACTTTAAAATGATCAATATCAATAATGAGGAGGGAAATAGCTTCCTTTTTATTGGACATTGAAACAATTATTTCATTACTATATTTTTCAAAATATTTTCTGTTGTATAAGCCAGTTAAATAGTCGTACTGTGCTGATTTGTCTAACTCTTCAATAGAATTTTGCGTTTTTAAACAAACAGACACTTGTTCAACAAATTGTTTGATTACTTTTAATTCATCATCTGGAATTAACTCTTTTTGATCTTTATACAATATAAATAATCCTACTTTACTTTCTAATTCTAGTGGTAGAGTTAAAAAGAACTGTTTTTTCTCGTTATATTGAAGCCAAGTAATGTCTAAATGATCACTTTGTATTGGATTATATAAATATTGTTTAGGTATATGAATATTTTTAGATTTATCAACAAGATTTTCTCCAAATACGATATTCCAGTTTTCGTCCTGTTTCTCTATATAGATAGCATTATTATAGTTCGTCACGTTCAGTAAGGCTTTGCTCCCCCTATTCACGATTCCTTTGTACTCACGAATACTAGTAATATGTTGTAATTCATTTTGGAATATTGAATGAATATCACGAAGTCTTTTTTCACGATTTTTTTCCACTGTTATCCTTTTAATTTTATCCGCTAAACCGAGAGACAAAATAAATACTTCCAATAATGCACCAATTTTAGGAGCCTCTAGGGTTACTAAGGTTAAAGGAACTAAATGGAAAGCTGCTAGAAGATTTAAGAATACACAAAATAATAATACAGACCATGCTGTAAAGAAAAAGATACCTTCTCGAGATTTACTTCTCATTTTTAGTGCAATTGTAACGACCATTACTAAACTCAATGCAGCTATAACTGTACTTATTTGTGTTGATAAAGCGATCGGAAACAAAATTGGTAAAAGCAAACTAATGGAGAAAATACTTATAAATATAGTTAAAATTTTATTTAAGATAGGGGATTGAGTTTTTAAATGTAAAAAATACTTTGCAAATAGTAATGAAAATAAAGATGTCCAAATGATAAAAAACGAATTTGCTCTTTGAGCCCACCAAGGAAAATCGCCCCAAATCCATTGAAAGGCAAAACCATCCCATACAAGCTGCATCATTGTAAATCCAAATACAAATAGAACATAAAACAAGTACATTTTTTCTCGTAAAGCAATAAATAAAAATAAGTTATATAGTGCCATCGCAATCATAACACCGTAATAAATACCGTATAAGGTTTGGTTTTTATAATTATCTTCAGAAAAAGTAATGTGGTCCCAAATAACAATTGGTGACTGGAAGAAGCTATTTGTTTGAATTTGAAAATAAAAGGTATGATTACTTTCTGCAGTTAACGTGATGGGAAAAGTAAAGTTTCGATGAGAGATGGGTCTCTCTTGAAATGGATAGTCCATTCCAACTGTATTTTCTAAAACAATTTGATTGCTTTGTTCCGAGTAAAAAGATATGGAACTAAGGTGTGGTTTTTGAATTTCAATTAGTATATCTTTGTTACTTTGTTCATTATGTAATAGATCCAATTTTAACCAATAGGTAGCATTCCCTATCGTTCCATGTACATCTAGATCAACAAGAGACTGAAACTGATCGTCTATATGAGGCAAATCCGAATAGAGGATACTATTATCTTCATCTACAAATATATGAAGATACTCTGTCACTTCTAATTTAGTCAATTCATCAGAGATGATAATATCATTGTTTGAAGCATTAACATTACTAGCAATTGCTTGTTGTAATACAAAAAAGAATCCAGTAATAACTATAATTTGTAAAATGTTATTATTTTTTATCTTCATTGATAAATTTCCCCATTATTTTCAGATAATTTTGTATAATTATATCATGATTTGGAATTTTTACTATACTGTGAGGGGGTAATGTTTTGAGGAAGATGCATTATTACGAAATAAAAGAGCAATTAAAGACCGGTGATATAATATTGTTTAGTGGTCAATACAAGATTAGTAAGTTAGTAGAGAAGCTTGAACATTCTGATTGGTCTCATGTAGGAATGGTTGTCCGACCTGATCCAAAAGGAGAAATTTATTTCTTCGAATCAACTGCACTAACGAATTTAGAAGATGAATTATTTCACGACAACAAAACTGGACCAAAATTAGTTAAGTTGTATGATAGATTAAAAACCTATGGGGAGGATCTTACACCTTATGTTCCTCCATTGTATGCCGTTCGTTCCATTGTATTAACAGATACATCCATTGATGAAACAATACTATATAACTATATTAACAAAGTTCACGGAATACCTAACCCAAATCAATGGGAAATGATATGGGAAGTATTAGAAGGGCGTTTTTTACATATTTCCTCTAAAAAATCAGACTATACTTGCAGTAAACTAGTAGCAGAATTGTATGAAAAGTTAGGTCTATTTAAACCCAAATTACCACTTAACGGGTATATGCCAAAGGATTTTTCATCGAATTCAGGATTAAAGCTAGAAGGAGCATATTTAGAGGAAGAAGTAGTCATTCAATTAGATGAGGAAAAAGTCATATAAAGTCAAAAAAAGAGACAGAGTGGAATAAAACTGCCACCTGTCTCTATTTAAAAGAAAAGAAAGAAAATTTTCACTCTACTTAAGGTGTATAGGAGAAAGGATGTCGATATTACGCCGTTGCCTACAGGACGTAGGCTGTACTTAGGCGGAATTGGGGTGCCTTGCGCTTTTCTTATTATAATTTAGCTATCACTTCACTCATATTTTTTATGGATTCGTGTAACTTATGGATATCTTTATCATCTAAATCTACAAAACGCTTTTTAATCTCTCCATGTAAGTAATTCATTTCTTGTTGTATATATTCCCGTCCTTCATCCGTTAAAAGAATATAAATGATCCTCCGATCATGTTGGGCATTTTCCCGACTTACGAAACCTTTTGATAAAAGTTTGTTAATAAGTGGGGTTAAATTTGATTTTAAAATTAACAATCTTTTCCCAATCTCTGTTGTTGGTAGCTTCCCACATTCCTCTAACAATAACAAAATCCAAAAATGAGTGGGGGAGATTTCTTTTTTATGAGCATTCTCTATAGGTGGCAATATTTTTTTCTTTAATACAGGAAAAAAAGTCAAATAAAAATTAGCTATGTCTTCAATTTTATTGTTTGTATTCATCGTATTTTTTCCTCCAGCTTATTTAAACTTATTATATCAAATCCTACATTGACTGAACACTATTAGTTATTCTATAATAACCATATTGTTATGAAATTATAACTATTAAATAGGAGAAGTAGGTGAAAAAATGATAAAAGTAACCAATCTACAGAAATCCTATAAGGATTTTCAAGCTGTGAAGGGGATTTCTTTTGAGGTAAATGAAGGAGAGATATTCGGTTTTCTTGGTCCAAATGGAGCTGGGAAAAGTACAACTATCAATATGCTCTGCACAATGCTTAAACCAAGTGGCGGTAATATATTCATTAACGGTTATGACGTACAGAAAGAGAAGGACGATGTTCGAAAAAGTGTAGGAATCATTTTTCAGGAAAATACATTAGATGAAAAATTAACAGCTAAGGAAAATTTAATGCTTCATTGTAAATTCTACCGTGTTCCTCGAAAAGAAAGAGAAAAACGAATCCAAGAAGTATTAGAAATCGTAGATCTTGTGGAAAAAAAAGAAGGGTTAGTTGAATCGTTTTCAGGTGGAATGAAGAGAAGGTTAGAAATTGCACGAGGGCTCCTTCATTATCCTAAAGTATTATTTTTAGATGAACCAACTGTAGGACTCGATCCCCAAACAAGATCTCATATTTGGGAATATATTTTAAAGCTAAAAGAAAAAGAAGGAATTACGATGTTTTTAACAACACATTATTTAGACGAAGCTGAAATTAGTGATCGTATTGCTATTATGGACCATGGAAAAATTATTGCAATAGATACCCCTAATAAGCTGAAACAGCAGGTAGGGGGAGATATTATCGAAATTAGCACGAAAGATAACGTAGCTGCGTTGAAGGAGATTGAAGAAAAAATAGAGAGTCTAGAGGTGACTGTAAAGGAAGATATCATTCGGTTAAAAGTAACGAATAGTGATGCATTTATTTCTGACTTCATAAAAAATATGGAAACTCCTATTACTAGTTTAAATATTAGAAAACCTACGTTAAATGATGTTTTTCTCACTTTTACAGGAAGAGACATTAGGGAAGAAGAAGCTTCAAAATCAGATCAATTTAAACAAAATATGAAGAAAATGATGAAGTAGGAGGGTCTTATACATTGGAAGGTATTATCGCTATATGGCAACGTGACATTATTAAATTTTTTCGTGATCGTGCTAGATTATTAGGTTCCTTCTCCATGCCGATCCTATTTTTAATTATATTCGGTGGTGGAATGGGAGGGACGATGGAGTCGCTTATTTCTGGACCTGGGGGAGAGGTAGACTTTAATTATGTGGAATTTATTTTTCCAGGTATCGTTTCTATGACATTATTAATGACATCAATCTTTTCTTCTTTATCTGTTATTCAAGATAAAGAGTTTGGATATATGAGAGAAATTTTGGTTTCCCCAGTTTCAAGAGTTAATATTGCAATTGGAAATGTTTTAGGATCATCAACCGTTGCTCTTTTGCAAGGATTACTAATGTTTGTTTTAGTTCCATTTATTGGTGTAAGAATTGATTTTATTTCCATACTACAATTAATTCCTGTCATGTTTTTAATGGCTTGTGCTTTTTCTTCTTTAGGCTTATTAATTGCTAGTGTTTTAACATCGTCCCAAGGATTTCAGCTTCTCGTTCAAGTACTTGTTATGCCCATGATTTTTCTATCGGGGGCATTATTCCCAATTAATAATATGCCTGTATGGATGGACTTTTTAGTGAAAATTAATCCTGTTACATATGGTGTAGATTTAATGAAAAAAATTATGGTTGATGTCGATCAACTATCACCAATCGTTCAAGAGGCAATGGGACTCAATTTATCGCTATTTGGCAGACCTGTAACTATGTTTGCTGAAGTCATGTTCCTAATTATTTTTATGGTTATTTTATTAACGCTTGCTACAATCAGTTTTAAAAGAGCAAATGCATAAATATTTTTATGAAAGTAGAAAAGGGATTGCTTAGAAAACTTTATAGTGAAAAAACCCTTAATACAGTGTTTTATTTTTCTGCACTAAGGGTTTTTACTTGTTTTAAAAGGTAATAATTTATAAGTTTTTTCTATTGATGTCTAGGAGTCACAACGACGATAACTTAGCCGTTTCCCACAGAACGTGGGCTGTACTTAGGCGGAATTGGGGCGCCTTTCGCTTTTCTTATTATAATATCCGAAAAATAAAAGGGAATCTGTAATACTCTCCTTCATAGGCTTTTATTGCAGCAATTATGGTAAATATAAAAGAGCCAATACCAACTACAATTACGAATAATATTCCAACAAGAACAACAATCAAAATGATACTTACTATCGTGTATACAAAAACAGAAATTAAAAAGTTAAAATACTCTTTCCCGTGGTGATCAATAAATTTTGAATCATCCTTTTTCACTAACCAAATAACTAGTGGTCCAATAAATGCGGTAAAAAAACTGATTAAATAAATTAACATTGCTAGTAATCGTTCATCTTTTTCTGCCAATGATTCCACCTCCATAAATTATTTTCGACAGATAACAGCCTGTATCCTGCTAACAATGTTTTATTTTAACAAAAAATATCGTTTATTGTCATTCATCTTATTTTTATGTTATCAAATTATTTTCTCATTTGATAAACTATACAGTATACGCTATTACACTTTATATGTGGTCTTTATTGTAAAAATGATTCATCTAGAAATAGGGGGTATTCATATTAAAGAATATAATAAAGATAAAGATAAAAATACAACTAGTAATATAGATGGAGAAAAAACAGACAAAAAGGAAGAGAAATTATTTTTTGATGGAGAAAAGTATTATACAATGGAAGAATTTTTTAATCCTGAGGAGGAAGAAACGGAAGAAATAAAAGAACAAAAGAAATCTCGAAAAAAATTAAAAGTACTCATTGCTTCTATTTTGACGATTGCATTATTGAGTAATGTATTTGCCCTGTGGCCAAGAATTATTAACCTATCTTCCATTCAATTTTTAGCTATTTCAATTGAGCTTTCTCAAGATGAACAAGTCCAGTTATATAAGGAATCAGTGGTCGTTGTTAGGGCAGGGGATAGTAAAGGAACAGGATTTTATATTTCAGATGATGGCTACATAATGACGAATCATCACGTAGTGGATAACCCTGGATCTCTAACAGTGTCATTTGAAGGAGGAGAACGCTATGGAGCTGACATTGTTTCAAGTGATGAGGAAATTGATATAGCAATTTTACAAATAGATACAGGTGACAAGAATCACCCAGTTTTACAATTTGATGAAACTTGGGAACAAAACATGCCTATTTATGTCATTGGTAATCCACTTTTCTTTAATTTCATTGCAAATAAAGGTAATATCATCGGAAGTACTCCTGAAAGAGAAGTACCAATGCTTATGATCGATGCTCCCATTTACCGAGGGAATAGCGGTAGTCCCGTTATAAATGAAGAGGGAAATGTAGTAGGGGTTGTTTTTGCAACTACTAGGATTGAAGTGGAAGGGTCCCGTCAACGAGTTGGCCTAGCCGTTCCTGTTGAATATTTCCGTGAGTATTTACCATTTGAAGACTAAAGTCATTCCTATATAAACATTTGTATAATGTAAAAGGAAAGAGAACGGGCCTATCTTCGTTCCTTTCCTTACTAAAAATTTAAGTATATTCATTTATAATAATCCTTCAGGTCGTAATGCTTTTTCAACTTCTGTTGTATACAAACCTCGTTCCTGAAGGACTTGTTTTAATGTTTTATTTTCTTCGTCCGCTTGCTTTCCAATTTGAGCTGCTAGATCATAACCAAAAATAGGGCTTAGAGCTGTAACTAAAGCAAGGCTTGCAGTCATCCAATTTCTGCAAATCTCCTCGTTTGCTTCGATTCCACTTATACATTTTATTACTAACGTAGAAATAGCATTTGAAAGAATTTCGATTGATTCAAGTAATGTAAAAGCGATTAGTGGCATCATTACATTTATCTCTAATTGCCCACCGATACCTGCAGTAGTTAGCGCAGCTTCATATCCAATTACTTGAGAACATACCATGTGCGTCATTTCTAAAATAGCAGGATTGACCTTTCCAGGCATGATTGTAGAACCTGGTTGAACAGGGGGGAGAGTAATCTCAGCTAATCCTGTTCTTGGACCAGAGCTTAATAAGCGAAGATCACTAGTGATTTTAATTAAATGAATGGCTAATTCCTTTAACACTACCATAAGATGAATAGGTGCATTTCTGTTTTGCATGAAGCTAAACATATTACGAGGTTCACGAAAAGGGAGATTTGTTCGAACACAAATTTCCTTTGTCACCTTTGGAATATAAGATGGATTTAAGTTTATCTTTGTCCCAATTGCATTTCCACCTAAACCGATCTCATAAAGGAGTTCTAATGAATCCTCCAATTTTTTTGTACATTCATTTATTGTGCTTGCATAGCCAGAGAATTCTTGTCCTAATCTAATAGGTACAGCATCATGAAGATGTGTTCGTCCAGCCTTATATACTGGCATAAATTGCTCTGCCTTTATTCGTAATTCTTGTTGAAGTTGTAATACAGCTGGGAGGAGCTTATATTTTACACTTTCCACCGCAGCAATATGGATTGCTGATGGAAAGGTATCATTTGTTGATTGATTCATATTTACGTGATCGTTTGGATGTACACGTTCCTTTGACTGGATTGGAATCCCTAATATTTCTGAAGCTCGATTAGCTATAATTTCATTTGCATTCATATTTTGTGATGTACCTGCTCCAGCTTGATAAACATCTACTACAAAATGTTCATCCCATTTCCCCTCTATTACTTCTTCTGCAGCTTTTAATATTGCTTTTCCTCGTTCAATGGAGAGATGGTTTAAGTCCATATTTGTAGCTGCTGCTGACGCTTTAATAATTCCTTGTGCCCTAATAAATGAACGTGGAAGCCTATGACTACTAATTTGAAAGTTATCCATGGCTCGTTTAGTTTGAGAACCGTAATAGGCAGTTACTGGAACTAAAATTTCTCCTAGCGTATCATATTCCTTTCGATAATTATCTGCAGATTTCATTTATAACTCCTCCTTTCCTATTGGAAGTAAAATAGAAACAATAAACTTAACTTTTATATTGGTTATTGTTTCCATCACTTAATTGGACTAAACAAGAAGAACGAATATAGTAGCTTCTAAAAAACACATAATTTTATATGTTCATATAAACGTAAACAAATCAAAATGAATTAAACTTCAAATTAATTAGTCTATTCATGTATAATAAATAATAGGTTCTTTTTTGAATATATTTATAAAAAAGCAAAACTGTATAACATCTTCAAAAATTACCCATTACATAGTATGAATAATAGTAGATTTAAAGTAGAAAGAGAGTGGATAACATGGGTCGTAAATGGAGTAATATTAAAGAGAAAAAAGCATCCAGAGATGCAAATATGAGCCGAATTTATGCCAAGTTCGGATTAGAAATTTACGTTGCAGCAAAGCAGGGAGAACCAGATCCAGAATCAAATAGAGCTTTAAAAGTTGTCCTTGAACGTGCAAAGACTTATAACGTACCGAAAGCAATTATTGATCGAGCAATCGAAAAAGCAAAAGGTGGCTCAGAAGAAAAATACGATGAATTGAGATACGAGGGCTTTGGACCAAACGGTTCTATGGTTATTGTAGATGCTCTTACAAATAATGTAAATCGTACAGCTGCAGAAGTACGTGCAGCTTTTAATAAGAATGGTGGAAATATGGGAGTAAGTGGATCTGTTGCTTACATGTTTGATGCAACCGCAGTCATTGGTGTAGAAGGAAAGACAGAGGAAGAAGTATTAGAACTGTTAATGGAGGCAGAAGTTGACGTTCGTGATATTATTCAGGAAGATGATACAGTGATTGTTTACGGTGAGCCAGATCAATTTCACGAAATACAAGAAGCCTTTAAAAGTATTGGAATAACAGAATTTACAGTAGCAGAGTTATCTATGCTTGCTCAAAGTGATGTTGCTTTACCTAATGATGATCAGATTCAATTTGAAAAATTAATTGATGCTCTAGAGGATCTAGAAGACGTTCAGCAAGTATATCACAATGTAGATTTAGGAGAATAAGTGATGGCAAGCCAATATTTCATTGGCTTGCCATTTTTGAAATTAATGTACTTAATTATGCAGATTCTAATTGAAGTTTTTTAGATTGTATTGAGTAGATCCTGAATAATACAAAAGCAATTAAAGACAATAAAATTCCTGAAATATAAGGTAAACCTATTGAAATTGCGAAGAGCCAACCTCCTAGTGGAGGCCCAATAATTCTTCCTAGTGAATCAAAGGAAGATAGTAAGCCAGTCGTACTTCCATATCCAGTATTCGCAGTCTTAGTTAACAACGAAGAGACACTAGGTCGAATAAACCCATTTCCTATTCCAAAAACAGTTAAGTAAATTGCAGCCGTAATAAAACTGTCTACGAACAGTATAAGAGCAAAGCCTAATGCAGAAATACCTATTCCAATTTGGATCACAACACCTTCTCCTAATTTCTTTGTTAATCGCCCTACTAAACCACCTTGTACCAAAGCACCAGCAAAACCCATAATCATAAATATATATCCTAATTGAACAGCGTTTAATCCAGCTCTTTCAGCAGCAAAATAGGCAAATGTTGCTTCTAATCCTGCTAATGAAAGTGAAATAAATAACTGTAGAAAAAATAAAATCGATCCTGGTCCATGTAATGCTTTTCGTAAAGGAGTACGTTTGGATCCTGCTTTACTTCTATTTTTAACTGATAATGATTCCTCTAACATAAACAATACAAAGAAAAATGTTAATAAAGATGAAATTGCAGATATGTAAAAGGGCATATGTAAATTTATTTGTGAAAAGATTCCTCCTATTGCAGGACCAAAGACAAAACCTAGTCCTACAGCGGCACCGATAATTCCCATACCTTTTCCGCGATCATCTTCAGAAGTTATATCAGCTACATACGCCATTACGGTAGGCATGTTAGCAGAGGATAAAAATCCACCAACAATTCTCGCCACAAAGAGCATCCACAATTGTGTGGAAACTGCCATAAAGAAAAAAGAAATAGCAAGTCCGAAAATTCCTATCATAATTACTGGTTTACGACCAATTCGATCTGAAATTCGCCCCCACATTGGTGCAAAAACGAGCTGCATAAATGAATAGACAGCCATTAATAATCCTAATTGTAAAGGAGATGCTCCCATTTCTTCCGCGTAAAAAGGGAGTACTGGAATAATAATTCCAAACCCTACCATAACAAAAAACATGACTGCAAAAAGAATGGGTAACGCTTTTTTTGTGTCCAAAATAAAATCCACTCCATAATAATCCTATTATCACTATAAAAATGATAATTAAATTATAAGGATTTTAATTATTGTTAGTCAAATGTTTAGAACTATTTTATAAAGTAGACCTCACATACAAATGAGATGCTCCATGGGGGGTGAAAATACTCATCAAGTTGGTTCATCTGTTTCTGGCAGGGATTTTCGCCTCGCGCTGATCCCACTGGTCGCTGCCTTACACTACTGAACATTTCTATCTTCAGGGTAGACCTCCCATGCAAATGGAGACTTGCACCCTGGGGGGGAAATAATATCAGTTGATAACAGAAATTTTTACTTTTTTACTTGGGAACAAGGAAGGGTGAGGGAGTATAATGAAAAAAGCAAAAAAGAAGCAAAAAGGCAATACACCTTATGCTTCTTTTGTGAAATAGTATACTTATTGAATTTTTGTAAGCGTTTTCTAAATGCTTCAAAAAAATAGTTCAACTTAAAACTTCATCTAATTTTAAATATAAATGATGGCTACTACGTTAAGAAGGCTTTACAGTTTGGGCATAAAGACTTATCGTACTCTATTGGGATTGTGTCACTACAGGTTTTACAAGTTTTAATAGTAGGTTTAGCAAGCTCTTTTCTTTCTTTTAACTTATTAAAAACTCCTTTAGATGCTAAAGCCACGACTGCAAGAAGTGCTACCATTAATAATAGTCCTAACGACATATTGACCAACTCCCTTTAATTATTTTTTAACAACTAGTTTTATTACTTTTCTTATTCCCTCCTTTTTTATCAAATAAACTATAATTAAAAGATAGTACAAGTGTTATACACGAATGAATATTTTGCTTCCTATTGTGGTGTATAATCAAATACTATCTTCTGTTCCAAGATTAAATGAAAGGGCTTACAAAAATACTTCCAAAAAATAGTTGCTTTAAAAGAGCATGAAATATTGGAAAAATAATAAAATTTCTCTTTAAAGTGTAGCTTTTAATTTGTTCAATTAAACTTGAAAAAACACTATTAAAGATTTAATTTGAAAGGCACTGGTGAAGTCGTCTAGTGTTGTTAGCAAAGCTAAAACAAATTGACAAATACTGAAGTAATTAGTGGGTCTATTTACATTTGAATAAAGTCTATTTATCAAAAAAATATTTTTTCTTAATTACATAATTCGCTATAAATTTTAAATACCCTTCTTTTTTTGAAAAAAATATTTTTCTTTAAAGAAATTCGTTCCTTTTTACCAATTAAATTAAGATAGAGTAAGCAAAATTGTGCTATAGTAGTATTTAATTGTATTATTAAAATTGTAGGAAAAGTCGAAGTTGGTTAAATGGAGGAAGTATATGTCTGAAGAAAATATTACGAGAATATTTATTGATGAAAAAGAACTAATACTTATTGGGACTGCTCACGTTTCGAAGAGAAGTGCAGAACAAGTAAAAGAAGTAATTGAATCAGAAAAGCCTGATTCTGTTTGTATAGAATTAGATGAACAAAGATATAAATCCATTATGGACGGTAATCAGTGGAAGAACATGGATATATTTAAAGTAATTAAAGAAAAAAAAGCAACATTACTTTTAATGAATTTAGTTGTATCTTCCTTTCAAAAGCGCATAGCAAAACAATTCGGAATAAAACCAGGTCAAGAAATGATACAAGGAATTGAATCTGCAGATGACATTGGAGCAGAGCTAGTTTTAGCTGATCGAAATATACAAATTACATTTGCACGCATTTGGCATAATGTTGGTTTTATGGGGAAGTCAAAATTACTATTGCAAATTTTTGCTAGCATTTTTAATAAAGAAAGCATTTCAGAAGAAGAGCTGGAAAGAATGAAATCACAAGATATGCTTAATGCTACACTTGATGATTTTACTGACTCATTTCCAAAATTAAAGGTTCCTTTAATTGATGAACGGGATCAATACTTATCACAAAAAATAAAGGAAGCTCCAGGCAAAAAAGTTGTTGCTGTTCTAGGTGCTGCTCATGTGCCAGGAATAAAGGAAGAAATAAAAAAAGACCATGATTTAAAGGCAATATCACAACGTCCACCTAAATCAAAGGTACCGCAAATTATTGCTTGGACAATCCCATTACTTATTATTAGTATAATTGCTTATACATTTTATACTAATCCTTCAGCTGGCATTCAACAAACTATTAGTTGGATCTTATGGAACGGTTCCTTTTCAGCCATTGGTGCTGCCGTTGCATTTGGACACCCTCTTGCTGTCCTTACTGCTTTTATAGTTGCACCATTAAGCTCTTTAAATCCATTAATGGCCGCTGGATGGTTCGCAGGAATTGTACAAGCTTATATGAGACGTCCAAGTGTTGGGGATTTCGAAAATTTGTCTGATGATGTTTATAATGTAAAAGGATTTTGGAACAATAAAGTCACTAGAATTCTACTTATTGTTGTTTTGACAAACTTAGGTAGTACTTTAGGTACAATAATTGGTGGGGCAGATGTAGTACGACTCTTTATCGAAAATTTATAAATCTATCAAGCCCTCTTTGAAGGATCACATATTCTGAAGAGGGTTTTTTATTGTTCACAAATTTGTAAAGAACCTGTTTTGTGGACACTTTGTGAACACAGTTTATAATAAGAAGCTTTTTCATTAATTAAAAGTATAGCTTAAATAATCTATGATATAATTTTTATTAGAATAAACAAAAAATTACTAAAAGTGACAATTCACGCACTCTTAACTTTTTTAAGGAGATGACGTTGTGGAAAAAATTATTGAAAAAAATTTGAATGTTTCGGTATTAATGAATGAGTTAAAGCAGGATAATCGAAAGATGCAAGACGTGATGAAAGAAATAAAAGGAATTTCAACTAAGTCCAATATTTTAGCACTAAATTCAGGAATTGAAGCAGCGAGAGCAGGGGAAGCTGGAAGAGGTTTTTCAGTTGTTGCAACTGAAATTAAAAAGTTCGCAGAACAAAGCTTAAATGCAAGTAACAAAAGTGAAACAATTATTAATAGTATCCAAAGTAAAGCCAACGAAATCATAGCAATGAGAACGGTTGACGTAGCCTTTGATACGATTGATAAAATAGATCGAAATTTATTTGAAAGAAATTGTGATGTACAAGCATGGGCAACCTTTGATGCAATAAAAGATTGTTTATTGAATCCTACTCAAGAGACAAAAGATGTAGCAAAAGCTTTTATGAAGAACATTCATAGAATTTACGAGGTTTATTTTGACTTTTTCGTCGTAGATCTATCTGGTGAAATCATCGTTGCAGTACAAAACCAAGATCAAGTTGGACAAAACATGTCCGATCGTCAGTGGTTTCAAGAAACTATCAGAACAAAGAATGTCTATGTAACAGATATGTACCACTCCTCTGTGGTTGGAGGATACACGATGGGCTATTCTAGTCCTGTTTTAAATAACGATGGTGAAATTATTGGCGTATTTACAACGCGTTTTAACTGGGAATTTATATACGATATTATTAATAAAGTTCAAATTGATGAAAATAGTAACTTATACGTACTTAACTCTAATGGATATGTAATCGCCTCGAAAGACCAAACAGGAATTCTAGACACACAGCTCAGTCATTTGAAAGCTGTTGAAAAAGTTTTAACAGGTTCAGAAAACAGAGGATATATGATAGAAAACAATAAATTATACGCATATTGTTTAACTGATGGCTATAATGCATATAAAGGTAAAGGTTGGTTTGTATTAATTGAAGAGTCTATTTAAAAAATGCTTTCAATTATTATTAAAGAGATAATTAAGTTTTACATTAGAGTATTCTAACAATAGGGTACTCTTTTTATCATATAAGGAGAAAATTAGGATAAAACTATTAAATGACATTTCACGAATATAAATTAAAATTCAGAATGCTCCTGAACCTGTTTTAACAAAACTATGTATTCTTCTAATCCTTGGTATTTATTTAGTAAAACATCTAAATCTTGACTGCAAGACACAACTCTACTATCTGTAAATCCATAGTTCATTGCTTTTTCATACATTTCTTCTTGTTTGGTCTTGATTTCTAATAGTAAAGAACCATTATACATAGCCTATTCCCCCTTTAATAGGTTTGAACAAGAATTTAGATACTTAATTAAACTTAATATTATAACTAACATGCAGTAGAATTTTGTAGAAGGTTGTCCCACATGTTGATTGTTCGAAATATCGTCACAATTATGCGGTTTAATTTTAACTATATTTTCTTTTATAGATAGGAGTACAATATATTTTTTTGATGCTACATACGATATAGGACAGAAAATAATAAATAAATTGGAGGGACATCTATGAGTAAACAACAGTTGTCAAATGTGGATAAGCATAAGTATACTTATACGGCCACAGGATTATTTGTCATTGGTGCCATACTTTTTGTCATAGGATCTATTCTTCTATTCTCTGTTTCAAAAGTGGAGCTTCAAGAAGCCATTAGTGGAGAAAAAAACAATAATGAGTTATTTACTTAATCTTTATGGTCAAAGTGAATATTCCTTTTTTCCATTTCTTTGATTAAAAGTGATAAAAATTCATCACTTACTTCTAATTTCTTCGCTTTTATATAGCTTTCTATTAACATGGCATTGGAAAGTCGATGCATTTTCCTCAGCTCCTTAATATAATTATTGACTATATTACACTAACCCAATATACCTATATAATTAATTTGTTATAAATTATATCAGAACATCTGTTCTTGATCAATGGATAAATAATAACATTTAAACCATTTTTTAGTTTCGAATTGAGATAATCTCCATATTACAAAAGAATAGTTGTAAAAAACTATAATATTCGTAAGTGGATTAGTTTATGGCAGTTATTAAACGCTTATATAATAGAAATTTAGACTATGAAAAAGGGTATCAATTACTACATAATCCGTATAGAAAATGCCCATGCATCAATTTCATCCCTTCTCTTTTGAAGTATATGCACTTACATGAGTATTTTAAGTAGAAGAAACTTACCTATTTATCTATCTACAGGCTTTAAACCTCAATTTATATGATATCCATGGAAGAAGACAATACACCCTTAAACATATGGACTTTAAAATACTATAGAACCCCCTCATGTATTGACAAATTATGAACAAATATGATAAATAATAGTATGTATTAGCACTCTGTTGATTAGAGTGCTAATTTTTGAATCGACCTACATACTACAAATGCTGTAATGTAATTTTGGCATTTTTATTTTTGAAAGGAGAGAGTATTATGGCAAAAAAAGAATTTCAAGCAGAGTCTAAACGATTGTTAGAGATGATGATTAACTCGATCTATACACAAAAGGAAATATTTTTACGAGAGTTAATCTCTAATGCAAGTGATGCCATTGATAAGATTTATTACAAGGCATTAACAGATGATTCGTTAACGTTTGATCAAGATAATTACTACATAAAGATATCTGCCGATAAAGAGAGCAGAACGTTAACGATTACTGATACAGGAATTGGCATGACACAAGAGGAGTTAGAAAATAATCTAGGTGTTATTGCAAAAAGTGGATCGCTAGCATTTAAAAACGAAAATGAATTAAAGGATGGCCATGATATTATTGGTCAATTCGGTGTTGGATTCTACTCTTCCTTTATGGTTGCAGATGTTGTAACTGTTGTTTCTAGAGCTTTAGGTAGTGAGACGGCTTTCAAATGGCAATCAGAAGGAGCCGATGGGTACACCATCGAAGCTACTGATAAAGAAACAATTGGAACAGAAATTACCTTACAACTTAAAGAAAACACGGAAGACGAAAACTATGATGATTACCTACAGGAATATAAACTAAAGGAAATCATTAAAAAATATTCTGATTTCATCCGCTACCCAATTAAAATGGATATTTCTGTTCAAAAGCCAAAAGATGGTGAAGAAAATGAATTCATAGAAGAAGTAGAAGAACAGACTGTTAATAGCATGGTTCCTATTTGGAGAAAAAATAAAAGTGAATTAACAGACGAGGATTATGAAAATTTTTATCAGGAAAAGCATTACGGTTTTGACAAGCCTCTAAAGCACATTCACATTACTGTAGATGGTATGTTGAGATACAATGCTATCTTGTATATTCCTGAAAATATGCCATTTGATTACTATTCAAAGGAATATGAAAAGGGACTAGAGCTATATTCCAGTGGTGTTCTTATTATGAACAAGTGCGCGGACCTACTTCCTGATCACTTTAGCTTCGTGAAAGGGATGGTGGATTCAGAGGATTTATCCCTAAACATATCTAGAGAGCTACTTCAACATGATCGTCAGCTAAAGCAAATTGCCAAAAATATTAAAAACAAAATCAAGAGTGAATTACAAAAGCTAATGAAAGATGATCGTGAAAAATATGAAAAATTCTATAGCGCATTTGGTAGACAGCTAAAATACGGAGTTTACAGTGACTTTGGAGCAAACAAAGAGGATTTACAGGATTTACTTATGTTCCATTCATCTAAAGAGAAGAAATTAATTACTTTTGATGAATATGTATCCAATATGCCAGAGGACCAAAAGTACATTTATTATGCAACTGGCGAATCTAACGAACGAATTGAAAAACTTCCACAAACAGAAGTCGTATTAGACAAAGGTTATGAAATTCTATATTTCACAGAAGACATTGATGAATTTGCCATAAAAATGTTGATGAAATATAAAGATAAAGAATTCAAATCTGTTTCAAGTGGGGACTTAGGATTTGAAGAAGAGAATAAAGAAGAAACAAAGAAAGAGCAAGACGAAAATAAAGAACTGTTTGATGAAATGAAAAACATTCTTTCTGGTAAGGTAACGGATGTAAGAGTGTCTAAACGATTAAAGAATCATCCAGTTTGTTTAGCAACAGAAGGAGAAGTTTCCATAGAGATGGAAAAAATTCTTCAAGCAATGCCAGATAATAACCAAAATGTAAAAGCAGATAAAGTACTGGAAGTGAACATCAATCATGATGTATTCCGTTCATTAAAAGAGGCCTATTCGAACGATAAAGACAAATTAAGTCTATATACAAACCTTTTATTTAATCAAGCCCTTCTAATTGAAGGATTACCTATTCAAGATCCTGTTGAATTTACGAATGACATTTGCAAAATTATGAACTAAATGTTTATCGTTTTCGTGCATAATGGAACAAACATTGGAGCATCTTAACTCATGAAGAGGAAAGGTTACTTTCTTCTTCACTAGAGTAGTACTTGGAAGAAAGGGAATCGTCGTAATATGACCTTGAGGGGTGGTTAGCTTGAACAAGTAGCAGGCAACAAACGCTTCTAGGTATATAAAACGATCGAAAAAATGAGGTGTTTCCAGCAGACAAACATCGCTTTGACCCCAGAGTAACCAGTATCTACTCAAATAAAGGGATAGCCTAAACGGCTATCCTTTTTTTCTAAAGGTTAGAATTTATATAATATATCACTTTGAAAGTTGTCTAGGATGTCGATAGTACGCCGTTGCCTACAGGACGTAAGTTGTACTTAGGCGGAATTGGGGCACCTTGCGCTTTTCTTATTATAAACATACAATCCAATTTATATATAACCAAATGTTAACTAAAAATGTCGAATTCAATATGTTTTACATGTAATTATTGGTCATCAGATGGATAACTTCCCCTAATGTATGAATACGGATTCCGATCACGAAAAATCGACTGATTTCGTCTTTTATATATTTATTATCTTGTGGTTTAATTTAATAGTCTGTGAAAAATATAAGAAGGAAGTGTTATATCTTGGAAAGTGACAGGTCGATTTTTAAAATTTCTATTGCAATAGCGATTACTTTTGTATTTATTGGTGTTATAATTCCAAACCAATTAGGGGCTGTAATGAGTATTGCTCAAAGCTTTGTTCTTGAGTCGTTTGGATGGTTTTATCAATTAGTGGCAACGTTTTTTCTTTTCTTTGCCGTTTTTATGATCTTTAGTAAGTATGGAAAAATAAAGCTCGGAAAGCCTGAAGATAAACCTGAATACAACCGTCCAACTTGGTTTGCCATGTTGTTTTCAGCAGGGATGGGGATTGGTCTATTGTTTTATGGTGTATCTGAACCAATTGCCCATTTTTCAACTCCACCTATTGGGGATGGAAATTCTGAACAATCAGCCATAATAGGGATGAGGTATACATGGCTTCATTGGGGATTACATGCTTGGGCTATTTATGCAGTTGTGGCACTAGCGCTTGCATACCAAAAATTTAGAAACAATGCACCAGGTTTAATGAGTGCAACACTATATCCTGTACTT
Source organism: Evansella sp. AB-P1 (assembly GCF_029688925.1). GTDB lineage: Bacteria > Bacillota > Bacilli > Bacillales > Salisediminibacteriaceae > Evansella. The sequence goes on from NZ_JARUKY010000011.1 coordinate 60,405, forward strand.
GGTGAAAAGGTGAAAGGGCCTATTGGGAAAACAATAGATGTTGTAGCAGTATTTGCAACGTTATTCGGAGTAGCAGCATCTCTCGGATTAGGATCTCAGCAAATTAATGCTGGATTAGAATATCTTATTGGAGTACCTAATAATTTTATGATTCAGATGATTATCATGGGGATTATTACTGTACTTTTCATTATTTCAGCAAATACAGGTATTTCTAAAGGAATTAAATATTTGAGTAACGTAAATATGTCAATTGCAACATTACTCTTTTTTACGATGCTAATTCTTGGTCCCACATTATTTCTACTTAACATGTTTACGACAACGTTAGGAAGCTATATACAAAATGTTACATTAATGGGATTACGTTTATCTCCTTTTGATGAAAACGAAGCTGCATGGTCTCAAGGCTGGACTATATTTTATTGGGCTTGGTGGATTTCATGGACACCATTTGTAGGAATGTTTATTGCTAGAGTGTCGAAGGGGCGTACAATTAGAGAATTTGTAATCGTTGTCCTTCTTATTCCAACACTTGTTTGTGGTCTGTGGTTCACTGTTTTTGGTGGAACAGGAATTTATTTAGAATATGTACAAGGATTAAATGTTTCATCACAAAATCTTGAAACAGCATTATTCTATGTATATCAACAATTACCTTTTGGTATTTTACTTTCTATTTTGACAGTAGCTCTAATCACTACATTCTTTGTAACATCTGCAGACTCCGCTACATTCGTTTTAGGTATGCAAACAACAGGAGGAAAATTAAATCCATCAAATAAAGTTAAGGTAACTTGGGGATTAATACTAGTGGCATCAACAGCAGTTTTAATGGCATCAGGAGGACTAGGTGGATTACAGACAGCCATTATAGTTAGCGCATTACCTCTTACGTTTATCATATTACTTATGTGTTATGGTTTAATAAAAGAGCTCAACAATGAATTGAATATACAGAAGAATGTTTCAACAAAAAATAAAGAAAAATCTTCATTAGAAAAGTCAGTAAGTTAGTTCCCTTTATAATTATCTAATACTTTATGATAAATATTGAAATGTGTAGTCTAAAAAAATAATGTACGAAAAAGAGTACCAGGGTCGCAGGTACTCTTTTTCATTTATAAAATGAAAAATTGTATTAAGTATCATTAAGCAAACTTTAATGACGAACTTTCCAACTTTTACACCTATCTATAAAATACTAATTTGACACATTTTTTCTAAATGTTGGATTCATTTAATGGAATAAAGGGAAAATATATTAATAGGGGTAGGAAATCACAGACTGTCTTTAAGAACGCTTTAATTTTAAAAGGGGGGGATATTGATGAAAGTATCAAACAAAGTGTTTGTTGTCACTGGTGGAGGAGCTGGTATTGGACGGGATTTAGTTCTTACACTACTCTCTAGTGGGGCAAGTGTTGCTGCAGTGGATATTAACAAGATCGCTTTAGAGGAGACTTTGGAGCTATCAGGAGGAAATCAAGATAAGCTCTCCACACATGTTGTAGATATAACCGATAGACATGGCGTGGAATCATTACCTGAGGATGTAATTGCTTATCATGGAGCTGTGGATGCTATTATAAATAATGCTGGAATTATTCAGCCCTTTGTGAAAATAAATGACCTTGACTATGAAAAAATTAAGTTAGTCATGGATATCAACTTTTATGGTACTCTTTACATGACGAAAACCTTTCTTCCATATTTATTAAAAAGACCCTTTGCACACATCACAAATGTTTCAAGTATGGGTGGATTTCTTCCTGTACCGGGGCAATCAATTTATGGTGCATCAAAAGCCGCTGTAAAACTTTTTACTGAAGGCCTTCATTCAGAATTAAAAGATACTAACGTAAAAGTAACTATTGTTTTTCCAGGAGGGGTTGGGACAAACATATTGGAGAACTCAGGAGTAGATAACTTAAAAATAACAGATGAATCACAAAATCAAAAGTACAAAGTATTAACACCAAGAGAAGCGGCTGAAATCATAATAAATGGAATAGAAAAGGATAAATTTAGAGTTTTACCTGGGAAAGATTCTAAAATGATGGATTTATTCTATCGATTTAATCCTAAACGAGCAGCGAACGTGATAGCAAATAAATTGAATTTACAATAGACACTACAAATATCAGTACAAAACAAACATAATAACCCGTTCGGTTGAGAGGGAGAAGACGATAAAAACAATAGCTTTTGGAGATGCAATTAGCACGCTAATTAACATCTCCTTTTTATGTTGTCATATCAACGTTTAGGGGCAATACTTTGTGTTTTAACAGGCATTTTAGGACTCTTTTTAGCACAACAAATGACATGGGGTGAATAAATTTATGCATTGGTGTTATTTTGGGTGTTAAAACATACGTCAATAGGCAACCTAGCCATTCGATGAGGAGAAGAGATCAGCCTGGGCCATAAGGGTCCTCTATTATGGATTAGGAAATCAGGTTAAGCAACCAATCTGATAAATAAGCGGAGAAATTTCCCTTAATTAGCAAATAGCATGAAAAATAGCTTAAATAGTCGGAGAAATTCCGCCTATTGACTCGAAGCACTTGAAAAAAGGGGGAGTTTGATTTGCATAGCCGGAAAAACTCCGCTTATAAAGCCCGAAACGAGCTCAATTTTGAATTTAATCGGAATTTCTCCGCTTATTTTATTTCACTGGTGAGAATCTTAAGCAATAGGTCTACTGAAACAAGTTGATAAACTGCTGTGGAGTCTGGTCAATGGGTATTAAAGGTTAATATAAGAGAGAAAGCGCTGTTTTAACCAAATAAAAGAGCCGTGATTTCTGGTGTGAAATCAACGGCTTCTATATTGTTGTTTTCATTGTTAATTCGAGAGCTAATTTGCATTTTCTCCGCGTCATCCGAACGGGTTAATGTTAAAGAAACTGGTTTTATTCGTTCATGTTAAAAATTTGATACCTCAATCATCACATTTTTTAATATTTCAATAGATTCTATTGGATTCTCCATTATACTTAAGCTATGATCAGCATTACGAATAAGCTGTAGCGTGAAAAAATGGTTATGTTTTAGTTCATTGTATCTTTCATCAACGTAACATGGATCATTGTCTCCAATTATACAAAGGCTTTTCTTTGTGCTTTTCTTCATGGCTTCATATACATCATCTCTTTGGAGAAGGGGAGTTAGCCAAATTGTTTTATCAATAAGGTAGGTGTAGGAAGTTTCTTTCACTAAAGAAGCTAATGCAATGGTACCAATTGATTTTCCGATTATCGAAATAGATTTATATTCACTATTGTCTAACACCAAGTCTATTATTTGTTTAACATCATTTATAAAATATTCATCTTTAATAGCTTCTAACTCATTTCCACTAAAAGAATAGTTTATTTGAAGGATATCAAAACCCTTATTATAATAAATCCCACTTGTGTAAAACAACAATGGCCCTTGAGTTGAATATCCTGCTCCAGGCAAAATGATAGCAAGGCTATCGCTATCATGCTTTTGTTTCATAAGTTTGTATGGAATTGTCTTGTTGAGAGAACCCATAAACACCTTCTCCAGACTCATCAAAACACCGCCTTTTTAGATTTTAGTATACAGCAATTGGTAGAATGTTTGTAAAGATATATTTTCTTCATTCGTTTAAATTGTCATCTAATTAACATAAACTATGTTATGTTAACTAAAAACAGAAAACAGTTATGTATGCTATGTAATCGCAAAGTCATATCTGAAACTTCTCATATTTTCAATCGTAAGCATGTAGAGGAGTGCTGTCAGTGCAAGATTATACATTTGTTCTAGAATAACAGAAGAAAATGAAGCAGGTTAGAATCAATAAAAAAATGAATTGGAGGGATTAGATGCCTTTAAATGTTACATATGAAGAACAACATATTGGTTTTGTGGCTGGTGCTTATCCTGGGAAAAGTCATGTTTTTCTCATTGCCTTAACAAGCTTAACTGTTGAAGAAGCAGGTATAGATCAGCCACAAATGAAATCTTATTTAGCTAGAATATTTGAAGCTACTAATTTTTTTGGGAGAGTTAAAGAAGATGAGTTAAATGAAATTCTTAAAAGACTCCAAAAAGATAATTTTAAGGACTTAGACATACATGATGATGAAACTCTCTTGCGATTCATTTTTTTAAAAGCTGCTGCGGAAAGAGGCGGTTATGAAATCGAAATGTTATTTAATTGGGAGGAGTTAAGCCACAATGTAGAAGGCTTTCTTATTCTTGATATGGAAAAAGTCCTTTTCAAAAGAAATGCTGTTATTTTAGAAGAAAAAATTAGTTATTTTTCAGATGCAACGTTAGCAGAAGATAATGGATTACCAATATTCGCCATTATTAACGATTATCCTATTATTAAAACTGATGTGATGGGAGCCGGTGAGGGGTTACTCTTAGGAGCTAATTTATCAGATTTTGGAGGACGAAACCATTCCCATAAAACGACTTTATTGCTGAAGTCAGGGAACAGTGAACAAGAGTTTACCTTTCCACTCCATATGCATGTTAAACGAGGTATGCCTATTCAATTATACGTAAAAGAAAATCGCATTCATAAAATATTTTGTAATGAAACGATCTACCAATTGTAGCTCTATACCAAAGTAGTTTTCCATTTAAAAACTTGTTTGGTTTTTTTATTAATGCTCTTTTCTAAAAGATTGTTGCTTTTAGCTATTGAAATTAAATTTTGATAACAATTTTTGGTATAAAAGGTTTATAATAGTATTTAGTTATTATGAAATGCGTGTAATCCATATTTTATGTCGGTAAGGATGTAATATATTCTAAATGATAGGATGGGGATACTTTTGGCTATTAAACGAAATATGATTGGTACTATTATTTTATGGATCGGTATTATTTTCATGGTAATCTTATTTCTAATTGGTATTTATTCAGGAAATGCAGCTTCCCATTTTGGTATGGCATGGCCAGTTACACTTACGTGGTGGGGATATGGATTTGTCATTGGGATGCTTATCATTGGCTTTTCTGAAGTAATTGAACTATTAAATCGTATTTGGTTAGCTCAACCAAAGGGAGAATTAATGGAAAATCACCAAGTATTAGGAAGTAATAGTGAAAAAATAAATCCAAAGGACGTAATAATAGACAAATTGGGGGGCCATACAGCAAATAGAATTTATGAATTGTACGGGATGCAAGGGAAAGTAATTGAAGAAGTTATTATCACTCCTTATAAAAATAAAATGATTGTAAAAGCACGATTAGAAGGAGATGATCAATCAACCTACGATGTTGTGAATACAGCAGGGAATGATGCTATAAATTCACCACTAAATAAAGATCCAGAACTAGAGGCTTGGTTTAATAACCAAGATAAATAAGAATAAACACCCGAAACAACGGGTAAGGGCAATGAAGAGAAGCCGTTAGTCGTTGTTTTATTATTATTCTATTAAACAAACGCCCTTGATATAATAGCAAGATATTATATAGCAGTGACATACGAAGTGTGTGAACACAATATTATTTATGAAGGTATGAACGAATATAGTTTAGATTTTACTGCTGAGTTTGATAAGCAAATAAAGGAATATGCAAAACGGATCTCAATCCAATAGTAAACGGTTATGAATCAAATAGAAGAAATTTTGAAGAGTTAAGATTGAATAAAGAATATAAATATAAAGAATATGAATGTGGTTGTAATCTATAGTCTTTGCGCAAACGGGAAAGCTTATCTTAAACAAAGAAATTTGAAGTTTATTAATAGGATTTTTGATAAAATAAAAAATAAGATATTACTATTTCAAAAAGGAGGAGTTTAAAATGTTATGGGAAGAAGTTCGACAAACATACCCTAATAAATGGGTCGTAATTGAAGCAATTGAAGCTCACTCAGATAGTAATTATCGCATAGTAGATGATATAGCTGTAATAGATTCTTTTAACGACTCAATGGAGGCATTTCGTCGCCACAATGAATTACACAAGCAAAAGCCTAATCGTGAACTTTACTTCTTTCATACATCTAGAGAAGATCTAGATATACATGAGAAGAAATGGACAGGAATTAGAAAAATATGACTAAGATAAAAGAATTGTCAGAATTACCATTTATAGAGGCTTATGTAACTTTTCGAGGACAAAGCTTAAAATTAGAAAATGTTTTAATTGATACCGGATCTGCTGGAACAATTTTTAATGTCAATAAACTCGAAGCGATAGGGGTAAAACCAGAAGCAAACGATGTAACTCAAACGATTCAAGGAGTCGGTGGAATTGAGTTTGTCTATACTAAAAATATAGATTAAATCTCTATTAACGATGAAATAGAAATTCACAACTTCCAGGTTGAATTAGGGTCAATGGATTATGGTCTTGAGATTGATGGAATTATCGGCTATGATTTTATGAAGAAAGTAGGTCTTATTATTGACTTGCAACAATTTAACATATCTACAAAGTGAGTCCTCTTGTATAGGGATATTTTTATTATGTCGCTATTCAGGAAAATGATTGCGCAAATGAAAAATTAAGTTATGTGAAATGTTATACTTAAATTATAGGAAGTTTTAGTTATACAAAGTTTAGAGCATCTGATACTGTCATTGCTCTTGTTCATCAAACATGTGTCGTGAAGTGAAGATGAAACGAAAAAGTTTAAATCTGATGGAACCTACTACGCGGTGTAGTTGGTTCTTTTTAGATGGTATGCTTCCCATTACGAAAAGAAAAAGGTAACGTTAAGATCAACATATTTTTGGCTTGTACCAATAGCATCATCGTTATTTTTTACATTCCGTTAATCTCGCCCCAAAAAAAGTATTAAATATATAAAACTTTTTTAAAGCCTATCTCGTTATAGATATAGACTTATCGATAAGTACTATTTTTGTTAAGGGTGAAGGAAATTGATTAAGATTCATAGTTTATCAAAGAAATATAGAGATAATGTGGTACTTGATGATATCCATTTGACCATTGAAAATGGATTATTTGGTTTACTTGGTCCAAATGGAGCAGGAAAGACAACATTAATGAGAATATTGGCTACATTACTTCCTGCTAGTAGTGGTACAGTGGAGGTGGGTGACAATAGCCTAACAAAAAAACCAGATATTATTCGTAAACAATTAGGCTATTTACCTCAATACTTTCAAATTTATCCACAATTAACAGCAATAGAGTTTTTAGACTATGTGGGAGTAATGAAAGGGGTAAAGAAAAAAGAAGCTAGAGTTGATCAAATACACAAACTTCTCCAATCCGTAAATTTATCGGATGTGGCAAATAAAAAAGTAAAAACATTTTCAGGGGGGATGAAGCAGCGTCTTGGCATTGCTCAAGCTTTAATGGGGGATCCAAGCATCGTAATTATCGATGAACCGACAGCTGGCTTAGACCCAGAAGAACGTGTCCGTTTCAGAAATCTATTAAGTCGGATTAGTATTAATAGAATTGTTATTCTTTCTACGCATATTGTTGCAGATATTGAATCGAGCTGTGATCAGCTTGCTGTTCTTCATAAAGGAAAATTAAAACTAACCGGGGATGTAGATACTTTACGTAAACAAGCGGAAGGAAAAGTCTGGTTATTTGAAACTGATGAAAAGACCTTGCTACGTTTAGATGAAAGGAAGATTATTTCCTCCAAGCGAAGTGGATCGAACATCCAACTGAAACTAGTCAGTGATGAAAAACCAGCTCCTGACGCAACTTCTGTTGAACCTTCATTAGAGGACGGATACATTGCGTTGATTGGAGGATCGCACAATGTATAAATGGAAAAAGCAGTTCAACTTGGAGACGAAGATCCTGTTTCAAAATAAATTTTTTCTAGTTTTACCATTGCTTTTTGCTGTATGGATGGGATTCACTTTATATCAAACACCTTACTTTAAGCCGGACCACATTATTGTGAATACCAATGATTTTCATAAACTCGGCCATACGATGACATTAGGAATTGCTATGTTAATAGGAATTTTGATGATTCGTAGAGATATTCAATCACCAACCTTTGAGTGGATTCATTCATGGCCAAGGTCGAATGGAATGGCGATCATCACTAAGTTCTTAGCTGGGTTCCTATATTTATCTACCTTTACAGTGATGATGAGTATTGTTTATGTAGGTATCGCGTCCAATGTATACGGTCTATCTTTTCAACAATATGCAGCTTATTTTTTTCATGACATTCTTATGTATCAATGGTCCTATGGTGTTACATTAGCATTAGCCATGTTTTTAGCAGTGACGATTAGTCATCGCATTGTTTATTTAATTGGATTTTGTGCATGGATGTTCGGAACTTATTTTATCGACATCTTCATCATTTCAAGGTTAAATTTACCGTTTTTGACAACCTTCCATTTAAATCAATATACGTTAGATACGATGTTGAACAATGAAGTGTGGGGAATTCACATTTTTCAGAAAGAAATATGGACTTCCCGTTTATTTGTTGCAAGTTTCGCAGTCATGCTATTAACTGTTATGATCATGCTGCTTAACTTAAAGCGGGCGACAATGCATAAAACAAGAAGTATTATTCTAGGAATGATGAGTATCGTCCTTGTAGGCTTACTCTTTGTCCCATACGGTATGTACTGGGCTGATAAATTTAGTACATATCAAGTAGTTGAAGCTGATGCTTTTGTTCCTGATGACAACTATTGGAACAGTGGGGAATCAAGCTATCAGGAAATACCAATTGATTCGTATGATATTCATGTTTTGAGGGAAGATGATGATACATTACAGGTTGAAGCTACACTGACAATTTCACAAGATGGAATGCCTCAAGGAGAGGAACTATTTTTCCGGCTTAACCCTTTACTCCATTTACAAGAAGTATCTATAAACGGAGAGAAGATTTCTTATGAAAGGGAAGGAAGCTTAATTACTCTTTCTGTGATGAGTGATGAGATCGTTGGTACGGATAACTCCTTACACAACATTCGATTTCAATATGAAGGAAAAATAGATATGTGGGCTGCTCCAACAAACCAACAGGATAACATCTTCAGCTTTGTAAATGGAGATTATGTTTATTTAAACGGGGCGATAGGCTGGTATCCGATCCCAGGTAATATGCCGCTATTTATTCTCAACTTTGGTAATGATGTAAGACCGTATAATAGTACGTTTAGCTATTCATATCAACAGTCATTATCACAGTATGCTGAGTTTCAGTTAACATTATCTAATTTTACAAATAACGTGTATGCAACCATTGAAGCGGTAGATAGAAACGAAAGGGAACAAGTGTTTTACAGCAAAAATACTCCAGGGGTTACTCTTGTTGGAGGAAATTTAGTAGAAAAAGAAGGAGAGGGGCAATTATCAGCAGTTGTCAATCCATTTAGTAAACAAGATGCCTACCAAATTATAGAGGATATATCTATCGCAACAAATTTCGTAGAAAATTACTTCGCCATAGATAATGTATTAAAGGCGCCTGTATTAATACTTCCTAATGACGGCTTAGGTTTTTGGCAATATGAAGCACAATATATCGACGAAACGTATATGATACCAGCCTTTCGGATGTATCAATATTATCGTGATGACCAAAGCCATCCTCATAGTTACCGTCTTATGAGGGATGTCATCTACAATTCTTTATTTAAAGAATTTGCACCTTTTAAAGGGACAACGTTTAGTAGAGAGTCTTATGCTTCCATTTTAGAAAATGGACTATTCTATTTGTTTCTAGTTGACGAATTAAATTTAACTCATGATGAATTCAGAGAAGCGATGTATCATGTCAATACTAGTTACCATTTTTATATGGACGATGAAGATTTCTATTTTAGTGATTCGTTTTATGAAGGGATGTCACATGAAGAGGTCGAGGAGTATCAAGAAGGAGAACGTAGGAATAAAGAAGCGGGTAGACTTTTAATTGAGACGTTGGAAGCTGGAAAAATAGATAAAGTGAGAGAGTTTTTAGTAGAGTTATACGAAAACTACGTGATTCCGCAAAAAGGAATGGAAGAATACTATCCGATCATCACTCCTGAAGAATGGGAAATGGAGTGGAATCAGGTGATGGCGGATGAGTAGCATTCTGCAAGATTGGAAAAATATGAAAGGTGCCTGGTTGTCTGTATTGGTTGTCTTTTATCTTCTTTTTCTCTTATCGTTTCTATTTTCGTCAGAACCGCGTGATTTGTTTTACTTAAATGAAATGTTTATGCTTCCTCTCGTAGTTATTTGTACGATTGTATTTTTTCAAAGAGAATTTGGTGGTTATTTCTCTGAGATTTATGGGACTTTTCCAGTATCGATACCACTCATGATGCTTAGAAAGATAGTACAATTATTCGTATTGATCTTTATCCTTCATTTCTTTTGGACTGTTGTTTATAGTTGGAGATTTGGTGGAATGGAAACCGTTCTTTATTCCTATCAAGGGAAGGAAGCTGTTTATCAGGAAGTTACATCTATACAGCTTTTTCTCCAAGCTCTTCCGACGTATTTCGTCATGGCTGGGGCTACGATACTTGGCCTCGTGTTGACGAAAAAGGTGTACGGAGGATTAGGAGTAGGATTTGCCTTATGGATGTTTGAAGTCATTTCTGTAGGGAGCATTACTGGAAAGTGGGCGTTATTCACGATATTTCTTTCGCAAAATGATTCTTTTGCAGTCAACCGTATTGCACATATAGTTGTATTTTTATTATTATTTACCATTAGTATATTTTGGGCTAATCGAAGGTCCCTATGGGTTATTCATGATGAGTATCACTAAGGGGAAGGAAGGGGGAACGCTTATGGTAACGGATGAGGAATTAATTCAATCATATAAACAAGGAAACATGGGAGCATTTGAAGCATTTGTACATCGTTATCATAGTTCTCTCCTTGGTTTTTTGTTAAGAACGGTAAAAGACCCAACGAAAGCGGAGGATTTTACACAAGAAACGTTTATTCGATTAATGAAGCAAGTAAAAAGAGATGAAGTGCCAAAACAAATAAAGCCGTGGATGTACCGAGTTGCACTAAATCTATGCCGTGATTATTGGCGAAGCAGTCGATATCGATCAGAACGATACGATTTAGAAAGTATTCCAGATCTTACGGATACAAATTCATCTGTTGTAGAAATTTATGAAAAACTAGAAGATCGTAAACAGATTATTGCAGCGTTAGAACAACTATCTGAAGATCAACGGCACATTATTATCTTACGGTTTTATCAGGAGCTAAAACTACAGGAGATTGCGGAAGCATTAGAAATGCCACTAAGTACAGTGAAAACGAATTTATATAAAGGGTTAAAAATGCTAAAGAGCTTATTAAGTAAAGGGAAGGAGGGGGCTATCTATGAAGGAAAATTCTGATTGGAGTGAAGAAGAGCTTGATCTACTTGAAGAGGAGATGAGGGATGCTCTATCTTTATATCAAGTGAAGGAAGCTACCTCTAAGGAAACAAAGGATTTAATTTCTTTCTTACAACTTGAGGAAAGTGAATTGGAAAATGAATCAGTTGTCCCAATTGAACCTTTTACTAATCCTATGTCTAGCATTTCATTATGGAAGCAATTTGTTATTCAGTTCACATCCACAAAATGGCCAATTTGGTTAAGTAGCTTTGTTTTTATCGGCATGCTGACATTATTAGTAAGGCCAGTTAGTCGAATAACGTATCATTACGATCAACCATTTATTGTTTTGTTTCCGCTACTCATCTTTGTTGGGATTTTATATACGTATAAAACGTGGAATAGAGAAATGCGACTTGTAGAAATGGTAACTCCATTTCCACCTGTTTTGCTTTTATTTTGCCGTATGTTTTCAATATTAATGATTAATATTGTTTTAGCGTTAGGTGCTTCCTTGTATCTATTTTTTACCATACAAGAGTTTATGTTGTTTTCTTTTATATTGAGTTGGCTTGCTCCTACTATTTTCCTTATTGGGCTACTAGCCTATCTCGTCTTTTGGAAGGGGTTCTTGTTCGGATTAATTATTTCTTCTGGAATCTGGTTTGCCATGATCGTCCAAACGCAGATGTTCATAAGAAGCGTGCTTTTTATTGACTTGTATTATATTATTCACTTTTCATTTTTACTAATAGGGATATTATTCCTATTCATTAGTTACAAGAAGGGGTACTCAGATAAAAAAATTTTAACGTATTAAGGTAGAGGAGACGGCTATATGATTCATATGCAGCGTGTTACGAAATTGAAGCAAGGGTTTTCTTTAAATATTCAGGACCTTCAAATTCAACGTGGAATTACTCTCCTTGTAGGGAAGAATGGAGCTGGGAAATCCACCTTGCTCCATCTCCTTGCTACTGCTTCTCAACCTAGTTCAGGTAAAATTACATATGGTGGAAAAACAACAGCTGATATAGCACAAATACGTCGGGAAATCGGTTTTCTTCCAAGTGCAATAGAGCTTTATGAAGTTATGACAATGGAGAAATTTCTTTATTATATGGGTGAATTAAAAGGGATTAATAAGAATGATTGTAAAAGGGAAGTAGAGGAACTATTATATTGCCTTCATCTTCAAGGTATGCACAAAATAAAATTGAAGAATCTTTCCGAAGGTGTTAAACAACGAACGGCTATTGCACAAGCGTTACTAGGTTCGCCTTTTTTCCTTTTCTTAGATGAACCTTTAACAGCTCTTGATATTCAAGAGAAAAAATCTGTAATTAAATATATTGGTCAACATTATGCTCAAAAACGATTAGCAGTCATTGTTACCCATGAATTAAACGAATGGGAAGTCATCTGTGACAACTTAATTCTATTACATGATGGAGAAATTGTTTACAGTGGAAATCCGACACAATGGAAGTATGACACAAACTACTATGTGTGGGAAGGTATCTTAACTCATGAAGAAGGGGAGCATCTTGAACGACAGGTGAATGTTATTAACAGAAAGAAGGAAAAGGATCATGTTAAGTACCGAATCATCTCCAAAACTCCTCCAAACCCTTCCTTTCAACAACAGCAACCAACTCTTGAAGACGCTTATTTTATTAAAAAAATGTCTTTAGGTTTGAGTAATGATTAGTGGTAAAAATTACCTATTGGAATAGTTTAATATGGAAACCATAAGTGAGTTATTGGAAAACTATCAGATGATATGAAGAGAGTAATAGAAGATAGAAACTCATTATAAGGGAGTAATATATTATAATTATGCTATAACATAAATTTAAAATGTACGATCAAGGAGAAACTGTTGACAATTGTTTTTTTCTAACAACATAATTTTAGAAAACCTATGGTTAAATTAACGTTTGAAGAAAATTAAAAAGAGCAGCTAAAGCATAGTTCTACCCTGAAAATAAGTGTTAGTTCAGGTGTGAATGCGGTGACTCCAGCAGGAAAAGCAACTGGTGAAGACCCGACAATTCGGCACTTTAGTGCGAAGTTTGGAGGCTGAGGCGTTGCCCGCAGAAAGCGTCCGCAAGTAACGGATGAACCAACATGATGAGTATTTTCATCCTCCATGGTCAAAGTGCTTACTTGAATGGGAGGTCTACCTTATTAATTGAATACACGAAAAGAAAGGAGAGGAAATCTATGTTTTTAATTGAAATAGCGATTAGGTTGTTTATTTTGTTTAGTTTATTATTTATATCACACTTCGTTTTATTACTAATTTCACAGTTCTTAAAAGTAAAGGCAAACAACGGTTCTGAATCATCCCCTTATTTTTACCTTACTGCCAGTATTTGTTCTATGATTGTCTATATTGCTATTCCTGATTTTTATCCAACCTTCATATCAATGATTGGTATATCTTGTTTTCTTGTTTTTATTATCTTATTAATAAAAAATATATTAAAAAGAAATTCAAATAGAATTCGTAAATAGGTTAGCAACCTCTTAGTTAAATGATAAACATCATGACAGAACCAATGATAGTAAGTGCTATAAAATGATAGCCTACACTAATGAAATACAAAGATAAAGGCTTTTTACTATTTGTTCCAAGACCAAAAATAAAGTCTTTCGCATAGGCGAGAGCAATGATAACCCCGATTACTGCTCCTACTATCATACCATCTAATACTGATTCAGCTTGAGAAAATTGAATTGCACCGTACAATAAAATGGTTGTTAATACAGTCACTAATGATAAGAGACCATAATTAGGATGCTCAGGTTTTATATTTAAAATTTGTACCCATTTATTCCCGAAGAGTAAAGGGGAATAGTATAACATACCAAGTGCCATATATAATAGAACTCCTACTACGATTGCTAAAATCATGATATTCCTACCTACTTTCTTTTCAGATTAGATTTTTTCTATTTAACATTCGTCATTATAACACCATTTTTCATTGTTGTAATCACCCAATAATAAACGATAGCCTTAAAATCATTAACCTTCTTACTCTATTTAACCAAGCTCTTCGATTGACTAGGTTAAATAGATTTATTACAAAAGTTAATGCACTTCCAAATTTGTAATAAAAGAATATGTTAAACATTCTTATATATTGAATTTATGTAGACGAAATGATAAATTGTTTATATAATTACAAACGTAAATAGGGGGTTGTTTATAATGAGTGATGATGAACTGTTTTGGAATGCATCTATTGAAGAACTTACGAATGGCTATATTTATTTAGAGGAGAAAGAAGAATATATTTGTCTCATATGCAACGAAAGGTTCGAAAGTGGCGTTATATATGAAATAGAAAGTAGGTTATTAGAAGCAAAGAAAGCGATTCAATTACATATAACTGATTCTCATGATTCTATGTTCCACAATTTAATTAGTATGGATAAAAAATATACTGGTCTATCAGAAAACCAAAAAGAGCTCCTCCAATATTTTTATAAAGGCTTATCTGATAAAGAAATAGTAAAAGAACAAATGGGTGGAAGTACATCAACAATTCGAAATCACAGATTTAAGTTTAAAGAAAAGGAGAAGCAAGCAAAAATATTTTTATCGTTAATGAATATAGTTAAAAATTCGAAAGAAAAAAGTCTGGATGAACTTGTACCATTTCATAAGGGGGCTACGATGGTGGACGAACGTTATGCGACAACAATAGAAGAAAAAGAAAAAGTTTTGGCTACGTACTTTGAGGAAGGATTAAATGGACCTCTTCATATTTTTCCTAGTAAAGAGAAGCGAAAAATTATTGTGTTACAGCATATTTTAACAAGATTCGAAAGTAATAAAATGTATTCAGAAAAAGAAGTAAATACGATTTTAAAATCTATTTACAGTGACTACGCAACAATTAGAAGATATTTTATTGAGTACGGTTTTATGGACAGAAGTAAGGATTGCTCGACATATTGGATAAAAAACTAAAGCAGAGGAGGTTTTAGCACATGAATGAGGCATATGGAGTTGGTTGGTTCACCCTATCTCTTATAAATGCTGGGATTGCTCAAGGGAAAAACAGAAGCGGATTAAATTGGTTTTTACTATCATTATTCCTTGGTCCGTTTGCTACCTTTTGTCTCGTTATTTGTGATAAGCTCCCGTCTTCTAATTAATACCATTAATAATTTCCTAATACTGATCATTTCCCTGGCAAGCGCATAAACTTACATAATAGTATAAAATTAGCATAACTTTGTCTAAAAAAACTGATTATGTTCTTATGTTAAATTGTTTATAAGGGGGGGGGATTACCTTGATTATTTTACGAGGAAAGGTTGTTAGCGGGTTCGGGAATTTCTCTTATTGGATAGAAAAACTTCAAAAATATTATAGAAAAAAGACTGAAATGTCGTTGTATCCAGGTACTTTAAACATAGAGTTGGATAAACCATATGATTTACCTACAAATTGTATTCGTCTAGAAAAAGTGGAATATGGTGGTACAGTTTCTGTAAGTATTCAGCCATGTACCATATTAAATCGTCCTGCATTTATTCTTCGTACGGATAAGAACGCTTCAGGAAAAGGGGATCATCCACGGACAATTATTGAAGTTGCGACGGATGTGCGATTAAGAGATGTATATAACTTGATGGACGGAGATATAGTTGAAGTAACAATTAACAATTAATATTCTTGCTATAAGGATGTGTTAAAAGGTGAAACATGCCTTAATTGTTGGAGGTACGGGTATGTTATCAGATGTTTCACTGTCGTTAGTGGAAGAGGGCTATCACGTATCGATAGTTGCACGAAATTCATCTCGTATGAATCAATTAATAAAAGCTTCGAATAACGGATCGCGTATCACACCTGTATTTGTAGATTATAGGAATAGTGATGAGCTTAGAAAAAATGTGAAAGATGTTCTTCAAAAAAATGGTCCAGTTGAAATTATAATCACTTGGATTCATTCAGTAGCAAAAAATGCCCTAGATATTATCATGAAAGAGGCTAGTAATCAAAACAAGAAGTGTTATTTGTATCATATTGTAGGTAGTAGTACAGATTTAAAAGCATTGAATAATAAAGTAGCAGTCCCAAACAATTGTTCTTACCATCATATAAAGTTGGGGTTTAGTATTGAAAACAAACGTTCCCGATGGCTAACCCAAGAGGAAATATCCAATGGCGTAATAGAAGCTATTCATTCAAACAAATGTTCTCATATTGTTGGTGTAATTGAACCTTGGGACAAACGGCCATAATGACCTTTTGTCCGTCGAGAAAATATCCATATTCTTCTATAGTTTATTTGTATAGTCCCTTTGCGGGAGAGGAGATCTTTTTATGTTTGCGATTGTTCTAAACTAATCCGAACTGGATATGATCTGAAAGGAGTGGTCATGGGATTATAGAGGAAATCATTTTTAGAAAGTAATTTACTTAATGACAAATAAATACTTACCAAGTATTTACCTTTCTTTCGTTTCGACTTTATCTAGATATCGATGTAGTTTAAAACTGTTGTATAATTAAGGGTAAGTACTTTGAAATGGAGGTTAAATAAGAATATGAGGAAACTTGATAGATACGAAGCAGAGTTAATTAAAAGTATTATTCTTGATGGAGAATCAGTTATAGAGCTAGACGGCAAAAAATATCATTTAAGTTTAATCGAAAAACCAGAAACTACAGTAAAAGAAGATGTTTATGCTGATCCAGTGTTAAAACAAAAATTACTCCAAGCAAAGAAAGATATAGTAGATGGTAAAGTTTATTCAACCGAAGATGTATTAGAGATGATTGAACAAGGTGAAATATAGATGAATATTGTATGGACTAATCAAGCATTAAAAGGATTTCGCAACATTCAAAGTCAGCATTTCACACTACAGGAGACTAAAGAATATAAGAAAAATTTAGTGAAAAATATCGTAGAAAAGGTTTCTCTTTTAGGTACAAGTATCCCAGTAAATAAACTAGAATGGGAAGGAAGTTATAAAATAATTAGTGATAAATACATTATTTACTATTCGTTGTCAGATGATCGAACAACATGTTATATAGAATATTTTAAGCACTCTAGACAAAAGCGTTAGCTAGGAATGATATTAATGTAATTGTAAATATCATTCCTAGCTTATTTTTGTATTGCTTATTGTGCCAACGGGTGGAGTTAGTGGAAAAGGCTGCTGCCGTTGTATCGCTATGGAGGGATTCCTGCAATACGAACTTCAAATACTTGTAATTTCTCATCGATTTTCTATAAATAACGAAATTGTTTTATTTGTATTTTTCTCCTCACGAACTGAGTTACTTAACACTTAACACGGTAGTAGATACCTTTTAGTTCACATAAAAAATATTATGTAAACAAAAATATATCGTTTACGTTCTAATGTAGACAGGGGTTCCTATTGGTATTATTCTTGAAAGTTCTTCCACATCATGATTATACATTCGAATACATCCTTTAGAAACATTCTTACCAATAGAAGAAGGATCATTTGTACCATGTATACCGTAATGCTTTTTTGACAAACTCATCCACATCGTACCATATGGTCCACCAGGATTAGGAGCTTTGTTAATAATAATATAATCGCCAATTGGCGTTTCGTGTAGCATTCTTCCTACTGCGACAGGATATATTTTTTGTACAACGTCAACGTGCTTTAAGGTTAAATTTTTCTCTGTAATATTTACATCTATTGAATAGGCTTGTGATTCAACAAGTGGAAATCCTGGGATTTTTATCTTCTGGCCAACAATGATCATATTTGGATCAATACTAGGATTGGCACCAATAATTGAGGGAAGGGGAGTACGATAATCTTCAGAAATGGAGTACAATGTTTCTCCTGGTTTTACAGTGTGTAGCATGATTTACCTCCAATATGTGTTTATGATGGTATTAGACTATTCATGCATGAAGGCAGTGGTACTCATTTAGTTCCACAACAGTTTATATTGGATTAATTTAGCAATAAGAATATCGTATTTAGTCTACATATTTTTTTTGTTTCCTCACACTATATAAGTACACAATTGAAAGGAGGAATTACCAATGGCAAACAATAATCAACTCGTAGTACCTGGAGTACAACAAGCTCTAGATCAAATGAAGTATGAGATTGCACAGGAATTCGGAGTTCAATTGGGTGCAGATGCAACAGCTCGTGCTAACGGATCTGTAGGAGGAGAAATTACGAAGCGCTTAGTACAACAAGCTGAGCAACAATTTGGTCATACTCAACAGTAATTTCTATCACACCTCCAGTAAAAATTAAAAATCATGGCTTGAAGGAGCATGGAATATTCCATGCTCCTTATTTAAGTGACAATTATAGAATAGGGAAGCACAAAAGATGATTATTCATCATCTACATCATTCTTTCGTTCATCCATTTTTTTCACAGCATCTTTTAATTCCGTATTCGTTAGATGGGTATAGATCATTGTTGTTTGGACCGACGTATGGCCTAATTGGCGACGCAGCTTTGGAATATCGTTATTTTCCATTTGATACCTAGTTGCAAAAGAGTGACGTAATTTGTGAACGGATAAAGCTGGTTTACCAAATGCTTTTGCATATTTTTCAACAAGCTTTTCTACCGAACGAGCAGTAAGTCTCCGTGTTGTTCCTTTAGGACCCATCGGTGCAGCAACAAACAGTGGACGGAAATTTTTATCTAATTCATATCGACTGGAACGAATTCTTATATACTCCTGCAAATCAATCATTGCTTGCTCACTAAAATATACAAATTGCTCTTTATTTCCTTTACGGATTACTCGTGCAGTGAACTTTTGAAAATCAATATCATCAACATCTAGACCAACTATCTCTGATAAACGCAAACCGGACCCGAGAATGAGAGAGATAATAGCCGTATCCCGTTCACAATTTCTTTGATGAAAATTAAATAGTTTTTTATTATCCTTATTTATTTCTCCATAATCATGAGCTACGAATTGACGAAAAAGCTCATACTCATCACCACGGAGAATTTTGCCTTCCATACGGTTCGCAATCGTTTCTTGATCTTCTTTCACATTGTTTAGCTCTATTTTAGCCATTACATTTCGATTTAAATAAGGTTCTAATTCCTGCGTTTCTGCAATGTTTTGTAGGTAGTGGAAGAGGGACTTTAAAGCTGATAATTTACGGTTAATTGTTAAATCTGAATTTTGTAGCTTAAATTCAAGAAAAGAGAGGAAGTCCTCGACTTGCTGCCGAGTAAGCTTTTCAAGAATATGTAAAGGGATGTCTTTACGATTTCCATTATAGAAGCCTTCAGCTAAAATCCAATCAAAAAAGATGATGTAATCGTGACAATAATTGAGTAGTGATGCTGGTGACAGCATACGTTTTCGTTTATCTATGTATTCAACAACATACCAAGGGAGGCCAGCAGATTTTTCTTCAATACGTTCCATAAACCGACGTTTTGTTTCTTGGTCCAATTTACATCAACTCCTTACGTCTATTTTACATTATGGACTTTAATTCGTCAAAATGATATTTTACGTAATAATGTTTATGTTTAAATTCATACCTCTTCTAAAGTCTACCTGTATATATTTAATGATTTTCTTTCTTATTTAGCTAATCCTTTTTACTCTTATATATTATAAACAGTTTTATAACGGCTTTATTTTTATTAAATGCCCACATTTAATATTGCGTTAAACTGTTTGGTTCATTTATCTTTATTACACACTCAATTAATTGAGTATTTGTCAAAACGGTTCTAGAATTATATTTACAGTTATTAAATGTCTTTATTGTTAATTTACTTCCTATCAATGCTTTAATAGCACCTATAATGTAATGAATACAAATGTTATGATTTTCTCTGGATAGTAATAATACAAAACCTCCTTACAATTAAAAACTTTGTTAAACACTAACTATTTTTATTCACTTATTCACTACAACGATATAATAATTACAACCTCCTCTTCCCTCTCATTAATCAACATGTGATTTTTTCACATTTGAATTGAATTTATTATAAGATAACTACTAGCCGTTTATAACATTAACTCGTACATTCTACATTCATGTACCCGTTTAAAGTTCCCTTTCACTTCCTCTATGTTACTGCCAACATAATGGGCAAATCCCAAAACTGGATGAAGCCCTTCTATTTCTGATTTCAGCGCGATCTTTGTTTCATCTACTCCTTCCATAAAGACATGATAATAAGAATCCTTTTTCTTGAAATGGTGTGCTTCATACCATTTATTCACCCAATCATCATCTCTAGTCCATGCTTCCATTCGTTTAATTCCATGTTTCTTAAGGATTTGTTTTGCCTCAGATAAAAGCGCTGTTGCTACCCCTTTTCTTTGGTGATCAGGGTGAACAGCAATATGCCAGATCATGCCACTAGGAATCGTATTGTGACTACATACGGTTTTAGGATCCTGTTCGTATTCAATATCCAGTAAACCAATAATCTCTTTTCCTTCGACTGCTACTAACTCAATAGATGGGTTTTCATATGTTTCCTTCTCACGTAGTACGTTATCAAAATATGCTGTATCAAGAAAGGATAACAATCGACATCGAACCCAACCTTTTTCATCTTGCTGATTATATCCCCTAATATTCACTAAGTTCCCCCCCATATATGGTCCCTCTATAATAATTTTTCAATTGCTTTTGTTAATTCGTAAGGTCCCGATTCTTTATTTGACGGTATTACTAATATGACATCGTTATGTGGATAGAAGGAAGAATGAAAACTAACACCAGGATCGTATCCCATAACATGATATTTATAAATACTTCCATTTCTTTTGGAAATCCAAATTCCGTAACCATAAAACTCATTGTCTTCAACTTTAACATGTGGTGTTAAGAGTAATTCCGTCATGTTTTTATTTAGCAATTTGTATGACATTAACTTATCCCACAATTTACCCATATCTCCAACAGTTATAAAAGCCCCACCATCAGAGCCACCTTTAATAGGAATTGAGTACACATTTGTTTTCCAGATCCCATTTTCTTCGTCGTCTATGTAACCATAAGCCGTATTCCTTGGTAATTGATCTAAAGAAAAATAACCAGAATTCTTCATTCCACATGGATGAAAGATATTCTCTTCTACATATTTTATAAACGGCATACCTGAATTCTCTTCAATTATTAACCCTAGGAGAATGTAGCCAGCGTTATTATAATGAAATCTTTCACCTGGATCAAACATCATTTTTCCATCCTGAAACATAGGAAGAAAGTCTTGTAAATTATTTATAAGATACATCGGATTTTCTTTCCAAAGATCTGCAAAATCATTCATTACTGATTCATCAAAATAATCCGGTACCCCAGAAGAATGTGTCAACAAATGATGAACAGTTATATCTGTATGAAAATGCGGAAAATGTATAGCTAAACAGTCTTTTAACTTTGAACTAAAGCTTAAAAGTCCCTTTTCAACTAACTGACAAATAGCAATAGCAGTAAATATTTTACACCCAGATGCGATTCCAAATCGGGTAGAAACATTATTTTGCAATTCATCTACTCTGTTTGCATACCCATAGGCCGACTGCATGACTAAAACCTGTTTTCTTTTAACTAAAACAACCCCTGAAAAATTTCTGTCTTTACAAAGCATATTTATATTTCGTTGAAAGGCAAGTTTATTTTTTACCATGTAGTTCAGCTCCGTTTTGATTTGAATGGTAAAACTCAGATTAATGAATACAACTTACTTATTAATCATACCAGGCTTTTTTAGGCCTAGATAATGGGAAACCAAATGTATTACGATATTTTTTTCTTTCGTCTGTAAAGTGAAACCATTGTTTATCACTATTAGGGTTGTTCGCATAGTGAATAACACAGCGCAATTGATCCTCTACGCAAGTATCAGTCCAATAGCCAAGGGTCTCTTCCAATCTATCGAACAACGCTGCACCGTCTTCCTTTTTTATATCCTCCAAAGTACATATCTTTAGGTGATACACTAGATTTTCTGCTAACTTATGCCCAATAGAAGGAATTGTTTGAAAAACTGCTAAACCTCTTAACATTTTTGCATTATTATCAGATATACCTAAAATATTTGTTAATGTATCTATCTCTAAGGTGTGAATATCACTTAATTTTACCTTAGCCTGTCTCAATAAGCCTTTTTCCGTTTTCGTTAAAGGTAATGATGGCGTTTTCAAATTATCACTGCCTTTTTATTATGATATATATTTTTATGTACTAAAACAGATTCTTTTCTCAAATTCTACCATAAAATGCAACTTTATATAGTCCCATTTATTAAAAACGTATAAAATGGCTGCTATGTGTGAGCTGAAAAAGGATGGAGAGTTCACTCTCCATCCTTTTGTTTATCATTTTCATATTCAAGAATATCACCTGGCTGACATTCCAAAGCTTTGCATATAGCCTCTAAAGTTGATATTCTAATTGCTTTTGCTTTCCCATTCTTTAATATAGATAAATTAGCCATTGTAATTCCAACTCTTTCGGATAGTTCTGTTACACTCATTTTTCTTTTTGCTAACATTACATCAATATTAATAATGATTGCCATTACATTCACCTCAGACCGTTAAATCATTTTCTGTCTTTATATTAATAGCACTTTTTAATAATTTTTGAAGCACCGCTGCAAAAACTGCAATAACAATGGAAGCAAAAATAATAACTAATCCTAGAAGTAATATGCCCGGGTTCCCCGCATTTTGAGAAATAAGAATGAAAATGCCTATCACATACAATAAACTGATCGTTATTGAACAGTATTTTATAATTCCTAAAGATTTAACAGATAACTCCGAGAAAGCTTGGTTCATGTCAATGTAGTTTAATAACCTAAATCCCTTATACATAGCGAAGAAAAACGGAATGGCTGTCATATATATTCCGATTAAAAGCGGGTATTTTAAATAGAGAAACTCTGGATACATCTCAGCCAAAATGTTCGCTTGCATAGGTAACCAAAAAGCACATAATAGTAGTACAATTATGCCTATGAAGAAAATTGTTATCTTTAAAAAGAGTGTCGTCCCTTGTTTACTAATTTGACGTAAATCTTCTTTCATATAAAACACCTCACTTGTTATTTGTTGATTTAATGATAATTCATAATTTATTGTTTTACAATAAAATTATATTGAAATTTGATAATAAATTATTTCATATCAATTTATCGCTTAAGGATTTACTATATAAAATAAAAAAACGTATTTTGATTTTCAATATCATGAAATCAAATACGTTTTTTGAATGAATACCTTATTTAACAACTCTTAATATCAAATTAGAATAAACATGATGTCAAAACAGTAATTATTAATAAGTCCACTATTTATGTACTTACTATTTTCCTGACGAAACTACCTTTTCTTCGTAGTTACATGCTAATTTAAATACAATTAATCGTTCCCCTGTACTTGTACTTAAATCTGTATGAAAGGAGATAACTTTTTCTCCTGTTATTTTATAGATCATTTCTCTAAGGACATCAACACCAGTTTCTACTAGATCAGACCGTGTTTTTTTTACAGTCCCCTTCCCTTCTTTTGACTTACACAACTCATACTCTGCTGGAGTAAGGACACCCTGAAGTGTAACAATAATCATATCCCGTAATATATCTGTCTTCACGGATACAGATCCTCTTCCTAAATAGTCCTTTTCCCATTGTGTTAATGCTTTACTAATTTCTGCTTCAATTGCTCCTTTGGTTATCTTCACAAATAGCCCACCTTTATAGAAAATCGGCATATTTCCCCTTACACGGATGAGAAATATGCCGATAGCCTGTATGTTATCATCATAAATCTTTGCTGTTCTTGTAAAAGGATGTCTCAAAAATTTTATCTATTAATGATTCTTCTGTCAATAGTGAAAAAAGTGCTTTTATCCATTATTTCTATATGCTTCCTTACCGAACAGATTAGAAGCTACTGACGTTTCTTTAAGTTTAGGTACAGTGACTAGTTTAGCTAGAATAATGGATAATATGGCAAAAAGAGCAGCGATAATAAAGGCTTGCGTAAATGGTATGACATTAAGAACAAATGGACCAACAAATGCTGAAATACCATACGCTTGATACATTAATCCATAATTTCCTCCCATATTTTTCGTACCAAACAAGTCTGCTGTAACAGATGGAAATAACGCCAGGAAACCACCGAAACAAAAACCGATTAGGGAAACACTAAGTAGGAACATTGGATAATTCATCGTTGCAAAGCCCATATAAAGTAAAATTAATGCTGTAAAGCCATAGCTTAATATTAAAGTATTAATTCTTCCAAGTTTATCTGAAATATTACCAAGAACGATACGCCCTGCAGCGTTAAAAATGGCTATAACTAATACTGCGTTTGCAGCCCTCTCAAATGTTAAATTTGCTACTTCCACACCAATATCAACTGCATAACTAATTACCATTAATCCTGCCATGCTTCCAAATAAAAACATGAACCATAGTAAGTAAAATTGATACGTTCCTAACATCTCTTTAGAAGTAAAATGTTTACTAGATTGCATTATCCCAGAGGTTTTTTCTCCAATTTGGTTCTCGTTTGCCTTTGGAGGATTACTTAACAATTGTGCTCCAGCAACAACAAACACGATATAAATTAAACCTATATAGAAAAAAGAAGATGATACCCCAACATTTTCAATAAACATTCTTATAATTGGTTGGAAAAGTAATCCACCTAATCCGAATCCAGCAACAGCAACACCACTGATGAAGCCTCTTTTTTCAGGAAACCACTTCACACAAGCCGACAACGGGCATACATATGTCATCCCAATTCCTATCCCACCGATAACACCGTAATAGATATATAATTCAGAAATTGTGGTAGCTTGACTTGATAGCATTACCCCTATACCTAAGAAAACACCACCAGCTGTTGCAACCCAACGTGGCCCTATTTTATCTTGTAATCTACCTGCAAATATAGTCACAAAAGCAAATACCGCAATCGTAATGGAAAAGGTTATAACAACCTCTTCTCTTCCCCATCCAAACTGATCGATTAAAGGTTGATTAAACATACTCCATGCATATACTGCACCTAAGTTTAATTGAATGATTAAAGCTCCTAGTACAACTAACCAGCGTTTCATAGAACGTACCTCCTAGAAATTATTGCATAAAAAAAGACCAACGAAGATGAGAAGCATCTACGTTGGTCTCTTGTGTACTCACAATTATGTGTTTACCAAAGCAACCAATAAGTATTTAAAAGTATCAATTTTATCATTTCAATTTTTGCTCTATCATGATTTCTCCTGCCCTTGTTAACTAAGTAACATTGACATAAGCTATCAAAGCAATTCTATTTCAGTCTTTTTTGTAATTATACGGTTGATAGGAAGGAATGTCAACAAAATTAACATTCAGCAATTTTCTATTTTCCAAGATACTTTTCGTTATCCTTTTCAAACCATTCTTCCGCTAGCATACTGTACACGGTGTGATCCACAAAATGATCATATAACCATTCTGCTTGACGGATCCTACCTTCTTGTACAAATCCAAGCCTTTCAGGAATACTTCTGCTTTTTTTATTTTCAACAGCAGCCCGGATATCTACTCGATTGAGATGTAATCCAAAAAAAGCATGAATTATTAAGGTTCTTGTTACTTTTGTAATAATGCCCTTACCTTGATAGTCTTCTCCTAGCCAATAACCAATATAAGCAATTCGATTTGACCAATCAATCTCATTATATCCAGCCACTCCAACTATGTTCCCATCATATATAACTACGTGATTCATCATTTTCTTTTTCATATACCCTTTCATGGAAAAAAGAATAAAATCCTTCGTATGTTCTAACTCTGTATTTGTATCTAACCAAGGCAACCATTTTCGTAAGTAACTTCTAGAACGATCTGTTAAATCAAAAAGCTCCTCTGCATCCTGCAATTCAATAGACCTAATGGAAAGCATGTCGTCAATTTTCTGTAAAAACATACCATCACCTCAAAGTGTTAATTTCTTTTTATGTATAATATCATATTTATATAGATAAATAGTTAAATTCTTATTATATTAGATTAGAAGAATTAGAACAGGTTAGAAAGGTGGAGGAAGAAGTTATGCTTTCAAATTTATGTGTCTTTTGTGGATCAAGTTTTGGAAATAATTTAATGTATACGAATGAAGCGATTAAACTAGGAAGTTTATTACCTAGTAGAAATATACGGTTAATTTATGGAGGCGGAAATCACGGATTAATGGGGGAATTAGCAAGAGCATCCATGAATAATAATGGAGAGGTCATTGGAATAATACCGCAAAAATTACACGAAACAGCTGAGCATACAAAATTAACAGAGTTAGTAGTCGTTAATTCCATGCATGATAGGAAAGCAAAAATGTATGAAATGTCCGATGGGTTTATTGCTCTTCCTGGAGGCATTGGAACACTTGAGGAATTAACAGAATGCCTAACATGGAAGCAGATAGGGTATCATCAGAAGCCTATTGGCATATTAAACATTAATGGTTTTTATGACAAGTTAAAAGCTCTTTTTCAATTTCAAATCGATGAAGGATTTCTTAGTCAAGAATTAATTGATACATTAATTGTTTCAGAGGGTTCATATGATTTATTAGATAAAATGGAACAAAATAAAGTATACACAACAAAGAAAATGGAACTTCAATAGGGATATTAAAGGAAAAAAATTAACGACTAATACAAAATAGGATGTACACAATTAGTACATCCTATTGCATTAGTTCCTTAAACCTCATTTATGTACAGATACTCTCATCCGTTTTCATTTTAGGTTAACCGATTCTCTCTTCATTATTATCCATTTCTACTATTGCACGTTTACTTAAAACTTCAGAAATAGAATTATTTTTAATTAAATAATGAAAATGTTCCATTGGCATAGTCCCATGACCTTTTCCATTTTCTAATGAAAATTGGATACTTCTTTCATTTACACGCAAGATTGTTAATGTATTCGAAGAAAAAAAATTCTTTTTTGATTCCTTACTAATAGAATAAATTAACCCTTGTTCCATTTTCATTATTCAACCCCTTTTTCGAATATATACGAAAAGTATTCCCAATGATCTTTTTATTATTAATAGATAGTAAAATTTATACCAATGCAACTTGGTCCATCCTGGTGCACTAACTACTTGCATTGGAAGTCTTCAAATTAAACATTCGTTTAAAAAATTGACGAAATGCTTAAACGAATGATTAAATAATAATCATTAGGAATGCTGCACTTATTCATCCATTTTTTCTCGGACATAACAAATTTGTTTCATACATAAACTAACCGAGAAAAAGGAGTTGATCAATCATGAGTAGAGCAAGGAAGCAAAAAGCAAGGGATAAAAATAAAAGTAAATTACCACAAACACCGAGAAAAGACATTGCAACAGACGATAGTGATTTAGAAGTAGCAAAAGAGGTTGATGAACTGTATGAACTTAAAGCTAGACAAGGCTATTCCCCAACTAAGGTAATTCGAAAAGAAGAGTAATGGATATAAGAAAAGTGTAAGGCGTTCCAATTCCGACTAAGTACCGCCTACGTCCTGTAGGCAAGATCGTAATGTCGACACTCTGCCTCCTAGACACCTTCAATGCAAGGATTTTAATCCTTTTCTTTTAAAAACGTATGAGCCTTCTATTCTCTACCTTGAAGGCTCATGATATACAATGATAATTTATAATTTAGTGAAAGGAGTAATAATATGGACATATCAGAAGAAGCTACTATTTTTCTTAGAGAATTACTAACAAAACAAAATAAATCGTGCATTCGTATTGGTTATAATGAAAAAAGTACATGAGGGGCTTCAAAATTTAAACTAACTCTGGATGAGTTTAGAAAAGGTGACTACATAAAAGAAACAAGAGGTTTTACGATAGTATATAGGGATGATTCAGCACATCATATTTGTAGACTACATATTACATACGAACAAGGTAAATTAAAATTAATTGATAAATCACTGACCTAAAAAGTCCCTGCACAAATGTATTGCTTCTTAATAGTTATAGGCATATTTTAAAAAGTCGCATGAAATTTTCGTTTCGAAAAAATCATGCGACCTTCCTTTTGATTCAATAATTTAAATGATACATGATGTATTACGACAATTTTGCTAATATCTCTCTTACAAAGGCTGGTTCATCTTTTGGTGTACGTGAAGTCACTATATTTTCACTAACAACAACCTCTTCATCCTTGTATTCTGCACCAGCTAATTTTAGATCGTCTCGAATTCCAATAAAAGAAGTAGCAGTCTTTCCTTTTAGTACATCTGCACTAATCATTACTTGAGGACCATGACATATACCTGCTATTAATTTATTTTGGCTGTTTAATTCCTTAGTGAAACGAACAACATCTTCATTCACTCGTAACGCTTCTGGCGCACTGCCACCAGGTATAATTACTGCATCAAAATCATTCCCATTTACATCTGCAACAGCTACCTCTGTGGTATAGGATACAGTCCCTTTTTTCCCTTCACAAACTGCCCCTTTTTCTAATCCAACAATAGTTGTTTCATGTCCCGCTTCCTTAACCGCTTCATATGGTACCTTCATCTCTGAATCTTCATAATTTTTAGCTAATAAAAATGCTACTTTTGCCATGTAATATTCCTCCCATGAAATACAATTTATAAAGCGTTTTCATTATTACTATAAACTAGTACTCTATTAGTTTCAAAGATTTAACCATTTTCAGACGGAAATTAAAAACACTACGAAAAAATTTAACGGGTTTACTTGTGAGGTGTAAAACGTCAAATCGCAGATGAATACACATAGTAAATCACACAACTTTTACAACTGAAATCACATTATAATTCGCATATTAAAAACAGCACAAATTCTTCGTCCGTTTCTTTCATATTTGCTTATCGAACGCATCCGTTAGTGCAATAGTTGAAAACTCCCTATCAATCATTCTTTAATACTATCAAGCAAAATATAACCAAAAATAACTCCAGTAATCGTTATGATGGAGGTGTCAAATGACGCTGATAATAACAAAGTGAACGGTAAAGTAAATGGAAAGAAAGCAGAGGATATTCCCCATAAGAAGTGGCTAAAAGTAACATAAAAAGCGGGTATTCCGATTACAAGCAACTTCATGTAATCCAAACTCCATTTTCTTCCTTCTTTGATTTCTTTCACTAATATGGGTGCTCTCAAAAGCATGCCAATAATGACTGGGAACAATTGAAGATAAAGAGCATGGTGAACGTATACAAAATTATCTACTCGAATAATGCTGTCATAATTTTGCGTGGATTGTCCTATTCTGTGCCCCAAATACATAACTCCCCCTATAATTATCGTCCATACAAGATAATATATGAAATGTTGCATATGAATCTTCTTTCTCATTTTATTAACCTCCCCGTTAGCACCTTAACAACAATAATTTGTTACCTAACAAAGTCATCTATAATATCAACAACTTGTAAATAATTTAATTCAATTCCTCGAGAGTAACCTCCTTGTACTGGGTCAGTATACCAAGCGTTTATATTTTGACCAACTTCAAGGTCTTTAAAGGATATTTCGTCTTTTTCTTCATTAAAAAATGTAGATACATCCGTAATTATAAATGTAATTGTTGGGGCTGCGTATACATTATCAGCAGATACTTTGACTGCAGTATTCGCTTCATCAACATCAATGATATGACCAATCACATCTGTTTTTTCAAAATCTCTGTCAGGTTGAACGGTAGAACAAGCAATTAATAAAGAAAAGCTTATAATAAAAACTAATGATTTGCTTATATAATTCATCAGATTTCCCCCTCATCAATTATATTAGTAATCTTATTGTTAATTGAATACGGCATATTAGTATATCAATTACCATCCACTTCCATTGGTTGTTATCATATATAAATTCTGTCTTTTCTCTACCTTCATTTTTTAGTGATTAGGTTTTATCGCTTAATCTGCTTCTTACCTTAAACAACATTAGTCATAGGGATTATTAATCCCTTCTGTATGTTCGATAATGTGGTAAAAGATATCCAAATAACCATCTTTCTCCAACAGCGACAACGACCTGTTAGTGAAAATTAAAGGAACGTGTAATAGATAATTCCCGAAATCACTATCAGGGGAATAAAGAAAATACAAATAAACAGTAGAGACTTCTTATAAGCCTTGATATAAGAACGTAAATTCATCCCCTTATCTTCATTTGTAGCTAATTCCATTGCTAAGTAGACAATGACTAGCAACGCTATTCCAATAGCGATTACCCAATTCATTTCTACCACCTCCAAATTGTTGTGGAAATCTCCCCGTTTCTTTAAGTACATCACTTCATAAAATCTGTAAATATCTCTAGTCTATTTTAACATAAATATCCAAATCCTTTTCTTTCACATTAGAATTCACATGGCAAATCACATCAAAATCACAAGTAGGAAATATTTATTTCCACTTATGCGAATAGTGGTGTGAATTACTGTGTGATTTCCTGCATGTTTAACAATAAAACACTGATATAACAACAAAAAAACACATGTGATTCTTTCTGTAAAATCGCATGTGTTTTTGCTTTTGAATTATTTGTTTGCACACCTGAAGTAAAACCGTTAGAAAAAATTCGTAATGTTTTTATAAAGTTAGTTTAGTTTAATTATTGAGACTCATTTATTTAATTCATCTAATATTGAATAAAGTTCTTCTAAATGTGTTATTTCATAAGTAGGAATTACCTCGTTACGTTCTTTATTATGTCTATTTAACCAAACGGATTTAATTCCTACACGACTAGACCCTAATATATCAGTCATCAAATTATCTCCCACCATGATAACTTCATCTTTATTTAATTCCATAAGAGATAAAGCGTGTTCAAATATAGTCGGATCCGGCTTCCCTCTTCCAAATGCACCAGAAATGACAATCTGATCAAAATATGGAACAAGTTCTGGCGTGATATCAAGCTTCGTATTTTGTAAATCAGGAGAACCATTTGTTAATAGTAATAATTTGTATTCATCATTTAATTTATCTAACACCTTAAACGTTTCGTCATAAACATGAGGTTTTTGACGTCGTTCTTTAGGAAATCGTTCTGCTAGTTCTTCTCCAAATCCAGGATCGTCTATTCCTAACTCTAGTAATCCCTTTGTCCATGCATCCTTACGGTAGGTAGGAACTTTGTCTTTCATTTTTCTGAAGTTATCGTCATCGTCTAAGAAATTACCCCACAGTCCTTCAAATGGATTAATTCCAATCATTTGAGTAAAATCATAAAAATCATAAGATGAATATAAATCCCTTGCATGTTTGCGAACAGTTTCTTCTAACTTCTCTGGATCAACATCATATTTTGTTTGTGCATATTCACACGTAGCCTCAAAGGCATCCTTAATACTCTTCTGATCCCAAAGTAGTGTATCATCTAAGTCAAAAAATATTGCTTTAATCATTATGTAAGCACCCCTAAACGAAATAATTTCTGAAAACTTTGCTCATGTAATCAAAATTACATTAATTTCAACACGAAGTAAATAGATTTTCACTATCTTTCATATTACAAGCTGAAAATTCTCATAATAATACAGTTATACATTACAAAAATATAGGAGTTTTATAAATGCGGTTAGGATATGCTTGCATCAACTTATCATTACCAACGAAATTTAAAACGTGTCGTCTAGCTACCTTTTATCAAAGAGGTCCTTCGATTATAAAAGAATTAAGCGTACATAACCTACAAAATGTATTAGCTGCTTTAGAATGGAATCGTTCCCACAACATTCTATTTTATCGAATGAGTACCGGCATTGTGCCATTAGGTAGTCACGAAAAAATGACTTGGGATTGGTGGAATGATGAAGATATACTTCAATTAACAAAACAAATTAAAAAGTACAAAGATAAATACAATATGCGTTTATCCATGCATCCAGGTCAATTTACCTTGCTGAATACACCAAAGGAAGATGTTTTAGAACGATCCATCGCTGACTTAGAGTACCATGATAAGCTCTTACAGCTTGTAGGTGGAACAGATATGATTATTCATGGTGGTGGTGAATATGGCAATCTGGATCTAGCAAAGGCACGCTTTATCGAAAACTATAAGAAATTGTCCTCAAGTATTAAAAGGAAACTACGATTAGAAAATGATGATCGTACATACACGTTATCGGATGTAATTGATATTTATAAGGAGAGCAGTATCCCTATATGCTTCGATATCCATCATCACAACTGTAACAATCCTGATCAACCTATAGAATTACTATTAGATCATGTATTTACATCTTGGGACAAAGTAGGAATCCCGAAAGTTCATATTAGCTCTGGGAAAGAACACATAAATGATCGTCGTCATCATGATTACGTTTTTGAAAAAGACTTCTTATCCCTCCTGTCAGTATTAAAGGATAAGGATGTTGATATTATGGTAGAAGCTAAAATGAAAGAATTAGCTGTGTTAAAAATACAAAAAGAAGTGTATAAGAAATTATAATTCCTTTTGAAAAATTGTACGGCTCCGTCCCGCACCCATACCTACTATTACCATAACAATAACAATAAATAAAAAAATGAATAAAGGTATTGCAACAGAGTTGGTAATATCTAGAAGATATCCGATAAGGAATGGGCCAATTGCTGCAAAGCTGTATCCTACTGATTGGGCCATGCCTGATAATTGAGCTGCTTGGCTAGCATTAGCAGCTCTTAATCCAAGTAAAGTAAGCGCTAGACTTATGGCAGAACCTTGCCCTAGCCCTATAAGAATGATAGCAAATAGAGTAAAAATAACATTATTAGTAGTTAAAAGGATCATTAAACCAGTTACGTAGAGTGTACCAATCATAAGTACTATACCTTGTTGATTTCTTAACCGATCTGCGAATATAGGAGTAAAGAATGCCATCGGTAGACCAGCAATTTGCATTATCGAAAGCATCCAGCCCGCTACAGTAATGCTAACATTCCCTCCACTAAGGATTTCTGGAAGCCACGCTATCATGCAATAAAACAAAAAGGATTGAAACCCCATGAATATGGTTACTTGCCAAGCTATTTTAGATTTCCATATGGATGAATTAGACTCAGCATGGGTAGGTTCTATCTTAAAGCTTTTATTCTGAGAACGATAATGAAGCTGTGGTATCCAAAACAAAACTGCCGCTACTGCTAGTACACTCCATATTAATAACGTTTGTTGCCAATTCAAATGAAAAATATTCGCAATAGGAATAGTCAATCCTGATCCTAGAGCTGCAAATCCTGACATAGAAGTAGTATAAATTGCCGTTAAAAGACCTATATTTTCAGGGAATCTATTTTTTACAATACTCGGTAGTAACACATTAGAAATAGCAATCCCAATGCCTACTAATGCAGTTCCAATAAACAAAAATGAAATAAATCCTGTTGATCGTATAATCATCCCAGTAATTAACGTACATAAACCTGCAAATACCATCCATTCGTTACTGTAGCGATAACCTAGCTTTGGAGCTACTAGTGAAAAAAATGCAAACGAAAGCAGTGGAATCGTAGTAATTAAACCCGCAATACCATTAGAGATAGTTAAGTCTGTTCTTATATAACCAATTAAAGGACCTACGGAAGTAATAGCAGGCCTCAAATTAAATGACACAAAAAGAATTCCTACTATCAATAAAATCTTATTAACGGTAATAATTTTAGGTTTTATTAATGGTTGACTTTCCACATGTATTACCCCTTTTATATGAGTGAAGCTCTAGCGTGTTAGGTAAACACACTAGAGCTCCATTAATTATGGATCTGAATCAAACTTGTTTTCCCTTGACTACAAAAGTTTCCAAGGGTATTTTAATAAAATCCTATGTCATCAATCATAACTTTTCCTGGAGCATCTTTAAAATGAAAAGTTATTTTGCTAATTGAATCCGGCTGAAAATCTTCATAAACCTCTTCAATATCACTTAACGATAATATATACGTTTGAAAAATAGGTTCATTTGATTCGCTATATTTCCCATCTCTGAACAATTGATCAGACCAACTAAATTTCGTATATTGAGTATTGAACTGCGATGGATAAAAATCTTGTGAATCTAGCGTAAAGCTACTACCTGTTTTCGTTTCAAGTTCAATATTTACTGTTGGTATCATTGGACTTCCATTATTATTTACTTCCATGTCTCTTCCAAGGTTAGCCATAGAAAACGTAAGCTTTTCTGGTGAATCTGACATTACATTTTCATAAAATTCTTCACTAATATTAATAGAATATTCACCTGTTTGATACCACTCTAAAACGACTCCATCTGTGTTCTTATTATTTCTACGACGGTCCTCTGCAGCTTTTACTTCCCATGTAGCGAAACCAGTTGCTTCAGCTGTAATATTATGATGAAATGACTCCTTATCTTGATTACGATTAAATCGTACTAATGGTACGAATTCTCCACTCTCATATCTGCTTATATATTGAGTAGCCGGTAGCCAATTTAGCCCATAGCGGTAATCCTTAAATAGTGGAACATATTGTTCATCACCATGTAACGCTGTTTCAAGAAAGGCGGATATATAAACCATTGCGATCTCTCTTTGATCTGATGCATCCATAATACTACTACCGTCAAGAAACAACCCACCAGGAAGACTCATATCTCTTCTTCCCCAATCCTCATTAAATTGGCTGTGATTAGCATTTTCAATATAAACATATGATTTAAATCGTGTGGATCCTTGCTCAAAATAAGTCCGATTATATTGGCGGTCACCTCTGAAATTATTAACATCTCCATCATAAGAGCCATGCAATACTAAATAATACGTATTTTCTAATGCTGGAGACTTTCCATCTGTTCTTCGATCTGTAGGAGCTAAGCCAACTACTGCTTGAATGCCAAAATCCTCAACACCATCTAATGAATCATCTTCGGAAAACCATGTAGTATAATCTGCAGCCATTACAGCAGCTTGACCACCTCTAGAATGACCAATTAAAGCGATATTTCCCATATCAACTTTCTCAGAAAAAGGATTATCATACTTGCTGTTAAATTTTTCAATTTGCAGAAGATGATGAAGAAAAAACCATGCCCTTAATTCATAATTTCTACTAGTGCTACCTGTCCAATTAGAATAATTTAAAAAGTTCTGATCTATGGATATTGCAATAAAACCTCTACTTGCTAATAATTCACCCAAATAACCATAGCCATCATCAGAAAAGTTTTCCATCGTGTGATTCCCATGGGTAATTAATACAAGAGGAAATTTACCTTCCCCTTCTGGCATCCATACACGCCCATTTAGAGGAAGATTTTTTTCGTCAAATCCCCAAAAAAGCTTCCTCTCCCATGACCATGTATTACTATATCCCGAAGCATCTACCGAATCAGAGATCAAGGTTACATCTTCACCGAACTCACCTCTATGGTTATCCTGACCATTCCCATACGTAAAATAAGTATAAGAGTAAGGACCAGGATCAGAAGGATTATTATCCGTTAGAGGAATAATATAATCTCCCTGTCCATTGTTAGAAAAAACGGGCATGATATCCCCTTTTGACGATGGCCAAAAAATAAAACACATGATTATAAACAAAGGAAAAATTGTTAATGAAACTCTTTTACGTACACTAAATTCTTCCTTTGTTAAGACCCCAATTATCATACCAAGTAAGATACTTAAAACAGTAAAGCTTATTGCAATAATCATAGAAAACCAAGTTCCAACGTTTTGATTGTTCAAAACATAATAAACCATAAGCCCTGTATATAATACATTACTCACGAATAAACGTGGAACCGGAACGTACATAAAGGATAATGTGGTAGCAAATAAAAAAGAACAAAGAACAATTAAAATGAGATTTAGGATAAAATAAACAACAATGTCAAAAAGTATACCTAAACCTATAGGATTTCCTATTCCTGTAGTTATTGCTGCTACACTTGTAGCAATGTATAGACCAATGCTCATCATTAACCAAAATCTTGTATCGTATTCCAATGTTTTTAAACATCTGAGTTGAAACCATTGAAAAAAAAGATTTAATCTTTTATGTATATTAGTTGGAATGGCCATTATCTCTTTTTACTCCTCTATAGTCTTATATTAGCATGCTATCATGCGATGGAATTTTTAAACCTAAATCAATCCTACCAAATAATCACCACAAAAATAAAGAAATAAGATATTCATAGATTTTATCATTAACTTCCATATTATAACATAACCCAATATCGTTAACTGATTCCTAAATGAAAATAGAAAAGTTAGCATTTACCCACTAACCTTTGATAAACTTATAGTAGATTATTACAAAAGGTGGTTAAAACATTATGAGTGAGTGTAAATTAGATCATAGTATAGAAGATGTACGTAAAAAATTAGAAGATCAATCCCCTTTTCTTCCTAGTTCACTACAAAAACAATTATCACATTATATAAATGAAAAAAGAACACAAGAAACATTAAATGAAGTATTTCATTTACTAAAAAAATACGACTTATCTTCAAAGGACGAACAAAAAGAAAGAATAAGTAAAATTACCGATCTGTTGAATGGAAACTAATTCAGAAGAGGTCAATTAAAATTGCTTTTAACATGTGAAAGGGAGGAATGTAGATGAATAGCGGTCTAAGTATCATTATCATTTTAGCTCTTCTCTTTGTTATTTTCACGTTATTATTATCACGATTCTTCCCTAAAAAAAGTATAAAATATATACCTTTTATTATTTGTTTTTCCATCTCCACTTATTTGATAATTTCTGCAAGACTGTCAACAGGTGGGTTTGAAGATTTAATTAAGGGTATTTGGGCAGTATTTTTATTTTATGGTGGTATTTGTAGTTTAATTACAGCTATCATAATAGACGTTTATAATCGTAACAAATCAAAAAGTATTAGTTAACTTGATACATTTTCCTACTTACCCTTAATTCCTCAGTAAATCCTTTATCATGTTTGTTGCACGGAGACAGATTTTCTTGGTTTCAGATACATCAAGCATAAAATATTCAGCTGTCTCCTGTATCGGACTTTTTCCATTAATAACTAACTTACCGTGATCAGCTAAATTTCTTCTTTCAATTTTCCTGAAATATTGAAAAACAGATCTTTCAGGCTCAGGAAGTCTCCTGATCATCTTGTCCCTTAATTGAAAATATGCATCTTTATCATACTCATCATACCTTTTCATTTCATATTCACTCCCATTAAAATTGTATTCCATACATAATTTCCATAACTTAGAAAAACCTAACGAGATAACTCGATAGGTTTTCCTTTACGCTATTTACCCTTTTATAAAATCTTAATCACGAGAAATATTTTCTTTTACTTAATTCATCCTCCTATTCGTTACTTTCCGGTGAAAAAGATCGCTTAGAGAATTCATCATCGAGCATAACGAGTGCATTGTTATCTCCTTGTATTCGTTTAAGCCTGTCAATGATACTATCGAATAAAGCTTCTTCTTCCACTTGTTCATCTAAGAAAAAGTTTAGAAACTGGATAGTGGCATGTTCTCTTTCATCCATGGCAATATCTGATAACTTATATATACTTTTTGTAACTTTTTGTTCTTGCTCATAAGCACTTTCGTAAACATCTAAAATGGATTTAAAATCATTCTTTGGCGTGTCATAACCAGATATAGTTACACGTTTCCCACGATCATTAATATATTTATAAAATTTCATAGCATGAAAACGTTCTTCCTCTGCTTGAACGAGGAAAAAGTTTGCAAAGCCGTCTAAGCTTTCTCCAGAACACCATGCTGCCATTGCCATGTAAGTATGTGCCGCTTCAAATTCACGGTTCATTTGGTCATTTAAAGCATTTAACATCTTTTTACTCAACATCAATATCACCCTTCATTTTCTTTTCTCCCCTATATTAAGTCTTGGTCATTAGCTCTATTTTTATTAAGATTACCAAAAAAATAACTAATCCTAATATAGAAATACGAATCATTCGTACCATTACTCTTCCCTTTCACCACAAGGGGCCACAGACAACCCGCCGAAGAAAATGTGTAAACATTTTCGAGGAGTCTCGTAGGATTCCAATCATTCCAATTGGATCAAAATTATTTTCATCTCCCGTGGTGCAAGTTTTTCTTGCATGTAAAGTCTACCCTGAAAATAAAATTATACTAAATAGTCTTTACTCGGATAGGAATACTCGCCTCTGTAATTAGATGCATTATAATGAGGATACTTTACTGGCTTATAAGCATCTTCCATGTATCCATCATCTTGAGTATAAATATACATGGTGTGATAATCCCATACAACAATTTCATCTCTTGCATCACCAGTAAGATCGATTGCTTCCGCACACATCTCTGGATGGCCATCATCTGGAAATGCTACACACATGTCTCCATTTCCATTGATAAGGCCACCTCGTTTAATATCTGGATTCAACAATATTAAATCAGATCCATCCCCTTTCCAGTTTACAGGGGTTATGACATTACCATTCAGCTCATTTTCAAGCTCCCATAATGGGTTTCCCTTCGAATCATAAAAATAAACAATTCCTTGGTGTCCCCAATAGTTAGTTACACATAATTCGAAGCCTTCCTTTTTTGGACAGTAGTTTCCTGTACTAACTCGCTGTGCATGACCTATATCATCCTTCATTACAATATTACCGTTATAATCCGCAATATAGAACCCTTCTGAACCAGAGACACATGCGATATGGCCTTCATTAGATCCTGCCATAAATTTACCTGAAATGATTTCGTCTGTATGGTCTTCTGTAATTGGTAGTTTCCAAATAATGTTACCTTTATGATCAAGAAGGTTATAACCGCAAAGAAGTTCATCATGGCCATCATTGTTAATATCAAAAGCATATGGAAAATGTCCCGTATTTGTTTCACTCTTAAATTTCCACATAAGCTCTAAATCACTATTTAAAGCATAAATACGACAATATCTGTCCTTCACAAGAATATCAGTTGGCCTTTCCTTTCCTGTAAAGTTAGCTATTCTAATTCCATCTGCATTAATCCTGTCAAAAGCATAAATATCATTAGGAACACCAATAAGTGTGGAATCATCATCATCTGAAAAAGGCATTTTCGCTTTCTTTTTAACTTTTCCAGTTCGCCCATCAAGAATCAATATTTCAAAATTTCTTGAAGTAATAACTTCGTCTATTCCATCGCCATCAATGTCATATACTTGAAGTGGCATATCGGCAGAAATTTGTCCTTCATCATATTTCGTTGAAGGCTCTCCAATTTGCCAAAGAATATTTCCATCTAAATCGAAAGCAGTAAGACAGCTTATATGGCCGTATGCATCTCTATGTACTCTCTTCTGACTTTGCGCAATAACTCCATACCACTTATCTCCCCCACAAAGATGTCCAAACCTTAATTGTCTCCCTGCACCAAAGTTCTTTAAGTCTATCTTTTTATAAAGCTTCATGTTAGGATATTGGTCACGGAGTTCAGTTAAATACTCCTCTTTATCCTTCACTTTTTCTTTAATGGCATCTATCGTCTTTTGATCTGCAGTAACAGTTATATTCTCAAATTGAGTAGGATCTGTTGCTGTCAAGCAGACCTTACCACCTTCAGCAACTCTATCATTCGAAATTTCAAAAACAAATTCGTTATTCACAAAACATTTGACAACGTTTTCATTACACTCCGCTTTTAACTCGTAAAAATCATCACAATTATACGTATACGGTTTACTTGCAAAAATTTCTTTTTTCATCTTATGACGATGCTCTAATCTAACTTCTCCATCTGCAAAAACAAGGGCTAATAAGTTCATACTATTATGAACACAAAATCCAATACCAGCAATGCCAGAAGTTTTAAACATCCTTATTTTTGATGTTACAACATAGTTAAACCAGTTAATATCACCACTCATTAACATTGGATGAGTAATATGAGGTTTATCCGTTTTAACTCTCATTTGTTCCATAAAATGCTTGCCTTCATCCTCTGTTACAATCCAAGATGCACCTGATCCGTTATAGGTATAATTACATACTGGATCTACCCATTTTCCTGCATATCCCTCATTTATTACATAATGGTACTCTCCTGTAGCCGAATGACTTTTATCGTAAGGTAATTCACCAATTTCAAAATCCATAAAATTTTCATTCAACAAATATTTCTCCATCTAATCCTCTCCCTTATTATAATGAAATTACATTAAACATTAACTCATACTTTTTTCAAATGGTTTTCCACTAGATATACGTAAAATATACTCCCTATCTGTAGGAACCTGAATGTCTTGTTAATTTAACTATTTCGTCATTGGTACGTTTTATTCCTGCTAACTAATCTACACTAAGTACACATGACCTCTTGCTAATCTCACTATTCTCCATAATCAACATCTTTTTTTCTTTTATCTCATTATGCTAATAAAGTGTTTTAGCATATTTTGTAAGAATGAAAAATAAGGAGTTGAATAAAATATTACTACTAATAATCGCAGTACAATGAATGAAAAGAAGTCATTGATTAGGGAGAACAGACAAATGAGAAATCACCTACTTAACACTTGGGACATACTTGACCCTTATTATCACAAAATAAGAAAATTTGCTTCTATTGAAACAGATGATAAGATATCTGTATTTCGTGTTCACTTGATAAAATATAAAGGTCCAACTCAAATCCTATCTGATGGTAATATCATTTTAAAAGGGGATTTATTAATAAAGATTCATCTACATAACATAAAAATAATAAAGCTTTTACAAACCATTACATCATCAAAGCAAAAAACATTGTTACTCTATCAAATGGTAAAAAAAGCGTTACCTAAGCTCGCAAAATATGTGAATGAACATGAACTACGAAATAAAATTAAAGGAATTTGTGGAGTAACGATGCTAAATAAATTAGTTGGAAGGCTTGGGTTTGAAATAAAGCCGATTCCTAGTTTAAGTTATCGTATTTTAAAATATTTTTCTCAATTACCAATACATTATATTTCAACAGGACTTGTTGCTAAACGATATGAAAAAAGGCGAGTTAGCTATTTGTTTATGTCAAAAAACGAGTTACTAAAACTTATTTAAGTACGACATTTCAATTTTATAATCGACGAATACATCTGACTGTCCTATAATTGAAGCGACAGTCATTTTAATTAACTGAGAGAGGATGAAGTGATTGATTGCTATTATATATGATCTAGAATTAGTAAAACGATTTAAGAAAGGACAGCTTAGTGAAATCGTTGAAATCGGAGCCTGTAAAGTAGATCTACAAAAAAAAGAGATTATAGATGAACTTCAAATATACATGCTACCAAGAAGTGGTTATATCCCTAAAAGCACGAGGAAATTTATAAAAATGACAAAGGAAGACGTAAAGAAAGCAATTCCTTTTAATCAAGGGATTGAACTATTTTCTTCTTGGCTTGGAGAAAATTATTACTTATGTTCTTGGGGAAAGGATGATAAAGTTCATCTAATGGATCAATGCCTAAGAAATAAAATACCATTAGATTGGTTTATCAATTATAACGATATCCAAAGACAAATTGGGAAAGCCCTAGGAAATGAAAATGCAAACGAGCAAGTAGGATTAAAAAAGGCGTTACAAATAGCTGATATTGACCCCATAGGGAAAGCACACAGAGGAATCGACGATACGATCAATACTGCATTATTATTTATAAAGTACATCGATCAAGTTACACTAATCGAAAACAAAATAACCGAAAAAGAATTAAAGCTACTAAAAAATAAACAGAAAAGAAAGAGAAAGGTATCTAGAAGAATAGATAAAACAAATCAAGAAAACAAATCCCACCATCCAAATCATGCTCCAAAATAAAGAGAGTCTGCAAACTTTTTAATGCAGGCTCTCTTTATTTTGGAGTAAAGACACTTTCGTTATGTTACTAATTAATTAATATAATAAGCAAACGTAGTATACAGCTACGTTTGTTAAATTATTTATCGAACTACTTCTCATCACTTACATATCTTTATTCAAGCGGCTTTCTTCCAGCATACCCCTCATTTACTCTGTGATAATGCTTTACTTCGTTCTCCCCTAATTTCCAACAAAGAAGTACCTCTTCCCCATTAATGATAGCAGGAAAATCTAAAAGGCCTAAATCTATTCCCTTTAATTGTACACCTGTATCATGAATATTTTTAACATGTACTTGTGCTTGAATCTCCAAGAATTCTAATTCACTTTCACAAGTGAAAATATCTTTTGATTGAGCATCTTTAAGGCCCTTCAGTTCCTTTAATTCTTTAAATTTCGTATGGAATTTTTCCTGAAGCTGTTGTAGTGTGACAATTTCTTTTTCCAATACAGGGATTAAGCTGTTTGCTTCCTCTATACTAAAGTATTTTTTGGACATGAAATCACCTCTATTTTAAGTATAGTTTAATGTGGCATTCAATTAAAGGATTTAGGATCATACAAGTTATTTTAAAAAGTAAAGTAGTCAACATAAAAACAGGCTAACAAACTAAAACAATTATACATTCTATTCATAACATACTTGTATAAGAGAAATATCACTGATCTACAAATACCTTTGAAACTCTTAAAAAGAAAGGGACGAGATAAATGTCTGTTCAATATTATCAAAAGTTTTGCCAAGATCATATCGGTCAAGATGTTGAAATTAGAGATCATCATGGGAAAACCTATGTAGGAAAAATTGAAAGAGTTGACCATGAGAATGTTTATTTACGTCAATCTCCTCCGCCTTCCCAGCATCAAGGTCCTGGACTATTTTTCTTACCTCTAGCTTTAGGTGCATTGATTGCTATCCCATTTGTTGGTATAGCTGGTGCCCGTCGTAGAGCATATTATTAATTAATGAGAAATAGTAATATGAAAACATACCCATACATTCA
This sequence comes from Evansella sp. AB-P1, assembly GCF_029688925.1. GTDB lineage: Bacteria > Bacillota > Bacilli > Bacillales > Salisediminibacteriaceae > Evansella. Next base: position 103,609 of record NZ_JARUKY010000011.1, read on the forward strand.
ACAATTGAAACAGATATGTTAATTAGTACTTGTAATTTTAAACATTGGGATTCTTTTTCTCAAATCATTTTACAACTAACGAAAGAGCTGTTGCTCTTTCGTTAGTTGTGTTTAGGCTTAACTAGATTGGGAATAGAGTAATATATTCTTTAATTTTGAGGTGATTTTATATGAAAAAAGACCCTAACCATCCTCATGAACATGAAGATAGAAAATACAAAGAAAAGGTTGAAAAACGTTTAAGAAGAGATGAAGAAGCTATGCCTGTAGATGAAATACCAATTGAGGAAGTAAAAAAAGAATTAAAGGAAGAAAAGAAAAAACATGCAACAAAAAAAGATTCCACTACACATGATAGCTAGTATGATATATGTATAAACAACATGACAAAAAATATCGAGTATGGTTTCTATTTGAAACCATACTCGATATTTTTCTATTTATTATTCTTGCAACGATTTTACAAAATATCGTTCACCTTTGTCATCAATACTTTCTTTAAAGCCCACCTTATTTAAATATTTCATATGTTTCTCATTTGTTGTATAACTAACAAAATCCGTAAATCCTTTATCTTTGAAAAACTGTTTACTATTTTTAAAAATGTAGTTACCAACCTTAAAATCCCTATATTCTGGAACAACAAAATCAAGTTCTATCTTTAACGTATGTTCAGTGTATGTAGAAGCAATAAATACCCCAGCTGGAACTGTATTTCTTAAGATAAAAAAGCTAACTTCATAATTATTTTTTTGTAGCTTAGTTACTTCAGAAACCTTTTCAATTTCATTTTTATAAAACTCTAAAAAATAATGATAGTACTGCGAGTTTTTGTCGATTGGCATTGTCTTAAAGTACTCTTCGTCTGTACGATATATTTTTATCAAATAGTAAACATTGATTAATGCAATACCTAGATTCATTATACCTACTGGTAGAGCACCAATTAAAAAGCCATATATAGAAAAAATGGTGGAACCGATTAAATTAATCCATCTTAATTTTATAATGGAACTCATTAATAACGATATAAGTACAATCAGTGAAGCTAAGTATCCTAACCATTCTAACCAGTTTATCTGCAATTTATCAATACCCTCCTTTTATCTCAAGACCATCCATACTTATAACACAGTCTTGTGTACTTTGTCTACTTCGACCAATTACAGTTTAATCTTATTATTTCCAAATAAGAAAATGATACTATAAAATACCCCTATTCCTATGTAGCTTAATAGTGAAATTTAGTAAAAAACAAATAGAGGTTGTCTCTTTGTTATGTTAAAGTGAACCTATAGAGACAACCTTTTTTTTACAAACATCATTAGATTAAAAATATGGTTTTTGATCGTAGCTTTCATAAAGTTTCTTCTCGTCTTCTCTTGATAAAGGAGTTGTTAAATCAAACAATGGTCCTTCTTCAATTTTCTCCTTTTTCACATCAACAGTTATTTTCTTCTCATCTACGGAAAAATAACTAACCCAATCTGTTGAGAGAACTGCAAACTTTTCTGTTAACAAATTGTTGAAATTTACTACGAGATAGCGAACCTTCCAATTTTCATCGTCAATGATAAAATCAGTTACACGACCTATCTCCTCATCCATTGCATGTACATGATAGCCAAAAAGGTCACCTGATACATCTTTAACACTACGGATATGATTTTCTTTTTCATCTAAAGTGGTTAGCTCTTCTTTCGTTGGCATTTGTTCTCTTAACTCTACTGGCGTGTAATAATCTCCCCATAAGCTAACACTTCCTGAATACCCCCAATATTGTGGCCATCCATAATATGAATTGATCATTATCTCATGTTGTCTTGTAATAGGTATTTCTTCATCCATATGGGGACTGTCTTTAATGTTATCCTTTGTCTCAAAAACTTTTACAGTTAAGGATTCAGGTTCAATATAGTCAAATGAAATAGGAGAAAGTAACACTTTTCTTCCTGGTAACCACTTGCGTGTGTCCACAACTAAATATCGAACAACCCAATCATCATCAAAGTAAATATCTTTAACTTTTCCAAGTTCACCGTCAGTTCCTTGAATATTATATTGCTGTAACTGATGTGCAAAGACGAACATGAAAAACTCCTCCTTTATATATATTACATATTAGCCTAATGAAATAGCCTTATAGTATTTGTAACCTAATAGAATGTGTCACAAACATTACCTTTATTATCATCCTAAAAATTCAGTTTAAATAAGAGACTTATATTACCATTCATAGCTTTTCACTATTAGCATTTCTCGTGTTAAATTAGATTGATTAATTTTGAGGTAAACTGTTGCATTCCTATTTGTTATTTGTTAAGGTGAAATTAAGTTCATATTATTTACTTCAATTCTTTATTTGAAGTGAGTTTAGAGGTGCAAATTTCATCAGTATATACCATGAGGAGAATGAGCTTCAATGAAAGGTATAGAAAGGGAAATTTGCCGAAGCGGCAATTACTCATGAACATTGTTGCTGGTTCTGTCATTTAATAAATACAGAACTGTCATATTCCTTTATGTCATAAAAAGGTATATGGAGGGCTATCTCACGCTGGAATGACCGTGCATTATTATTCCAAGCAGCAACGATGCCCTCGTTGTTGCTTTTGTTTTTATTCCAAACGGTTATTTGCGATTTAGCTCTATTCAAGAACTTTTGATGATGTCTTCTATTAAGAAGGCGACTAAATCTGTTGAATAGAGGTGTTTTTAATGAATTTCGGAAAATTATTAACTGCAATGGTTACACCGTTCGACCAAGATGGAGAAATCGATTACCATGCTACTAAATCATTAATTAATTATTTATTATCTAATGGATCAGACGGATTGGTTATTGGAGGAACTACAGGTGAATCTCCAACTTTAACTACAGAAGAAAAAGTTAGTTTATTCCAATATGTTGTGAAAGTGGTAGATGGCCGTGTACCAGTAATTGCAGGAACAGGTACAAATAGTACGAGAGCATCTATACAATTAACTAAAATGGCTGAGGATTCAGGTGTAGACGGGATCATGCTAGTAACCCCTTATTACAATAAGCCTAACCAAGAAGGTATATACCAACACTTTAAAGCAATTGCAGATTCAACAACATTACCAGTAATGCTTTATAACATTCCTGGAAGAAGTTCTGTAAACATGCATGAAGAAACAATTGTTCGTTTAGCTCAAATTGAAAATATTGTATGTATTAAAGAAGCTAGTGGAGATCTAGAAATGATGGCAAATATCATTCAACATACTCCAGATGATTTTTATGTTTATAGTGGGGATGATAGCCTCACGTTACCATTAATGTCTATCGGAGGACACGGAGTGGTTTCAGTAGCTTCTCATATAATCGGCAATGAGATGAAAGATATGATGATTTCCCACTATAATGGACATTCACAATATGCTGCAGCATTACACCGTGAATTGTTACCAATTATGAAGGGATTATTTATCGCACCTAATCCAACACCTGTTAAGGCTGCGATGGAAATGATAGGATTAAACGTAGGGTCAGTACGACTTCCACTTGTCCCACTAACGAATGAAGAACGACAATCATTATACAACATCATCAAACCAAATTTAATGTCCTCAGCAGGATGATAATAATAAACAAGCTTGTACACATAATTGTTGCAAGCTTGTTTTTTTGTGCAAAACCGTTCTATCTCCAACCAAAAGCAAATGTTCTGGCCGTTAAAAAGTACGACCTTACACTTTTAATACTGAAAATATAACTACAACTAAGTCTTTCTCCGTTCTATAAGTAAAGTTTTGTTTATCGATTAGAATATTTAATCACGAATACAAGTACTTCCTGATCTCTGCCTGAATCAACTTACTCGCACCTTTGCAAACGAGTTTACCGAGGAGTAGATGGCGACAGAAGCTAGTCGATTATAGAAAATGTTATCAATATGAGGGGATTTTATAAATTCAGTAAAAAACAAAGAAGACTATCGTAAAGATAGTCCTCTTTGTTGGCGGACTTGATGGGATTCGAACCCACAAAATGCTCAATAATTAGCTACGTAATCATTAGCAGCTCTGCCCTTTAAGCTACAAGTCCATTATCTGTTAAAGCTAGTATGTCCTTAAGTTAATCTTTTATCCAATTGAATATGAATTATCATACAAATTTTTTGTCTCCCACCTTTTTCTTCTTATGAATTTTTTAAAACTGTAAATTCTAATGTGTAAGATGCACTTTTTATTGCATTGAAAAATAAAGGGAATAATTCATAAATGGAGGCATGAAGTAATGGCTAAAAAAGATGGTGCAACAAAACAAAAGTCAAAAAGAAGACCTAAACATAAGACAAGTAGCAGTGCAAATGGAAGAAACAGTTATCATTAATATGGAAGTCGTATAAAAATAAAGGACTATTTGTACAATGGCCTCTATTTTAGGCTCTATTAGCGTTTAATGTTAATTTTTAATAATAAAATCGGACTTCTAATTTTATGGAAGTCCGATAATAGTTTATTCGCTTATTCAACTAACACACCCGTTCAATATGAGCACTTTAAGTTATTATGTTTGGCAAAAGATAAAGTGATCACTAGAATTCCAAACGTGCAAATGATCAGCATTATACCCACGTAGCCATAACACGCCACCAATTTTTCTAAGGTAAAAGCCTTTAGGAAAATCATCGTCTTTGCAAATAATTTCCGATGCTACTGTAATGGAGCCATATGGAGCTTGATTTTGATTTGAGGGATTACCCAAATAACCTTCAGGCTGATCCAAATATTTTAACCTTAGGTGAGGTCCCAGTTCTAGGGGACACAATTCCAATCCAAGTTCGTTCGCCCTTTTAAAAATCTGAGGCAAAGTAGCTCCATCAGAAAAGCCAAGATCTTCAACGGTTAATTCAACAATCTGCAGGCTATACTTTGCATCAGAAGTAGTAAATATATCATCAGACAACAGTTTCTTTGCATACTCATTCATCGAGATAGACTGTTGTTGCATAATTTGAATAAGCTGCGACTTCGTTAGCCCACCAACCTCTAATGTTCTAGTAACAAATGGACAATTAGGGTATATTCGCATTCACGTCACTCCCACAATTGGATACAAGAATCTAAATCAATAAGTACATTCTAAATACATTATATTAAACAAGAAATTGTGATCATTTTTCTTTAAAGATTGCACCCTATAGTGTAATAACGTGCGAGGTAAAGTAATTTGTAAAATTTTCATTCGACGTAAAGTGCCTAGGAGACAGGATGTCGATATTACGCCGTTGCCTACAGGACGTAGGCTGTACTTAGGCGTAATTGGGGCGCCTTGCGCTTTTCTTATATCAACTTATAGTTTTATTTTAAATGAATGTTTTGGATGTTTATATATAAGCTTAAATTGGTCATCATTCTTTAATTCGTCGTTTAAATTTTGCGGGGAGAACCATAACCCTTGTTGCTTAAAAGGATGATTAGCTCCAAAAAAATAACAAAGCCAAATTAGCTTAGAACAATAAATTGTAGTCCACAAATCCTTTAAATCCTTTGAAGGTAAAAAACTGAATTTAGGGCGATTTACCCCCTTCTCTAGTTTTTCTTTATACTTTTTATGATAACTTAATCCCCATTTAACTGCCTCATAACCTAATTTATCATTCTTAGGTCGAAATAATGCATACCATTGGTGGTCATCATAAAAATGACTTATTGGGGTTATGGAAATACTCTCTACGCGATTATTTGATTCTAATATTCGACTGTCATCAATTACTAATGCTGAATGTCCCATATAACCATCAGGTATACCTTTTTTATTATCACTTGCTACGATTATATCGCCACATTTAAAATCATGCTGCCGTTCTTGAGTATTCTCCCTCTCTTTATCTACCGTAAAAGAATAACCTTCTTCAACAATGTGTTCTTGAGAATGAAAGATGCACTTACCTTTAATATTTAGTAAATGGGTTCCGCCAGTAAGTGATTTCTTCGGTATAACAACCTCATTTTTTTGCCTACGAAATGATAGCTCTTGGTCATCAATAAATACTTTTATATAAGAAAAATTAATATAACTGTTAGTTCGTATGAATAATAAATCTTGAACATCATAAACTTCAAAATAATGCCTCGGATTTACAGTCATTAAAACACACCTCCCCTATCTACACTTTATGTAGAATATGGGCAGATGTGTTTTCTTCATTAAATTGGGACAAAAAGAATAGCGAAAGGGACTCCAAACAAATGTTCTGACAGGAAAAAAGTGCATTTTTGCTTTTTTTTAGCTGGCAGTTTATTTGATCTCGAATACAAGTATAACCTGAATCCTCTTCCTCGCACCTCTTTGATCAAGTTTACCGAGGAACAGTACTTTTGAATAATGGTATTTTTATAACAAAATTAATTCGAGTCTACTATTTGTTTCTTTATTTCTACTATGCCATTTCAGAAACAAATGTATTACGAAGCGTTCCGATTTCTTTAATTGAGCATTCTATGACTGCACCTGCTTTTACAAATTCAGCACCAACAGGACTTCCAGTTAAAATGACGTCACCTTTTTTAAGTGTCATAAATGTTGTAAGGTAAGAGATCATTTTTCTAATTGGAACAATCATTAATTCCGTTCCACTGTTTTGCTTTTGTACACCGTTCAAATGAGCTTCAACTGTAATATTAAAAGGGTTTAAGTCAGTCTCTATAACTGGTCCTAATGGAGTAAATGTATCAAATGATTTCCCTACTAACCAATGACCATCCTCACGGAAAAATTGAGGAGCTGTTACATCATTTCCCACAGTATAACCAAATACGTACTCTAAAACATCTTCTTCCGCAACATTCCTAGCATCTTTTCCAATAACAATAGCTAATTCAGATTCAAACTTTACCTCATCAATTTTTGCAGGAATAACAATTTCCTCGTTAGGTCCAATAACAGATGAAGTAGCTTTAAAGAAAAGAACTGGAATTTCTGGAAGGTCTGTAGGAAGCTCTTCAACGTTAGACACATAGTTAGCACCAATTCCAATTACTTGATTAGGCTCTAAAGGAGCTAGTAATTGAACCTCATTTTGTAGGAAAGTTTGTCCTGTATAATCCCATTCGCCGAAAATGTCACCTTTTATTTCTTTTATAACTCCCTCAGCAACAACCCCAGAATAAATGACTTCATCTTTCATAAATCTAGCAAATTTCATCATTAATTACTCCCTTCAGTTCAATAAAATATGTACGAAACTATATTATCATACTTTACGTGTAGCCTGTTTTCTTTCATCAAATTCTTCCTAGATTAGACAAAGTTCCAATTATTAAGAAAAATACATGTTTTTAGCAATGAATAGTATTATGAAATTATTGGTAATGAAATAACAAAGGTACTCCCTTCACCAATTTTACTACGTACCCAAATACTACCCTCATGCCCTTCTATAATTGATTTTGCGATTGCTAAACCTAAGCCTGTGCCACCGTAGTTACGGGATCTAGACTTATCACCTCGATAGAAATGCTCAAATATTTTTGGTATATCTTGCTCTTCGATACCACTCCCATTGTCTTCAATATAAAGTTCTAATGTATTTTCTGTTTCATTCAAAGTAGAGTTTATATTTAATTTTGTACTACCATATTGACATGAGTTTTCTAATAGATTTGTAATGACTTGAATTATTCTTTTTTCATCAATGTTAATTACTACATCTGGAAATGGGGAATTAATGAAAAGTGTTATATTCATTTGCTCCATCATATCTAATTTTTGTTGTTGAAAGATATCTTCGAAAAATGCTTTACTATTGACTAATGACTTATCTAAAGTTAACTGATCTAATTCCATTTTTGAAAACTCGAATAAGTCTTCTATTAAACGATTAAGCTGCTCTGTTTTGGAAAGAATTACATGTAAATATCTTTTTTTCATTTCTTCATTTTGCACAATCCCATCATTTATTCCTTCAACATATCCCTTAATAGACTGTAGCGGCGTTCTTAAATCATGAGAGATGGTTGCAATTAATTCTTTTCGATTTTTTTCATATTGCTCCTGCCTTTTATTTAATTGCTTAAGATGATCCCTCATTAGATTAAACCCTTGAATAAATTTCCCAATCTCATCATGTTTTGAATAATTAATTTTGTAATCTAAATTCCCCTCTTTCATTTCTTCTGTTGCAATATAAATTTGTTTTAATGGAATTAATATTGTCCGTGAAATATACACAGTCCACCCTATAATAAGGGTAATAAATAAGAGTATGCCAATTCCAAAAATAATTAAAATAGAGATTATTACTTCATAAATTGGTTGAGAAACACCGTATGCTATGGAATTTGATTTGAACTCAATAGACAATACCTCTCCTGAAAGGACTTGGATTTGTGATAGTCTAAGAGTAAACAAAAAGTCGTTACGATTGCCGTGACTAGTTGATTTAAAAATTTCATTACCATCATTTGAAATAATTATTATTTCTATATCCTCTTGATACATTAGTGGTTCAATTAATTCATAAAATTTATCCGGCTGTTCAAGCAGTTCATAATTTTTCATAACAAAATTATAAATTGCATCATAATACTCTTCTAATCCCTCATCAATTTCTTCTCCACTATGTTCTAAGTAAGTAGAATAGAAAAAAAGAAGTCCAATAACTGCTACAATAGGTAATATTACACTCGTTAAAAATGCTGCAAGCAATCTTGCTTTTAATTTCATGAAAATTTACTCCCATCAAATTTATAACCAATTCCCCAGACAGTTAAAATAAAAGCTGGTCTTGATGGATTTTCTTCAATTTTTTCTCTGATTTTCCGAATATAAACAGTAACTGTACTAATATCACCATAGCTATCATATCCCCAAATTTTACTAAAAAGTTGCTCTTTTGAAAAAACCTGGCCTTTATTGCTAGCCATGAAATGTAAAATTTCAAATTCTTTTGCCGATAAATCAACCTTCTTCTCTCCAACAGAAACAGAATATCCATCTTCATCAATCAGCAGTGGTCCAAATTTTAATATCTTGTTCTTTGGAAATCCTGAAAACTCTTTATAACGACGAAGTTGAGCTTTTATTCGAGCTACAAGCTCTCCTGGACTAAATGGTTTAGCTATATAGTCGTCTGCTCCAATTCCAAGGCCAATAATTTTATCAGTTTCACTTTTTTTAGCACTCATCATAATGATTGGAACATTTGATACTTTTCTAATAGTACGGCATACTTCAATGCCATCTAATTTTGGAAGCATTATATCTAATACAATAAGAATGGGATTTTCTTGCTTAAATATTGATAAGGCTTCTTCACCATCCTTTGCCAGTACGACATGAAAATCGTTAACATTAAGGTAATCTCTCACTAATTCACCAATTTCTTTTTCATCCTCAACTATTAGGATAGTATCTTCCATAGTAATTGCTCCCCTTTTTATGCTTTTCCTTACTTAATTATAGTCAATTAGTCACTTGTATGAAAACCTTCTTATTAAAGGTTTCTTTCTATATTAAGCATCGACATCACGAAAATTAAACATAATCCACGAAATAACTAGAAAGAAAATGTAGTATATAGAAAGTACAATTAGTGAAAATGTCAAAGTCATACCTTCTACCATGGGAGTACCATTAAAAAATTGATTTAAATTTGTATTAGCAAATAGGATATATTTAACCCAGTTATAATCATTGAAAAGCATAACAAGCTGTTGTCCAGTAAACATTAAAAAAATGGATATACCAATTGCTAATGAATTACTTCTAAACACCGTTGACACCATAAAAGCAAAAGTTACCATCATTACTAAATCAACCGCTTGAATTCCGTATAATAATAATGTTTGTGTAATCATATTTCGTTCTATTACTTTTCCATCAGTAAATGTTAAAGAGGGTAGTTCTATTCCATCAAAACCAAATAGAATTATACCTATAACAAAAGAGGATATTACCATAATACAAATTAAAAATAATGCAAATAAAAGAGTGGAAATATATTTAGAAAATAAAATTTTGTAACGGGATACTGGACGAATTAACAATAATTTAATCGTTCCTGAGGAAAACTCACCAGCAACAATTCCAGCCCCAATGACAATAGTAAAAAGTGCCGCTATACTAGTAAAATCAGGAGCAGAATTCATAAATCCCCAAAATGTTTGAGAATCTAATGGCGGTAAGTTATTTTCAATTCGATATTCATTAATTGCTACCTGTTCGTGTAATGATTGAGTTGAAATTCCAATTATGTTTGAACTTTCAATTTCTTCAATTTGTTCAATTAATTGAATATTTGTCATTTGGAGCTGTTCTTCCCATCTCTCACTATTTTCCTCAACAAAAAAGAATTTAGTAAAGAAGGCTGCAACAACTATAACTAAGAATAATAGACCTATCATTACCCATGTTCCTAAGCGTTTATAGATTTTCATGTTTTCATTTTTTATCAATGGTATTAGGTTAAACATTGGAATCACCTCCAGTTATTTCAATAAACTTATCCTCTAACGTTTTTTGTTCAGAACGGATTCCGAATATCTGGAAATTTTGATTAATTAATATTTTTGTGAAAGTAGTTATTTCTTCAGCTCTAATATTCATTTCAACGACAGAACCTTTTAGCTGTATATGCACATTAGGATACTTTTCCTTTATTAAGTTAAATGCTTTTTCTGGGGGACTGACTTTAAATTGAACCATTTTTTGATGATCGTCAACCATACTTTGTACCGATTCAACACTTATTAACTCACCATTATGAATGATACCTATCCGTTCACACATAAGCTCCATTTCTGTAAGTAGATGGCTTGAAACGAAGACAGTGATGTTTTCTTTGTGGGCAAGTCTACGTATATATGCTCGAATTTCTCGTATTCCAGCAGGATCTAATCCATTTGTTGGTTCATCTAAAATGAGAAAAGATGGAGAATGAAGCAATGCTTGCGCAATCCCTAACCTCTGACGCATTCCTAGTGAGTACGTTTTAACCTTGTCATTGATTCTTGTTTCTAGACCGACAAGATTTATTATTTCAGTAATTCGATCTTTTTTTATATTTGGAGTCATTCTTGAATAATGAATTAAGTTATCGTAACCTGTTAAAAAATTGTACATTTCAGGATTTTCAATGATTCCTCCTACATGACTAATAGCTTTTTCAAAATTTCTTTTTATACTAAAGCCATTAATTAAAATTTCACCTTCAGTCATTTTCATTAGCCCTACAAGCATCCGGATTGTTGTCGTTTTCCCTGCTCCATTTGGTCCGAGAAACCCAAAAACTTCACCACGATAAAGATTTAATGATAGGTCACGAATAATCTCCGAAGACCCAATTCGCTTTTTTACATTAATTAATTGTACAAATGGTTCTTTTTCCACATTTAAACCTCCTTCGTATTATCTAATTTGCATTATGAAGACAAAAGCTTAATAGCTACTTATAAAATTATTAAAAAAGTATTAAAATTTTTATTAAGGTTATTATGTTCGACGAAAATCATTTTAATATTTCTGGTAGGATGTGAACGGGAAGTTATGTATAAATTTTCCTTATTCCTCTGAATATTAGAAACTAAAAAAGATGAAGGACAGTCCTCCACCTTTTTTAGTGATTCATATTAAGTTTTTTAATTAAACGTTTGTTTAAATAAAAGTATATGATATTACCCCTTATTTTTTCTTGTTTTTTTCTAACATTTTTGCAATAGTACCAAAGTTGATAGACTTAGGATCATTAACTATTGCATGAACGAGTTGATCCTCTTGTTCCTTTGGTACTTTCTTATTTGCTAGTTTTCCTACTTCTTGTATAATCTCTCGTACAGTTTTTTCATCCCTAAAATTAGCTCCTTTTATTGACTCAGCAAACTTAAACACTTCTTGCATATTAACCCCAGATTTTTTTTCTATATTTTTAAATAAATCGTTACTCATAATGCCCCTCCCTTCATACATAAAGTTATCTTTTATCATTTATTTTCAAAGTGTTTTCTTATATTCAATGTATGCTTGTTTGCTTCAGATTGATTAGACGTATCAATTAGTTTGATTAATAACGGTTGGATGAGAGGTTATATATCGTACTAGGGGAAGAAATCCCCACTAGCCACCACCTTCAACTTTGGATAAGAATATCATCATCCCCCCTAGTTGCTAATCGTTTTATATTGCTAATCAGTTATTTATAGAACTTTTAAAATCTAATTTAACCCAAAAAAACAGACCAAATTTTCATGGTCTGTTAAGTAACACTTTATTTACTGAAAATTTTCGATTATTCCACGGTGTTTTTCTCGGATTACTAAGGTCAAAATTAGTAATAGCTTTCCTTTATTAAAAAGCAAATACGTGATTACCAATTGTAGTAGACACTGTTCTACTCCTTACCCATTGATCATTTGTTTTGTCTGGGTTGTAAAAGAAAAGTGATCCATTTGTTGGATCTTCTCCATTTATAGCACGCATTGCCGCTTCCATATTAGTACTATTAGGTTTTGCTTGGTGTATGGAACCAGTTCCTGCAGGAGTAAATTGGTAATGGCCATGACTTTTTTCAAATATTACCTCTTTCACAGTATTTGGAAACAAGTCACTATTTACTCGATTCATAATAACAGCACCTACCGCTATTTGACCGTCTAATGACTCCCCTCTTGCTTCACTATAAATCATGTTGGCTAGCCATTGTAATTCCTCTTGATTTATAGCGGATTCACTTTCAGCAGCTCTATCGTCAGTTGATGGTGTTGATGCAACTCCATTAGTATTTGTTGAGGGTATTGTTAAAGCTTGTCCGACTCTTAAGAAGTCACTTGTAAGATTGTTTGCTGTTTTTATTGCATTTACTGTCGTTCCATATTTTACGGCTATTCCTGATAGGGTATCTCCTGAAATTACGGTATAGGTCGTTGCCCTTTCTTGCGTTGGTTTTTCGTAAGGAGACGCTGATACTTCTCCTCCTGGTATCGTTAAAGCTTGTCCGACTCTTAAGAAGTCACTTGTAAGATTGTTTGCTGTTTTTATTGCATTTACTGTCGTTCCATATTTTACGGCTATTCCTGATAGGGTATCTCCTGAAATTACGGTATAAGTCGTTGCCCTTTCTTGCGTTGGTTTTTCGTAAGGAGACGCTGATACTTCTCCTCCTGGTACTGTTAAAGTTTGTCCGACTCTTAAGAAGTCATTTGTAAGATTGTTTGCTGTTTTTATTGCATTCACTGTCGTACCATATTTTACGGCTATTCCTGATAGGGTATCTCCTGAAATTACGGTATAGGTCGTTGCCCTTTCTTGCGTTGGTTTTTCGTAAGGAGACGCTGATACTTCTCCTCCTGGTACTGTTAAAGCTTGTCCGACTCTTAAGAAGTCATTTGTAAGATTGTTTGCTGTTTTTATTGCATTCACTGTCGTACCATATTTTACGGCTATTCCTGATAGGGTATCTCCAGATACAACAGTATATGTTGTAGACAATTGTTCATTTTGCAACTGATTTGTAGTTGTTGTAGCAGTAGGTATGGTTAAGGTTTGACCTATTTGTAATATATCCGTGTTTAACTTATTGATAGCTTTTAAATCATTTACTGTAGTATTAAATCTAACGGCTAAATTCCAAAGGTTATCACCTGATTTTACTGTGTAGCTAGAAGTTACTGAATTTTGTTGAACTGTATTATTAGTATTTTCAGCAGCTTCAGCTGTATTTGTCTTAATGGGAGCAAAAGCCAATGTAGAAACTAATATAGCACCTCCCATAATTTTTACTAGCTTAACATTTATGTTTGTAAATTTAGCTTTAATATAGTGAGTAGCTTCTTCCTCAATTGATTCCTTTCTCTTTTCACTTAATTTCCCTAACTCATTTGAAAATTCATTAGAATAATTTAAATACAATGTAATTTCATAACCTTCTGGAGTTTTATTCATTTTATGATGACTGAAAATATCCATGTTGCCCTCCTTTAACCATTACTATGCCCTAAAAAATTTTTTTTAAGATTAATCAATTAGCAATGGTTATATATCGCAATATACGAATGAAAGGCAAACTGTTTTTTGTTCTTTGTAACATTATGTTATGATCATCTAAAAAATGGGAGGATTTTTTGTTATGGAAAAATTTTATAACATTGGTGATATTGTGACAGGTATTTATAAAACAGGTAAATATATAGGTGAAATAACTGAGGTGAAAAAAGATCGATATGTAATAAGTATATTAGCCGTTGTAAAGCATCCTCAACAAGGTGATTTACATCATCCAAAAGGGATTAATGTTCCATTCTTTCATGAACGTCGTGCCCTTGCATTCAAAGAAAAAACAAATATTCCAAAAGCATATATAAAAGAATATAAAAGTGAAATACCCTTATATGTAGAATCATTAAAAGACGCATTAAAGAAAGAAAAGGACGTGCTAATTTCTGATGAAAGTGAATGGGCTAAAAAATCTTTAGAGTTATTAAATAACCTCGAAAAAGAATATTTTAAACAAAAATAGGATAAATTGCTGAAAAGGGATCCCTACACAGAGATCCCCTTTACCAATGAATTTTTATCTCTTACCATAAAACATCTAGTACATCTCCACTATACCAATTCGTATCAATGTTACAGGTTTCTGCATCAATACCATATTGCCAACCAGCAATTAATGATCCTTCTGGAGCCTCAGGATTATATTCTGGGGCATTTTCTTCTGTCGTTATTCCTGCATCTGGTGACGACGTCCATACATAATAATTATCAAGTAGATCGGAATTCTCTTCTACTGCTGCTTCAAATGCAACATATAATTCTCGGTCAGGATGAAAGATTCCATATACTCCTGGGGTATACTCAGATTCTTCAATCGTATCATACCAACCTAATAAGAATGCAGAATCAATTGGATAAATTGGTTCTACATTTGCAAATAAAGCAACTTCTTCAGGAATACCGAAGTCTCTTGCCATTTCAATTGCTGCTTCCGCTTCACTTTGCCCTTTTTCATATCCAGTTGCATCAGTAAAGTGATTCCAAATAACTAAAATTTGGATGTCATTTTCATGTAATAACTCTACCTCTTCGTGCGTTAGACCGTAGGAGACACCTTCTTTATCTCCTAAGTAGCGTCCCCATATTTGAGGATCTCCAAAATTCTCTGTTACACATGCTAACATACTTTCTGTTGTTAAACTAGCTGAATCAACACCCCATACAGGTTCTGATGATTCACCATTTGTAGCATCTCCATTATCTTGCCCATTTCCGTTTGTATCGCCATTTGTATCTCCGTTATCTTGATCGTCTCCATTTCCATTTCCATTAGCAGGGTCGTCTACTTCTTCCCCTTCACCAACAACATTATTTTCTATGTTATTAATAAAATTATTTGTCACATTAACATCAATATTGTTTGAAACACTATTGTCAATATTAAATCCACTATAAATATTATTTAAAATAGCATTCCTTACATCAGCGAAGTCTCCTTCTATAATGTTTTCAATATTATTATTGACTTCAGCCGCATTACCATCAATTTCGTTTGTAATAGAATTATCTATGTTACCACTTTTCCCCGTAATATTATTCGTAATGGAATTATCCACAGTTCCATTATCCCCAATATTAATATTGTTTTCTATTGTACTATTTATCTGTGAATCTTCTCCTTCAATTTGGTTTTCTATGGAATTTTCCACAGTATTACTGCTTTCTCCATTTCCATCTGAAGTGCTGCTTTCCAATTCACTTTCAGTTAATTTTGCAGCAACAGGGTCATCTCGATCACTACTACCATACATATAAAAACTAAAAGCAGTAACGATGAACAGCATAAAGGCTGTAATAAAAGGAATTAGCCTCTTAACATACATCTTTCATACCTCCTTTGCACATATGCATTGTACGCAAGAGGGAAGAAAAATGTGAAAATTTAAAATATAAAAAGAATTGCCCATGAACACAATAGTTTAACAAAACAAATAAAAAGCCAATGCCCAGAGAATATTCCCTGTACATTGGCTAAATAGAATAATCGATTAAATAAACATAATTATATGCTTGTCAAGAAGGATTTATCTAAAGGCTGGAGGTACAAATCCTCATTCTTGCAATCCTTTACCTGGTGGTGTTCTACCTTAATCCGTCCATATTAAATCGAAAGCAATATTATTATCACATGTGCGACTGGCAAACCTTCTCCACCAACCTTAAATCCACAAATAAGGAAAATGAGAAGAAAAATGGAGAACTTAATGCACATGCTTAAATACACACAAGAAAAAATTTTCTAGTTGACTCTAAAACAAGAAAAATGGTAAACTTTTAATACCAACTAAACGCATAGGATTAATTAAAATAAATCAGCATATCCTTAATAAGATTGATAACGATGAAGGTTACAAGAAGCAAAAATTATAAATAAAATCATTAAGGAAGCTTTACATAATTAATGAAACATCTCTGTTTGCGGAAAGCGAAGGGGAACGAAATGAAATAAAAATTTTAATACATTTAGAGGTGTAAAATGAAAAACAACGAGTTCTTTAAAATCATTCAAGGTGCAGAGTCCTTCCATTATGACGGAAATAGCACCGGTATCTTAATATGTCATGGTTTTCTAGGAACACCACAAAGCATGGAATATTTAGGACAAGCTTTTGCTAATAAAGGTTATACAGTAAGAGCACCTCGATTAAGAGGTCATGGAACGCACTATTTTGATCTTGAAAAAGCTACCTTTACTGATTGGATACATGAACTTGAAGAAAATTATCTTCAGCTAAAGGACAAATGCTCACAAGTTTTTGTATTAGGTCAATCTATGGGGGGATTACTCTCTTTATTAATTGCTAGTAAGTTTAAAGACGTTTCTGGTGTTATTACGATTAATGTTGCATTCGAAGTTCCTGACTATGAACAATATAGAAATAAGCTTTTACCAAATTATATAGAGGAAGGCCCTCCCGATATAAATAACAAGGAAGTTAAAGAAATAACTTATCCTTATGTACCTTTAAAATCTATTAATGAGCTATTAAAGCTTATAGATTTCACGAAAGATCAAATAACTTCAATAAAAAGCCCTGTACTACTCATGCATTCTAAAGTAGATAATGTCGTCCCACCTATTAGTTCAAAAATTATCTATGAACGCTTAAAAACAACAAAAAAAGAGCTTGTACAATTAAATAATTCTTGTCATGTTGCTTCCATGGATTTTGATCAAGATAAGATTGTTATAGATACAGATCGTTTTATTACATCTATTGTAAATTTTCAATACGAATTAAATCATATCAGTACACCATAATGAATGTTAGAAGAAACTAGGTTCTTTACCTTGTTTCTTTTTCTATTATTAAGACAATATTTCGAAAAACACGGATCAATTTATCATATTGTCACATTTTATTTTATAAAAGAAATCAGACATATGATACCTTAAAAAGAGAGTGGTTTAGAAGTATAACTGGAGGTTTTACAGATGAGTCAAAAAGAAAAAACGGCGGATAAGATTTTATTAGCAGCAATAGATATTATGCAATTAAAAGGATTTTCAGCTACAACAACAAGAGAAATTGCCTTAGCTGCAGGGGTATCTGAAATGACATTATTTAGAACATTTCGTTCTAAACAAGAGATATTAGACGGAATTGTTGAAAAGTATTCATATGCTTTTACAATGAAAAGAGTTTTTAATGAAGAGTTAACATATGAACTAGAGCATGATCTTGCTACTGTTAGTAGAACCTATCAACTATTTATGGAAAAAAATAAAAAAATTGTCCTGTTAGCCTATAAAGAATGTAACGTACATGATCATATTTCTGAAAGATTAACGGCAAATCCACGACTAATCAAATCATATTTGATGGATTATTTTGAAGAAATGAAGAAAAAAAATAAAATAGGTAACATTAATATAGAATTACAAGTAATGAATTTTTTATGGATGAATTTAGGCTATTTTTCTGCACAATTTATTTCGGGAACTAAAGTAGCTCAAATTCCATTAGAAACCTTTATCGAACATAGTGTTAAAACTTTTGCTATTGGATTAAAAGGAGAGTAATTACTGACCACCTCCACATTCTATGATTTTAGGTAACTAACAATAAATTAATCATATTGTTTTTTGGAACATATTGGACATTAGATGAATACCTTATAGTTAGATATCCTTAGTATATTAAATTTGGTGAAGATTTTTTATGAAGGGATGAGGAGGGAAAATAATGCCAAAGTATAGGCAAAAACCAAAGGTGGTAGAGGCAATTAAAATTACTCGTCTTATGACGATTGAAACAGCTGAAGGTAGAGTTACTGGAAATCCCGGAGATTATCTCATTACTGATACAAATGGAGAGCAGTATCCTTTAGAGAGTCACATTTTCGAAAAAAACTATGAACCTATAAAAGATCGAATTAATATAAAGCTTTTTATTAGAAAATCCTTAAGGAAAGTAAAAGTGAAATCAAAAGAAATCATAGATAAAAGTAAATAACCCAATCTTTTATAATGTAAAAAAACATGTTCCACAGCAAATGGATACATGTTTTTTATTAGTTCATTTGTATAAAAGTAATTTATACATTTATATTTTTAGTATAGTTACTCATCCAACAATACTTTCTTTTTTTTCAACTGCTTTTTATTTATTTTGAACATTTTATTATACATAAAGAAACCGATAATCACACATAGTTCACTAAAGACACCGACAGATTGTGCTAAGGCTCCAATTGCCCCATTCCAGTAAGAAAAATAAGAAACAGAAATAAATAATACAATCAAAGTAACTGCTAAGTTAGTCATTTGAGAAAAAACCATAAAGCGTGTTTGACTTTTTAACATTAGTAGCCCATTACAGAAATCAAGGTAAGGAAATACAAGTGTAAAAATAACAAACACTCTTAATGCTTGTAAAGTGGCTTCTATTAATCTATCATTTAGACCCATTGCATGCTCAAGGAACCATGGTCCTATAATTGTATAGGTGAAAATAGTTAGAAGAATAGAAGGAAATAAACCCATAACAAAACTAAATTTCACAACTTTTTTTGCATCAATGTTGAAAAAGTTAAGTACTATTTGATGGGTATAGGAAAAAAAGCTTGAAACTAATTGAGTTATACTCAATGCAACTGCATATGAGGCAATTGATAACTCTATCATTGAAGTTTTACCTAAAAACACATTAATACTTGGACCAATTAAAACCGTGAATAATGATGACAAAACAAGTGGTGAATAAAAGGTGAAAATTTGCTTTTTCTTGCGAATGTGATGCTTTTCATACTCTTCTGGTAAAGACCTAACAACGTGTCTACCTTCCCACACACTAACACAACATTCAATAAACATACCAGCTAAGAAAATAATTGCTCCAGTTCTTCCAGTGATTGTTCCAAACGAAATAAAGTATAAAGATAGAAGATACATTAAGGTTAAACGAACACCCATTCCAATCGTAATCCACTTCGTTCTTCTATTTGAGATAATAATACCTTGATAAAGACAACGCAAAGCAGAGAAAATGGTAACGAATAATAGCACTTGATATGTATGTTTTACTTGAAAAGCCATTTCTTGATCAATACCAAATGTAGTACCAATAAGCCACGTACCTATTGGTGTAAAAGCAATGAGTGCAGAAAAGATAAACAAAAATAGGATAACATACATTGTAACCGCATACATTTGACTAAATGATATTTTATCTTTTACAAGAGCCGAACAACTCTGCCTAAGCAATACAGCTGTTTTTTCTGTAAATACAAATATACTCATTGCAATAGCATAGCTAGCAATAAGAAATTCAGCATTCTCTGCACGACCTAGTGTACTATTGATAATAACATGTGAAGTTGTTACCAAACTCGCAGAAATACCTAATGGAATAAAAAAGAAAAGTAATGTTTTTATTCTAATTTGTTCGTCTTCTTCATTTATCATACCCTTACCAACACCTTTTGCCATTAAATTTGGTACAACTCACCATAAATATTGAGGTTTACAAATAAACACTATGTGGATATATTATGAAAAAATGTTTAGGAGAATTTTTGAAGATTAATAATTTCGTCATCTTAATAATAACAACGTTGTTATTATAATGCAAGTAAAATTAATCCCCTATTTTCTTTTTATCTAACATACCTCTTTGTCCTGTTTGTTCAATCTCGACGTTCACACTTACATCATACTCCGCATCTCTCCAGCCAGTTTCGTTCCAATTTAATGTACTAAAGTACTCTGTATCCATCGCCCAAATACGATGACCTAATAGCCATGGTTCCACATTAAGTCGTTTCATTTTATTGATTGTATCTGTTATATCCTGCGAAATTTCCTTTTCAAGCTCACGTACTATTTTATTTAACGTTTCTTGTGAAGAATATATACCTTCAGGGTATAGGTAAACAAGTTCTCCTTTTCCATTTATATTAAAGTTCATTTTGACAGGATTAGTTTTATCATAGCTTATATTATTCACTAAGTTAACTCTAATAGACGCCTTCAAATTTGTATTTGGCTGTTCAATGTCTAATGAATAATTCATATGATCTACTTTTTTATCCTTTAAAAGCATACCAACACCAGCTTCATGTCCTTTAAGTTCACCAACAAGCTTAAAGTTATGAAACACGCCTAAATCTTCAATAAATATACTATCTTCATTACTGTATGCAAGCGGAATAGTAGCTGCGTGAGATACCATATCATGATCTCTACGAAACTGAAATAAACGTACTGATTTTGTTCTGGATACTTTTTGATCTGCTCCAAAAAAACGATCGATATACAAAGCTGGTAGTGAAATTAATGGAGATTCCTGATTTAAAAAATCATGTACATCATTCTGTTTTCTAATGATAAGCAAGAACACTTCATTTGCTAAAGGAGCACGTCGATCTAGTAGATCAATAATATGATCCATCCCTTCTGTAGCTAACCTTTCCCCTATAGCAATAGCTTTTAAATGTCCAAAGAATAAAACAGTTGGTGTGGATGCTTCAAGATTTGTAATCGCTTCCCAAACAAACTCCCCTTTTCCTGTAATCGTTTCAAAATCGTTGGTTCCACTTTCTGTGGCACCATTTGGAACTAATATTGGGACTTGTAATGTGACAATATATTCATCCTCTTCAGTTTTATCTAGTCCCATCCCAATAACAATCGTACGTTGATCAATTTCTCTCGTATCAGCACATCCAAATAAAGAGAGAGAAAACATAATTATTAAAATGATTAATGATATTTTTTTGAAATTTGTGTGTTTAATCATTTTAATCGTCCCTTCTTGTTCAAAGACTATACTGTGTAATTAGAATTCAAGCACAAGTAATTTAAACGTTTGTTTAATAAAAGCTCAATTTTCACTAAAATCTTGTTTTTTTCTTAATAGCATGTACACAAAAAGTACAATGGGAAGGGCCAATGTATAAATCACCATGTTTATATTATAGGGTTCCCATTTTAAATTGACGAAGCTCGGTGTGATCATAGTTATAACGCTTATTATTCCAACAATCACGGTTATAGGTATCCATTCTTTTTTCTCATTTAGTGGGATTACTCTTTGAAATAAATCTGCTGCAAACCAAACATAAATCATTGCAGCTTTATATAAAGCCCAAATCCATATAGTTAAGAAGAATAAGTCTAATCTTTCAAACAATGCTACATCGGCATATGTTGTTTGAATTAAAGCGGTAAGGGGAGATAATAGGGTTAATGTTTGCTCATATCCAAATGTCCCTAATGTGATTAAACTAACTAACGTATACATGACCATTACGAGTAATAAGGCACTACTTGTGCTTTTAAAAATGTTGGTATCTTTTTTTAATAATGGTAAAAAGGATAATAATGCAATGATCCCTCCGTATCTCGTCATTTCAGATAAAGAACTCTTCATAAACGTAAATATATCAACGGTAAATACAGGCGGTATATTTATCCATTTAAATTCTTCACTGAAAATTAAAATAACTACAGTAATCACAACAACAATATCACAAATAAACATAAGCACCACAACACGCGTTATGGCAGTTATACCGTATAAGGCAGAAACCCACAAAACTATGAAAAATACCGTCATTACAATCCACTGTTCTGTATTTTGTAATAAATATGTTTGAATAACAATAGCCAAGCTCTTTATACCCCAAAAGATAGAATATAACGTACTAACAAATAAATAAAACATAATTGGATAATATACCCAGTTAGTTGATAAATGGTCAAAAGTTTTAAATATATCTCTTTGATTAAACTTCTTAATCACCTTAAATAATAAATAAAGAAATAAGATATAAGGTACTACACCTATCATCACCTTTAACCATGCACTTCTTATTTCTGCATCAGAAATGTAAGGCAAGAAAATAAGCCCTAAAACAATTGTTGATGAATAAGTGAAAACAAATAGCTCCCAATTACCAAACTTATTTTCATTCTTTTCTAGTATCATGTTTCATCATCCTTACAAATTGTCACATAGGTAAATTACCTTTGTGGCTTAAAAAAATTTTTTAATTCCTTTCCATCAAAAGGTGTTAATGGGTATAAATAAGAACGGCCTAAAGAGTCCAATTTAGCTAAATGTAAGCATAAGAAGCCGATTGCTAAAACCAAACCGTACAAACCAAAACTAGCTGCCGATAGAACAAATGCGTATCGTACAATTCTCCAAGAAGATACAAATTCCCAATTTGGTAATGTAAAGATAGCAACTGCTGTTAGAGCAATAACAATTACCATGACATTGCTTACAATACCAGCTTCAACAGCAGCTGTACCAATAACAAGACCCCCAACAATACCAATTGTTTGTCCAACAAAACTAGGCAATCGAATACTCGCTTCAACTAACACATCTAAAGCAAAAAGCATAAGAAAAGCTTCGGCTGTTGCAGGCAAAGGTATTTGTGCCCGTGATTGTGCTACATTAATTGTTAATGTAGTAGGTATCAATTCTGGCTGAAAAGCGACTAAAGCAACATATAGAGCTGGTAATGAGGAACCAAAAAGTAAACTAATTAATCTTACTAACCTTATAAAGGTTAAGTTCCATGAAACTAAAAAAGAGTGATCCTCACTTGTTTCTAGCATATCCATAAATGTAATTGGTGCTAATAAACAAAATGTCGAGTTATCTACAAATAAAACTACCTTACCTTGTGTTAATGCATATGCTACGTGATCAGGTCGTTCCGTTTTTGACGCTTGTGGAAAGATAGAATTTGGATGCCTTGATACATATTTACTTAATTGACCTAATGAAAGCATATGTTTTTGATTAAATCCTTTTAAATATGAATCAATGGTCTCAACTGTTTTTACATCCACATACTGCTCTAAATATACTAACGAAGCATGTGTCTTACTTACTTTCCCTAACTGATACTCCTTTGTTTTTAAACGAGGATCTTGTATAAATTGACGTACTATCCCAACGTTCGTTCGACTGTCTTCAATAAACCCTAACTTCGAACCATATACCTGATATTCTGTTGTTGGGTCCGCAACATTACGTAAATTCTTTTCAGCTAAAAATAAAACTACTGGCTTAACTCCATTCACTATTAAAAGTACATTACCAGCCAAAATTAATTCAACTGTATTTTCCCACGTTGTGACAGGTTGGAAGCTTTTTAAAGTTAATATATTTTCGAAATCATCACTGACTTCAATATTTTCTTCTCTATGTAGTAAAGGTTTAATGACATTATCATCTAATAATTCTTCATTGATGAGTCCTGAAAGATAACACAAATAGCTTTTTTGTCCAGAAGGTAAGCTAAAATTCCTCTCACTAAAATCATAAGAATCTGAGAAAATAGCTTCCATTTTAGGCTTTAGGAGTGATACTGAAGAGGGTATTGACTCATAAACATTAATTACAGTAGTTAAGTAATCATCAAAAGAGAGAGTAACAGGTTCAACCGTTTCTTTTTTCTTAAACAACATATATGATTTACCTCCCTTTCTACATCTTATTATTTAATTTATTTCGTAAGATATACGGATGGTACTTATAAACTTCGTCTAAACACTCAAAAAAACGTATTATTTACCAAGTAAACACAAAAAAGTCAGGGACATGGTCCCTGACTTTTTTGTGAAAGATCACTATCTATATTGACTTTATATCATTTAGAATATTTTTTTCTTTCCTTTTTCATCTTGGAGTATTTCTACAGCTTCTCTGAAACGTTGGGAATGAATAATTTCTCTTTCTCGTAAGAACCTTAAACTATCGTTTAAATCTGGATCATCTGACATGTCAATAATCCATTGATACGTAGCGCGGGCTTTTTCCTCTGCAGCAATATCTTCGTATAAATCTGCTATTGGATCACCCTTTGCTTGAATATACGTTGCTGTAAAAGGATCACCTGCAGCATTCTGATAAAATAATGCTTTATCATGATTTACATAATGATCCTCTAAACCTGCTGCTTTCATTTGTTCTGGTGTAGCATCTTTTGTAAGTTTATAAATCATTGTGGCTATCATTTCCAAATGGGCAAATTCCTCTGTTCCAATATCTGTTAATAACCCTATAACCTTATCTGGAATCGTATATCTTTGATTTAAGTAACGCAATGCTGCTGCAAGCTCTCCATCTGCACCACCATATTGTTCAATTAAATATTTAGCTAACCTTGGATTACATTCCCTAACTTTGACAGGGTATTGAAGTTTTTTTTCATAGATCCACACAGAGATGATTCCCCCTTTAACTTTATATTTGCCACGGCCAAGGTGCATCATCCCAATTCCACGGATAACCACTGTAGCTATTACCATATTGCTGTAAAGGACCGAACTGCTGTTCAAAATGAATCTTTAATTGCTGCCTAGCTTGTGAATACTCATTAAATTGCTGAATTGCTTTATAATCATTTGGATGGGTGTCTAAGTATAATGTTAATTCAACTAATACAAAATCGATGGATTGAAGTTCTTCCATCATAGAATAGAATTCTTTAGGGAGTTGTTTATTTGTCATGATGTTCCCCTCCCTTTTTCTTTTGGACCATAATAAGGATCATAAAATGGTTTCCATAGTGTACCTGCATATAGAGCTTCCCTAGGTGTAAACTGTGGTAAATCCTCTGGTTGAAACCCTAAATATAAATGTGGTGGTGTTGAGTATTCTTTAACAGGAATGGGAGGACACGGATCAAATGGACTGGCATAAGGTTGCCACATTTTCTTAGGTGTATTTTTTTTACTCACAATCACTCCTCCTTTTATAAATAAAAACCATCATATATATATGAGTAAAAAAGAATGTCCAATGCATCCTTAACCCAAAATATTAAAAAAGACACAAAAAGTTCAGGAACATGGTCCCTGAACTTTTTGTGAACTTATAGTATTGTTTCTTCCTAAAAAAGTGTTGGATGATTGGATGACGATTCTAAACCGTTACTGTCATCACCTGGATTAGATTTATTATCACTGCTATTTTCTAGTTCTGCTTCTCCAATTTCATACCAAGATTCAATGACATCTCCACTATCCGTAGTATCAATTAAGAATGAACCGTTTGTATATCGATCATTCGTTCGTACAGAGTGAACGTCAATTCCTTCCACTAGTCCTTTTTCACTTTGCATCCATACTTTTCCACCATTATTAACAGCTAATAAAGCCACAACCCGATGAGGATGTCGTTTTAATTCTTTAAGCATAACTAATCCTCTTTTTGCTCGACTTGATTTTTCAAGAACATTTAATTTCATCTTTTTATAGGCTGCTCGTTGTGTTACTAAGAAAAGAAAAGGCTGTTCGTTCGTTTCGTTAAATGAAAGACAGCTAACCACAAAATCATCTTCCTTTAAATTAATGGCTTTTAAACCAGCTGTTCGTTGTCCTGTAATTGTCACTTCTTCCTCTGTAAACCAAAGTCCGTAACCTCTATGAGTAGCAACAATAATATCTTGCTGTCCATCCGTTAGACTGACTTGAATAACTTCATCATCTTTTTTAAGTTTGATAGCCATTAAAGATTTAGAATTACGCTGAGCTTTATAGTCTGACAGTAAAGATCGCTTAATCATTCCTTTTTTCGTAGTAAATAAAACATAGCGATCATCTCTAAATTCTCTTACAGGAATAACATTTATAATATCATCATCATTATCCATCGATATTAAATTTGCAACATGCTGTCCGCTATCCTTCCAACGTATTTCTGGTAGTTGATGTACTGGGAGGAATAAGAACGATCCTTTACGTGTAAAAAGTAATAACGTATCTGTCGTATTAATTTCTGTTGTATATAGAAGACGATCGGTATCCTTCATTCCAGGAGGTTCTCCATTTGAAGCGGTAAAAGATCGCATGCTTGACCTTTTCACATACCCCTCTTTTGTAACAGTTACCATTACATCTTCTGCTGGAATGACTACTTCTAAATTAATCTTTAAATCTTCTATTTCATGTTCAATGACAGTCCTACGATTCTCTACATACTTCTTTTTAATTTCCTTTAGTTCCCGCTTAATTTCTCCAATAAGTTTCTTCTCACTTGAGAGAATAGATTCAAGTATTTCAATTTGCTTTCTTAGTTCTTTCGCTTCATCTTGTAAAGTTGTAACATCCGTATTTGTAAGACGATAAAGCTGTAAAGTAACAATGGCTTCTGCTTGAGGTTCTGTAAAACCATATTTTTCTTGTAACCGATCCTTTGCATTCTTCTTATCTTTTGATGCACGAATGGTTTCAATTACTTCATCTAAAATAGAAATTGCTTTAATTAACCCTTCAACAATGTGAGCTCGTTCCTTCGCCTTATTCCAATCATGCTTTGTACGTCGGGTAACTACTTCCTTTTGATGGGAAATGTACGATTCAAGCATTGATTTTAAGCCCATAAGTTTAGGTGTTTTATTAGATATGGCAACCATATTAAAGTTATACGAAACTTGTAAATCAGTATTTTTATATAAATAATGTAAGATGCCTAGAGAATCTGCATCCTTTTTTAATTCAATGACAATACGCAAGCCAGTCCTATCTGTATCATCTCGGACTTCAGCAATACCCTCTACCTTTTTATCTATCCGTAGCTCGTCCATTTTTTTCACAAGGTTAGCTTTATTAACTTCATATGGAATTTCAGTTACAATAATTTGTAGCTTTCCACCACGGAGTTCCTCAACTTCAGCCTTCCCTCGTAAAACAATTTTTCCTTTACCTGTTTCATATGCTCTTTTAAGTCCTTCAACCCCTTGAATAGTACCACCTGTAGGGAAATCAGGTCCTTTTATATGCTTCATTAAATCATCTAAACTACAATTTTCATTTTCCATTTGAAGGATTGCTGCATCAATAACCTCTCCTAAATGGTGTGGAGGAATATCCGTTGCATACCCACTTGAAATTCCAGTGGAACCATTTACAAGAAGGTTAGGAAATCTAGCTGGTAATACAACAGGTTCATCCATAGAATCATCAAAGTTAGGCATAAAGTCAACTGTATCTTTTTCAATATCCTTCAGCATCTCAGATGAAATTGCCGATAAACGGGCTTCCGTATAACGCATAGCAGCTGGTGGATCTCCATCAATGGAACCGTTGTTTCCATGCATTTCAACTAATAGATGGCGCATTTTCCAATTTTGACTTTGGCGAATCATTGCATCGTAAACAGAGCTATCTCCATGGGGGTGATAGTTCCCAATTACGTTTCCTACTGTTTTTGCTGCTTTACGAAATGGTTTATCAGAAGTATTACGATCCATATGCATGGCAAATAAAATCCGTCGTTGAACTGGTTTTAGTCCATCCCGTGCATCTGGTAAAGCCCTATCTTGAATTATATATTTACTATAACGTCCAAACCTGTCTCCAATCACATCTTCTAAGGGCAGGTCCAAATAGCGATCTTTCTCCTGCAAGAATTACTCCTCCTCTGTGACTAGTAAATTTTCATTATCTAGAATATTTGTTTCTTCGTTTAAGCCAAATTCAACATTTCTTTCAATCCATTTTCTTCGAGGTTCTACTTTATCGCCCATTAACGTTGATACGTGACGTTCTGCTCTTGCAATATCATCAATACGAACTCTTACTAACGTCCGTGTTTCAGGATCCATCGTCGTTTCCCAAAGCTGTGTGGCATCCATTTCTCCTAAACCTTTATATCTTTGAATGATATAGCCTTTTCCAATTTTTATAATGGCAGCTTTTAAGCCTTCTTCATCCCATGCATATTCTAGTTTTTCCTTCTTTCCAGATCCTTTACTAACTTTATATAAAGGCGGTAATGCAATATAAACACGACCTGCTTCTACTAAAGGACGCATGTAACGATAGAAAAAGGTAAGTAATAGGACTTGTATATGTGCACCATCTGTATCTGCATCTGTCATGATGATAATCTTATCGTAATTAATGTTATCTATGTCAAAGTCGGCTCCTACATCGCCACCAATTGCGTAAATAATCGTTCGAATTTCTTCATTTTTCATAATATCAGCTAACTTAGCTTTTTCTGTGTTAATAACTTTCCCTCGTAATGGGAGAACTGCCTGAAACTTACGATCACGGCCTTGCTTTGCAGAACCACCAGCAGAATCACCTTCTACTAGATATAATTCATTTCGTTTTGGATTCTTCGATTGAGCTGGAGTTAGTTTACCGCTAAGCATGGCATCTTTTCTTCTGTTCTTCTTGCCACTTCTAGCATCTTCACGGGCCTTACGAGCAGCTTCTCTTGCCTGTGACGCTTTTATTGCCTTACGTATAAGATTATTGCTTAGATCAGGATTCTCTTCTAAAAAGAAGCTTAACTTCTCTGAAATAATACTATCAACAGCTGAACGTGCAACTGGTGTACCTAGCTTCCCTTTCGTTTGACCTTCAAATTGAAGCTTATCTTCTGGAACCCTAACAGAAATTATAGCTGTAAATCCTTCTCTTATATCATTTCCATCTAAATTTTTGTCACGATCCTTTAACAACTGTAGCTTCCTTGCATGCTCATTAACAATACGGGTAACTGCAGTTTTTGCACCTAGTTCGTGAGTACCACCATCTTTTGTACGAACATTATTCACAAAAGAAAGCATATTTTCTGTAAAGGCATCATTATATTGAAAAGCAAAATCAATCTCAATATCGTCTTGCGTTCCTTCAAAAGATACTACAGGATGCAAAGTTTCTTTTTCTTCATTTAAATATTCAACAAATGCCTTTAACCCAGTGTCATACTGAAAGATTTCTTGTTCTGTATCTCTGTTTATCCTTAAATCAATTAATTCTATTTTTAACCCTTTCAATAAAAAAGCAGCTTCTCTTAATCGTTCTGCTAAAATTTCATGATGGTAAGTAGTAGTGCTAAAAATACTCGGATCAGGTTTAAAATGTATAATTGTCCCAGTTTTCTTAGTTTTACCAACCGTTTCTAATGTGGTAACGGGCTTCCCACCATTTTCAAAGCGTTGCTGGTAGATTGTTCCTTCACGATGTATCGTTACTTCAAGCCATTCTGATAGTGCATTAACGACAGAGGCACCTACTCCATGTAAACCACCACTTGTTTTATAACCACCTTGACCAAATTTTCCTCCAGCATGCAAAACCGTCAATATTACTTCTGGTGTTGGTTTTCCAGTACTGTGCATGCCAGTTGGAAAACCTCGACCATTATCTTTTACACTTATGCTTTCATCTTTATGTATGGTGACAGTAATTTCATTACCGTAACCTGCTAAGGATTCATCTACTGCATTATCTACAATTTCGAAGACGAGATGATGAAGCCCTCGGTGATCGGTACTTCCAATATACATTCCTGGACGTTTTCTGACTGCTTCTAGTCCTTCTAAAACTTGTATGGAATCATCATTGTATTCATAGGTTTGTTTAATCGCCAATGATTTCTTCTCCTTTCCATATGAGAACATGTAGGCTATTATATAACATAACACAACTTTTCATGGGTTTCGATAAGTAATAATGAATAATATAACATATAACTAGTACCATTTGTGGGTCGTACTCAATACAATATAGCTTGTTTTACGTATTTGTCAATTCTAGAATGCGTGTTTCCGATATAAATTAACGAAAAAAGCGATCGGGAAAATGGTCCGATCGCTTCGATATTTTTTATCTGGTTAATGCATGCTCTACCTTAATACATCTATCCATAATTACTGTCATACCGGCATTTTTAGCAATTTCATATGCCTTTTCATTTTCTAATCCTAGCTGACACCAAAATACTTTCGCCTCGACATTAGATGCCTCTTCAGCTACCTCTTCTAGATATTCACTTCTACGAAATACATTAATAATATCCACTGGTTCAGATAAATGCTCTAAAGAAGGAATTGATTTAATTCCAAATACCTCAGTTATAGTTGGATTCACTGGTATTACCTCATACCCTGCACTTTGTAGTGCTGCTCCTATTTGATAAGAGGTTCGATCTGGGTTATCTGAAAGCCCTACAATAGCGATCTTTTTTGCTTCATCTAAAATTTGTTTAATTTCTGGTCGACTTGGATTTTCCATTATCCTACTCTCCTTTCTTCTAAAAAAATACCCATATTTAGCACTTTTATAACCCCAGAAATTTAAAGGGAGCTATTTAACAATCATAACAGGACATTGCACCCGTTTTGCTACTTTATGGCTTACACTTCCTAATACAAATTGTTGAAAAGGATTAAGTCCTCGACTTCCTATCACAACGAGATTATAAATTCCTTCATTTGCTTCCTTCACTATAGAAGGGCCAGGCTCACCAAATACGTGCTTTACTTTAAATGAAACATTTTCATTTATTAAGTATTTTTCTAATTCAGCTGTATCTGCTTTTCTTTCCTCAGGTATATCCTTCCGCATCGTCATATTTTCATCCATTACATCACTTCTGCTAGGAATTGAATCTACTACATGAATAACAGTTATCTCTGCACCTTCCCTTTGCTTCGCAATGTAAATAGCTTTTTCTGCAGCTCTCATTGAATGTTTGGATCCATCAGCAGCCAATAATATTTTATCAAACATGGTTAATTCCCCCTCATGAATAATGTAGAAACTCTTTTTTCTGCTCTACTCCCATTACTATTCATATGTTTTATTCCACTTGTACAATGGAGTATTTAAAAATAGATTAATGAAGGGAGTGACTTCGAATGTATCCGCTTACAAAATGCAATTGCACCCGTTTTTGTGATTATTTTCACAAAAATATAAAATTAGATCTTACTATTTATATATTCAACACTGTATACTTTAAAATCCTTTTTTTGCTTTATATTTTTTGTATCTACTACGGTACGTGAAAAATTATGACATTGAGTGTCCTTGTTTCCTCCAAGTCTTATAGGAAAAGAGGTAATTCTACCTTCTATCTCGCCCCCTTGCAGGATCTCATTTGTGTCGTTATATCGCTTAAAAGACTATCCTGAAAATTAAAGGTGTCAGGAGTGTAAGGCGGTGACTCCAGCGACGGGCATGTGCTTCACGAATAAACTTCGAGTTGTCTCGACGCTGATGCGTTGCCCGCGGTAAAGAAGACACTGCGAAGCATGAACAGATGTCGCACTTATGCCTGTGGTGAAAGCGTCCGCAAGAAACGTATGAACCCCCTTGATGAGTATTTTCATCCCCCATGGTGCAAATCTCCACTTGCATGGGAGGTCTAATATAACAAAGAAACTCGGCATTTATCTACCAAGTTTCTTAAAGATATCAATTTAATTGATACACATCAGTGTACTTTGATTTTAAATAATTAATTAAATAACTTGCATCAACGCCTTGCCCAGTTATATCCTTTAATATTTCAAGAGGCTCTTTACTCTTACCAAATTGATGAATATGTTTTGTTAACCATTCTTTAATTGGTGCTAAATTACCGTCTCGAAGTAAAGTTTCAAACTCCGGAATATCTTTATCCATCTCTGCTTTTAACTGAGCAGCATAGACGTATCCTAATGCGTAGGACGGGAAGTAGCCAAAAGATCCTCCAGACCAATGAACATCTTGTAGAACACCTTCACTATCGTTAGAGGGTCTCACCCCAAGGAGCTCTTCCATTTTATCATTCCAAGCAGTTGGAAGATCCTTTACTTCTAATTCCCCATTAATCAATGCTTTTTCTAGTTCGTAACGTAATATAATGTGAAGGGAATAAGTCATTTCATCTGCTTCAATTCGAATTAAAGAAGGCCCAGCTACATTAATTCCACGATAGAACGTATTTAAGTCAACTAATTCAAACTGTCCCGAAGAATATTCCTTTAATTTTGTATAGTGCTTTTCCCAAAAAGCTATATTTCGACCTACAAAATTTTCCCAAAATAGTGACTGTGATTCATGAATACCCATGGATGTACCAGTGCACAACGGTGTTCCAACGAATTTCTTATCTATGTTTTGTTCGTATAACGCATGTCCACCTTCATGTATCGTTCCAAAAACTGCAGTACGGAAATCCTTTTCATCATACTTCGTTGTTACCCTTACATCCCCAGGATTTAATCCAATGGCAAAAGGATGTACAGTAGTATCTAAACGTCCTGCATCAAAATCATATTTCATACTTTTCAATATTTCTTTACTTAACGCTTCCTGATTTTGAACTGGAAAATGTTCAAATAAGAAACTTGTTTCCGGTTGATTAGGGGCTTCTGTCACTTTTTTTACAAGTGGAACAATTTCTTCCCGTAACTGTCCAAATACACGATCAATAATATCCACTGTCAGACCTGGTTCATAATCATCTAAAAGCGTGTTATATTTATTTCCTTCGTAACCAACCCATTCTACATAGTTACGATTAAATTCTACAATCTTTTCTAAATATGGTTGAAATGATGAAAAATCATTGTTTTGTTTCGCTAATTCCCATGCTGATTCCGCTTGTGCAGTAAGAATAACGTAGTTTTCATACTCTTTCTCAGGTACATTCGTTAGTTTTTTATATTCCTTTTCACAAATTTTCAAAGATCCTTTTGTAACATCATCTAGTGATTCCCATACCTCTTCTTTCCGTAATGTATTAATATATTGTTTCATTTCATCAGATGTACTCATACGAAAAACTTCAGAAGATAATGTTCCTAATACTTGTGATCTTTGCTCTACTCCCTTTTTAGGAGCACCTGTTCTTAAATCCCAAGCTAATAAACCGATAGCTTCATTATAATTTCTCATCTTATGCAAGTATTCTCTAAATTCCTTTTCAATCGATTTAATATTTTTTCCCACTAATAATGCCTCCTACTTATAAAATTGATTACTTACTAAAATATACCAAATGTTTTCAATCAATTATACCTTTAAATTAAAAATTTAGGAAACTCACACATCTTATCCTATGTACCAATAGTCCATTCTTATTGATTCTCGTAATTATTTCCTTTACGATATGGTTAATGACGGAAAGGAGGCTTCCATTTATGAATTTTGTTATAACAGAAAAAGCTGCACAATTTTATAAACGGGATATGCATCTAAATAATCATGAATATGTAACGTTTTACGTAAGAGTCGGAGGGGTTGGTTCAGGAGGCTTCTCGGTCGGCATTCGTAAAGGACGTCCACCATTTGATTTTCAGGTTTTTCCTAAAGCCACTATTTACTTTTGTATTTTAGAGGAAGAAAAATGGTATTTTGATGGAATGACAATCGATTTTAATGAAGACATGGGAGAAATGACATTTAACAATCCGAATATAGAAGATGTTACAAATCCTAAATAAATGAAGCCCACCTCTCAGTTACAAATATTGAGAAGTGGACCAATAACTTATCCCCCTATATGGGACATTTCA
This sequence comes from Evansella sp. AB-P1, assembly GCF_029688925.1. Taxonomy (GTDB): domain Bacteria; phylum Bacillota; class Bacilli; order Bacillales; family Salisediminibacteriaceae; genus Evansella. The sequence continues at coordinate 137,399 of NZ_JARUKY010000011.1, forward strand.
ATTTTACGAATCGCTTTTTTATCTGTTTGCTGGAGTCTTTCTTCCGAATACCGATCATTTCGAGAAACCCATATATCCTTTATTCTTTCAACTAATTGATCTTCAGAAGCACCAGTTCGTATAAGCTCCTTTAGATCATGTCCTTTTGTTGCAAATAAACATGTTACGAGCTTCCCATCAGCTGAAAGCCTAGCTCGAGAACAAGTTGAACAAAAAGTATCTGTTACAGAAGAAATAATACCTATTTCATTATTGTTATCTTTGTATTTAAAGCGACTTGCTACTTCACCTTCATAATTAGCTTCAATTGGTTCAATAGGCATTTCCTTATTAATAATAGAGAAAATTTCTTTTTTGCTTACCACGTGGTCCAGTTTCCAACCATTTGTATTACCTACATCCATATATTCTATAAAGCGAAGGATAATTCCAGAATCCTTAAAATACTTTGCCATAGGCAATATATCTTCCTCATTCATACCTCGTTTAACAACCATATTAATTTTGACCTTTAGTCCCGCTTCCACAGCAGAATCTATACCCGTTAATACTGACTGTACACCGATGTTTCTTCCATTTATATAACGAAATTTCTCGTCATCTAAACAATCTAAACTTATCGTTACTCGATTTAAACCCACAGCTTTTAAGGATTTTGCATATTTCGGTAATAACGTTCCGTTCGTGGTCATAGCTATATCTTCAATTCCCTTAATTTCATTTAGCAATGTAATTAAATGAGTTACATTTTGCCGTAGGAGTGGTTCTCCACCAGTTATTCGAACTTTTTTTATACCCGATGCCTTTACGAATAAAGTAGTTAAATGAGCAATTTCTTCCAGTGTAAGTACATCATTTCTTGGTAAGAATTTAAAATCTTTATCAAAAATCTCTGGAGGCATACAGTAACGACAACGGAAATTACAACGATCTGTTACTGAAATACGTAAATCCGTCAACGGCCTTCCTAAACGATCTTGGATGTGTGTATTCATAATACTCTCCCCCTAGTTAAGTCCATTATACGTTGATTAATTTTCTTAATACAAGGGGAATACATCAGTGTTCGTTATTTGTTAACTTTTTATAATATTATATTTAAAATATTTATGTTGATTCTCCGTTCTAACTTGAGCTGATGCATTAATACTTCCCATTCTATAGCAAATCCGTGATCAATTTAATGACAATTGGTCCTAACAATACGATAAATAAAGTAGGGAAAATAAAGATAACCATCGGGATTAGCATCTTTATTGGCGCCTTCATAGCTAGTTCTTTTGAACGCTGACGCATCGATTCTCTCATTCGAATCGTTTGCGCCCTCAATACCTTTGTCATGCTAATCCCCATTTGATCCGCTTGTATAATTGCATTTATCATTCCTTGAAAAGACTCCAAAGGTACTCTATCTCTTAATTCTTGCATCGCTTGTTTTTTTGTTTTACCTAATTTAATATCATCTAACAATTGTAAAAATTCATAAGCTAAAGGACCATTCACTTGCATGGATACCTTTTTTATAGCAGCATCAAGCCCGAGACCAGCTTCTACAGATAAATTAAGCATATCAAAGAAATCTGGCATCATTTTTTGAATTTGTATAATACGCTGATTTGTTTTTCCCTTAATGTAATATAAAGGGAGATAAACTCCTATAGCTCCAAGAACTGTCGCGAAAAAAAAGACATTAACACGATTTTCCCCATTCGGTAATAAAAGAAAAAGGACAACTGTAAATAAGCCTAAACCTAAAAGCCCTTGTAATAAGACTAAATCTTCTACCTTTAATTGGTTAGGTCTTCCCGCATTTATTAATCTTTTATCTAATTCGCGATATTTCTCAGCTGAAATAATATTTTTAATTAAACTTTTAAAAAAATGATCTTTTTTTATCGTCGTATTTGAACTATCTGCAGCCTGCTTTCCCTTTTCTCGTATTGAATCCTGAACAGTGTTCTCTACTAACGATGCAATACGTTTTTCTAACTGAATTTTGCGTTGAAAAAAGGTTGAGAACAGTATTACAAATAATAAAGTTAAAAAAGCAGTAACAGATATAAATAAAAGGATAGAAATCATGAAACTCACACCTCAATTTTTACAATCTTTTGAATCATGACCCAACCCATAATCCCAGAAAATACACCAGCTATTAAAAGTACTAAGCCAAGGGGATGTTGAAACATTGGTAGAAAATATGTTGGATCCATCAAATTTAGTAAAAATGCAATCCCTAAAGGTAATAAAGAGATGACGATTGCAGACATTTTCCCTTGAGCAGTTAGTGCTTTCAATTCTTCTCGAAAGCGAACTCTTTCTCGTAATGTTTCTTGCATAACTTCTAAAATGTCCGTTAAATTCCCACCTGTAGTCCGTTGAATAAGGATAGCATTCACCATCAACTCCATGTCTTGGTTCGGCAGGCGATCCAACAGTTGTTTAAAAGCATCCTCCATCGTCACACCTAAGTTAATTTGACGTATTGTACGCATAAACTCTGTCCCTAATGGATCGGGAATTTCTTTGCCGACTAACTGCATTGCTTGAATAAAACTAAAGCCTGATTTCATTGCTGATGACATTGTCCCTAACGCTTGTGGCAATTGTTTTTCAGATAAAACAAGCCGTACTCTAATTCTTCGATCTACATATGCGGCTGGTAATAAAAATCCAACAAATACTAATAGGAATGCAAATAAAAATTGCTGAAAAATAAACCCTAATAGTAAACCAATAATACAAAAAGTAAATCTATAAGCAATAAATTCCTCTGGTTTGATAGGGACGTTTGCCTGGTCAAGTTTTTGCTTCCATTTCAAAGCAACTTTTTTCCCAACAAAGAGCTTTGATATTTTTATAATGAATCCTTTGAAAGCATTTTTAGGAGATTTTTTCCCTGTATTTTGATGCTTGACTTGCTCATTTCGTTCCCCTTGACGTGGTAAATACTTTTCTACTCTTTTTTCAAATCTATTTTTTCGCTTAAAAACAAGGAATTGAATTGCTGCAAATAGTATGGTGAAAATTAACATTAACAGGAAGAACATTTTTATTCCTCCTCTACAAACCACTCTGAAGGTAAGTGTATACCGTAGCGTTCTAGTTTATCTGCACAATATGGTCTAATACCTGTGGAAACAAAGGATCCCTCTATTTTTCCATCAGCACCTATCCCTGTTTGTTTAAAAACAAATAAGTCCTGAAGAACGATCGTATCCCCTTCCATCCCCACAACTTCCGTGATATGGGTTATTTTTCTACTACCATCCTTTAAACGAGATTGCTGAATAATAAGGTCTACAGCACCAGCAATTTGATCACGAATCGCACGTAGAGGTAAATCAACGCCTGCCATCAACACCATCGTTTCTAATCTCGCGACCATGTCTCGTGGTGTATTGGAGTGACCCGTTGCTAAGGAACCATCGTGTCCTGTATTCATCGCTTGAAGCATGTCCAACGCTTCAGCACTTCGGACCTCACCAATAATCACACGATCTGGTCGCATACGTAAGGAGTTACGAACAAGGTCCCGAATAGATACCTCTCCTTTCCCTTCAATATTCGGTGGTCTCGTTTCTAAAGAAACGACATGCTCCTGTCCTAGCTGTAGTTCCGCTGCGTCTTCAATCGTGATAATTCGTTCATTATCTGGAATAAAATTAGAAAGGACATTTAGTAATGTCGTCTTCCCAGACCCTGTCCCTCCACTAATAAAAACATTTAAACGTCCCTTTACACAGCCATCTAAAAATTGACTCATTTCTCTACTTAATGTACCAAAGCCAATTAAGTTTTCTATATTTAAACGACTTTCTGGAAATTTTCGAATCGTTAAACTAGGACCTACTAAGGATAATGGAGGAATGATTGCATTCACACGACTCCCATCCTCTAACCTTGCATCTACCATCGGACTACTTTCATCAATTCTTCTTCCTAGAGGAGAGACAATTTTTTCAATTACTTGTAAAACGTGTTCATTATCACGGAAGTGCGCTTCACTTTTGATAATTTTCCCCTTTTTCTCAACATAGATATGGTATGGACCATTCACCATTATTTCTGTTACATCTTTATCCTTTAAGAGTGATGTAATCGGTCCGTATCCAGTAAGTTCATCAACGACTTTTTTTATGACCTGCTGCTTCGCTTCAAAAGTCAGGCGTTCTCCTTCCTTTTCAAAAAAGCTTTCAGCCATCGTTGGAATAAACTCCATGAGCTTCTCATCTTCAATACTAATATTGTTATTTAATTCATTCATAACATATTTTCGAAAGTTTTCAAAAACACTTATTTCATGGCGATATGGAACAACCTTTTCATGACGTGTTGGTGCTTCCTTTTCAGTGATTACTGACTGTTCATTTAAGCGTTTTAAAAGAGACAAATAACATCCTCCTCTCTCACTTTATTTGTTTTTCTTCAACAAACGTGAAATGAAACGATTTCCTTCAGATTTATTATCTGATTTATCAATAATTTTTAGAGCCAATTGCTTCATTCCCTTAGATACAGATGCTTTAGGATCAGTTAAAACAAAAGGTTGTCCTTGATTTAACGATGTAACAACAATTTTGTAGTCACTTGGTATTCTTGAATATACAGATAATCCAAGTATTTTTTCCACTGTATCAAGGGTCATTTCATCCATCGGCGTATCTCGATTTAATACAACCTTTATTCTGTCTTTCAAACCTAATAATTCAAGTGTATCTATGGCTATTTTCCCATTTTTAATGGTCGGTAAGTCCATCGATGTAATGAGAAAAATCGTGCTTGACTGCTCTAGTGCTACAAGAGAGGTTTCAATTAAAGCTGGTGGTGTATCAATGATGATATAATCATAATGCTGTTTTAATCTTTCCAGTAAAAATGAAACACTTTCTCCTGTCACGATATCTGCAAACTCAGGAAGTGTTGGGGCAGACATAATTTCAATCCCTGTTTGATGCTTTGTCATAAAACTTAAAACATCCCCACGATTTACTTCATACGATTCCTTAATCCAGTCATAAATCGTTTTTTTGGGCTGAAGATCCAGTGAAATGGAAATATCACCAAATTGTAAATCTAAATCTACAATGGCAACTTTCACATTTCCCTTAGCTAATGACACCGCTAAATTTACGCTAATCGTCGTTTTACCAACGCCGCCCTTCGTACTACATACGGTAATAATGTTTCCATCTGCTTCTTCCACTTCTTTTGGCGGTAGCTTCTCTAGTTTAAATTCAATCACATTTTTAGCCTTCGTAGCAGCTTCAATAATTTCAATTTCCTTTAACGGAGCTTGAAGCACATCCACAGCCCCAACGTACATAGCACTTTTCAAATCGACATGTTCCGTAATTAATATGATAGATGTGAGTGGAAATGTATATGTTAGTTCTCCACATAATTCGTATATATCGTATGTTTCACTTTCATGCAGAAAAATAACTGCTGCCTCTTCCGGCTTTAGCTCTTTCTTCAAGTTTTTCTCAGTTAAATAATATTTAATGGAACTTCCCATTTTCCTTATATTTACTTTTAACGGATAAATCAAGCTTTCATTTTCAGATAAAACATACCACTTCATTTTCATGTTGGGTTACACCCCTTTATTGAAGCTGTTCAATCGTTATTTTTTTCATTCGTTCAACCTCATTATCTCCTTCTCCCCTCAGCATGAAAACGATGTAACCGTTCTCAACTGAAAGAGACAAGGCAACCCCTTCCTCAGGGGTAACCTCTAGTGTAACTGTTCCATATGAAGCATATTCCTCTCCAAACACTTGTGGTCTACCTACAGACAATACTCTGACGTTTTGTAGGAGGAGTTGCGCCATTGGAATTCCTTCATCAATGGAAGGTAGGTGGGAGATGATGTCAACATAATCACCAGAACGGATAAAACCAGAAACCCCTTGAACATCATTCACCGACACTGACATTGCTCGATTACCTTCTTCGATTTCCAAAAGGGATTGCTGTTCTTTTTCTAATTCAAATTCTTGTTCCATTTCTTCGCTTAACAGATCTTCATTTTCAACGTCAGCCAAGTCATTCGTGGAATTAGAAATGAATATCATGAATAATGTAGCTGATAACGTACCGAATATTAATGCAATAATCCATATCCTTTTTGTATTCATTATCATTTTCTTCCTTTATGCAAAAATTTACTCCACTAATTTATACGCATAGGCCCCATAAGGATTGATTTCCGGTGTGAATTCCCCAGAAAAGGAATATCGGATAAATCTTCCCGTAATCGGTGCCCCTTCATTTGCTCTTCCGACACTATCAATAAAAAATGAACCAAAGCCGACAATTTGTACTTTAGTAAAATCATTTGGTACAACTTCTTTATAGATAGGGATAATAACCACTAAAGGGCAATTATCAGGGTGATCCATATATGTTGGTATTTTCCCAACTTGATGGTATGGACAATCTTTTCTTCTTTCGCCGATTGCTCGAAAAGTGGGATTCGCTATCGTACCTGATCTTGTTTCCACGATATCCCCGATTGATAATATCCCTGAATATCCTTCTGTTAAATCCTTTTCGTACTCGCTTGCACCTTGTCCACTTAATTCAAGTGCCCCAAATGCTCCAGTGTCATTTCCCCCAGAACCTACTCTTAATGTAACTTGTGTACCGAAGGAAAAGGTTCGATTTCCATACGCCCCAAGTGGAACAGCACCTTGAACCCCCGCTAAGGATCCTACTTGAGCTTTTGCTGAAGCCTGTACAACCTGCTCATGAAAACCTAACACTTTTGCAAAGGTCAATGGGACGGTTCGTTGCCCTTCTCCATAAAAAACAGTTCCACCCTCTTGTAATGTAATAGATAATTCATTTCCAGAGAGTCCATTTTCGTTTGCTACTCTCGTTGCAGCATCTAATGCTGCTTGCGGCCGATCAGGTAGGTTTTGCATCCCAGCAAGTACAGCAAGATCGATTCCTTTTTGTAACCGGGATTTTTCTAGGTACAATGATCCTGCATCCACTACCAATGCCAGCATCCCTAAAACAACAGTCATAAATAATGCAACTAATACGAGAACTGCTCCCTTTTCATCTTTTTTGAATTTTTTCATTATTTATTCAATCCTTGCTACCGTTTTATTATTTATAACAAAAGGGGTTGGAAAGATAGATGATACAAATGGAGTTAACGTTTCAAACTGATACGTAATATGAATCGTCCCATACGTTCCCCGTTTTCTATTATTAGTTCCAGGAGTAATCGACACATCCACTTTAGAAGAATCTAAGCCTGAGAACTGACTTCGTATAATAGAAACAATTTCCGTGTCCGTTGAACCAACACTCATTACCCTAGCCCCCTCTCTTCCAGCATGGTTTAACGCAATATTTGCGTGAAATAGTCTACCGAAATCGATGATTCCAAAAAGGATAATGAGTAATAAAACGAGAGAAATAGCTAGTTCCACTGTTCCTTGTCCTTTTTCAGACTTTAATATTTTCATTTAGACCCCTCCTAAATAAAATGCACAGAAGGTCCCAATAAATATTGCTACTCCATAAGGGAAGGCATGATGTAGATCTTCATCATTTATTATCTTTACCGATTTTAATGTCACTGCATTCATCATTCGATGATAAAGTCCCTTACCTTGTTTCTTTTTTATAATGAGAATTATAGCGATAATTCCTCCAGCTATACACGTATATAAAAACGTATAAAATACAAAACTAGTTCCCATTAATGCTCCAATCGCTGCCAAAAGCTTCACATCACCAGCACCAATTCCCCCTAATACAAAGGGAATAAATAATAATCCTATCCCGACGAGAAATCCTAGGCCACTGAATAGGAACCCATTCCAACCATCGGTCCATATATAATAAATGAACCCAAACACCATCGCAGGGAATGTAATCGTGTTATAAATCTTACGGTACATTAAATCAGTAACTAAACTGATCAGTAATACTACACCAAGTAAAAAATGAATGATCATTACACCACCCCCTAATTTACATCTATTTATTTGTATCGTTAACAGTTTCTTATTTTTTATGAAGTAAAGCTACATTTGTTAAAAAAATAAGCTCTACTTCTCATAGCTAGAATGAAAAGAAGAGCTTATTTTTCTATATATATTTCATACTAATTTGTTTTTTCTGGAGTAAATGCATCTTTAATGTTTTCAAAAATCTCTTCTACTTGGCCACCTAATGCCATTAGTGCTCCTACTGCTACTACTGCAATTAAGCCAAGGATTAAACCGTACTCCGTCATTCCTTGTCCTTCTTCTTCACGCACTAATTTTGTAAATAAATTTTTCATTTATAAAAACCCACCTTTTATATTATATTTTGCTCGTCGATTACAATTGAAAAAATATATAATTGCGGGTTGGTTCTTTCGTAATCGTCTTGCTACATGAATAATATCACCTATCAAACTGTTATACTACAGGGAGTTAATGGGAAAAATAATGCATAAATTTGGGTTGAAAACCAGGTTTACATCTAAAAAAACAATTAAAAAAGCTCAACATTTCATGAGTATGAAAAGTGAGCTTCTGAATATATATTATCCAATTATTTATCTGGAGTAAATGATTCTTTAATGTTTTCAAAAATTTCTTCCACTTGACCACCTAATGCCATTAATGCTCCTACTGCTACAACTGCAATTAAACCAAGGATTAAACCGTACTCCGTCATTCCTTGTCCTTCTTCACCACGTACTAATTTCGTAAATAAATTTTTCATTTATAAAAACCCACCTTTTTATATAATTTTGCTCGTCGATTACAATTAAAAAATATATAATTGCGGGGTTTATTTTCGTAATCGTCTTGCTACATGAATAATATCACCTCTATTACTATTATACTATAGGGAGTTAATGGTAACACAAGAAAGGATATACGACATGAAAATCAAAAAAAATAACAAGACAATCGAAACATCAATATATATAAAAGTGGCGGATCGATTTTCAACGAGGTTGCGAGGTTTCATGTTTAGAAAACAGAAATTACATAATGAAGGTTTACTTATTACTCCTTGTAATTCTATTCATATGTTTTTTATGTACATAACCATCGACGTTGTTTTTATAGACAATGAAAATAAAGTCGTCAAAGTAAAAGAGTCTCTAAAGCCTTGGAAATTTGTTTTGCCTGTTAAGCATGCAAAAGCTGCAGTTGAATTACCTGTAGGCACTATAAAGGAATACAACCTTAAAGTAGGAGATAAGCTTGTTTTTTAAATATTGTTATTTCTTTAACAACACCACAGAAAAAAGCTGTGACAAGTCACAGCTTTTTTCTTTATTCCTTTGCTTCTTCCACTTGATGCTCTAATTTTTCTATGAGACCTGATGAATACTCTAGAAACTCTGAAGACATTTCATGTTTATAGGCATTATTCAATTGATTTTTTGCATCATTAATAGCCTTCATCGCAGTATTTAACTGTTCTGGGTCCATATTCATTGTTGCATTTCCAACTGTTTTTTGAGCTGCTTTAATAGCCATTTCCACTTGATGTAGTTCATCAAACGGTTCAGACATCTGCCATACACCCTTTCATACAATACTTTTACATATAGCTCTATTTGGAGCTTGTTCTTATTACATGTAATAATATGTGTAGAAAGTGCCTTTTCCATTCGTATTAGTCAGAAAGAGGAAGAAGGAAGACTACTGCTATCTAATCTTGATCGTCGTTTCGAATCTGTCTTAGTTACTCTCCCCGCTGTACTTAAAATTTGCATGCAAGAGTAATCCCAATTGGAATAAAATTATTTTCATTCTCCATGGTGCAAATCATCACTTGCATGGGCGGTCTACCCTAAAGAATCATTGAATAATAACTTAGGACAGCTTCTCTTTTTTATCGTTTTTATTTTTTTGGTGGTCTCTTACCCCAGAATTGATAAAAGTCAGTACGTATATTTCCATTATAAAGCTTCCTCTTTTTCGTAGCTTTTGCACCATAAAGCTTTTCAAAATGTTCATTAGAAGTAATAAAATAAATTGACCACGTTTCAAGTGGTCGAAACGTCCTTCCTAACTCACGATACAGGTTTTCGACGTATCCTTTCTCATTCAGCCGTTCTCCATACGGAGGATTCCCAACAACAACTCCATACTCATCCTTCGTTGTAAAATCCTTTGCCTGCATTTGTTTAAAGTTGATTTGGTCAGGAAATCCAGCCTCTGTTGCATTATTTGTGGCTAATTCAATCATTTTATGGTCAATATCTGATCCTAGTATATTTAAAGGCTGGTCATATTTTGCTAGGTCTTCTGCTTCTTGTAATGCGAAATCGAACCATTCTTTTTTATACCAATCCCAATGTTCAAAAGCAAACTCCCGGTTAACACCAGGTGCGATATTTTGACCAATCATAGCTGCCTCAATAGGTAACGTCCCAGAACCACAGAAAGGATCTACAAATGGTTTGTCGGCATTCCAATTCGTTAATTTAATCATTGCTGCAGCTAACGTTTCTTTTAAAGGAGCTTCATTATGTAAATACCGATAACCTCTTTTATGTAATCCAGTTCCTGAAGTATCAATTGTCAAGGTAACAATATCCTTTAGAATAGCCACTTCAATTCGTTGAAGAGGACCATTTTCCTCAAACCATTCGATTTTGTGACTTTGCTTTAAGCTTTCTACAACAGCTTTTTTTACGATAGCCTGACAATCAGGAACACTATATAAAGTGGATTTTACTGATTTTCCTATAACAGGAAATTCAGCGTCCTTTGATATATAGTTTGTCCACGGTAAAGCTTTCGTTTGTTCAAATAATTCCTCGAAGCTAGTGGCCTTGAATTCTCCTACGAGAAGTTTTACCCGATCTGCCGTTCTTAGCCATAAATTTGTCCGAGCAATTCCTGAAGGATCTGCTTCAAAAATTACCTTCCCATTTTCTACACGTAAGTCTGTATATCCTAAATCCCGAACCTCATCAGCTACAATTGATTCCAATCCCATCGCAGCAGTAGCAATTAATGTAACAGCATTCAACTTTCAATCACCTTTCCCTCTCTAATTATATCTTATATCAAGCCATACTATTGCCAATAAATACTACTATACCGATTCCTTGCAATACTTTCAACAAATTAAGAAAAGCGCAAGGCGCCCTCTCATCACCGATATGCAAATGTTCTGGCCGTTAAAAAGTGCCTTTTACTTTTTATGCGGACAGGTTATTTGACACGAGGTGATGGCGCATGGAGCTAGCCGCTGTTTTGACAAGTTATCCACATTAGGAAATTTTATAATTTCCTAAACAACGAAAAAACTCCACGATTAACTCGTGAAGTTATTTTTAATAATTTATGACGCCATTCATGTTTTGTAAGCCATGTTCTGTACCTTTGTACTGCAAACGGGTGTCAAGCCTCGTACTAAGGTAGTAATCATCTGTCTACAGACAAAAGTCTGTTCCCCATTCCGTTCAATTCCTTCCCGGGGATGCCCCTACCTAATTTTGGGTTTCTCGCTCGTGGGGTTTACCTCGTTCCACTCTTTCTATTTCTAGAAAGACTACGTCACTGTGGCACTTTCAAGGTATTCACACCATATGCATCTATAAGATACACGTAGGTGTTTTCCCTGCCGTTAATCCAGTCGAAACCAAACTACCCTAGCTTATGACTTCGCTAGGCACGAACACTACAGTCATCTCAGACTGTGCGAGCATGGACTTTCCTCTACAGCTTTAAAAAAGCTGCAGCGATTACTCAAACATTAAATGGTTGTCTTAAAGCGACAAGATTCATTGTAACATACAAAAATCACTGTGATCAAGAACTAAATTTTTCCATCGATATGCGTATTGCTCTTTTTGCTAATTGGTCTGCTTCTTTGTTTTGCTTACTTGGAATCCATTTTACAAAAACAAAATCAAAATTTTCTCTTATCAGCTGAAGTGATTGATCAAGTAAAGTTCGGAATCGTTCCTTCTTTACATATTCTTTGTCAACTGCATCTGCAAGAATTTGAGAATCAGTTCGAATCGATAGAATTTTAAACTCATGTTCCTTACATACCAATAGTGCTTCAATTAGAGCATGAAACTCAGCTTCATGATTAGACATTGTTGGAAGAGGAATAGACTTCCTAATTAACTGCCCTTGATTGTTTATAAATACACCGGCACCAGATGGACCAGGATCACCAGCACTTCCACCATCAATATATACTTCTATCAATGTCACTGCTCCTTTAAAATGAAAATCATTGCTCTGACTAATTTAGTATGTTTAACAAAAAAATCTGTTAAAACAATGGGTAGGATAACTAAAATACTTTCTTAAGGTTATTTATTCGTTCTTTTACTCATAAAGTTTACTTCCGAAAACATGTTTTTCTAAATTAGACAGTCTTCTTAAAATATCGTAATTTGTATTACCTGACTGTTGTTGTGCAGGCTGCTGACGTTTTGTATGTTCACTTAACGTGACTGCTTCCTTCTTTAATCTTTCTACTTCCTTTTCAAGCCAATCAATTCGATTTTGAAATGCATCATAATCTTTAATAATTTGATCTAAAAATTGATCTACCTCTTCTTGGCTATAACCGCGAAGACCCGTTTTAAAATCTTTCTCTAATATATCTTTTTGCGTTAATCGGGAAATTCTTTTTTGAGTCATCTATGCTCACCTCTATTAATCGATCATTTCTTCTATTTTTTCAAAAAGCTATGGCATTGTCAATTCCAATTATTATTATTGATAGATTCTCTTATTACTTCCTCAATTTCATCAGGTGTTAAATATATAATTGGATAGTCCATGGCATCACCCTTTTTCTTTGCATATGTTAAATAGTATGTAGGTGACCCCTCTGTATATTCATCAAAAAGGACAAGAAATGCATCGCTTTTTTCTATAATAAATTGATTTTTTTGACGAAGCTGCATTGGATTATCATATTTTCGTTTTGTTATGTAATCTTTATAATCACTTTTTTCCCATATTGAACGATACAGCTCTTTAACTGGATCACTCCACCTTTCTTCTTGTTCATAAAATGGTGCTAAAGTTGATAGTTTAAGATGATTATACTCATTTTTAAGCTGGATTGTCGCTTCAGCAGCCCATAACTCTACGCCAGGTTGTCCACTCGTTATAATCCATTGAATATCATAAGATTCTATTAATTGTTGAAGCTTTTTCTTTATTGCATACTTTAAATATGGAAGATGGTCGTGCTTTTCATTAAAAATACCTAATTCATGTGGCTTATACCCGGAAACAGCTAATACTTTATACAAAGTTCATAACCTCCTTTTCATTTTAACTCACAGAAGTTATGCTCCATGAGCAATATTGACTAACATGAAAGTAGTGAAAGCCAAATAAGATTAAGTATTCATTGGCATAATGAATTGAAAAGGACAAGACGAATCAGCAATAATGCTGATTCGCCTTTCTATCTATACCTTAGTAACGATGTCTAGGTGGGCACATATAGTCCTGACACGTTGTACGGCATACAGTTGATTCTGTATGAGGGAAGTTGTGGAAATACTTCCAGTTATTATTCACAACGTTTGTTGTATGACTTGGGTGAACAACTGGTACTACATGATCAACGTTCATTTGTCTAACATTATGACGAGTAGGTGCCACTCTTGGCGGGTAATATTGTGCTGTTCTAGGTCCAACAGCAGGTGCAACTCCTGGTCCTGCAGGAACTCCTGGTCTTGGGCTAAACATAATGTTGTTTCCTCCTTTATTTTTTATTCAATAACAACCTATGTTCAAAATGCCATTCCCGTACTAGTGTTAGTACCTATTTTTGTCCCTAATTTTTCGATTTATAGTTTATTAGCCTAATTTTGTAACAAAAAATTATTGAAACGCCCAAAAAGTTGTACCGATAACGACAAAAAATAATACGAGAAATAATTTAATCATTACTCTCATCCTTTCGATTATAACATTGATATTAGTTTAAAAATAAATTTACACATTGGCAAGATGTAGATTATTTCCTTTTTTTAAAAAACAAAATTCGTCAAATAGCAATAAATTTCATTCGTTATATAGAAAAAAGGAGGTGAAAAAACTCGAAAAACACGACTTCATGCGCTTGCCTGGGAAATAGGATATGTTTATTCTTTCATTAGTTAGGGAAATAAGGAACAGATGGATACAAAAGGAGGGATTAAATTGCCAAAAGTAACAATACCTAATGTTGATTCATTTGACGTGGAAGAAGGAACAAAGCTTGTATTAGCTTTAGAAGACAACGGAGTAGATGTATTACATCGGTGTGGCGGAAAAGCAAAATGCACTACATGTCGCGTTGAAGTAATTGAAGGTAACTTCGGTCCACTTACAGACATAGAAAAAGATGCATTTAAACGGAAGGGATTAGATGATTCTAGTAGATTGTCATGTCAAGTCCGCGTTCACGAAGATGTAACGGTATTACCTTTGAAAACTGCATCCTCAACAGGTCTAGACCCAGGTCCTCGACCAGAAAAATAAATGAAAGGAGAATGGTTTATACTTACCATTCTCCTTTTTGAAGGGACAAGAATTTATAAGTTTTTTTACTAACGTTGTCTAGCTCCAGGAGCCTCGCCCTTTCTTATCTATCCTTATAGCTTATTCATTAATCTTTCTATCCTTTTTTCTACCCCATTTTTCTGATTAGCATCCTTTGCTGTAAGCCTTGATTTTTTTTTGATTTGATCTAATGCATGACAAGAAAAAGTATAAGCCTCTCTAAAATCCTTCAGTTGATGTTCAGCTATTTTTGCCATTTCAATAAACACTTCTGGTTTTGGAAATGAGCTAATAGATATACATTTTTGAAAATAGTCCATTGCAGAATTTATTTGACCTTCCTTCTTAAGAAGTATTGCTAGTTTATAGTAAGCCTCATCTCGATGATTCCCTGTACTTTCAATAGCCATTTTATAATGTTCTTTTGCATGGTCTATCCATTTTAATTGCTCAAACCAATGTCCTATTTGAATACTTTCTTTAGGTGACAGCTTCATTAATTTTCTATCCATAAATGCTAAACGTTTCGACAGTTGAACATAAAGGGAAACCAATGATCTCACATCTTGATCATTATGATCAATAATTCCTGCTAAGTAGTCTGGTTCCTTTTCTTGAATGTAATCAAAGTATAATAGTGGAGCCATACTTCCAGGCGTATCATTTTTCCTAAAGATAGATAGTTTTTCCTTTTCCACTATAGATAAACGACACGATGGCAGCTCATGCTTCCATAATCGTCTTGCTGCATGCAATAAGTCAATATGTCCAAATTGTGGGAGCTTTGGAACCCTGTTTCTAACAAATGCATGTCTTGATTTTACATGGGGCCAATCAAAAGATTTCCCATTATAGCTAACGAGATAATCCTCTTCATGAAAATCCTCTAGAAAACCGTACATGAAAGGAACTTCATCAGAAGGATCCCCTAAAACATGTTGAATAACCTCGATACCATTATCTATCATTCTGGCATATCCAATGAGAAAAATTGTGTTCCCAACCCCTGTAGAAAGTCCAGTTGTTTCCGTATCAAAAAACATAAGACGATTTAATGGAACCCCTTTACAGGATAATGGATGATCCTTCTCTGTCTTTTGCCACCAATCGTATACATTAACTATCTCTGTCTCTACCTCTTTTTGAAAAGGGTAAAATGTTCGTTTTTGATAAGAGACTTGGTCTTCATAGGCATAAGGAAAGAACCCTAACTGTCTCCATTTTTCCTCTAAAGTTATTTCTTCTGAGGATTTTTGTGGGTTATTTTCAACTAGCCGGTCTTTCTCATTAAGATTGATGGCATTTGATTCCTTTTCAAGCTGAAGATGCCCTTTCATTCGATTTAATTTTGATTTTAATCCCATCTAATTCACTACCTTCTTTAAAACCTTTAACTTAAAACTGAAGTAATTGCATTTAAAACAATTTTTTTCATGGATTCCTTCTCATTAATCGGACTAGTTACTCCAGCAATACCAATACAAGAGGGACATCCATCCTCACAAGGACAACGTCGAATAAAATCCTCTGAATCATTTAATATGTCATTAAACTGTTTAAACACGCTATCACTTAAACCAATTCCACCCGGATAACGATCATACAAAAAGACAGTAGGTTTCTCCGAATGAATCGCTTTTACTTCAGGGACAGCATGTAGATCATTTTTGTCACACATGACTCGTACACAAGCTACATGCTGTAAAACGTGACTCAATCCCATAAGCATTTGCTCTAGCGTTTTTTCTTCCATTTTCAGAAACATTTCAGAAGTAAAAGTTAGAGCAATTCCATTTGTATGGAGTTCTTGTTCTGGTAAATGGATTTGTCCAGACCCTATATTCTCAAAAGTTTCCAGCTTAATTTTTTTAAAAATAGTGGCCATGGCTGTAACCATCATATCTCCATATTGCAAAACACATTCTCTGTACGTTTGCTCTTTGTCGATTTCAAGAACCTTTAATTGTACTGCTAAATTAGCGTCTGTAAAATATTCCACATCCACTTCTCTTACATATGCCTTCTTCTCATCCCAATCTAAATATTCTACTTGAAACTGTGTTCCTTCATGTAAGTAAATGGCTTCATCGTGTAAGAGTGTCAGTGCACTAAACGTATCCATTTCACCAATTACACGATGCTTTTCTACTTGAGATTGGTCAATGATAATAACATTTTCCTGTGCTGCTGAACGCAAGCTTATATTATGGGCTGGAAATGCATCGTTCATCCAATACCATTTATTTCTTTGCTCATGAAGAACTCTTTCCTCTGTTAAATATTCTAGAATTTCTTCTATTTCTGTTCCATCAAAGGTTTCTCCACGTTCAAAGGGCAATTCATACGCTGCACATTTTAAATGATCCACTAGTATTATTAAATTATCTTTGTTTATTCTTGCTGTTTCAGGGGAACCTTCAAAGAAAAATTCTGGATGTTGAAATAAATATTGATCTAGGGGATTTGAATTAGCAACCATAATAACAATGGATTCATCCTTTCGTCTCCCAGCACGCCCTGCTTGTTGCCAGCTCGATGCAATTGAACCAGGGTACCCATTCATGACACATACTTGAAGCTGGCCAATATCTACACCAAGCTCTAACGCATTTGTACTGACTACCCCAACGGTTTCTCCATTTCTTAAGTTTCGTTCAATTTCACGTCGTTGATTTGGTAAGTAACCACCACGGTAGCCACGAATCGATTTTTTGTTTAACTCCCCTTTTACGAGTTCCTGAAGGTGACTAAGTATGATTTCTACACTAACACGACTACGTGAAAAAACGATTGTTTGAATTTTCTCCTTTAAAAACCTTGCCGCAATCTCATTTACCACTTTTGTAGATGGCTTACGAATATTCAATTGTTTATTGACAATTGGAGGATTATATAAAACAAAGTGCTTCTTTCCCTTTGGTGCACCGTTATTATCAATAAGTTTAATGTATCGTTCTCCAGTTAATTCTGAACATAACTCTTTTGGGTTCGCTATCGTTGCTGACGTACAAATAAAAGTAGGGTTACTCCCATAATAACGACAAATTCGTTTTAATCTACGAATAACGTTAGCTACATGGGATCCAAAGACACCTCGATACGTGTGAAGCTCATCAATCACAATCGTTTCTAGGTTTTCAAATAAGGATATCCATTTCGTGTGATGGGGCAATATTGCAGAATGTAGCATATCTGGATTAGTAATAACAATATGTCCCGCTTTTCTAACAACCTGTCTTATATTAGCTGGAGTATCTCCATCGTACGTATAGCTGTTAATATTTACTTCCATATCATCAATAAATTCATTTATTTCACTTTTTTGGTCTTGTGCTAATGCTTTAGTAGGAAAAATATAAAGGGCTCTAGAATTCGATCGATTAAGATGTCGCTGAATGACAGGTAAGTTATAGCAGAATGTTTTTCCAGAAGCTGTTGGAGTTACTGCTACAATATTTTCCCCTTTTAGTACAGCATCGAAAGAACTCGCTTGATGAGTATAAATGCCTTCTATCCCTCTCTTATGTAATGCTTGTTTAATTCTATCGTCCATTAAATTTGGAAAAGGAACGATGGAAGCTTCTTGCTCCTCTATTTCGTGCCAAAATGTTATATGTTTGTCATTCCTTAACTCTTCAATTAGCTGTTGCAATGGTTTTTTTCCAAACATGTCATCTCCTCCACATTACACATTATACCGAATATACGTTTGCTTTACAAAGGCATTTAAGGAGTTTCATAGATCTCTATTTTAGTTTACATAACATATTTTATGTAAATAAACTGTTTGCATCTCAATCAATTATTGTTGCTGTAATAATTTCTAATATGTGGCACAATAGTCAGTAATAGAAAATAAGGAGGTATTTTATATGTCAGAAGAAGTGTTAAAGTATTTAAAAGAAAATCAAGACAACTTGCTAGAAAAATTATCTCAATTTTTAACAATACGTAGTATAAGTACCGATTCCGTACATATAGAAGATATAGCACAAGCAGCAAATTTTGTCGTAGACTATTTAAAAGACATTGGCTTTCAATCCGTTCAATTGCATGAAACAACAGGTCACCCTATTGTATACGGAGAGTGGCTAGGAGCAGAAAATGGACCGACGGTGTTGTTATACGGTCACTATGATGTACAGCCAGCAGATCCCATAGAGTTATGGGATAGTGAACCCTTCACTCCTGAAATTCGAAATGAACGTATTTACGCAAGAGGATCGAGTGATGATAAAGGACAAGTATTTATGCATTTAGCAGTTTTTGAAGCATATATGAAAACAATCAAGGAACTACCAATAAATGTAAAGATATGTGTTGAAGGGGAAGAAGAGATTGGAAGTTCAAATTTATATGAGGTTCTTAAAGAAAAAAAAGAACTATATAATGCTGATTTTGTCGTCATCTCTGATTCAGGAATGGTTGAATCGGGTCAACCTACAATACTTTATGGATTAAAGGGCTTTACGGGCTTAGAAGTGTCTGTCACAGGTCCAAATCGAGATTTACATTCAGGATTATATGGTGGCGCTGCGAAAAACCCTGCCATGGCCCTGAGTCATATGATTGCTTCTTTAAAAAACAATGATGAAGTAGTTACTGTCCCAGGCTTTTACGACAACGCAGAAGAGCTTTCTGCAGAGGAACGTCAGTTAATGAATGAATCTCCAGGTGAAGATTACACAAAAACAATTGGGATTATTGAGGAAACACCGGAAAAGGGCTTTACTGCAAAAGAGCATACGATGGCAAGACCAACGCTAGAAATTAATGGGTTTTATAGTGGCTATTCAGGAGAAGGTATTAAAACCATTATCCCTTCTACTGCAACAGCTAAAATTTCCTGTCGCCTAGTACCTGGCCAAGATCCAGATCGTGTACAAAAGCTCATAGCAACTCACCTGGAAAAGGTTGCACCTGTAGGAGTTAACGTAAAAGTAAACCGCTTTCCATTGTCTGGGAAGGCGTATAAAATGGATCCAAATCACCCACTTTTAAAAATAGCAGCAAAGAGCTTATATAATGGCTTCGGAAAAGAAGCTGTATTTGTTCGATTAGGTGGATCTATACCAGTAGTTGAAATGATTGATCGTATTTTTAAAATACCAGTTATTCTACTAGGTTTCGGAACACCGGAAGATAATCTACATTCGCCTAATGAAAGCTTCCCTTTAGAAAGCTTTTATAAAGGAATGAAGGTACTCGTTTCTTATTGGGATGAAGTGGCAAAATATAATTCCTAAGTAAATGGGATTTGGTGCAGCGAATGAATAAAGAAATTTAATGACAAAGGGGGAAACAACGTGATTAAAGAACCGTTTTCATTAGATAACGAACATTACCTCCTTCTTGATGGGTGGAATGATCTCATTGGTGATGAAAGAATCATTGCTGGCTTTACAACCAAAAATGGTGGAGATAGTAATTCTTCTTTTTCAACTTTTAATTTAGGACTACATGTAAATGACGATGAAAAAGCTGTTGCTCGTAATCGAAATAAATTAGCCAACCTTCTTTCATACCCTACTTCTCAATGGGCCTGTGCCGAACAAGTTCATGATAACAAAATCGTAAAAGTTACAAAAGAACTTGTTGGAAAAGGAGTGTACGACTATTCTAATAGCATTAAAGGAACAGATGGCTTATATACGGCAGAGTCAAATTTGTTATTAACATTATGTTATGCTGATTGTGTTCCCCTTTACTTTTTTGAGAAAAAACACCAATTAGTTGGAGGAGCTCATGCTGGCTGGAAAGGAACAGTAAAAAATATTGCAGGTGAAATGGTGAGAACTTGGGTAGAGGTTGAAGGTGCAAATCCAAATGATATTATGGCAGCTATAGGTCCCTCCATCGGTCCATGTTGCTATGTTGTAGATGATTACGTGATTAATTTTGTACATGATGCATTAGAGAATACTGATACTCTTCCATACAAGGTTATTTCTAAAGGGCAATATGCACTAGATTTAAAAAAATTAAATATGCTGTTGATGATTCAATCAGGAATTTCTAGGCAAAATATTGTCATATCTAACCATTGTACTAGCTGTGAAGATAACATCTTCTTCTCTCACAGACGAGATAAAGGAAATACAGGTCGTATGATGAGTTTTATTGGAAAAAAAGGGGGATAACCCCTTTTTTTATATAATTGAAATTTTTTAGCTCATGTATTTTTGCATATTTACAGTTAAAACTATTATTAAAAGGAGGAAAGATATGAAGAATACAGATAACCATTCAACAGATAAAGACCTTGTAACGGTAACTCCACAACAATCTATTGAAGAAGTAACAAAATTAATGAAAGAACACGACATTGGTGCAATTCCAGTAATAGAAAATGGACAAATATCCAGTATTGTTACCATTGCCTTAACTAAAAGCCAAGAATTGGACGAATAAGGATGAATAACAATCATCAATCATTAACACGGTTTCGTAACCTCTAACAATAACGAAAATAACAATCAAAATATGTTTATACTCGTCTATCGACCTATAAATTACTTAAATAAAAAATAGCTCAGTTCAAAGCTGAGCTATTTTTTAAAATTTGATAATTTCTTCCTATTCTAATGCATCTAACTTCACAATAAACAAGATTAAGCAACTGGTTCATTAAAAATTGTCATGATACCTAAAACTATCAAGATAATTTGAAAAACAAGTCCAACTATACTTAAAATTAAACCTGAGTTTGCAATCCCTCTTCCACTCTCAAGTGTTTTCTCTATTTCCTTCTTTGCCTGAACCTCCACACGAATGAATTCGGTGGGTTCTAAGGTACTTAAAGGCACTTCCTCTAAAACTATGGTATCTGTTTTAGAGACTAATGCTGTTCCCCTAAACTTTCATGGACAACGCTTGTCCTATTGGACTACGTTACCGTCCTGTCGGCTCGGTTCAAAACCTTATTGTTAATGAATTGTTTATAG
>NZ_JARUKY010000012.1 GCF_029688925.1 Evansella sp. AB-P1
TCTATGTTTTTGTCTATAGACTTTTGTTCTTGCGCCTACCACCAATAGAACAATTATGTTATAGTATGTTTATTAAAAAGTGCGAATATTCAAAAAACATTAATCGACCCCATGATAAAATGCTTCGACCTCGAAAAGGCAAGTTGAATCTTGAAAACTATTTTAAGGAGATTTGTAGAAAGATCACCTTAAAAGTGGAAGCTAGGTAAAGGAGATTTGTATATATCGATAGTTTGTATCACTCCACGTATGCAAACGAACAATAGATTAATAGTATAGTATAGATTGCTTTAAATATAATGTTAAATATCTGAATATTCTTAACAATGAGGGGGGAGAACTATGGAAAATAGCGGCTTAGTGGGAGGGTTTTATCGATTATCTGAATGGATCATGCGATTAGCCTTCTTAAATATACTTTGGATCATTTTCTCAATTGCAGGTTTACTATTATTCGGCATTACCCCAGCTACCGTTGCCGTTTTCACTATTATTAGGAAATGGTTTATGGGTCAGGTAGATATCCCTATTTTTAAAACATTTACTAGTGTATTTAAAGGTGAATTTGTCAAAGTGAACGTATTAAGTTTTCTAATTGGAGCAATTTGTATCATTATATATATAGATTTTATATTGATTGCTTCCTTTGGGGGGATAGTACAAAGCCTCTTGTTTGCTGTCTTAGTCATTGTCAGTTTACTACTTTTAATAATAACCCTTTATATTTTTCCCGTTTATGTTCATTATGATTTAAAGTTTTTTGACTATTTAAAATGGTCATTAATCATTGGGTTACTTAATCCTGCAGCGACAATTACAATCATGGTTGGAATCATCGTCCTCTATCAAATTTATACCTTCATCCCTGGGTTTATCCCATTTTTTAGTATGAGTTTAATTGGTATGGCCATCATGGGACCAGCATATTTTAGTATCCAAAAAATTGAGGACAGAAAAAAGACATTACAAGAAAGTAATTAATAGTAGAATGACAATCAGGAATCTCCTATGCTTTTTTTATCAAACGTATCCTATCTAGAAATGAGTGTATCAAATGAAAAGGTGGCAAGAATTTTCATTAAAAACGAAAATGTTCGCAGCATTTTCTACAGTTGTTCTGCTACTAATTGCTTTCACATGCCTTTTGTTTTATTTTACAAATGTCTATGAAATGAAGCGTCAAACACAGTCCCTTTCTAGTGTTATTTCCATGCAGTTTAATAAAACACTAGAATTATATATTCAAGATATTGAACGACTATCGACCGTAATTTTTACAGATACAGTCATTCAAAGAAGTTTAGATAGTCATTATGACATGTATGATCCTAATGAACATATTAATATTAAAAATGATATCTTTCCAAGGCTATTTAATTATGCCTATCCGATGCATGATGTTGAGAAAATTTCCTTATATTCAACGAATAGAATCATGTACAGTTATTTTAAAAGAGGAGATATAGAAGTTGAGAGTAATGTAGCAAAGGAAGACTGGGAAGAAAAATTGGACAGTCTTTCCAAAACTGATTTTTTTCTTTTACCAACAACAGAAATGATATTACCAAATGGCAACCGTGAACAAGTCATTTCATTAGTAAAAAACATTTATCAAATTCCACGTAGACATAAAATAGGATCCATGAAGATTCAAGTGAATGTAAAAACTTTAGATGATTTACTAGTACATAATGATCATTTTGGTTTAGGTGATAATATTAGAGTTCTCATTATGGCAGAGGATAATAATGTGATATATGACAATAACGGTCAGCATACAGGAGAAACTATTAGTAACTTTGAATTCATCTACGACTATGACGAATCACATCAAGGAATGGTTAGTTGGGAGAACAAGGATTACTTATATACATTTGAAAGATCACATTATACAGATTGGAATACATTAATCTTAATTTCTAACGACTTTATCGTTTCAGAGCAGCGGAAAATACAATCCTATATTATCTTTTTTGGGCTTTTTTCTACCATCATTATTGCGATCGTTTCTTTTTGGCTATCGCATACCATTACAGAACCACTAGAAAAAATGATGAAAAAAATGAAACGTGTAGAGCAAGGAAAGTTAAGAGAAAGAATGGATTTGACAGGAAATGAAGAAATAGATGTTTTAAATCGTGTTTATAACAATATGCTTGATAGCATTAATCGCTTGATTAAAGAAGTATATGAAGCAAAACTAACGGAAAAGGATGCAAAAATAATTGCCCTTCAATCTCAAATTAATCCACATTTCTTGTATAACACATTAAACACAATGAAATCGATTAGCCGTGTAAAAGGAGTGGAGGAAGTAGCTGAAATCTCTGAAGCACTATCTGATTTATTCAAATATAGTATGAAGCATTTGAGGGAGCCAGTTAATTTATATAGCGAATTAGAACATGTACAAAATTATATGAAAATACAAAACTATCGATTCGGAGATCGATTTAAGCTTATCAGTAATATAAATGAAGAATTATATACAGCTTCATTACCTAAATTAACATTACAGCCGATTATTGAAAATGCCGTGAACCATGGTTTAAAAGACGTGAAAAAAGGAGGGTTAATAGAGTTAACAGGTGAAAAACATGGTGATATTCTACACCTCATTATTAAAGATAATGGAAAGGGGATAGAGGAGGATAAGTTAGCCGTTCTAAAACAAAAATTATTATCCTCTAGTTTCCAAGAAAAATACGGTGATGATCAAGCAGGGATTGGTCTTATTAATATTCAAGAGAGAATTCAACTATTATATGGGAAAACATTTGGTCTGAAAATTGATAGTAACCCAGAGTCAGGTACAACGATAACATTAGAAATACCTTTTGTGAATCATGAAAGGAAGGAGTTGGACCGACAATGAATATCTTTTTAGTAGAGGACGAACCTTGGGCATTAGCTGAATTAGTAGCGTTATTTAAACGTTATGAACCAAAACATACAATCTATTCCTTTGAAAATGGGGATGATGCTTATGCTGAATTGAAAAATGTTCGTCCACACCTAGCTATTTCAGATATAACGATGCCTGGAATGGATGGATTAGAATTTATTAATAAAGTGATGGAACTAGACCCTTCTATTAAATGTATTATATTAAGTGTCCATGATCAGTTTGAGTATGCACAACAAGGGTTAAAAATGGGAGTATGTGATTATTTACTTAAACCAATTAAAAAGGAGCAGTTATATAAGACCATTGACAGTGTTATTGCCTCAATAGAAAGTGAAACGATAAAAAGAGAAGAAGAGGAAATGCTGTCTATTACTAAACTCCTTTATACTACTTCAGAAGAAGAAAACGAGCATTATCTTTTTTCTAAACCATACTATCTCGTCTCTTTAATTATAGAAAACTGGAAAGGGAAGACTAGCTGGCAAGATACCAACATCTCGAAGGAGGAAATGAAAAGTTACCTTGCTATGAACGGAAACGAAAAAGGGGAAATATTCTGTTTAGATTATGACGGTCAATGTAGAATATTACTTATTCCTATATTAGACAAGTCAAACCAATCTACTATAGAAAAACACATTAAAAGGATTTTTGAGCATTTAAAAAACAAAGTGACAGTTCATGTTAGCTATCTTAAAAAAAATGAATATGAAAGTATTGCAACGGTGTTTGATTTAGTAAATAAAAAGTTAGTAGACCATATGAGATTTGGACAATCAACATACATTCCTCCAGAAACAGTGAAGGACGAATTAGATTTAACCAATATATGGGTAAAAATCAGGGTAATTGAAACACTGATCCTCAAAGGGGAATTATTAAAAATTAAAGGAATAATTTATAGTATAACTTCACAATTGAAGTTAAAGAGTATTACAATGTTGCAGCTAAAGCTTCTAATAAATAATATTCATTATGCTTTAAAATATAGATTAAAAGAAAACTTAGGTTCAAATACGGATATTGAATCTATCCAAGTTAATTTAGATACTTTAGATACCTTTTCAACTTTCGAGGAACTAGCTGACTGGCTCGAGGAAATAATACTTCGTATAGCAGAACACTTTACACCAACATTAATAGAACCGAAGAATCTTATACCAAAAGTTATCCAATGGATCCATAGTAACTATCAACAAAATCCACTTTTTCAAGATTTCGCCAACGAACACCACGTTAGTTTGAGTTATTTATCAAGGGAATTTAAAACACAAACTGGATGTACCTTTTCTGAGTATATAATGAGATATCGAATTGAAAAAGCAAAGGAGTTTTTCAGTGAAGGATTAAAGAGAACTAGTGAAGTTAGTAGCCTTGTTGGTTACGATGATCCGAAACACTTTAGTTCTGTTTTCAAAAGAATAGAGGGGATTTCTCCAAAGGACTTTAAAAAAACAATTCAATATATCAATCATTAAAAAAAGTCCCCACCTACCATTGGTGAGGACTTTTTTTATGATTTTTTCAGAACACCTTAGATGTTTTTTTATATATTTTTTGTCTTTTATCGAAACTGTCTTTTCATAATAGTAAAATACACCCCCCTAAATTGTAAAATGAAAGCGTTTTAGTTTGCTAAAATTCATAATATTATGAAAATACAAAATATTAATAAATGAAACGGGAGGGGAATTATGATGAATGCTATGAAAAAGTTATTTTGTTTGATTTTTATACTAATGATATTTTCATTAGTAGCCTGTAATTCTGATGGATCAACAAGTGGAGATGGGGGAGATGGTAATGAAGAGGTAACCCTTACACTTCTGTTAACCTCTACCCAAGCAAATGCTGGTATGGAAGCTGTTATCGAGGAGATTGAAAATAGGTACAATATTATAACGGAAGTAGAGATTCGACCAGCTGGAACAGAGGGGGATAACTTAGTAAAAACTAGATTAGCTACTGGTGATATGACAGATATCATGGTGTATAATACTGGAGCTCTATTTGATGCACTTAATCCAGAGGAATACTTTGCTGACTTAAGTGATGAACCGTTTATGGAAACGATCGAAGAAACGTTCTTGGATACAGTTACAGTAGATGGGAAGAGTTATGGCATTCCTGTATCAACTGCACAAGCTGGAGGGTGGATCTATAACAAGAAAGTCTATGAAGAGCTTGGACTTTCCGTTCCAACCACTTGGGACGAATTGATGGCAAACAATCAAGTGATTAAGGATGCTGGAATTGTACCTGTTGTTGCATCGTTCCGAGATACGTGGACATCCCAGTTAATTCTTTTAGCTGATTACTATAACGTACACAGCGTACTTCCAACTTTTGCAGATGATTATACACATAACAAAGCAAAATTCGCCGATACTCCGGTTGCCTTAAGAGGGTTTGAAAAAATGCAAGAAATTCATGATGCTGGCTTCTTTAATAATGAAGAAACAGCAACCTCTTATGAAGATGCTATTAGAATGGTAGGAGAGGGTTCAGCTGTTCATTATCCGATTCTAACTCAAGCACTCCCTGCATTTTCTGATGATCATATCAATGATATAGGCGTTTTCGGTCAACCAGGTGATGACCCAGATAATCATGGACTAACCTTATGGATGCCAAATGGGGTTTATATTAATAAAGAAATAGAGAACTTTGATGCTGCAAAAACGTGGTTTGAGTTTTTCGTTTCCCAAGATGGGCAAGATTTATATATGACTAATTTTGCACCACAAGGACCATCTGTAGTAAAAGGAATTGAATTACCGGATGATGTTTACCCAGCAGTAAAGGATATGCTTACCTACGTACAAGAAGGGCGAGTTGAAGCTGCATTAGAATTCCACTCTCCTTTAAAGGGACCAAACCTTGAACAAATCTTGGTTGAAGTAGGCTTAGGAATGACATCCGCAGATGATGCAGCTGAAAATTACGATAGAGATGTACTGAGACAAGCGAGACAATTAGGTTTAGACGGTTGGTAAGAAGAACTAACGAATAGTTCTCTATTTAATAGACTCTGTTAAAGATTACTGTTGCTTTTAATATTGAGAAGTGTAGAACGTAAGGCGCAACACACTAGCGCACCTTGTTTAGTTAGAGTCCCTATTCGAAAGGGACTCCAACTAGCAAGGGAGTATATGAAGGGAAAATCAACCTCAAAGTTTAACAGAGCAATTTTATAAAATTAGTGAATTAGAATGACTTATTAATTGGAAAGACTCATCAAAACTTTCAGATGGACCCTTTCCATTAAACATTCTGTTCACTAGATTTATTGAATAGAGATAGGGATAGGGAGTGAACAATGTTGAAATCCAAGAGTGTATATACCTATACTTTACTAATTCCTGCAGCAATAATCTATGGTGTTTTGTTCATTCTACCAACTTTACTATCATTCTTTTTTAGTTTCACTAGATGGAATCTTCGAGAATGGGAATGGATTGGTTTTGAGAATTTTATGATGTTCTTTGAAGAACCGTCACTAATGATAGGTTTTCAGAACACTTTAATATACGCTGTTCTCACTATGGGTTTGAAGGTTGTTTTAGGATTAATATTTGCCGTTTTCTTATGTTCTAAATTAAAAACAAAGAGTTTTCTTCGGGCAACTGTTTTTTTCCCAACATTAGTTAGTACGATTGCTGTTGGTATTACATTTAGTGCCTTAATGCATCCTTCACAAGGTCTCATAAATCAAACTTTGGGGTTAATTGGTATAAACGGACCTGATTGGCTTGGAAACCCCAGTTTGGCTTTAATTTCAGTGGCTTTTGTTGATGTTTGGAAAGGTGTCGGCATTGCAACTGTTATTTTTATTGCAGGTATCATGTCCATACCGAAAGATTATTATGAAGCAGCTAAGATAGATGGGGGTAATAAATTTCATGAGTTTTGGAATATTACCATACCTTTATCAAGACCGGCTATTAATACAGTAATCATCCTTGCATTTATAGGTGGTCTTCGTACCTTTGATTTAGTCTGGGCTATGACTGGGGGAGGACCTGGTTTTAGTTCTGATTTAATCGCATCTATTATCTATAAGCAATATCAAGCTGGCTTCTATGGGTTATCTACAGCTGGTAATGTCATCTTATTCATGTTAGTGGCAGCCATTGCTTTTCCTTTATATATGTTTCTCAATAGAAAAGAGGTGGATCTATGAAACCACAAACAATTCAATCCAACTCTAACGTAATTTTGAAAAAGAAAAAAGACAAAAAAAAACAAACGAATATTTTAGTTGAAGCAGTAGTAGTGTTATTTTCTGCCGTAATATTTTTAATTCCATTTTATTTTATAATTATTAATTCTTTTAAAACAAGTGAAGAAGCCAGTAGGATGTCTATCAGTTGGCCAACGGAATTCCATATAATACAGAACATAACAGAAGTTTTAAATGCGAGAAATGGCATGCTATTACTTGCCTATTTTAATAGTACAGTCATTACGATCACTTCTATCGTTATTTTAGTTTTAGTATGTTCCATGACTGGCTTTGTGCTACAACGTCGAAGTGATAAAAAAACAAATGGTATTGCCTTTGTTTTTATATCAGGATTAATGGTTCCAACGGCAATTGTACCTACTATATGGGTACTGGATAAGTTACATTTGTTTAAAACTCTACCAGGAATTATTTTAATAATGGTTGCAATAACGATTCCTTTTGCCATTGTACTATACCGAGGATTTATTGCTACTATTCCTAGGGAAATTGATGAATCAGCAATTATTGACGGATGTGGCGGTTGGATGTTGTATTTTAAAATAATCTTTCCATTGCTAAAACCAATTCACGCGACGGTCATTATCATCTCGGCAGTGAACATTTTTAATGACTTTGTTCATCCTTTGTACTTTTTCCCAGGTGCAGAGAATGCAACGTTGCAGTTAACCCTTTACAATTTCATGAGTATGTATGAAACGTCTTGGAATCTATTATTTGCAAACGTATTACTCATTACGATACCTCCTTTTATCTTATTTTTGTTCTTCAATAATAGAATTGTTGCTGGTATGACTGCAGGGTCTGTAAAGGGATAGATATGTGTCTGAATCAGTTTGGTGTAGGATACAATCCAATAAAAAGAAAGGTGATAGGTACGATGACGAAAAGAATATTAATTTTAACGGGAGATGCGGCAGAAACTCTTGAGGTAATTTACCCATTATATAGATGCATCGAAGAAGGGTTTGAGACTACGGTTGCAGTACCGAACAAAGAAGAAGTTCAAACAGTTGTCCACGATAGACAACCTGGAATTATGGAAGTTTCTACAGAAAGATTGGCCTATCGTGTCCCAGCTCAGAAGAAATTTAGCGAAGTGAATCCTGAAGACTATGATGCTCTTATTATACCAGGGGGAAGGGCACCAGAACATATCCGTACCAAACCTGAAGCCGTTCATATTGTAGGACATTTCTTAAGAGAAAATAAAGTTACTGGAGTGATTTGCCACGGAGCAATTGTTTTTCTCATTCCTGAATTGAAAGAACTTGTATTAAACAAAAAAATTACAGCTGTCCCAACATGTCGTTTTGAAGTAGAGGAATCAGGTGCGCAGTTTAGTGAAGAATTGGTGTTTACAGATGGTAATATTGTATCTGCGCAAACATGGAGAGACCTTCCTGGATTTATGAAGCAATTCCTAGAGGCAATTGGTAAGTAGGGAAAAAACGTATAGTCCTTATGTTAATACCATAGGGACTACTTTTTTGTGAGATGTACTTAAGGTATGAAAATCCAAGCCGTGAATGAATCTAACTATTGTGAGGATGATTAATATGTATAGTTTTGAAGGGAAGACGGTATTCGTTACGGGAAGTAGTACGGGAATTGGGAAGGCCACTGCAATTGCGTTTGCTCAACACGGGGCAGACGTCATTATCCATTATAATAGTAGTGTTCACGAGGCTGAAAAAGTTAAAGGTGAGATTGAAAAGCTAGAAAGAAGATCACTACTTCTTCAAGGTGATGTATCCGACTCCCAACAAGTAAATAAAATGGTAGAGAAGATTAAAGAGGAATTTGGAACAATCGACGTTCTAGTTAATAATGCAGGGTCAATGGTAAGGCGTTCTAGATTAGAGGATCTAGATGAAGGATTATGGGATCAAGTTATTGAAGTAAACTTAAAGTCTGTTTATTTAGTAACAAGAGCTACACTGCCATTACTCAAAAAAACAAAAGGGAAAATTATAAATGTCACTTCTATTGCAGCTTCCAATGGTGGGGGAATTGATTCTGTTGCTTATGCTACTTCCAAAGGGGGAGTAAGTACTTTAACTAAGGCCCTTGCAAAGGATTTAGTGGAATATCATATTAATGTAAATGCTCTTTCACCAGGGGTGATAAGTACGCCATTCCATGATAGGCATACTTCTGCTGAGAAACGTCAAAATGCAGTAAAGACCATACCGATGGGGAGAGAAGGAACGCCAGAAGAAACGGTAGGGGCTACCCTCTATTTAGCATCAGACTATGCAGCATATGTAACTGGTCAAATAATAGAAGTTAATGGCGGCCAACTTATGTAATAGTTTACTAGAATTTAGTTATGAAGGAGGAAAAGTGATGAAGACGAAGCAACAAATCCATTCAATATCAGATTTATTCAACAAAATGAAAATCGTTGATTTAACCCATACGTTAGAAGAAAACATTCCTGCGGTACCTATTCATTCTAAATTTGGACATCAACTATGGAATTCCTACCATTTAGGTGATCGTGCCTTAACCTATAATCTATCCATGAATGAACATACTGGAACACATGTGGATGCCTTCTCGCACTTTATTAAAGAGGGAGAATCGAATCAATTTATCAATGAGATCCCATTAGAGAAATTTTGTGGACCTTACTTAAGGATGGACTTCTCGTCACTTGGGCCTAAAGGGGAATTAACGAAAGAACTTATTGTTGAATGGGAAAAAAATCATAGGGGAATTCAAGAAGGGGATATTGTTTTACTTTATTATGGCTGGTCAAAGTATTGGAAAAAACGTCCTGAAGATAAACAATTTATTCAAGATTGGCCTGGAGTTGGACGTTCCGCAGCGGAATACTTAGTTGAGAAAAAAATTAAGATGATAGGTGTAGATACTATTAATGTAGAAGTATATGAATCGAAGCTTTTCCCGGCCCATCATACTTTACTGGAACATCAAATTCCAATTGCTGAAAATCTAAATAACCTAGATATTATTGAGGAGACAGGTTATTTCATGGCGTTCCCTTTACCAATTAAAGGGGGATCTGGTTCACCAGTGAGGGCTGTGGCCTTTATAGAACAGTAATGTGCAATTTTTTTTTACATTAGTCTTGTCATTGTTTGGGATTTTAGTTGGAGAATTGTAAGTAGAAGAAAGTCGCAAGGAGGAGACAAATTGAGAGTATACAATATGCGGACAAATAATGTGACTAATCCTTTAGGGTTTGAACTAGACAATCTAAGTTTATCTTGGGTGGTTGATGGAGAGGGAAGTGATTCTAAGTACCAATCGGCTGCTAGAGTGGAAATAGCTTCATCATCGGATTTCAATGATATTCTATTTGATAGCGGAAAAAAAGAAGACATAAATTTTCTAGGATACGAACCAACATTAGAATTACAACCACGTACACGATATTATTGGCGGGTAACTGTGTGGGGTGACAAAAGTGATAATACAGTTAGTGATACAGCTTGGTTTGAGACAGGGAAAATGAAAGAAGAGTGGAATGGGAAGTGGATAACGCCTAGTTTACCATCCGATACACACCCGATTATTAGGCGACCATTCGAATTGGAAAAAGAAGTAGAAACAGCAAGGATTTATATTACCGGACTGGGAATCTATCATCTTGAATTAAATGGGAAGAAAGTTAGTGATGAGTTTTTGACACCTGGATTTCATTCTTATGATTTCTGGCTGCAATACCAAACCTACGATATAACAGATGATTTAAAGGAAGGAAAAAATGCTCTTGGTGTCATGTTAGGAAATGGGTGGTATAAAGGACGTATCGGATTTTTCCAAGGATATGAGAATGTATATGGCGATTCCTTTTCTCTTATAGCTGAAGTGCATATTACTTATAAAGATCAAACAACCGAAATAATCGCTACAGATGACACTTGGAAGTGTATGGAAGCTCCAATAACTTTTAGTGGTATTTATGATGGTGAAATATACAATGCCAATATGGAAGATCATTTGTGGAGTTCTCCGGAATTAGGGGAAGAACCAGCTGGAAGTGTCTCTTATTGTGATGGATTTAGTAGTTTACAAGGACGATACGGTCTCCCAATTAAAGTGATGGAAGAATTGAAGCCGATAGAACTCATCCATACTCCAGCAGGGGAAGTTGTTTTAGATTTCGGTCAAAATATGACAGGATGGGTTCGATTTACGACCAGCGCGAAGAAGGATACCAAACAAAAACTAGAATATGGAGAAATCCTGCAAGATAGCAATTTCTATCGAGATAACTTACGAACAGCAAAGGCACAATACACCTATATCTCTGATGGGAAGGAACGACTAGTGGAACCGAAGTTTACTTTTTATGGTTTTCGCTATGTTAAATTAGAGGGCTTTGGTGAAAATCCTTCATTAGAAGATTTTACAGGCTGTGTTGTTTATAGTGAGATTGATGAAGTAGGGGCCATCGAAACTTCCAACCCGCTAATTAATAAGTTGTTCCAAAATGCCATGTGGGGACAAAAAGGGAACTTTCTTGATGTACCAACGGACTGCCCACAACGTGATGAACGGATGGGGTGGACAGGGGACGCACAAATATTTGCGTCTACTGCTTGCTTTAATATGTATTCCCCTGCGTTTTTCAAGAAGTATATGCATGATTTAAGGAAGGAACAACAGGCCCTTGAAGGTTCTGTGCCATTTATTGTCCCAATGATTAAGCCAGAGGGTGTAAAAGGGTTTATCATGGGTCATGGTTCCACTGCATGGGCAGATGCAGCAACAGTTATACCATGGATGACATACTTACATTACGGTAATAAGAGTTTGTTACGTTCTCAATTTGAAACGATGAAAGATTGGGTTGATTATCTCTATAGTATTGATGAAAGTGCTGGTAGTTCCCGTTTAATTACAAAAGGGATTCATTTAGGGGATTGGCTTGCCTTAGATGGGAAGGATCCGAATGAAGGGAAATTAGGAGGAACAGACCAATTTTTTATTGCTTCTGCTTATTATTATTACTCTACTACTCTTGTAGCGAAAGCGGCTTTTGCTTTAGAAAAACAGGAGGTAGTTAAAAAGTATGAAAAGCTAGCTTTCGAAATAAAGGAAGCAATCATCAACGAATATGTAACTGCGAACGGAAAGTTAGCAATCGATACTCAAACAGGGTTCATTCTTGCTCTCTATATGGATTTAGTGAATGAGGATCAGAAAGGAAGAGTAGCAGAGGACTTGAAACGAAAACTTATTGATAGTGATATGCATTTACAAACTGGTTTTGTAGGAACTCCATATTTCTGTCATGCATTATCAAGTTATGATGGAAATGAATATGCTTATAGTTTGTTACTAAATGAAGATTACCCTAGTTGGATTTATGCCATTAAACTTGGTGCTACAACGATCTGGGAAAGATGGAATTCTGTTTTGGAAGATGGAAGTATAAGTAGTACAGGAATGAATTCACTGAATCATTATGCTTATGGATCAATCGTCGATTGGATGTATCAGCATATGTGTGGTATTCAGCCAAATGATAGTTACCCTGGATTTCAACGATTTACATTAGAACCTAAACCAGATGGCAGGTTGACGTATGCAAATGGAGAGATTGTATCGTCTTCAGGAACCATCAAATCTGGTTGGAAGTTGTCAAAAGATCAGACCATTACTTTTACATTTACTGTTCCATTCAATACAACGGCAGATGTTGTTTTGCCAGATGCTGCTGTTGATTCAATAAAAGTTGTAGGCGGAACTATTGAGTCAATAAAGGCAGAGCAGCGAGGAGAAGCCGTTGTTGGTCAGCTAACTCCAGGAGAGTATGAAATAACTTATACACTTCAAAAAGAGTATGTTAAGACGTACAACCTTGACAGCACATTAAGAGAATTACTTGTTAATGGAGCAACAAGAAATATAATTGAGAAAGAACTACAATATCATAATGAAACACAAGAGCTATATAAGGGAGAGTTACTAGACATCCCACTTCGAGACATCAGAAATATTGAAATGGTTAGAAGCTATGTTTCAGAAGAGAGATTGGCGAAGGTGGAGGAGATGTTGAGGGACATACTAGGGACTTTGTCCCAGTAGAATTCATCAAAAGCGGGAAAAATCACAAATAAAATAGGTCTTAAAAGGTTTCCATAAATTTAATTTTGTGGGAACTTTTTTTTGTGGGAACTTTTTAAAAAGCTGAAACGTCAAAATTATGAGGTTTTACTGTTAATAATAGGATTATTTTTTTTAAAAGAAGGGAGGAATTTAATATTGTTATTAAATAACACCATTTTTTAAGTTTCTTAGTATAGGTGTTTTCACTTATATCAGTGAAATTAAATGATCAATATGCAGATAGTGAAGATCGTTTTTTATGAACTAATTGATTGGAAAACAATGTTAAACTAATGGGGGGGATTCCGGAACTAGTAACATTGTATAAAATAAAAAGGTGGGTTAATCATGAAAAGTTTTTTTCAATTATTATGCGTTTTATTATTTTTTTCAATACTTTCCATGGGGTGTCAGAGTAAAGATAATAACATTATTAAAGATTATTTTGTAGGTGTCGAGGAATACCTTCACGAGATCGATACCTTTATAAAAGATATCCCTGAACTTGTTCAAAATAATGAACTGGAAATGTCGAGGATCAACCTCATTGAAAATAGAATCGAGCAAATGAAAGAAGAAATTGAACTCTTCAGAAGTTTAGTTCCTCCAGAAACCTTAAAAAAACAGCATGAAGCCGCCCTTACCTATAATAATTCGTTTGAATTTTTACTGGAGCAATCCTTAAGAGAGATGAAAAAAGAAAATTTCCTATCCGAACAATCCAAGTTTTTTCTAACGGGATATTTTTCCACTAACGTTCAAAATAACTTGTCTCATCATCTAAAATATTTGATACTTGAAAAGAAACAAGAGGTGGGACATGATGGGATTAGCTTTGTAGAAGGGTAATAAATGATAGAAGTAGAATAATTTAAAAAGCAATAGTTTCTTGAATGTATTTTGGGTTTATGTTTTTTTCTAATGGAGGCGTTAGTATGAGAGAACACATTATTGAAGTAGTTAAACAAATTGAGAAAGATAACTGTGTAAAAATATTATTCGCTTGTGAATCTGGCAGTAGAGCATGGGGATTCCCTTCTAAAGACAGTGATTATGATGTTCGGTTTATATATATCCATAATCCAAACTGGTATCTATCAATTGATCAAAAAAAAGATGTTATTGAAATACCTACTAGGGATCCTATATCAATTCCGATTCATCCTTTATTAGACATAAGTGGATGGGAGTTAACAAAGGCACTTAGACTATTTAGAAAATCAAATCCTCCTCTTTTAGAATGGCTTAAATCAAGTATTGTTTATTACAAGTCCTATTCAACAATAGATAAAATGAGAGAACTAGATAAAAGTATATTTTCACCAACTTCTTGCTTATATCATTATTTGAACATGGCAAAAGGAAACTTCCGTGATTATCTTCAAGGAAATGAAGTTAGGATAAAGAAATACTTTTATGTACTTCGTCCAATATTAGCTGCGAAATGGATTGAAAAATATAATACTATCCCACCAATGGAATTTCAATCATTATTAGAAGATATATTGCAACCTGGAGAATTAAAAGAGTCTGTTTCTAAATTATTAAAACGTAAGATAGCAGGAGAAGAGTTAAGTTTTGATACAAGAGTAGATATTATTAATGAATATCTAAACAAAACAATAGAACATTTAGAAACTTATACAAAAGGAATAAAATTAGATATTCCTGATCCGACTCTGGAGCTTGACAAGTTATTTAGAAGTACATTAAAAGAAGTTTGGAATGAAGAGTTAACGGAATAATATTTTAGTTAATAAGCATAATCTGGTTCATAGGGAAAGGAAGGGTTAACATGGATTTTTTCATGGCAATTGCTCCTGTAGTAATAGTGGGAGGGATTGTAGTATTTGTGATTAAAAGGATTAATCATAAATATAACCAAGGTGACATAGTGGAGAAAAAATCAAAAAAGGATCAAGATTTATTAATTAGTTTAATACCAATGGGAATGCTTATTGGTTGTGTTATGGGCGTTATTTTAGGCTTGATTATCCCAATCTCTTTACTAACTACAGTTAGTTTATGCACTGGAATAGGCTATTTATTTGGATATTTTGCATTTGAAATTTATAGTAAGAAGGAAACTATCATTCATTAGCTAGATATATTCCAAAAACTGAGATCAGTAAGAGAAATGTTAGATTATTTAGGACGGTTGAATAAAATCAACAATATTCTAACCTTCGTAAACCTGTACAGATACACAAGGAGGAAACCTGATGTTCGAATCTTCTTTATACTTGTTAATTAATTCTTCTTGGGTAATCGTCGTACCTTTTTTGCTTTTATTAAATATCATCATTTTATTGAGTTGTATTGTAGTTGGAAATAAAATCGTTCATTTGTTTTATAAGAGACGGATTTCATCTATCATAACCTCTCGTCCGTCGGAAATTTATTTAGCATCGTTGTCCGTTATACTTAATACGGTTGTGACGATCCTAGGCTTTTATTTATGGAAAAATGAAGTCATTGTCTTAAGCACAACCTTTGGCTTCTTTGACTGGATCGATATTATCTTTTTACTTTTAATTATGGATTTTGTCATGTATATATTCCATAGATTTGCACATCTAAAAAAAATCTATCCTCTCATTCATCGTACCCATCATCGTTATGAAGACCCAAGACCCATCACTTTATTTGCCCTAAATCCTCTTGAAAACCTAGGTTTTGGATTACTCTGGATTATCGTATTAACCATTTATCCAGCTTCCTGGATTGGAATATCTGGTTATCTTTTTCTTAATGTTGTATTTGGTCTGATTGGCCATCTTGGAGTTGAACCATTTCCAAATTCATGGGTGAATCATCCCATCTTAAAATGGATTTCAACAAGTACCTACCATGCACAGCATCATCAGCAAGAACATTACAACTACGGTTTCTACACAATCATATGGGATCGCTTATTTGGAACCCTGTCTCCAAGATATCTATCTGATTTTGGAAAAACAGAGGAAGAGTCTCACAAACATATTGAAAGCTAGTTTTCAAAAAGGTGATAAAATGTACATGTGAACAGTTCCTTTTAGAATCGCGGGGACGGTTCTCACGATTCAAAATCCAGTATCTGGATGAGATGCAGAGTGTGGGGGGAATGCAATAGATTTCCATAAATAAAAGAAGCCGAAATGTGTATTTGATTGAATATCCTCATACACAATTCGGTTCATTTAGAGTTCTTCGTTTATTTCACTGTCACTGTTCCTTTTCCTGATCTCCTGGGACGACGTGCCTGTAAACTGTCCCAATTCAAAGTTGTCAAGTAATTCACGGACATCATCTGTTGATTCTGTGTTCATTAATTCATTTCTTAATGCACTAGCCCCTCGAAAGCCTTTCACATATATCTTGAAAAAGCGATGAAGAGCCTTAAACGAACGGAGCTCTAAACCGGAATATTTATCATGGAGATCCATATGCAATCGTAAAAGATCGAGTAACTCCTTACTACTATGCTCTCTCGGCTCTTTTTCAAAGGCAAATGGATTATGGAAAATACCACGGCCAATCATAACCCCATCAACACCATATTGGTTGACGAGCTTCAAGCCAGTTTGACGGTCAAGAATATCACCATTGATCGTCAAGAGTGTATCTGGAGCTACCTCGTCACGAAGTTTTTTAATCTCCGGGATCAGCTCCCAATGTGCATCTACTTTGCTCATTTCCTCTCTTGTCCGCAGATGAATGGAAAGATTTACGATATCTTGTTTCAATATGTGCTTCAGCCATTCCTGCCATTCTTCTATATCCGTAAAACCAAGCCTAGTCTTTACACTTACTGGCAATCCTCCCGCTTTTGCTGCATGTATTAATTCTGCTGCAACTTCTGGACGACGGATAAGGCCACTACCCTTCCCATGCCGTGCCACATTAGGTACAGGACAACCCATATTGATATCTAAACCCTTAAACCCAAGTTCCGCCATACCAATGCTCATTTTCCGAAAGTTTTCAGGCTTATCCCCCCATATATGGGCTACAATTGGTTGTTCATCCTCTGTAAAAGTCAGACGCCCACGGACACTTTGCTTTCCCTCTGGGTGACAATAACTCTCACTGTTTGCAAACTCTGTAAAAAAAACATCAGGTCTTGCAGCTTCACTCACTACATGGCGAAAAACAACATCCGTCACTTCTTCCATTGGTGCCAATATAAAAAAAGGTCGTGGTAAATCACGCCAAAAATTATCTGTCATACTCACCTTCAAATCCTCTCATGATGGGATATTAGGACAACCTATCCCAAAATAAAATGTTCCTACTTCTTTTACACTTATACCATGTTTGAGCCCTTTTTATCAAACAGAACAGAATCATGGGGACGGTTCTCATGATTCAAAATCTTGTGCCAAGATATTATACTGAAGGGAAGGGAGTATGAGGAGTCAAATGGGGAGCATCCTTAATACGATTTATGGGGCAATTCTGTAGGAATAGTTTTTTTATCATATTGTCTTAGTTCTCTCTTATAAGTAAAGTAAACTTAATATAATTCTTTTTAGAAGGAGATTGGTTTTAGTGAACAATACCCGAAGAGAAATAAAACTTATCATTCCAAATGGCTGTGACAATGCGCCAAGGAAAAAAATAGTTATTGAATTTACAGTTGCTTTATTTGAGCAGCAAAAAGAAAAAATTAAGGAATATATACAGGAATCTATTATATGGCATCAAATAAAGGAGAGTAAAAAAATAGAAGGTCAAGATTCATTCCTAACTAGTTTGCAGAGTGAAAAGAAAGAGATCATTGAATGTTTAGAAATTTACCAAGTAATAACTCACGGGAAATTCGCTTCCATAAAT
Organism: Evansella sp. AB-P1; assembly: GCF_029688925.1. Taxonomy (GTDB): domain Bacteria; phylum Bacillota; class Bacilli; order Bacillales; family Salisediminibacteriaceae; genus Evansella. Next base: position 18,057 of record NZ_JARUKY010000012.1, read on the forward strand.
GGTGTCATTTCATATACAAATGGAACAAAAATTGATTTCTGTGATGTATATATGTTTAGTAATACTTCGAAGTCTGGAAAGGTAAAGGAAATAAAATCATATAGAATATAGTCTTTAGATTAAAAGTTCCAATGATCAAGAAAATTGAGCCATAAGAGAACAGCGGAAGAGGAATTTATATAAAAAATTTAAGTTATTAGGATAAGGACGAGTAGAATGTGAAGGTTGAGACAAAGGTGAAGCGGAAGCTGGATGAACAAGGGGTTGGTCAGATTTTTTCGTTATGAAACGTTGGCAGGTGATATGGAAGGGTACTAGGAGTGCCTTAGTGTTACATAGTCTGTGGTACAAGTAACCGTTCATTTAGCAGCTAGTTTAATAGTTTAGCTTTATAAACTGTAATGTAGTTTTAACTCTAAACCCTTCCGCGATCCGAAATTCTACTGGTCGCGGTTATTTCGTTTGTTTAAAATAATGTAATATCGAATGAGAACTGTCTATGTGCTTTACATGAATACTTGTTCACAAGGGTACCATAGAATCATCATTTTAAAAGCATAAACATAATTTATAAAATCGACAAAAATCGTCAATTTTTATGTTATAATCCTATTAATAGTTACTATACAGGAGTATAATGGCTGTTTCTTTTGGTTTTGTTACAAGCCATAAATGATTAATTTTATGAATGTTGTCAATTATTATGAGTTTTCTTGGCTGTTACCTCAATTGCAGGTTTTCAGGATAATGCTCTTTATATTATTGGAATACCAATTCACTTAATTTTCGTTATGTTATTAAACATTATATCTCTGTACTTATTAGGGAAAATCTTCAAACGGGAGGAGAAACGAAAAGTTTATAATGCTGAATCTACTCACGTTGAAGAGTTCCGTTCATTAGTTACTTCTGTTTGGTCTGACCGCCATGACCTAAACAATCACTTAACGGTTATATCCGGATTTATGAAAATATAAAACTTTTGTTCTTTAAAGGTGGTATCATTATTCGACTTACCTTTACTGCATATTTTAATGGATAATTATCATGTTTTTCTATAATTACAAGTATTAAAACGTCCTAGCGTACTACTAATTTCATCAAAGTTTTATTACAAGAAAGGAGTTTTTATGGAGTGGTTTAGTTTCTTTTTATTGTCGTTTCCAGAAGCATTTTTAATGCTCGCAGTTTCTTTTGCTATACTTGGTATTTCAATCAAGGAGAATTTAAAATCTATGATTATTTTCTCACTGTTATACGGTGGAGTTGCTTTTATATTAAGTATTTATATGATGAATTCAGTCAAACCTATCATTAACTTAACAGTGTTCGTACTATTATTAGTAATTATTTTCCATTTTAAAATACTTCATGGTTTTATTATTGGTATCATTGGGTTTATTTTGTTAATATTTTTTGAAATCATTTTACTTCTTCCTTTTACACAACTTGTTCCATTTGAACAAATTGCAGCTAGTCCGTGGTTACGAATCTTTGCAGGTATAACGACTATTCATATTCCATTGTTAGTCACTCTGCTAGTTATACAAAGGTTTAAACTTGTAATTAAGATTCCTTTGTTAAAATAAGAAACATTGTGAAAATAAGAGTTATAGGTACATTGATGCTATTTTAAATTAATTTCAAATAGAATTTAATGATTCATAAGAATTATTGTGTCACTGATTAATGGGTATTTAAAACTAATTTATGATGAACGATGTTGGAGGGACGGTTCTTCTGATTCAAAATGGTGTTGCTGAAGATAGAGGATTAGAAAGATATATAAAGATAATATGAAGCAAACATGTGCACTTGATATTTGAAAGACATGCATGTGTTTGCTTCTTTTATGTGATTGAAGCTATGCGATTATATTAATCGATATCGTCCCTTTATGTAATGACTCACTATATATCTATAACTATAAACAAGTCATTGTTTGCATATAAGATTTCGTTTTTTAAAAAATCAATTAGGTCCTTAGAAGGATATTTTCTTTATAACTAATAAAGCTTTTTTATTTATAAAATAAGAGATTAGAGTGTTTGATTCTATTGGGAACGATGGATTTGACGGGCTTTTGCAACCATTCACTTATAAAAAAGTAATTACTTTTTCTGTTAATAAAATTAATTTTATCCTTCAACTCTCCCTCTACTTATCCTATATAATACTTTGCTCCTAAAAGTATATTAAATAATATTTTATGAAAGCATAGAAACTCAGGCCGTTTTAACCATAGACAATCTTAAGGGATTTTATTTTAATATAGTTATAGAAAAGCCCAATATGAAAATACATAAAATAATTAATTATACATTGATTATGTTGTTTGTTTTTCCAAAAAACTTAAAACTTATCATTTACCCTCATTGCATCATTCAACTTGAAAATAGTAAAGCATAACAGCTGATAAAATTGTTTTCACACCTAAGCCTTCGTATGTATGGCGTCGGTACAGGTTGAAGAATCCTCAACAATTTTTATTTGAGGAGATATATCTTATGGATATTCCGGTAGAAAGACTGAAGGGAGGGGAGATGTAAATAAATTCACGGTTGTATTCCACTATATTTTGAAAACGTTTTCATATGAAGTTTCGGAGAAAAGAACGATAATTGTAAGTTCGTAGTCTTTAAGATATCGTATAGGTGAAAAAATAGTAAAAAATGTAGCATAAAATTTAATAGGTGAAGAATGAGGATCTGAGAAATAGAAGATGAAGCGCGATTATAGAGAGGAGATTGTAAATGAAAATTTCAAAAGTAAAAAAATGGTTCACGATCGCTTTAGCCGCGACCATGATTATTACATCCTTCGGGTTCGCGCAGCTAACAACGCAAAACCTGACCGCATCAGCAACATCAAATGATATCACGGTAAATGAATCAGGAACCTGGTACGAAACCGCGTTTGCAGTATGGACAGGCGACATTAACGCAGAATACGAAGTGTACGTTAAAGGGTCCAACGTTATCGACTGGCGCGACGGGAGCACGATTGACGATTTTCTGACTGACTGGACATTAGTCAATGATGAGGCTAACGAGCCGCTGGTCCGTGTGGTTGATCCAGCAAGAAATACATGGCGTGCTGATATCCCAGGCCTTCCGGAAGGGGATTACGAGATTCAGGTGAGAGTGGACGGGGAAGTTGTACATAGCTTCTCAAACTTACAGACTGAAGCTTTTCCGCGTAATGGTGCGGCTTTCGTTCCATCAAATGAAAATCCATACGAAGGGAATCATGAATTTGCTTTAGATGGCGCTATAGGGGGCTATTTACCGGACGGACGTGTAGATCCGGAAGCGCAGATTGTTTACATCACACCTGAAACCGCTGAAACATATGCCAACAGCTTGTTCAGTGACAGCAGTCGCGGAACAGTTGCTAATGAGAAACAGCCGCTAGTTGTGCGGTTCGTCGGAACGATTAAAGAACGGGGCGCATCAATCGGAGCAGGAAACGGGAATGTTACCATCGAGGGGATTGGACCTGATGCGACTCTTTCTCACGGTCCGTCTTTAATCAGGACAGGCGGTGCCCACAACGTCGTCATCCGGAACATGAATTTTGATTATCAGACCGATGATGCCATTGAGGTCCATGGCGGTGGTACCGGCATTAGAGCTTCAAATATTTGGGTACACAACAACACCTTCGGCCATGGCCAAAACCTGCACTTAGCTAATGCCGATGACCCTGATCAAGCAAAAGCTGATGGATCGATTGACATCGTCAACCACGCACGGAATTACACTGTAGCTTACAACTACATGGCAGGTAGCGGTAAAGCTATGCTGATTGGCGGCGGTGTCGGCTCTATGAGCGAACACTACGGAACGATTCACCATAACTGGTTCCAAGGAACAGAAGAACGGACTCCACGGGTGCGCAATGGACGTGTCCATGTATACAACAATTTATATGAAGATGTCCAAGGGCATCCTTACCATGATACTTTATTGGACAGAAATACAGGTTACGGAATCGGAGCCGCACATAATGCTACCGTTTGGGCGGAAGGGAATATTTTTGACAATGTCAACTTCCCGTTTTTAAGGAGCCGCCAAGGTCATGCCCGCGGACATACACACAATGAGTATGGAATTGACTTACCAAACGGAACGCCGAATGCGGGATTCAATCACTTTTTCCGTGACGCACCTGGATACATCGTCGCACCTGAGGCAGTCTTTGAAGGGGACTTCCCTGAAACAATGGATGGTTTCAGATTGGCATCTGATGTGAAACCAGGTATGACACAAGATGATCTAGATAATCTAAGAATGGATGCTTCCCAACTTGAACCAAACGTTTTCGATGATGCCTCGTCACAGTATTTCAATGTGAAAGAAGATATAGGAATTGTAGTTGCTTCCGACTCGACTACCGAGAACCCGAGCAACATGAGCACCAACCCTGCTTCGCAATTGGATTGGGAGTTCCGTCCGTTACGTCAAGGCGTATGGGCGACGGGTACAACTGAGCAGGCAACGGATTTAAGAACTGAAATCGAAACGAATTCTGGTTCACAGACTAATATCTCACCTGTTTCTGCGCCAGACGCTCCTGAAATCACTGACGTCCGAATCAATGAGGAAGTCCGTTCTGCGTATGGTACGAGACATATTCCAGCTCCTGGTAAAATTGTTGTTCACGAAGGTACTTTCACGATCGATTGGGTAAACAACGATGTATTGACTGAGAGCTACGAAATCCAGTTGAGTACAAATAAAGGAGATTGGGTCACTTTAGCAGAAATAGATCACAATACACGGGATAAGAGTTTTATCACACAGGATATCGATCAATTCGCCAACCTGAATAGCATACTTGCTCAAGCTGAAAACGGTGATATTTATGAATTCAGAATCCGTGCTTTGAATGCTGCAGGTGCCAGTGAGTGGTCTGATGTAGTTGTCGTGGATACAGTTGGAAATGCTGAAGCCTCTGCAGTGGTCAACCATTTGAGAGGAAATCAAAATGAATTGATTATCACTATCGATGAAGTCTATGCTGATGGTACTGGAAGCGGTTCATTGACGGAGACCATCCTCATCAACAACAATGCCGAGGATATTTATCGACTAGGACGTTACGATGTATTCGTCAACACGAAAGGCAATACCCAGATCCGAGATATCTATATCGTCGAATAGCAAAAAAAACGGTTCAGCCTTATGGTTGAGCCGTTTATTTCTATTAGAATAGGTAGTAAAGTAACTTTGAGAGATCATAACTCTCGATTATTACATAAAAAATGATAGGATAACGAGGATTAGTATATAGTATCTCGTGATTCCAAAATTTTAGTGGGATAAGATATTCTTTAGTTAAGTAATTTCTCATCTATGAGTTGTTGAGGTTTTGGAGCACATGACACAATTTATTCCTAATTTTACTAGTTTGTATTGCAAGATAGCGATTTTTTATGTAAACTATGTTGTAAAGCAAGGTACTTAAAGTGATGAAGAAAAAAGGTTTATGCAGTTCTTCTATATTGTAATACAAGGTAGGTGGCGATCGTGACAATTAGAAGTCAATTGTTAAAGGGGATACTGGAAGGATGTATCCTTGCTGTAGTATCTCGGCAAAAAGTATATGGTTATGAATTATCAATGAAACTTCAAGGATACGGGTTAGAGGTTAGCGAAGGTTCGATTTATCCTATATTGTTAAGGCTTCAGAAAGAAAGACTTATCTATGGGAAGATGGAAAAATCTAATAGTGGTCCAAATCGGAAATATTATTACTTAACACAGTTAGGAGAAGAAGCACTAAGTAATTTTAAAAAACAATGGGAAGGAATTAAAATTCCGGTTGATCTTTTATTAAATGGGGAGGAGCAATCACAATGAAAGTAGAAGAGTTACTAACGCATAACAATAAGCTGAGAGTGAAACTCACGGAGGAAAACCGGAAGTACTATGAAGATATGCTTGTTTACATTCGATTATCATATGACAAGTCGGAAAAGGAAACTGAAGAGATATTATCCGAATTATTAGGCCATCTTATTGAAGCTCAACAAGAAGGAAGAACAGCTGAGGATGTTTTTGGTAAAGACCCTAAGAAGTATGCAGACAATATTATTGGTGAACTGCCAAAAATGGTTTCTAAAGAAAGATTACTGCTTGGAAGCATGTCCCTTTTATATTTCTTAGGAGTGTCGGTTTTTTTCATTGGAATAGTTCGAATGATAAATCAGTATGTCATACCTATAGATCAAATGACTAACGAGTATTATATTCTTTCTGTGGTAGTAAAAACTCTCACTTCGATTCCGATTGCATTCCTGTTAATATTTGGTGCATTGCAATATTTAAGATGGGCTTGCTTTAAGAATATCTCGAGAGTAAAGGATTTCTTCATCTTATGGGGCTGGGAGATGCTCTCTATAGGAATCTTTGTTCTTGTATATTATTTGGTTCCCGATATTGGTCCAGTAATCGAAGTTTCAGGATGGTTTGTAGCATTATTAGGAATTTTTCTCTATCTTGCAGGGAGTTTCGTGAAAAGAATAAGTACAAACAATTAAGCTCACAAAAAATGGTGAATTTTGGATGTAAAAGGGAAAAAATTCCGTTTATCCCTTTTAACTTTATATATAATAAAAGTAGATTGTATACCCAGAGGTAATTATTACGTTCAATTGCCTCTTGAATCATAGAAATAAATAACTCTTCTTTAATATCCTCTACTTTTTTCACTTGTATATGATGCATTTGTTTACCTGTTTCTTGAAGTAGCCTTTCTTTGTCTGTAAGCTCTGAACCTTGATAAAATCCTAAGTTTACAAGTTTTTTAGCAGTGCCTATATAACATACTAGTCCATTTTGTGCATAGTTCGGTTTAGAGCATTTAATCTCTTCAATAATTTCTGGAGAGGATCTAAAAATAAGCTCTCTTAGCTGTAACCAACGTAAGCAACCCATAATTTGGTTGTTCGGGTTTAATGTTTAGTAGATCCACCCAGCGGATTCCTTACACAAGTATAGTCATTAATGAAAAAAGCAAGATTGTAGTTAAATACGTTGACATTCATATTCTCTTAGGTCCACTTTTTCTATCTGTATCGTACTGTGCTTAATATGAAGCTTTGTTTTAATATAATCTTTAGCATGTAACAAAATATCGTGATGTTTTTCCGAATAAGAAGGGTCTATGACAAGGTGCGCCGTTAGACTATTTATACCAGATGTGATTGTCCATACATGCAAGTCATGTACATTTCTGACACCATCTATTTTTAACAAGGCGCTTTCAACTTCACCTATATTAATGTTCCTAGGAGTGCCCTCCAAAAGCACATGAACCGTATCTTTTAACAGGGAAAAAGCAGTAAAAGAAATCATTATAGCGATAACGATACTTAGTATAGGATCGGCTATATACCAGCCGGTAAAGTAAATAATGACGCCAGCAATTACTGCGGCTACGGAGCCCAATGCATCACTAAGTACATGTAAATATGCTCCACGCATATTAAGGTTTTCCTTCACATCTCCACGCATTAATGCATACATAGCACCAATATTAGCGATAAGTCCAATGAAAGCAATAACGATCATCCCTCCAGCTATTACTTCTTGAGGAGCCATGAACCTAATAATTGCTTCTCGAAAAATAAAAACAGAAATAACAATTAACGCAACACTGTTGAATAATGCTGCTAACACTTCATAACGATGATTACCATACGTTCGTTTTGGACTTACCGCTTTTGCAGCAAGAGTAAAGGCAATTAAACTTATGAGCAAATTGGAAAAATCATTTAGCATATGAAAAGCATCTGCTAAAAGGGCTAGACTACCAGTCCAAAGTCCACCAATAAACTGAACGATCATCCAACTTCCAATAATTATCATGGCAATAATTAAGTTAATCTTATTTTCATGTCCAGTTTGATGATGGTGATGATGGTGATGATCCATTTTTCACTCTCCCTTTCAATATATGTTCATATAATCATATAATAACTGTACAAAATTATTTAAAAAATCACACACCTCTTATCTTATGGGAAATATATTTATACTCCGAATTCTAATTTAATTTCAATCGTGGTTGGAGTGTTCTATTGTTTTCTCAAGAATATCCATGATGTGGTCGTCTTCAGGAGAATAATAGATGGATGTTCCTTCTCGTCTTGATTTAACAAGACGTAAATTTTTTAAAAATCTTAATTGATGTGACACCGTTGATTGTCCTAGTGACAAAAGTTCTACAATTTCACCAACTGAACACTCTTTTACAGATAATAAATGTAATATTCGTATACGGGTAGGATCTCCTAAAGCTTTAAAAGTTTGAGAAACGATAAAAAGTGTTTCTTTATCAAGGTCATAATTATTCATGAATTTACACCCCTTTATATATGATCATATGTTCATATTATCATAATAAGACTTAAATGGATAGATAATAAATAGCTAAAATTAAATTGCATGATTGTAGATTCTTGATGCTGTATTCATGAAAAATGGTTTAGAGGTAGAAATTTAAACCATGATAATCTATGACAGTATAGGAAGAATGTTAATTATAGCCCAAAACGTAGAACCAGCGAAAAACAATAAAAATAACATCAAACCATTTTAAGAATATTTATAATTTTTTATATTTTTTAAATTAAATAAGCTAAAATCATTGTATACCATACAGGGGTATAGTAAGATGGAATAGATTTAAAAATATGAAGGAGGAATATCAATGGAACAAAGATCATTCATGGTTAAGGGAATGTCGTGTGGTCATTGCGTTAATTCAATAGAAGGGGAAGTACGGGATCTTGAAGGTGTAGGCTATGTGAAGGTTCATTTAAAAAGCGAAAAAGTAGATGTGCAATTTGATGCAAAAAAAATTACGCTAAATAGGATTAAAGACGTCATTGAAGAACAAGGATACGAAGTTAAACCCAAATAAGACTTAATTCATAAGGGAACCTTTTCAATAAAGAGCTAAAATAATCGTGCGGTTTTCACTTTTATTTTTAAGATTTATATACCCCCGTACAGTATATACTTTGTCAGGAGTGGTGAAAGTGGTTCAAAAGGAAATCTCAATGAAAATATCGGGCATGACATGTGCAGCGTGTGCGAACAAAATAGAAAAAGGTTTGTCAAAAATGAATGGTGTTCTAGAAGCGAATGTAAACTTTGCTCTTGAGACAACAAAAGTAATCTATGATCATCAAGAGACAAGTCCAAAAGATGTAGAAAATATAATTGAAAAATTAGGCTATCATGTTGTGCACGAAAAAAGTGAGTTTGACATTTCTGGTATGACGTGTGCAGCATGTGCAACAAAAATTGAAAAGAGGATAATCAAAATGGATGGCGTTTCTCAAGCAAATGTTAATTTTGCAATAGAAACATTGTCAGTTGAATACGATGTGCAAAGGGTTAGATCAAATGATATGATGCAAGCCGTCAAAAAACTAGGCTATACCCTTATTCCAAAAAAAGAGAATGAGCAAAAAGTTGATCATAAAGAAAAAGAAATCGAAATTCAATATGGGAAGTTTTTACTTTCCTTGGTTCTTACTCTTCCTCTTTTATGGACAATGGTGACGCACTTTGAAATAACGTCATTTCTATATTTACCAGATATGTTTATGAATCCTTGGGTGCAATTGGCGCTAGCTACCCCAGTTCAATTTGTCGTAGGAGCTCAGTTTTATAGGGGATCGTATCATGCGTTAAAAAATAAAAGTGCTAATATGGACGTACTAGTTGCTCTGGGTACTAGTGCAGCCTACTTCTACAGCATATATTTAGGATGGGAGTGGATGAACGCAGGAAGTAGGGGGATGCCTGAGTTATATTTTGAGGCAGCAGCGGTTATTATTACTCTCATTGTGCTTGGGAAGTTATTCGAAGTTCGGGCAAAGGGAAGAACAAGCCAGGCTATTCAAAAGCTATTAGGTTTACAAGCTAAAACAGCACGTTTGATTCGAGATGGAGAAGAATTAGAAGTGCCAATTGAAGAAGTGATAGCTGGGGACGTTATAATGATTCAACCAGGTGAAAAAGTACCAGTGGATGGAGAGATCATGGAAGGTCGATCAGCTGTAGATGAGTCCATGATTACAGGAGAAAGTATTCCAATTGATAAATCTATAGGAGACCCAGTGACCGGTGCCACAATTAACAAAAATGGCTCTCTGAAAATAAAAGCAACTAAGGTCGGTAAAGATACAGCTTTATCACAAATTGTAAAAGTGGTTCAAGAAGCACAGGGATCAAAAGCGGATATCCAACGAATGGTTGATAAGGTATCCAGTATTTTTGTCCCCATTGTAGTCGTCGTTGCAGTTGCTACCTTTTCCATATGGTATTTCATCGTATCACCTGGAGATTTACGTTCTGCATTAATCCCAACAATCTCTATTTTGGTCATTGCTTGCCCTTGTGCATTAGGACTCGCTACTCCGACATCGATCATGGCTGGGTCAGGAAGAGCTGCAGAAATGGGTCTTTTGTTTAAAGGAGGAGAACATTTAGAAAACACACAGTCTATTAAAACTGTTGTGTTAGATAAAACAGGAACAGTTACAAAAGGGGACCCTGAACTAACTGATTTAAAGGTGGGGAATGGATTTTCTGATAATGACGTTCTTTACTATGTAGGTTCAGCAGAACGGAACTCTGAGCATCCCTTGGCACAAGCCATTGTAAAAGGTGTCAAATCAAAGGATATTACATTAGGAAATTCATCTGACTTTGAAGCTATACCGGGCTATGGTATTAAAGCAACGGTAGATGATAAGACAATTTATGTAGGAACACGAAATCTCATGAAAGAAAACAACATCGCTTTTGTAAATGACGTTGTCGTACAAATGGAATCTTTAGAAAGAGAAGGGAAAACAGCTATGTTAATTGCCATTGATTACCATCTTGCAGGAGTGATAGCAGTAGCAGATACAGTCAAAGAAACATCAAAAGATGCCGTAAAACGTATGACGGATCTTGGTCTGGAAGTCATTATGTTAACAGGTGACAATGAACGAACAGCCAACGCCATCGCGAAGCAGGTTGGGATTAAACACGTGATTGCTGAAGTGATACCAAAACAGAAAAGTGACGAAATTGAAAGATTGCAGAAAGACGGAAAGAAAGTCGCTATGGTTGGGGATGGAATCAATGATGCACCAGCACTGGCAATGGCTGATATAGGAATGGCAATTGGAACTGGAACGGATGTTGCCATTGAAGCCGCAGATATCACTCTCATGCGTGGAGATTTGAACAGTGTGGCTGATGCAATTATCATGAGCCGGAAAACAATGAGAAATATTAAGCAAAATCTCTTTTTCGCTTTCATATACAATACTTCTGCGATTCCTGTAGCGGCAGTTGGACTGCTAGCTCCATGGGTTGCAGGTGCAGCAATGGCATTTAGTTCTGTATCGGTTGTATTAAACGCTTTACGTTTACAAAAGGTAAAATTCAATAAAAAGGAGGTGGCCTAATGGGTAAAAAAAAATGGTGGTTACTTTCAGGTATCACCTACTTGGCTCTAGTTATTGGAAGCTATAGTTTGGTGACTGGATCGAATCCTTTAGTAAGTGGTGAATTGCATAGTGAGAATGATCATAGCGAAGAACCTCATGAATCCGTTAGAAATCAAGCAGAAGATGAAGAAGGGAATAACCATAATAATGAACATGAATCTCACAACTTTGGAGACTCTGAAATAGCAATTCATCTTCAGCACGATAATGATATGATTATTGTTGATGTAAGGGATATGGAGGGAAATGCACCTGAACTGGTTGTAACCCATGAAAAGCTCATGCACCTCATACTACTTAGTAACGATTTGGAAGATTATTATCATTTCCATCCTGAAAAAGTAGAGAAAGGTTCGTTTGTACAAGAATTTATCCTCCCAGACGGTCACTACCATGCATTTGTTGATATTAAACCAGAAGGGAAAAGGTATGCGGTCGATCCTTATGAAGTTATTATTGGAGATCATCAAGATGATAATACTATAATAAACCTTCAGGTAGATCGAGAGTTAGTTATAAGTAAGAGTGATAAAGAAGTGGAGCTTATAACGTCTAATCTGAAAGCTGGAGAAACCGTTGTATTGACTTTCGACTTAAAAGACGAAATGCCTGAGCCATACTTAGGTGCACTTGGTCACGTAGTTATTGTTGATGAAAGTGTAGAAAATTATATCCATGTTCACCCTAAGTCAGATGATTCTACAGTATTTGAAGCATATTTTCCGAAAGAAGGGATTTATAAGCTTTGGGCAGAGTTTAAGTTCAAGGATGAAGGCGTCATCGTCTTTCCTTTTGTATTAGAAGTGAAATAACAAAGAGACATTCCTGCACATACGTACAGGGATGTCTCTTTTTGATCGTGATCTTTCGTTCATTCAACATTTTTGTGTGACTTACATATTTTAATTGGCTTTAATCAGTTTGTCATGGTCGACAATTTTACCGTTAATGACTACACATGGTAAAAGGTGAATCGAATACAATTCCACTTTCTTAGAAAAATCTTTGTGTTCTTCATGGTATACCATAATTTCGCATTCTGAACATGCTGTTTCTTTTACATCCTCGATTAAGCGGTGATCGGAATTTGGGTTTTGAATAAACACCTCAATCTTCATGGTTCTTCATGATCTCCCTTCGTTATGAATTGAATAACGGGACATTGATCTTTGAGAAGGGGGTAAGGGGTATTGGACTTTCGTAAGACTTGTTCTAATAAGTACTTTTGGTTTTGCAACTGAGTTATTTTCTCTTCAATTTCCTTCATTTTTTCTTCAGCTATTGCAAACATCGAGGACGTTTCAACTTCTTGAGAAGAATAAAATAACTTTATAATTTGATGGATTTCTTCTAGTGTCAATCCTAAAGCCTTTGCTGACTTTATAAAACGGATATCTTCAATAGTCTTTGGTTTAAAAATTCTGTAACCTGACTTTGTCCTAGTAGCTTGAGGAATAAGACCTCGTTTCTCGTAGTATCTCACGGTTTCGATACTTACTTGTGATAATTGTGCAACCTTACCAATTGTGAGGCCATCCATTGTCCTTCCTCCTTTTCTCAAGATTTCCCTCCATATATTATCAACCCTGACCTATACTTCAGAGTCAATTATTTAATTAGGAGTAGAAAAACATACATCTAGCAAAAGATATCACGTTTGTGTTGGAATGATACTTCGTGCGCTACTTAATCCGGGAAATCAACGGTAGTGTAGTTTTATATAAATAGCTGTTTCAAAACATAGAACATCCCTCTCATTCGTCAATACGACTATCAACTCTTTTGAGGAAATGAGCAATGATAATTCGATTTTATCATGATTTCCATGGGTGTATAGATTTTCATCTTGTGTTGATTGAATTGTTTGAAATGCGAATGCTACTTGCCATTAAAAGTAGTTAAGTTTAACAATGGTTAAGTTGCTTTTGTGTACTGGGGCATTTGTTTGATATTTATGAAGGTGATTGTAGTATAATTGTTATTTTATTCGCGGTAGGAGCCACATTTATTACTAGTTTCTTAGGTTTACAGTACAAGAAATAAGAAGAAATTCTATATAATTGGTGAGTGGATGCGGTGTAAAAGGAAACCCAGTCGGTGTGCTTTAATGCCGAGGCAGGTAATGAAGGCGGTCAGTCACAGAGCAACCACCAGTTACACACTGGTGGTTTTAATTATTTGTTTAACCATTGAACATGACCAACATTATAAGTACATTCATTTTAATGAATTTGTTATTTGATAGCACTGGGATTATATTTGGACTCATGAGAACCGTCCCTGTGATTTTACAAATCAAATTACCGATAGAGATGAAAAGAATGTACGTCGAAGATATTTCCATGAATAGCGAAGTATTATTATCCAGTGATACTACAATTAAAATTGAAGAATTTAAAAAAAGGTAGTGTGTATCATTTTTAGCGGAAGTGATTAGCTAATGAAGAAGACATACGAAGAATGGAAAAAGGAATTGGATGAAGAAAATAGGAGATCAGAAACACGTATGAGTGATAAGTTTTCTTATACTCAAAAAGGGGAAATTATCGTCAAACCACCGAAAGAAAAAGACAAACAATAATTACACCGATTGTTCACTTCATAGAATTTTGTTTTGATAGAAAATAGAACTTTAGTTAATAGTAAAGTATTCCTTCTATAATAAGAAAGAATACTTTTTTGTTTTGATTCGTAATAACCTTCATATCAGCACCTTAAGTACTGTCTCAACATTTTAGATTAGAGTAATGTAAGTCATGGTTCAATTAAAGGTGAATGGGAAAATTTTGTGCAAATAGACAATTTTTTATCATGTATTCTTAATGTGTTAGGTATGTGATATATATTGTTTTTTAAAATTTAATTATTCTACTTCCGTATTTATGGAGACGTGGGAATATTTCACCATAGATTGGAAATTCTAATTCCTTTCCTCACATGACGAAGGTCATCGTGACCACATTTGTAAGGATTGTAAAAGAAAATCGACGAATGTGAAAAGAATAAGAATTCCAATAAGTGGAAAAGAGGTTTACGAGGTAGAAGAATATCAAGCACTGTTAGTATTTGAATCAAGTGGACTCAGTAGAACCGTCCCCATGAGTAGGAGATGTTGTAAAAATGAACAATTTGTGATTATTTTCACATTTAGGTAGCAATATACAATTTTCCTAGTATGATTAGTGTAAGATTTTACATTTTATACAAAAAGGGTGGAGAAGCTCATGTTTTGGATTCAGTTTCTTATCGTTTTAGCTTGTATCCTCATTGGTGCTCGAATTGGAGGCATTGGATTAGGTGTTCTTGGTGGTGTTGGTTTAGCCATCTTAACTTTTGGTTTCCAGCTTCAGCCTACAGCACCGCCGATTGATGTTATGCTCATGATTCTAGCAGTTGTTACTGCTGCAGGAGTTTTACAGGCTTCTGGTGGGTTAAACTATCTTATTTCTATTGCAGAGAAAATGCTACGTAAAAACCCAGATCGAATTACGTTCATGGCACCGATTACAACGTATATATTCACGTTTTTTGCCGGAACTGGTCACGTAGCCTATAGTTTGTTACCTGTTATTTCTGAGGTTGCTCAAGAGTCAAAGGTTCGACCGGAAAGACCATTGTCTATTGCAGTTATTGCATCTCAACAAGCCATTACAGCCAGTCCTATTTCAGCTGCAACTGTAGCTTTGTTAGCTATTTTATCTCCTTTTGATATTACGTTACTACATATTCTTGGGGTAACGATTCCAGCTACGTTTCTAGCCATTATGCTATCTGCTTTTATTATTCGTAAAAAAGGGTTGGAATTAGAGGACGATCCAGAATATCAGCGTCGTTTTAAAAAAGGATTAGAGCCGATGGAAAAAGCACGGGAGGAGTCCTTAGAAATTACTCGTAGTTCTAAAATCTCTGTTTATTTATTTTTATTTGGAGCCGTGTTTGTGGTGTTATTAGGAAGCTTCCCAGAATTAAGACCAACGTTTACGGTTGGTGAAGATGTGTCTCAATTATCTATGGCTTATGCAATTCAAATTATTATGCTTACTGTAGCTGCCGTGACCATTTTAGTTTGTAAAACAAATGTAGAAAAAGTTGTTACTGGTAACGTATTCCGTTCCGGTATCATTGCCGTGGTGGCCATTTTTGGTATTGCATGGCTAGGGGATACATTTTTCCAAGCAAATATCGGTGTCATTGAAGAGAATATCGCAAGTATCGTTACGACAGCACCGTGGTTATTTGCCTTTGCATTGTTCATCTTATCCATCTTAGTAAATTCTCAAGCAGCGACGATTCGTGCGTTAATGCCACTTGGATTAACGTTAGGAATTTCACCATTTTTCTTAATCGCCATGTTCCCAGCTGTTAACGGGTACTTCTTCTTCCCTAACTATGGACCATTACTGGCAGCCATTAATATGGACCGCACAGGGTCAACAAAAATTGGGAAGTACGTTTTTAACCATAGCTTCATGACACCAGGACTTATCACCTGTACCCTTTCCGTTACGATCGGATTTGTGTTAGTGTTCTTGTTCTTCTAATTTGTGAGTCAGCAATGGTTCACTGTGATGGCGGCGGTGGTTCAGTGGGATTCATCGGGACGGTTCTTATGAGTCGAAATGATGATGGGACAGAGGTTAGTTGTGAACTTTTCCTCTTGGCCATGCTCAAGTAAGTGAAACAGCTAGCGTTATATTAAGAGTAAGGGGGCTAATGTTCCACGAACAAAATTAGAAGAATTAAATTAAGGATCTTTTAAAATAGTTATCGTTCTTAATGCCCACCAATACAGTGAAACTGTAGACTACTAGGAGAGAGGAATCACTTTCAAGAGCCAAATATAAATCATTTAAATCAGTAGGTTCATCAACTAAGATAAGACTAGGTTCATTTATAACAGCTCTTGCAATAGCTACCCGCTTTTTTTCCGCGCCTGATGATAGTTGAGTAACGTGGTTATTTGAAAATAATCGTCACTGAGGATGAAGATTGAATTATTTTGAAAATAAGGGTGGAAAGTTTAGATAATTTGAGTAAATAATTTTGAAAATTTAAGTGGAATAAAGGAAATAGTTGTTAGACAGACCTTTGCCTTTTATGGTAAGGGTCTTTTTTACAACATTTTATTCTAAGGGATTAATGCTCTTCGATGAATACGACTACGACATTGAACAGAAATTTTGGGCATTATTATTTGTTATTAGAATGGAAACACAGTTAAGTTCGATCGTCACAGAAGAGACCAAGAGTTATTCACGAGTGCAAATCAGAACTATATCTACTGGCAAGTATTCCAACTAGATATTGTTTATATAACCATATAGTTGGATAAGTGGACTCGGGAGAACCGTCCCCGTAAATCCTTGCAACTTTTTAATAGTATAAAACGTCGTAGATATAAGGAGGGATTATATGTATAAAAAAATTGTAATTCTGTTTATTACAATATTATCTTTTTCTATAGTGGCTGGGTGTTTGGGAAATGAAGAAAATGAAGGTTTTAGTGATGATAAGATGATTGGGTCTGTAATTGATGTTAAACACGAAGAAGAGATAGTAATGGTCAATACCTCTGAGTGGGAATACCGTGATGTTGAAAGTAACGATGAAGGGGAATTATATCTATATTATGCTGAATTATCTGCTGATAGTTTGATAAAAAAAGAAGATGGTTCTAACGTAAGCCTGCAAAATATTAAAGTAGGACAGAAAGTGTTGATTCATCCCCCAAGAATAGATAAATTTGAAGGTCACGCAGAAGAAATTATCCTATTAGATATGACATATGAAGAAAAATACGAAGAGGTGCTATCCCATTTAAAGGATATATTAAATATTGTTGTCATTCATGAAAAGGGTCAAAGCTTATCTAATGAGATCATAACTGTGGGAATGGATATTGAACAACTAACAGCTGGGAGTTTTATAGAGTATTCAGAGGACTATGTTGTTGATTATAAGGAGGCTTTTGATCTGGAATCATTACCAGTTATTCTTGTTTCTAACAGTGAAGAGGTGTTATTAAAGACAACTGATGTGGAAGAAGTAAATAGATTTTTTGAAGAGCTAGAATAAGACATTAAAATTAGAAATGAAGTCTAGTTTGTGGTTTTATTTCATTTACCAGAAGGAAGATCATTAGGGCTGTGTTACGGTTATAAGTACAAAGTGTATAAAGCATTAAAACATTAAGTGGAGTTTAAAAAATAAATAACCAACCAAACAGTACTTTACTCTTGTCAGGTTATAAAGAATTGACTGGCTATATAAATAATCGATAAATAAGTGGACTCGGGAGAACCGTCCCCATGATTCTTTGTACTTAAGGGAGTGGGCTTTTTCATACGGGAAACACGTAATTAAATGTATGCAATTGGACAGGTAATGGTACAATAATGATTAGGATATTTTACCAAATAAAAATATAAGGGGATTAGATCAATTGAGTAATTATGAAGAAAGAACAGATGTACCGGCAAATTTGAATGAATTAAAAAAGTCTATCAATAGAATGTCAAATTGGCGGGAACGGATGGACGCTGTAGAAGAGCTAGGTAAGTGGAAAAGTAGAGAGACAATTGAATTGTTAAAGTACTGTGTGGCAGGTGATCCTGTTTATCCTGTAAAGGAAGCAGCTTATCGTCAACTACAGACTTTAGGCGAGAAGGTGGCAATGCCTGAACGGAAGGATCAAGAGGTAATTCCAGGGACGGAAAAAATTCTTGTTCGAATTAAGAAAAGTTTACCAAAAGGTCATTCGTACGAAGACTTTAAAGAAAAAGTAAAAAAGATGAGATTGGACTTATATGATACTTATGAAGGAGAGAAAGGTGCAGGTTTTGATAAGTGGCTAGAGGAAGTGTGGTCAACATTGCCAGCAAAATAAGTGTGAAAGATTTTTCTGTAAAAAAGGGAAAGGAGCTACTAAAGGGATGAAGTATTCACAGTTACAAATGCAACAGCTAATAAATAAAAATAAGGAATTGCAAACACGTTTGAAGGAGTTAATGTCTGAGCATGACCTTGAGAAAATTTATGCTGTTAAAGCGTTGTACCATGCAGAGGTTGCAGATGGAGGAAAGTATCAGAAAGAATATCGTGCACTAGACTCACCTAAAAAGTAATTCTTATTTGAATTGTGGGGAGGGTTCTCACAATTCAAATTTTACGAATTTCGAGGTGTTTCTCTTCGTCTTAATTTAAAGGTTAAAAAGTAGTCAATCTTGAATATATTAGACTAAATGATCCGAACCTTTGCGAACATAGAAATCCTTTCGTTTCCTTAATTATCTAAATCTGCCCCTTTAAACCACCTCTGACTAAATTAATTGTCCATGACTCTTTGATATGAACTGGTTTTACTTAGCTCACTTGTCAAGAACACCAATTCTCCCATCCTAGTAGGTAAAGTAGGAGCTGGTCCGTTAGGTATAGGACAAATACTTTAATAAATAATTTTTCACGTACCGTAGTTATTTTAGAAAAAAAATATAAAATATAAATCATCAAAAGAGTTGAAACTTTATCTTAATTTATTCGTAAGTAAATAGAGATAGGAGAGGGGTTGAATGTATGTTTAAGCGAATGATCTTTGCTTTTGTTTTTATTGTATTTCTTTTTGTGCCTTTGCAGGTGTTTGCAGTGGATTACAACATAGATGATGTGGAGATTGATGCTTTTTTGCAGTCAGATGGGAATGTATCTGTGCAGGAACGGCATACTTATTCCTTTGATGGTGAGTTTGGCGGTATAATACGTGAGCTTGTTCCGAAAGAGGGAACAGACATAGTATACGTGGAAGCTTTTGAAAGAGGTACGTCATTAGAAATTGAAGTGAATGACCATGAATATCGTATTCATCGTGCTGGTGAGGATGAAACGATTGTTGTGGATCTTTTTTACGAGATTCATCAGGGAGTAGCTGTTCATAAAGATGTGGGGGAGTTTTATTGGCCCTTTTTTGATCGAAGAAATTCATCTACGTATGATAACTTAACGATCAATGTTTTTCCTCCAGAGACTACCTCAAATGTGATTGTTTTAGGGTATGATGAGGCATTTGAAAAAGAAGTTTTGCTAGAGGATGGTCATGTACAATTCCAGTACGGAAGAGTTCCTAGCAATACAAACGGTGATATTCGTGTTGCCTATGACGCTGAGCTGTTTGGAGAGGCTTCGGTTACCTCTAACAACGTAGTGGGTCCAAAAATTGAGGAAGATAAGGAACAAATATTGGCTGCAGCTGCTGCAAGACAGGAAAGAAGGGAAGCTTTTTCGGCGATTGGTTTTGTCATTGTTCCTCTTTTTACGTTAATGCTTTTAGTCATCGCTTTATGGACGTGGATGCAAGCGAAAGGGAAGAGAAATGCGATTTTACGAGAAATAGGAGATAGAAAAGGTTTACTACCAAAACAAGTGTTATCTTTACCAGCTACGATATATTATACTCATTTCCAACGGCTTACTCCGGAGATGGTCGGAGCTGCATTGTTAGATTTAGTGAGAAAAGGTCATGTAAAAAAGCTTGATGATTATCGTTTTCAATTAGTGAATAGAGAAGGTCTTCATCGTCATGAGCAAAGACTTGTCAGATGGTTATTTGATGAAATCGGAACGGATGATATTTTTAGTTTTGAAGAGTTAGAGGAATATACAAAGAAGAAAAAGAATCAGACGATTTATCAGGAGTATTACAGCCAATGGCATAATGAAATACGGAAAGAAGTAAGGGAAGCAGATTTATATGAAAACAAAACAGCCCTTCGTGTAACAATGGTGTTAATTGGCATTATGTTTATGCTACTTAGTTTTTTGTTTATCGCTTCTGGGTTGTTTTCTTTGTTTAGTTGGTCTCTTATGCTGTTTATTGCCTATTTGATTTTTGGTATTGGCTACCGCCCGAAAACATATGAAGGTGCTAAGATTTCTTATGAGTGGAGTTTGTTTAAAAAAGAAGTTAGTCATATGAAAGATAAGGATTGGGTCCGATTATCAGAGGATGATAAGATGAGAACGTTTATCTATAGACTTGGGATTAATGATAAAAGTCTTCAAGAGCAATCGGAAGCAACTACGAAGAGTTTTCAACAACCAGTGAATAATCAGTTTGGTCAACCAAGCACCGCATATGGTTTTGATCCTACTTGGTTTGTCATAGGTGGGGTGGCAACCTCGAGTTTCCAGTCTGCTCAAAAAGATACCACACCTTCAACAACCAGTGATTCTGGCAGTACCTTTACTGGTGGTGGCGGTATCGGAGGCGGCGGCGGTGGCTCCGGCGCATTTTGATTCGTGGGGACGGTTCTAATGAGTCGAAAGATAATACGACTTACTAGAACCGCCCCTTTCAACCAAGGAGGTGGGTATGTTGGATAAGGGTAATCTTGTTAGGTTTTTACTAACGGTTATTCTAGCTGCTATCCTTGCTGAGGTTATTTTCTTAACAATCGAAAGTAACATATTTAGACCAATCCTAATGTTTGTTGCTTTTTTTGTTATTGCTATGACAGTCAATTTTAAATCAAAGTCTAATGTAGACAAAGATATGAAATAGATTTGGCACGCAAGGTCGCTGAAGTCCATATTGCGATTGGTTTCGTTAGCAGGTCAAATATGTTCAAAATGCAAGAATTATGGTTTCGTATCACGATGTATTTTGGTTGAAAGTAGGGGAGTGCTCTACTATTCTTAGGTGCTATTATTGGAATATTTTTTTGGATTTTATAAAATAAAACTATGGTTTAGCAAACAAAATTTAATTGTAAGACAGTACGGACGGACCCACGAGTGACTCAGAAGAACCGTCCCTATGATTTCTTTTTCATGGCTTTTAGCATGTGTCCGCCTTTAAATTTCCGTGGTTCATAAGAAATGATAAATGCATTTGGTTCATATTTTTCAATGGTATTTAGTAGTTTTTCTTCTAGACTTCTTTTTGTTAATATTTGAAGTTGATAACGAACACTGTCTTTCCCCATTCCTTCAAATACAGTAACACCGAATCCACTCTCTCTTAGATGGGCAACAAGGCCTGAATTCATATTTATTAAATTGACAGTGAGAGTTGTATATCCTAAAGCAAGTTTATTTTCAATATAACCACCTAAATAGATTCCTGCTGAAAAACCTAATGCATATATAAGCATTTCAGCAATGCTTTGCTCACCGCTTAGGACAATGGATAATCCAAACACATAAATTAAAGCTTCAAGAAATCCAAAAACAGAAGCAATCATGCTCATATTTTTAACAACAAAGATAATTCGAAGAGATAAAATCGGTACTAATACAATTTGTAATAAGAATATTAAAAGGATACTGGACATAAGCAATCATACTTTCTTTTCAGGTTAGTAATCGTAATTTGTCATTATCGTACTTTTAGGATTGCCAATACTACGAAAAACATGAGTAAACAGCACTAGTGACATAATCATTTTGTAATAAATAACTAGATTTGTTTATGGAAATTGGTTTTCATTATTGTGGTGTAAGTGAATTTCAACATTTGTGAATTATAAATATAGTGGATGAACAGGCGAAATTACATAATATTTAACATTTAAAATATTCTCATAATTATTATGTTAAAATATGTTTAAAAGAATTTAATAAAATAATAAACAGTTGATAAATAACAAAGTGGAGAAGATTATACGCGTTCTTATTCAACGAAGGTCATGAAGATAATGAAAAGAGGTCGAATTAAATGAATAAAAAAATGGGTTTGTTTTGGTTATTCTTTATCATTCTATTGATTTTAAATTATTATGTTTATCGATTTATTGTTAAATATATTTATCAATTTATAGGTCAGACATGGTTAGACTTTACTAATATCATGGTTATATTAATTTTTTTAATTATTGTAATCCCATTAACGGCATATTTATCTGAAAAACTAGCTAAACTATCCTTCACTTAGGGTTTGAATGGTGACGGTTTTTGTGAGTCGATAGTATAAATGACTCACAAGAACCGTCCCTACGATTCATCTTTATACACAAGCTTCTGGTAATAATTAGCCATGGTGAGAAAGAGGAGGTACTTTAGTGGAAAAACTAGTGGTGTTTTCACTTTATACAAGTTGCTTTTAATTAGAATGAAATCAGTTACTATCATTAATAAAAGAGATTTCATTTTAGATATAAAATCTCCAGTTTTAGTCCACCAAGAAATGAGAAAGGAAATGGGTAGAATAATAATTGGTGCGAACTTAATGTGATTATTTAAAGTGCCTGTACCATAACGGATTTGTTTTAACAAAGCGAAAGCAAAGGTCATATTCATCCAAGTGACTTGAACCATATTGAAATAGGAAAAAAACAAAATTCTTGGATTTTTATTTTTTAATTCTTTGTACCATTTATCATTAATCATAAATGACAGGAAGGTTAGGAGAAAAGTGTATGTTGTTCGCCACCAATTTTTTTCGAAAATGGATAACATAATAAACATCTTTTCAATTAACGATAAGCAAAGACAAAAAAATAATTTATATTTCCATCCTAGTTGAAAAGCCGTTATAAAAAGGGCAGTAACAGGAACATAAAAATATTGAGAAAGTACTGCTCCAATCATGTTATCAAATTCTTTTCGTTTAAAAATTTTAGGACGATAAATATAGCCTTTAAAGAGAACAGCAATAAAATATTCGAAAATATAGGCTAAACCGGCAAAGTTCATTAATAATACATAATGATTTTTCCTATCTTTACTTTTGTAAAACGTTAAAATTACCATAATTAAATGAATGATGCCCAATATGATGTATGGGTATTTTTTATTATGTTGTTGAAGTCTCATACAACGAATGCACTCCCTAGCTTACTCCACACTAATAAAGAATTAAACAATTCAACTTTTACGGGTGTACAATTACAAAAATGTTATCTTCAATTTATAAATAGGGTTTGTATAATTAAAAGTATTATACTTTTCATTGGCACGGGGACGGTTCTGGTGAGTCAATATCACAAATGACTCAGCAGAACCGTCCCCATGGATGACATTGAGTAAAAAGCATTATATAATCATTGGATATTTATAGAAAAAGATTCCTTACTTTTCTCTTGGATTATTTGAAGAGTGTCGGAATTAATCATTATTACACCTTTTATTTTTCGCTAGTAACCATCTTTTAATAATTTTCCGGAAATTTGGTATTTAGCAAGAAAGAAATTTTATACAATAAACCTAGGAGGAATCGATGTTTCATAAAAGTATAAAACAATTACACCTCTTTATAGCAACTATTTCAACAATTTCAGTCCTTTGGTTTTTCTTTTTGGAAGTACATTCATGAACCTATTTATAGTAGTAAACTTTTCGTTTTACTCTGGTTAACCTTTCTATTACATTTCTTTACGTTCGGAAGTAAATACTTCATTCAGATAAGCTCTTTTTTATTTGCCTTTGTTTCAGGTGTATACGGTTATACGCATTATGTTTACGATACAAATTCTTTTTCTAACGCTATTTATTCAACCATTCGCTTATTTTTACTAAATGTGGATGTTGAACCGTTCGTAACGGAATCTGGTACCCATTTTTTATCATTGCCACTCCCAATAGATTACGGGGAATATTCTTTACTAGTGAAATTAATGTATCTAATGAATATATACACAACGTGGAGGATGAAATTATGGATGTGAATGTAAAAGAACATTTGAAAGAGTTAGAAGAAAGACATATAGGACTTGAAGTTCGTAAAAGTAATGAAGAATTAGATAAAATACTTGCAGACGATTTTTTTGAAATAGGTAGTTCAGGCTATATGTACGATAAAAAAGAGTGCCTTGAAACAGGTGTTGTTTTAACTGAAATGTCTCTACATAATTATGAAATATATCCATTAGCATCAGATGTGGTTTTATCAACTTATTTTATAGTAGATAAAACAAGGAGCCGTAATTCACTTCGCAGCTCTATTTGGAAATTTAAGGAAGGGAGATGGCAATTATATTTCCATCAAGGTACTATATCCCCTTTACAATTAAAAGAGGTTCTTAATTCTATCGAATGAACACTCTGATATTGTTGTTAACGTTTCATAAATAATGAGACTTACAAATCTAAGGGGCTATATTAAGTCTTCAGAATGCCGTTATTATTTAATTACTTGTACTAATTGAGTATTTCTTTGCACATTTTTCCAGTTTGATGCAAGATTTAAGTAAGCAAAATCCTTATAATATCAATAAAAATTACTAGTCCCATTAGCTAGATATGGGACTAGTAATTATAGTTCTATTTGTATTTTTCTCCACAAGAACGGAGGTTCATCATTTAGATGACCCTTCTTTTATTTTTTTATGGTGTACCCTAAGGCTATTAATGTTTTAATTGTTTCTGTTACTGTTATTTGATCGTAGTCTTTTTCCGATTCGGATAACTTGTCATAGGGCACCAGACTAGGGTGTTCCTTTCTTATATCGTCCCGTTTTGGGCCATATTGCCAACCATCGGAAATCCGTTGTGCTGACCAATTTTCAAGTATATTTTTTGCAAGTACTTCTGTCACGTTTTTAATTTCCTTCGATAAATTTATATTACTAGTATCAATTGGATTAGGCTTGTATGTCATGTTTTCTTTCCTCTCTAATGATGTGAATAGGGAAATCATTCATGCTAAATATATTTATTTTAACTCTTCCCGTCTGGGCATATTCGACAAAAACTGCTAAAATCCTTTCCTCTATATGTATTCAAACATAGTTGACATTGAACTTTCCATTGTTCCCTGTCCTACTGTTTCCTAAAGAAAACAAAAAAGGGGAGTTTTTCTCCCCTTATAATGTCATATTAAAATGCAGTAACTGCTGTTCCAATGATTACAAGCAGGATGAAAAGTACAAGAACTAGTGCGAAGCCACCAGCAAAACCACTTCCTTGGCTTGCACCGCATCCTACACCGGCAGTAGGGTAACCATAACCAGCTACTGGTGCACCGTATGCTCCTGCAAATCCACCTGTTGGACTTCCGTATCCGTACATTTATATTCACTCCTTCTATAAAATGTATGAACAACTTTGTTCAATACATTAACTATCCTATGTTTCCCAAGTATTTACGATTGGACTTATGTTTATTTTTCCTTCATTAATTATAATTTCTCTTTCATATAATAGTACTCTCTCATCTCGTATCGGATATAATGTTAGTAACAGGGGGGCGATACGAATGAAGCATTTTTTGCTCGTTGAGGACGAACAAATTTTAGCTAAAAACATTGCTTTTTTTCTCGAACGTGAAGGATATCGTATTGATACGGTATATGATGGTGAAGCAGGTTGGACATCCCTTCAAGAGAAAGCGTATGATCTCATTTTACTAGATTGGACGCTACCGAAAAGAAATGGACTTGCCCTCTGTAAGGAAATTCGTAAAGTTTCCAATGTACCAATTATAATGATTACGGCTAAAAGTGAAATTCTAGATAAAGTGATTGGACTAGAAGTTGGGGCTGACGACTATATTGTGAAGCCCTTTGATCAACGGGAATTACTTGCGCGGATTCATGCTGTACTAAGAAGAAAAGAAGTTGCAGAATTTGAAACCAAAGAGCAGTGGATTCACTATGAAGGATTGAAATTGGATCGGGAAAAGCTCCTTATTTCATTTGAAGGGAACAGTGCATCTCTAACAGCAAATGAGTATAAGCTAATGGAGATTTTCATAAAGAAGCCTAAGAATGTGTACTCACGGGAATTTTTATATGAACAGGTGTGGGACGGATTACTTGAATACAGTGAACGAACTGTTGATGTAACCATTAGCCGATTAAGGAAAAAGATAATGGATATTTCCGGTAAAAAATATATTTATGCTATTAGAGGCATGGGGTACCGTTTTGGTGAAAAGTCATGAGACTCCAATCTCAATTATGGCTCCTGTTCTCTGGCTTATTTCTAATCGTTGGTTTCACTGTTTATATGTTCGTTTCTACTATGTACGAACAGCGGATTAAAGAAGGATATGAACAATTATCAATGACACAAGGTGCTTCGATTTTAGATCAATTAAAGAGCACGTATCCCCATTCCCAAAACCGAAGTATTGGTTATTTACGTAGATACAGTGAACAACTGGAAATTCGTTTAATTATGCTTGACGATGATAACACGGTTTATGCCGATAGCTTTCAGCAGCTTGAGGAAGGTACTGCGCTAAATCTTGCAATCTTAAATAAAAATAATTTCTCAGGGTCATATTTTACAGAAACAGATTCATTTGGCTATGTTCAATACACGCTAATACCCTTTGAAACGATACACAGAGATGGATCCTTATTAATGATTCAGGAAGCAAATGAATTGTACGGGGAATTAACCACTTTTCGAAGCTGGATGGTACAAACCTTAATGATAGCTTTAATTTTCTTCTTTGTTATTTCATACTTTGTTTCTAATTGGTTTACAAGGCCAATACGTCAGATCATTTCCCGCATGAAAAAAATCACACCTCATACACGTGCCTTTTCCATGAAATATCGTAGCCGTGATGAGATTAAAGAATTAATTGATGCCACACAAAACATGGTAGAAGAATTAAACCGCTATGATGAAAGACAGCGGAGGTTTTTGAGCACCTCCTCTCATGAACTGAAAACCCCATTAACTACAATGCAGTTTATTATTGAGAATCTTCCATATGTCCGTGAAAACCAAGAGTTGCATCATGAATTTCTTCAAGATCTTACTTTTCAAGTTAAAAAAATGAAGGAAATGGTAGGACAATTATTACAGATTAATCGTATATGGGACCAAAAGCTACAAAGGGAACTAATTAATAGTGAGGATATTCAGGAGTATTTACTTCAGTCTTTTCAACAAATTAGTCTTGAAAAAGGTATAACCATAGTATTTGAACTGGAACAAATAGAGTTTGTTGTAGATCGAGCATTGTTTTTACATGGAATAGAGAATCTCTTATCCAATGCTATTCGTTATTCTGCTGAAGAGAAAACGGTGATAGTAAGGATCAAACGAAATAACGATCAAATGAAGATAAGCGTATGTGATCATGGAATAGGTATATCGTCAGAAGACCTTCCACATATCTTTGAACCTTTTTATCGTTCCAATGATGCAACAGCTTGGAACCAAGAGGGTACAGGTTTAGGGTTAGCAATTGTAAAACAAATGGTGGAGCTGCATAAGGGTACGATCCAGATTGATACAGTACAAAATGAAGGAACGTGTTTTCATTTGATTCTCCCAGATTCTTAACTGATACTCCCACATCTATAGGAGATGGGTTTTCTCGTTCGGAAAGTTCTGTAACAAAAATGTTACACTTCATCAATTCCTATGATACAAATGGTGATTATAGTATAAGTAAGTCAAGTAAAACAAGCATAAGGAAATCTATGATTGCTTCATTACACACTTATAAGGAGGTCACCATGATGAAAAGAATGCTAATAAAAATGACCATGTCCCTATTATTAGTCAGTGGTGTCATGTTAACTGCATGTTCTAGTAACGGTGGAGATGACGAATTGAATGGAAATGCTTCCCCTA
This sequence comes from Evansella sp. AB-P1, assembly GCF_029688925.1. Lineage (GTDB taxonomy): Bacteria > Bacillota > Bacilli > Bacillales > Salisediminibacteriaceae > Evansella. The sequence continues at coordinate 46,108 of NZ_JARUKY010000012.1, forward strand.
TCACGAATGAAGATAATCAAGATGAAGGTGGAGAGCAAGACTCAAAAGGTGAGAATGATCAGGAACGAGAAGAGGATGCTAATGAACCAGTAAATAATGACAATGGAAATGATAAAACAGTGGATGAATCCAATTTATCTCCAACTCCTGAAGAAAGCATGGAAACACATGAAGTTGTCCTGTATTTCTCTGATCATGACTTAATGGGGACGTATCGATTGAAAACTGAGGTTGAGGTTCGTAACAAAGAAGAGCTAGCAAAAGCAGCATTAGAAGCTTGGATTAATGGATCAGATCATGATGAATTAACAAGTCTCATATATTCAGGTGTAATCATTGAATATGTGGAAGAGGTTGATGGGGTTGCTCATGTGAGTTTTTCAAAGGAAATTCAGGAAAGTAATCTCGGTTCAACTGGTGAACTAATGTTTGCGGAACAGCTAGCTATGATCATGGAGCAATTTGGCTATGAACAGACGCAAATTTTAGTAGAAGGAAGAGTGGGAGAATCGTTACTGGGACATTTATACACCGGTGAACCAATCGTGGCGAAAAATCCTGAAAGCTATTTATGGGTAGAAGAAATTGATTCTCGGGATATTGTGCTACAAAACGTGGCCTTTCGTATCTTTGAACCCGCACCTAATGCTGAAGTGAAGGATCAAATTGTTGTTAGAGGTTTAGCTCGCACGTTTGAAGGCACGATCTTATATGAATTTGAAGATGGACATTTCATACTAGACGAGGGATTTACAACTGCATCTGAAGGTGCACCTGGTTGGGGAGAGTTTGAAATTGTCATTGAACTGGATGATCACACTAATTACCACGGTAGAGTGTTCCTTTTTGAAGAAAGTGCAAAGGACGGATCGCGAATAAATGAGTTGAGTATCCCTGTTTATGTTACGGAATAGTTGAACAGAATTGAACAGAATTTGAGGAATGAATTAGTTTGGATCCACCTAATTTTTTTAGGTGGATTTTTATATGTTGTCAGCATTTATTATTGTTGAGAGGGAATGGTGTACATTTGTCAATTGTGTAAACACGGTGAGTAAAGTGGTCGTAACGTTGAGTAAAGTGCCAGTAATGGATAGTAAAGTACTCATTACGGCAAGTAAAACCCTTCTAACGGATAGTAAATTAATTAATATATCCTGTAACCTGCTGATCTTGTCTTTTTTATACTGCCATAACTACCACTTATGTAAGGATTTTAACCACTTATACCAAATATTAAATTATTTGTGTTAAATGATACTATAATAAGCTTAACGAGAGGAGGACGTCATGAAAATAAACTTTGATCTCAATGATGATCATGAGGAAACGTATATAACTATCCATGCTAAAGAATGGTCTGAAGAGCTTGAAGAGCTTGCGAAAAGATTAAACCATCGTTCGACAAAGCGAATATTAGGTATGGACAAAGATAAGTCTATTCTACTTTATCCTAATGATATTGATTATATTTATGCAGAAAAAAGAAAAGTTTTTGCTTCTGTTAAGAAACAATCTATTGAACTAACATTGAAGTTGTATGAATTAGAGGATATGTTAAGTGGCTATCAATTCTCTCGCTTTTCCAAATCAGTTATTGGGAATCTACAACAAATTAAATATTTTCAGTTAGTATTTAACGGGAATCTATGCGTAATCTTTAACTCTGGCAGTAAGGAATATGTATCTAGGAAATATGCTTTACAAATAAAAGAAAAATTAATAATGGGAGTTGGTAATGATGGTATTTGAAGGTGTGAGAAGAAGTATGATTGGCTTAGGTTTTTCAGCCATATTTGTCTTTTCTTTTTTAACGTATTTCACTATGTCTGGTTTAGATATTTCTACTTCAGTTATTTGGAAAAACATGTTAGGTAGTATATTAATGGGCATTTATTTCGGAAGTGCGTCTCTTCTTTTTGAGATAGAAGAATGGAGTCCGTTAAAGCAAACTAGTATTCACTTTATCCTTTCCATTTCAATTTGGCTCCCTCTTTCCATCATCATTGGTTGGGTACCATTCGAAGTACTTCCTATATTAATAGGGATTACAGTTTTTGTTATTACTTATATAATATTTTGGATTGGTACCCGTTTTTATTTGATAAAACTAGAAAAAGAAATGAACAGTACAATAAGAAAATAACTCGACAGTTGCCTAGATAAAATCAAATCATTTCTGTTGTAAATCCTTTGTTCTTTAATGCCTCCAAGATTTCTTGAATATGTTCCTGATTTTTAGTTTCAACAGAGATAGATAATTGGGCATAGCTAGGATAAATTTTGTCCCCCATATGACTAAAGGATATATCAAGTATATTTCCTTGTAGGGCTGTTATTACTTGGAGAACTTTTTCAAGGTTACCAGGCTTGTCTTTTAGAATCGTATTGAATCGCATAAAGCGTCCTGCTTCTACCATTCCTCTTTCAATGATTCTGGAAATGAAGCTAACATCAACATTGCCTCCACTAATAATGGTTACTACTTTTTTATTTTTTATTGGAAGCTTTTGCTTTAAGGTTGCTGCGAGGGAAACTGCACCAGACCCTTCCACAAGTAATTTATTTCTCTCTAGGAGCATTAGCATTGTTTGCGCAATTTCTGTTTCATCAACAGTAAACATATCATCAACGTATTTTTGAGCTATTCGAAATGGATGTATTCCTGGTCTTTTTACAGCAATACCATCAGCCATTGTGGGTTTAGCATTTATTGTGACAGGTTCCATTTCTTTCAGTGAATGTGCCAAACTTGGGCAAGCTGATGCTTCTACTCCATAGATCTTAATAGATGGATTTTTTTCTTTCACGGCAGTAGCAACTCCTGCAATTAATCCTCCACCGCCAACTGGACAAACAATGGCATCAACATCTGGTATTTGCTCCATTATCTCCAGCCCAACAGTTCCTTGACCTGCAATGACATCTTCATCATCGAAAGCGTGTATAAATTCTTTATTTGATTGGTCTTTTAGAGAAAGGGCATGTGCAAGGGCTTCATCAAATCCGTCGCCGTGCAATTCTACATTTGCACCATATTCTCTCGTCGCTTGTATTTTACTAATTGGTGCTCCAGTTGGCATGATAATGGTACATGGAATCCCGAGCATCGTACTAGCGTAAGCAACTCCTTGTGCATGGTTTCCTGCAGAAGCAGCAACTATCCCCTTTTGTAATAGTTGGTTATTTAATGAAATCAATTTATTGTAGGAGCCGCGCACTTTAAAAGACCCTGTTTTTTGTAAATTTTCAAGCTTTAAATAAACTTCGTTCGAAGAATGTTTGCTAAAGGTATATGAATAATCTAAAGGAGTACTATGTACTATGTTTTTCATATTCTCATATGCCCTTACTATATCATTGAAAGTTACCATTTATATCCTCCTTTTAAACCTATACAGGCATTCAATCCTATATTAGTTTTTACAGAGGTGAATAGGTTATTCAGAAAAAATGTTTTCATTCCGCAAACACACAAGAGGAATTATTTTATAAACTTTTTCCGTAATGCAAGCAAATAGTAGACAATAAATAAAAATATTCCTAAAACGAATAAAAGTGAAAAAAAGTAATGCTGAAAAATAGTAATTAAGATAAATATCGTAATGATATAAATACCAAAAACGGCTGAAAATTTCGCATTAGCAATTGCTAATTCAGAGAACTCTGGCTCTTCGTTATACTTCCATCTCTCCAAAAAGAGCATACTGTCTTCCGGGTAAAAATAGGTCCATACTAAAATACCATATACTGGTGCACAAATTAAAATCGTTAAAATTGTCGTAGCCAAATTCTATCCTCCTAAAACTTGAAAGTACAAAATAATCTCATCAAATTATGTACGTTTTATTAGCAAAATTAGTTTCGGTAAAGTCATTATCAGCTAAAATAGCTGGTGGATTTCCGTATTCTTTTCATTTCCGTTATCTCTTCTTGCACTCAATTTCCTCCTTTAATTTTTTAGCTTCTTTTCTATTTCTTAGAAATTGTTATACATTGATTTTATCATTTATTATCTTTAACTAGTAAAAATTTTTCGACAATTATCCTTGTGAAGAGTAACGTCTATAATCTTACTCATGAAAGGAGATAAATAGTCGGAAGAAAAATTATAGGCATATATATTGCATGGAAAAGTTAATGGATATTATAATAATTCTGTTAAAAAGTATGAAATGTCATATATATAGAATCATATCCAAGTAGATTTTTATAGTACAACTAGTTCAAGACATCACAATTCGGTATCAACGATTTTTTCGTTTTTCAAGACATATTAGCATTGACCTCAATTTTTAGCTTATTTAATACAGCAGTATTCTGCTTATTTAATAATAAAAAATGAACAACATTGAAATTGTCCAGGAGGGAAAAAGAAATGTCAGAAAAAAGAAGAATTACTGTGGCACAAGGAGACGGAATTGGTCCTGAAATAATGGAAGCAACATTAAGGATATTAGAAGAAGCAGGAGCAAAAATTGAACCGGAATTTATCGATATTGGAGAAAAAGTGTACTTATCAGGAAATACATCAGGAATTCCTGATGAAGCTTGGGAATCATTGAGAAGAACAAAGGTCTTTTTAAAAGCTCCCATTACAACTCCACAAGGTGGAGGGTACAAAAGTTTAAATGTTACCATAAGAAAGACATTAGGCTTGTATGCTAATGTAAGGCCGAATATTTCTTATGCTCCTTTTGTAAAAACAAAACACCCCGATATGAATATGGTGATTATTCGTGAAAACGAAGAGGATCTATATGCAGGTATTGAGCATCAGCAAACACCAGAAGTGGTACAGTGCTTAAAGCTAATCACGCGCCCTGGTTCAGAAAAAATCATCCGTTATGCTTTTGAATATGCAAAGAAGAATAATCGCAAAAAAGTCACTTGTTTATCTAAAGATAATATTATGAAATTAACAGATGGGCTATTTCACAGTGTCTTTAAGGAAGTTGCGAAAGAATATCCTGAAATTGAAACAGAGCATTGGATTATTGATATTGGAATGGCAAAGATAGCGGACTCCCCTCAAGAGTTTGATGTTATCGTTATGCCGAACCTATACGGGGATATTGCTTCCGATGTAGCTGCGCAAATTACAGGAAGTGTTGGTCTTGCAGGTTCTGCAAATATCGGAGATCACGTTTCTATGTTCGAAGCGATTCATGGAAGTGCTCCGGATATTGCAGGAAAAGGAATCGCTAATCCATCAGGTTTAATTCAAGGAGCAATCATGATGCTTGTTCATATTGGGCAAGGAGATGTTGCGTCAAAAATTCAAAATGCATGGTTAAAAACAATAGAAGACGGAGTATTTACAGGGGATATTGCAAAAGGTGGAAAAGCTGTTAATACAAAAGAATTTACAGATGCCGTCATTGAAAGATTAGGACAGAATCCATCAACATTTAATGTTGTTTCTTATAACGAGGAAGATGCAAAAGAAGTCACAAAATCTACATTACCTTCACAAGCACATGAACGGGTGGATGATAGTATTGTTCGCCAATTAGACGGTGTCGATGTTTTCTTGTTTGATAATAGACGGACACCAAATCAAATTGGTGAAATATTAGAATCGATTGAAGGGGAGCATTTTGAACTGGCAGTCATAACAAATCGTGGGGTAAAAGTGTATCCAAACGGATTCCCTGAAACATTTACGACAGATCATTGGCGCTGCCGTTTTCAAGCAAAAGGTCATGTGACTAATAAAGAAATCACAGAGCTTTTAGAAAGAGTACGTCATGCAGATTTAGATTGGATAAAAATTGAAAACCTATACTTGTTTAACGGAGAAAGAGGCTACTCATTAGGGCAAGGACAATAAAATATTCTCTTTAACATTATTACCTCACCCCAATTGTTGGACACTACAGTCTAATAATTGGGGTGTGCTGTTTTATTCAATAGAGATAGTAATTATTTGTTACTTCTCCATATTCTCTATATAATTGGGGACTGAAGAAATACATAAGAAAGGTGTTGTGTTACATTGAAAATTCTCGTTATCATTGCTCATCCTTCTTTGGATGAAGACTCCAGACTTAATGCTGCATTAAAAGATGCTATTGAAAATAAGTCAGATATTACAATAAATGAATTATATAAAGAATACCCAGATGAAGAAATTGATGTGAAGAGAGAACAGCAGCTAGCGGAGGAGCATGATCGCATTATTTTTCAGTTTCCGAATTATTGGTACAGTTATCCCCACTTATTAAAAAAATGGTTTGATGTAGTGCTTGAAAAAGGGTGGGCGTTCAATGGAGTTTATAAATTAGAAGGAAAGGAATTGGGGATTGCCATTAGTTCTAATGCTCATCCTCATGATTACCGGTATGACGGTCAGCATCGTTTTACAATTGAGCAAATTATGACCCCAATATATGCCACTAGCAGTATTGTTCGGACGAAAACATTGCCCATTTTCAATACCTTCACTGAATTAGTAGAAACAGAAGAGTCATTGAAAAAGCATGGTGAAGCATATGTGGAATATATTAGATCTCCTTATACTTTTCATTATAAGTCTTAATTTCTACTGCATTCCTAATAGGTGCAATAACGGAGCATGAAGGAGAATGACAGAGATTGAACCAGGGGAAAATGAACCAGGTACGGTTGAAGCAGGTACAAAAGTATCCAGTTCAATCCAGGAGCATGAGGGAGAATGAGAGAGATTGAACCAGAGGAAAATGAACCAGATACGGTTGAAGCAGGTACAATTGAACTAGGTAAGAATAAATCATATAAAAAGGTAGGTCTACCCTGAAAATACGGGGTATAAAAGCAAATTGAAGTATCGACAAAAATAACTATTTTCATACCTCATGGTGCAAGTTTTTCTTGCATCGGCAGTCTACCCTGAAAATAAGATAGAAGCCGCCAATGAGCCTGCAAATCGGAAAATAGAATTTGCGGTAGTATAGAGGGTCGTCAATAAGCCTGCAAATCGGAAAAAGAGATTTGCGGTAGTATAGAAGCCGCCAATGAGCCTGCAAATCGGAAAAAGAGGTTTGCGGTAATATAGAAGGCCGCCAATAAGCCTGCAAATCGGAAAAAGAGATTTGCGGTAGTATAGAAGGTCGTCAATAAGCCTGCAAATCGGAAAATAGAATTTGCGGTAGTATAGAAGGCCGTCAATAAGCCTGCAAATCGGAAAAGGAAGGTTTGCAGGGGAATATAGAAGGTCGCCAATGAGCCCGCAAATGGAGATAAGAAGAATTGCGGGAAGGTAGTATACTTTAGAAAGAACATTTTCATGCGCCATGGTGCAAGCCTTCACTTGCACGGGCGGTCTACCCTGAAAATAAGAAACGTTTTAGAAGCCCGCAAATCAGGAAAAAACACAAATGCGGGAATATAAAAGCCGTTTACGTTACCGCAAATGCTGGAAAGCAGAAATGCGGGAATATAAAAGCCGTTTACGTTACCGCAAATGCTGGAAAAGCAGAAATGCGGGAATATAAAAGCCGTTTATGTTACCGCAAATGCTGGAAAGCAGAAATGCGGGAATATAAAAGCCGTTTACGTTACCGCAAATGCTGGAAAAGCAGAAATGCGGGAATATAAAAGCCGTTTATGTTACCGCAAATGCTGGAAAGCAGAAATGCGGGAAGGTAGTATATTTTTGATGAACATTTTCATCCCCCATGGTGCAATTCCTCACTTGTATAGATAGCCAACCATTATAAGAAGAATTAGTTCAGGAGTCAGCAAGACCTATTACAAAAATCCCCAGTTCAGCGACGTAGCTTGAGGTTAAGATAACTTGGATTTTTGTTTTAACTCCTGCACTTGATGGCGTTTCTCCTTCATACTTATCACACCAATTAAGCCGATAATGGAGAAAATAACTGGAGTGATAAAGCCATAATAATATCCAGTACTAATACTTCCTGAGACAGCCTGGAAATGATCCAATACCTTTCCAAAAATACTTGGTAGTAATACAGCACTGAGGAATCCACCGGTATTAGCAAATCCCGAAACAATACCAGCTTCTTTTATAGGGAATGATTGGCGAACAGCAGCGAAGGTTAAGGCATTTGCCCCATAGGCAAGACCAATAATAAAAAACAATGGTGATAACATGTAGATAGGTGGATTGCCATGAAAGAAAAGAAAGCTAGACCAGCTCAATAACAGTATTATGTGAACAATAATATAAGGTCTTTTTATTACTTCTAATCGACTAGAAATCCAACTTGCTAGAGGAGCACCAATAAGAGCTCCAATAAGACCAAGCATCATGAGCTGACTAGCATTGGAACGGGTCATATCATACATATTCATTCCATAAGGTACACCCCATGAACTTATAAATCCTACGTACGTTCCTACAATCCCAAAATGACAACAGAATAAAGCCCATGCCTGACGACTAGAAAATGTTCTTCGTATAATAACCCACGTTTTTTCCCGTATTTTCTCCTTTTTAATAAACACGGTTTGTCTCGGAATTTTTATTAAAACAAAATAAAGAAGTATGCTACATAAACAAAGGAGTAGTCCTGCTGAAAAAAATGCTGGTCTCCATCCAAGAAAATCAATCCATAAGGCAAAAGGAACAGTGGCTAAAAGAAAGCCAAGGCTTCCTGTCATGGCGGTTATACCAATTAATCGTGTAAATTCCTTTGCATTAAACCATTGACTCAATATTAATACCATATTGACCCAAATGGTAGCATCACCTATCCCAATCAAAATTCGTGCAAAAAATAAAATGAATTCATGGGCACCAAGACTATACATGATGGTACCTACACCAGTAAGAAGAGCTCCACTAATAAGAAAGAAATTTGGGCCAAAACGATCAGCCATTAATCCCATAGGAATTTGAAGACCGGTGTACACAAAAAATTGGATACTAATAAGTAATCCAATTGTTGTGGCTGTAACGTTAAAATCTAACATGATTTGATCTGTAATCAATCCTGGTGCTGTTCGCTGGCTTGACATAAATAAATAAGTAAACAGTACAGAAGCAAATACTACCCATCTAAATTTACTGTATTGTTTATCCAATGATATCTACTCCTGTTAGGCATTTACTCTATATGTATGTTGGTCAGCAAATGAAGGTACTAATTTTAATAATTATTTTGTACGTAAATTCTTCTCGATTGTTTAACAGTGCATTACAATGTAAATAGGATTAAATTAGTCTTATGAAATACTATAGAAAAATGGTTAATCATTCCTTTAAAGGTTGGAGGTAAGTCCATGAAAAAGAAAAATCAATCAAAAAATGACCAATTGATTACTGACATACAGAGAAGTGTTAAATTCAATTTTTCCAAACAGCTAAAATCAGACTATCTTTCTATTACATATAACGAGAAGACTGGTGTACCTTTGTACGACAGTAACATTGGATATGGTTTTGTTCAGGAGACCTGTGCTTTTCCCCCTAGACCTGTACATACGAAAGAAATTACTACAAGTGATTATGGCTTCGTTATTACTGAACCTTATTTTTCCCATCCGGTTGAAAAAAATAGTGATGATTATAATCACTTTGGAATGGCTTTTCGGATAAACGTTCCACCAGGTGCTTATGAAATCGTTGTGAGAACAACCTCTCCTGTAAAGGAAACGATGATTGGCATATCAGGTATGCGTCCACTTACGGAAGAGAAGGAAAGGTTTTGGGATGCATCGAAATTAATTCAAAAAAATACGACGGCTGAAACAAGTGAGTATGACTGGAGATTTCAGTATGTAAATGGTCGTGATTTTATAGATGTAGAACTTGAACCAAAATTTCCGAAAGTTCCAGTTGGTTTGCAGGAGATCGTTGTTACCTCCATTCCACCGAACAATAAAAAAGTAGACGACCTACCAACAATTTCTTTATTAGGCGATTCTACAGTAAAAAGCTATACCTTTGAGCAGGCACCTATGAGTGGTTGGGGTCAAGTAATTGGTCGTTTATTTGATCAAAGAAAAGCTAGGGTAATAAATTATGCTATGGGTGGAAGGTCATTTAAGAATGCTTATGCAGAAGGACGTTTAAATGATATTTTAATGACTGGAAAGATGGGCGACTATATTTTTATCCAATTTGGTCACAATGATGAAAGAGTAGACGAGCAACATCGATTTGGTAGAGGGTCATCGGAGGAACAGTATATAACATTTATGAAAGATCTCTATGTACCAGCCATTGAAGCTAGAGGTATGATCCCAATCTTTGTCACACCAATGTCTAGATTAGACGCTTCAGTTTCAGAGGACGGTGCTTACATTAATTCTTTTCAAAAGAAAAGGTTTCCAGACATTATGAAAAAAGTGGGGGAGGATCTCCGTATCCCAGTAATAGACCTAAATGCTAGAAGTGTAGAATACTACAATGAGATCGGAGTAGAAGCTACTGTGGCCTTATATATGTCCGTTGAAGCGGGAGAATCTCCTGGAAAAACAAACGATGGAACGTATGCAAATGGTCATCCTTCAAACAAGATTGATGAATCTCATTTTAAAGAAGCACTGGCTCATCAGTTTGCTAGAATGATTGTTACGGAAATAGTGAAGGTTAGTGAAGCAGGAGATGAAGTATTAGGAAATATTGTCCCTTTATTAAAGGAAGAGGTTATGACAGCCATTGAAAAGAATAATTGGGATCGAATTTTTCCTCAGATGTCAAAAGATACTCTTTCTGGTCCTCTAGCATATTACCGAAATCAAATTGAAAAAATGCTGCAACTAGGAGTAATGAATCAGGATGAATTTGGGAATTTTCATCCTAGTGAATCTATGAAAACGACTGACTTTGTTGCAGCATTATGTAAGCTCTTAAACATTGATCACCTTAAATTTGTAGCTTACGATGAAGAAGAGTTAACACGTGAATTAATGGGAGCCATTCTTTATGATGCCTATGAGATAGCTTTTACTGAAAAACCACAATATATGATAGATGACTATGAAAAAAGCAATAGCAATGATGATCCAAATTTAGATTTTGGAAGAGAAACATCCTACTATCCAATTATTCTTTATCCTTCTCTAATAGATGTAGATCAAGTATCTGCAACCTTAGCATCAAAAGTGCAAAAAGCGTATGAATTTGGACTTATTCGTACTGAAAAAGGGATTCGTAGAGGGGAAATGTGTAATGGCATTGAACTTGAACCGAAAAAAGTCGTAACACGTGAGAAAGCTGCAAAAGCATTATACTTTATGTGGGTATTAAAAAATCCAATGAATCTCGAGAACGACCTTTCTTCTTGTTGAAACGAGATAGGTGTATACATGATTGAATGGAAGAGCAACAGCAAGAGGTGAGTTTATGAGGAAATTTCTGATTATGATAACGACTGTGATGATATGTATTATCCTACTATTTTTTGGTGGAAATATATATGAATCCATGAGAAAAATGCCTACCGGTAATCACATTTCAGTAGCAACTGAAGGAAACTACCATGTAACCCTTGAATCTGAAAAAGAAATCTATTCACTAGGGGAAGAAATTAAAGTGTGGGGAAGTATTCAATATAATGGTTTAAAACCTATTACCCGCGTTCATCATGCGAAAAATGGATTTTTTAATGTAACAATCAGTGGAGTGGATAATGATTTTCAACACCCCATAGGGTCATTCACTTTAAGGAAATCTTCCTTTCTATTTAGGAATGTTTCTAAGTTAGAAGATTTTCATCAATTACATTCATTAGAGCTACCAGTAGGTAAATATGAAATTAATGTAATGGCTATTTTCTCTGAAGATGATACACATAAAGCGGACATAAAGATTCCGTTAATTTTACATATAGAAGTAGTAACGTTGGATACGGTTGACAAATAAAATAGTGATTTGAAGATTGTTACAAAAGATCGTTTTATAATGGTGAAAGAGTTTAAAGAATTAAAAGAACTTAAAGAACTTTGACGTGCAAAAAAGGCCACAATTAGGTCTTTTTTTGTTGGTACCTTTAAACGAAGAGTTTTCAATGTCTTCTTTTAATTCTTTTTTCTATGTAAATCCAAGTATAATAAACTACCCAAAACACTAAGACTACTATTAGTACATTATGTTTTTGACCTAATGGTAGATAAAAGATTAAAAAAAGTCCAATAAGTATAAATGGTGGTAAAAGTATCAAATATTTTTTCCAATGCATTATCTCGCCTCCTTTACATATAACCATATTTAACCATATGATTACTGTGTTTCAAGGTATAGTGTTAAAAACCATAATATTTAATAAATAGATTATTGTTTCACTTGGACGGGTATGACTGATTATAAATTAATTATAGTATATTTTTTTATGAATGTGTTTATGGGAGTGTTTACATGAGGTTAAAGATTTGGATTGCTGGTAATCTATTTATTGGTGTGGGGGCTATTGTTTCTTTCCTATATATCTTGTTTGGCCTTTTTTGGGATAATCCTCATTTAGTACCTTGGTATCCAGTTTTCATATTAGTCCTTTTTCTTGTGTTCAATTTCTATATTTTAAAGCATCAGAAGATATCTGATTGGATAGTCTCATTAATTATAATGCTTGGTTCAGCAGTATTAACGTATTTCATTCATGTTTTGTTTGTTTTATAATTATGGACGTTATTTAAAGGGATCAATTTTGTATTAATTGATCCCTTCATTGCCTATTCATTTATGTTTTTCTCTTTTGATGGTGATCCGATGATATCAATCAGCAAATAATTATTTCAAGTCTACAGTAATTTCTAATTCATGAAAAAACTTTGGTGCATCTTTTTCAAAGGTTATAAAATATATATCTTCTAATTTTAAAGGAGTGGAGAAAATAGCTTCGTACTGATTAATCGTACCATCTACACGGGATGGAGGTCGATTATCAGATTCGTATCTATTACCAGATGAATCCTCTACTAAAAGGGAAATGGATTGTTCATAAAAATTATCTCCTTCCACCTTATAGACAACGTTAATGGAATCATCATCTTCTTCTACGCTTAAAATGGTCAAACTACCTATTTCTCCTTGTGACAAGGTCAATTCTTTTTCTTCCCATTTCCCTCGTACAACTGAAGGTTTATCAGTTTTCACAGGGTTTAAATACGGTGTGATTGTAATAGACTTTGGTTTTTGATCAAGGGGTTCAAAATTATATTTTATGGATTCTACCAATTTTTCACCCTTCGTTGAACCTCCACCGCCACCACCGAATGGTTGAAGTACACGACCTTCGTTATCAACCACCATGTAGGACATAAACATATAAGGATCTTCTTCATTAATAGCAGGTATATCTGTAATTTGTCTAAAAGCAATCTCTGTTGCAGTAGGGTAGAAAGTAACTTTATCATAATGGATCGTCATGTCTTCTGTTTCCCTTGTTTCATTAACGAGAAAGCTTTCATTTTCTCCTTGTAACTCAACTGGAAGCTCTACTTTCCAACTCCGGCCTACCCTCGGCTGTATTCCAAGTAAAAACTTATCTGGCACCTCATCGCGAAAACGAATGTTAATTGTTCCTACATAGTTCCCATTATCTAATAATTCTCCTCGTCCACCCATGCCATAACTTCCAACGTTACGACCATTTATGGTCATTTCAATATCTGAAGGAAAGGTAGATTGACTCATTTCATTTGTAGGATCAAGTGATTCAATAATGTAACCAATATGAACTTCTGATCCGTCATATAAGCTTTCTGTAAATGTTATAAGATGGCCATCCATTTCTACTTGTTCACCTAACATGGTAGTTAATCCTTGTTCATTTCCCCGTTGTACCCCGATACTTCCTACTGTGTCGAAAACAGAACCAATTATAGGAACAGACCGCATTGTATCAGCAACTGCTGGAGAGAAAAAAGATACTGCTATTGTAATAAGAAAAGCTAATGCTGCTGCAGTAGTCGTGTAATAAAGTTTAAAATAATGGCTTCTCTTTCTAGGAAGCTGCTGTAAGGATTTACTAATTGTCTTTGTAATATCTTCGGGAGGATCTTGATTTACATGTTTTTTTATTTTATCTTCCCATTTATCCATTTAGAATCGTCCTCCTTTTGGAAAATATCTCTTACGTTTTCTCTAGCTCTTCGTAGTCTAGTTTTTATCGTGTTTTCTGGTACTTCGTATATAACTGACAAATCATAAATGGAAATATCCTCTATATGATAAAACTGTAATAATTCCCTTTGTTCAGAAGGTAATTTATGAAGAAGTTCCGTAACTTCAATTTTTTCATACCCACTGTCTAAGCTAGAAGGTTCAACCCATTCCTCTATGGAAACAACTCTTTTTCTTTGCCTTCCTATTTGATAACATTCATTCATTAATATTCTTATAAGCCAGGACTTAAAATATTTAGGCTCTCTTAATGTAGAAATTTTTTCATATGCTTTTAAAATCGTTTCCTGTATAGCATCAGCACAATCTTCATCCCGGGAAAGAATGGTCTTTGCCACACGATACATCATTACTTGATAGTAAAGTACTAATTTTTCAAAAGCTCCACGATGGCCCTTTTTTGCCTTTTTCACCTCTTTTTGTATGTCCATTTCTTATAACTCCTTTCGGTCGACCTATCTATTAGATACATAAGTAGTGTTTGAGGTTTCGTTGTTTAAAAAATTATACACCATTTGTCTATTTATACGCTGATATACAATGAAAAAATGGATTAAACATTCTGAAATGAAATGTTAAACTAAAATAGGACATTTAAATTGGACGAGGAGGAATGCTGTCATGACAATAGCGGATATTACTTTTTTTATTATTCTATTGTTTTGGTTATTTGTTATCGCTTTTGTTGCAATATTAATTATAACAAGGAAAAAAAGTGATAATGACAGAGAGTTAAAAGGAAGAGAGCATGATAGAGAATTGGATGTAGAAAAAAAGAGAAAGAAAAATACAGGGAATAATGACTGATTATTCGTCGACATAGTCTTACCATCATTATCATTTACATCTATAATTTTACCGGAGGAAAGAAAAATTAAGGAAGGATGGTCGTTCTTGGAACAATGGGACATATATGATAGCAATCGAAATATAACAGGAAAAACAATGATGAGAGGGGATTCTTTTGAGGAAGGGGAATACCATTTAGTCGTTCATGTTTGTATGTTTAATAAAGATGGCCAGATGTTAATTCAACAAAGACATCCTGATAAGCGTGACTGGGCAAATATGTGGGATATAACGATAGGAGGTAGTGCTGTTACAACTATGGCACAAGAAAGCCCCTTCATTCATTGATGGGGATGAATTGTGCCAATTCTTTTTAGCTATTCATTAGTTTATTATGTAACAAAATAATTATGATATGGTTTAATTAGTTGTGGAGAGGTGGTGGATCTAATGGCTACAGAATATACCCATAAAAAAGGGATAGTTTATAAAAATCAATTCCATATCATTTTTTGCCCTAAGTATCGTAGGAAAGTTCTTGTTGATGATGTAGAACACGATCTGAAAAAGACTTTCTATCAAATTGCAGAGGAAAAAGACGTAACTATTAAATCGTTAGAGGTCATGCCTGACCATGTGCATATGTTTATTGAGTTTGACCCTAGACTAATGCTTCATAAAGTAATTAAAGACTTTAAAGGTATTAGTAGTCGAATTCTTAGGGAAAAACACCCGCACCTAAAAAGTAGGTTGCCGAGCTTATGGACAAGGAGTTATTTCAGTTGTACGGTAGGACATATTTCTGAAAAAACGATTCACGAGTATATTAAAAACCAAAAAAATGTGTAAGTAAGGTGGTGATACCATTGGCTAAACAATCCTATACTTTGTCTCTCCCTCTCGTAACAGAGGAATGGCAAGAAGATGTATTATCCAAGCGATTAGAGATTGCTAGAAACATGTATAATGCCTGTCTAGGAAGGTTAATGAAGCGTTATAGACGTATGAAGCAAGATAAGGAATATAGGTGTTGGATACAGCAGAAAGCATCTAAGGAACGTTCTCAGGCTTTGAGAGAGTTAATAAAAAAGCATGAGTTAAGCGAATACTCTATTCATGCCTTTGTAAAGCCAATGCAACATCACTTCAAGAAAAATATAGATAGTCTCACAGCTCAAAAAATAGCGACACGTAGTTGGTTGACCTTTGAAAAATACATATTCCATAAAGACACTAAAAGAGTGATCTTTAAACGTCATGGAACGATGAATTCTGTGGAAGGAAAGTCTAATACATCAGGGAAAAAACAGGTAGGATAAATCGTAAAAAACGTTATGGAAAGTCCTTATTAAATAAAGCCCCATCCATGCTTCTGACCATTTTAGATAACAAGTTGAAATATGCTGGTAATGAGTTGAAAAAGATAGATACCTTTAATG
The DNA here is from genome assembly GCF_029688925.1 of Evansella sp. AB-P1. Classification (GTDB taxonomy): domain Bacteria; phylum Bacillota; class Bacilli; order Bacillales; family Salisediminibacteriaceae; genus Evansella. The sequence continues at coordinate 62,413 of NZ_JARUKY010000012.1, forward strand.
TAAAAGCAAGTCAGTTCAATCATTTTAACGGAGAATACCTAAAGAAAAAAGTAAGTGAACGATGGAACGACTTTAACGGAATGAAGGTACAGCGTGATTTGTATAGTGCCTTTTTGATTATGAATGTGAAGGATAATTTATGTGAAATCGACAGTGGTGATTGTAACGAAAATTGGGTAACCTTTAAGACTTCCCACGACATCGAGATTGATAGATTAAGAACAAGTGAACATACATTGGCAAGTATGGGACTATAAACAACTCATTAGCAATAAGGTTTTGAACCGAGCCGACAGGACGGTAACGTAGTCCAATAGGACAAGCGTTGTCCATGAAAGTCTAAGGGAACAGCATTAGTCTCTAAAACAGATACCATAGTTTTAGAGTAAGTGCCTTTAAGTACCTTAGAACCCACCAAATTCATTCGTGTGGAGGTTCAGTGTTTAGTATGAGGAAGCACTTGGGAGGTCACAGCGTGTAAACCATGGCACTTCAATTTCTAATAAATTTTGTGAAAGTGAGGTGCATTCTGAAGCAGAAGAACATTAGTTCGCTAGGAGGGTGTAAATGGTACAACGAACGGTGGGAATTTTATTATTTAATGAAGTGGAAGTATTAGATTTTGCGGGACCATTTGAGGTTTTTTCTCTAGCAGCTATACCTGATACAGATAATAAACCTTTTAAGGTAAAAACAATATCAGAGAATGGAGAATGTATTTCTGCCAAAAATGGCCTTAAAGTAATTCCAGATTATAGTTTTGCAAATCATCCTAAATTGGATATTGTTATTGTTCCAGGGGGATATGGTGCGGAAGAAGTGGAAATTAATAATCCGAATATCATTCAATGGATAAAACAACAACAAACCAAAGTAGAATTTATGACTTCTGTTTGTACAGGAGCACTCCTTCTAGCAAAGTCAGGTCTATTAGATGGAAAAAAAGCTACGACGCATTGGATGGATATAGATAGACTAGAAAAGGAATTTCCTTTTGTATCTGTACAACGAAATGTGAAATTTGTAGACGAAGGATCGATTATTACATCTGGAGGGATATCAGCAGGAATTAATATGTCCTTCCATCTAATTACTAGACTTTATGGAATAGAAGTTTCAAAAGAGGTAGCGAAGAGGATGGAATATGATATCAATATATAATTAAGTATATTAGATGCTTTCACCTGAACCCTAGATGAAAATGAATGTTAGAAAAATAGAATGTAAAGTCAAAAGTGAGCACAGATATTTCTGTGTTTTTTTTGACTTTATAAAATTCATCAGTTTTCTATGATGAATTTTAAAGTACTAATCCTAATATGGAAACTAATGTCCTATGTTTCTAGAAATAATAAGGAGGTAATATATTTGAAGGAAGAAAGAAGCCGGTATTCTTCCCGCAAATTGACTCTAGCTACGAGCAAATCCCAGAATGACATAAAGAAGTATGAAATTGTATCATCAAAATTATAAATAAATTTTAAAAATATTGTCACAAGTTAGTTGATTTTTTTAACTAACTATAATAAAATTACCTTTAATCTGATAATTCATACCTTTTTTATTGGAATAATAACAGAATGACAAAGGTGGGGAAACATATTGGCTAGTTTACAAGAAAGTTTCATTAAAATTATTGATGTACATAAAGAATTTTATTCCCAAGGGCAGACAGATAAAGTTTTAGAAGATATAAATATTGATATTAAAAAGGGCGAGGTTATATCCATTCTTGGGAAAAGTGGTTGTGGAAAAAGTACGCTATTAAACCTCATTGGAGGGTTTGAAAAGCCAACAAGTGGATCTGTATTTTTTGATGGGAAGGAAGTAGAACGTCCTAGTAGGCGCGCTATTATGCTGTTTCAGGATTACGGACTTCTTCCATGGAGAACAGTCAGAAAAAACGTAGAACTTGGTCTAGAGCCAGATAACACATTAACACCTGAGGAAAGAAAGGACAGAACCCTTGAATATATTAAACTAGTAGGCTTAGAAGATAGTATTAATAGATTTCCAGTTCAGCTATCAGGGGGAATGAAACAGCGAGTTGCCATCGCACGAGCTTTAGCAATTCAACCAGAATTAATTTTAATGGATGAACCTTTTGCAGCACTTGATACGTTTAATCGTTATTTCCTACAGGATGAATTACTTCGACTTCAGAAAAAGGAACAAAAAAATATTATTCTTGTAACACACGATATAGATGAAGCAGTATATCTGTCCGATCGAGTAATTATTATGGACTCCCAGCCAGGGAAAATTAAGAAGATATTGAAAATTAATTTAGCAAAACCAAGAGATCGCAGTCATAGTGATTTCCAATATTATCGTAAGGTGATTTTTGATTCGTATGAATTTCCAACTAATACGCAAGCACCAGATTACAATATATAAAATAATTCAAGGGAATTAGGTGAAAAAATGAGTCCATTGATAAAAACTATTTCTATATTATTACTTACAATTGTGTTAATTATTTCAGGCTGTGTGAGAACAAGTACCCATGAAGAAAATGTCATTCGAATAGGTTATTTACCAATTACTCACGCTGCACCATTATATTTTGAAAAAGAATTTGAGGATGAATACTTAAATGGTGCAAGAATAGAACTTGTCAGATTTGGATCTTGGATTGAATTAATGGATGCTCTAAATACAGGAAGAATTGATGGTGCATCAGTTTTAATGGAGCTTGCCATGAAAGCACATGAAAAAGGAATTGATTTAAAAGCTGTAGCACTCGGTCACAGAGATGGAAATGCTGTAGTAGTTGGACATCATATTAATAGTGTTCAAGATTTAAGTGGGGAAACAGTTGCCATTCCACATACTCTTTCAGCACATAATATTCTTTTAGATGAAATGCTTCAAAATGCTGGAATAAACTATGAAGATGTTAACGTTGTGGAAATGCCACCGCCAGAGATGCCATCTGCATTGTCGGAAGGACGAATTTCTAGTTATGTTGTTGCAGAACCATTTGGAGCATTAGGAGTTACCTTAAACACTGGTAGAGTCCTTTTTCAATCAGAGGAAATTCGTGCTAACTCTTTGTGCTGTGTTCTCGTATTAAGAAGTGATTTTATGGAAAGAGATCCTGATTTAACAGAACTTTTTGTAAATGGTTATATCGAAGCAGGGAAAAAAGCGCATGACTATCATGTTCACGTTAATAATGTGAATGAATTAGAGACTGAAAACGGTCCATTTACATTAAGTTTAGAGGAAATTAAAGAAACACATTTAAATTACCTAACTATTCCAGAAGAAGTACTTGCTCTATCCTTAAGCTGGATTTCTTATGATGATTTACAAATTAGAGAAGAAGATTATGAGTATTTAAGACAACGAGTTGTTGAGATGGGATTATCTGATAACCCGCCAGCATACGAAGATTTTGTGGATCAATCATTCTTCGAAAAAAGAGGTGAGTCTTATTAAACACTTAAATAAGCTATTTAATGTAGTCATCGCATTTGTGCTAGTTATTGCCGTTTGGCAGCTCGTCATTATCATAGGAGATTATCCAGAAGCACTTTTGCCGTCACCTCTTGCTGTGGGAAGTGGGATTATCTCCTTAATTCAAGATGGAACATTATTTGAACATCTTCGCGTAAGTATGTTTCGATTTTTAAGTGGCTATTTAACAGCTGCAGTGGTAGCAGTCGTGTTAGGACTCATCCTTGGTCAAACAACACGTGTTTGGGGCATTGTGGATCCAATCGTTCAGGTTGTCCGTCCAGTTGCACCAGTTGCTTGGGCACCATTCATCGTGTTGTGGTTTGGTATAGGTAACATGCCTGCTATCGTTGTCATTTTTATTGCAGCCTTTTTCCCAATCTTATTATCTACTGTTTCTGCTGTAAAAAAACTAGATCGTACGTATTTAAAATTAGCACAAAACTTAGAAATCAAACAGCCAGCAATGATGTATAAAATCATCTTGCCAGCAGCTTTCCCGTTTATTGTTAATGGATTGCGTATTGCAGTAGGGACAGGGTGGATTTTCCTTGTAGCAGGTGAAATGATTGGTGCACAATCAGGACTGGGATATTTAATAGTGGATAGTCGAAACGCATTAAATTTAGACCTAGTACTAGCAGGAATCTTTTTTATCGGTATTCTTGGTTTTATCCTTAATTCCTTAATCGGTGTTTTTGAAAAATGGGTAGGAAAACAATGGGGAGCACAGCTTTAATGGAAAGGAAATATAAAGGGGTGTATCATAACCCCTGTATATACTCTATAGTTTTTCAGGTTTAACTTCCTCTTTTGGAACATGTTTATTACAAGAGGGACAAAAATAACGCATTTCTATTTCATGATTACAGGAAGTATGAATGAGCTTCTTATAACACTTTTCTAAATTATTCCGTCCCCATAATATGAGGGCATTGAATACATCCTCCAATTCTCGACCGCTTTCTGTTAGGGAATATTCATTTCGAGGTGGATGAGTGGAATAGATTTTTGATTCGATCAAATTCACTTCCTCCAGCAATTTTAAGCGATCGGAGAGGAGGTTTGACGAAATACCGTCTAAGTTCTTTTTGATTTCGTTAAAGGTTGTATTACCGATTAGTATTTCATGGATAACCAACAACGTCCAACGATCTCCGACAAGATTTAATGTTTGGGCAATATTACATTGCAATTTATAACGTTCCTTCATACGTATCGATCTCCTTGATTGAAATAATAATAAAATATGTATGAGAATAGTATAACATAAATCAAGTAAGTTGTTTTTTTAAACTAAGTATATTAAAATAACCGTATAGTGAATGTTTTGAAAAATAAGGAGGAATACACAATGGCATTATTTTTAGTGGAATTAGAATTCAAAGGGGAAGTAAAGGATAAAGCGAGTTTTGAACAAAAGGTTTCCGCATTACAGGAAAATCTACATGGTGACGAATTAATTGAAGTTCAAGTTTCAAAAGGGTTCTCACGTGCATTTTTCATCATTGAAAGTGATAATCAAGAAAAGTTAGAAGCTACTTTAAAGGAAAAGGATTATCAAGTAGCCTTAGTAAAGGAAGTCCGTATTGTAGGTCAAGACTTAGAAAAAGTAAAGAAGCAAAAGGATAAAATTAACTATTTAGTTGAGTGGAACTTACCAGAAAACTTGACGATGGACCAATATTTAAATCGCAAGAAAACAAACTCTGTACACTATGCAGAAGTTCCAGAAGTAACTTTCTCTAGAACGTATGTATGTGAAGATATGTCAAAATGCTTATGCTTCTATGATGCGCCAGACGAAGATGCAGTCATCCGTGCTCGTGAAGCTGTAAAAGCACCAATCGATGCAATTACAGAGATTAATTCAGACAAAGAATAATAGCTTAGTAGACAGAGAGGAGAGACAGAGGCGTGACAGTAACGATACAAGAGCACCTTGCAAACCTATTTCAAAAAGAGCTAAAGTCACATGTTCGTGATATTGATTGTGGTGACGTATACCTTAAAGATATATTTAAAATTCTTGGGCATGAAGGTCATTTTCAATCGCAAGATATCTCTATAGATACTGTTGTTCAAAGAGAGATCGAAGTGGTAAAACAAGCATCTACTTTTTGTATGACAACAGGATTTATTATATGGTGCCACCTAGCTGCATTGACTTACATTCGAAATTCAGTAAATGAGAAGCTGAAATCAAAGGTATTGCAAGGGATGGAAAATGGAGAAATCATCGCTGGAACAGGGCTTTCGAACCCAATGAAATATTATGCTGGGCTAGAAAAGCTACATTTGAAAGCAAAGCCGGTAGATGGGGGCTATATTGTATCGGGCACGTTACCTTCTGTATCCAATCTTGGTGATGGTCATTGGTTTGGTGCTATTGCTGAGGTCAATGAGAATAAAAGAGTAATGGTATTTGTACCTTGTGACGATCCAAAATTATCTTTAAAAATAAAAGTTGATTACATGGGTATAAACGGTAGCGGGACGTTTGCATGTCGTTTTCAAGATGTTTTTATACCGGATGATCAAGTGGTTGCAGAGGATGCAGACTCCTTTGTAAAAAACATTCGTCCATATTTTGTGGTCTACCAAATACCTCTTGGATTTGGGGTTACCGACTCCGCTATCCAATCAATCAAAAAAAATAAAGATCCACAGCAATGTAATCAATTCTTACCAATTCAGCAGGAAGAATTAGAACAAGAGCTTATATTACTTGAGTCTAATTTGGAGGAACTTTTTAACAAACCATTTAATGGTCTAAACTGGAATGAGCTCTTGACAATCAGAAGAGATATTGCAACGTTAACAACAAAAGCAACTCATGCTGCCATGCTACACAACGGTGGTTCTGCATATTTACAAACCAGTCCTGATGGTAGAAGATTACGAGAAGCATACTTTCTAATAAACCTTACTCCAACATTAAAGCATTTAGGGAAAATGATTCATCATCTTTAAAACCTTAAATAGCAAAACGTGATTCTTAATGGAATCACGTTTTTTTCTCTTAACGAATGAATGCTGCCTCTCTTTTAGATAGAGCATCATATAACCATTGGGGATGCATTTTCAATAAATCGTTTGGTAGTTTACATGCATTAAAATATTTTATTTCTAAAGACTCATCTGAATTACAGTGCAGTTCACCACCTATAACTTCAGCAAGGAAACAAGTGGTTATAAAATGTACTGTTTCTCCATTTGGGTATTCGAATACTTGTGAATGTGGATCAGAGTATACACCAATTATCTTTTTTAACCTTATATCTAAATTGGTCTCTTCTTTTATTTCTCTAATAGCTGCTTCAGAAACTGTTTCTCCTATCTCTATATGACCTGAAGGAATCCCCCAAAGTCCTACATCAGACCGTTTCTGTAACAAAACTTGGTTCTCCTTATTCAATATAATAACTGCAACTCCAGCTTTTAAAGCATCAATTCTTTTCATATTAAAATCCTCCTTAAAATAATAAAAAAGGTCCGAAGACAAAGAATTCAACGCATAACAAATACGCTGAACCTTTCCCCTCGGACCTTTTATGTCAATAGGTGCCATTTACTTATTGTAAAAGATGTAGCCCTCGGTCACAGTCCTACTTAAATAGCGGAACCCTAGCTACAATTTTCCAGTTCTCTTTCATTTTACTATTGATTATTGGAAAATGAAAGACTCTTCATATAAAAATGGAGCAAAACAAGTCCTTCTTCCTAATTAAAAACAAAATTATTTAATATTACCAAATAAATGCATATTTTTTGAAACTTTTTGTCTATTAAACTCGTATTTTGTATAAGTGGTTTTTTGCAATAATTATAATTTTTTTCACTATTGAATATGGAAGGTGATGTAGAGTTGGAATCAATGATTTCTGTAAAGAATGTAGGTAAATTTTTTAAAGACAAGAAGGTGTTAAACAATATTTCCTTCGAGGTTCACAAAGGGGAGATAATGGCTATTTTAGGTCCTAATGGGGCTGGGAAGTCAACGACCATTCGTAACATAATGGGCATTATGTATCCAGATGAAGGGAGTATTACCTTTCGTGATCACAAAGATATTCCACGGAATAAAATTGGATATTTGCCCGAGGAACGTGGATTATATAAGAATGTGAAAGTGATGGATATTCTGTTGTATTTGGCAGACTTGAAGGATTACCCGTTAAAGAAAGCAAAGGAGAGGGCTTTGGCATACCTTGAAAAGTTTGATTTAAAAGGGAAAGAATTTGTTTCGGTGGAGGAGCTTTCCAAGGGGATGGGTCAAAAAGTTCAATTTATTGCCTCTATTATTCATGAGCCCGAGCTCTTAATTTTAGATGAACCTTTTTCAGGATTAGATCCAGTAAGTCAGGAGTTATTTAAGGAGGAAATTCGTCAATTAGCAAATCAAGGAACAGCTATTCTTTTATCTTCTCATCAAATGAATCTTGTAGAAGAGATGGCCGATCGCTTATTTATGATACATAAGGGACAAAAGGTAATCTACGGAACGATGGATGAAGTGAAACGGGAGTATGCCAATTTCAAATGCACCATTCGTGGAAAAAATGAGCTTTCTGAATTAGAAGTATTACCTGAGGTACAACGGATAAAGCAGGAAGAAAATAAGTCTGTTCTTTATCTATCAAAGGATGTACAGCCTGCTATGTGGCTGAAAAGTTTGCCAGACAATGTGAGGATTGAAGAATTAGTCCTTGATAGGATAACACTTCATGAAATTTTTATAGATGTGGCAACAGGAAAGAATTTGATTTTGGAAGCAGGTGAACTAGATGCGTAATACATGGAAAGTTGCTCGGTGGGAAATTAAGAGGAATATGAAAAATAAAACATTTCTTATTGGCTTATTATCTACACCTGTAATATTTATTGCATTTATGCTATTAGGGAGCTTGTTTGGTGGATACGATGTGGACGAAACGAGAGTAACAGAAGTATTTGTGAACGATGAACTTAATATTTTTTCAGAACTACAAATGTCTGTAGAGGAAAGCGATTTAAACTGGAATCTGCAGGAAACAGAGATGCAGGAGTCTCAGGTTTTAAATAAATTAGAAGATAGGGAAGATACAGCATTTCTATTTATTGATGAATCTACTGTGAATGAAGGTTTAGTTTCCGTATATACAACGGATGAGATAGACAACTTTTTTATGAATCAGCTTCAAATATTTGTACCACAAATCCAATCAATACAGTTAGAGAGACTTAACCTATCTATGGAGGAATTATCTCCATTTTTAAATGGGATTACATTTGTAGAAGAAACTTTACAAGGAAATGGTGAAAATGGGAATGGCGAAGTAACAGCTGAAGGTGGACTTACTAGCTTTATGGAACGGCTTGTGCCAGGAGCCTTTGCTGGATTTATTATGATTTCTATTGTATTTACAGGAATGGCCATTTTCCAAAGTGCCTCTCAGGAAAAGAAGGATAAACTTGCTGAAATTATTTTATCATCCTTGACGCCTGGTGAATTGATGCAAGGAAAAATAGTAGGGTATTTTGTTCTAGGTATCATTCAGTCTCTTGTATCTATTGTCTTTATTTTGCCTTTCTTGATTTGGAGATATGATTTACCGATTATGGAATATTTATTTGTCCCAGAATTGCTAGTACTTCTTGCTATAGCTGTATTAGGATTTTTGTTATTTGCTGCTATTTTTGTGGGAATTGGTGCAACTATGGAGGATGTCACAACTGCTGGTAACTTCCAAGGGTTAGTCATGATGCTACCATTTTCACCAGCAATCTTTATTGGACCTGTTTTAAATGATCCAAGTGGGTTATTTGCTCAAATAGGTACTTATATTCCATTTACATCTCCAGGAGTGTTAATTTTACGTCTAACAATGCTCGAAGAATGGCCTTGGATTGAAGTAATCATTGCTCTAGTGATTCTAGTAATCAGTGTTTGGTTCTTTATGAAACTAGCAGGAAAAATCTTCAAAGTTGGAATATTACTGTACGGAAAGAATGCCACTCCAGGAGAAATTTTAAAATGGCTTAAAGCATAATCGTGGGGACGGTTCTCGCGAGTCGTTTTTTGTGAAGTGTGAATAACAATTGACGAATAAATGATAAATGATAAATGTATTATATATGACGTAATATCATTGAAAAGTTAGTGGATTTTTTTTAGTGCCTGAACGATATGTATGAGACTTATTGTGCTAGCGTTCAGGTGCTATTTGGTAGGTAATATATTATGTTGCTGACAATGCCATTGTACGAGTTTATAATACATATGTATAAGAAATGAGAGTATATAACACTTTTGAATATAGTTCTACTGGAAATACAACAATGCTAAAAACGCCTACTTGAAACGTATCTACCGGCTTCCTAAATATTTCTTTCTGAATAAAGCAATAAATGCTTACTTGGGAAGTCTATCTTGAAAATAGAACTGTCTACTGCAAAACCACAAAATAATGAAATGCGGGATGATAGAAGCAGCCAATGTTACCATAAATAGGATAAAAAAGGTTTGCGGTAATATAGAAGGCCGCCAATAAGCCTGCAAATAAAAAAAGAAGGTTTGCGGTAAAATAGAAGGCCGCCAATAAGCCTGCAAATCAGAAAAAGAAGGTTTGCAGTAATATAGAAGGCCGCCAATAAGCCTGCAAATAAAAAAAGAAGGTTTGCGGTAATATAGAAGGCCGCCAATAAGCCTGCAAATAGGAAAAAAAGGTTTGCGGTAATATAGAAGGGCTCCAATAAGCCTGCAAACCAGAAAAAGAAGGTTTGCGGTAACATAGAAGGGCTCCAATAAGCCTGCAAATAGAAAAAGAAGGTTTGCAGTAATATAGAAGGGCTCCAATAAGCCTGCAAATCGGAAAAAGAAGGTTTGCAGTAATATAGAAGGTTGCCAATAAGCCTACAAATAGGAAAAAGAAGGTTTGCGGTAAAATAGAAGGCCGCCAATAAGCCTGCAAATCAGAAAAAGAAGGTTTGCGGTAATATAGAAGGGCTCCAATAAGCCTGCAAATAGGAAAAAAAGGTTTGCGGTAATATAGAAGGGCTCCAATGCTCCCGCATATGGTGGAAAAACACAAATGCGGAAAGAATATAGCCACTAGAAAGAACATTTTCATTCACCATGGTGCAAATTTTAACTTGCATAATAAGTCTCCCTTGAAAATCCACAGGAGTGAAAGGTGACTACTTCATCAACGTGCATAAACGCGATTTCTAATATAAATGTTTGACTTGTCTGTTAGTATTAAATAGTTCATGATAAGATTCATTTACGTTGAAATTATATTAATTTAAATAGAAAATACATAAAGCTATTTGGAGGAAAATAAATATGGGGAAGTTCTTAAAGTTTGTATTTTATTTATTGTTTTTTTACACAATAGGTTATTTTTATGCAATTTTTACTGAAGGAACAGTATTTGACAATTTCATTGTCATGTTAATAAGCTTAATTATTCTTTTATTTATAATTGAAGGATTCATTAGTTACTTTAAGAAAAAAATTGCAGCTGTACAATCAGAACTAGAAGTACAAGAAAATGAATCGTTTAATGAGATTGTAGAAAATTTAATGACTGAATTCCAGAAAACATGGAATATACCATACAATGACCACCTTATAAAAGTAGTAAATCATGCAAACAAAGAAGAACTATATATTGATGATAAGCTTGTTGCTGAGAAAAAAAGAAAAGGATGGTTCTCGTGGATCGTTACTTATCAATCTTTGACAGCAGTATTAGAAGAAAATGGCGAAAATCAGCCTGTGAAAGTAAAATTAGGTGGACTAGTTAGTTTGAAATGCAAAGTATATGTAGATAATAAGTTGATTTTTAAAGATACCGTTAAATATAATTTATTTACCGGTGAAGTAAAAGAAAAAGATTAAAAGAAGAGAAAACGCGTGAGGACGGTTCTCTACCGGGTTTATTTCAAAGGTACAAACAAGCCATTCACAAGTGAAAACGTCTGAACTAAATTAAAGTTTTATAGTATATAAATCTGGGGTGGTACCATGGCAAGATATTATATCGCTGTTACGTATGACGTTTGTGAACACAATAAATTATATGAAGATATGAACGAATATCATTTAGATTCTTCTGCTGATTTTGAAAAGCAAATAAGGGAATTTGCAAAAACAGATTTTGCTCCCTTAGTAAAAGTTTATGAATCAGACACAAGAGACTTTGAAGAGATAAGACTGTACAAAGAATATAATTTTAAAGAATATGAATGTGGATGTTATCAATAGTTTTAATCCAACTAACGGGAAAGCGTTTCTGCAATAAGTAGAGATGATTTTTACAATTTATACCAAAAAAAGAGAGTGAGTTGTTAACATTAAAATAGAGCATAATAAGAAAATATGAAAATAAAGGCACGATGAATTCATGCCTTTTTAATATACAAATTTTACTGTGATTTTAGTTGTAAATGATGTTTAATTAGCGTATAAATTTGTCTGTGTTTTGCTGTTCTGCACCTCACAAGTTCACGCGTTTTTTATCTAATGTTCTTGCGCTTATCTTATTTTTCTATACACTTTTTTCTTCTTTTTTCATTTTCTTGAACGTGCCATAAAAATAAAGGCCAATAATTATATACGTAATTACTATACTACTAATAAGTTGTGTTTCTTCTTGAAGTGTTGTTAAAGATAATAAAATAGCAGGAAGATGAAGTGCTATTAAAACGACTAACATGACAGCAGTTTTTCCCCACAAAGACATTCCAATGAGCAAGATTAAAGCTATGATTCCAAGAAGAATACTTCCTAATCCTCCAATTTCTACACTTGGCGTTTCATATATCCTATTAACAATTTGTATAAGGATAAATAGAAGCATGCTTATGGAGATAGGAAGAATGATCATCATGAATTCAACCTTTTTGGATAAGTCATGATAGCTTACATAACGAAATGTTATAAAAACGCCAAAGATAAAAAGTAAACACGTTACAATTGTTCCAATGATCTGTAAGAGACTGTAACTAAGAGGTCCTTCTAGCACGTCCCCAATTATCATAAATGCCATTACCCCAAAAACGATAATTGGAATATATTTAGCCCAGGCTGTATAGTCTATATTCATTTCCTTTGATATCATGGCCATATATTGTTTTGGGGATTCACCAACAATCTGTTCGATTGGTTTCCCATCTAATTCTGCTTCATACAAATGTGCTTCAAGCTCTTCTACGATATCTTTGATTTCTTCTTCCTTTTTTCCACTCGAAAATAAATAAACGTTCAAATCATCAAGGAATTTCCTACTTTTATCAGAAAGTTTAAGTTTCTCCATTTTCTCTATTCCTCCCATTCGTTTCTTGTTTAATAACACTGTTCACACTAGTTTCTAGATGACGCCATCTTTTTAAAAAGGCATTCAATGCTTCTTCACCTTCTTTAGTAAGGGAATAGTATTTTCTTTTTGGTCCAGCGGTGGATGCTTTTCTAACAGAAGTGACTAGTTTTTCTCGTTCCATTCTCATCAATAGTGGATAAATCGTTCCTTCACTTATAGATTCAAAGCCATATTCACTAAGTCGTTCAGCCATTTCATAACCGTAAACTTCTTTACCATTTATAATCGCTAATAGACAACCATCTAAAATACCTTTCATCATTTGTGTTTGTGACATAAAATACCACCATTCTATATATCATGTATTACAAGGTATACATACATTATAATGTCATATGACTTGTAATGCAAGGTATAGGGTTAATTACTGGAATTGGATAATATTTTTGTTTCATGAATAAATTTATAAAATACAACTGTTAATTTTGATAAAATAGTATTACAGTTACAAAACGTCTTTAAAACAAGTAATTGTCATAGAAGTGAAGAAAAAACAAGAATTTTTGATTTACTGTATTTAATTGAAGATAAATGGAGGAGTTGTGTAGATGGAAGAGTATTGGGATTTGGTTGAAAATCCAAGAGATTTCATTTATCAAAATTTAATGAACATTTTATGTGATTATTCAGATACTTTTTATTTCATTACAGATTTTCCGAACGGGAAAGTCCACTACGGTGCGATAGCACCCCTTTAGGGGTGGGATGAGAGTGAGGTCAGATACGGAGTGCCACTTAAAACGAAAGGTTTGTGGTACTTCAAGTATCTGAAAAATTCACTCTTTATTTTAATGTATATCTGTTGTAGTTTATATATTTAACTGACACAATGTGTATATGATCGAATGTAGAAGAACAAACACAACTGTATCATTAATTAACTATCATTTCGTTTTTTGCCCTCGGTATAGGAGGAAAATCTTCCTTCGTTCCGATGTGGAGAAACGCTTCCAAGAATTAGTTCAAGAAATATGTGAAGAATTAAACATCATTATTGTCGCTTTAGAATGTGACACAGACCATACCCACATGTTTCTGAACGCACTACCAACGCTTAGTCCTGCTGATATTATGGCAAAAATCAAAGGAGTGACTTCGAAAAAATTAAGAGAGGAATTTTCTCACCTTAAACACCTGCCAAGTCTTTGGACACGTTCCTATTTTGTATCTACCGCAGGAAATGTTTCGAGTGAAACAATTAAACGCTATGTCGAACAACAAAAGAAAAGGGGGTAAAAAGATGTCTCAGACCATAACCGTTAAGATAAAACTACTTCCAACAAAAGAACAAGCAACTATCTTGCAGGAAATGAGTAAAGAATATATTTCTACTATCAATATCCTTGTGTCTGAAATGGTTGCCGAAAAGAAAAGCACAAAAAAATCAAGTAAGGATATTTCTGCGCCTTTGCCAAGTGCAGTCAAGAATCAAGCTATTAAGGATGCTAAAAGCGTGTTTAAGAAAGCAAAGAAAAACAAATTCACTAACGTTCCTGTTTCGAAAAAGCCCGTCTGCATTTGGAATAACCAAAACTATTCTTTTGATTTCACCCACATTTCAATGCCTATCATGATTAATGGAAAAGCAAAGAAAACACCTATCCGTGCTTTGCTAGTTGATAAAGATAACCGTAATTTTGATTTGTTGAAACACAAATTAGGTACACTCCGTATCACGAAGAAAGCAAATAAATGGATTGCCCAAATTTCTGTCACTATACCTACCGTTCAAGGAGAGGCTTTAAAAGTCATGGGTGTAGACTTAGGATTAAAGGTACCTGCTGTTGCTATAACAGATGATGATAAGGTACGCTTCTTTGGAAAAGGAAGACAAAATAAATATGTGAAGCGAAAATTCCGTTATGAACGTAAAGAATTAGGCAGAAAGAAAAAGTTAAATGCCATACGTAATTCAAAAGATAAGGAACAACGATGGATGAAAGACCAAGACCATAAAGTTAGTCGTGAGATTGTTAATTTTGCAAAAGTTAATAAGATTTCTGTCATTCGTTTAGAACGACTTGCGAATATCCGACAGACGGCAAGAACAAGCCGTAAAAACGAAAAGAATTTGCACAGTTGGTCATTCTACCGTCTATCTCAATTCATTGAATACAAAGCGAATATAGAAGGAATCACAGTTGAATATGTGAACCCTGCATACACAAGCCAAGTATGTCCTAAATGTTCTGAAAAGAACAAGGCTCATGACCGCAAATATCATTGTAAATGTGGATTTGAAAAACATAGAGATTTAGTGGGTGCTATGAATATTCGACATGCACCTGTGATTGATGGTTAAAGTCAATCAGCCTAAGATGCTATATGCACTGTCTTAGGAGGGGTAATGAGATACCCTCATCTTGAAGGCTGTTCAAAACAGAAATGGACTGCGAACGTTTAGTCATTCAAGAATCCCACCCGTTATAACCGTAAGGTTTAGGGCTTGCGACTTTAGTCGTGGGAGTCTCAATAGAAAACAACTTAACTATAATCAGTAACTACTCGAAAAGTTCAAACCTTATTTAGTACAGAGTTATGAAACAAATGAGTGGGCTAACACCATTTCAAAAGGGCCGCCAACAACAGTTTTCGTTATGGAAGCAAATAATGAAACTTGTCAGTTACTTAAGAAGTCAGCTAATTCTTTGTACGATTGGGTATCACCAAACTTACCTGAAGATTTAACGTTTATTAAAAATAACTTTGTGTGGTTTTCCTCAACAACTCATAATGATTATGCTTATTTTAGACTTCGTTCCAATTATTATAAAAATTTGATGTTGGGAATTGAAGGTTTAAAATTAAAGCAAGTAGAATAATTTATGATATAGCAAGTGGATTAATTAGGATTTGAATTAGACATCATAGATAAAAATAGGTTTCCAATTTTAAGGGAAATGGAAAAATGCTCTTTATTTGAGATTAAAGAAGAGAAGTTGGTTTAAAATTCAAGTTTAGTAGTCATTAATCTACAGATAAACAGGGGGGATAAAGTGGGAAAGCGCTTAGGTTTTACATATATTTTTTGTAGCGATTTGGAGAAAATGAAGTGGTTCTACACAGACATACTGCATTTAAATCTTATTTGGGAAAATAATCATTCCATTGCTTATATGATAGGTCAACATCAATTTAGTATCCATCTATTTAAAAATGTCCCCTTGATATCAGAAGAGTATTCCATTCAACCAGGGTGGGAAGGAGGTAAGGTGCCTAGAACAAGCTGGTCTTTAGAGTGTGATATGAAGAACTTTGAAGAAATTGTTCAAGCTAGTAAAGAAAATAAAATAAGAACATTTTTTAATGAACCGAAATGGATCGGTTATTGGAGCTATCCAATGTTAGATCCTATGAATAATACGATAGAAATAACTTGTACTGAGAGGTAACACACTAATGAATAGATCGATAAGAAAAGAACTCATTCTAGTATATAAAGTCCTTCTAATTATTATATTAGGTTTTTTCATTTTTTGGATCATTACTTCATTATCCACTTCTTCTTCTTTTCGTTTTTCAACAGAGGACGTGTTTGAGATTAGTGTAACAGAGTTTGAAGAGTTTGGAATTGTTAATGAGAATATAATAAAATCCTTCCATGAAAAAGAATACATCGCAGTAATAATAGATGCAATCAACTCCTCAACAAGGTTAAAGGGAGACGTTGATATGGGATTTGGTGATTATAATTTAACCCTCCATTTTAAGGAAAACGAGAAAAGGGTTTTTCATCTATGGATTTCTGACGATTCTGTAGCCGGGAACATAATGGATATAGAGGAAACAGAAACATTATATAGGCTAACAAAAAAATCAACGGCATATTTGAAGGAATTAATACTACATTAACTTCTCAAACTCTCTCTATCCTTATTATATTTATATTGCTTGTACTATTCAGAGTATAACGTGACAACAATAATTTCAGGGCGATTAAATACTCTTAAAGGAAAAAGGCTGTTTCCGAGTCCTCTGTTAACTATCATTGTAGTTTTCTTATTTTTATATTTTCCTGATGTGTACTTTGGAAATAATCCTTGATTTGGAGCAATTAACCCTCCAACAACCGGGAGTCTGATTTGCCCACCGTGAGCATGTCCTGAAAATACTACATCAAAGCCATATTCTGAGTAAAGGGGAAGCATTTCTGGTCTATGTGATAAAAGGATGTTAAAGTATCCATCTTCCATTTCCACTATTGAACGTTCAATAGCTTCTATCGTTTTATCCTGTTCTGAAGATGACGACCTGATTAATGTTGGGTCATCAATCCCAATGAGATAAATAATGTCGTTCCCACTTTCTACTATCTCTGTTGAGTTTCTCATTACTTCTACACCTAGGAGATTCAGTTCACTTTCTAGTGATTGGAACTTTCTAGATCGACCTTCATGATTTCCAGTAACAAAAAATGTTGGTGCTATTTGAACTAATTCCTCCATTAATGTGAGACTGTGTTTTTCATTATATCTTCTAGAGTCTATTAAATCACCTGTAAAAACAATGAGATCTGGTTTTGCATTATTGATTTTCTTTACTAATGTTTGTTGGTTGTTTCCAAAGTTTTTCCCATGCAGATCTGTTAAATGTACTATTCTATAATTATCAAAACCTACAGGAATTTTTTCTGAACGAATGGTGATCTCTGTTGTTTCGATTGAATTATTTTGAATATAAAAAAATAAGATGGACGCTATAAGTACAATGAGTATTATAATGTATTTCTTTTTCCGTAACATCCTCAAGATATCACCTCGTATTTCAAAGTTTTACAAATATTAAACGGATTCAATTTTAGATTATCACACTATTATAAAAAATGATTCTTTCTTCTACTAAAAAATGTAATGAACATTTCATTTCTACTGTAGTTCACCATTTTAGTTAGTGCTTGATGAAAGGAGAACGTACTAATGTATCATGCAGTCATTGATTCACACATTCATTTGGAAGTTTATAAAAAAGGGGAACGGTTGTTGATTATAGAAGAAATGGAAAAATACAATGTAGAACAGCTTATTTCCGTCTCTATGAATCTGGCTTCTGCTCGGAAAAATCTATCATTATCAAGGGAATACAAAAACGTAAAAACAGCTATCGGTTTTCATCCAGAACAGATTCTACCATCGGAAAAGGAAATTGAACAGTTACACGATTTCCTAGATCAGCATCAGCAAGAAATGGTGGCCGTTGGTGAAGTAGGACTCCCTTATTATTTGAGGCAAAATAATCAACAAATACCTATCGAACCATATTTGGAAATCCTTGAAAGCTTTATTATAAAGGCGAAGCAATACAATAAACCAATCATTCTACATGCTGTTTATGATGATGCACCTATTGTTTGTTCCATGCTAGAAAAGCATTCCATTGAAAAAGCTCATTTTCATTGGTTTAAAGGTGATGCAAAAACGGTGGAACGTATGATAAAAAATGGGTATTATATTTCAATTACACCCGATGTCATGTATAAAGACAAGATTCAACAGTTAGTGAAGAAGTATCCAATAACAAATATGATTGTTGAAACGGATGGACCATGGCCTTTTGAAGGTCCATTTGAAAACAAAATGACGCACCCCAAAATGATCCACAAGTCTATTGAAAAGATCTCCAGCTTGAAAGGAATAAATTTACCTGCAGCTTATAGGCAATTTTACAAAAATACGAAAGAGTTTTATAAAATTTAAAGCATTCTATTTTATAATCTTGAATTAATATATGACACAAGAAGAACTTTAAAGATAGAATCTCTTTTCTGAACTTTTAATAAAGAAATATTAAAAAGAATATTTCATTCGTAGTGCGAAATATATTACTATTGATATATACATAAAAGGGAGGGATATAGTTTGGGACAGTTGGAGCAAGAAATCGATGCTATTTTTTCCAAATGGCAGCAAGGCCTTTGTCCTGGAGGGCAGGTTGCTGTGAGAAAAAATGGGAAGGTAATTTATAAGGGGAATTTTGGTTATGCAAACATTGAATATCGTATACCAGTAAAGGACGAGACCGTATTTCATGTAGCGTCCGTTTCTAAGCAATTGACGGTTATGTGTGTCCTACTTCTCCAAGAAGACGGAAAACTGAACATTGATGATGATGTAAGGAAGTACGTTTCTGAATACATAAACTTTAAGGAACCTGTCACAATTAGACAGATGATGAACAACGTAAGTGGTATAAGGGATCAATGGGAGTTATTAGGTCTTAGTGGTGTACGAATTGAGGATACAATAACTCAAAAAGATGCACTTTCCATAATTAGTAAACAAAAACGTTTAAACTTTGAACCTCAGTCTCAATTTTTATACAGCAATTCCAATTTTACGCTACTTGCAGAAATCGTAGAAAGGTTAACAGGGAAAACACTGAACGAGTTTGCTTCGGAAAGGATTTTTAAACCACTTAGGATGAATAGGACATTTTTCAAGGATAATTATTGGATGGTGATTCCGGAAAAAGCAAGTTCCTATTATGATGATAGTATGGGTAATATTGTTTATAGTGTTCTTAATTATGGAACATACGGAGCTACGTCCCTAAACACAACAGCAACAGATTTTTTAAAGTGGATGGAAAATTTCAAAAGTCCTAGGATTTGTAGTGAAGAGACTTTGACGATCATGTGTGAGACGCGACTATTAACAGATGGAACAGATAACAACTACGCTGGCGGTCTTTTTGTAGGGGAGTATAAAGGCCGGCGCTATTTAGAACATGGTGGGGCAGATGCTGCATACAGAAGTGCGATGATGCGGTTTCCTGATGATGATGTAGATATTGTTATTTTTTCTAATACGCAAAATATGCTTATGAAGGATGCTGCTTTTGCTGTGGCTAATGTAGTTTTTGGTATTGAAGAATCAGAGGCAGGAACACAGCAGGTTGAAGCCTACAGGAAAGACTGCAATATAGAAGAGGTGGCAGGCTATTACTATCCAGTATCAGAATCTTTGTTCATGACATTTGATATAACTATTAGAGACGGTATTGCTTATTTGAAAAACCCTTACGGAGATGCACCATTGACACATGTTTCTGGTAATCACTTTAAGATCGATCAATTTAATTTTGATTTATATTTAGGTGAAAATAGTGTCCTTCAAACGTCGGATAATAGAATTATTTCTCTAAAAAAAGTAAAGCCATTTAAACCGAAAGAGACGTGTATTTATATAGGCAAATATTATAGTGGTGAGCTAGACACGTTCTATGAAGTAATTGAAAAGGATGGAATGCTCTACATGTCCCATTTCAGGCATGGTGAGGAGCTACTTTATCAAGTTGATGAAAATAAATTCGTTACAAATGTCCCTTTCACATTTACTGTAGATTTCCTTAAGGAAGGTGCTGCTGTGAATGGTTTTGTCTTTAACGGAGGTAGAGTAAAAGGTCTACAATTAACCAAAATAGACGAATAACCAATAACTTGGGTTATGTTCGAAATTTAACAATTGAGTAATGGAAACCAATTTATAAAGAAAGCAAGAAAGGATAAATGAAATGGGAATGTTTAATTCAAACCGTCCTAAAATTCCATTAGAAAAATTGCAGAAATCAACGATGGTACGATTTCTAGATATAACAAGTATCTTGGTTTTCGTTGGGAGTGTTATTTTCGTAGTTATAATGTGGAGCAACGTTCCTGATCAAGTACCTGCTCATTTTGGTTTCTCAGGTGAAGTAACTCGTTTTGGCTCCAAATGGGAGTTGATGATTATACCAGTTGTTGGATTATTTCTATATTTGTTACTACAATTTCTTGAAAGTAAACCCCATTTACATAACTATCCAATTAAGATAACAGAAACAAATGCTGAAGATGCTTATCGGATTTCACGATCGATGGTTGTCGTTATGAAGAACATTATTTTGATAATGTTTACTGTGATGATGATTAACTCCATGATTATAGCTATGGAATGGGGAGAAGGTATCGGATTCGTTCTTTTGCCATTAATTTTACTAGGAACAGGAGTACCAATTGTTATAGCATTAATAAAATTGGCTATGTTGAAATCATAAATTAAAAAAAACGAGCTGTATTCTACACAGCTCGTTTTTTATTGCGACTTTCCATTTATATGATTAGTACGATGTTATCACTAAAATAAATGAAAAAATTGTTGTGATTATGACTGTTGAGGGACAGTATTTTTTACTTGTGAAACGCCTAATGCAAGATTAGTCCAGAGTATATCCTCTACTAATTCACTTTTTGAGTCATCACATTCTATGATTAATACAACTTCTGTAAAAGGATTTGGTGTTTTTATTCGATTTTTTGTCTTTTTCTTTGTATAGAAATAGTCAATAATAAGTCCTAAAATAGCACCAACTGCAAAGCCGATTAACCCCCATATAATAGGTCCCCAAGTTAGAATAAAACCATAGCTAGCTCCCAACACAGAACATGCTGTTCCAAGTGCAGCAGCGAGGTCAAAAAGACTAATACCATCAGAACGATGAATATTATCAAATAATTTTCTTTCTTCCCTTCTTTTTTCAAAAGGAACAGCCATTATTTTATCTTTAGATATTCCGTTTTGTTCTAAATTTGCAATGGCAACTTCTAAAGAATCTGATTGCTCAAAAGATGAAATAACTAACATAAACTTCCACCTTTCAGTTTTTTCCTAACTGAATGTTTAGGTTTTGGTATTCTTTTGTTAAATACTCGGCTTGTTCCGTTTTGTACAATTTATTGTACTCAACAGCTAAAGAATAAGACTCATAAAGGGAAAATCCATAAAGGGAAGGCATAAATAAAGCCCATTGTGCATCAATTGTGGCAGTAGCTTGGGAAAAATCACCTAAAAGAGTTAAATGTAAAGCAGTAAGTATATTGGAAAAATAAGTACATACAGTCCAACACAATAACAGAAAAAATCCTGTTGGTATTCTTTTTAAATATAGATGTCCCATCCCTGGAAGTAACATAGACCAAACTAAGGAAAGCCACGGTTGTCGTCTATCTAAGAAATTTAAACCCATAGCCCCTAACTTAAACGGTACTATCGGTGCTTTTTCTTTCCTAGCTAATACATATAACTTATTGATATCAATCGTTTTTCGATAACTATCCCATATGGAAGCGATGTATACGGGAATATAAAGTAGCACCCATCTTGTATCAATTACTTCTTTTGCCATTTCAAATTGACCAGTAAAGGAATACACCATAGCAAGGTTAATTTTTGAATTTACATTAATAACAAATTCCCAGAAAAAAAGTATAAATCCTTTAATATAGGCACCGTGCATTAAGTGGCCCATTCCTGGAAATGCCGCTGACCACCATACAGGTACCCACGGGTTTTTTAGATGAAGAACATTGGTATTAAAAGAACTAACGTTAGCACGGTAATATCGAGTACGTTCATAATTTGTGTTGTTATCCATAAATATACTCCAATGGTGTTAGTAAATGTTATATAAGCTGCTTAATATTTTTACAACACTTTTATTTTAAAATTATTTTTCCATCTCAATAGGAAAATTATTCTTTATTATATGAAAGTTGCAGTGTATATGTAATGTATCAGTTTAGCTACATGATCGATATAGTTAAGAAAAATCATGAAAGTAACGCATTTCAACAGAAAACGACAAATTTAATGGAAACTAACTTGCAATTTAAAAAAACAAAGGAATATTAAAACATAATCATGGGCTGTCATTAGGCGTAATTGATACGTCTGCAGCGGAAATTGAATTAAATTTAAACTCTTTATATAATGTTCGTGTTTTAGAAAGAATTATCTCATGTCAGATAGAATACTAATGTCGTTGAATATAAACAACAACTATTTTATAATTTAATTAGAGAGAGTCATTCAACCAGTATACATGCACCTTCTGATTATTTGATTAAAGGAGGGATTGTCCATGTATGTAAAAGATGTGATGACAAAAAATGTGATTACAGTAAATGAAGAAACAGCTGTGGAAGATTGTGCGAAGCTTCTTATTGAAAATAAAATTAGTAGTTTACCTGTAACAACCATCAGAAATGAAATAGTTGGTATTGTTACCGAAAAAGATTTAATAAAACGAGCTTCACATGTTCAAGTACCAGCAGCAATTGAATTATTAGGAGGCTTTATTTATCTCGATAGTCCAAAAAAGTTTATGGAAGAACTAAAACAGGCTATGAGTCAAAAAGCCGGTGGATTGATGAGTCGAGAGGTAGTAGCAGTAAATCTGGATGATACTATTGAACATGCGGCAACAATTATGGTTAATAAGAATTTCAAAAGATTACCCGTCGTTGATCATAATGATCATTTAGTGGGCATTATTTCTCGACGAGATATTATGAGTCATCTTTATTTAGAAGATTGAGATGTTTAGAGAAACTATTGAACATACAATTTTCTTTGAAAATAGGAAAGAAGCCGCATTTTAGTCATGTGGCTTCCTATTTTTTTAAGTTGTAAGTGTAGATTAAACGTTAAAAGTCGATTACTCATCTCGTAAATCCACCCAATGCACATCATCACTTTCAATTAATGATCTAATTGTGTTTAAGTGATCCGTATCGTTGATAATTTCATAATGATCTAAATAATCTTCATCTACATAAAAGGAGAAATAATTTCTAGATGTAATTTGAATTCGGTATTTTCTATCGTAATATCGGACGTCAGCATCTCGCTTTAGTTCCACATTTGAAAAATCATCTAACACTTGTCTAATTACTTCCTCATTATGTATATTCGCTAATGCTATAGATTCTGAATAATCACTTGATACATCATTAATAATTATTTGCATTCTATGGAGATCGTCCATTTGAATGCCATTAGAAGCATACTCTTCAAACGTAGTGAATTGCCCCCTGTATCCTAAGAAAAGGAGTATTACAGTTAATAATAATACTGTGGCCATTGATAATCTGATTGCTATTTGCTTTTTGAAAAAATACATAAATATAGGAATTAATAATAAAATCAACATGATACTTAAAGTCCAATGAATCCCATCAATAGTTATGTTCATATATTCACCTCTTTACTACATTAGTTAGTCAAATCAATAGTAAATTACATGGTGTGATATTTTACATTTCTTTATTTATTCATTTACGTTTTAAGTAATAAAAAGGTTTCAAGGGATCGGTTCTTTTGAGTCTTTTTATGATGTATAAAGCTTTTCCACTTTAAAAGTACTGTTGCTAATTGATAATAAATCCTTTAGATTGTACCATTTATCTTGTTAATTATTGTTGGTATTTCTATTAAATCATCGATGATGTATTGCGTATTCATATTGTTCCATTGATCATTTTTCTTCCAAATACCAATCATTCCAGCTTTCTCAGAAGCTTCAACGTCGTTAACGAAATGATCTCCTATAAATACACTTTCCTTAGGTGATATATTAATTTTCTTTAAAGCATGAAGAAATATTTGTGATTGAGGTTTTTTCATTCCTTCAAATTCAGAGACTACTATAACTTGAAAATATTGAAAAATGCGTAGTGCATGGATATTATCCAGTTGAAAATTGCCTTTCCCATTCGTAATTATCCCTAATAGAAGATTTTTCTTTTTCAATTCTTCTAACATATCATAAAGATGGTGGAAGGGTACAACGTGGTTTTTAAAAAAAGTTATATAATCATGAAGGAGTTCTTCCCACGATATATGATTTATCTGCATTTCTCTCACTAATTGTTGATATACTTTATCTTTCCAAACGTAGCCATTGTTATCTAGCTCTATAAATCTATTTACATACTCTTTTTTTTGAATGGATAAACTAGAAAGGTCTAATCGTTCATATTGAGAATCAATGAATCGTCTTAAAGAGGTATCTCTATCTAATAATGTACCGTCTAAATCAAACAATACTGCTTTAATCATATTATTTATTCCCTTCACAAATTATTTCAGCCGAATTTTATATGGATATATAAATAAAGCGTGAATTTTCCAAGCCTTATTCACGCATACGAAAACCATATACTTCATAAGTGAATTTCATTTTGAAGTTTAGTTTATTAGCTATGGCAACGGATGGATAATTTGTCTCAGTACAATCCCAATATGGTTTTAGACCTTTTTGAAAGCATTCCTTTACAAAACAATGGGCTATCTTTTGAGCTAAACTCTTTCCTTCCTGTTCTTTTACAGTTTCTATATGAATAGAATGGATGTTATCTGCAACAAAACCAGATAAACAGACACTGACAATTTTATTTTTGTAAGTGATCATATAACCAATTCCTTTGTCAAAGAAATGTTCTAAAGAAGACCATGATTCTAGTATATTAGATTTTAATAAGGAAAGGTTTATACATGTGTTCTTACAGTTATAGTAATTTTCTTTGTTTATTTTTAGAATAGTATACTCTCTGTTAAGTATTGGTTCAGAATCCATTGTATAGTTTGATTCTTCAAGCATATAAACCCGTTGTTTCCAGCTTTCTAATTTTTGTTGCTGGAACAGTTGTTTTATCGTGTCGTCCCAAAGTTGGTGATACCCTATTCCTTCGAACCAGTTTAATCCAAACCTTTTTGCATCTGGTAAGATTTTAGTATTAATTAAGTTATTTATTTTATCGTTGAATGCTTTATTTTTTTCGTCCCCAACAAAAAAGAAGCCATCATTATTCCCTAACCATATTAAGCCAGAGGTGGGGAATTCCGTATTATCCACAAAAATACGACCGGGATTGGTTCCTTCAATAATTGCTTTTACTTCCATGTGACTCTCTGGAAGGATTAAATGATTACACATATAAAACTCTTCTTGGTTTAACTCTGAAATCATAGGTTGTCTCCTCTAAATGATTTTAAGATATAAATGAACAGTTGCTTATTGCCAATCACTTTTATAATAGTAACAATTTAACATAATTTTCAAAAAAATAAAATGATGAGTATATAATGAAAAGATCTTAGGGTGGTAGAAGAAAAGATTAAGATTAAATATGGGAATAAAGCTTTTTCAATCTCTGAATGTCCATTTATATATATTTATTAAGTAAAATGTGAGTACGTAATAAGAAGAAACATTTTCCTGTATAATGAATAATAAGGTAATGATAAGCGATAGAATTGAGATGTAGCATATTTTTCTGCGAGGTGGTCGAATAATGGCAAATATTATGGATTATATAGACTGGCGAGGGGATTTAAGTATGCTGCAGTCTCCTTTTAATGAAGTAGACAATTTAATATTATCTCATTTATCATATGTAAATTTTCATGACATTGTTCCTCCATTAGATAGTAAGGATAGTATAACAATTAAAGATGCAGCTCAATTGTTTTATTCAAAATATGATGAAGAAGAAATAATGGCACAGTTGTCGTTAACAAAAATGTCCGCCATGTTGTTAAAACGGGTAGGGGAATGTGAACGCTTTGCACACTTACGATTATCAAAGTATGTGAACATTATTGATAATGTACAACAAAAGCAATTTTCTGCTATAACGATATTGTTAGATGATGATACGGTGTACGTGGCATTTCGTGGGACAGATAATACGATAGTTGGATGGAAGGAAAATTTCAATATGACATTTATGTCTCCTGTACCTGCTCAATTAGAGGCAGTAGCATACTTAGAAGCTGCATTCGAAGGTACAGAAAATCGCATTAGGGTAGGAGGCCATTCTAAAGGTGGGAATCTAGCTGTTTATGCTGCAATTAAATGTAATTCATCCATAAAAAATAGAATCATAGAGGTTTTTAATAATGATGGTCCTGGTTTTCACCACGATATCATAGACAGTATAGATTATAAGAAAATGCTTGATCGTATTAAAACAATTGTACCTCAGTCATCTATCGTTGGAATGATGCTAGAGCATGAAGAGGAATATATCATCGTGAAAAGTTCGGAAAAAACGTTGCTTCAGCATGATCCGTTAGCTTGGGAAGTGTTAGGGAATGAATTTGTCTGTGTAACGCATATAACAAAGGAGAGTCGACTCCTTGATGCCACATTAAAAGACTGGTTAGACAAGATGACTGAAGCGGAGAGAAGTCAATTTGTAGACGCATTGTTTCTCATATTTGAAACAATGAATGTAGAAAAGCTTGAAGATCTGACACAAGAAAAATGGAAGCGAATGATTGAGATTATAAAAGCGGTGAATAACATGGAGCCAGAAAATAAAAAGGTTTTAACAAAAACAATTAAATTATTGTTTAATGAGGGTATTCGGGTGTATAAAGAAGCAAAAACAGAGGTCACAAAAATTCCAACATAAAAGTTTGACCATCCATATCCCCGTACGTAAATAATACTACGCTAGTCAATGTTCGTTCATGTACTTTAAAATTGGAAGACCACCATCTTTAAAATAAGAAGGTGGTCTTTATGATTTTTACATTCTTATATCATTTGTTCCTGATAGCGTAATTTTTTAGCACTGGCAACCATGTGTTTTAAGGATGCTATCGTTTCCTTTTCACCACGTGTTTTTAAACCACAATCTGGATTAACCCAAAACTGCTTTCTTGAAATAACTTCGGAACTATCTTTTAAAATAGTGTCTATTTCTTCAATACTTGGAACACGTGGACTATGGATATCATAGACTCCTAAACCAATGCCAAGGTCATACGGGTTCTTTTTAAGTGAACGTATAAGCTCTCCGTGACTACGGGATGTTTCAATAGATATAACATCTGCATCAAGGGAACGGATTGGACCAATAAAGTCATTGAATTCACAGTAGCACATATGGGTATGGATTTGTGTTTCGTTTTTCACACTAGAAGTGGTAAGTTTAAAGGCATTGATGGACCATTCTAAGTAACTATTCCGTTTTTCTTGTCTTAATGGAAGACCTTCCCGAAGTGCAGGTTCATCCACTTGTATAATAGATATTCCAGCGTCTTCTAATGCTTTTATTTCTTCTCTCAATGCTAAGGCTATTTGGTTTGCTACTTGTTCATCTGAAATATCGTCCCTTACAAATGACCAATTTAATATCGTAACAGGACCTGTCAACATTCCTTTAACCGGCTTGCTTGTTAAACGTTGGGCTTCTTTTACTTCTTTCAGTGTCATTGGTGATGACCACTCTACATCACCATAAATAATGGGAGGTTTAACACAACGAGAACCGTACGATACGACCCAAGCATTTTCTGTAAAAGCAAAACCACTTAGTTTTTCTCCAAAATATTCGACCATATCAGTACGTTCAAACTCACCATGTACCAATACATCTAGTCCAATCTCTTCTTGTATTGTAATCCATCGTTCCGTTTCCTTTTTTACAAAAGCTTCATATTCCGCATCTGAAATCTCTTCATTACGCCATTGCTTCCTTTTCTGTTTTACCTCATCTGATTGTGGAAAACTTCCAATTGTGGTAGTTGGAAAATCTGGTAGTTGTAATGTACTTTGCTGTATTGCTTGACGTTTTTTGTAAGGCATAGGGCGCGTGAAATTTTCAGGCTTCAATTGTGCAACGAGTTTCTTTACCTGTAAATTTTTTCTTCCAGGATGATCAGCTAATGCATTTGTAGCTAACATACTTTCAGAGACACTTTTTTTCCCTTCCCACACATCATCAAGGACATAGGCTGCCAAATTTGTAATTTCAACAATTTTCTCATTTGCAAAAGAAAGTGCGTTTTTTAATGTTGGTTCTAGCTTCGATTCTGATTGAGTAGTAACAGGCACATGCTGTAAATTACATGAGGACTGAATCCACGCTTTATTAGCCTTTATTAAGGATAAAATAGCTTCGATGTCAGTGGCTTTTTCTGCTAAATTTGCTCTCCAAATATCTCTACCGTTGACGATACCAATTCCAATAACTTTTTCTTCTGGGAAACCAAATTTACGAAGGGAATCCATGTTTTCGTTTTTTCCATGAGAGAAATCAAGTCCAATCCCTGCAACAGGTAGCTTCGTTATTTCTTCATAAGCGGATAGACCTTCGAAATAGGTTTGTAACATAATTTTAGCAGAAGGTACTTCTTCTGAAAGTTGTTTGTATATTTGTTGTACTAGTTTTATATCCTCTTCAGACAGGGAAAGAACTAATGCTGGTTCTTCCATTTGAATCCATTCAGCTCCAGCGTTTACTAACTCCTTTAATATTTCAACATAAAGAGGTAAGAGCTTTAGATAAAAGGATGCTTTTGACTTCAAATCGTACCCTTTTGCTAATTGAACAAACGTGTATGGTCCAATGATTGTAGGCTTAGTGATTAATCCTAGATCCTCTTTTGCTTCATTAAAATAATCTAGGATATAGTTTGTTGTTAGTCTAAGTGGTTGATCATTTTCATATTCAGGGACAATATAGTGGTAATTGGTATTAAACCACTTTGTCATTTCACATGCTACCACGTCTTTAGCACCACGACTCATGGCGTAATAAGTAGGGAGAGTTACTTTTT
Source organism: Evansella sp. AB-P1 (assembly GCF_029688925.1). GTDB lineage: Bacteria > Bacillota > Bacilli > Bacillales > Salisediminibacteriaceae > Evansella. Next base: position 91,625 of record NZ_JARUKY010000012.1, read on the forward strand.
TCTCTAACCAATTATATCGTGATGGGACCATTCCAAACATGGCTGCATGGTCAAGCATACGATCATAAAAGGTAAAATCTCCAACGGTTAATAATTCAAGTCCTAATGCTTGCTGGTCCTTTAAATGTTTCATGCGAAGGCTTTTCATTGTATTTAAGAATTGTTCCTCAGAAATATTATCCTTCCAGAATGCTTCTACAGTTCGCTTCCATTCCCGGTTTTCACCAATGTATGGATAGCCAATTACGGTACTAACTAAATTCATCTCATTTCCTCCTTACGAGTTTTTCATTACATATTTTCCAAATACAAAAAAGCCATCTCCACGATAGGGAAATGACTATAACATGCGACTGAACGGAATGCTAAAAAATACACGAAAAGCAATACTGCTCGATTGTCGTCTGTCGTACAATTAATGTCACCACCTATTTCCTCGTAGGTATTTGGTGTGTACTAGAAATTGGCAGGTCTCCTGGCTTATCATCATCGATCCTCACACCTTCCCGTCTCATGACAGTGGATAAAGTGATTCACTCCGATTTACAGTTGCGGGACAGCGACGGATTTTCACCGTTCTTCCCTTTTAATCCAAACCTCAGTTTGGCACCAACTCTTACACGATATGTAATTTGTTAAAACTATATCATATTAGAAAAATCAAGTACATATTTTTTTAGAATAGTAAAATACAAGAGTGGGTTTCCATACTAATATAATACTAATAAAATAATCAGGTAGATCTTTATTTTATATGTATATCTATTTGCATCATCAAGTTACTGTCTACACTAGCGCAAAATATTCCACCTTTTTTCCTAACTATATATCCTATTACTTAACTTACTTCCAGTTTTGAAACAAGTAGTATTTACTAAATGAAAAATCAATTACTCTACTAGATAATTATTTTGGTATTTAATGGAGGATTTTACTAATTCTATCATCATATCAACCCAATACGTATGTTTAATTATATCCGTGGTAACATGGTACTCGTTAGTTACTACATTCCAGGAATAGATCGTTTCATATATTGGTTCTAAAAGTCCATAGGGTTCTGATGAAAAACTTATCCTGTCTAATCTATATAGATCTGATTCCAAAAAGTTATCTTCTATATATTTCAATTGATTTAATATTAAATGAGCTGTTACTTTTGTGGCGTTTTGCAGTTCTTTTGCACGATAAGGATAAAAAGCTCTTGCCATTTTTTCCATTTCATAGATGTTGTCTTCAATCATTTCAACACCATTTTTTAATTGAATCCATTGGGCATACGGTATTTCATTTTCTGTTATTACAGTATTTAATATACTGGAGGTTGTGTGGACTTCATTTCGAATAGTATGCATCTTTTCCATTAATAATGGGTTTAAGTATTCTCGCTGGCTATTACTTTCAAGATGTTTAATATATCCGAATACTATTGCAACAAATAAACAGAGAAGTAGAATATAGTATTGCTTTTTTGATAGCTGTATCATGGGGAATCTCCTATATCTGAATGAATTTTTTTTGATGAAAATATGATGATGACACTTACTTTTAATGACGGCAGCAGTTACTGAATTTAATTATGCTTTTTTAAACATCACTATTTGGTAGAATAAATGTCGTTAACTTTTTTCCTAAAACTAGTGTTAAGGGAATAATAAATAGTACGAATATGGCAATGGATACAACTGTCGTAAAACTGTTCCACGGAATATATAAATCTACAATGAAAAAGTATATTTGAAAAAATATAATAAACAAAATTATTGTTAAAACCCAAAATAAAATGCTGTTTTTTTCCATCGTCCTCCTCCTTAAAGAAATTATTTAAAAGATAGAATGTAAATCTCTTTATACGATTAAGAACGTTAAAATGATCCGCTTAGCAGCTTTCCGAAGAAAATGATATAAGATAACACGCCACTTAAACTTAAAGTTAATACGATGCTTAAGGTTGTTCGTAAAATGCTTTGCCAACTGTTTGCACCCATTGAACCAAAAACGGCTAATATAAATGTTAGTACAGTTAAAGTAAGGATGATATACAGTGGATGTACTCCTAATAGATTTGTTCCTAATAGATCTATAGAAAGATATAGGATAAATAGCATGATACATAGTATCGTCAATATAAAGGAAATGACATTTAATTTTATCTTCATATTTATAATTCCACCTCATACTAATTTTTGGTGTTACGTGTCAGTTTTTTTGTTGTAATCAGTTTAACATTATATTCCTTTTTGAAGGAGGGAAATGGAGGATTACTGTTAACAATTCTAAGGATACATTTTGATTTGCCTCTAGTAATGTAAAAAATATATATCCATAATATCGTATTTTAAAAAGGAATGGATAAATATATATAGAAATAAATTAAAAAGAAAAATCTTAACTTTAAAAGGAAGGTTAGATGAAAAAAGTACTCAATAAATTATAAACGCTAATTATGAGATTGGACACATTTCGTTCACGGTCCCCTCATTTTATTAATGTTTAACGAGGTGAAACTAAAATGTTGGAGGGATGTATAATGAGGAACGATCGTGAAATGATGGAGATTATTTTAAAGACTGCAAAAGAAGACGAACGTATTCGAGCAGCATATATGAATGGATCAAGAACAAATCCAAATGCTCCAAAAGACATATTTCAGGATTATGATATTGTTTTTGTAGTGTCAGAAACGGCTTCATTTTTAAAAGTTAGGACATGGTTACGTGTTTTTGGAAATCTAATAATGATGCAAGAACCAGACAAAAATGATTTTGATAGGGGTATTGATATTAATTTTAACAAGTCATACGGATTTTTAATGTTATTCACTGACGGTAATCGTATAGATCTTCGAATTCAAGTGAAAGAAGAAATGCTTAAGCTTTATGGGAATGATAAACTCACTGTTCCTTTATTGGATAAAGATCAAATTTTACCACCAATTTCTCCTCCATCAGATATTGATTATCGTGTTCAAGAACCTACGGAAGGAGAATTCAATAGTTACACCAATGACTTTTTGTGGTGCTTGCAAAATGTTGCAAAAGGAATTTGGCGAAAAGAATTGCCTTATGCAAAAGGAATGTTCGAATATGCAACTAGAGACTCATTAGTTAAAATGGTAAATTGGTGGATTGGGATAGACCATGACTTTCAAGTTTCCACAGGAAAGCTCGGTAAATATTTCCAAGATTTTCTTCCAGAACCATATTGGAAGTTGTACATAAAGACATATTGCAATGGAGATTATTCTAACATGTGGGATTCACTATTTATTTCTTGTGAATTGTTTCGAATTTTAGGGGAAGAGGTGGCTAGACGATTTAATTTCACCTATCCAATAGACGACCATAGGAATATGATACGTTACCTTGAACATATTAGAAATTTACCGTCTGACGCTAATGAAATATATTAAATAAGTGGATAATCCTAGTCCAAGGTGAAGAATTGGAGTTATCCATTGAGATACGTGACAATTTCTTAGATGGTAGTCTAGAAAAGGTTCTTGAAATGAAGTTGCCAAGTGGATGCAGTATCTTTGTTAATAAACTGATGAAGAGCTAAAAAGAATTGGCACAATTCATCCCCATCAATGAATGAAGGGGCTTTCTTGTGCCATAGTTGTAATAATTTTCTTTTTTATTCCTCATAATAAATTAGAAGGGGTGATAGGTATGGCTAAAAGAAGTGGCAAAACAGATCCTGAGCAAAAGAATAAGCAAGGGTTTGATTCTAGTAAAAGGGATTCTGAGTTTGCAAAAGAGCCAGGTAGCGCTGCTGCTAATCGAAAGCACAAAGAACAAGCGAAAAAAGCGAAATCCTCAAAAAATCAAGGGGAATGGAAAGGGATGCATTAATAACCCATTTGAATTTGATCATGTATGGTTTATGTCCTCCTACTCTGATAAACAGTAGGAGGATTTTTGGTGGCTTGGTGGGGCGTGGGGACGGTTCTAGTGAGTTTTCGACTCACTAGAACCGTCCCCAAGAGTCTAAAAATTAAGGGGTTTTTATATGTCAATCGTTGATAAATTAAAACTTGATAAATACAATCATTTAGCAGTTATTAATGAACCAGCTGATTATGATATTATTTCGGATAAGCAAACTTCTTTAACTGGTGATCATGATGCTATATTTATTTTTATTACTAGGATAGACGAAATGATTAAATATACGCAACTGGTAATAAAGGATAAACTTCTAGTTGAAAAGGGCTATTTATTTTTTGCTTATCCAAAAAAAGGGAATAAGAAATACGATTCCTTCGTACATAGAGATGAAATATTTCCGGCTATGAAAATCGACGATGATGGCTATGTTCCAAATAGTGATATAAAATTCTCCAGAATGGTAAGTATGGATGATGTTTTTACAGTTGTTGGTTTAAAGCGGGAAAAAAAGAAGGAAAAGAAATCTATACCCGCTAGTCAATGTGTTGCCGACTACGAGAACAATATAGAAGACATTGAAAAACTGTTATCCGAACATCCAAATGAGCTATCTTTTTATAAAAGCTTAACACCTGGCTATCAAAAGGATTGGGCACGGTATGTTTTTTCCGCCAAGCAACAGAAAACTCGGGACAAACGTACCGAACAAATGGTGGATATATTGTCACAAGGATATAAATCCATGGATCTATACAGACAGGAAAAGAAATAAGCGTAGCATATCAATGGGACAGGGTTTCGTAACCTTGTCCTTTTTATTATGGGTAAAATTCATAAATTTGACAATTTTAACCTGCTAACGCTTTCGAAATTGTTATACATTTAACTTAGCATAGATAGGGACTTGAGGTTTTTTAAATAGAAAAGATAACTATAAAATTATTTTTACTTTTGGAAGTCTAGGAGATAGAACGTCGATGATTTAACCTTTACCCACAGGACGTGGGCGTCCTTAGGTTAAATTGAGGCGCCAAGAGCTTTTCTAATTAGGAGGGGATTTGAAATGAATGAACCAGGAGACTTAACGCCTACGTTACAGAATGAACGGATTGTGAAGCTCGATATTATTCGGGCGATTGCTTTGTTTGGGATATTGATGGTAAATATGAAGTTCTTTTCAACACCAATTATACAACTAGAGTCCACCAATGAGTCCTTATTCACATCTACAATTGATCAAATTAGTACATGGTTTATTTTTATTTTTGCTGAGGTTAAGTTTATTTCCATGTTTTCTATGCTATTTGGAATTGGTTTTCTACTGTTCATGGAACGAGGAGAAAAGAAGGGGATTGAAGTAAAATCAATATTTAGAAGAAGGTTAGTTGTACTTTTATTTATTGGACTAATTCATCTACTCTTTTTATGGCATGGAGATATTTTAGTTATCTATGCAATTGTTGGTTTTGCCCTACTTTCAAAAAGAATGAAGGAACCACAGACACATTTAAAATCTGCATTCATCTGGATTGGTGTACCAACAGTACTAATGTTTTTACTAGCAGGATTAATGTTTTTGGCTAATCAAGCTATGACGGAAGAAGTACAAACAATGCCCCCTAATATTAGTGTAGAAGAAATTATTATCACTTATAGTGAAGGGACAATTGGAGAAATATTTATCCAACGCTTAGAAGACATAAGTTTAGTTTATGTTGGTAATATCTTTTTAGCAGCAGTTGTTTTTGGTTTATTTTCCTTTGGGATGTACTTATGGAAGACCGGAATATTTACAAAAACAGAGGAACAGCTTCCACGAATTCGCAAGATTGCTAAGGTTTCTTTTATTATTGGTCTTCTTAGTTTAATTGTGGCAAGCTTAGGTAAAACATTTGTTGATGGTGGTGATTCTCCCTGGTATTTCCTACAATACGGATCATTGTTTATCCAAGGGCCTGCATGGAGTATTTTTTATGTAATGAGCATATTATTGTTACTTCAGAAGAAAGGTCGTTTCTTTAAATACAGTAAATATTTGCAGCCAGTAGGACAAATGGCACTAACTAACTATTTGATGCAGACAATCATTTGTACCTTTATTTTTTACAGCTATGGGTTAGGGTTGTTTGGAAGAGTCGGTCCTTTTTATGGCATTCTGTTAACTTTAGGAATTTATTGTCTACAAATTGTATGGAGTAATCTCTGGATGAAGCATTTTAAGTTTGGACCTATGGAATGGTTATGGAGAAGATTAACTTATGGAAAACACGCTATTGTACAGATGAAAGAAAAGCCACTAAAGGAAGCTAACTAATAAGGAAATTGAATAAGGTTAGATTACTTATAACCCCTGTTCACACCTATTGACGATGTTAGCAGGGGTAATATTGGCAATGATATGAAGAGTCCGATACAATATTGGCATGGTGAAGATAAAGGAGAGTAGTTAACATGCCGAAAATACATATTGGAATTATTGGACTAGGAGCTATTGGGGAACGGCTAATCTCATCTTTTCAGCAACGAGATGATGTTATCATATCAGCTATTTGTGATATTTCTGAAGCTCGACTTGAAGAAATTGCAGCAATGTACAATGTAAATCAATCATATGTAGATTACACAGAACTCCTCAATAACGAGGATATTGATGCTGTTTACGTGGCAGTTCCACCAAAATTTCATGAAAAAGTTGTGTTAGAAGCTGTCAAAGCAAACAAGCATATACTTTGTGAAAAACCTTTAGCTAACTCTGTAGCAGAAGCGAAAAATATGGTCGATGTCGTAAAAAATTCTCCTCATATTGTACATGGCATGCATTTTCCATTAAATTATCAAGAAAGTATCGTTCACTTTGAGAAATTGATTCAAGACGGCTTTATCGGAGATTTACGAAGAATCAATTTAAGGATGCACTTTCCACATTGGCCAAGACTTTGGCAGCAAACAGATTGGGTAGCAAGCAGAGAACAAGGTGGGTTTATATTAGAAGTTGGTGTTCACTGGATTCAACTTATTCAAAGAGTTTTTGGTAAAATAAAGTCAGTGAAGTCGAAGCTTCAGTTTCCAAATGACCCAAAGGCATGTGAAAATAGCATTGTTGCAGAAATGATGTTAGAGAATGGAACGATAATTCTAATAGATGGAATAAGTGACATTGCTGGAGAAGAGGAACTTATTTTTGCAACATATGGTACGAAAGGAACTTTACAGGTGAAAAATTGGCGTGATCTCCTTGGAGGGGAAAAAGGAGATCCGTTAATGAAAATTAAACCAAATACCTTAGAACGATCTTCTATGATTGATGAATTTGTTCGGGCCGTTCAGGGGCATGATGCTGAATTATATGATTTTTCTGTAGGATATGAGGCCCAAGTGGTGTTAGAAGCATTAAGACATCCAATGCATGATGATTGGCTAGAGCTAAAATACTAATAGAGTTGGAAGGTCAAGGTTTGTGAACCTTGTCCTTTAGTATTGTCACTAGTCAATCCGTCGTTTTGATATGGGTAAGACTCCCTTTGTTTTGGATTTTTAATCGTTTAATTTATATTTTTTTTATTTTAAAAATAGGAAAATAATGTTAAAGTGAAACTAGATCTAATGTTGATTGAAATAAGTACAAATTATTCATTACAAAATATAGGAGGTAGAAAAAGTGGTGCAATTTTCCAAACCGGACGTGGAACAATTTTTTAGAACTTATGGTATTCAAGATTTTGCAGTAAGCCCTGACGAAACGAAATCGTTTTTAGTACAAATTTAAGTGGAAAGTATAATTTATGGGCAATGGATTTACCACATCAATTTCCTTACCCTCTAACATTTGTTGATCAAAGCTTTCAGACCATAAGCTACGATAAAACAGGTCAATTTCTTGTAGTTGGTCATGATACAGATGGTGATGAGAATACCCAATTGTATGCAATTCAATCTCAAGGGGGAGAATTAAAGCCCCTTCGTGTTACTGATGGAGAAAAACACTTTTTCACTTCATTATCTAAGGACGGTGAACGATTGTATTATAGCTCGTCTAAAGGGAATGAAACATTTTTAAATTCGTATTGTTACAATATAGATAGTGATCAAGAGGATCTTATTATTGAAGGAAGCGAAGCTGGAACTTTTTTATTCGAGGTAAGTCCAGAAGAGAAGAGTTATTTATATGTGAAGCATTTTGCCAATACGCGTGTGTTAGCATACATAAGTAATAATGGAAGAGATCTTTTATTAAATCCAGAAGGACATACGGTTACAGGTGGATTATTTGCTTCTGAAGATGAAGTTTACTTTAGCACGGATGAAGGGGATGATTCCTTCCTTTTTCGTTATAATTTAAACAATAGGGAAAAGACTGAAATCTTGTCTTTTCATAAAGAGTCTATAAACACAATCAAGATTGACAAAGATAGAAACCTCTTATATTTTGTTGCTAGTAAAGGGGTTGAAGATGTTTTATATGAATATGATGTAGCCGCTAGAACAGTAACAACATTGGATTTACCAGTAAGTGTAGTAGAAAAATTAGTAGTTTCGGAAAAAGGTAGTATTTACGTTCTTGGTAAAAGTGCCATTCGTCCACATAATATATACGAAAAAAAGGTTGGAGGAGATTGGTCTGAGCTTACAAAATTAAGAGTACCTAGTGTCTCAGAAGATGATCTTGTAGAACCAGAAGTATTGAAGTATCCATCTTTTGACAATTTAGAGATTGAGGCATTATTTTTTAAAGCAAAAGAAGAAGTTAGTAATGGTCATGTTATCTTATGGCCTCATGGTGGTCCACAAGCATCTGAGAGAAAGAGCTTTCGTGCCCTTTTTCAATTTTTAGTAAACCGTGGGTATAGTATCTTTGCTCCAAACTTTAGAGGGTCAACAGGCTATGGATTGAACTTTATGAAGATGGTGGAGGGTGACTGGGGTCATGGTCCACGATTAGATAATATTGAAGGATTAGAATGGTTAATTAAAAATGGGTATGCAGATCGCAATAAAATCTTATTAATGGGCGGCAGTTACGGAGGATACATGGCTTTACTTTTACACGGTAGACACGCAAATTATTTTAAAGCTGTGGTAGATATCTTTGGTCCTTGCAATCTTTTCTCTTTTATTGATTCTGTTCCTGAGCATTGGAAGCCGGTAATGAAGCAGTGGGTAGGGGATCCGGTTGAAGACAAAGAACGATTGACGGAGGATTCTCCAATTACTCATCTGGACGGAATGGCAAAGTCAATGCTAGTTATTCAAGGGGCTAATGATCCAAGAGTTGTGAAGGATGAATCTGACCAGATTGTTAAGGCACTACAAGATAAAGGTGTAGATGTGGAGTACTTAGTTTTAGAAGACGAGGGACATGGCTTCTCTAAAAAAGAAAATGAAATGAAGGTGTACCGCACTGTATTGGAGTTTTTTGATCGGTTTATTTAACATAAGGAAACGATAGGTGAAAAAAAAGTAAGTGTTTCCTCAATCTATCATTATCATAATTGGTTTTAGTGGCTAGTTTTGTGGTCTTTGCTTATGCAAAGACCATTTTATCTTTCCGAAAGAAACATTAAAATTTATGTAAATAAATAACACCATCTCGTCTCGTTACTTGAAAATCTAAGGAATTGTTTACTTGAAGTGTTGATCCGACATAGGAAATACCGTATCCATTATTTGAAGGATATCCGTACACATAAGCAACTACCTTCTCGTCTTGTAAAAATACGATTTGATTCATCCCTTCACTAACCGTTTCCTTAATTTTATCCCACTTATAGCCAACTGTTTCATAAATTTGGTCCTTTGGTGTGTACGGATCGAAGAAATACACCACATCCCACTCAAAAGGAGTGACCTCATTTAAATTTATCGTTTTAATTGTATCATCTAGGGATACTATTTCTTTTTTTAATAATCTAACATTTTTGTCCCATTGATCCTCGTTTAAAAAAACAATTAAGAGAAAGGTACAAGTAATAACAATGGTAAATATGAACAATGTCCTTATCTTTTTCATGTGAAGACTCCTTTCAGATGAGATTGAATATGCTAGCTCTACTATTTAATACGGATGCAATGAGAAAAAAGTTTTACATATCAGTAAAATAATTTATTCAGTCCAATTTAGAAGGAGATAGTTCTCTGCGATAGCACAAGAAGTTTAAGTGGTTCTGTACAACAAACGGGGATAAATTAGCTAGCTCAGGGGGTACTTGAATGAAAAAGTGGATTATCATACTAGGATCTCTACTAATATTATTCTCTATTTTATTTAACTATGTTTTTTCAAAAGGAGAATTTGTTATAGGGTCAACCTCTTATATCACTAAAGATGCCCAAATGGTGGAAGAAGGGCTTCCATTTTATATGGGCTACGGTCTCCATTGGGAGGGTTTTGGAAACCCAACTTTAACTAACGTAACAATAATAAAACACGATGGAACGGAGCTAAATAAAGACGATTTACAATTATCGGTCACATCGATGATTGATGAAATGGGTGTAACGGGAGTGATAGACGAAGAATACGCAATGGAAGAAGGGTATGTCAACGAATACTTACCAGTAGAAAACTATAAAGTAGAAGACAATTTCATACTCGTTTTCCGGGTGGAACTACACGATTCAAACTATGAAAATAACATAAGTCAGCTCATTATCGAATACAATAACTTTGGTTTTCAACAAAAACAAACACTGGAATTCGAAGGTTTTTTCAGGGATTAGAATGAAAAACTCAGTATAATTCTAAAAAAACTCCTTCTACATTTGAATAAATGTACTTACGTTATTTATTACTAGAAAGGAATCAAAAGGAAGATTTAAAGTTTCTTGGGATTTGAAAGTGAAGATATAGAAGTTTTAATGAGAGGATAAGAGGAAGATATCGAACCTTATCTTCTCTTTTTATTTGTAAAAGACTCAAAAGAACCGTCCCCACACATAAATATTTTTGGATTGAAATATATTTATCTTGAAGGGAGGGGCTTTTTTTGAAATTTGAGGCGAAACATGAAGAATTATTAAAGGACGATGATAAGTATGTTTGGCATTCTATGAAGCCGTATAACCCTGATAATACGATTATTGTAAAAAAGGGCGATGGGGCCTGGATCACGGATAGTGAAGGAAAGAGATATTTAGATGGGATGTCAGGCTTATGGTGTGTAAATGTTGGATACGGTAGAACAGAATTGGCAAAAGTAGCCTATGAGCAATTAAACGACTTTGCATATTACCCGTTAACACAAAGTCATGAGCCGGCTATAAAGCTTTCAAAAAAGCTGAATGGGATACTTGGTGATGAATATGTCATTTTCTTCTCTAATAGTGGTACGGAAGCAAATGAAGTAGCATTTAAAATTGCAAGACAATACCATGAACAAAATGGAAACTACCACCGCTATAAAATTATTTCACGATATCGTTCCTATCATGGAAATTCGATAGGTACTTTATCTGCCACAGGTCAAGCGCAGCGAAAATATAAGTATGAACCGTTAGCATCAGGGTTTTTACACGTTCCCCCACCTGATACTTATCGAAAACCAGAAGATCATGATTGTAATCCTAGAGAGCTTGAATCTGTTCAAGTAATTGACCAAATGATGACTTGGGAATTAAAGGATACAATCGCTGCTGTCATTATGGAACCAATCATTACTGGTGGAGGTGTTATCATGCCTCCTAATAACTATATGAAAGGGGTAAAAGCGGTTTGTGAGGAACATGGAGCCTTACTTATCGTGGATGAAGTGATTTGTGGTTTTGGGCGGACAGGTGAAGCTTTTGGATTTATGAATTATGGTGTTGAGCCAGATATTATAACGATGGCAAAGGGATTAACAAGTGCCTATTTGCCATTATCAGCTACAGCTGTAAAAAGAGAAATATATGATGCTTTTAAAGGATCAGAGGATTATGATTTTTTCCGTCATATTAATACCTTTGGAGGTAGCCCCACTTCATGTGCATTGGCATTGAAAAATTTAGAAATTTTAGAGACTGAAAAATTGTACGAAAGATCAAAGAGCATAGGAAAAAAAATAATAGGCAAGTTTAGGGATCAGCTTAAAAATCACTCATATGTTGGTGATATTAGAGGAAAGGGCCTTTTAATAGGTATAGAACTTGTAGAAAATAAGGAGACAAAAGCGCCATTAGATGTCAAATTAGTGAATAAAGTAATTGTTACCTGTAAAGAAAAAGGGTTAATTATTGGGAAGAACGGTGTTACAGTGGCAGGTTATAATAATGTTATTACATTGGCACCACCGTTAATCATTACAAAGGATGATATGAGTTTTATTATTAAAACGATTGTAGAGGCATTAAATAAACTAAATTAAATGGCTTTTATATAAGTTTCCTCATCTTTTGATGGGGTTTTTTTCTTTAAATAATGATAGTTGTTATACGAGATAGACGATTGCACCAAAGTAATGAAATGATGATGAAAAAGAATAATTCTTTTGAAAGTAAAGGTAGTATTTCATGTATTTTTCAAATATGTCTCCACTTTTATCAAAGGAGAAAAACATCATATATACCTTTAGAATCAAATTATTCAATGCAATCACACCCTTTTATAGGGTAGTTTGTACATAATAAATGGAAAATATGTACTCTTATGGATCTTTTTATTAATATTGTTTTTTTAATCATGTTTTGGAATGCTTAAACGCTGTTTGCTAGGTACAGAGGAAGGAGCCAGCGTTCCTGCAAAGAGTAAAAAAGAGATTTGCAGGCACGGAGGAAGGAGCACCGTTGCTGCAAAGAGTGAAAAGAGGTTTGCAGGCACAGAGGAAGTGGCCACCGTTCCTGCAAAGAGTAAAAAAGAGGTTTGCAGGCACGGAGGAGTCAGCCAATGAGCTTGCAGGGAGTAAAGGATTAGCGGAAAGCATCTTAGTTATAGCTATGTGCGGCTCTTGAACTCATCATGCCCTTTTCCTTTCATGACTTTTTATGTTTCCGTTGGACTATATCATTATTAATTATCATGTATAGCATAAATAATAGAAAATTCCGAATATTCCTTATTAAATTGCTTTGTTTATAGTAAAATAAAAATATTACTATATTTAGTAGAGGTGTTACGAGATGGAATGGTTACTGAATAATATAGACATTTTGGCATTAATTTTTAGCTTATTCGGTTTAGGTATGTCATTTTATGCATTATTTTTACACAAAAAGCGAACGAAGATAATGGAGAAACAATATCAAGATAAAATAGATGAATCTAAGAAAGGAAAAATTACCTTATTTTTTCAAGAGGAAGTAGGTAGAAATAATTTATTAATTTTAAAAAATGAAGGAGAAGGGAACGTAACAAACATACGTCTTAAATTCAAAAAAAATAATAAGATTAGTGAACCAAATTATACACCAATTCCTCAGAAATTGGCTGCTGGAAATAAAGTCAATATTAAGTTGAAGAAATTTAATCCACCTCCTTGGGACATTACTCTCAAGTGGGACGATGATTATAAGAAAGATAGGACCTTAGAAACAACTCTCTCATAATGTTCTTCTTTAATTTTGTAAGTTCGAATTTAAAATAGATAATCTTTCAAGAAATGCTACTATATTTTATATAAGGAGTGGTTGTAAATGGAAATTGTAACGTGTAAAGATGCTTTAGAACTTGGTATTCGTTCAGCAGAAAAATGTTCGCAAGTAATTAAGGAGGCCATTAATAAAAAGGGGACTGCTAGAATTGTCTTATCCACCGGTAAATCACAATTTGAAACGTTAAAGGCTCTTGTAGCACACGACATTGAGTGGAATAAAGTAGAAATGTTTCATTTAGATGAATATGTTTACTTGTCTGAGGAGCATCCAGCAAGCTTTCGGAAGTATTTGAAAGAACGTTTTACAAATATCGTCTCATTAAAACGATCCTATTTTGTAGATGGTGAAGGGGATCTACAAGATACAATTTCATTTTTAAATGAAGAAATTACGAAAGAGCCTATAGATCTAGCTATTGTTGGAATTGGAGAAAATAGCCATATTGCCTTTAATGATCCCCCAGCAGATTTTGATACAAAGCATCCATTTATAATCGTAAATTTAGATGAAGCATGTAAAAATCAACAAGTAAGGGAAGGTTGGTTTTCATCTATTGAAGAAGTACCAACTCAGGCAATATCCATGTCCGTCCACCAAATTTTAAAAAGTAAATGCATTGTTTCCCCAGTCCCTTATGTCACCAAAGCCAAAGCTATAAAAGCAACATTGGAGAGTGATAAGGTTTCGAATGAAATACCTGCAACCGCACTAAAAAAGCATCAAAATGTTTTTCTTTACTTAGATAATGATTCCGCGTCATTAATAAACGAAAATGATGTTCATTTAGAAGTGTAATAATGTAATGGAAAAAATAAAAGGTATACATTATGAATCAGGAAAGAACATTGAGGTATGCGTAGAAGACGGGATTATTGCTAGTATTAATGAAATTAGAGAAAAGTGCAATAGTGTCCTTGCCCCTGGATTAGTAGATATACAGGTTAATGGATTTATGGGTATCGATTTTAATGATAGGCCGTTACAGAAAAATGAATGGAACACTATACTGATCCAATTAGCAAAAGTTGGTGTTACTACATTTTTTCCTACGATTATTACTAATTCCTTTGAGAACTTAGCCTACCTATTTGAAGTAAATGTGAAGCAACTTAAGACTGTTGTTTATAATGACATGGTCGGTGGATTTCACCTTGAAGGCCCTTATATTTCACCAATGGATGGTCCAAGGGGAGCCCACTCTAGAGAATATGTACGACCTCCAGATTGGAATGAGTTTTGTCATCTGCAGGAGAAAGCTTGTGGAATGATTAAACTCGTAACTCTATCTCCTGAATGGGAGGAAGCTGTTGATTTTATCAAGAGAGCTACCGAAAGCGGTGTGAAGGTGGCCATTGGGCATACATCAGCAGCTACAAATGAAATTCGAAAGGCAGTAGAAGCTGGTGCTATTATATCAACTCATTTAGGAAATGGAGCTCATCCACAAGTACCAAGACATCCAAATTATATTTGGGATCAACTGGCAGAGGAGAGTCTTTGGGCTTCTGTTATAGCTGATGGATTCCATTTACCTTCAAATGTTCTTCATGTTTTTAATAAAATAAAAAAGGACAATATGATCTTAGTGAGTGATAGTGTTTCATTAGCAGGTATGAAGCCTGGTGATTATTCTACATCCATTGGAGGAGAAGTAACATTAACAAAGGAAAACAAACTCCATATCAAAGACAATTCTACTATTTTAGCTGGATCTGCTCATTGTTTACTGCAAGGAGTCCAATACTTAGTTGAAGAGAATATATGCCATATTGGTGAGGCATTCAAAAAAGCATCTATTTTCCCAATGGAATTAATGGGTATCCCTAGTCAGAAAGGTATCCAAATAGGTGCACCAGCTGATTTTATTGTTTTAAGTTTGGATGACTGGAAAGTAAAGAAAACGTACAAGGGTGGAGAGCTGATCTACGAAAAACCAGTTAATTTATATTGAACGTTTTTGTGCATAAATGAAAGGGCTTGGTTAAACGCTAAGTCCTTTTCTTAAGTGAAATCGTTCTAGTTATTTTGATGTTATAATCTAACACGGTATAAATTAGATTAAACAGTCTAATTAGTGTATAATTAAACTGGAAAGTCAAATAATTAATCATATTTATTAGGAGTATTGACCATGACAAATCCTGTTTCGATTTTTATTATGGATGTATCCGATTCAACATCAAAAAATAATTGGGAAGAAATTTCAACCTATTTAGATGAGTTGGAGGACTGGATAAACACTTTCGTTTGTCCTGTTGCGAAATCGATTGTTAAGCATCGACGTGGAGATGAAATTATCTTTATTGGGGAGCATTATGTTACGGCTTATACTGTGGCAAATGTTATAAATCATATATGGAAATATCCACAACAGTCACCGTATTTTGGCATTACCTTTGGAAATATTGAAAAAAGTATTGCTTCTATTGACATCGAGACATGGAATCATCCACTAATTAAAAAAGCTCGTGAAGCAAACGAAAGAATAAAATATTCAAACGAAAAATTATCCGTTTTGTTTTATCTAGATAATGATTATATTGTAGATAACAAAGTTGTAAATAGTAATGTACCACATAACGAAACGGAAAATTTATTTAACTTATTAATGGAAATGGAGTACAATTTAAGAAAAAATCAAACAGAACTCCAAAAATTAATTTGTGATCTTCACTTTATTTATGAGAAACAAAATGTAGTGGCAAATTTAGTGAAGAAATCTCCAGCAACCATTTCTAGTCACTTCAAAAAAGGAAATAGTAAGCTGATTCTCAAGACAGTTGCTCAAGTACAACAAACGATTAACTCCTACGAAAAGTTTGGGAATGATAAAGAGTTGTCTCACTTTACAAAAGCATTAGTGAAATCAATGAAGATTAATATCGGTGAAAATCTCCCTAACTTTATTAATGTAGAAAGGAATAGTTAGATGGCTTTTCTTAGTTTACTTGTAGCTCATTTTATTGGAGACTTTTATTTTCAAACGGATAAAATGGTAAAAAATAAAAAGAAATATTTTAAGGTTCATTTATTTCATCAGTTCTTAATAGTATTCACTACACTTTTTATTTTATTTTTTTTTATTGAAGAGAATGATTTTGGACTGTATGTTATTTTACCAACTATTCTTTTTACAGTTTTTCACGGCATCATTGATTGGGGGAAAATATTAGGGCAAGAAAAGCTTGAAGAAAAGTATGGGAAAGCTAGTTCTTGGGAAGGTTCGTTGTTTATTATAGATCAGATTTTACATATTGTGTCTATTGTTATCATCGCCATCATCGTTTTTGATTTTAATTTTCAACTTGTTATAAATAATGTACTTATCTCCCTTCATTTAGCAGAAGGAACAGGTCAAAGCTTCTCAACAGAAGAAAAAGTATTATTTCTATTTATAATGTTAATCATATCTACAACAGTTACTGGTCATCTCATTCGTATTATGCTTGGCTCCTTCACGAATTATTTAGCTTTATTTGAAGGGAAATATAGGATGGAAAATAAGCAGGGTGGAAGAGGATTTACGAATAAGGATCTTGATCAAACTACAAGCTTATCTGAAGAGTATACATATATGGTTGTAAAACAACAAGATTTATCTAGAGGGAAAATTATTGGGTATTTAGAAAGATTATTGGTTATCATCCTTGTGGTTGCAGATTCTATTTCATCCATAGCATTTATTATTGCTGCTAAATCATTAACACGTTTTAAACAGCTTGATGATAGAGACTGGGCGGAATATTTCCTTTTAGGGACTCTTTCTTCCATATTATTAGCCATTTTTTATGGCTTTATTATAAAATTATTAGTTTTTTAGTTTAAAAGTTGAATGTACAAGCTAATTTAAAATGTATGTAAAAGCATTCCCTATTTCTCAAATGGAAGCATAGATATCTTATTTATGAGCATCATATCTATAGAATGTTTTCAACTAATTAAGTATGGGGGATGTTGCGGATGACAGAAGAAAATGGACAATTATTACTACCAGAAGTGAGTCAATCCGTGCAACAAGCACAACAAGCAGTTGCACAGGCTCAAGGTAGTGGAAGCTATGAGGAAATGCAGGAAGCGCTACAATCAGTAGAAGAAGCACAATTACAGATGCAAAGTTTTCAGCCTTCTACACCACAAGAGCAGGATCAATATAATCAACTACAGCAAGCAGTTAAAGAGGCTTTTCAACAATTGCAAACGGAGCAACAACAGCTCTTTCAAGCACAACAGCAGGTAGAGAAGGAAAGCCACGAATTACAGCAGGCACAACAGCAAGTAAAGCAGGAACAACAGGATGTAATGGAGGCGCAGCAACAGTTTCAACAAGCACAAGATGCAGCAATGTCATATAAAAACAATCACCAGCAATAATGTAAAGTAAGTTATTATAGAGCTAACACTTATTTCCAAGTGTTAGCTCTTTGTTTTTCGTAGAACTCAGAACCTTACCTGTAGGAGAAATAGATGTGCTTCTTATTTTCTTGTTGTTAATTTAAAAATGTTGTAACAATTTTCGTATTCATTCGTCTATACCGTTGTGGGAAGGGGGAAAGGTATGGATAGTGAACTTTTAGAAGAGATCTATGATAACTATTTTCGATTGTAGAGGAAGACGGCGACTCTAGCGGGAATAACACGAGCTGAAAATCCATTTTTGACGGCTTGTAGCCGTAAAAAATTAGTTGAAGCCGTGTCCGCAGAAAGCGTCGGTCTGTAGCGGAAAACGAATTAAATTTAAACTATTTGTATAAAATGAAATAGTGAATTATGAAATTGACTCATAAAAGATAAAATTTCAACTTCACGTTTTGAAAATGGATAAAAGGAGAGCCGCAGTAGCGGTTCTTCTTTTTGTATTGATAAAGGATTTACTCAACTGTATTTATAACATCATTTCAGTGAAAGAAACTCCAATTTTATGATAATGTACTAAAAAGGTAGAACAACCATCAAAAAATATTTTGTGTGTAACTTTTTGTTTATTCAATCGTGGATAAAGTGAAAGGAGGCGTCGATGAAGAAGTCTTTAAGTTTAGAGCAAATATATTCCCTTTATATGCAGGATGTATACCGGTATATTTTTTCCCTTTGTAAAAATAAAGCATTATCTGAAGATATCGTTCAAGAAACCTTCTATCGCGCCTATTTTTACGTAGAGGAGTTTGATCAGGAGAAGGTGAAGCCGTGGTTATTCAAAGTTGCTTACCATACATTTATAGATTTTATTAGGAAAGAGAAACGTATTACATATTTTGATGACTTAACTCCATTAGATTCAAAAATTGAAAAGCAAGTAAATAGCGCTGAGCACGATTACATGGTTAAAAATCGTATTGAAACATGGTTCAACATGATGGAGGAGTTACCAGTTTCAAAGAAAAAGGTTCTAATTCTTAGAGATTACTATAACTTTTCGTATCAAGAGATCGCTGATATTTTAGATATGTCTTTATCAAAGGTAAAGATAACGCTTTTTCGTGGACGTAAAGAGCTACATATAAAGCTTGGAGATTTAGAGTGAAGGGTGGTTGAGTTAGTGTGAAATGTAATGATGTTAAAGCAAAATGGCATGCTTATATTAATGGAGAATGTACGTATGATGAAGAAAAAGCAATCGAAAGTCATATTCAACAATGTTCCGATTGTGAAAAATTATTAAATAAAGATTTAGAGGACCAAGAAGAAGAATGGTTAGGGAAAAGGAATAAATTAGATAACAAGAAAGAAAAGACCATAAACGATCTTCCTCAACTAAAACAAAGGGAGCTTATTCGAAAAGCAAAATGGAAAAATAGATACTCAAATGTAGTTACGTTCGTTAGTTTATTTATCATTATTTCCGTTATTAGTGGAATTTTTACAGCTGGATTTTATGCAATAGGAGGAGATAGGAGTATTAGTCAAACAGCAACACAAGTTGTACGTACAACAACTCAAATGACAATGCCGAATATATACATTGGAAGTGGAGGATTGAACACTAATTTCTACTTCAATTTAGACATAAATTACACTATTCATCAGCAAGTGGGTAGGGAACGACAAGCTATTGGTGAACTTAATGGTAAAATGATCCTGCATCGACTAAATGTCAATCGAGAATGGTCAGATGGACAGTTTGATGTAAAGCTTCATTTTTTGCACCCGGAATATGTTGAAAATGAATCGGATAGTGAAAAGGAGTTTTTTAATAATTGGCTAAATAAAACGTGGGAAGCATTAGATTATCTTCCAGAAGGGACGGTTTCTGAAGTAGCCATAACCTTTGATCAGTTATATGAGTTAGATGAAGTATATGATATTTTGGATGGATTTGATTTGGATATTCCTTGGTACGCTATTCACACTGGAACGGAGCATGATGGAAATGATCGAGGATCACCATATTTGAATGCAACTGGAGGAATTTGGGGATTAAACGAAAACTCCATTTTTGACTTTTCTCCCACTGGAGGTTCCGTTCCCTCAAGAGGTGGTGGAGACGTTCGTGCAGAGGCATTTAAAACAGGATTACAATTTTTGGCTGATAATGAAAGAGTGGTAAGACAATATAAACGCCACATGAGTCGAGACGTATCCATACAGGAGAGAGTAGACTATGTTAAAGAACATGGCGTTAAAACGTATGGTGTAGTTATTACTGGACCAACGAAAGAGATACTTCGATTACAAGAAAGTCATCAAATTATTTATGCAACGTTAGGAGAAGTAGACTTTTGGAATTGGAATGGTTCACCTGCTAGTGGCACGATTTATAATTAAATAAACTTAAAGTTTTCATTTCTATTATAAAGGTCGTTGTAGTATTCTCCCAACGGCCTTTTTAATTTTAATAACAGAATTTTGAATATTGAAACTTTTTCTTGTGGAAAAATATGCTAAAATGTTAATAGTTTCCTATGTAGTTTTTCTTTCCATCAGTTCTAACATTTATATTTGTTTGAGTGGTTTTATAGACGACGGTTGCATTTTATAAAAGCTTTTTGCTAAGGGAAGGTTGACGTCAAATTGATAACGGATCATTTTACAAACAGTAATGGTGTTTCTATTCATTATGTTAAGTCTTATCATAATAACAACGGCCTTACCCCAGTTGTTTATGTTCCAGGTGCTTTAGGATTTGCTGAACAATTTAAAAATGAAATGAAAATGCTATCTCCACGAACTGTCATATCTATTAGTCTAAGAGGTAGAGGAAAAAGTGCTGCTCCTCCATCTAATTATTCTTTCCAGGACCATGTTAATGATATTAAAACAGTAGTATCGGATAGTACGATTAACAGCTTTTGTTTATTGGCATATTCTATGGGAGTTCCTTTTGCTATTAAGTATGCTTCCATGTATCCAAATCGAGTAAAAGGGTTAATTTTATGCGATTATCAAGCTAAGTTTCCTCGTATACCTGAATCATGGGTAGAGAGTGTTTTAAAAAAAGGATACGTAAGTGTTGATAGAGCACATGTAGTCAAGTGCATCCAGAAGGATTCTCAAGAAATATCACTTAAGGAAGATTTAAAAAATATTAGGTGCCCTGTGCTTATTATAAAAGGAGGACAAGAAGACTCCCTTTTGAATCAAGAAGCAACTAATTTATATATTAGAAATCTGCGAAGTGTTGAAGTAATAGAATTTCCAAATTCAGGTCATGAACTGTGGGAGCCAGATTATACTAAATTCATAGAGACAATTAAACAATTTTTATGTATGTTAGATGTTACTTACAAGAATAGTTAATTCTTCAGCTGTTTCTTCTTCTAGGAAAATAGAAAACTTAGACAAGGTAGCTAAATTATATGATAGATTATCTGAATATGAAAAATTATAATAAATACAAGTATTTGAAACCTTTAACTAGATTCGTTCGAATATTACTTAAAAGGGGGTAATGTTTTGGAAAATCAAGAATTGTTGTGTAAAGTTTGCGGTAGCAATGAATTTAGTAAAGGAAAGGTCGACGGTTATGGAAGTATTAAAGCTTTAGATTTTGCTGGAATTAGTTCGCCACTAATTTATACGTTTTGTAAAGAGTGTGGGGAAGTAATGTCCTTAAAGGTAGAAAAACCTGAGTCTTTTTAATGATAGATCTATTATAAGTAACATTCTTTTATTTGGAAAATGCTAGAATTGCTCCTTTGTACACCTTATTTGTTTCAAATTCATTGCTCCATAAAAGCTAAAAAAATTAGAAATTGAAGGGGATTAACGATGAAAAAAATGTTTGCACTTTTTACCTTAGTATTTTTATTAGTAGGCTGTAATTCTGAATTATCTTTTTCTAAAGAGAATGTTAAGAAGGTAAAAAAAGACGTTCAAGAATTTTTTGAGAGAGTGGAAGATGTTAATGGAACTTATCTATATTATGATAGTGAAGATACCATTTATTTACTACTAAATGGTAAAAATGTTGTGCAAGGAGAACAAGCGATTCACTTTGAGGATTTTCATACAGATGCAATCGGTGATACGTTACATCTGTATTTCAATGAAGGATATACCGATGACTATATAAATAAATCATTGAATCATCAAATGCTATATAAAATTAGCAAGGTTAAGGACTACGAATATATTAAATTAATTAAGAATGGTATGGAAGATTCTTTTGCTATGGTGTCAGGTACAGGTAGATAATCTTATTTTAATCTTTTGTACAAATGTTCTTGTTTTAGAATGAAATAGTGAATTATGAAATTGACTCTAATGTTTAAAATTCCTTTTAAAGTGTAAAAGTTGGAATCATTGAGGAAAGGAGAACTTTTTATTTGTGTGGTATTCTGCTTTTATTATTCTAACTTTTTTAGCATGGATAATCTCAGGGATAGTATTTTTCAGATCTTGGAAACAGTTTAATACAATTAAAGTAGGAGAAGTAATTCATGATGATGTTAGCAAGAAAATAATTAAGTTTTTAAATGGAGGAATTATTTCCTTTGGAATCGGTGTTGCATTTAGTGTTGTTGCAATACTGATAAAAGGCTAATTGGTCCACGTAGTTGATGTTTGCATGCTATTAACTCAGGTAGAAGTATTTGGTAGCACCTGTTAAGAGGAGACAAATATTGGAAAAAGAAAACATCGTATTTTTTTCAAAAAAAGAATGGAAGAAATAGGATGTATTATGTTTATAATAGGGACAATTTCCTCTAATACATCCCTAACAGGAATTGGGTCATTATTTATATTTTCTTTTAATTTATTGAGTGGTATTTTTATTTTTTGTTTCGTTTATTTGGGTTTAGTGTGTAAAAGCACATTTAAGTTAAGTATTACTATCAATCCTTTTCTTCATGAATATGATACGGTATATCGATATGTTGAAGGTGGCGATCCAGTATGTCGGATCATTTGGATCTTATTGGAAACTGGGTTGAGCATGTTGGGACAGTAATTGCTGCTATAGGAGAAACAAAACAATTAGTTGGCGACAATGACAATGATATTGGCTTAGGTCTTGGTGTTTTAGGAAATAGCATCCAAGGATTAGGAAATATAATACAAGCATCATCAGAAACTGTTAGTGTAGAAGTGGAATTTGGAAACTGGATTCAAGCTGCAGGAACCATTTCTAATGCCATTGCAGAATACCAGATGCTACAAGATTCAATAACAGATATTTTAGAAGCTGGAAAAATAGAAGTAGTTGGAGATATCTTTCAATCATTAGGTTCTCTTATTTCAGCTAATGGAAGATTGGAAGAACATCGTGGCTTAGTGGATGGTAATATTGTTCAGTCTATTGGAGCAGCACTAGAGGGAATTGGTGTTGTTTATAGTACAATTTTAGGTGAAGAAAGACGTGGACAAACATTAGAGGTGATCGGTGGTTGGCTACAAGCAATTGGTACAGGATATCAATCCATAGGAATAACTAAACAATACCTCTTAGGAAACGGAAAAGATAACTAAATATTGATTTAACAAAGGTGATTAAGCCCTTTAGGAATTAGAAAAGAAATTGAAAGTCAACAACAATTTTTTAAATAGCAAATATTATCTATTGATTATTCATCATTAATGGTTTATAATTCCAAATTAACTATAGCTGATTCTATGATGAAGAGAGTAATTATGACGTTGTTTTTAAGCGAGTTAGGGATGGTGGAAGCCTAATAGACACCTCATAATGAAGCGCACTTCTGAGAAACTGCCTGAAATTCTAAGTAGGGTTTAGTCGGGTAATTCCCGTTATCAATGTGTAAAAGTAGGTTCAAATTGAACAAACAGAGTGGTACCGCGGGTAATCTCGTCTCTTATGAATAGAGGCGAGTTTTTTTATTTCTTTTAAAAGAAAGGTGGATGGAAATGGAACTTATTAAGACATATGCAGAAGAAATTACATTGCAATTAGATGGTGCATTGGATGTGAACACAGTAAAGAAACTAATTGAAAAACCAAAATTTGAATGGTGATTACCGCCACTCGAATTTACCATCTACGCCATGTTTTTTACCACCGAATGACAAGGATTTTACCACGCTACGCCAATGTATTTACCAATGAATAAAAAAGCCCTACAGATTAATGCTTCATTAATAGAAGAGGGCTATACAAACCATCAGCTTCTATGTGAAGTTAAGGGAGGTTCCCTTAACTTCACATAGAAGGAAGCAAGCGAAGCGCGGTAGGGGTTGCGAGAAAAATCTCAATTTTATGTGTCCATTTTCTTGACACAGTATCACTAATTTATATAGTGAAGCATAAGAGGAACTATTTTATTCATCTTTTTTGAATTTTGATTTTCACTGTTTATTTCAACAACAATTGCTATATTATCTATTGAATTTATAGTTAAGATATCCTTAATATCGTGTCTGTGGAGAATTTCGCAATACTCTGACTTTGTGTTCCATAGAGTGTTAACGTTTGTTACAATAGAAGTATTGTTTGGGTGCCTAAAGTAGCTTCGGAATTCTAATGTATTAAATTTATATTTATCCTTCTTAATTTTTAGTCCAATATATAAGTATTCATCATCATATTCTCCATACACATTAAAAGTTTCTTGTTGAATTGGAGTGTAATTATCCGAAACTTGAATTATTGCTTTTAAATTTTTAGAGTAATTATAGCTCGTAAAATCATTACATTTCTTGTTTATTTTAAGTTTGTTTATTTCTATTTTTTTAAACAACCTATGCATTTCTAATTCTTTATTGTGAAAAGTAATAAGGTCATCTTCTTTTTCGAAAAAACCCCATATACCGATCATTGATTTGTTAATCATAATATTTTTTTTTGTATCCATGAACGATTCTAATTTATCGGGTACATACAATAAATACTCATTTAATAAATGGCAGACAAATTTAACAGAATCCTCACATCTGTATTTTTTTACAATTCCTTCAAATTGACTAGGAATAAATTGAGGTTGATCTACTAATTCTTGTACACTTGCAATCTCTGAAAGATTTATACATAATTCTTTCCCCGAAAACTTTGTGAAATTTCTAAAAAGGTGTAAACAACTGATTAAAACAGCTGCATGAATATTTAAAATGTTAAATCCATCTTGTTCTGTAACATAATTATTTAGCTCATTATATATTAGATGCTTCTCTTCAAAATTCATAATACCCTGCTGAAAACTATCAATATAACCTTTATCACCAGGGTTATAAGGGGTTATATTTTCCAATTCTTTTGGGTATTTCCTAATCGGAAATACTTTGTGGACATCAATCCACATATCTCCTCTATAATAATTTCCTTCTTCGTGCGAAGCTGAATTTTCTATCCTTTTAAACCCTATTTTTATTAAGGTTTCTTTTAAAAGTTCCAAGTCATCATACACAATATCTATATCTTTACTCCTTCTAATAAAAGAACTCTCTCTAGTTAAGAAGTAATCTGTAAATCCTTTAAGAATAATTGGTTTTTTTCTTGTTGGGATGGATTCATTAATTTCGTTCATTAAAGAAATTCTATTCTTTAAGTTTTTACTTGCTTCTTGACATTGAATATTTAATTGAATCAACAAGTTTTCGCTAGTCCATTGCACATATATTTGTTGTAATTTTTCCAATAAGCGTCCAGCTAACCTATGATGAAATATTAAATCTAATAATTTTTGTTCATTTATTTTATGTATTTTTGAAATATCCTGCATACCACCTGCTGCCCATTTTAGAATATCTAATTCATGTCCTGCTTTATTTTCCATAAAAACCCTCCATATACAAATTTTTAACAATATCCTCTACTTTAACTTCATTTATTTTGATATCTGTGATATCATGTTGGCGAACAATTAAGGTAATAGCCTCGGATGGATTTATCACACTTCTTTTAATTGAAAAAGACTTACGTTTCCCTTGATCCTTTACTAATTGAAAACGTGAATCAGTAATTTTAATATTTTCTTCTGCAAAATCTATTGTCAACACATATTCATTCCCAAATTGGGTTTTAAAATTAGTTAATGATCCGTCGTATAATATTTTACCTTCATCAATCATAATTAAACGATTACAGATTTCTTCAATATCATCCATATCGTGAGTTGTTAAAATTAGGGTTGTCTTTTTTTCTCTATTTACTTCTTTAATAAAACGTCGAATTTTACTTTTTACAAGTACATCAAGCCCTATGGTTGGTTCGTCAAGGTAAACAATTTCAGGATCATGAAGAAAAGCAATGGCTAAATTTGCCCTCATTTTTTGTCCCAAACTAAGTTGTCGGACAGGCCTGTTTAAAAATTCTTTCATCTCCAACAGTTCAATAAAAAATTCCAAATTATGTTTGAATGTTATATCATCAATTTTATACATTTTCTTATAAAGATCGAAGGTATCAACCATTGGTAGATCCCAAAATAAATGAGATCGCTGACCAAAAACTACACCCATCCGTAAAGCATTTTCCTTTCGGTCTTGATAAGGTATACGTCCATCAACCGTAATGTTTCCCTCTGTAGGTGTAAGGATACCACTTAACATTTTAATTGTTGTCGATTTCCCAGCTCCATTGGCCCCAATATACCCCACCAATTCTCCACGATCAATGCTAAAATTAATATCTTTCGCAGCATTTTTTATTTCAAAATCACGTATAATTAAGGATTTTAATGAATTTAAAAATCCCCTTTTTCGTTTATATACAAGAAAATCTTTTGAGACGTTGTTAACCTCTATTAAAGCCATTTTATGTCCTCCCTATGATCCAGTACTTTTATAGTGTTTAAGTCCTAATCTCCAAAATAGGTATGCTATGATAAACAATAAAATCCCAACTATAGGTGTTAAAAATTGAAAAAATGAATTGAACATTAAAAAATCATCTTTCTCTATAAAGTATTGAGAAGGCTAAAAGTTTATAAAAGCATAAGGAATAATAAATGTTAATATAATTTGAATTACCTTGTTATAGGCTGAAATTGGATACTTGATGAAACCTCGAGTTTGAAACATAAAAAATTCCATTAAAAATTTATTTTGTACTATCCAAAATGCGACTGTTCCACTTATAATAAATGCGGCACCTTGAATCAAAGTTGCGCCTAAAATCGTTATTAAAAGAAATAATATATCTAGTCCTTGTAAACGTATTTCTAATATATGTATACAGAAAACAAAAATCGAAAATGCTACAACTACATTAGCAAAATATCCAGTGCTAAATTCCCTTGAAATCAGATAAAAAAATGGGTTTAAAGGTCGCGTTAAAACCTCATCAAAGTCCCCAGACTGAATATGTTGACCAAGCTTTGTAAAAGGGTGAAACAGGAAAAATCCAGCTAATGAATAAGATCCTATATTTAAAGCATGTAACAACATAACTTCATATTGTCCCCAACCTGCAATATTCTGAAATTGATAGATCATTATCCAAATTAATATAAACTCTGTAGAGAATACAATGCTTTTTGCAAAAAAATTCATTAAAAAAGCACCCCTGTATTCCACCATGGACTTTAACTTAATTTGAATAAATTGACAATATAATCCAACATATTCCATAATCATCCCCCATGTATATTTACAATTGTTTGTGATTTGTTCCAAAACCATTTATTTAAAAGATAAAATACAATAATCCATATAAACTGTTGAAAGATAATCCACCATGATTCTGCAAGTGAAGTTTGCCCTACATAAATTGTAATTGGTTCATAGGTAATTAATCGAAAAGGTAAAAATAAGCTGATTTTATATAGAAATTCAGGGTAAAACCAAAGAGGAACGACAGTTCCTGCAAATAATTGAAAAAATGCTTTGGTAACCCAGTCAACAAAAAATGGAGAATGAAACCAAAAAACTAATAAACCCAAAATAAAATTAAAGTAGAAAAATAGAATAACCCCGTTTATTAAAGCAAATAAAAATAATATCATTTGATGTGGTGTTTCCGGCAATGTAAACCCCCAAATAAAAATAACAAATAAACAAGCAGGAACAATATTGAAAATTATACGAAATAAATTTTCACCTAATTGAATGGAAAACATATAGGCCTTAAAGTTTACTGGTTTTATAAAGTCAAGAGATATAGATCCATCCACTATTCTCTTTCCGATATTAGTATGAATCTCCGAATAAATTAATCCCCCAATAATTGCATTCACGATTACATAGGCTACCATATCGTCAAATTGGACTCCATTTACTTCTTCACGTCCACGATATAGCGTTGACCACACACTCATTAATATAAATAAACTCAGTAAAGTTCCCAAAATAAAAATGTAAGAATTGACACGGTATGTGAATTTTTCCATAAATGATTTTTTAATAAGTTCAAAATACACTATATCTGTTTCATTCCTTCCTTAAACAAAGAGTAAGGTGATTTAAATGAGAACGCTTTCCAAAATGTCCGCTAGATAAAAATTTTCAAAAATAGATTGAAAGATTATTCAAGCAAAGAATAAATAGATTAATTTGAAACAACAAAACTAATATAGTGTATTTAACCAAAACTGTCAATTAATGCATTGGGAAAAGACAACAAAAATTTAGTGTATTTCCATTTTAGTAATTTATATTAAATTATGGTTGACATTGGAAATTAAGTGAACTACTATAAAAAAGAATTTCTATTATTTAGTTAATTCAAAATTTTATAAAGGGAGTGAATTTTCATAGTTAATTTTCAAAAGATAAATTGTGAAGAGTAATACAAATATTATCCATAAGATATATATTAATTTATAAGAGATTGCTAGCATCTATGACTTAATCAATCATTCGCAATTCCAGCCTACCTATTTAACATATTTCTAGTAATTACTAATTCCAAACTGTGATTTAAAATTGGCAGTGATCTTATTATTGATATGAGATAAAAGATAAAAGAGGTGTAAAAATGAAAGAAAAGCTCGAAGGATATTTATTAACTCTAGGTTATAATTTAAAAGAATCTGAAGCAATATTCTCTTCATTAATGTTTGCTGAAAGACATGGTGTAAAAAGTCACGGGTTCAATAGGATTTTTAGTGGTTTCGTAGAACATCTAATTAAGAATAACCTTGTTGAACCAAATAAAGAACCAATTTTAAATTATAAAAATAAAGGTTACATGCTTTATGATGGAAATTGCTCCGTAGGATATTATGCCATTAAGACAATCATAAATGACATTAAGAAAGAATTGGAAATAAATGATATGGTATTTTGCAATATAAACAATATGTATCCTACTAATTGCTTAGCAGAATATGCTAGCATATTTAATGATGATAATATTATATGCTATATAACTTCAAAATCCCCAAATAGGGTGACAGCTCCTATTAACCCAGAAAAAAAAGTTAATTACATCTCTCCAGTTGTTGGAACTAATGCATATGCTTGGGGTTTTCCTGGTCCTCAGGGAGAGCATGTGATTTTTGATACAACTATGGCTTCAACCACTAATGGTGAAATATTGCAACTAAAAATGAATGAAAAAAAGACTTTTGATCCTTTATCTTTGTTAACACACAATTATAAAACTCCTAAGTCAACAAAGGATCTTTTTGATTCAAAAGGCAATTTTAATGGGTTTATATTACCTTTTGGTGCTAAACAAAATTATAAGGGGTTTGGTAACCTCTTGCCTGCAGAGATATTTAATTTATTACAAAACTTTAATAAAATTGATTTTTCAACAACAATTATCGCACTAAGAATAAAAGATAAAGATACATACAAATCTAATTTGGTAAGTTTTAAGAATATGATTAAGGAATCAGCCGTCTATCATGATGGAACATTTCCTATACTGCCTTTTGAACGGAAAAGAGCTTCATTTAATAAAATAACAGAAGAATATATTTTAAATGAATATCGTGAAAGAATAGAAAAACTACCTAGTAACAATTTAAGTTTCAAAAGCCATTTGAAAGTATCTAATAAAAACACTTTAAAATCTCCAGGTGGAAAAGAAATTGATATTGATACGCCGGGTGGGAAAGTACTCAGTATGTTAAAACGAAATGAACAAATTGTTGCTTACGGTGCTTGTACTCCTTTTAGGGCTCTTCTATTAAGAGAGAATAATATAAATAATGCTTGGTTTAGTAGTTTTGAACTTTCTGCACTCCTAGGTGAAACTGATGATGAGTCAATTGATTTTAGCGATTTTTATTATTTTATAGATAGGATAAATAAAACAGTACCCACAATGAATCTATTTGTAGATTGTGATACTGGATTCACCAAAGAACTCAATGATATGAGACGTTACTTTAGCTCATTATCCTCTAAGATTGCATTAGCGTGTATACAAAATATTAAAACTGGAAAAAAAGAAAATTCATTTAAAGAAATAACTAAGGAAAATATAGAGGAACCAAACACATTATCTAAGAAAATCAAAGTTATATCAGAATCAAGTAAAAACGTCTTAATATGTCTTAGGTTAGAAAATAATATTTGTGGTGAACCCCTAAATGAAACGATTGATTACTTGAAAACTTTAAAAGAATTAGATACACCATTTGATATGGTTGCCTTTCATCACAAAAAAAATGAAATAGACACTCTTAAAAACTTCTCTACAGAGTTTTACAAAATTTTTCCAAACAATATTTCGTTAGTCTCTATTCCAACTGCTTATATTGAAACACCTAATTTAATGGAGGAATTAAAAGAATATAACTTTAATACAGTAATTATTCCAAACTTTGCGTTACGTAACGAACATAAAGTATTAAAAAAAGTTTATAAAAATTTAAATGAGGAAAAGTTTTCGGAAGTTAATAAAAATTGTAGTAAAATGAGTGATATTTTTGATCTTATACCACCTTTTACTACGAAGGGTGTAGAAGACTCTTATAAAAAAAGGTTAATACAAGATACAATTGATAAATTTTTAGATTATTCAGGATTAAACATAAGTAACAAAGATTTAATGGATTATGCATTTAAAGAAATAGAAGACGAGGAAACCTTTTTTAATACTTGGTCGGATGAAGCATATGAACTTCCTAATTTACCTGACCATAAAAAACTTTTAAAACAAATTTTTGAACCTATTAAAATGAGTAGTGAGGATACTATTTTAGATATTGGCTCTGGGGATGGAAAATTACTAGATTTAATAACACAAGCAAAAAATGTAGATTGTCTAGATTTATCCCATAAAATGTTACAAAAAATTAATGATAGAAAGAATGATTATAACTTCGAAATAAAGACTATAGAGGATGATTTCCTAAAATCGAATTTATATAGGGAATATGACAAGATTTTCTCTATAATGAGTCTGCATCATATCCCTCATGATAAAAAGTCAGAAGCTATTGAAAAGTGTAGAAATGTATTGACAGATAATGGAGTTTTGGTTATTGGGGAAACTTTTTTAGACACATTAAATATAAGTTCAAAGGAGAATATTGAAAATATATGTAATGTTTATCTAAAAAAGATATGCAACTGTTTTGATAATAGGTGCTATAAACATGCTATAAAAGATGTCCAAATATTAAGAAAGATAATTTATAGTGATGGTGAATATATGCTTTCTATGAATGATTGGATATCACTATTAAATGAGAATAGCTTTAAAGTCCTTAAAACAGAGCTAACCTCTCCATTAATTGGATACGGGTATATTATTGCAAAAAAAGTTAGTTACTACCCTAAGTATTTTGGAGTGGTTAAATGAAATTAAATAATGAAGAATACACACTATGGCATCCTTTTATAAATATAAAAGATTTATTAAATAATGGTATTGAAATTATAGAAGGAGAAGGAATATATATTAAAGATGTGAATGGCAAGAGTTATATAAATGGGTTTAGCGGACTTTCCTTAATCTGTGGTCTAGGAAACACTGAAATTGTAGATGCAGTTTATAAACAAATGAAAGAATTAGCATATTGTTCAATGTTTGGCATGACAAATAACGTAGCTAAAAAATTAGCAGACAAGCTTGTTAATATAGCTCCTCCGAGATTAGAAAAGGTGCTCTTAACAAATTCCGGATCGGAAGCGATTGAAGCATCTATTAAAATAGCTAGACAATATTTTAAACTTGAAGGATATGATAATAAAAATAAAATAATAGCCTTAAAAGATTCCTTTCACGGCACCACATACGGATCGTTTTCTGCCAGTGGAGTATACAGAGGTAAAGAACACGAAATATACAAACCAATAGTACCAGGTTTTCTTTATGTAGATTCCCCGTATTGTTATAGGTGTCCGTTTAATTTAGAATATCCAAGCTGCGATATCTATTGTGCTTCACATATAGAAACTACAATTTTAAAAGAAGATCCTGAAACCATAGCTGCATTGTTAATTGAGCCTATATTAGGGGCTGGTGGCTTAATAATACCTCCAAAAAATTACTTTGAAAAGATTGTTGAAATTTGTGATCGATACAATATCTTACTGATCATGGATGAATCAGCAACTGGTTTTGGGCGAACTGGAAAATTGTTTGGATCTAATCACTGGGAAATTACACCTGATATGATGGTGTTATCAAAAGGTATTAATAGTGGTTATTTACCTTTAGGGGCATTACTAGTAAGTGGAGAAATTCACCAAAGGTATTTTGAAAAAGATGAGGTTCTAACTCACGGTACTTCCCAGTCAGGAAATCCTTCTTCTTGTGCTGCTGGTATAGCAACAATAAACATACTTATACGTGATCAATTAGTAGAAAATTCTCTGTTTGTTGGAGATTATTTATTAAAAATTTGTCAGAAGCTTAAAGAATATGATTTTGTAGGAGATGTAAGGGGTATAGGGTTAATGTTTATGATTGAATTTATTTCAGACAAACAAAAAAAGGATCCATTACATGTAAAATATGTATACAAGATTTATTTAGACCTTTTAGAAGAAGGTTTAATAGTGCATTTTAAAGGAAATAGAATAGGTTTCTTTCCACCATTAATTATAAATAAAGAAGAGATTGAGGAAAGCTTTTATATACTAAACAAAGTAATGAAACAACATCAAAGGAGAAGATATTATGAGTATGGATAATACTGGAATTAAAAACTATTATTTAAAAAAAGAAGAATTTGACTTATTACCATTCATAGACTCAAGAGCATATATCGAATCTTCAATATCACGTTTTGAGGGATGGAAAAGTTCTTTTGATACTAGTCACCCAGACTGGAAAAAAAGAATAGAGGTACAAAGGGAACTAGCGGATTGCTTTGAAGAAAGCTTATACAGTGAATCTTCTTATTTTATGAATAAAGATCAAATTAAGATTATCTTTTTAGGAGCTTCTCTTGGCTCTATCTCAACATATTTTTTCTTAAATAAATTAAAGAAAGTTGGATTATTGAATAAAACAAAAATATATATTTATGATCTACTTTTAGAGCCTTTAAAAAGAACTATAGCCGGCGATTTTGAACTGTCTGAAAGGGCTGAAAGAGATTGTGGATTTTCAGAAAGTTTTTCTTCCCAAGAGTATAAACGCATTCTAAAAAATGCAACTATAATACCTGGTTCTATAACTGATATTACGAATAAACTAGGGCTATTTGATATAACTGTTGCTCCATATGTTCATCACCATTTAAATATTTATGATAAGAAACTTGCTAGCGAAAAAATGGCAGAGATAACTGCGAGTAATGGCCTAATTATGTTGGGGGATTTACACTTTGACTATAATAGTTTTAATTTGTGGCTCGACTCACATAAATATGAATTCGAAGATGTTAAAGGTACTTATGCTATAGAATCTTTTATCGATATTAATACACATATTAAATTATTTAAGGAAAGTTTATTAATTCATAAAAAACAAAAAAGCTTTTATTATGTATTTGGATTACGACGGGAATAAGAAAATGAAATTGAAACGTTGGAGGATATAAAATGTCACAATCAAAAAATTTTGAAGTACCAGTTAATTTAATAAATGAAATTGTATCAAACAGTCAAATACCGGCTATCAGTGATGTTGAACAAATAATCAATGAAGCTAAAACTAGGGAACTAAACTTAAGTGAAATCAACAGTTTAATAAATGCAATTGGATCATCCGAATTTAACAAAATTAAGAGTAAAGTTCTCAAAGTTTCACAAAAACTAAGAGAAGAAGTGTTTGGAAAGAAAGTTCATACAATGGCACCTGTTGAAGTATCCAACTTTTGTATGTCAGACTGTGTGTTTTGTGGGTGGAGAGCTTCTAATAAAAGTATGAACAGGCTCCGCATGCCAAAAGAATTAATATTAGAACAAATAAAGTATTTGATTAATAAAGGTATTTATACTATAGAACTTGTTGGAGGAGACGACATTGAGTTTGTTCGGGATAAGTTACCAATATTAATAAAAGAAGTCAGGAAAATGTTTCCCCCAGGAATTAAAGGAAGAATAATTATTTGTACAATGGCACTAACTGACAAACAATATCAACATTTAAAAAAAATTGGTGCAGATGGAGTGATAACGTGGCAAGAAACATATAGCAAAGAACTTTATAATAAAAGTATAGTAGCAGGTCCAAAAGCGTTTGGAATAACAGACAGTTTCAAAATTGTTAAACAAGGAGATGGGTTCACATTTCGACTTCAATCTCAAGATAGAGCCTATAAAGCTGGTTTACAAGTTGCACTTGGTACAATGATCGGTTTTAATGAAAATTTAGCCTTTGAAATTTTAGCAACCATATGTCATGCGAAACACTTTATTAATAATTACTCAATAGATGAAAGTAATCCAGTGATAATAGGCATGCCTACATGGAATACAATAACTACTAAGGATACAGATAACCGTCCAATAGATCATGAATCTATTGAACCTTATTTTTCCTATATATCTGCACTTTACTTTTTGGCTTGTCCTAAATCTAAAGTATGGGTCTTTCCAAATTGTCGTGTATCTTTACCAACTCAAATAGAAGCTGTAGCAACAAGTGGATACTTTACCTCAACCGAAGTTAAAGTTGGACCAGGAGGGTATTTGAAGTCTGCTATAGAAAATATGGAAGAAGAAAAAAAGGAAAGAATAATCTCATTTATAAAAGAAAATATGGATAAACTTTCTGCAAGAGATGAAGACATATTTGGTCTTTTAGATAGAATGGAGCAATTTAACCATACCTATCATTTACATGAAAAATATATCGAAAGTTTTAAGGAATACGGGATAGAGTTAGATTAATAGTAAAAGAGTCGACTCGACTCTTTCCTATCTTTCAGTCGAAAAAGGAAGGTACTTATATGAAAAAAGAAGTTCTTATACAACAATTTTTAGAGTTCACTGATAACTTAGAGGAGTGTAATGATTTTATACAATCTTGTAATCAAAACATACTTACAAAAATAGATCAAATAGGACTTGTTTTAATTGCTCCTGAAAGTTTTGCATTAGGCATTACAAATAGGGTTATTAAATTTCTTGAATTTAATGATTTAGTAGTCCTTGACATTAACATAATTAACAAATTATCAGATGAGGATTTATCACGTTTATATTTACCACCTATTAAACCATATACACCTAAGTATATTAGTAGTGATTTTCGATGGTGGTTAATTGAGAAACGATTCAGATTTGGTCCTGTTTGTGCTTTGTTAGTAGGCAGTAAGTACAATATAAAAAGTACTATTCCTGAAAAACTTGCTAAAGTAAAGGGGTATAGAATTCCTTATTTTGCAGAATCTAATTCTTTAAGAGCCACTCTTCCATCTATAAATGGTATTTTAAATCTAGTACACACATCACATAATAGTGCTTTTGTATTAAGGGAAGGAAAAATATTTTTTGATCATATTAATATTATCAAGGCAATTGAAAAAAGTGAGGAAATTAAATTAGGTAAGCGATGTTATATTACTAGTGAGGAAATAGAGACAAATTATTTAAGAGGTTACCAAAGTGCTATACAAGACAGTGGAAGCTTTTTTCAAATTTACTTCAATATCCAACAACGTATACTAAGAATTTTGAGTAGTAGTACAGATAATGAAATAATAAAAACTCTACTAAGACTTGCAAACAAAGGCTACGATCAAAGTGTAATTAAATTAAAAAGGAATCAGTTACTTGAGACTTTTTTAGATATAATAGAGGATCAAAAGCAATTAATAAAATGTAAAAATAATAATGAACTGCAGATAAATTCAGAGTTAGAAAGTTTGTATACAGCATTTTTATTCTTTTTAAACTACCAAACGGCTTCATATTATAACTGGATAGATTTCATTAAAATTTTGGAGCTTAGTGGATTGAAAATTTCAGAGTGGGAAAGATTAGTGATTCTCACAACATTATTTAAAGCTGATACTGATCTTCCTTCAAAAAATAAGGATTGAAGAAAAAAATGACTAGAAAAAAATATATTAAAGAAATACCTATATTCAAAGAAGTCGGTTATAGATTTACTAGCATTACTGAGGCAAATAATATTGTTACTAAAAATAATGATACATTTGTTAAGGGAGTGTATTCAAGACATGAAAACCAAACAATATATGAAGTTGAAAAACAACTAAGTATTATGTTTGGTACAGTTTGGTCAGTTCTTACACCTTCTGGTATGTCAGCAATAGATATAGCATTATCTGTGTATCAAACTTCATCAGATAATAAACCGTGGGCCTTTTTGAACCAAATTTATAGTGGGACTAGATCATATGTTAACAGAGTTCTAACAAGAAGGGGAATACGTATTGTCTGGATCGATCCTGAATTAAGTGGGGATTTTGATCTAATAAAGGTTGAAGAAGTGATAAACGTACAACGTCCTAAGGTGTTATTTTTAGAAAGTATATCAAACCCATATCTTATTACGGCAGATATCCCACAACTAACGAATATTTGTAATAAATACGGAGTCAAGGTTGTAGTTGACAATACAATTGCAACATCTATGTTATTAAATCCCCTTGATTTTGGGGTTGATATGGTTGTATATAGTGCTACAAAGTATATATCTGGGCATAATAGTTTAATGGCAGGTATTATAAGTGGAAATGATAAAAATATTGAAACTGAAGTTAGACAGTATCGAAAAAATACGGGTCAGGTTATTAGTCCAGAGAATGCTTTTAGTTTAAATGAAAAATCAAAAACATTTCCTTTAAGGTTTATGAAGCAATGCCAAAATGCTCATTTATTGGTGAAAGATATATTTATGAAAAGTGAAAAGATAAATAATGTAAGGTACCCAGGGTTGGAATGGAATGCTGAGAATGAACCTTATGGTGCAGTAATAATGTTTGAATTTAAAGGAAGTACTCCAGAATCTCAATTTAAGGCATGTGAAGACTTTGTAATAGCTGTTAGTAATGAATTGCATTATTCTCTATCTCTAGGTTCGGTAAATACAACTCTAGTTCATATAAAAAGCTTTTTTAACGTAGAAACACTAACAGTGACTCCTGGTATGATGCGATTATCTGTCGGTATAGAAGATTATAGTAACCTAAAAGATATAATAGTGGACGGCTTAAAAAAAGTAAAAATAAGATAAGTGGGTGAACTTTATGAGGCCTATTAATCTTTTAGTTGTAGATATTTTAAAAAATGATCATATAGATATATTAACGGATTTTCAGGATATTATTTATCAAGCTTCCAATAAAAAGTATAGAGTAAACATTGATGTAATATATCCTGTAACAGATAAAGAATTTCCAAATATAAGTATTAAAAATTACTCAGGAATAGTAGTGTTTGGTTCTTTTACTTCATATAATGAAAATGTTTATTGGGTTAAATCTCTTCGGAATTTTGTACTAAGTGTTTATAAATACAGAAAAGTACCATTGTTAGGGATCTGCATGGCACATCAGTTAATAGGTGATTTATTTGGAGCTACTGTAAAAAAAAATGAGATTAGAGAAATTGGAACTATATGTCTACAATTAACTAAGGAAGGAAAAAGATCCAAATTTTTTGAAGGCTTTTCTGATTTTTTTGAGATTCAGTCTGCACATACACATGATATTATTATTCCACCGAAAAAAGCGGAAATATTAGTAAAAAATAAAAGAAGTCCATGTCAAGCCTTTCGAATTGACAACTTATATTGTGTTCAATTTCATCCTGATATTAAAGTAGAAACACTTAGACAATGGTTATGCGATAAGGAAAATGTTAATAGATTAATTGAGGAAGGTTATATAAAAGATTATTCAGAGATTTTCGAATTTGTTAAAACTCAATTTACC
Source organism: Evansella sp. AB-P1 (assembly GCF_029688925.1). GTDB lineage: Bacteria > Bacillota > Bacilli > Bacillales > Salisediminibacteriaceae > Evansella. The sequence continues at coordinate 129,666 of NZ_JARUKY010000012.1, forward strand.
TATAACGATAATCACATTAAACTATTTAGAAATTTTCTCAATATATGCTCATAAAATTAACAATAAAATATACGAGGTGTTATATGAATTCTAAGCTAGAATTGTTAAATAGGATGAATAAGTTACTTTTTTATAAAGATTATTATAATGAATTTATTAAAAATTTATCAAATAATCAGTTAAATAATTTAAATCAATTAGGTTTAGTCTTAATAGCTCCAGAAAGTTTTAAGTTAGGTATAATAGATGACATATTAACTTATTTAAAAGATTATGAGATAGTAGTCATAGATGCTGCTATTATAGATAGGTTTAATGAAGAACATTTAGCTGAATTTATACCAGAGAGCATCCCTAAATTTTTTAGATGGTGGTTGATAGAACAAAGGTACACCAAAGGACCCATAGGTGCTTTATTAGTTTGTCCCAAAAAAGAACTTGAAATTACTACCTTAGAAAAATTAAAAGAAATAAAAGGATATAGATTACCTAGTATTGCTGAACAATACACATTGCGTTCTAGGTTACCTTCAGTTAACGGATTGTTAAATTTAATACACACTCCTGATGATGTTGTTCATCTTATAAGAGATTTAAGCCCATTTTTTAGTATGGACAAAGTAACTAGAGCTTTAAATATAATACCTGAAATCCAAACACAAAAAAATGTAGGGTTAAGTATACACGATATAAAAAATTATTATTTTTCTGGATATTTAACAAAAAATCGCTATTATTATAATTTGTTTGCAACATTATATTTACAATTTTTACATAGATTAATTTCAATAGTATTATTAAATACTAACAAAAGCGAAGAGACTATCTTAGAAATACAAAAAGTTGTTAATGAAGGTCTTAACCGTCAACAAAATATACAAGGAACAAGACACCTAAGTCTTAAAGAGTTAGAAAATACTTTAAATAAAATAAAGAATTTATACTTAGAATTTAATGAAAATATTTTCACCGAAAAATATAAATTTATGGAGGTATTCAAGTACAAATTACTATGGGAAATTTTATATGACTTAATAAACTTACAAGATATTTCTTATAAAAATTGGCAAACGGTGTTCTATCAACTTAAACAATGTGACGTATATATAACCGAATGGGAGGAATTAGTTTTAGTAAGTACTTTATTTCAATTAATAGATCAAAAGGATTGGATAATGTAATGTACAATGACCCTTAAAAAATGTCTCTTCACTAAATTATATGATACACGTACATTTCCAAAAACCACGTGGTTAAGAAACGTTTTTTGATTTGTTTTAAAAGTTTTCTCTTTAAATACCTCGGAGAAATTACTGAAAACTTTGGAAAATGTTTGTTTCTTTCAATGTCTTTAATTTAAGATTTTTAGCGATAAAAAGATAAATTTTTTCTAAAATCGTGTTAGGGACGTTTCCCCTCTCACTGACAGTTTTAATGAAAAATTCTAGACAGTGCTGATACTTCTTCTAAGCTTGTTTCTTCAACTTGTTTATTTTGAGAGACTCTGCCTGATTAAAGAGAGATAATTTCATTTAAGATCTATAGGTGTCTTTTCTGGTATACCGAATTGTTCTTTATACCATGATATTATTGCCGTCAACTCGGCATTTAATTTTTCGAGTGTAGAAACACGTTCTTCTGAGTTTCCATTTATTGGTTCATATCCCATTTTTTATTCGAATTATTCATTCAGCATCTTTTTTATAGTGAGCTTATTTTGATCTATGACAGACTCTCTAGTAACCAATGAAATTGCCAGGGGACTTATAGAAGAGGCTTCTATCCAGAAGAAAACACCTTTTTCGATTACAAAAAAACAAACAAATCAAGGTGAAATATTATCAAGCTGTAATAGGTTACTGTAATGTTGTTGTTTTAACTATTCCGAATTCTTTAATTGAATTATTTGTAGTCTTATAAAATATTTTTACAACAAGAATTAATAGATTAATTTCAAAAAAATTTGAAAACTAAATATCATAAATATATAATACTATTATACATGTTACAATCAGGAGGACTTTTATGACAAATGAGGACTTTTTTGGACAATTTGGAGGATCTTTCATACCAGAAATACTACATCCTGTAATTAATGAATTAAAAGTAGAATTTAATAAAATCAAGAGTGATGGTGAATTTTGGAATGAGTATTCACGTTTATTGAGTAATTACTCAACGCGTGCAACTCCGCTTACTTATGCATCACGATTAACTGAACATTTTTCGAAAGCAAAGATTTATATTAAAAGAGAAGACCTAAATCATACTGGTGCTCATAAATTTAATAACGTGATTGGGCAAGGACTCTTAACAAAACGTATGGGTAAGGAAAGAGTAATAGCAGAAACAGGTGCTGGTCAACATGGTGTAGCAACTTCAATTATGGCTGCAATGCTTGGAATTAAGGCTACCATATATATGGGTGCTGTAGATGTTGAAAGGCAATACCCTAATGTATTTTGGATGAAACAATTAGGTGCTGAAGTTGTACCAGTTGAACATGGTTCTGGAACCTTGAAAGATGCGATAAATGAAGCTCTTAGAGATTGGGTAAGTAATTTTGACACAACTCATTATGTTTTAGGAACAGCTTGTGGACCAGCACCTTTCCCGGAAATGGTAACACATTTCCAATCTATTATAGGTAAAGAATTAAAAGAACAAATTCTTAAGTCAGAGGGAAGATTCCCCAATAAAATCTATGCCTGTGTTGGTGGAGGATCTAATGCTATTGGTATATTTAATGATTTTATAGAAGAGAAAGAAGTAGAATTAATTGGGGTTGAAGCGGGTGGAAGAGGCCCTAATAGTGAACAGCACGCTTCCCGTATTGCATATAAAAAAGGAAAAGTTGGGATTGCCCAAGGATATAAAACAATTTTTCTACAAAATGATGATGGTCAAATGCTAAAAACGCATAGTATAGCAGCTGGTTTAGATTATGTTGGTGTTTCACCTATACTTGCAGATTTATTTAATGAAAATAGGGTTAAATTTTCTGCTTCAACAGATGATGATGTTATAAAAGCATTTACTTTACTAGTAAAATTGGAGGGAATTATACCTGCATTGGAATCTACTCATGCGTTTGCAAAGGCTTTTGAAGAAATTGATAAAACTAATAAAGATGATATTATAGTAATCAATTTATCGGGTAGAGGAGATAAGGATATATTTAACATAGCTGAAGCTCTATTTGATAAAGAGTGGATAGAATTTATAAAAAGGAGAAGCTTGCAGTATGAGTCTAACTGAATATATAAATAAAAGAAAAAAGGACAAAAGCATTTTAATAATGGCCCATCAAGTGTTAGGGTACCCTGATTTTGAAACTAACTATGAAATGATTAAGCTCTTCGCAAAATACAATATTGATTTAATTGAATTACAAATTCCTTTTTCAGAGCCTCTTGCTGATGGACCTTTGTTCTTAAAGGCAAATCAAGAAGCTCTAATGTCTAGTACCACAGTAAAAGAATGTGTGAATTTTGCAAAAAAAGTCTATGAAGATTTTGGAATCCCTTTGATTTTCATGACTTACTATAATGTTATGTATAGTATAGGCATTGAAAGGTTTGTGAAACTTTCAAAAGAATCTGGAGTTAAAGGGTTTATTATTCCAGATGCACTTCCTGAACAAAGTGAAGATTATGTCTGTTTGTCCAAGAAATATAAAATTGATCCCATATTTTTAGCTACATCTTATACTCCAAAACATAGATTAAGATATCTTTCGGAAACAACGGGTGGTTTTTTATATTGTGTTGCTAGAAAAGGTGTTACAGGTTACAAGACAAATTTTGACGTTAATACAGCAGAGTTCTTGAATAATTGTAAGAAAATTTCCGAAAAACCATTAGGATTAGGCTTTGGAATCCAGAATAAAAAGGACATAGACTTCTTAATAGGTAAATCCGATATAGCAATAATAGGAAGTCAATTACTTAAGTTACTTAATGATAGTGGTCTCGAGGGGGTTGAGGAGTTTTTAGCGTCAATAACTGAATGAGAATATTTTTTTCATTTCAACTCATCACCTAAAAATTTATGATGAATAAAAGTTGTTACACTTAAAAGCTACACGTCATTAACACCATATTTACTGAAAAGTCACAAATATACCTGCGATCAGTATTTTGAAAGCTAATACTTATTAATGTTCTTTTTCGGGTACAAGGTTGATTTGAACTGTACCCCAACTGTGAGTAGACCGTATTTTGCTACGTTAGCCTTTTAAATTTTATAATCTAGTAAACTCGTTGGTGTTCTCTCTGTTGAAAGACTATGAATCTTATTAGTATTATTGGTTAGTTTTTGGATCATTTCATGAACCACTTCACATCGGTATACTTGTGTTTTCTAAGACTCTATTAAGGCTTATGTTAACTTTTCCAATCCAATCTCTCTGTGGAGGAGTAAAAGACGAATAATCTTCCAATCGCCTATGGCTCCTTCTTGCTCTCTCATCTTTCGATGGAACCTTCTGAATATATCAGGTATATCAGAAGCCTGAAACGCATGGGCACCCTTGATTGTTTTTCGTAGGAACGTGTGTGTTTTGCGATCACTTGATTTTGAGCCACAATGATCACTTGATCCACAAAAATTTTTGCCCATACCGTTTTTAGAATAGCCTCCGCAATTGTTTCATTTCCCAATAAGGTATAAGGTAAGGGCTCTTTTCCATAAACACTCAAAAGCTTTGATTTACATACAAACACTAGGGTCAATTTGGATTCTGTGATTTCTAATAGGATTGCTGCTTCATCCGTTGATAGATCTGTCAGTAACCATTCATCAAGGATGAGTAAATCTAGTTTCGTATATTTTTTAATCAATTTTCGATAGCTTCCATCCGCAGCTAGTTTTGCGAGAGACAGCTCATCCAACAATTCCGGTAATCGAATGTATTTAACATTGTAGAATTGACGACAAGCAGATATCCCAAAAGCAGTAGCTAAGAAGGACTTCCCTAAACCAGTAGGACCTTTCAAAATGATATTGTGACTGTCATGGATATAGCTACCGCTGGCCAGTTTTAATATCAAACTCTTATCTAGTTTTCGATCCTCGTGATATTCCAAATCCTCAATACAAGCATTTGAATTTAAAAAAGTTGCTGTTTTAATCAATCGTTGAAGCTTATTACTTTTACGACGGGAATATTCTAAATCAATGAGTAAACTAAAACGTTCTTCAAAACTCATCTTCTGAAACTCTTTATTCATGGATTGCTCCTTATAGGCTTCCACCATTCCACTTAATTTCATTTCGTTTAGTTTGGTTAATGTTTGTTCATTCATCATTTATCCGTTCCCCCATAGTAAGAAGCTCCACGTGTGAAGCCATAGTTACTTTTGCTGATATCTGTTTGACGTTTCAATTCTTGCTCGGCATCATTCTTTTTGTTGTTCTTTAAGATCGTTTGAATACTTTTGACCGTTGGTCTTTTAGTCATAGAAGTTACCATTTTACATGCACGTTCAATTTCATATTTTGTGTAACGACGTTCAGACTTCTTCAATAAAAATATGGACTGTAACGCCTGTTTTTCATTAAGTGAAGTATCTAAAAGATATCGTATGACACTCAAGGTGGATTCCCCGATTCTTTCAGCCCATTCAACGGCAGCGTCTGGCGTCTGACCCACGTACAACTTATGATTGTCAGGCATATGGTCATGAGTGGTGGAAGATTGTCCAAATTTCCCATATAATCGTTTATGTGATGCCACACGCATATGATTAAAAAAGACTTCAATGAGGTTTTCAGTAATCTTGACCTCGACTTCTCGGTTAATATATTCGTATGGTACCGAATAAAACATGCTATCGATAGAAAGATGATAGTTAGGACCTATTGTCGTCTTTTTCCATTGAGACATTTTATAAGGTGCTATCGGAAGGGGAGAAAAGGCGAATTTCTCCTCTTCTTCAAATGCCGACAAACGAGACCCTTTTTTCCGAGTAAAAGGGCGCTGATTGAATTCATCTAATTTCTTCCAAACTTCTTCGTTCAATTCATCGATACTGAAGCAATGTGTATTTCTTAATGCCGCAATAATCCATGTTGAAATTACCCCAACATACCCTTCAACACTTGCCTTATCTTTCGGAGTACGAACTCGTGCAGGCATCACAACAGTGTTATAGTAATCTGCCATCTCTCTATAAGTTGGATTTAAAATCAATTCACGTGTGGTATGCTTTGTCACACTCGTTTTCAGATTATCTGGTACTATAATTTGTGTTGAGCCACCAAAATACTTATAAGCATTATTGTGAGCAGTAATCCATGAATGGGAATCCATCGATAGGGTTGCTTCCGCATAGGAGAATTGACTGCACGGCAGTGTCGCAACGAAAACATACGCTTTAACCTTCTCCCCATTATCTCTATCAATGATGAAGGCAGTAGATCCTGCCCAATCAACTTCCATTATTTCACCTGGTTTTCTGCGAATACGCAATGTGGCTTTGTACTTGTCGGCGTACTTACTGTAGTGACGCAAAAAACTACGATACGAGTATGGAATCTTTTGATTCACTCTACATTCAGCTTCATACTCATGATGAAGAAGAGAAAGTGTTACATTGGGCTTAGCCAACTCTTCATGAATATAATCAAAATTCAATGCTTGACGGCCAGAAGCCTCCAAAGATTTCTCAGGAAAAAGAAACTCATCATTCCATTTATCCATCATTAATTCTTCCTCTAACGGAAAAACTAATCCCTTCTTTTCAGCTAGGTCAATCACCTCTGTTACTTTTTGACGAGAGTGACCTGTACTGGCGGCAATGCCCCTGAGACTGATCCCCTCATCGTGCAATCCAATATCTTTCGGTAATGAATCATACAAAAAATACCTCCTACATAAATAATGACACACCCTTAGGTGTGCTCACTAATTATACAGAAGGTAAAGTGGTAAACTCTCTGTCACTTACTGGTACATTCTTTGTCATTCGATGGTAAGAACTATGTCACTAGTGGTACATTTCATTGGCTGTAATCAAATGGCAAGGGGACTTGGCATTTCCTTGTTTTTCGTTAGCTAAGATGAAAAGAAAATCACCTCAAGTTATAGCAAAGTCTTTATCGGATAAAATAAAAAATCCTCTATTTGAAAATGTTGTAGCAGATGGTCCTTACGTCAATGTTTTTTTAAACAAGGAAGTTGTAAGTGTAAATACCATCAAAACTATTTTACAAGCTGGAGATAATTATGGTACACAAAAGATAGGGAATGGTAAAAATATCGTTATCGATTTCTCTTCTCCCAATATTGCAAAACCATTTTCCATGGGACATTTAAGATCTACTGTAATAGGAAATGCCATTGCAAACCTTGTGGAAAAATGTGGATATAACGCAGTTAAAATAAACCACCTTGGAGACTGGGGAACGCAGTTTGGAAAGCTAATCGCAGCTTACAAACTATGGGGTGACGAGAAACGAATAAAACAAAAAACTATTACTGAATTGTTAAACCTTTATGTGCAATTCCATAAAGAAGCAGAACATAACACTAGCTTAGAAGAGGATGCACGACTTTGGTTTAGAAAGCTAGAGGATGGAGATGAAGAAGCTCATAGTCTATGGCAATGGTTTAGAGATGAATCATTACAAGAATTTTCTAAAATATACGAGCTGTTAGATGTTCACTTTGATTCCTACCAAGGTGAAGCCTTTTATAATGATAAGATGGAAGGAACCGTCAATAAATTAAAGGAAAATCAGCTTCTTTCTATTTCAGAAGGGGCCGAAGTAGTTACTTTAGAGGAATATGCTTACCCTCCTTGCTTGATTACAAAATCTGATGGAGCTACATTATATGCTACGAGAGATTTAACTGCAGCAATTTATAGAAAAGAAGAATATCATTTTGAAAAAGCTTTGTATGTTGTGGGACACGAGCAAAGCTTACATTTCAAGCAAGTTTTTTCTGTTCTAGAAAAAATGGGGTATGAATGGGCAAAAGGAATGGAGCATATTCCATTCGGGTTTATTTTAAAAGAAGGTAAAAAAATGTCTACAAGAAAAGGAAAGATTGTTCTTTTAGAAGAAGTTATAATAGACGCAATTGCACTAGCAAAGGAAAATATTGAAAACAAAAACCCACATTTAGAAAACAAAGAGGATGTTGCAAATATGGTGGGTATTGGTGCTATCATTTTTCATGACCTAAAAAATGAAAGACAAAATAACGTGGAGTTTTCTTTAGAAGATATGCTTCGTTTTGAAGGGACAACAGGTCCTTATGTTCAATATACACATGCACGAGCATGCTCTATTCTTAAAAAAAGAAATATTGAGGAGAATGTGGAAGAAGTAAAAGGACTTGATGATCCATATAGTTGGCACGTAGTAAAAAGTTTAATGGAGTTTCCAACAATTATTGAAAAAAGCTATTATCAATCTGAACCGTCTTACATTGCAAAGTACTTAATAGATTTATGTCAGGACTTTAATAAATATTATAGTCATGTGAAAATTTTAAATGATGACGGTCAGCAACAAAATAGATTATCATTAGTAAAATCAGTAACAATTGTGATAAAAGAAGGGTTACGATTATTGGGATTAAAGGCACCAGAAAAAATGTAGTGGCGGTTGGGAGTAATGTTGATGAATTCAAAACAAAATGATCAAGATCGAATAAAACTTAAAGCATTTCGGAATGCATATATTTCCGTTTTCGTCATTTATTTATTTACTGTTATCTTAAATGATGTAGTATTTCAACTGGATCTAGATTATCGATATATATTTTCTATTACCGTTGTTTCCATGGTAGTAGTCTTTTACTTTACAATATTTTTGGAGAAAAAAAACACAAAATAAATTGGTTATTAACAAGATGGGTGAGAAAGTAAAAGTAGAATTGTAGCTTCTATACTTTATGAAACTTAATTAAGTTTTATTTCGTCTTATTAGTAAAGGAGGATTTTCCGTGATTAAATTTATTAACGTAGCCATTGCTCTTGGTATTTTGTTTTTGTCAGGATGCAATACTGAAACCACGGAGAACACTGATGTAGATCGTTACGATGTAGAACAAACGACAGATGAAACGATTGAGGATGAATTTATATTTCGTCTTGTTAGTGAAAAAGAAGAGTATAGTGAAGGGGAAGAAGTAAAACTATACGGTGAAATTGAGTATGTAGGTGAAGAAGGGGCAGTAGAAATTCTTCACTCTTCTTCTGAGATCATTTTCAATTTGGAGGAAAAGGTAAGGGAGTATAATATCGGATTTGCAGTTAACGATGTTGGAAATATAACAACTCTACAACAAGGAGTACCCTATCGAGAGGAATATGCTAAAAGTGGTGGATTTGCTGTAGATCGAGATCCTCAAGATTATATCAGGTTTATGCAAGATTTTTTATCTAGAGAAGACTTTCCAACCGGGTATTATATTGTGAATGGTGTTGCAGATTTTTATCTTGAAGATAGTACAGGTGTACAAGAAAAAAAACATTATCAAATTGAAGCACAAGTTGATTTTAAGGTATATGAATAGATACGTTATCCTTAAACAACTTATATTCGCCTTATATCATATAAGAAAAAGGTGGCATCTACCCTGAAAATAGCTGATATCAAAATTAATAGTATTAGCAAATAAAGGTCAGATTTAATCATTCGTTCCACACCACTTCGCTTTCACCACAGGCATAAGTGCGACATCTGTTCATGCTTCACAGAGTCTTCTTTACCGTGGGCAACGCCTCAGCTTCACACTTCGCACACTGCGTCGAAGTGCGGGATCTTCACCTGTTGCTTTTCCCGCAGGTGTCTCGTGGGATTCCACTCATTCCAATTGGATTAAAATTAATTTTCATCCTTCATGGTGCAAAACTTCGCTTGCATGGGTGGTCTACCTTAATAAAACTTATTATTAAATATTTGCAACTTTACTCTATATCTTTCGTCTAATGAATAAAGGAGAATATTCATATGGTGAAATTTGTAATTTTTATAAGTTTCTTTATATTATTAGCTAGTTGTACACCGGATACAGAAAGTGAAACGGGAGATAGTGGAGTTTACACAACAAGAAATCCAACAGCAGAAGATGTGTTAGCTAGTAATGAAGATGATATTTTCGTTTTTCATGACGTTGTTTACGTTTATGCAGAGGATATTGATTGGGTAAAGCAATTAGATCTTACTTTAGGTGATGAAGTACTTGAAATAAACCATCAGTCTATTTCTGGTAAGGATTTTGTTAATGGAACTGCATCAAAGTTACCTTTAGGTACTAAAATATATGAACCTCGTGAAAAGGGTGATATTTATATTGCAATTGTTAACGGGGAAGAAGTTCGATATTTAGGATGGCGAGAAGGGTGAATTTTTTGAGTGAATGATTAATTTCAAAAATGAAAATATCCTAAAATGGCTCAGTACCTTTACTGAGTCATTTTTAATTGGAAAATCTCAAAATTTTTTAAGCTACGAATCCATCTAAGTTATTTTGGATATTTGTTCCTTTTTCTGTTTTATATTTAGTATTTTTAAAGGAATAGTGTTGGTGAATAAAGATGAATGATCGACAATCAGGATTTAAGTTAGTTGATTACTCTTTATTATTTTACTTGTTTTATTATTTTGTTTACTTTTATTGAAGCCAGATATATGAGTAAAAATAGAGTTTCAACCTTTTGAGATTTTTATAAACAAAAACTTTCTGAATTTCATACATAAGAATTTGTTGATACGTTTGAAGAGGAATTTGTATTAAAATCTAATTTGTTGATAAATGTTCATGTTCTAGATTCCGTATAGGCAATTATCAAATTAACTCAATATAAGATGGATTAAAAATTTGATAGAATAAATTTATTTTGCTATATATAAAATTAGGATAAAAACAAGTTTTTTAGTTAAAATTAATTTTATCGATGAAGACTTAAATGTTTCGGTTATTATCGAGTAAATCTTACATATTGGAATTAATTAAGGTGGGGAAAGTATGAAAGAGAGCAATAAACGACTATCGAGTACGGAAATAGGAGGACTATGGACAGTTTATATGCAAGAAAGTATGGCCATATGCTTTTTGAAACATTTAAAACAACATAACAAGGATGAAGAAATATTACCAATATTAAAGAAATCTTTGGATTTTTCTCAATTTCATATTAAACGTATAGAAGAATTTTTTCGAATGGAGAATATCCCCATACCACATGGTTTTTCTGAAAAAGATGTTGATTTATCAGCACCTCCTCTTTTTCATGACTTATTTTCGCTAAGTTTTGTATATTCGATGAGTCGGATGGCAATGGTAAATTACTCTTTTATAACAGCAGCTGTTGCAAGAATGGATGTTCGTGAATTTTTTACGAATTGCTTACAAGGATCAACAGATTTGTTTAATGAATCTGCTACATTAATGTTAGAAAAAGGGATATATGATCGTCCACCCATGATCAACTATCCTAAAAAAGTGGAATACATCAAAAATGCATCCTTGCTTTCAGGATATATCAATAAAAAGCGACCTATAAATGCAATAGAACTAAATGAAATTTTCTATAACACGGTAAGGAATTATTTTGGATCTATTCTTTGTTTAGGTTTTCTTCAAGTAGTGAAAGACGGAGAAATCAAGAAATATATTAAAAAAGGCAAAGAAATATGCGACAAGCAGAATAAATTGTTTAATGACATTCTATTAGAAGAGGATCTTCTTGGTTCTGCTCCAGTTTCAATGGAAGTAACTGATTCTACCACTTCCCCGTTCTCTGAACGGCTCATCATTATGTTATTTCATTCACTAAATCAAATGGATGTTACTCTTCTTGGGCATTCGCTGTCACTTTCCATGCGTAGTGATCTCACAGCGCATTTCAGTAAGCTGATTATTGAAGTTCTTAAATATGGTCAGGAAGGATTTAAAATTATTGTTAATAGAGGTTGGATGGAACAACCACCTCAAAGCACTAATAGAAAAAATCTTATTCATGGTTTATGACTAGCTGTATAAAGGATCAGTAAGAATAGCTAGACAAATCAATACAATATACCCCCACCTAATAGGTAACAACATGATTATTACAATAAAAGTTATGTCAATGCTTAAACACGTAGGCTGAATGCCAATCACTGATCTTGTATTCCTGTTTATAAGTTATGGAGGAAGTGCGATAATAACAAATATGATCGCAATTAGGATCGTTCAAAATGCAAATATAAGAACAAAACATTATATGTTTGGTAAGAATGAATAAGATAGTAATAGACTTTACATACTTTTCAAAAACATTAGATACATGCATAAGTATAAAGATTATAATATGTATATATATGACATAAAAGTATGATGGAGTTGATGGTATGGCTATTTATAGGATAACAGAAAAGAACATAGACTTGGCAAAAGAAGTTACTAAACTATTTTTTAATACAATAGATTCTTATGAGCAAGTTCAGTTGTTTTTATCCGATGAAAAAAATTATTTAGTTGTTTATAGAAACAATAATAAAATTGCTGGATTTGCCTATGGGTATGAATTACAGAGATTTGATGGTCGGAAAAATATGATGTATATGCACCAAGTAGAGGTATTACATGAATATCGCCAGAAGGGAATTGGAAAAAAACTGATGGAAGAATTCATACATATTTGTAAGAGGAGAGATTGTGAGAAATTATTTCTTATAACAAATAAATCTAATGAAGCAGCAGTAGCTCTCTATGAACGTCTTGGTGGAATATCCCCAAATAATGATGATCTTTTATATTCTTTTCAAATGTAGTTGTCTAATAAATTGTTTAGTTTAAGTTCTATACAATTATATAATGCATAAATATACTAGAATCATATGTGAACAATGGGAAACGAATGCTTGCATTACATAATACACTATTTTATATTTTTTATGCGGAACGTGATGCTAAAGAATTCGTAAATGAACGTTACGACGGTGAATTACTAGAATTAGATCATCTTCTTGAAATGGAAAAGCTTGATAAAGAACTATTACACCGAAGAGATTATTCGTTACTACCAACAGATTTAAAAGAATACATAGAAGAGGTTTATGAGTATTTTTATTAGGTTAATATAGTTCGGAGATATTTAGTCAATCACCTTGTTTTAGGTACAGTGTAAATCATAATTAGTCTTTTTTTAAGTTTTGAATATGTGACTAGCATGAGAAAAAGTGAAAAATGAATAAGTGATTTATGTAGCTTAAAATAATTCTAAATTGTTGGACTCTCAATAAAGGAAAGAAGTTGTCGTAATGACAACTTCTTTCCTTTATTTGAGGATAGTGGGACTTTTTGATCGAAAATTATTATATTAATTCGAATTAATAATTAAAGATGTATAATATTTTCAGTACATAGTAAATAGGAAATATCTTAAATTTATTTGTTAAAGGAATAGATACATCTGAACCCGTACTATCATAAAATTTTTTGTATTATTCCCTAAGGTACTTGGGGACAATTTATAGATCTTGGTCTTCAAGGTGTATATTATAACAAGATAAATGGAGATTTAAATAAATATGTGTAAAAATTAAATGAAGAATACAAATATAAATTAGTTCAAGAAAGAAATTAGGAGAAATGAAGTAATAGGTTTAGGGTTATTGAACTACTAGCACACTATTAACGAACAGAGTAAAGTAAAGCAAAGTAGAGTTGGCATAGATGCTTGTGATACAAACGACGGAATGAAAAGTATGAACCACCCTTGAAAAAAAATTTCATCCTCCATGGTGCAAATTTTCACTTCCGTGGGGGTGTACCCTTAAAATTTGTTTATAACAAGCTTTACTGTAGTTACGTATTATTTATTCAAACAAAAAAAGTACTATATATTTATAGGTGAAAAGTCATAGTTATATAAAATAATTCATAATTTTGTGATAAAATATGTACATCAGTTTTTGTTGGAGGGTAAAAATGAAAAGGTGGTCGAATTTATATACACTATTAGTCAGTCTATTATTTTTTACCATATTTACTTTCAGTGGACTCTATTTTTTTTCAGATAATGCTTTGTTAATATCTTTTTTATTCATATGCTGTGTACTTTTCGGATTTTACGTTAGCGAGTTATTAAAAAATATACTATTCAACAAGAAGATGAAAACGTTGCCAGTCTCATTCAATTTGGAGAAAGAAAAAGAGCTATTATATGACTCTTTATTTGAAAATAATAGTGACGGCATTCTTGTAGTTGATACAAAAGGAAGGGTCATAGATGGAAATCCAGCCATCGTTAAACTTAGTGGTTATAGTATTGAAGAGTTTAAAGAGATAGAATTATCTTCTTTTGTAGTGCAAGAAGATTTAGAAAAGAAATTTAACCATACATATAAAGCGCTAGGAGGACTACCTCAAGAATATAGTATATCAGTAATTAATAAAGCAGGAGATAAACTATATGTGCTAATTAAAATGGTTCCTATTATTGTAAATGAAGAAGTAGTCGGACTTTTTGAAATAATTAAAGATGTTACGGAATCAAAAAAGTTAGAGGAAATGATGTATCGTTCAGACCAACTTAATGCCATTGGTCAATTAGCAGCAGGGATAGCTCATGAAATTAGGAATCCACTAACTTCTTTAAAAGGCTTTGTTCAGTTATCGAAAAAGGAGTTACCAAATGAATATGTTAATATTATGGAAGAAGAGCTTGAACGAATTAATCAAATAGTTGGAGAATTTTTATTTTTATCTAAGCCACAAAAGGTAACATTTGTCTCAAAAAATCTTAAAAATATTGTGGTGGATGTTGTTAACTTTATACAACCAGAAGCATTATTAAAAAATGTAGAAATTCAAAGTAAATATGATCGAGATGTTTTTGACATTAATTGTGAAGAAAATCAATTAAAGCAGGTTTTTATTAATGTATTAAAAAATGCAATAGAAGCTATGCCTAATGGTGGGAAAATATATATAAACATAAAAAAAGGGAAGAACTTTATTTCTATGAAAATAAAAGATGAAGGCATAGGAATTCCAAAGGAAATATTGGATAAAATTGGAAAGCCTTTTTATACAACGAAACAAACTGGAACTGGCTTAGGTATTTTAGTCTGTCAACGAATTATAGACAGTCACGGTGGCACTTTTATAATTGAAAGTGAAGTCGGGAAAGGAACAACAGTAGAAATTTTGTTCCCATTGCTTGAAAAATCAACAATTGAAACAAACGGTATAAGGAAAGATTTTCATACTACTTAATTTTTGAGGGCTTAGTACAAATGATTATGTTCTAAGCCTTTTTATATTGACTTATAATGGAAAATAATGATAATATTATGTTGTACGATATATCGTGTCGCGTACTAGAGAGTAACTCTTCATTTGGAAGGTGGATTTATGATGGAAACTCAAGGGCCTCCTATGTCAGAGGCAATGTACTACGTACTCCTTGCTCTATCCAATCCTCTTCATGGTTATGGGGTAATGGATAAAGTGAAAAAATTATCCAATGGCAGAGTAAAGATGGGACCTGGTACTTTATATGGAATTTTAAAACGTCTCCAACAACAAAACTTTATTTTTCTTGAGGATGCTGATGGAAGACGAAAAGTATATCAAATGACGGTAACTGGAGAGGAAGCTTTGAAAGAGGAGTATCTTCGTCTTTCAAAAATGGTTAACGATGGTAAATTCCTATTCGATATGGGAGGGTCACATGAAGAATAAAACAAAGAAGAAAATGTTATTTTTAGATATTTGGAATATTGAGGATCAAGAGGCTTGGTTTTCAGATATGGCTAGTCAAGGCTGGAAGCTTCATGGAATTGGAAAGGTTACAGCAACCTTTGAAAAAGATGTACCTAAAGAAGTAAAGTACCGATGTGATATTTTTGAAAAAAAAGAGAATAAAGATCAAATAGAGTTTTATCACGAAGCAGGTTGGGAATTTGTTGATTCGTGGGAAAACATACATATATTTCGAGAAAAAAACGAGAATGTAGATATAGAGGAAATTCATACAGATCCAGTGGAACATGCAGATAGGCTAAGTATATTAAAAAGTACAATAAAAAGAAATGCGATTCTAATTTTAATATGTAGTGTTCTTATAATAATGCTTAATATTTCATTAATAAATAGAAATTCATTAAGTAACTATTTAAATGACAGTTTTGTTATTCCTTTAGTCGTCATTATTTTCTATATTTACATAGTATTTTTAATGTTCAATGGATTATTTCATTTATCAAGTAGAATAAGGAAATTGAAATCTGGTAGTTTATTAGAGAATAAAGGTAACTATAGGGGTAAGATACTTAGAAGGAAGTTAATATTATCTAGTTTTCTTGTCATCTTTCTATTGTTAATTTCTTCGGTTTTTACCAATATTACGCATTCTACGACGGATATACCTAATCCTTCAATACCAGATCAAGAATTACCTATCTTACAAATGGAGGATTATAAAAAGTCGTCTCAAGAGTATGAACCCATTTTTCATGAGTTTGATGACAAAAATCGGACTAATTATTATTTAGAAAATTCAAGTATCTTAGTCCCTAAACAATATGAATTACAACAAAATGTGAAAGTGGCAGGTGTCCATTGGGAAGATGGAGTTGAAGCATATACTCCTAATCTTCGTTCTTATGGATATGTTATAAGAAAAGATTGGTTAGCAAAAAACTTTATGAACAACCTCTTGAAAGAAAAGGAAGATATTTATTATGTTACTTTTAAAGAAGAAATGGAATCCCCCTTTGACGAATTATGGATTAGCAAAGGTAGTCACTCTACGCAGCAAGCTTTCGTAGCAAGGTTGAAAAATACTGTTTATTATGTAGAATATTTTGGAATGAAAGATATAGAATATATTATTGAACAAAAAGCTGAAAAAGTAATAAATTAATACCTATTATCACATAAATAAATCCTTCAACCTTATGATTGTGCCTTACGGTTGAAGGATTTTTCTGTGTTTTACCAGTTAATAGTTGTCTCTCTAGAACGTTTTAATAAAGCTTCAAGTGAAAGAAATTTACTCCCGGATATTCCAAGCTGGATAGATACTGCTAAAAGCAAGAGGTCAAATTCATATCCAGTCATAGCCTCGGTTCCTGTAAATCCTCCTTCAAATTTTACCGTTACAATTGCAACAATCATAACAATAGCAAATAGAGCCGAAATAATTCGTGTCCCAACTCCTAAAATCATTGCCATTCCACCAATTAGTTCAATAGCAGTAACAGCATATGCGAGAAAACCAGGTATACCAATACTTTCAAACCATTGTGCAAGAATTTCAATTCCACCTTGCACTTTTATAAACCCATGTATGAAAAAAATAAGTCCTACAACTACTCTTACTAAAAATATCCCTATTTCAACTTTTCGTTCCATTTTATTTATGCCTCCTATTTATCTTTCAATCATGCAAGTATTGTTGGTTAATTGAACGAATGTATTTACATTATTGGAAAAAATCTCTGTATATATACACCTATATAAGATTCAATTTTTATAATGATAGCTTGTTTGTGTTGTTTTGTAAGAGATTAACAAAAAGTAAGTTGAAATACTTGTAATCAACATTATAATTCCTCAAAATATAGATATTAAGTTTAACGTGGTCACTTAGTTTTTATTAGATGAAGGAGGAATAATAAATGGAGATTGGGATTAGTACGTTTGTAGAGACAACTCCTGATGTACATACTGGAAAGGTAATTAGTCATGCTCAACGATTACGTAACGTAGTAGAGGAAATAGTTCTTGCAGATGAGGTTGGTTTAGATGTTTTTGGTGTAGGTGAGCATCATAGGGAAGATTTTGCAGCTTCTTCTCCTGCAGTTGTTTTAGCTGCAGCAGCATCACAAACAAATCGTATTCGATTAACTAGTGCAGTTACAGTCTTATCATCTGCAGATCCTGTTCGAGTATTTCAGGAATTCGCTACACTTGATGGTATATCAAATGGTCGTGCAGAAATCATGGCAGGACGCGGTTCTTTTATTGAGTCCTTTCCTTTGTTTGGCTATAATTTACAGGATTATGATGAGTTATTTGATGAAAAACTTGAATTGTTATTGAAGATTCGTGAGTCGGAGAAAGTGACTTGGAGAGGTGGTCATCGGCCTGCAATAGACAACCTTGGTGTGTATCCTCGTCCTGAACAGGATCCTTTACCGGTATGGATAGGTAGTGGTGGCAATATGCAATCCGTCATTCGAGCAGGAAAGCTGGGGTTGCCATTAGTTCTAGCGATTATCGGTGGTAGTCCCATGCAATTTGCCCCTCTTGTAGATCTTTATAAGCGGGCAGCAGCACAGGCCGGTCATGACATCTCTAAGCTACCTATAGCTTCCCATTCTCACGGTTTCGTAGCTGAAGATACCGAAACAGCTGCAGATAAATTTTTTCCTCCGACACAATACGTCATGAACGTAATTGGACGTGAACGTGGATGGGGTCATTATGATCGGTCTGCGTTTGATCAAGCAAGAAGCTTTGAAGGAGCACTTTATGTAGGTGATTCAGAAACAGTGGCACAAAAGATCATTCACCTTCGAAAAAATGTTGGTATTACACGATTTATGTTACACGTACCTGTAGGATCCATGCCTCATGCAGATGTAATGAAAGCAATAGAATTACTTGGTACAGAAGTAGCACCAAAAGTTCGAGAAGAAATTGCACGCTGGAAAGGGGAGCAGGTGTAATAAAGTTGTCCTAAAAGTCATACCTAAATTATTCGAATTCCATGAATAAGGCTTTTCTTGCAAAAAATATATGTAACAATAGAGTAGGCGCATGAGTTA
>NZ_JARUKY010000013.1 GCF_029688925.1 Evansella sp. AB-P1
GTTTCTTACAAAATAAACTAATGAAGAGCTAAAAAGAATTAGCACCATTCATCCCCATCAATGAATGAAGGGGCTTTCTTGTGCCATAGTTGTAATATCCTCAGCAGTTTCTTTATTTCCAACCATAAGTAAAATGTAATTATACACATCTTGATTGTATTCAATATATAACTCCTTCCATGTCATCCCTTCACCTCCTATTGGTTGTATGAGAATAGACGAATAAGAAATCGAATGGTTACATTAAAATGAATTTTTATAAAACTTATTTTATGAACTAGATTTCTTTCCTTAATCCTTTCTATCATAAAGGGAAAATCTACCATGTAGGATGAAAATGTTCTTACTAAAGTATACTACCTTCCCACATTTCTTCTTATCTCCATTTGCGGGTACATTTGCGCCTTCTATATTACCGCAAACTTTCTTTTCCGATTTGCAGGATCATTGGACACTTTCTATACTCCTGTAAATCTCTTTTTCCTGTTTGCAGGGTCATTGGCGACCTTCTATATGCCTGCAAACCTCTTTTTCCGATTTGCAGGGTTATTGTGTGCTTCCTATATTCCTGCAAACCACTTTTTCCTGTTTGCAGGCTCTTTGGCGACCTTCTATATTACCAGAAACCTTCTTTTCCTCCATTTGCGGGAACAATAGCGAGTCTTCTTTCTTATTTTCAGGATAGTCATCCCATGCAAGTTAATTATTCTCTATTATTTGTTTGAATGATGGTTTTTTTATCAACCAAAAGGATGGGCGTATCGTCTAAAATGTAGGAAGGGGTGATACATAGATGAATGAACTAGATCAAATGGCAGTGACTGATGAGAATATAGATGACCGTAAACTGTTAATCAATCAATTAATGAATGAATATAGCGACAGCGTCCTGCATCTTGTTTATACATATGTTAGAAATCGAATGACAGCAGAGGATTTAACACAAGAGATATTTATAAAATGCTTTGAAAAATATGATCAATTTAATCAACAGTCATCCATAAAAACATGGGTTTATCGAATTGCTGTCAACCATTGTAAAGACTACTTAAGAAGCTGGCACCACCGCAAAGTAACCCTTAATGAAAAGGTGATGAATTATATCCCTTCTAAGGCGAAGCATGTGGAAGAGGAGATCATTACTAAGAGTGAAGAAGACTCATTGGTAAATGCCGTTATGGGTTTACCAATCAAATATAGAGAAGTAGTTTTTCTCCATTACTATGAGGAACTAACGTTATTAGAAATAAGTAAGGTTCCAAACGTAAATATAAATACGTTAAAAAGTAGACTGAAACGTGCAAAAGAATTATTAAAGCACAAAATGATTGAGGAGGGTTAACTCATGAACGATCCACTGAATAACTTGAAGACTTCCATGAAAAAAACAGTTTTTAAGGATTTATCCTTTTCTAATGAAAGAAAAAATGCAGTGAAAGAGACGATACGTAGGAAGCAATCCCCGCAACCATTTCAGTCTTGGAAAGAGGAAACATATCTAGCTGTTTTAGAAACCATTCAGTATGAATCATGTCATGGCTACGAGATTTCTACTAAGCTTTTTCAAAAAAATGAATGTAGTTTTCAAAAGAATGAAGGCCAGCTTTATACACTTTTACATCTACTAGAAAACAAAGAACTCCTACGTTCTCACTGGCTAAAAGAAAAAAAGTATTATTCATTAACTAATAAAGGAAAAAAATATTTAATTGCCTACAAGCAGAAAAGTACGAAACAGGGTGTTTCTCTGAAGAACCTCATTGAGGAGGCATCTTTATGAGTTCGCCTAAATTTGAGGAATTCTTGAGAAAAGTAACCTCTAAAGTAAAATCTAAGGAAGCCCATAGCATGATCAAAAAAGAACTAACAAACCATCTAGAAGAACTAAGCAAAACTTATCAAGAGAGGGAACATGATAAAGAGGCTGCTGAGGATAAGGCAATACAGGAAATGGGAAATCCCTATCTCATTGGCGAAAATTTAAGCCGCATTCATAAACCAAAGATGGATTGGCTCCTGATTACTTTATTCATTACCATCGCAGGCATTAGCTTCCTTCCTCTCATTGGTGGCGTTCCTGAATGGAATGCTACAAGCTCTTATTTTATGACGAGGCAGATCACTTGGTACGTATTTTCCGCCATTATCATTACGGCACTTCTTTTCTTTGACTATAGAAAATTAAAGAATTTTTGGGTTTTCAGCTATGGAATAGCTATGTTTCTACTTTTGTATACGTACCTTTTTGGCTATAAGATTAATGGTGCAACGAGGTACATTATTATTGAGGGTGTTAGTTTTAATCCACTACCTCTCAGTTTATTATTATTTTTTCTTGCGTGGACTAGTATATTATTTAAAATAAATGAATTTAAAAGCTTGAAAAAACAAGTATTACTGTTTGTTTTATTTTGGACACCTGTCCTTCTATATTTAGCTCTTCCATATTTCGCATTTACTATCATGTACTTTTTTTGTGTCATAGTCATGTTTGCTTTTTCAAAAGTCCAAAAAAAGTTAGCCATGAAGATCGTAATTGCCAATATGGTAACAGCTATTCTCTTCATTAGTTCAACGATTTTTATTACAAGGGATGGGTATTATATTAATCGATTCACCACGTTCTTAGACCCTCAAAGTGATCCAGATGGAGCTGGTTGGATATACATTGCAGTTAGAGATGCACTATCGCAAGGGGGATGGTTCGGTAACGGCCTTCATAACAATGTAACATTCAACCATCTTCCAGAAGCACATACAGATTTTGCTTTCCCTTACCTTATTCACTCTCTCGGATGGTTATTCGGAATGTTCCTATGCTTCATATTGTTACTATTTATATGGCGAGTCTCCAAAAATGCCTTTAAGACAACGGATCTTTATGGAAGATTACTAGTGATTGGCGGTGCTACCTTATTTACTGTCCCGGCTAGCTGGAACATCCTGATGGGATTTGGAATGGTACCAATTATGGGGGTATCCTTACCATTTATCAGTTATGGAGGAAGTATGTTTCTATTTTATTCGGCCATATTAGGATTTGTTTTGAATGTGTACAGAAGAAAAGACATTGTAGAACCTACGATATGTAAAACAGAACAGCATTGAAAAATTTGTTGTTAATTTAAATGAAACCTGTCTCACTGTTTACTTCAAAGTGAGACAGGTCTTTATCATTTTACAATAAAGATAGTTCTTAGTGGATGTTATTACACTTACAATTCATCCTTCACTGAAACTTCCACTTCCTCATATTCTGCTGAAAACTCTTTAGGTACTTTGAACGTAAAATGCCATTGCTTTTCTTTATCATCAAACTCTATTGATGTAGCAGCCACAATCCTTTCCTTATTTGTTGATTTTAATGCTTGTGCTAAGGCTTGTGCTTCAGTTAAATGGGCTCCTTTTGGTGAATCTCTAGAAATGACCTCCACATGTTCAATTTTTGACATACCTGGATACGTGTCGTCAACATCACCATGCCACACTTCCACTTTATCACCAACTTCAATCGAATCAGGAGCATTAGATAAGTGCATTGCATTGTAATGTTCATTTTCTCCATAATATTTAGGCTCTGTAGCAACAACAAGGATATATTCATGCGGACCTATATTTTCGAAAACAGTTCGATTCGTAACATACCCAGTAATCCCTGGCGCTGCTGTAGTGAAATCCCCTTCATGATTCGTGTCTGAAGCACACCCAATCAGTAATAATCCAAGAAAAAATAGTAAGAATACAACATAAAATCGTTTCATCTTCTCACCTCATTGTTATTAAACTTTCAATGTAATAATTGCAATCTTCATTACAAAATGGGATACATTGATTATTTATGTTATGGAACGACTTTAAAATCAATCTGCGCTTTTATTACCGTTTCATTTCCGAATATTCCATGATTGAAAATAGCTTGACCATTTACAACATAATAGCCTGCAGGAAAGTGCTCATCTAACTGCTCTAAAAATTCGAGATATTCCTCTGAGTCTTCAATAGGGTTATACACAAACATTGTCTTATAGTCCTGTCGATAGGGTTCTCCTTGTTTCAGTGTTGTAGGACTAGCATCGTCATCTCGCCCAAACCTGGTGGAAAAACCTCGCATCTTATCTTCCAACGGAAATACAATGACAGGATCAGAATGAGTAATGGTTACTTCTTCATTCCTTCCCACGTATTCCAATTCTCCATATAACTTCACTTCTTCCCCTTCTTTATATTCTTCCTTTTCACTGATGAGTCGAAAGATAAAATTCCCCTTCTTCGTCTCATCCATTGGCTGAAGTACTTCAAAATTAGCCAACTCATCAAAGTCTGACGGGCCTTCTCGATTATCTAATTCAGATGAATTGCAGCCTGCAAGGAATAAAATAAATATAACTATACACCCTAAAAACCATTTATACATAACCCTTTCCCCCTTTATTTATCTTTATAAGGACTGTGACAAATGTAGGCTATCTACAATAAATAACTGTACACATATAGACGATATTGTTAGTTATATGTTGCAAACAAAATGAAATATGACATTGAAAAAGTGCTTGTACGATTAAGATGGTAATTTATGTAGTACGATTAAATTAATAGTATACCAGGATGTTCTATTGATGTGGAAAAGTGAAAGCATAGGGAAAGAAACAGGATAAACTTTATTTCTAGTATATCATTTTTCCAAATTATACTATTTAAAATTAGGCTCTGTTATCGGTTAATATTGATTTTTTATACAATAATAGGCTTCCAAATTACGGAAGTCTATTATTGTATATTTTTTTGCTTATTGAACTCACATAGAGTTACTTAAGTTCACATATTCACAAAAAAGTTCTTAAAAGATATAAGGTTGCATAAGAAAAGACCATATCTGTTAATATGATCTTTTATAAAATGTTTAGTTAGTTTTCTCTTGGAAATAGAACAGCTAATATAACAACATCATTGTTAATCAATTTATAATATACTCTAAACCTTTTAACAACTACCCTTGTAATCCCTTTGTATTTGCCAAATTCTTCTGTGTACGTTTGTCCAATTATTCGATTCTTTAATAAATCTTCCGTTTCGATGATAAACTGGGAGATGAAATCAAGAGTCTCTTCAGGTGTATACCTTTCACTCCTAAACAGAGTAAATTTTTCCTTAACAGCAGGTGACCATATAACATTTCGGTCATACATTACATGAAATCCTTTTTAGACAGAGAATTTAATAATTCTGAAGTAGATAGACCACGTCCGTTTTCATACTGCTCTACACTTTCTTTTAACATACGTTTAAGTTCAGGATTTTCTTCAGCCTCAAGTTGTATAGATTTTTCGTCATCTTCTTCCTGTAAAACAAGTGTAAATTTTCCTTTGCCAGGAATAGAAAACTGTAATACAGAATTATCACTATTCATATTCTCAATATATTTCATAAGATCTTCTGAAGAGTGAATTTTTCCCATACTATTTTATCACCACCATTTTTATCCTTCTCCTTATAATATCATATCCATTTATCCATGTAATGAATCAAATACACTTATTGTGGTAAAGCTCGCCGATAGTTTCACAAGTAAACGACTATTATTTAGTAAACTCTGATAATCTTAGTGTGTCATATGTTTCCATAATTAGTATTAAATTCTCTTCCACAATCATTTGTCTTGTTGTTGTATCATCTTTACGGTGGTGGATGGTTTCTAGGAAATAAAACCAGCTAAGATAGTGGTCTAGATATTCGTTGCGACACCTATAAAACGCCTTATCCAATCCTTTAAACGTTTATGATATATACAATCAAACTATGACTTAAAAATTAAAACAGATAATGAACAAAGAAATTTTAAAATTTGGTTAATTGGTGAATCGATATATTATAGTGAATTCCCAGTGAACTCCATTTATAAAATGGAGGCTGCATCAGGATATCAATTTAAAAATGTGATATCCACTTTTCCTACTAATTAGTAATCATGAATGAAAGAAAAATGAGGGAGGACTTCCTTATGAATCTAAAAAAAATTGCTATAACTATCGTAACAAACTTATTTTTAGGTTATTTGTTCATAATTTTTACGAATCAACTCTTTCAAATGACAGATGCAATAAATAATTTTGGGGTAGGTGGATTGTCCTTATTGGCTTTACATTGTTCTATGAGGTTGTAAGTCGAGCTACACCAGACCATTCCTATTCTTTAAAACACCCACTAAAAATAATCGGAGTAATATCATTTCTTTAGGTCATTTTCATTCATTTAGTAGGCATTAGCCTTATATTCTAGCTCTAAAAATACCTCCTTAATCTTAATCTAGTAAGCTTAAGCTGAGAGGTTCATAACTCCCTCTCAACAACCAAATTTATATATATATTCGTGGGAAATTGCTCTTCTATGATTTATTATTGTCAGCATATATACCCATGGCATCACACATAAATTGAGCTAGCCCTTCACCCATATTATCTATATTCTTTGTAAATCTTTCATCAGCAACATACATTTGTCCCAAGCCTTTAAAGGCTTCTAATGAATAGGTGCTAAAATTTTTGTTTAAAAAGTCATACCATTCTTTAATGGCTGCCTGTGCTTCTTTTGTATCTGGCGAACCAGTTCGCTGGTCTGCAAGTTTCTTATAAATAGTAGTCATTTCATGGGACATCTTTTCTTGCTCTTCTTTTGACATATTCCCTAATTTCATTTTTGATGCATCTACTGCGTCATTGCCCCACCGTTCTCGTGCCTCTTGTTCGTAAGGATTTTTGCTAAAATCAAAGCCTTCAAATTTCTCTTTGTCTGTCATTACAATTTCTCCCTTCTTATAGCTTACCGTTTTATCAATGGTAGAAATCATCTTATCCAACCTATCCCGCTTATCCATTAACATTTTTTTATGGAGAATTAAAGCTTCATCTCGATCAAAGGAAGGATCAGAGATAATTTCCTTAATTTGCTTTAAGGGCATCCCTAATTCTCTAAAAAACAAGACTTGCTGCAGCGTATCTAGGTCCTCCGTTGAATAAAATCGATAGCCAGCTTCTGACTTTTCCTTTGGAGTTAATAAGCCTATTTCATCATAATGATGTAGTGTCCGAACACTAATACCAACTAATGCGGCAACTTCCTTTACTTTCATTACCATCTTACTCCTCCCTTCAATTGCTACTATAAAGGATAACGTAACGTGAGAGTCAATGAAATTATTTAAAAATAAAAAAGACTGAATAAAAGATCGTAATAGACCCCTTCACTCAGTCTCCTTTTTCCATTTTTATACACCTGAGTATGCAGAAAATCCTCCATCAACTGGTATGACAACACCGTTAACAAAGCCAGATGCATTAGCATCAACTAAATATAAAAGAGTACCTACGAGTTCATTTTTTTCTCCAAATCTGTCCATTGGTGTTTGTCCAATAATTTTTTCAGCACGATCTGTATAGTCTCCATTTTCATCTAACAGTAGCTTTTCATTTTGCGATGTAATAAAAAATCCAGGTGCAATAGCATTTACTCTAATTCCTACCTTAGACATATGAACGGCTAACCATTGCGTGAAATTGTTTACAGCAGCCTTTGCACCACTATAGGCTGGAATTTTTGTTAAAGGAGAAAAAGCATTCATGGAAGAAATATTTATAATGGTACACCCCTTTTTACCAATCATATCTTTTGAAAATATTTGGCAAGGAAGTAATGTGCCCATAAAATTCAAATCAAACACATGACGAACACCTTCTGTATCTAAGTCAAAAAAAGATAGCAATTCCTCATCCTCTAAATCTCCCGGTTCAAAATACTCTTTCGTCGTTGTCCCCTTCGGATGATTCCCCCCTGCTCCATTCAGTAAAATATGGCATGGTCCAAAGTGCTCAAGCACCTTTTTATGTGCACTTTCTAAGCTTTCTTTTTCTAAGACATTAGCAACGATCCCTAATGCCTTCCCCCCATTTTCCTCTATTTCATCACAGACTCCCTTAAGCTTATCTTCATCCCGTCCTATAATAGCAACCTTCGCACCACATTGAGCTAATGCGCTTGCAAATTCAGCTCCTAGAACGCCACTACCTCCTGTTATTACAACTACCTTTTCCTTTAAATCTACGTAAAAAGGAATTTCCGTCACTAAGACCCCTCCATTTTTTCCCTATCCCTTTATAACCAATTTGAACAGATTTATTATAAGATTATTCTACTTTTATAGCTTTTTCTTGTGCCTTTAAGCAAAGCTCTGCTGCTTTAAATGCGTGTTCCTGCGTCATGGCATTTTCTGTTCGATTCATGCAGTCGAGAATTAATTGTCCAAAGAACGGAAATCCTACTTGACCATTTAATGAAAAGTATTTTTCCCCTTCCCTATTGACCAAAAAGAGGTGATCTCGTTCATTTTTTCGTGCAACATCAATATATTTCCGAATTTCAATATATCCCTCTGTACCTAGGATAAACGTTCGTCCGTCTCCCCACGTCCTTAAACCATCTGGTGTTAACCAGTCTACTCTAAAGTATTGGGTTGCACCATTGTCACCAACTAATGTTGCATCACCATAGTCCTCAAGCTCTGGATACTCTTTACAATGATAATTGGCAACCTTACTTTGCACCACTTCAGCATCCTTACAAGAAGCAAAGGTCAAGAACTGCTCAATTTGGTGGCTACCAATATCACAAAGGATTCCTCCGTAATATTCTTTTTGGAAGAACCACTCAGGACGCTTAGGTGCACTTAAACGGTGAGGACCAAACCCTGTCACCTGAATAACCCTACCAATAGCTCCCTCTTCAATTAATTGACTAGCAAAGACAGCGCTTTCAACGTGCAGTCGTTCACTATAATAAACCATATACTTTAAACCTGTTTCCTCTGTTTTCTTTTTCGCTTGTTCTAGCTGTTCTAATGTAGTAAATGGTGCTTTGTCTGTGAAATAGTCCTTTCCATTATCCATTGCCCTTAAGCCAAGCTCACATCGTTTTGACGGAATAGCTGCAGCAGCTATTAAACGAACCTCCTCATCCTTCAAAATCTCCTCTTCGGAAGAAGCAACAGTTACATTCGGAAACCTTTCAACGAATGCTTCTACTTTTTTCGGATCTGGATCATATACCCATTTTAGCTCTGCTCCTGCTTCTACTAATCCGTTACACATTCCGTTTATATGGCCATGGTCTAAGGCAATAGCTGCGAATTTGAATTCTCCCTTTTCTACTACAGGATTTGGTTTGCCTTTTGGTGCATAGTTCATTCCATCATTTTGTGACATCGTCTCCACCCTTTCCTTTATTAAAATTTGATTTGTATAATTTTTTAAAAAGTACCTTCAACATTTAACGTCTCTTTTTTTTCTTCCTTGTTAATTGTTGAACCATTAATTTTTTCTTGTAATTTTTCATAATATAGCTCTTCATCTAACGGAAGGTCTACCCAATCATCCTTCCACGTTGACAATTGCATGGCGTTGGAAAGCGTTAACCCATTAATAGCTTCTTTACCAGGAGCTAGAAGGGCTGTTCCATTTAAAATAGCATCCACAAAATTTTGCGTAATTCCCTTGTGTTTCGTTTCAACTCCATCGATTGGAATGTCACATTTCCAAACTTCAGGAACCCCGAAACCACCTTTATACTCTCTATTAAATTGAGATTCTGGAACTCTTAACCTCCAAAAAGTTAATTCATTATCTTCTACGACAACTTTCCCACGATCTCCTGCAATTTCTAAACGATTTGTCCCTGGGGCTTCTCCTGTCGTTGTAATAAACACAGCAGTTGCACCATTATCGTATTCTGCATAAGCAGTCACTTCATCCTCCACCTCGATTTTACGATGCTTACCAAAATGACAAAAGGCTCGTATACGATTTGGCATCATATCTGTCATCCAAGCCCACAGGTCAAGCTGATGAGGGCACTGATTAATTAAGACGCCACCACCTTCTCCAGCCCAAGTTGCTCTCCATCCATCTTGATCATAATAGCTTTGAGAACGGTACCAATTTGTAATAATCCAATTTATTCGACGTATATCCCCTAATTCATTTGTTTGGATAAGATCACGAATTTTTTGATATAGCGGATTTGTTCGTTGATTGTACATGACAGAAAAGACGACACCACTTTTCTTTGCACATTCATTCATTTCTCGTACATTTTTTGTAAATACACCAATTGGCTTTTCACATAAAACATGTAAACCTTTTTCACATGCTTTCATAACTAATCGTGGATGATCGTAGTGAGGTGTTGCAATAAATACTGCATCAATGTTCTTCGATTGAAAAAAATCATCTTCGTCTTTATAAACTTCAATTTGTTGACCTAAATGCTCCTTTACCCATTCGAGTCTTTCATCTCTAACATCTAATACTGCCGTCAATTCTCCATTCTCAATTTCATTATTCGCTAAGTATATTGCATGATTTGAGCCCATATTCCCTACTCCAATCAAGCCTATGCGTACCTTGTTCATCTGTCCCCACTCCCTTATATTTTCAAGTACTACATACTATGATAAATAAAAAGTGATAAAACTACTGTGTTCTCATTAAGGAATTGATGGATTCATTTAACTGTGGTTGTTCTTTTATGCTCTATTATCTAATGCACATAAAAAAATAAGCTGTAGTTACACAGCTTATATCTTAGTGTATTTCTGAAGCTAATTAATAGGATTCTTTAGCTACAACATTTTTCTTATACTGTTCTGGAGTGTAGCCAACTAGTTGCTTAAACACTTTACTAAAGTGAGCAGGATGCTTAAAGCCAATTTTATAGCTAACATCAGTAATACTTTGGTCTTCAGATGTGATAAACTCTATCTTTGCTTGATTAATTCTCCTTTGAAACAAATAGTTAAAAATGGTGAATCCAGTAACATCTTTAAACACCTTAGATAAGTAAAATTTACTCATATGTAACTCGTCTTCTAGCCTTTGTAAATTTATATCATCCATATAATTTTTTTCAATAAAAGAAACAATTCGTTGAACATGTTCTTCTTTCCTTGGTCTATTCTCCTTCTTCGTATCTAACGTTTTTTCAAACCGAGAATAGAGAAAGGCAAGTAAGTCAATAAAAGTAAATTGTAAGCGGTAATTAGATATTTCGTCATCCTCTTTATTATGTTCATTCAT
The DNA here is from genome assembly GCF_029688925.1 of Evansella sp. AB-P1. GTDB lineage: Bacteria > Bacillota > Bacilli > Bacillales > Salisediminibacteriaceae > Evansella. The sequence continues at coordinate 11,121 of NZ_JARUKY010000013.1, forward strand.
TTTACGAAGGAGAGTTTCCATCTCCTGTTTATCCTTATCTCCAAGATGTAGTCGATAGGATTGAAGATCCTTAAATGGTTCGAGTAAGAATTCCATCCCTTGGCCCTTCAGTATTCCTTGAAAATAACCGGAATCAAATAGTAAGGTGGAACGAATATAGTCCTTTCCTTCGAAAACACGAGGACAATGTAACGTTAATCCGTGCATAATAATTAGATCACCTGGTGAAAGAGAGTAGATTTGATCTCCGATTAAATAGGTACATTTGCCACCGTGAAAAAAATAAATTTCATATTCAGAATGGGAATGAAATGTATTCCCTGGCTTTGATTGGTTATAGTAAGTCAGTTGTATTCTCTCTTTAACCAATGTCGACATACGATTTATGTCCTCCTGATTATTATTCAATCACTAAAATGCGTATTTTTAATTTTTCCTTATATAAAAGGAGATTAAGCATAAACATTTACGAGAAGGCCTTGTATTTCTCCAACCATCTTAAGGATATCTAATGCTTTCTTCTGATCCTTCAGAACTGCATCTGTTAAATCTAAGAGCTTACGATCTACTTCTCTTACAATTTTATATACCTTCGTTCTCCCTCTGCGATTAAATCCCTTTCTTTCCTCTAGACTTAATCCTAATTGTACTGCATCATCCATAAATTCCTTAACAAATTGCTTATATTTTCTAAGTTCATCAACCGTTCTATATTCTGATAATACTTTTCCTTGATCTTCAATTTTCCCTAATAAAACACCTAATCGTTCATATGCTTGATTATCTCTACCTTTTTGCATAATTTCCTGAAAAGAGATCTTAGCTTGTGTACCTGTCTTCTTTTGATCTATTTTATTTAAGTTGGTTTTCCCAATTCTTTGTACATCCATGTTTTTTACTCCTTTTGTATCGTCTCTATCTTTATTATATGAAACTATTTAATAGGAACCAAGTAATATTTTTGTGTTCATGTACGAAAAAATGGAAAGCGGATAACCACCTTCCATTTTTAATATTATTGTAATAGCTGTAAAACACCTTGTGGCAATTGATTCGCTTGAGCAAGCATCGCTGTTGCAGATTGATTTAAAATATTGTTTCTCGTAAACTCAGTCATTTCTAAAGCCATATCAGCATCTCTGATTCGCGATTCTGCTGAGGTTAAATTTTCGTGTGTAATTTGTAAATTATTAATCGTGTGCTCTAATCTGTTTTGAATAGCACCTAATGAAGCACGGGATTCAGAGAGTTCATTTATTGCATCAGTAATTTTTGTAATAGCGTCTTGTGGACTTTCTTTTACATCAATATCGTCAATTGCTAATTCCGTCGTATCCATTTTAGGAATTTTTATGTCTACCGTTTGACCTTCATTCGGTCCAATTTGTAACGTAATTTCATTGTCGTCCGTACCTAATAAGTTTCTCGTATTAAATTCTGTTTTTTCAGAAATACTATTGATTTCTTCCATTAAATGATCAATTTCGTCCTGAATTTTCTCACGATCATCCTCTGTATACGTATCATTTGAAGCTTGAACTGCTAATTCTCTCATACGTTGGAGCATTGCATGAACCTCTTGCATAGCTCCTTCTGCTGTTTGAATTAAGGAAACACCATCTAATGAATTACGTTCTGCTTGCTTTAAACCACGAATTTGTGAACGCATTTTTTCAGAGATTGCTAGACCTGCAGCATCATCCGCAGCTCGGTTAATGCGTAGACCTGATGAAAGCTTTTCTAGGTTTTTAGAAGTTTTAGATTGATTATCATATAAATTTCGATAGGCATTTAATGCTTGTATATTATTATTAATTTTCATATTGGTTCTCCTCATATAATGTATTTTTTTCGTAGGCATTGGCTTTTTGCTTCAGTAATTGCGGTTGACTATCTTTATTTTTTATCATTGCATCCTTCCAAGAGGAGGAAAGAGCTTCTATGTGTTGAATAACTTCCTCGATAATCACTTCATTTTTTGTTATGTTTGCTTCGATCACTTTTTCAGCTAAATAGTTATATAGTGCATCTAATTGATCTGCAATAATACCTGCTTCGTAATTTATTCCAGCACCAAGTCGTACGAGAATGTCGTTAGACTTTTGCAGCTTTTCATTTGCTAACACATGATTCTGTTGATCGATAGCATCCTTTGCATCTTCTAGGTTATTTAAGCATGCTTCGTATAGTAAAGAAGTAATTTCTTGAGGCGTTTTTTTATGTAGCGCTTCCTTAGATATCAATTCCTTCACCTCCATTTTAATAATTAATATTTATGACATCGATTTTATCAATCTTTTCACACTTCTCCGTTTATCTGTTTCCATTTTTTCTACGTACACTATTTTGAAGTCTCATTTATTTGCTACTGTTTTTCACCTAATTTTATTATCGGTTTGTGACGTCAAATCTTTAATATTTCCGATCCATTTCTTCTATTAATAATAATATTTCTGCCATAACCGTATATAGCTGTGGTGGAATATTATCTCCTAAGTCCATATCTAGTAACGTTTCTAGTAAAGCGGTATCCTCTTCCATAGGTATATCATTTTCTTTTGCCAGCTCTAATATTTTTTGAGCTACATGTCCTTTTCCTTGTGCAACGATTTTTGGTTCTTCATTTGTTGATTCATCATAACGAATAACAGCTGCTGATGGCCCATTTATTTCACGTCTTTTTATATGATTATAGTGTTTTGATACCATCATATTTTATAGTCAAATCCTTTCTTCGTCATTGTAGGAACTCGCATTTCCGAATCTTTATTTTTTGAAACAGAAGCATTTACTTCTTCTAGTGATGTTAGCTTCGTAAATTGAATCCCATTTAATGTAAAGCCCATCTCTTTTAATCTTTCCGTATATTTATTAACTAATGGCTCTACTTTACTTTTAAATTGAGGTTCATCATTTTTTAGCGTTACACTAAGGGCCCGTTCAGTAACTGCAATAGAAATTCCTAATTCCCCCATTTTCTTTGTATTTATAAGAAAATATAAACTACAATTTTCCCAATCGATCTTGTCTCCCTCATTTCTTGATTGAACAAAAACTTGTAGATTTTCTGCAGCATCCTTCAACAGTATGGGAAGTTGAAACATGAGCATTTGCATGTTTTGCTGATGGTCAGACCTACTCATGATTTGCTGTCCAGTTACATTTAGTAGTGATTGTTTAGCTTGTTGCTGAAGCTTACTTCCTTCTTCTTCATTCCGTATCATTTGAAGTAATAGGGCTCTCATATTTCTTTGTTGACCATTATCATCTTTACCTGCGCTTAATTGTTGTCCTAATTCAGCTTCACGATTAAGCCCCATTGATCTTAGTCCTTCAAAGACCTCCCGTCCTGATCCTTGGTTATAAGTAAGGGAACGGATAGATTGATCTAATTGTGTGGAAAGTCGATGAATAGGAGGCTGAGGCTCTCGCCATTGCTGCTCTTGGGTTAAGTGGTGCATGATTTTTTGGTTCATTGGTTTAAACATTAATTTATCTAATGATTGCTGAACTTCACGAACAACCTTTAATGCTTCACTATAATTCCCCTTTGCTAATAGCTTTTTCCCTTCAGCTAGATGACTACTTGCTTGTAATACCTTCTTTTCTGTCTTCATATCAGCAAATAACATCCAATCATTTTTTAAAAGTGCATTGTCAAGCTGTCTGATGACTTGCTCAAGCATCGGTTTGGCCTGTTGAACTGATTGTGTTCGAAACTGCAGAATTATTTGTTCTACTCGACTTATTTGCTTCGTTACATCCCTTTGGAATGCTTTAAACTCATCCGTAGCAGAAGCAAGCCTTTGGGTAACTTCTGTTACTAATATATCCTTTGAGGATAAACCAGCTGTCTGTAGCACCTCATTTGAGATGTATTGTTGAGCTATATTTTCATTATTTACTGCTACAGTAGATATCATTGCTGCTGTCTGCTGTATAGAATCTATTAGAATTTGTCTTCCTTTTAATTCTCGCCCTTGATCAAATTTCATCTTACCTTCTTCAATTCCTTGAGTTAACAAGCGTTCTATTTCTAACGGTAAGGCGCTGTTTTCAATAAACACCTCCACCTTATTTAGGGCTTGAAGAAAATTACCTTCATTTTGAACCATCCTTTGGAGTCCTTTAATGTCTACATTTTCATTACTACTAAAGACCTCCCTTACCCCTTCATTGGATGCTTGGGAGGAGGTTAGTACTTCCTTCACTGTTTCTCCTAATCGTAATCCCCCTGTTTCTTGTTTAGCTGAAGGAGGAGCTTGCTGGATTAACTCACGTATCTGTTCCGGTAGCTTTTTCCCATGAAGAGCTTCGTGAACAGAATGTAGCTTTAAGCTAGTTGGTTCTAACCGTTTTCTTGCAATCGCTTCTACCGTTTCCATTCGTTGATCTTTCGTTCCTTGTCCATTCTGCAAGTAATGATTCAATTCTCTAACACTTTCCTTTGATAGAGAAACATTATTATCCTGAAAGTATTGTAACGATTGACGTAATTCAGGGGAAGGATTTCGTTCACCTGAACGTCTTATTAACTGATCAATATTATTATCCTTCGTTACTCCACTTCTTTTTTCGTTACTTTCATTTCGATTACGATTACTGACTTCCTTTAGTTCAACGCCACTTTCCGTTTTCCCAACAACCTCAACACTAACACGCCCTTCGGCTGGTACGTTTCCAGAAAAAGTAGCTCTCACTTCTTGGCCTCTTATAGACACCACCGCTTCGCGATCAGAAATTCGAGAAGAAATTTTTGCGTCATATGTTCCACCTTCTCTTAATTGAAGAGGGCTTCCATTAGCTGTTGTATTTATATTTAAAAGCTGTCCTGTTACTTCCAAAGCTCAACACTCCTAATATACTCTGTCTTTCCTTATATCGGTTTGTCTAAAGAGTTTGTTAAATAAAATAATAAAACACTGAAGGAATACTATTCCAAGTTCAGTGTTTTATTTGTCCTCGTCATCTTTAAATAATCCATCTCTTAAAAAGTCTTTTTCTAAACTAGTGCCTCTTCGTTTCCGATCTCGTAGTTGGTCACTTCTATCGTTACTTTTCCGCAACTGGGTTCCTTTTAACAATACATTCTCTCCAAATTTATTTTTCAACTCATCCACAACATGATTAAGTTTATCTTCCTTTTCGTCTTTTTCATATGAAAATAAATCTAATTGTTTATGAGCATGCCCCTTTTCTATTAAATCCATTGCTGTTACACCTAATAGACGTACCGCTTCTCCGGACCAATACTTACTCCACAACCTCCAAGCTGCATCAAAGATATCGCCATGAGAATGAATAGGATTAGAAAGCTTACTACTTCTCGTAATAGTATGAAAATCATGGTAACGAATGGTAAGCTGAATATTTCCTGCGTAGTATCCTTTATTCCTTAGTCTTCGTCCAACAGAATCAGAGAGATTCATAATTACCTTCCGAAGCTCTGCTACATCTGTAACATCCTTAGATAAGGTAGTTGAGTTTCCTATACTTTTAAATTCCTCAACTGCTGAAGGATCAACGGGGCGTTCATCTATTCCATTTGCTCGTTCATGTATTCTAAGTCCTCCTATGCCTAAGCGTTTATGTAAGAAAACAGGATCTGATAGGGCTATTTCTCCTATCGTAAAAATACCAAATTTGCTTAACTTATCAGCCGTTTTTTTACCAACTCCATGCATTTCAATGGAAGGAAGTGGCCATAGCTTCTCCTTTACTTCTCTTTTCCTAAGTACCGTAATTCCCATTGGCTTTTTCATGTCACTTGCCATTTTTGCCAAAAATTTATTTGGTGCTATACCAATGCTACAAGGTAAATTTAATTCTAGTTTTAAACGTTCTTGAATATGCTTTGCTAATTGTATAGGGGGTATGTTCACATCGTTGTCAGTTACATCCATATATCCTTCATCAATAGATACAGGCTCCACTAGAGGAGTTATACTATATAAAAGCTGAAACATACTTTTTGATGCAGCACGATAGCGATCGAAATTAGGCTCACGGACAATTAACTCAGGGCATTTTCTTAAAGCTTCCCATAAAGGCATTGGTGCTTTGATTCCTTTTGCTCGGGCCTCATAACTGGCAGTAACGATAATCCCTCGTCTAGCCTCTGCATTTCCAGCAATCACAACAGGTTTCCCTAACAAAGAAGGATCGTATGCAGCCTCAACAGATGCATAAAAGCTATTCATGTCAACATGAAAAATTACTCTCCCTTTATACTTTTGATTCATGATTCCCTCCAATTTGTTGTCCACTTCTATCCTTCTTAGGAAAAATTATATAAATAATTCGTAAAAAAAGAAACACTAGTGTCATACTAGTATTTCTTTTATTAATATTTGTCATTATTGATAGACTTTATATTTTTTAAAAATATGTTATGATAGAAGATACTAATCGTGGAAAGGCGGTCGAAAAGATGCCGGAAATCATCCGAAGTGAGACCACCCACACAATAGTATTATATTTAATTGTCGAGGTAGTCGATCAATACGCAAAAAATGAATGGCCCTCACCAACGATAAAAGAACTTTCAACAAAAATAGGTTACTCCGAAGAAATGATACTTGAATCTTTAGAATATGGTCAGATTGAGCCAATAAGCATCCTTCAATAAGTTGCTGCTGGCTCTTTTTTTGTTGTGCTTCCTGCTTCTTTTCGTTTTATGATGTTACGTGCTATATGCACCCCATTAGCCCCTGCTTGGGCAAGACCTCGAGTTACTCCACCACCATCTCCTCCAGCAAACAATCCAGATATTTCCGTTTCAAATTCAGAAGTGAGGATTGGTCTAGCTGAGTAAAACTTTGCTTCCACTCCATAAAATAATGTATGCTCTGATGCGATTCCAGGGGTTACCTTATCTAATGCATCCATCATTTCAATTAAACTCTTCATTGTATTGTACGGTAGAACTAAGCCAAGATCACCTGGTACAGCTTCCTTTAAAGTAGGCTCTAAGAAGCCCTCTGCTATACGTTTTTCTGTTGATCGTCTTCCTTTTAAAATATCTCCAAATTTTTGAACGATGACAGATCCACTCGATAAATCGTTAGCACGTTCAGAAATTTCCTTGGCATATGATATTGGCTTATCAAACGGTTCTGTAAAAGTATGTGATACGAGTAAAGCAAAGTTTGTATTTTCACTTCCTAGCTTAGGATCTTTATATGCATGCCCATTTGCTGTCATTACACCACTATGATTTTCAACAACCACATGTCCAGAGGGATTGGAGCAAAAAGTTCTTACTTTAGTCCCAACAGAAGTATTAAAAACAAACTTCGCTTCATATAGATGTTTGTTTATTTCTTCCATAATGACATCTGAAGTTTCTACTCGAACACCAATATCAACTTGGTTATTCACCATTTTATACCCACGTTTTTTCAATAAGTCTCCAAGCCATTCTGAACCATCTCGTCCTGGAACAATAACGACATGATCAGCAAAAAGCTCTTCTTGAGTTTTTTTCAAGCGAACACCTGTTACACGTATTTTGTCATCAACAGTTTCCGTAATAATGTCTTCAACTTCTGTTCTATGTCGTAATTCTGCACGTTCGTTTAACGTTTCATATATACTTGTTAATATTTTTAAATTCACTTCTGTCCCTAAATGACGAACATTCGCGCGTAACAGCTTCAACCCAGCTCCCATTCCTCGTTTTTCAATGTCACGAACTTCTTCCGTTGTTGGGTCCGTACACTCATGAGGAGCTCCATGCTCTAGATTAATTTCATCTACATATTTAATTAATTCTAAAACCTCTGATGGGGCTAAGTAATCTTGCATCCATCCGCCAAATGCTGTTGTAATGTTAAATTTTCCATCTGAGTATGCACCAGCACCACCAAATCCACTTGTTATAGAACATGCTGGTAGACATCCTGTAAATTCTTTTCTTCCAGCTGGTGGTGGACATTTAGTAATCTTTTTCTCGTTAATTGGACATCTTCGTTGATAAATGGCGTGTCCTTTATCAATAAATAATATTTTTAATTCTGGGCGTTTTTTTGTTAATTCATAAACAGTAAATATTCCTGCAGGTCCCATTCCTACAACAATTACATCATAATTATTGGCCATGACAGATCCTCTCCCTGTTTCAATTTCTTAGACCGCTATACATCTTATCAGAGAAACTGATGGCTTTCAAGTAAAATCCGAACGATTCAACGCGTTTCACATAAAAACATTCAGAGTGTAAGCGAAAAAACAATAAAAAATAGCCATTAAGTGGTTATTTCCAGCTAAATGGCTCCCATTATGTATTTATTCATTATAATTCTTAGATGTTTCTTCTACCCATTCAATAAATTCATCACCATGAAAATAAGAATTTAATTCCTTTTGAAATTTAAAGAGTTCATCCATGAATCTCTTATTTTCATTTTGATATAGACAGAGGAACTCTAAAAATTTTGATTCTTTAAATTGTGATAGATTTCTTTTTTCCTTTCCCTCCTTTGTTAATGATATGTGAGTTACACGCAAGTCATTTTCATCTTTGGTGACAGTAATAAGGTTTTTTTCCTTTAATCTTTTTAATATTTGCATGACAGTTGAACGATCCCACAAACCTATCTTTGCTATTTTAGACACTGATATTTTCCCTTTTGAATTTACAATCCACATAACATGAAGCTCTGCTTGTGTTAAACCAAGTCCTTTTGCTAGTTTTTGCCATTCATCTTCCATTGCCTTACTTAATCCTCTAAAATAATTTACAAGTAAATGCATATCCCCATTATAAGACATATCATTTCACATCCCTTAATTTGATAAGTCCTTTATTCATTTTACCATATGTAACCAATTTCTTGTTTACATTTTTGGTATTTTTTCCCTAAACTATTAAAAATTAAACATTATATAAATTTCCTAATAGTTTTTAAGTCTTTATAGGTAATATGCCATACAAATACTGTTATTTCTGTTTATATTAAATGATAATATACCTATATAAAAAAGCACCCCAAACATGTTGGAATGCTTTACCTTAACCGATTTATTTTGCAGCTTGTATAATAAGGGCCACTACGAGCTCCGATGCTTTCACAAGCTCTTCTATAGGTAGCTTTTCATTTGTAGTATGAATTTCTTCATAGCCTATTCCCAAATTAATCGTTGGTATGCCGAAGCCAGCAATAACGTTAGCATCACTACCACCGCCACTTTGAAGGAGTTCCGCTTTTCTTCCTATTGCTTGAACTGCTAGCTTTGCAATTTCTACTACGTGATCTCCTTCTTGATGCTTGAACCCTGGATATACTACCTTAGTTTCCACATCCACTCGTCCACCCATTTCTTCTGCAGCTTCTTGTAAGGCTACCTTCATTGCTGTTACTTGCTTTTCCATTTTTTCATGTAAGAGTGACCTTGCTTCTGCTAAAATGTCTACTCGATCACAGACGATATTCGTTTGTGATCCGCCTTCAAATCTTCCTATATTGGCTGTCGTTTCTTCATCAATACGGCCTAATGGCATTTTGGCAATAGCCTTTGAAGCAATGGTAATGGCAGACACACCTTTTTCTGGTGCAACTCCTGCATGAGCCGTTTTACCGTGAACGATTGCTTTTACTTTAGATTGTGTTGGAGCTGCTACGATTAAAGATCCCACTTTCCCATCACTATCTAAAGCAAAGCCATACTTGGCAATAATATCATTTTTATCTATTGCTTTTGCCCCCACTAATCCTGATTCCTCACCAACTGTTATAATAAATTGAATAGTACCATGGTTAATAGCTTGTTCCTTTAAAACACGGATAGCTTCTAGCATTGCAGCTATACCAGCTTTATCATCTGCACCTAAAATTGTTGTGCCATCTGTTTTAATATAGCCTGCTTCTATTGATGGAGTAACACCTACACCAGGTACTACCGTATCCATGTGAGAAGTAAAATAAATTGGATCAATCCCATCATTACCTTTCAACGTACAAATGAGATTACCTGCTCCATGTCCAGTTACTTCTGTCGTATCATCTTCTTTCACATGAACGCCAAGAGAAGCAAATTTTCCTTTTAAAATATCAGCTATTTCTCTTTCAAATTTCGTCTCAGAATCGATTTTCACTAATTCCAAAAATTCATCTACTAAACGTTGTTCGTTTATCATGAATGCGTTCCTCCAATAAATGTTTTATACTCATATAGTATTTTAAACAAAAGTGTAGTTACGAACAACTTTATTGCTACTCTTATATCATTGAACCTATGATTTCATCTAGGTCTCCACAGCTTACAACGGTATATTCCCATGTTTTTTCTTCGGTCGATTTTCTTGTTTTCTTCTTAACATGTCAAAGCTCTGTATTAGCTTTATTCTCGTTTCTCTTGGATCAATGACATCATCAACCATTCCGTTTGCTGCTGCAACATATGGGTTGGCAAATTTTTCTCGATATTCCTCGATCTTTTCTAATCTCATTTGATCAGGATTTTTACTTTCATTTATTTCATTAGCAAAAATAATATTCGCTGCACCGTGAGGTCCCATTACTGCAATTTCTGCATTAGGCCATGCATAGACAATATCAGCTCCAATAGCTTTACTATTTAACGCTACGTATGCCCCTCCATAAGCCTTTCGACAAATTACTGTAATCTTAGGCACAGTAGCTTCAGAATAAGCATACAGAATTTTTGCCCCATGACGAATGATTCCTCCATGCTCTTGTTTTACTCCAGGGAAAAAGCCTGTAACATCTTCAAATGTTAATAACGGAATATTGAAGCAGTCACAAAAACGTATAAAGCGAGAGATTTTATCGGATGAATCAATATCTAAGCTTCCTGCCATTACTTTCGGTTGGTTTGCAATAATACCTATGGATTCTCCATTTATTCTTGCAAAACCAACAACTGCATTTCTGGCAAATGTTTTGTGCACCTCAAAGAAGCTACCTTTATCTGCTACCTCTCGGATTATTTTACGAACATCATAAGGACGAGAAGAATCAACAGGAATATAGTCTAATATGTCATATAAGTAATTTTCCTTACCTTCATATGACATTGATGGAGGACTATCCTCATGATGAGATGGTAAATAGCTTAGAAGCTCACAAACATTTCGTAACGCTTCTTCCTCCGTTTTACAGCTAAAGTGGGCATTGCCACTTTTTGACCCATGAACACTTGCACCACCTAATGCTTCTGCTGTTATAGACTCTCCAGTTACTGTCTCAATTACCTTAGGTCCAGTGATAAACATTTGGCTTGTATTTTCAACCATGAATACAAAATCAGTAATTGCAGGAGAGTACACAGCTCCCCCAGCACAAGGACCCATAATAACAGATATTTGTGGAATAACACCTGAATAAATGGCATTTCTATAAAAAACGTGACCGTAGCCGTCTAATGAAAGTACACCTTCTTGTATACGAGCTCCCCCTGAATCGTTTAGTCCTATAAAAGGAGCCTTATTTTTCACTGCTAAATCCATGACGTGAGAGATTTTTTTTGCATGCATCTCTCCTAAGGCGCCTCCATACACCGTAAAATCCTGAGCAAATAAAAATATTATTCTTCCATTCACTTTTCCATAGCCAGTAACAACACCTTCTCCTGGTGCTGAACCACTGCTCATTCCAAAGTCATCACAGCGATGCTCGATGAATGGATTTAACTCTATGAAACTTCCTTCATCTAGTAATATATCAATTCGTTCCCGTGCTGTGAGTTTCCCTTTCTCATGCTGCTTTGCAATTCGTTGATCTCCTCCGCCTAACTCTACTTTTCTTCGCTTATCATACAGTTCATTTATTTTTTCATACATATCCATTGTTATTCGTCTCCTTCGTTATTATGTGTTTCACATAATTCCACAAGGACACCATTTGCGTTTTTTGGATGAAGAAAAGCAATTGGATATCCACCTGCACCATTTTTAGGAGTTTCATTAATTAATTTAACACCTTCTTTTTTTAATTGATCTAACCGATCCTGTAAACTATTCACAGAAAAAGCAATATGGTGGATACCTTCTCCTTTCTTATTAATAAATTTTGCTATTGCACCGTCATCTGAAAGCGGTTCCAATAATTCTAATTTACAATTAGTTAAAGGAAGAAAAGCTACTTTAACTTGCTGTGATTCCACTTCAACCACTTTTTCCACTTCAATAGAAAAATGGTTTCGATAAAAAAGCAATGCATCATCAATGGAACGAACGGCTATTCCAATATGATCAATTCCATTAGGGGGATCTAAAATACCCAATTGACCATTCCTTTTTTCCATAACTGCCTTTTCAATAAAAGCAGCAATCGTTTTTGTAGAAGTACCTGGAGTAAATATCTTTTTAATTCCATTTTGTTCCAGATTTTTTATATCTTCGTACGGAATAACCCCTCCCCCAAATACAAGAATGTCCTCTGCATTTTCCGTTTTAAGTAGTTTTACAACTTCAGGAAAAAGTACATTATGTGCACCTGATAAACTAGAAAGACCGATAGCATCAACATCCTCTTGAATGGCAGCCTTCACAATTTTTTTAGGCGTTTGTCTTAACCCTGTATATATGACTTCCATTCCCGCATCCCGTAAAGCCTGAGAGATGATTAATGCACCTCGATCATGACCATCTAAGCCTGGCTTAGCTACCAATACACGAATTTTTCTCATACGGCTCCTCCTCCACCTTCTAACCGTTGCTACTCTAATATTCTCCGAATACTTCTCTTAACGCATGACAGATTTCTCCTACCGTGCAGTATTCTTTTACCGCTGCAATAATATAAGGCATGATATTTACAGAGCTATCAGCTGCAGCATGTTTAAGGTTTGCCAAACAATTCTTTACTTCCGTATTATTTCTAGAATTGCGAATATGCTGTATTCGATTTACTTGCTCTTCCACAAAGGCTTCATCAATGCGTAAAAGCTCTGTTTGCGGTTCCTCTTCTAGTTGGTATTTGTTCACGCCTACAACAATATCTTCTTCCACTTCTACTTTTTTGTTACTTTCATATGCATTTCGCTGAATTTCTCGCTGCATATACTGTTGTTCAATAGCAGAAACAGCGCCACCCCGTTTATCAATCTCTTTCAAATATGCTGTGGCTTCTTTCTCCATTTCATCTGTTAGTGCTTCAATAAAATAGGATCCACCTAAAGGATCAACCGTGTCTGTTACTCCTGTTTCATGTGCTATAATTTGCTGAGTTCTAAGGGCTATTTGTGCAGATTCTTCTGTAGGTAGGGAGAGGGCTTCATCTTTTGCATTTGTGTGTAGGCTTTGTGTTCCACCAAGTACAGCTGCTAAAGCTTGTATTGCAACTCGTACAATATTATTATCAGGCTGTTGTGCAGTAAGAGTGGACCCTGCAACCTGTGTGTGGAAACGGAGCTGCATACTTTTTTCCTTTTCAGCACCGTACTTTTCTTTCATTATCTTTGCCCACATTCGTCTTGCAGCTCTAAATTTCGCAATTTCTTCAAAAAATTGATTATGACCATTGAAAAAGAATGCTATTCTTGGAGCAATTTGATCTACTGATAATCCTGTCTTTAAAGCAGCATCTACATAGGCCATAGCATTTGCTAAAGTAAAAGCTAATTCCTGAACCGCTGTTGAACCAGCTTCACGAATATGGTATCCGCTTATACTTATTGTATTGAACTTTGGTGTATGCTCTGAGCAGTAGGCAAAAATATCTGTAATCATCCGCATTGATGGTTGTGGAGGGAAAATATATGTTCCTCGTGCAATATATTCCTTTAAAATATCATTTTGAATCGTCCCTTTTATACTCTTTTGGGACACCCCTTGCTTTTCAGCCACGACAATATACATAGCAAGAAGGATTGCTGCTGGAGCATTAATTGTCATGGATGTACTAACTTTATCGAGAGAGATTCCTTTAAATAACAGTTCCATATCATCTAATGTATCAATAGCTACTCCAACTTTCCCAACTTCTCCTAATGCCATTGGGTCATCGGAGTCATAACCGATTTGAGTTGGAAGGTCAAAGGCTACTGATAATCCAGATTGACCTTGCTCCAATAAATACCGAAAACGCTTATTTGTTTCACTTGCTGAACCGAAGCCAGCATATTGACGCATCGTCCAATATCGCCCACGATACATCGTCCTTCGAATTCCTCTCGTATATGGGTATTGACCGGGCAGACCGAGCTTTTCCATGTACATTCCATTAATCTGATTAGGAAGGTAAACCCTTTCTATTGGAATGGATGAAGATGTTTTAAATTGTTCTTTTCTTTCTATTACATCTGTCTTTTTTTCATTTCGTTCAGATTGCTGATCCGTCCCAAGTTCAGTGGAACGATCTTTCCCCATATTCTCCCCTCCTTTTTCTTAATTATCTAAATATATTAAATATTATAAATAATATTTCGCTTTATTCATTAAAAAATCCTTTATAATTCCTCAAAAAAGAAATCAAAGGAAGATTTATATGATATACTAATATTTGTGTTATACACTTGTCACAATCAAATACAAAAAGTAAAATAGTAAAAAGTAATGATCACAAGGAGGTAAGTCACATGCCCCGTAAATATCGTAAAATCATTATTTATGTGATGGTAGCCATTATGTTTTTTGGTACTGTATTAACTGGTCTTGCCTTTTTCTAAGACAAACTGTCCTATAGTCAAAGGTAATTTGTTAGTGCATGATTAGCTATCGAAGCATAGTGTTATTTAGATCTTTTCCTGTTTAAAATAAACATTAAATAAGAAAGTGCAAGGCGCCCTCTCATCCAAAATGTAATGATCTCGTCATTTAAAAGTGCATTTTGCTTTTATTAGGACAGGTTATTTGACAAGAGGTGATGGCGCCTCAATTTATCCTAAGAACGCCCACGTCCTGTGGGCAACGGCTAAATCATCGTTGTCCTGACTCCTCGACAACGTTAGAAAATTAATAAATTCTTATCTTTGTATACAAAGGGGCAGCCCTAGAGCTGCCCCTTTGGAATGTATATGTGAAAATATATCCTTTTATTTACTTAATTCGCTATTGCCCCTTGCTTTTTCCCTAATTCTTCAAAGCTTTCATCGCTTGAAACAATATAAATTTTTGTACCAATAGGAACTTCCTCAAATAGTATTTCTACATCCTCATTTTTCATCCTTACACATCCCATTGTTACTTCATTTCCAATAGAATCAGGATTATTCGTTCCATGGACACCGTATATTCTTCCATCTGTATCTTTTGCATCAAACCCTATCCATCGTGTCCCTAGTGGATTATTCTTATCTCCACCTTGTATATCCTTTTTACGATAATAAGGGTTTACAGCCTTCACAATGACAGTATGTTCCCCTTCAGGAGTTTGATTATCAACCTTTCCAGTAGCAACGCTATATACCTGTTTTACTTCTCCCTCTAATATATAAGCTAATTCATGACTATTTTTATTCACTATCAAATAAGGGTCACCTACAAGTGGATTTTCCCCTATTGGCCATATGGGAGAGATAACTAATACAATGGATAAGATAATCGATATCACGATTCTCACTGCCTTCTATAAGTTGTTTTTTCGTATTCTTAGTTGTTACAGAAGGCACCTCTTTTATTCATCTAAAAATTGAATAATTTTGTATCGGTTTAAATTGCTGCTTAATAAGCAAATATTGTTCTATTTCATAGGCAAGATAAAAAAGGGCAGATCGAGCTTTAAATTCCATCCTTGTTTTTGGTAGAGGCATTTCATTAAAAACTTCACGTATATTATCGAGCTTTTCTATAAAAAAATAAGCTGTGTTTTTTGGAGTAACACCTTCACTAAGCTCTTCCATGAATTCTCCAATCATTTCACCTTGTTTAATTTGAACTTCTATTGTGGTAAGAAGTGGCATCATTCTTTCAATAATTTCCAATTGCTTTCCTCTCATTTCAAAATAATGAAAATATTGATCATCATATCGTAAAATGTGATTATCTAAATTTTGCATTGCTATTTCTTGGGCAGCATCTAGCAATTTTGCTGCATCAGCAATTTCTTTCCCATCCCAATCCCTATCTCCATAGCGAACATAAATTGCAAATTCATGAAATATTTTAGAATATAGCCTTTCTACTTGTTGTTGCCTCTTTTGCAGGTCTCTTTCCACACTTGGCATATAAGCATTCATTAATAAAGCGCAGACTATCCCAATGATTATCAGTGCAAGTTCATTTATAATTAAATCTGTCGTTACATAGCCTGTTGAGTATAAATGTAAAATAATAACCGAGCTAGTTACAATACCATCTTGAATTTTTAGAAAGACAGTTGTGGGGATAAATAGTAGTAATAAAAGTCCAAGTGACAAAGGATTGTACCCAATAAGTTCAAAGAATACAACTCCAAATAAGAGGCCAATGAAGCAGGCAGAAAGTCGAATCCATGAAAGTTGAAATGATTTTCTCCGAGTTTTCTGGATACTTAAAATAGTAATAATTCCTGCAGAAACATAAAAATCTAATTGTAGAAACTGTGCAATTGCTATAGCCAAAGCAGCACCTAGGGCTGTCTTTATTGTACGGGATCCTATTCGAAACATGACTTCACCTCATAGAACGGATGATAAAAGAAAACTCCAGTTTTTTATACTGGAGTTTTGACTGTTTATATGTATGGCGCGCCCACCAGGATTCGAACCCAGAACGCGAGAGCCGAAATCTCGTGTGATATCCATTTCACCATAGGCGCAAAAACGGACGAATTTCCCGTCCGTACTATAGGAGTATAACAATTCATTTATAAAAAATCAAGTCATTCTTTATCCGTTCAAACCTCATCATTAAACATTTCTTCAAATCGTTCATTTAATTGATCTTGTGAATATCCTAATTCTCCAAGTCTACCTGTGAAGTTTTGTCCCCAAAGAGAAAGCCGTTGGGCAATTTTCTTATATTTCTTTGCTGCTGATCCTTTCTCTTCCTTTGCTCTTGAATCTGCATTTGACATGACATTTTCCGCTATAAATAATGCTCTCCAAAGTGTTTCTTCATCAAATTGATCTGCATTACTATTGAAATATTCAAGTACCTTTTTATAATATGCATCAAATTCTTTAAATTCAATTTCTTCATTCATATTCAAGTATATATGTATTTGTTTATAAAGTTCATTCACGTTTATTCACTCCTAAGTATCTTTCATTTATTCAAGTCTGAATTATAGCATATAAAAAAGGAGGCTTCCACCTCCATTTTTAGAATAAATTTTATTTAAAATATTGTTCAAAGGCTTTTTCTAACTTTTGAACAACTTCAATGGGTTCATGCCCTTCAATTTCGTGTCTTTCTACCATTGTTTGTATTTCTCCATCTTTTACTAATGCGAAGGATGGGGAGGATGGTTGATAGCCTTTAAAGTAAGAACGTGCTTGTTCTGTAGCTTCTTTATCCTGTCCTGCAAATACAGTAACATAGTTATCAGCTTTCACATCAAAGTTTTTTATATAAGCTGCAGATGGTCTTGCAATTCCTCCTGCACATCCACAAACGGAATTAATCATAACAAATGTTGTTCCTGGATTACTTAAAACTTCATCAACTTCCTCAGGCTTCGTTAACTCTTTATAACCAGATTCAACCATCTCTTTTCTAGCTGTTTGAACCACATCATTCATGAACATTTGAAAATCCATTTTTCAAATACACCCTTTCATAATTCGATTATCTTCATTTTACACTTTAACTATATTGTTTACCACGTTTTTGCATTTGATTATTGTAGGAATTGTTTATACAAGACCCCAGAAGGATGCCAAAACAGGATGGAGGGGTTAAACCGTTACCCACTGGACGTGGATCGTAACGAATAAATAGTATATCTACAGTATGGCTATTTTCAGGGTAGACCACACATGCAAGTGTAAGTTTGCACCATGAGGTATGAAAATAATCATTTTTGTCAATACTTCATTTTGCTTTTATACCGCGTATTTTCAGGGTAGATCACAAATGCAAATGGAGATTTGCACCATGAGGGATGAAAATTTTCTATTTAGAGGGTGTTCATCCGTTGCATGTGGACCAATTACGCCTAAATGCAACCCACGTCCTGTGGACAACGGCGTAATCCTGCCATCCTGGCTTTGTGAGCAATGTTTCAGCTACCGCTATTCCCACTGGAGTCGCCGCATTCCTCTCCTGAACCTGTTTTTATTTTCAGTAGACAAAAAGAAAAGAACAGACCATACGAATAGTCTGTTCTTTTTGAAACAATTTTTATTGGATACTGTAAATGAAATTTCTCTTACTTATATATTACTGTAATGCTGTTCTTAAAGTCTCTAAGTTCTTTCTCATTAAACTAAAATAGTCTTCTCCTGCTTCAATTTCCTCAGGCATTAATGTTTCTAAATTGTGTAACCATAATGCTTCGGCTCCCACTTCTTCACGTACCGTTTCAGCAACATTAACTTGTATGTTTTGCTCAAACATTACATAATTAATTTCTTCCGATTGTAAAAACTCCATTGTTTCTTGCATTTGTCTGATGGATGGTTCATTCGTTGGAGAAATACCTGTTATACCAACTTGATGAATGCCATATCTTTCATCCCAATATCCATATCCTGCATGTGAAACTACAATAGTATCCTTTGAAATTTCACCTTTCATTTCTAAAAATTCTTGATCAAGTTCTTCTAAATCGTGTTTTAAAGCATCAAAATTCTCGGCAAATATCTCTTCTAAATCCGGACGAATCTCCACTAGCGCATTTTTTATATTTTCAGCCATTTGAATTGCACGAAGTGGATCTAACCAAATGTGAGGGTCTTCATCACCATGTGAATGCCCGTGGTCATCATCTTCGTTATGTCCATGGTCATCTTCGTTGTTATGTCCGTGTTCGTCATTATGTCCATGGTCATCTTCGTTGTTATGTCCATGGTCACCTTCGTTGTTATGTCCGTGATCATCATTATGTCCATGGTCATCTTCGTTGTGGCCGTGATCGTCGTTATGTCCATGGTCATCTTCGTTGTGGCCGTGATCATCATTATGTCCATGATCATCTTCGTTGTGACCGTGATCGTCATTATGTCCATGATCATCTTCGTTGTGACCGTGATCGTCATTATGTCCATGATCATCTTCGTTGTGACCGTGATCGTCATTATGTCCATGATCATCTTCGTTGTGACCGTGATCATCATTATGTCCATGA
This sequence comes from Evansella sp. AB-P1, assembly GCF_029688925.1. Lineage (GTDB taxonomy): Bacteria > Bacillota > Bacilli > Bacillales > Salisediminibacteriaceae > Evansella. The sequence continues at coordinate 30,293 of NZ_JARUKY010000013.1, forward strand.
TCATCTTCGTTGTGACCGTGATCATCATTATGTCCATGATCATCTTCGTTGTCATGATCATGGTCATGATCGTAGTCAATAAAAGAAATGCCAGTAGAAGCAGTAAGTATCGCTACATCCCCTTCAATTATATCCTTAATTGTTTCAGCAAATCCTTCAAATCCTGCACCATTATAAATAAATAAATCTCCTTCTGTAATCTCAATCATTTGATTTGCTGTAGGATCAAAGGAATGTGCATCTGTTCCAGCAGGAATAATATTTGTTACTTCAACATATTCCCCACCTATACGATTTGTAAAATCCTCCAAAGGAAATAAAGTTGTATAAACTTTTATCGTTTCGTCTGCAGTTTCACTAGAATTAACTTCATCTTGTCCGCAAGCTGCAAGAACAGTTGATAAAAGAAAAATAAATGAAAATAAGATCAATATGCGTTTCATAATTTCTGTCCCCTTTCGTAATCATTACGTTTTATAAACCCAATGAGGATTATATCGTAAAAATTACGATTTGTAAATAAGAATTACTACGATTAACAAAAATAATAATACTCTTTACAGGGCAACAAAATTACTTAAACCAAAAAACACCTTAAATTTTGTCTACTACAATAATGAGTAACTCGAAAATTAGAAAGGACTTGGACTAATTCATCCAAGCGTTCCATTAAAAGCAAGTTAAATTAAATTTTTCACACTATTATATTCCTTACCTCCAACTCTTAATACCCTTCTTTGTACCATTGGCCCTGTTCTTTTCCTATTCTCCTTTTAACATTTTTAGATGATTTTCATTCCATTGCTTATGTAGCTGGAGCAATAGTGGCAATAGGGATTCAATTTTTTCTGAATCTCTTTTATTTACAGCATCAAGGAACATCTCTTGATATCTTTTATGCTTTTCTTTCCATGCTTTCGTTATTTCGCAATCCTCTATTTCTTTCCCTTCTTTTTTCATTTCTTTTATTTTTTTATGAATTGCCTCTCTATCTCTAACAATCTCCCTCCATTCTTCTTTTAATTCAGGAGAATGCTTTTCAATAAGAAGCTCATAGTAATATTGCAAATGCACCTTTATCATCTCATGATGGTGTGTAACCTGTTCATGATTCATTTCACACTCATTTTCATCACATCTTTCATCTAAATCATCTGCCAAAATAGTACTTGTGAAAAAATTTCCTATCATTACTAAACTACAGAAGAAAAATATCATTTTTTTCAAAATCAACGCCATCCTCTCACATTTTCCATTAGTATGTACGAATAGGAACAAGTTATTCTCATTAAAAAGAGCCAAGTACTCCTTAGAGTAAATGGCCCATTGAATATATTAATAAATATTTGTATTCTTTTCATTCACATTTTCTAAGCTATTTTTTATGTGTCCTAGGAATTTACCACAAATCAAACCATCTAACAATCGGTGATCAATTGACATGCATAAATTCACCATATGTCTAATAGCAATTGCATCATTTTCTAAAACGACTGGACGTTTTACAATAGATTCTACTGAAAGAATAGCTGCTTGCGGATAATTAATAATTGGCTGTGATTGGATGGAACCAAAGGAGCCAGTATTATTAACAGTAAAGGTGCCCCCCTGCATATCCTCTTGAGTTAATGCATTTGTTCGACACTTTGTAGCTAGTTCATGAATATCCCTAGCTAATCCCTTAATTGTTTTTTCATCTGCATGCTTAATAACTGGAACAAATAAATCCTTTTCCGTGGCTACAGCTAGAGATATGTGAACATCTTTGTTACGAATAATTTTGTCTCCTGCCCACATTGAATTTACTTCCGGATATGCTTTAAGAGCATCTACTGCTGCTTTTACGAAAAATGGCAGGAACGTTAACTTCAATTCTTCCTTTTGTAAAAAATCATTTTTTACTTTATTTCGATAATTGACAAGATCTGTCACATCTACCTCAATCATCATCCAAGCATGAGGGGCTTCATGCTTTGACTTAACCATGTTATTAGCGATTGCTTTCCGTACACCACTTATAGGTATTTCTTCTACCCGGCCTTTTTTAGTAACAATAGACGATGTTGATTGAACTGTAGATTTCTTACTATCCTGTCCAGTCTGATCCTCTATTGCTACACCTTTTTCTTTTCCTTGTCCTTTTGGTATATTTCCAGCTTCCATTAAAGCTAGTAAATCCTTTCTAGTAATCCTACCACCTCGACCACTACCCTCCACTTGCTCTAAATCTATGTCATTCTCTTGGGCTAATCTTAGAACAGCAGGTGAATAGCGGCGCTTGTTAGATCCATTCTCTCTTTCCTTGTTTACTTCTGCAGCCTTTTCTACTTCGTCTGGTTTTGTCTTCTCCCCTGGAACTTCTTCTTCATTTGTTTCTCCAGCTACAGACATAATACATATAACTTCTCCTACAGCAATTGTTTCATCCTCTGCAACAACTAATTCATGAATTGTCCCTGCATGGGAAGAGGGTATTTCTGCATTTACTTTATCTGTCATGACTTCTGCTATTGGATCATATTTATTTACTTCATCTCCAGGCTTTACAAGCCATTTTGTAATTGTACCCTCTGTTACACTTTCCCCCAATTGGGGCATCGTAATATTAGTGGCCATTCAGTTGGCACCTCCTTGAAGGTAAACATCAAAATTCAGCAAGCTCTTTCATAGCTGTTTCTACTTTATCTGGATTTACCATAAAATGCTTTTCCATCGTTGGTGCATAAGGCATTGCCGGTACATCTGGACCAGCTAACCGTTGAATAGGAGCATCTAAATCAAAAAGACAATTTTCTGCTATGATTGCTGATACTTCACTTATTATACTTCCTTCTTTATTATCCTCAGTTATTAATAATACTTTCCCTGTCTTTTTGGCAGCTTCTATAATTGCGTCTTTGTCTAGTGGATATACCGTTCGTAGATCGAGAATATGTGCCTCATATCCTTCTTTCGCAAGGTTTTCTGCCGCTTGCATGGCAAAGTGAACACATAAACCATAAGTAATAACGGTTATATCTTCACCTTCACGTTTTATATCAGCTTTCCCAATCGGTAGTGTATAGTCTTCAACTGGTACCTCACCTTTTATTAAACGGTACATACGTTTATGCTCAAAAAACAAAACAGGATCATCGCTTCGTATTGCTGATTTTAATAATCCCTTCACATCGTAAGGGGTAGATGGCATGACAATTTTTAATCCAGGTATATTTGCAAACATGGCTTCTACAGACTGGGAATGATAGAGTGCACCATGTACTCCACCACCATATGGAGCTCTTATGGTTAATGGACAATGCCAATCGTTATTTGAACGATAACGAATTTTTGCAGCTTCAGAAACGATTTGATTTACAGCAGGCATAATAAAATCGGCAAATTGCATCTCAGCTATAGGACGCATTCCATACATAGCTGCACCTATTCCAACACCAGCAATCGCTGATTCTGCTAAAGGAGTATCGATTACTCTCTGCTCACCAAATTGTTCGTATAACCCATTCGTTGCTCGAAAGACCCCACCACGAACTCCTACATCTTCACCTAACACAAAAACACTTTCATCTCGTTCCATCTCTTCTTTAATAGCACTCGTCACAGCTTCTATATAAGAAATTATCGGCATTGTTACTTCACTCCTCTCCATAAACGAATTTCAATGCAGATTCAGGTTCAGCATATGGAGCTTTTTCAGCATAATCTGTTGCATCATCAATCATTTTCCGATGACTACTACGAATTTCTTCTTCTCTTTCTTCCGTTAATACTCCAATATCTTTTAAATAGGAACTAAAAGTAATAATGGAATCTATTTTTTTCGCTGCTTCCACTTCTGCCTTCTCTCTATACGTACTATCATCATCATCACTAGAATGAGGAGTTAATCGATAGGAAACTGTCTCTATTAACGTTGGACCTTCTCCTTTAATAGCTCTTTCTCTTGCATTAGATATAGCTTCATATACAGCAAGAGGATCATTCCCATCTACCGTTTCTCCATATATTCCATATCCAATAGCTCGATCCGAAATTTTTTCACAACGGAGCTGTTTATCTAGTGGTACTGAAATTGCATATTTGTTATTTTCACACATAAAAATAACTGGCAGATCATGAACACTCGCAAAATTTATTCCTTCATGGAAATCCCCTTGATTAGATGACCCTTCCCCAAATGTAGTAAATGCAACAAAGTCCTCTTTTTTCATTTTCGCAGCTAATCCAAAACCAACAGCATGTGGAACTTGTGTGGTTACTGGAGATGAACCTGTTACTATTCGGTTTTTCTTTTGACCAAAATGCCCTGGCATTTGACGCCCTCCAGAATTCGGATCCTCTGCCTTTGCAAACCCTGACAGCATTAAATCTTGTGCCGTCATGCCAAAGGTTAAGACAACTCCCATATCACGATAATACGGTAGGACATAATCCTTCTCCTTCTTTAATGCCATCGCTGCCCCTACTTGGGCTGCTTCTTGACCTTGACAGGAAATGACAAAAGGAATTTTCCCAGCTCGATTTAATAACCACATTCTTTCATCAATCATTCTTGCTAACAACATTGTTTCATACATTTCAAGTACATCATCATCCGATAATCCTAGTCGTTGGTGACGTTGTTCTGTCATATCAACCCCTCCTTATTTCTCCACATTTCTGTTGTACTCAGAAGTAAAGGCACTATCCACCATGAATTGCCTTCCCATCAACTGCTAGGGCTGCTTCTCCGATAGCTTCAGATAAACTTGGATGAGGATGAATCGTTTCCCCTACTTCCCAATGGGCTGCATCTAAAACCTTGGCTAGAGCAGCTTCAGAAATCATATCAGTAACATGAGGTCCAATCATATGGACTCCTAATAAATCATCTGTTTTTGCATCGGATATAAACTTAACAAATCCAGTTGTATCACCGTATACTAGTGCTTTACCAATTGCCTTAAAGGAAAAAGTTCCTGTTTTCACTTCAAATCCTTTTTCTTTTGCTTCCACTTCAGTCAATCCAACACTGGCAACTTCCGGAGATGAATAAGTGCATTTCGCTACTAGTTCTGGATTCACTGGGTGTGGGTTTCCTCCAGCCATATGCTCTACAGCAGCAATCCCTTCATGTGAAGCAACATGAGCAAGTTGTAAGCCTCCAATGCAATCACCAATTGCGTATATATGTGATTCTTTTGTTTGATAGTATTTGTTCGTAACGATATAACCATCTTCAATTTTAATATCTGTATTCTGAAGCCCTATATCAGAAATGCTCGCTTTTCTTCCAATAGATATTAGTACTTTTTCAGACTCTGTATCAACTAATTTATCCTTATGTTCATAGGATATTGAAACTGCTTCCCCTTGTACTTTTAGTTTTTCTGGTATTACCTTTGCTCCTGTTACTATCTTTACTCCTTTTTTCTTCATTGCCCTTTGCATTTCTTTAGAGACAGCTTCATCTTCAAGTGGAAGAATACGCGGTAAATACTCAAGGACAGTTACTTGAACCCCAAAATCTGCGAGCATTGAAGCCCATTCAATACCAATTACACCACCACCTATTATCGTTATCGTTTTAGGTAGCTTCGTTAATTCTAGCGCATCATCTGACGTTAAAATGTGTTCTCCGTCAGACTCTATGCCAGGTAATAGCTTTGGTGAACTTCCAGTAGCGATTAATACATACTTTGGTACAATCATATTATTCTCTGATCCATCATTATTTTCAATTGATATTGTTCCAGGTGACGGTGAAAAAATGGATGGTCCTAATATTCGACCATGCCCCTCATAAATATCAATCTTTCCTATCTTCATTAAATGCTGAACACCTTTATATAATTGGTCAACGATCCCCTGCTTTCTTTCCTGTACTTTTATGAAGTTTAAGGTTGGTTTCTCCGTTTCTATACCAAAATCATCACTTTTTTTCACGGTTTGAAATACCTCAGCACTTCTCAATAGTGCTTTACTAGGGATACAGCCTTTGTGTAAGCAAGTTCCCCCCAATTTTTCTTTTTCAACAACCGCAACTTTCATACCTAACTGAGAAGCTCGAATTGCAGCTACATAACCGCCTGTACCAGCTCCTATTATGACTAGGTCATATTCCTTAGTCATAGCTATCCCTCCTAAATTCTAGATTAACGTAGGAAAACCCTTTTTGAAATGATTAAAAATTATATTCTTTCGCAATTTCTTCCTTTCGTAATACACGTAAAGCCCCTTCTGCCAAGGCTTGAAGTTCATTTTCACCTGGTTTTACTATAACATTTCCGATCCAATTAATTCTTTCTATTATTTTTGCTACAAATTGCTTTCCGTAAGCAAGACCACCAGTTAATATAATAGCATCTACTTTGCCAGAAATAACAGTAGATGCAGAACCAATTTCTTTAGCAACTTGATATGCCATTGCTTGATAAACAATTTCTGCTCTTTCATCACCTTTAGTTATCCTATTTTCTACTTCTACTGCATCATTCGTACCTAAATAACCAACTAGACCACCTTGACCTACAATTTTTTTCATTATCTCATCCGCATAATATTCACCAGAGAAACACATAGAAACTAAATCACCAGCAGGTACAGTTCCTGCTCTTTCTGGTGAAAATGGTCCTTCTCCATGTAGTCCATTGTTTACGTCTACCACTTTGCCGTATTTATGTACACCTACAGTTATACCGCCACCCATATGAACGACAATTAACTTAAGGTCTTTGTATGATCTTCCAAGTTCATCTGCAACACGTCTAGCTACTGCCTTCTGATTTAATGCATGAAAAATACTCTTTCGTTCAAAGTCTACATATCCTGATATTCTTGCTACTGGGTCCATTTCATCCACAACTACCGGGTCTACGATATAAGCTTCAATATTTAATTGTGTCGCTATTTCGTGAGCAAGAATTCCCCCTAAATTTGAAGCATGTTGTCCTGAGTAGCCTTCCTTTAAATCCGTTAACATTTTTTCATTTACTAAGTACGTACCTCCTTCAATAGGTCGAAGGAGGCCTCCTCTGCCTACTACTGCAGATAACTTTGATAAATTCATATTATTTTTATCTAACGTTTCTAAAATCATTTGTTTACGAAAAGCATATTGTTCAATAATGGAGTTATATTTATTTAAACTCTCTCTATCATGCCGGATTGTTTCTTCCATTATCATTCTTTCATTGTCAAATACACCTATCTTAGTAGAAGTAGATCCTGGGTTAATTGTTAAAATTCTATAGTCTCTTTGTCCCACGTCAGTTCCCCCTAATGCAACTTTCTTGCGCCATTATCTTCCTCTGCTTAATATGTCCATTCCATTTCTTAAAAATTGTTTTCTTGATTTACGCATTGTTTGTATTCGTTCTTCTGCCATGCGATCCGCAGCTTTATAAGTTGGAATCTTATCTCTCTTAGAAATTTCAAATATAGTAAGAATACTATCATAAATCATTTCTACTTTTTTTAAGGCCCGTTCTCGATTATAACCTAATAGCTCATCAGCAACATTGATGACACCACCTGAATTTATAACATAGTCAGGTGCATATATAATCCCATTTTCTTGAATAATATCTCCATGACGAGTTTCTTTTAGCTGGTTGTTGGCAGCGCCTGCTATCACTTTTGCCTTCAATAAAGGAATCGTTTCATCATTTATTGTTGCCCCAAGTGCACATGGAGAGTAAATATCACAATCTACGCTATAAATATCATTTGTATCTACAGCTTCTGCACCAAATTCCTCAACAGCTCGTTGAACTGCATCTTTATTTATATCAGTAACAATTAACTTTGCCCCTTCTTCATGAAGGTGACGACATAATGTAAATGCTACATTACCTACACCTTGAACAGCAACCCGTTTTCCCTCTAACGAGTCAGATCCAAATGCTTCTTTTGCGGCAGCTTTCATACCGACATAAACACCATAAGCTGTTACTGGAGATGGATTTCCTGATGATCCGAAGGCTGGTGAAATCCCAGTTACATAATCAGTCTCTTGGTAAACAAGATCCATATCCTCCACAGTGGTACCTACATCTTCTGCCGTAATATAACGCCCATTCAACCCTTGAATGAATCTACCAAATGCTCGAAACATCGCTTCATTTTTGTCTTTTCTAGGATCACCTATAATAACTGTTTTTCCCCCACCAAGATTTAAGCCTGCAGCTGCATTTTTATATGTCATGCCTTTCGCTAACCTTAGTGCATCTTCAAAGGCAGCTTCCTCAGTATCATATGTCCACATCCTTGTACCACCAAGTGCCGGTCCTAATGTTGTATCGTGTATGGCAATAATGGCTTTTAGTCCCGATTCTTTATCTTGACAAACAACTACCTGTTCGTAATCAAACGCTTCCATATATTTGAATAATTCCATTTTAAAATGCCTCCTCTTTTTTATATGTACACTTCTCCTAATCTACAGTAACTGTACTTAAAGCCATCGTCATAGATAGCATTTTACTCTCAATAGAATCAGCTCTTGATGTAAGTATAATTGGTGCTTTTGCTCCTACAATTATTCCACCAACAATAGCTTTACCAAATATAGTTAAAGATTTATATAAAACATTTCCCACTTCAATTGATGGTACTATAATAATATCAGCATAGCCTGCTACCTTCGAATCAATTCCCTTTTGCTTTGCTGCATCAACGGAAACAGCATTGTCTAATGCAAGGGGGCCATCAACGACACATTGTTTAATTTGACCTCTTCGATTCATCATGGTTAATGCTGCTGCATCTAAAGTGGCTTGCATTGACGTATTAACTGTTTCAACAGCTGCAATTACAGCAACCTTTGGTTCATTTATTCCCATATTCCCTACAGCCTCTACTGCATTTTGTAAAATTTGCACTTTACCATTTAAGTCAGGAGCAATATTTATTGCTGCATCCGTAACGAACAGAAAGCTATCCCGTTCCGAAAGAGAAAAGCCGGCTAAATGGGATAAAACATTTCCAGTTCTAAGTCCAAAATCTTTATTTAATACTGCTTTTAAAAGAAGGGAAGTTGCTAGCATTCCTTTCATTACAATGTCTCCTTCCCCCTTACGGACGAGCTGAACCGCTTGATTAGCTGAGCTTATGTCATTATCTGAATGGACAAAACGTATTCTCTCATTCTCATCCAACCCTTGAAAAAGCCCTACTTCTTTAGCAAGGTCTGTCATTAAATCACTTGGACCTACAAATATAAAAGACGCTAGCCTTTCGTCTAAAGCCTGTTTTGCAGCAAGAAACAACGTTATATCCGTTGCATGTGCAACAACAATAGTACGGCAATTCTGGTTACTTTTTATTGCAGTTATTAACGTTTCCAAGTTCATGTTGCTGCTCCACCTTTCTCTAAGTTTTCTTTCCCACTTTATTAATTATGCAAAAACTATGCCAACACTTTACAATGATTGAACTACTATTTTTTATAGACACTTTAACATTTAACCGCGCAACTTTTTTCAAAACGCGCAATATTTTGCATGCATAATACTTCGTAAATCATAAGTGCAAGTTGTGCTTGTCCAATTTATAATACAAATTTCGAATAGATAAACCTAATTCTTTTGCCGTCTTCGTTTTATTTCCATTATTCTCTTTTAAGACACCATAAATCATGTCCCTTTCTTCCTTATCTAATACTTCCTGTAATGTTTGATTATTGTAGTTCTTCTTAACAAACCCTTCTTCTTGATAACCTTGAATCTTATCATTATTTTTATTATCAAGGGAAGGAAGGTTATGGATACTTATCTTATTTTCTAAATAATGCATATGTATCATCGCCCGTCCTAATACGTTTTCTAGTTCTCTAACATTTCCTGGCCAATGATAATTTTTAAGTCTTTCCAATGCTTCTCCCGATACTCCCCCTACATTTCTTCCATAATCTTGATTTAATTTATTTAATAAATGATTACATAACGGTGAAATATCCGATTTTCTTTGCCTTAATGGAGGTATAAATATTGGCATTCTATTTAAACGATAAAATAAATCATTTCTAAATTCTTTTTTCTCTAACTTCTCTTCCATATCCACATTTGTAGCTGCAATTACTCTAACATCAATGGATATGGCATTCGTCCCTCCAACTCTAACGATTTCTTTCTCTTGTAAAACTCGTAATAGCTTCGCCTGTGTATGTAATGAAATTTCACCTATCTCATCCAAAAAAATACTTCCTTTATTCGCCTCTTCAAACAAACCTTTCTTTCCACCTCGTTTTGCACCTGAAAAGGCTCCTTCTTCATATCCAAACAATTCACTTTCTAATAATGTTTCTGATATAGCAGCACAATTTACTCGAATAAATTTGTTATATTTTCGTTTACTTGCATTATGTATTGCATGAGCAAATAACTCTTTACCTGTACCACTTTCCCCTTGCAATAAAATAGTTGCAGGAGTCAATGCTGCCATTTTTGCTTGTTGGATAGCAATTTTCATTTCTTCTGATTCACCAATGATATCGTTAAAGCTATATTTTGCTTCTAAAGTACGAATGATTTGTTTTGCTCTCTCTAGCTCATGGTTTAATGCTTCAATTTCTGACATATCATGGATAACTGCAACACTTCCCTTTAGCTTGCCATCTACAATAACAGGAGCAACATTTACGATAACATCCTTTTTGCCTATACCTACCTTCATCTTAACTCCTCTAACTGATTCACCTGTTTCCAGTACTTGCATGTGCATGCTTTCCCCTTCCGATATATCGATAGAAGCAGGTTTACCTATAACCTCCTCCTGCGATAAACCAGTCAACCTTGTATAAGCAGGATTTATTAATATCCCTTTCCCATTTTCATCCACTACTGAGATAGCGTCTTCTGAGGATTGAATGATTGCTTCAAGCATTTGTTGAATACTTTTTAAATTTGTAACTTCTTCTGCCATATTTAAAATATCTGTAATATCTCTAAATACAGCTAGTGCTCCAAAAATACGGTTCCCCATATACATCGGAACTCTTGTAGTTATAATCGAACGTTCTTCCCCAATAATTTGACGACGATTTTTTTCTGTTACTCCAGTTTTCAACACTCTTGGAAGCTTACTTGTTGGTAATACTTCTTCAATCTTTCTTCCTAAAGCTTTTGCTTCTAATAGTCCTGACATTTCCTCTGCCCGTTTATTTATTAGTGTAATTTTATGCTCTCTATCAATAGCAATCATGCCATCGTGGGTTGAGTTTAAAATTCTATCTAATTTCATATTATGCTGAATCACTTCATCAATTAACAATTCTTTTTCTTCTATTAAATAAAACATAATGGAAGCTACAGAACTGGGAATCAAGGTTATTGTGTCATTTTTTATCGTTTCCCTTATTTTCTTTAATAACCCTGCATTACCTGTTACCTCTAAAATGATGTCGATTGGATTCGTTTTTTTATAAGCTGTAGACCACTCGTGGAATGTTGGTATTGAAAATTCTTCTGCTTTTTTAATCCCTAAACTATTTTTATTTTTATCTACAACACCGACAATATGAAACTGCTCTGTCTCCTTAAGGACTTCTAAAAGAGCTGTACCACCTTTCCCAGCACCTATAAGCAATAATCTTTTCATTATATACTTCACCCCATTCCTTATCTTTACAGAATATAATGTGTGCAATTTTTTTCATACCTTCTTTATTTACTATACATGATGTTCACTAGAAAAAAAATAAGATTACGTTTGCCCACAATGTTTTATTACTATAAAATATAAGAGAAGACATGCATGTGGAGATCGTCCGTGGTAAAGAAGACACTGCGATTGTAAACATACTTGCACCATGGGGGATGAAAATACTCATTAAGGGGTTTCATCCGTTGCAGGCGAACCAATTACGCCTAAGGTCAGCCCACGTCCTGTGGGCAACGGCGTAATCCTACCATCCTGGCTGCACGGGCAATGCTTCAGCCTCCACACTTCGCACTAACGTGCCGAATTGTCGGGTCTTCTGCTATTGCTTTTCCCGTTGGAGTCGTCACCCTTCACTACTGAACCAGTCTATTTTCAGGGTAGACCGCCTTTTATAATAGAGAGAACTTTTATCATGGGCTTTGAATTAGTAGCTACAGGAAAGAAACAGAAAAATATTATATAAAGTATAAAGTATATAAGATCACTTCTATCTGTTATTAATATAGAATTTATTAATGAAAAGAAAGGAATAATGAAATGACATTTCAACGATTTATTGCCTTATGTATTTTGCTTATACCTGTTTTTATAGCTGGTTATGGGATAAAACTAATGAGGGATACCCTATTTTATCAACTAGTATGGCCATATGAAGCACTATGGCTTCAATTTTTCATTGGAGCATTCGCATTAGTTATAGGAGTTTGGTTTATCGGTGGCTTTATCTTGTATCGTGATCGAAAAAATAATAAGGTGGCACCCCGATTTCGAAAAGAAGTATAAGGAAAAGTACTGCCTTATTTATTTAAGGCAGTATTATTTTGCTCTTCCCAATTGGTCAAAGTGACGAACAATTGGTGTTCTTTCTAACCAAGCTTGAATGGATACCTTTTCTGCCATAAAGGTAGTAAAAACACAGATAGCCAATAAAAGAATAATATATGAAATGGGGAAAATTTCAATTGCAATAATAGCACCAATTCCTCCAATTAGCATTGCCCCATTATCTCCAAGCATCCCTTTCATTCTCGACTCGTAAACGAACCAAAATGTAAATAAACACAAACTGAATAAAGTAATGAATAGATTTATTTCATAAATAATGAATGGCAGTAAAATCGTTACAGCAGAAAATTTCCAAACACGTAATGGTTTAGTATCTAACAAATTCATAGAATGTGGGAATAAAATGAGTAAACATAAATAAATGAATGATACTACATGAGGCATATGGAAATGATATGTATAATAAATGGAGATAATAATAACACCTACTGCCTTTAAAAGCCCAGTAGAAAACACTTTTTCATTAATAAATAATAAGAAATGTCCCCTTAGCCCCTTTGGATAAGGCTTTCCATATCGATCATCAATAAAGCCTAAAATCCAAATGACGAATAAATAAGGAATGCTATAGAAAATTACATCAAAATAAGAAAAAAACAACATATCAATCCATATGACCCACAAAAATATAACTCCTATACTATATGGGACGTACTTATTTTTATAATTTTTAACAGACCAATTCATCTTATTATATAACCATGTAAAAAATTTGAAGCTTAATAATACATGAAAAGTAGCGATGGAAAACATCAATAATTCCATATGGTTTTCTCCATTTCTCTCCATTGTTTAAATCGATGATACATTCCGCTAAAGTCTTTTCCAGTTAGACGATGATTCATAGACGTAGCTACTTCTTTTATAACTCCTCCATTCTTTAAGAAAAGTAGGTTTAAAGACATTTCTAATCCAAATCCATACCCTGTTTTCGATAAAATATAGGGAATCCAACTACGATGAAAACATCGTTGACCAGATAGTGGTGAGGTAATACGGTACCCAGTTTCTCGATAAATAACCCTTTGTCCGCGCCTTTTCACGAATCCAAACCCCCTTTTAGAAAAATGAGGAAATATTGCTACCGTCATATCTGCTTTTTTTGAAATAACAGGACTAAGAAGCTTTCGTCCTTCTGTAACTGTTTCCCCTAAATCACTATCTAATAGCAAGATAAAATCACTTTCTACGTAAGACAATCCAGTGTAAATTGCAGCACTTTTCCCTCTATTACGGTCATGAATAACTAGTTCATCACAATGCCTTTTTGCTATTATTTTTGTATTATCTTCACTTCCATCGTCCACAACGATTATCTTCTCTACCCATTTTTCATTTTTAAGTGAATTTAATGTTGTTTCTATCCGTTCCGCTTCGTTAAATGCAGGAATTATAATATCTGCTTTCAATTAGAATTCCTCCGTTATATTTAAGTGTTCTTCCCATAAACTTTCTTCAATAAGTTGCACGTTTTTAGGAATATGTAAACATTTATCCATTTCTTTTAAATCAGAAATTTTTTCTCCAGCAAACATTCGAGTTAATATTGTAGACCCCATACCTTTTCTTCCTTTTTCAATAAGCTCAACACATGAATTCCTACAACCTAATGTAAAAATATGGTTTGCTTTTGAAACATAAGCTAGCATAATTGCAAGATCCTCACTCATACCTGGAAACGGTATCGAAGTTGATTCTACAGATAATTTTTTAAGTCTTTCTTGGCCTGGGCTAAATCCATCCATATAAGAATGGGCAATAAATTGTGTAGTATATGCTTTTATATTAGTAGGAATGGAATCCATATCTCCAATTATAAAATCTGGATTTATTTGATACTCATAAAGAAAAGTTGAAGCACCGTCAACAGCTAATATGATACAATTCATCTGTTTCATAAATCTTTTTATAACTTGTACATCATTTTGTACACCAGCACCTCTAGCTACCACGAATACAACCTTATTAACCATACAATCATAAATTGGTAATTCATTAATTGCATCTAGAAATAAAGGTAATTCTAAAGAAGCATGATCTAAGCTATTCTTCGCAAAATTTTTATATAAATTTTCAAAATTAGATGTTCCTTGTTCTCTTTTTTTTGCAATTAAAGACTCATTATAGTGAGTAATTCTACCACTTTTAATCCAGCTATCGTTTTCCAAATAGAAGAGTGCTTTCTCTTCTATTTTTACATAAGATGTTTTCTTAATTTTTCTATTACGAAAAAGATCTACGTCAAATACCGGAATATTATGTTTTTCTAAAAGAGGTATTCCAGTTCGAGGAAGTTGTCCTGTCATGGAACACTTTCTATTTATAACAGCTAACACTTTTTTTCTAACTATATCTTCCGCTGCAACAATATCTAAATCCTCATGATCAATAATGATAATGGAATGAGGTGGTATGTGATGCAATAGCTGTTTCGTTATTTTTCCAAAATAAGCTTTCCCCTCAATGTATGGGATCATCAATCCTTCCCCCATTCAAACAAAGTGTGTATGATTTCCCCACTAGTATTGACCATTTAACTAGAAAGAATAAGGATAAATATAATAAAAAAATTATTTGAAAAATATCATGTGATAATTACACATCTGAATTTTTACTTTAGGATGGAAGAGAGAAGAAAATATTAATTGTAAGGGGAACATGCTCTTGCAAGGTGACCTTACTTAACGATTAGGGTCAGGGTCAAAATCACTTCTAGTATGGAGAACGGAGAAATATTAACTGTTTCCTAATTTTTAGATAAGGATTGCGCTGGTAACGATGCTAATTGCCGTTTCATGCTTTTTTTGCTTAAAATTTTGGATGAATCGCGCCAACTTCTGCTTGAATCGCGCCAACTTCTGCCTGAATCGCGCCAACTTCTGCTTGAATCTCGCCAACTTCTGCCTGAATCGCGCCAATTTCTGCCTGAATCGCGCCAACTTCAGGCGGAATCGCGCCAACTTCTGCTTGAATCGCGCCATGTCCATAACTTTGCCACATTTAAAATGACATCAAGGGATGGTTGGAGATTTGTTCAAATATTTGCACCTGCAACAACAGGATATGGATCTGCTTCCTATTTTAAAATTATTTTTGAAAGAGCCTCCAAATAATAAATGCAGGCTCTCGTTTTAATGAATAAAACCCAATAAATCATAAAGATTCATTGGGTTTATTGTGTATTTATGGTGTATAAAAACGCTTTAATTTAAGGACGACTTTAGCTTACTTTATGTTCAATCCGTAATTTATCGGCAACCATCGCAATAAATTCCGAATTTGTTGGCTTTGCTTTTGATACACTTACGGTGTAGCCGAACATTTTGGAAATAGATTCAATATTCCCACGGCTCCAAGCAACTTCGATTGCATGACGAATAGCACGTTCCACACGACTCGCTGTGGTATTAAACTTTTTTGCTATATCTGGATAGAGTACTTTTGTAATCGATCCTAATAGTTCAATATCGTTATATACCATCGTTATGGCTTCCCTTAAGTACATATATCCTTTTATATGAGCTGGAACACCAATTTCATGAATAATACTCGTAATACTAGCGTCTAGATTCATTGGTTTATTTTCTTTTCTGATTGAAGACGCACTTTGAGGAGCCTTCACATAGCTTACTCCATTTCCACTAACATCACGAATTTTATTCATAAGTGTATCCATATCAAATGGTTTCAGTACATAATAAGCTGCTCCTAGTTCAACTGCTTTTTTTGTAACATCCTCCTGACCAAATGCTGTTAGCATAATAATATTTGGACGTTTTGTCAATTGACGATCATTAAGCTTTTCTAATACTGCTAAGCCATCTAAATGTGGCATAATAATATCAAGAATTAGAACGTCTGGCTCTTTCTCCTCTACTAGCTCGATACATTCTTGTCCGTTATAAGCTTTTCCCACTACGTCCATGTCATCTTGAGAATTAATATAATCTTCTAATAACATTACTAACTCACGATTGTCATCTGCTATGCAAACTCTTACGTTTTCCACGATTATTTCCTCCTACCTATTTTAAAAGTTCTCTTACACATATTCGACAAGGTAAATAGTATTCCTTTTAATTTTTTCATTTTTTCTATAAAATCTTATAAATACTCCTATTTAATCATATTTACTCCCGTTTTCGACCATATTCGCTATAAAATTTACCTATTCTCCACGTTTGTCGAAAAATCTTTACATCAATATTGTATCATAATTTACAAAATTACCAATTAAATATTAAAAATTTCACCAAAAAAAAGACGAGTTGGTTAACTCGCCTTTTCTTCCTTCGTTTCACCATATATATCAATTCCTGCTTCTTGAAGCATCCATTCAATGTGACAGCCATAACCACTAGTTGGATCATTTACAAATACGTGGGTGACAGCACCAATTATTCGATCATTTTGAATGATTGGACTCCCACTCATTCCTTGAACGATACCACCTGTGGCGTCGATAAGCTCAGGGTCTGTTACTTTTAGAACCATCCCTTTAGTAGCAGGAAACTTTTGTTCAGTACTACTAACGATTTCAATATCAAATCGTTTCACTTCGTCACCATTTACTACAGTTAATATTTCTGCAGGTCCTTCTTCAACTTGGTGAGAAAGACCAATATCCATCGGTTTATTTAATTTTCCATTATCCACATCTTCGCTTAATTCACCAAATATCCCAAATGAGCTATTCTTTGTAATATTACCAAGCACTTTACGATCACTAGAAAATCTTGCTAATTTCTCACCTGGTTCACCCGTCATTCCTTTTTCAATTGATGTTACTTTGGAACTAACAATTTCACCTTCATTTACTTCTATCGGTTGTTTCGTGTCCATATCTGATATGACATGGCCTAATGCACCATATTTCTTTGATTTTGGATCATAAAATGTCAATGTTCCGACACCAGCAGCAGAATCTCTGATATACAAGCCTAACCGAAATGTTTTATCACCTTTCCCTTTAACAGGAGTTAATTCTTTATTAACTTTTTTCCCATTTCGTTTAATTTCAACTTGTATTGGTTCATTTGCTTCTCCAGACTCTTGTACGACAGGGTTAATGTCATTCATCTCTTCTATTTTTACCCCGTTCATCTTCGTAATCATGTCTCCTACCTCAATACCCGCCACTTCACCTGGGGAAATGTCACTTGTTTCTGTATCCACTAGGTGATGACCTACTACAAGAACGCCTTCCGTTTGTACTCGAACTCCAATTGATTGCCCACCAGGAATTATTTTCAGTTCAGGAAGAACTGTAATATCCATAGTCCTTAAAGGAAAACTTCCAAATCCAAATTGAAGGGCTGTATCTTTTGCCTCTTTCCCTTTTAAAGTCGCTACCCCATCTCTTTTCATCACTTCGACGGAACCATCATCATTAGCAATTGCAGGGATGGAGGTAGGCACTTTAAACTCTTGTCCTTCAAATAACACAAGGTGCTGTGGCATTTGTATATATTGTTGGATCGGAGGATAAAATGCTGCCGAGAACAATAACACAAGGAGAATTCCACCTAAACTTTTTTTTACTATTTTTTTATTCACTCCCATTCACTCTCCTCGTTTTTAACCTACACCTCCACCATGGCTGTACTACTAATTTTGCCTTGAATAGGATCATTTATAACAAAGCATAAAGAAAAAAGCTAACCTAATTTGGTTAGCTTTTCAATTAGATTGGCAATTATTGCTTTGTATTATAGGCTTGCATTAATAGCTCTTTTGCATGTTCCTTCGTTAAATCAGTAATTTCAACACCTGATATCATTCTGCTTATCTCTTCAATCTGATGTTCTTCACTTAATGGTTTTACATAAGTTGCTACTCGTTCACCAATATTTTCTTTTGCAATAAATAAATGTGTATCTGCCATTGCAGCTACTTGAGGTAAATGAGTTATACAAAGAACTTGTGAATTAAACGATATCCGATGTATCTTTTCAGCAATTGCTTGCGCTACTCGTCCACTAACACCAGTATCAACTTCATCAAAAATAAGAGATGTGACGCCCTCATGTGATGCTAAAATGGTTTTTAAAGCCAATATCATTCTCGACATTTCTCCACCTGAAGCTACTTTGGCTAATGGCTTTAAAGGTTCCCCTTTGTTTGTAGAAACAGTAAAGATTAGAGGATGGATACCATTGTGAGAAATAGGTAGTCGTTTTTTTACATTTAATAAATCATCAAGAATAATGTCATTATCTTCAAATTGAACCTCAAAATTTGTATCTTTCATATATAAGTTTTCAAGCTCTTTTTGAATGGATTTTTTTAACTTAATTGCTTGTTTTTTTCTAATCTCAGTTAAGTGCTTTCCTTCTATTATCAAGTCTTTCGCGATTGATTCAAGCTCATCGTACCATTGCTTTAATCGTTCATCACGGTTTTTTAATGTATCTATTTCTTCTTCTAGGTGGGAAGCATATTCTAATATTTCGTTTACTGTTTCACCACCATATTTACGCTTTAATTGACTAATTTCACTAAGCCTAGCCTCTATGTCATTTAAACGATTAGGGTCAAATTCTATATTTTCATAATAATCCCTCAAAGAAAAAGCTGTTTCTTCTAGTAGATAGTAACTGTTTGTAACTGCATCTTTTAATGGCTTCAGATTATCATCTACTGCTGCTGCAGCTTCAATTTGATTCATAGCATGCATCGTCCATTCCAACCCTTTGCCATCACCATAAAGGGAATCATATGTAGCAAAAACGGAATTATAAAGCTCTTCACTATGATCAAGCTTTTTCTTCTCATCAAGCAACAATTCATCTTCATTAGGTTGTAATTTTGCATCAACAATCTCTTGAAATTGATATTGAATGAGATCTAATCGTTGCATCATCTTGTGTTCATTTTCAGACAATTGCTTAAGCTTTTCTCTTTTTTTTACATATATATTATATAGGTTAGCGTATTCATTTTTTGTCCTAATAATTGCTTTTTCAGCAAATCGATCTAAAAGAAGAATATGTTTATCATTTTGCAATAAATATTGGTGTTCGTGTTGTCCGTGTATATCTACTAAGGCATGACCAACCTGCCTTAAAATAGCTAAAGTAACAAGTTTTCCATTTATTCTACAAACACTTTTACCTTGCTCAGTAATTTCTCTTTTTAATAATAAGGTTTCATCTTCATCATATTCAATCCCAAGGTCTTCTAATAAGCTTTGAAGTGAATTCGTTAATGATAAAGAAAAAACCCCCTCAATTTCTGCTCGCTTACTACCGTGCCTAACAAACTCTACTGAACCTCTACCACCAATAAGCTGGCCAATCGCATCTATAATAATTGATTTTCCAGCACCTGTTTCACCAGTAAGGACAGTTAATCCTTTCTCAAAAGAAATAGTAAGATAATCAATAATTGCAAAGTTTCGAATTGAAAGCTCCATTAACAAGGCCTGTCACATCCTTTACCATCAAGATATATAGCATTGAATCAATACGTTCAACTAAACTATATTTCATTTACATGCCCGTTATAGCATTTCTAAAAACCGATTTGTCAGTTCTTCCGTTTGACTTTGTTCGCGACAGATAATTAAAATAGTATCATCACCACAAATTGTCCCCATAATTTCTTGCCAGTCTAAATTATCAACAAGGGCTCCTACTGCATTAGCATTTCCAGGAAGTGTTTTGATAACAATCAAGTTATTTGAATGGTCGATAGATACAAAGCTATCCATTAATGCTCTTTTTAGCTTTTGTAATGGATTAAACCGTTGGTCAGCAGGTAAACTATATTTATAGCGACCATCCATCATTGGAACTTTTACTAAATGAAGCTCCTTTATATCACGGCTAACTGTAGCTTGTGTTACGTTAAAACCACCCTGTCTTAATTGATCTACTAAGTCATCTTGCGTTTCTATTTCTTGATTTGTAATAATTTCTCTAATTTTAATATGTCTTTGACCTTTATTCATCCTGTTTTCCTCCATATGTACGAATATTATCCATCCTACTTCGTATATTATATGATTTCTTATATTTATACAATTTTTCTATGCATATATCAATAAGTATTCATTAAAAATTTGTCATCTGGCGGTCATTAAATTGACCAAAAACAAGATGATAATTACCTTTTCTAATAAATATCATAGACCCCTTTAAAGTTTCTGTAGATTTTTGCTTTTGGGTGCTAAGAAAAGCGCAAGTCGCCCCACAGGTTATTTGACCTCGAGCCGATGGCGCCTCAATTTAACCTAAGAACGCCCACGTCCTGTGGGCAAAGGTTAAATCATCGACGTCCTGTCTCCTAGACACCTTACATAGAGTGAAAATTTTATACTTTCTTTTTTTTTTAAAAAAGAGACATTGGTTAATGTAACTACCAATGTCCCTTTTCAGGTAAAATTAACTATTGTGTGCTTCCTTTACAATATCTTTAACACTTTCTTTTATCGATAAATCAGAAAGTACATTCTCATCTGATTTTAAATGAAGTAAAAACTCGATATTTCCTTCTCCTCCACGAATAGGGGATGCTACCAAACCAAGAATAGAGAAACCGCATTTTTCGGCGAATTCAATCATATTCACCACGACATTTTCATGTACACTTGGGTCTCTAACAATTCCTTTTTTACCAACCTCTTCTCTTCCCGCTTCAAACTGAGGTTTTATTAAAGCAGACACATGTGCTCCTTCTTCAACAACTGATTTTAATACAGGTAAAATTAATTTTAGAGATATAAAAGATACATCAATTGTTGCAAATTGCGGTATGCCTTTATTAAATAAATCCTTTGTTGCATACCTAAAATTCGTTCTCTCCATCACAATAACACGTTCGTGTTGTCGCAGTTTCCAAGCTAATTGATTATATCCAACATCTAGAGCATATACTAGCTTAGCACCATTTTGTAATGCACAATCAGTAAATCCCCCTGTAGAAGCTCCTATATCTAAAACAATTTTGTCTTGTAAGTCAAGATTAAATGCTTTAATTGCTTTAGCTAGTTTTAATCCTCCACGACTAACATAAGGAATAGTCTGCCCTTTTATTTCAAGTTTACTTTCCACTTTCACCTTTGTCCCTGGCTTATCAATTCGATCTCCATCAGCATATACAATTCCTGCCATGATAGATCGCTTTGCTTTCTCCCTTGTATCGATTAATCCTTTTTCAACTAATAACACATCAATTCTTTGTTTTTTATCCATTGATTATGCTCGTTGCCTCTTTCTTGGAAGAATTTTATTTATTTGTTGTATAACATTTTCTGTCGTTAATCCTATTTCCTCCCAAAGCTTAGATACACTTCCATGCTCAATAAATCGATCTGGTACACCCATTCTTTCAACAACAACAGAATGGAATTGATTATCATGATAGTGCTCTAACACTGCACTTCCAAAGCCACCTTGCAATGCTGACTCCTCTATCGTCAATATGGGAGTATTTTTCAATGCTATTTGTTTAAGCATTTCTTCATCCAATGGCTTAATGGATCTAGCATTAATTACTTCTATGTGAATACCTTCTTTTCCTAAGGCTTCAGCTGCATCTAGTGCAATTGGGATCATTGTACCAAATGTAAGGATTGTGAGATCGTCACCTTGTTTTAGTATATCCCATTTTCCAATTGGCAGAGTTTTTAACTCACTATCCATTTTTATTCCATATCCATTTCCTCTTGGATAACGAACTGCGATTGGCCCGTCATCATTGGATATTGCTGTATATACCATATGCTGTAATTCATTTTCATCTTTAGGCATTAAAATTTTCATGTTAGGTAAATGCCTTAAATAAGAAATGTCAAAAACACCCTGATGTGTTTCTCCATCTGCACCAACTAGTCCAGCACGATCGATAGCAAAAAACACATTTAAGTTTTGCCGACAAATATCATGAACTACTTGATCATATCCTCTTTGTAAAAATGTTGAATACACTGCAAATACGGGCTTTAATCCTTGAGTAGCTAATCCACCAGCCATAGTGGTTGCATGTTGCTCTGCAATACCTACATCAAACATACGATCAGGAAATTCCTTTTCAAATTGGTCTAGCTTCGTACCTCCAGGCATAGCTGCTGTTAAAGCAACAACCCGTTTATCTTCTCGTGCAATCTTTTTTAAGGTATCGATAAATACACCACTATAGCTTGGAGGGCCTGGTTTTTTTACTACTTCTCCAGATTCCATTTTATATGGACCAAGCCCATGCCATGTTCCTTTTTCATCGTTTTCAGCAGGGGCATATCCTTTCCCCTTTTTTGTAATAACATGGATTAAAACAGGACCTTTTGATTTTTTTGCGTAATTAATATTTGTCGTTAAATCATCTAGATCATGTCCATCTACAGGGCCTAAGTAAGTAAAACCAAGTTCCTCAAAAAACATACCTGAAACGAGTAAGTATTTTAAACTATCCTTCACTCTCTCTGCCGTAGAGGCTAAGCGCCCACCAAATGCTGGGATTTTCTTTATTAACATTTCTAATTCATCTTTAGCTTTTTGATATTTTCCTGCTGTCCTTAGCCTGCCAAGGACATTATGAAGAGCACCTACATTTGGTGCAATTGACATTTCATTGTCATTTAGAATAACAATTAAATCTTTTTGCTCATGCCCAATATGATTTAGTGCTTCTAATGCCATTCCACCAGTTAAAGCACCATCACCGATAATTGCAACGATATTTTCATCTAAGCCCTTTATGTCTCTTGCCACTGCCATTCCCATTGCAGCAGAAAGAGAGGTTGAGCTATGACCTGTTTCCCAAACATCATGTTCACTTTCTGAACGTTTAGGAAAACCGCACAATCCTTTATACTGTCTTAATTGGTCAAACTGATCAACCCGTCCAGTTAAAATTTTATGAACATACGCCTGATGTCCAACGTCCCATATGAATTTATCTTTAGGACTATCAAACAGCTGATGTAAAATTAACGTTAACTCTACTACACCTAAATTTGGACCTAAATGGCCACCTGTAACCGATAACTTTTCAATTAAGAAATGCCTTATATCCTGTGCAAGGTCTTCCAAATCGGTTTTGCTGCACTTCTTAAGAAATGTTGGGTCTTTAATGCTAGACAAATCCAAGAAAAACCCTCACTTTCGTTTATTATTCTTATTACCATTCTTCTTACGTTTCTTACCATTAAATAGTGTTATTTTTAATTTTACCTCTAAAAAGTAAAATAATCTACCCACTTGATAAATGATTTCAGTGGAGTATTGTATAGCAAGGGTTTTTCCAACTGACTTCCCCCCTACAGTTAATGCAGCTACTACACTTGTAAACAACACAGAGACCAAAAACTGAAAACTCGAACCTTCATCATAACCTAATTGAAGAGATAGACGGACAACAACGTAGGCAGAGGCTGTTCCACTAATTACTCCTGCAATATCTCCAATTACATCGTTACAAAAATTAGCAAATCGATCCGCATTTCTCGTAATTTGTACAGCTTGCTTTGCTCCAGGTAATTTTTCTGCTGCCATTGCATGAAATGGTTTTTCATTCGCTGCGGTAGCAGCGACACCAATTGTATCAAAAAATACACCCATTAACACAATTAGAAAAACAATAAACATACCAATTCCCCAAGATACACCGCTTAAAATTGACGTTGAGACAATAGCAAAAATAGCCGCTAACACGAGTGTGATAACGGCTATAATCCAACTCCATTGTAATGATTTCTTTAATGAATCCTTCATTTATGATCATCTATCCTATCTATTATCTAAATTACATACAATTTTGATACACTATATATCTTTCATCTTAACACTATTTATTTATAATTAAAATCACGGCAAAAAAAAATAAAATATATGTAATATCGAGTGGTCATTTAAAGAGTAAAAACTGCGTCTTAGGTCCAGTAGGTTTTCCCAGTTAGATACCTTAGCGTCGCCGCTATGGCGGTTTCCCTTTAAACCTAACTTGGCGTTGTCACCAATCGCCAGACTGGATTGCCACTTAGCACGCACTATAATCCCCTCTAAATGTCCTTGTGGAACTGCCTAGGAGTTTTCCTCAACAACTCTTTCCCATTCTCTATCCTCTTTTGCAGAGTAGATTTCATATGAATGATTGCTAAATCGATACAACCTAGCATTCATAATCCCCTCATACTCCACTCAAGGCAGGCTACGCTGCTAGCAAGTTCCCCAACTTGCATTGCAGGTTCATACCTTTTGTCACCATATCCGTGGGAAACGGAACAATGACAGAAGGCCTCCGCGGTTGCAGGGTCATCGCCCACATGCCTTTGTGGATCGCCCTACAGCCTTTACTCCCAGTCAGGACCCAAAGCTGGGCGCCTCAAGCCAAAACTAGGAACTTCATCGATGTGCCCTTTAGCGGATTTTTAGGCCCGCTTTCGAAAACGGAGAGCTGACTAGAATACAGCACCACTCGTTAGATCTATTATAACATGAAGAATTTCAACTAGACAACGTACAACGATTCCTAAATCAGCATAAGTTTACCAAAATAGGAAGTTAGTTTATTTTGTTCTAGTATGGATATAGTTAGTTAGCTCTAATAATAATGTATGATCCATCGTTGTCTCATATAAGTACTTTTTTGCTTTTTCTATATGAAATGATAGCTTTTCCTTAGCTCCTTCAATACCTAATAACTTTGGATAAGTGCTTTTATCGTTTTCTAGATCACTACCAACAGGTTTCCCAAGTAGTTGTTCATCACCTTCAATGTCTAATATATCATCTTTAATCTGAAAAGCTAGCCCTAAGTGCTTCGCAAACAAATGCAAAGAAGAACGTTCACTTTCGTTGTTTATACCAGCTAATATAGCACCAGACTCAACAGAGACCGCTAATAAATCTCCAGTTTTACGATGGTGTATTTCCTCAAGTTCCTCTACTGACAATGCCTTTTTCTCTCCTAATATATCCTCTACTTGACCACCAACCATGCCACTAGGTCCTGCGGCCTTGCTAATAAAATGAATTAATTCAATCTTTATTTCATTAGGTATTGAGTCTAATGAGGATAAGTACTGAAAGCTATAAGTTAAAAGTCCGTCACCAGCAAGAGTGGCAACAGCATCTCCAAACACTTTGTGATTTGTTGGTTTTCCCCTCCGCAGATCGTCATTATCCATAGATGGAAGATCATCATGAATCAAGGAATACGTATGTATCATTTCTATTACACTTGCAACCTCATAACCAACTGATATAGGCTTTTTATAACCTTCAAGTGTTGCTAATAATAGCATTGGTCTCAAACGTTTTCCACCTGCTTTTAAGGAATAAAGCATCGCTTCCTTCAACAGACTTGGTGCTTGAATGGATTCAACAATGAAAGGTAGTCGTTTATCTATTTCTTCCTTTTGTTTTGCTATAAAAGAAAATAAAGTGTCATGTGTCACTCTGATTGCTCCTCTACAACAAAAGGCTTGATTTCCCCATCCTCCGTTAAGACTTCAGTCATCTGTTTATCAACTTGCTTTAGGCGATCATGACAATATTTTGAGAGATTCATTCCTTCTTGAAACATATTAATGGCTTCCTCTAATGGAACATCCCCTTCTTCTAACTTACTTACAACATTCTCTAGCTTATTCATTGCTTGTTCAAAGGTAAGATCCTTCTCTTCATTCATTTTTCCCACTCCACTTCCCATACGATAATTCTTCAAATGTACTGTTTTGAACTTTACAATTCAACCTTCCATCCTGAACCCGTATCGTAATATTTGTATCCACTTTTGCATCTTTTACTTTTTTAACTAATTGATCATTTTCGTTATATACGAGACTATAGCCTCTATTCATCATATTTAAGGGGCTTAGGACATCTAGCTTAGAAAGTAATACAGAGTAATTTCTTTCTTTATTAAAAAGAAACTGCTTCATTGATTTAATTAATAATTCACGATATTGATCAATTCTTTTTCTTTCCTCAATCACTCTGTTTTCTGGATGTACTCTTTTTAAGCGGCTAGTATACTGTTGCAGAACATCACTCTGACGATTAATTTTTAACATCATTTCTTTCGTTAGCGTTTCAACTACACGATCTAATTCCTGTTCCTTTTGCTCTAACAATTGACGAGGATAACGGAAGGCATAAGATTTCATTAAATACCTAAGCTGATCGTATTGAATCTCCTTCTTCCTGTCCATTCCATTAATTAATCTTCTCTTCAAGTCTAATATTTTCTTCTTTATTTCTTGAATATCAGGTACTGCTAATTCAGCAGCTGCAGTAGGTGTTGGTGCTCTTAAATCTGCTACAAAATCACTAATTGTAATATCTGTTTCATGTCCAACTGCTGATATTATAGGAATTACAGAGTGAAATATAGCGTCTGCAACAATTTTTTCATTAAAAGCCCATAGTTCTTCTAGGGATCCCCCACCTCGCCCTACAATCATTACGTCAAAAGTATTTGCTATGTTCGCTTGCTGAATAGCTCTTGCAATCGAGGAGGGAGCATTTGGGCCTTGTACTAAAACTGGTAGTAGCGTTATTTTTGTTATAGGGTATCTTCTTTCGATTGTTGTAATAATATCACGGACAGCGGCACCTGTTGGTGATGTTACAACAGCTATAGACTTTGGCATTAAAGGTATATCTTTCTTATGCTCTCTTGAAAAATAGCCAGCTATTTCTAATTTTTTCTTAAGTTCTTCATAAGCTAAATATAAATTACCTATGCCATCAGGCTGCATCTCTTTTACATATAACTGATATTGACCTTGTGGTTCATATACAGATATATCGCCTCTAACGAAAACACTCATCCCATTCTCCGGTCGAAATGTTAGAAACCGATTATTTCCAGCAAACATTACAGTATTAAGTCGTGATTTATCGTCCTTTAACGTGAAATACATATGGCCGCGAGAGTGTTGTTTAAAATTAGATATTTCAGCTCTTAACCAAACATTCTGAAGGATGGAATCTTGATCAATTAAACGTTTGATCCGTCTCGTTAAATCACTCACTGACATATAGTCTTGTCGCATTTATATTCTCCTTCATTCATTCTGAGAGATTAGAACAATTACATGGTTCGTTTTGCAGAGATAATCGTATTATACAGAAGCATTGTAATTGTCATGGGACCTACTCCACCAGGAACAGGTGTAATATAAGAAGCAACCTCTTTTGCTCCCTCAAATACAACATCCCCTACAAGCTTCCCTTCTTCCGTCCGATTAACTCCTACATCAATGACAACTGCCCCTTCTTTTATGTATTCCTTGTCAATAAAATGAGCCCTTCCTACTGCTACAATTAAAATATCCGCAGATTGTGTAAATTCTTTCATATTTTTTGTACGAGAGTGACAATAAGTAACAGTAGCATTTTCATTTAATAGAAGTTGTCCAACAGGCTTCCCTACAATATTACTACGACCAACAACAACGACGTGTTTTCCTTCTAAATCAATATTTTTGGACTTAATCATTTCTACAATTCCATATGGAGTACAAGGAAGAAAAGCTTCTTGACCGGTCATCATTCTACCAATATTAATCGGATGAAAACCATCCACATCTTTATTAGGATCAATAGCTTCAATTACAGCTTTTTCTGATATATGAGAAGGTAAAGGAAGTTGAACTAATATCCCATGAATGTGTTTCGCATTATTTAATATTTCAATCTTTTCTAAAAGTTCCTGTTCAGAAGTTTCAACAGGTAAGACATCTAATTCTGAATGAATTCCGATTTCTTTACATGACTTTTGCTTAGATTTTACATAAGACTGTGATGCAGGATCATCACCAACTAATATTACTGCAAGTCCAGGTTTAACCCCTTTAGAAACAAGTTCTTCAACTTCCACCTTCATTTTTAGTCGTTTTTCTTGTGCTAACTCTTTTCCAGAAATAATTATTGCAGTCACAAGCATTCTCCTCCTTATAGTAAAGTTACTTCTATTTTATATGTTTCTTGCTCTTTCGAAAATCTACCTATTTCTTTAGAGAGATTTAGCCAAATTTGATAGAACACCATTTACGAATTTCCCTGGCTCTTCGTCAACACTAAAGCCTTTTGCAAGATCAATTGCCTCATTGATACTAACATTGATTGGAACATCGTCCATCCATTTCATTTCGTATGTAGCCATTCTTAAAATAGCTCGATCAACTCGCGATATTCTTGTTAATGACCAATTCTTTAATGCTGTTTCCAGTAATGCATCTATTTCTTTCAGGTTTTCCAGAGTACCGTGAACAAGAGTTGTTAGGAACGTAGATTTTTCCTCTCCCTCTTCCATCACAGTCTCTATTGCATCATCTGGGTTTGCTCCTGTCATCTCAATCTGGTAAAGAGATTGAACTGTTTTTATTCGTGCTACTCTTCGATTCATTTAAACGACCCCTTAAACTTTTTATATATGTGGCTACCGCATTTACGGCATTATATCGTATAAATAGTTTCTTTCCTTTTTAGCTAAATTACTCCTTTTAAACTTGATAATAGCACAAATTTCCTTCTAAAGACAGGCTGACTAAAGGAATATTCCATTATAGTGCGTGTTCAAAAAGGAGGGTAAAAATAGCCGAGTCGGCTAAAGTCACAACGTCCTGTTGCAACGCCGACACTAGCACGTCCTGTGCGTCGAAAGATCAAGGCGGCGTAGCTTTGAGTACCACAGCGTATGCTTTTAATACGTGAGGAACGGAAAAGCAAGCCAACGCAGAGATTCAACAGATATTTTTCCCGGACTTTTTGAACATCCTCTTATAGAAATAGTATATCAATTCTTAATAGCAATGAAAATCACTCATAAGAAGTTAAGTTAACACATGCAACCTGAAAATTGTTCAATATATACTATTCATTCGTTACACTCCACTTCGCTTTCACCTCAGGAATAAATACAAACTTTGTTATGTGCGCCAAATAAAAAAGAAGGGATCTAAAGGACCAATATTGGTCCTTTAGACACCTTCTCTTATGGAAATACTGTTCCTCTATAGATGGTAGGGTGAGAGTGTTTACTGTGTTTTGATTTCTTTTTTCTGTTCTACTTCTGGTTTAGATTGTTCTAATTGTACACCAACTACGTGTACATTTACTTCTTGTAATGTAATTGCAGTCATGTTTTGTAATGTTTGAAAAATATTCTCTTGTATTTTCTTACAAACTTCAGGAATTGATACACCATAATTGATTAAAACAAATACATCAACAACAATTCCCTCATCTTTCAATTCTACTTTGACACCTTTACCATGATTGCTTTTCTTACTAAACCGTTCTGCAACTCCAGATGCAAAGTTCCCTCTCATTGTCCCTACTCCATCCACTTCAGTGGCTGCTAAACCTGCAATTACTTCAATGACTTCTGGAGAAATTTCTACTTTACCTAATTCATCTTTGTCGTCTTCTAAGTGAATTAAATGATTCTCTTTCATGTTGACTCCTCCTTTGAAATACTACTCTTCTATACTTGGCTTTAAAGAATATTGTTCCAAAAATTTTGTATTAAAGTCACCACCAACAAAAACTTCATGATTAAATAAACGAATATGAAATGGAATTGTTGTTTCTACTCCTTCAATAACAAATTCATTTAAAGCTCGCTTCATTTTTGCTATAGCTTCTTCCCTCGTTTCACCATGAGTTATCAATTTTGCAATCATTGAATCATAGTATGGAGGAATAACGTAACCAGGAAAAGCAGCACTATCTATGCGAACACCGTATCCACCTGGTGCTAAATACATCGTTATCTCACCTGGAGAAGGCATGAAATTTTTATCAGGATTTTCTGCATTTATCCTACATTCAATAGACCATCCGTTAAAAGTAACTTCAGCTTGAGTATAGGAAAGCTTTTTTCCAGACGCTACCAATATTTGCTCTTTTATTAAATCAATTCCTGTAACCATTTCAGTTACTGGATGCTCTACTTGAATTCGAGTGTTCATTTCCATGAAATAGAAGTTACCATTGTTATGATCATAGATAAATTCTATCGTGCCTGCTCCTACATAGTTTACAGCTAATGCAGCTTTTACGGATGCATCTCCCATTTCTTTTCTTTTAGCATCATTTATTGCAGGAGATGGTGTTTCTTCAACTAGCTTTTGAAGTCTTCGTTGTATCGTACAATCTCGTTCCCCTAAATGAATAACATTCCCATGTGTATCAGCTAGAACTTGAATTTCAACATGTCGGAAGTCCTCAATAAATTTTTCTAAATATACGCCTGAGTTACCGAAGTTTGCTTGAGCTTCTTTTTGAGTAACTGAAATTCCTTTCTTTAACTCTCCTTCATCTCTTGCAACTCGAATACCTTTTCCACCACCACCAGCAGTAGCTTTTATAATGACAGGGTATCCTATTTCCTCTGCGATTTTAATTCCTTCATCAATATCTTGAATAATACCTTCCGAACCTGGAACAACTGGAACACCAGCTTTCTTCATAGTTGTTCGAGCTACATCCTTTGTTCCCATTTGATTTATAGCATCCGGTGTTGGACCGATAAAAGTAATATTACATTCATTACATATCTCTGCAAAGTCCGCATTTTCAGAGAGAAAACCATACCCTGGATGAATGGCATCTACTTGTGTTAATGTAGCAACACTCATAATATTAGTAAAATTTAAATAGCTGCCCGTGGATGGTGTTGGACCAATACAATACGCTTCATCTGCAAGACGAACATGAAGAGAGTCACTATCCGCTTCTGAATAGACGGCAACTGTTTCAATGTTTAGTTCTTTACACGCACGAATAATTCGAACAGCTATCTCCCCTCTGTTCGCAATTAATACCTTCTTTATCATAGTTTCCATCCCCTACTCCGGTTTGACTAAAAATAATTCTTGACCATATTCTACTAATTGCCCATTTTCCACAAGTACTTCAACGATTTCACCTTTAATTTCAGATTCAATTTCATTCATTAACTTCATCGCTTCCACGATACAAACGACGGAATCTTCTTTTACCTTATCTCCAACAGCTACATATGGAGCTGAATCTGGTGACGGTGCAACATAAAACGTTCCAACCATTGGGGACGTAATTGCATGATAATTTTCATTTCCTTTTACAGCTGCTTCTTTCGTTTCTTCCTTTTGATTTGACACTTCATTAACAGCTACTTGCTGTATATCCCCTTGCTCATTTACATTCATAGTTGGAGGGGCTGCCACAACTCTTGTTGTTTCCACTTGATTTTTCAACTGACTTTTTAATTGCTTTCTTATCGTTACTTTTGAACCGTTTTGTTCAAATTTAAATTCTTCAATACTGGATTGATCAATTAAATTAATTAGTTCACGAATTTCTTGAATTTTTAACATTTTTTTCACTCCTCTAATAAAGGTACAATTGTTTAAGGGCCATTATAAAAGAATAATGAATACTCAAAATTTTGTTGTGTCGTCTTATGAGTTAGTCCTAAAAATATGCTACATCAAAAAATTAGAAATGGAAACCTTTTTTTATATAATTACTAAACATATTTCATTTGTTATTGATGTAATACAGTGTAACCTTTATACAAAAAGCCTTCTTCATGAAAATTCATAAAAAAAGGCTATATCTTAAGTTAAGTATAGTTATGTACTTACGATGCTTTATCCATTTTTATATTCACGAAATACAGGTATTTCGGATAGGTTATCTGGAATTTTCCCAGTATCTAGTAAAATAATTTTAACTATATTCTTATTTCTAGCCATATGATACTTATCACCATATTCGTTTTCTTGTGTAAAGCGCTTTAAGCTTTGATAATCCTCTTCCTGAATAGAAATAGGCTCACTATCTCCTGCAGCTTCCTCATTTTGTTCGAAACCAATTTCAAATTCAACAATTTGAATTTTATCATTCTTTATATTTCTCGTCTGTTCCAAAACCGCTTTGGCGCCTTCTGTTAATTCGGACCATTCCATTATTAATCTCTCCCTTATCACTATTTCTTTTCGAAATCAAAGCTATCGATCTTCAATGAGTAAATATCTCAACTCATTGAATTTAATTTTTGTTTATTCCATCAATATTGGAATCTCCCTAATTTGTTCTTTTTCTATACAATAGCTTATTATAGCATTATCAGTAAATAAAATCATGCTTCAACTTACTATCAAAAAACTTACCCTTAAATATAGTTACCAACATCCTGCAACTTTAACCTAGTGAATAAATATAGGGAGTCCTCAAACTAGGAAATAAACTCCTTGAGGCTCCCTCTATCCCTTTATACTAAAAATTAATTATCTGATTGAAAGCCAACACGAATATCTTCAACACCTAGCTGATCTCTAGAAAGGTTTAAAATTTCAACAGCTTCTGCTCGAGATAATTCATCTGCTTTTACATATACCTTCACATCATTTTCATCAGCAATGACTAATGCATCCTCATAACCCTTTGATCGAAGTAACGTTTCAAGCATTTCTTCTTTTTGAGATAAACTATGGAGATTATCATATTTATCTAAGAGCTCAACTTGTGCTTCTGCTGTTGTCCCTGTTGAATTAAATACATTTAAATACTCTTCACTTAAACGATTTTTATTATCCGTTCTTTGTAAGCGAATTGTATCAAAATATTCTTCTACCGTCATATTAGATAAGGTAGATCCACTCCCAGTCACTTCTGTAATATCTCCTAAATCAATAAACTGTACTTCTTCATCATCTCCTAACTCCATATCTAATCCTACATCATCACCCTCATTTTCATCACTTTGCTCATTATCTCCCATAGCACCTTGGTTTTGATTAGGATCCATATTGATATAGTAAACGGATAGGACAATGATAAGACTCAACATAGTAAGTAACCATACTGTTTGACGTTTAAGTACCATAAACTATTCCCCCTTAGATTTCTTAGGTAACACAGAAACTCGATGAGATGGTACATCCAAAACACGACTAACTGCTTCAACAATCCATGTTTTTACTTGAATGTTCTCCACCCCATTAGCAACTACTAATACACCACGAATGTCAGGTTTTTCTGTTTTAACCACTAACGCTTCCTCTCTATCTCCGTTACGGATAATAACAACTTGTTCATCCTTCGTTTTGTCCTGAACCTCCCTTGTCCCCCCTTCACGATCTGTTTCATCCGTTATTTGTTCCTTTATATTTTGGTTTTTTTGATAGACGACTCTTTCTGTTTCTGCTAAATTAACAACGACAGTAACGTCTGAAACCCCTACTACTTGTTCTAATGCTCTTTCAAGCTGTCTTTCATAAAAGGACTCATATTCTGACATGGAGGATATTTCCTCTGGCTTATCATCTGACATAAATACTTCAGAAGCTGGTTCTTCCTCTTCTTCAGACAAGACTGGTATTGTACTAGATGGTTCGTCGTCTGATTGAAGGACATTCCCAATGATCATAAAAAACACACCTATGAGAAGTAATAAAAATAAGTATTTAATATTAAGTTTCTTGCCTGAACTTTTCATTGTGAAAGATTTAAACCAACTTGAATCTTGTTTATTATCAGCCATATTTCCCTACCTCCTTTCACCTAAACGTGTACAAGCATGGCCTGGACCATTTTTTCAGAAAAAAATATAAAATTTACGTAACCTGGTGAAGTATTACTATTTCTATATCTCCTTTTCTTTAGAAACTTTGTAGAAATACACGTTTGAAAGGCATGAAAGTAAAATTAGTTAAAATTAATTGTTAACAGTTCTATACACCACCTTCTAAAACTTTTT
Source organism: Evansella sp. AB-P1 (assembly GCF_029688925.1). Lineage (GTDB taxonomy): Bacteria > Bacillota > Bacilli > Bacillales > Salisediminibacteriaceae > Evansella. Next base: position 64,475 of record NZ_JARUKY010000013.1, read on the forward strand.
AAAACCTATTCATGTTTTTTTATCTATTTGGACAGCCACTTGTTCTGAAATATATGCAGGATGTCCCAATTCTATATCTATTTTCTTTATATCCTTTGTAACAATTTATTTTTTTGATTTTTGGATGATGAATTAGTGGCATGTTAATCACTTTATTGAATCATCATTAGTCATCATTACTTATCATTTGATAAACAATTTTTTCTTTAGGGATAGCCCATTCTTCAGACAAAAAATTAACCATTTCATTGAATTCATTATCATTTTCATGATCACTTTGCTCTAGTTGCTCTCTTTTAATATAAATATCATCAATCTTAATGATCCTAACTTCATTACTACCGTCACCATCAATAACTTCCTCTTTATTTCCAGCTATAACATAAACCTGGCCTAGACTATCTAATAAATCTTCATCTTCCTGGAAGTAAGTAAACTCTAAAGATACATCTACAATTACAACACCAAATCTATCTTCAAATTCATCTGCCACCTGATTTTTTAATTGTGGAGCCATCTGTTCAGATATAGAAGCTAAATATTCTTTTTCTACATCTATTTGAACCGTTTCCATCGATCTTGTTTCGCCTATAGAAGCTTCATTCGTCCATGAGGATAAATCGTTTAACCATTCATCAGGATCCATTTGAAAAACCGAAAGAAGTGGTTGTAACATGACCATGAGTAGCATTAGTCCAACGACTAATTTTACATAACGTTGCATTTTTGAGTTTGGTAACAGTAATTCTAAGATTGATGCAAATAAGATTAATAAAATAATATTCGTTATCCAAGCTGTTATCATACTCATCTCATGCTCCCCCTCCCACTTTTTCTAAAAAAGACTGTTATCAATGGAATCCATTTCCTTATTACGTTTTTATTTATCTCATCATTAAAGATAAGTTACCTGAAATAATGATTATTGTAATAGAAAGAAAAAACATGATCGAAACCGCAGCCAATGCTGCAAAAACAAAAATCATTGATTTTCCAATAATTGATAAGCATTGAATGATAGGTCCACCACCTAGTGGCTGAAGTATTGCTGCTGTAAAGGAATATATAATGGCTAGTGCAAACACCTTTAGTGCTGGAAAAATACAAATAAGAAGAAGGATAGCAAGTCCAACGACACCCACTGTATTTTTTAACAATACAGAAGCACCCATGACTGTATCTGCTGCATCTGTAAACATACGACCAACAACAGGAACAAAATTTCCTGTTACAAACTTAGCCGTTCGAATGGCTATACCATCGGCTACAGCTGCGGTAGCTCCTTGCACAGATAGAACTCCTAAGAAAACAGTGAGGAATACCCCTAAGCTTCCCACAGCAATATTACGTAAAAACTCAGCAAGCTTTGTAACTTTATAATGATCTGTCATTGTACTCACAATAAAAAGTAATGTTGAGAGAAATAGAAGAGGTAACACTATAAATTGGACAAATATACCACTTGAATGGACTAAGAACATTACTATTGGATGAAATAATGCAACTGAAGTAACACTTCCTGATGAAGCCATTAAAACGAGTAGCATTGGAACGATTGAAACCATAAAATTGCTCATCGTATTAATTGTTTTTTGTGTAAATTCCATCCCTATATGAAAACTATTTAATGCAATAATGAGCAAAACCATATACGTAATGGCATAGGCTACTTTACTAATAGAATGTTTTTCAAAGGCTTGCTGTAGCTGAGCAAGGATCATACTGAAAACGGATAAGATTACAAGTGTTCCCAACAACATTCCATTTGCAAATATCTCATGAAATAGGTATTTTAATAAACCTGATATCCACGCACTTATAGAAAACTGCTTGTCTCCCCTAACGAAATCCATAAAGCTACCACGCTGACTTTCAGGTAAAAACCCTTCATATTCATGTAAAATATCATCCCAGTACTGACCAATTTCTTCTATCCCTAACCTTTCTAATTGTCTTTCAATAAGCTCGTCCTGCTCAACAGGTCCCTCTTCTTCAGCAAAAACAGAAAATGGAAGGAGAATAAATATTGTGATTATGACGAATAGTGAGGACAAGATTTTCATATATTCTCCCTCCTAATAGTTAGGAATTAAATTAATAATAGTCTCTATAATGACAGATATAATCGGAATGGCCATGACCATAATTAAAACCTTTCCGGCTAGTTCAATTTTTGATGCCATTGCTCCTTGCCCTGCATCCTTCGCAATTTGAGCACCAAATTCTGCAATGTAAGCAATACCAATAATTTTTAATACCGTCTGTACGTATACCAGATTGATATTGGCTCTTGTTGCTAACTCTTCTAGCATATTGATGATCAAAGCAATCTGATCAATCAGGAATATAAAGATAATTACACCAACAAGAACAGTAAGTAAAAATGCAAAAATAGGTTTATGCTCTTTAACCACCAAGGCTAAAAATGTTGCAATCAAGCCTAAGCCGACAATTTGGATGATTTCAATAAGTCACCACTCCCATCAGCTTTGGAAAAGGAATACACTACGAATCTTTTGGAATAAATCATCAACAACCGTTGCCACCATATATAAAACGACAACAAATGCAATTAAAGTCACCCAATTTGCTATCTCTTCCTTACCCATTTGCTTTAATACGGTGTGAATCATTGCAACAACAATTCCTACACCAGCGATTTGAAAGATTAAACTCACATCATAATTCAAGGTTTACCCCCCCTGCTTAATCACAGCATGATAATCACAATTAATACTCCTCCAAGAAAGCCTAAACTTTTATACATGGACTCGAATTTTTGTTGTGATTCAACAGCTTGCTTTTCCTCTTGATCAAAATAAGAAATAGCTAATCTTATTTGCTTTCTCTGACCTTCTAAGTCTTGTTGACCTAACGTTTGTCCAAATTGTAATAAGATATTTATTTCCGCTTCACTTAAATCAGTTTTATTTTTCCAAGACTTTACTGATGAACACCAAATCTCTTGTGCTGAATTTTCTTCCTCCTTTAGTCTTTTTGCCACATTTGTAAAAAGAGACTTTAAAGGAGAAATAAGCTGATAGCTTACTTTTTCACACGCATATGGTAACGGAGTCATTCCAAAGACCATTTCTGTTTCTAATGCTTCAAAAGCAATTTTTAAATATCTTATTTGCTTTGTTCGCCTCGAAAGTCTACTAGAATATTCCCACCCAACGATAGTAGTTGTTATGAGAATTAATATTGCCCCAACTAACTTCATAATCTGATCTTTCCTATTGACGTTTTTTGATCACTTTCCAGTTTTCGGACCACACCTTTTTTCGTAGAGGCATTTAATTCAATAGCCCGTTGAAAAAAACCTTGCTGGAATAAGTGTGAAATCGTTGGTCTTCGCATGACATCATCGAGGTTTTCTCCGTGAACAGAAGCAAAAATAGTCACACCAGCATGGACAGCTTCCATAATTGCATCCCCATCCTCTTTTCGTCCTATTTCATCAACAACTAATACCTCAGGACTCATAGAACGAATCATCATCATTAATCCTTCAGCCTTTGGACAAGCATCTAAAATATCTACCTTCACACCAAAGTCATGTTGTGGAACTCCCTTTACTGATCCAGCTATTTCAGATCTTTCGTCAATGATTCCTACATTCATTGGACGTACTGGTGTTGAGGTTCCAATACTTATTTCTCGTGCAAGATCCCGTAATAGCGTTGTTTTACCAGACTTAGGAGGACCAACTATTAAAGTGTGACACCAACTGCCCCTATACTGAATTTGAGAAAGAAACTTTTTTGCTACTCCTTTTTTTTGACGGGCAATTCTAATGTTAAAAGAGCTGATGTCTCGAATTCCCTTAACTTCCCCTTTGTTCATGACTACTCTTCCAGCTAGTCCAACACGATGTCCTCCAGATATTGTGATGTAGCCTCGTTTTAGTTCTTCTTCTAGTCTGTATACGGAATGTTGACTTAATAAGCTCATCATCAGTGCTCCATCCCCCTCAGAAAAAATAATAGGAGTGGATTGTTCCCGAAGGACATATGTTTTTGTATGCGTTCGTACTTCTATTGGTCGGTTAACTCGAAGTCTAATTTCTTCTATTTCATTCATTACATTTGAAGGTAACGAGAATGTAAGCTTTCTAACCGATTCTGGAAGCACTTGTAGCACTTCTTTCATATTAATTCCTCCTCAAAAATCATTGGGACAGGTTTATCTATTGAGAATATATGAAATTTAGAGTTATTTATGACTAAGAGAAAGGATATATCCATAATTCTTTAAAAATGTTTTCAATCACTAATAGCAGCTTAACTGGATATCTACGTATTTTGACATCATAGCTCTCGATAACTGAAGCATTGCCGAAGCTAGGACGGCCACATTACGACGTTGCCCACAGGGCGTGGGATTCTATTAGGTGGAATTTAAGCACACAGCAGCAAAAATCAACATAATTTAACAGAGCCAAACAAAAAACCACCCAAAATCACATGGTGTGATTTTGGGTGGTTAACGATTTGTAATTTAATTAAGCTCGTGAAACATATGTGCCGTTTCGAGTATCAACAACAAGTACATCTCCTTGGTTTACAAAGAAAGGTACTTGCACGATTAATCCCGTTTCTACTGTAGCTGGCTTTGATCCACCAGAAGCAGTATCTCCCTTAATTCCTGGCTCCGTTTCAGTTACTGTCAATTCTACTGTATTTGGAACTTCCACTCCAAGTGTTTCCCCTTGGAATGTCATCACTTGAACCTCCATATTTTCCTTCAAATACTTTAACTGCTCTGTAAGCTGTGCTGTTGGTAACTCTAATTGCTCAAATGATTGGTTATCCATGAATGTATGCATATCTCCACTTGAATATAAATATTGCATTTTACGATTTTCTAAATGAGCTTTTGCCACTTTTTCTCCTGCACGGAATGTTTTCTCTTGTATGCTTCCATTACGCATATTACGTAGCTTACTACGAACGAATGCAGCACCTTTCCCTGGTTTTACGTGCTGGAACTCGATTACTTGCCAAATTCCACCATCTACTTCAATTGTTAAGCCTGTCTTAAAATCGTTAACTGAAATCATTATAAATCCCCCTGTAAAATTATTCTCCTAAGATGATTAATTCTTTTGTTGAAGAAGATAATATTCCGTTACCATCTTCCGTAATAACAATATCGTCCTCAATACGTGTGCCACCGAGTCCAGCAATATATATACCTGGTTCTACAGTAACTACCATACCTGGCTCCAATATAGTATTTGATTTAAACGATAATCCTGGACCTTCATGAACTTCAAGACCCATACCGTGACCAGTTGAATGTCCAAAATAATCTCCATAACCTTTTGCTTTAATATGATCTCTCGTTAGTGCATCTGCTTCTTTACCAGTTAATCCAGGTTTAATACCCTCTACCCCTTTTAACTGTGCTTCTAAAACAGTTGTATAAATCTTCTTTAATTCGTCGCTAGGAGTACCTACTGCAACTGTTCGAGTAATATCAGAGCAATACCCTTTATAGTAGGCTCCAAAATCAAGTGTTACCAATTCCCCATTTTCAATTACTTTATCTGTTGCTACTCCATGGGGGAGGGCAGATCGACTACCTGAGGCAACAATAATATCAAAGGAGGAAGAAACAGCTCCTTTTTTTCTCATGAAAAATTCAAGCTCATTAGATACTTCAATTTCTCGAACACCAGGACGAATATAGTCAAGGATATGAGTGAACGCTGCATCAGCAATTTCCACTGCTTCTCGAATAGTAGATAATTCAGATGCATCTTTTATTAGTCTCATTTTCTCTACTAAACCACTTACAGGAACTAAATTTGCAGAGATTGTATTGCTATATGTATCAAACAAACTATATGTTACGTGATCCTTTTCAAAACCTAATTGCTGAATATTTAAAGCTTTTACTTGCTCAGCAATCTCTTCATGAATAGGTCTGGTATGCTGGACAATGTCAAAACCAACTGCTTGATTTTGAGCTTGTTCAACGTATCTGAAATCCGTTATGAATTTTGCTCCATTTTCTGATATGAGTGCAACTCCTGCAGTCCCAGTAAAACCAGTCATATACCTACGATTGTAATTACTTGTGATCAATAATCCATCTATTTTGTGTTGCTCAAATTGTTTTCTTAAATTTTCAATCCGTTCCATGACCTTCCCTCCTTATAAAATAGTCCATGCCCATTAAGTAGCCTTCAAATCCAAAACCACTAATTTGACCTACACACACTGGTGCAATAACGGATTCTTTTCTAAACTCTTCTCGTGCATGAACGTTTGAAATATGTACTTCAACTACAGGTAGTGTAATACCTGCTACTGCATCTCTAATAGCATAGCTGTAATGTGTAAATGCTCCTGGATTAATAATAATTCCATTATAGGAGTTTTCTGCATCATGAATCCAATCAATTATTTGACCTTCCCAATTAGATTGCTTCATTGTTACACGAACATTGGCAGATTCTCCATGCTTCTTAAGAAAACTTTCTAAATCATTCAACGTTTTACTTCCATATACATCTGGTTCTCGTTTCCCTAATCGATTTAAATTAGGACCATTTAATATTAGAAGTTTCATCGGTTATACCCTCCCTGAGCCTCTAGGCGAAAGCAGAGCAATCTTTGTAAAAAAAAGAGAATGCTCCAAGGAACATTCTAACACAAGACATTAGCTTTGAATAGCTTCACTCTCATGGGCTGTCCGTTCATGATATTCATATGAAATTGAATACCCAATAAACAGACCATATACAAGGTAAAGGCATATAGTAGTAATAATCGTATTTAAATCTAATTGCTGAAGAGATTTAAGTCCAGGAAACATAGGATTAAACACCCAGAATATAACTACCCATAAGCTCAGTCCAAACAAAAGTCCGGGCCAAGGCTTATTAATCTTTGCAAAAATCATTCGATACAAAAATGCTACTGGGATTGACACCACTGCAATGAATAATATTCCTACTAACTGTCCTAACCAACCATTTTTCCAATCTCCTAAAGCCCATGGCATTAAAGCTAAAGCAGGACCTACACGAGCAAAATTTAGATAAAATGCTACATAACCTATTACACTCCAAAAAAGCCCTCCAAATAATCCAATAAGAGCTACTGTCCCATTAAACGTTGTACTTGATTCTTGCTGTGATTGTTCTAATTCTTTCGTCAAGCTAATCACCTCAAAAAATAGTATGTCCATTATTTTATTTACTATTAAAACTGAATATATAAATTTCTAATAGTTCGGTAGTGAATTATAGTGTCTCCTACGCATTCTAACAACATGACCTCCGGAGAAGTATTAACATTACAAAGTTCTTCTCTATCATTAGCAGTTATTTAAATCTTATTCAGCCGTTTATGCAGTAGGCAATAAACTTAGACAATCTTCATACTTCTTTATTTTTTATAGCAATAATAAAAATTGCTATGACCATGTGTACTCTTATTAGATTTCGGGAATAATAGGAGTATAGAAATTTATTTATCTTTCTGTTTAATGAAGGGAATATATTATACAGTGTAGAATAATTAATTAAGAAAACTTAGAAACACATAAACACTAAATGCAAAGATAAAAGCTGTATAGTACTCTTATATTGTTACAAATACAATAAAGTATGTTCAATCACTTAAAAGTATCCAGGAGTTTTTGTAAAAAGCTCACAATATAGGAAACATTAACGATCTTAACTCATATAATAAAGTTCAAATAAGAGCAAAAGAGATCTATTACTTTCATTTATTAACAATGTTATATATTACTGAGTTTTAAAAATATATTTTAGGAGGTGTCCGATATGCTTCGTCATTCATACCACCCCCTCGTGTTAGCGATTATTGGTTTAGCAATATTAGGAATTGGAATTCAATTATTTAATAGACCAGGGGCTTTTATCACACAAATTTTAGTAACTGTAGGGATTGTAGCAATTCTTATCTTTGTTATGAAGACCTTTATTTTACCTAGAATTATGCGAAATCGTTCACCCTTTGGTCAAGCTGCCCACACATCAAACCGACCTACAGCTAAGCGAGCTGTTCCATTTTCAAATAAGAAAAAAGATAAGAAAAAGACAGTCTCAAGACCGCTAATTAAACGTCAATCTAATGTAAAGCTAACGGTCATTGAAGGGAAGAAAAACAAGAAGAAGAACCGAGCTTTATTTTAATGCTTGGTTCTTTTATTTTCCCTATTCTTTAAAGGGAAGGAGACGATCCAGGTGACTAGCTTTAGTGATAGCCTTGTAAAAATATCCATTCAATCGGATTGGTTAATTATTTTATTTCTCTTAATTGTTGGTGGAATCTTTTGGACAATCCATATGCGTTTAGGATTTCAAGTACTGTATTTAACATTATTATCAATGTCTATTGCCCATATTATTACCCTTTACTTTCCATACATGTACACAAATGATGAATTACTACCTATCACACAACCAAATGTCCAAACGACAATGACATTATTTGCTTTTTTTATTCCTTTAGCTCGTTCTCGTTTGCATGTTCTCTTATGCCTAACACCACCAGTACTTATGAGCTTATTATTAGTTATCTTGACTGAAACACATATTTTTTCTATTATTGGTGGGATTCTTATCGGTGGATTTATTATTTATACTTTCTATCGAACATTGGATTGGATTGGTGCAATGCCCGAACCATACCTATTTGTGTCCGCTATACTTTTTCCATTATTTTTAGCTGCTATTATATTTCCTTCAGAATTGTATTTGATTTATCCTGGTATTTTATTAGGGAGTGGTATTGGAGTTGCTTTAGAAGTTTTTAAAGTCCGAATGAAGATATCTAAGACAAGTATATTGAAAAGAACTGGTGCTTTTCTCATTGGTGCTTTAGGAATTATTCTTTTCTTTGGAACTGACCGCTTTATTCAATCATGGATACCATTTACTGAACTTACGACTGGTATTGTTATTGGTTTATGGATTACTTTTTTTGTCCCCATTCTTTTGATCTTATTTAAAATATATGAAAGAAAAACAAAAAGCCGAGTCTTCTAACTCGGCTTTGAACTTTTGGGTTACCCGCCCATGCAAATGACATTTGCACCATGGAGGATGAAAATTTTTTAATCCAATTGGAATGAGTGGAATCCTACGAGACTCCTGCGGGAACAGCAACAGGTGAAGACCCCGCACTTCGGTACAGTGTGCGAAGTGTGAGGCTGAGGCGTTGCCGCGGTAAAGAAGATACTGTCACTGCGAACGGAGTGAAGCAGAGCAGATGTCGCACTTACACCCTTGTAGTGAAAGCGAAGTGGGATATAACGAATGATTAACCTGCCCTTTATTTGCTAATACTATTAAGTTTGATAACAGCTATTTTCAGGGTAGACAAAATCTCTTAATATGTCCAATTTTTTAAAAATTTCAATGTACTTTTTTCACCTATTTCCATTAATTCATTTTTGTCTTTTTCTGATATAGAGAACTGCGTCGTTGAAATATCATTTACAGGTATAAAGACTATGTTTTTGGCATGTGTTTTTGAAATATATCTCTGATCATGGGCATTTCTCATCGTATCAAACATTGCTTGTAGCAGTGTGAAGGCATTATTAGCCTCTCTAGCTTGAATTTTATTTGCAGGAGGGGTTAAACGAAAACCAAGAACTGGGCGAGTTAGCTTTGTTTTTGCTTCTTTCATAAATAACCACATAGGAAAATTGCTTAAAACACCACCATCTACGATCAAGGACTCTTTCCCTTTATTATCTATGAGACGATATGGTTCAAAAAAGAAGGGAAGTCCGCAACTCATCCGGATACCTTGCGCAACAGGGAAGGTTTCTGGAATTATACCGTATTTTGGGAGGTCATCGGGGATAACGAGAATTTCTCCATTTGTTACATCAGACGCTACCATTTTTAAGGAACCTGGTGGAAGATCGCCAAATGTACTAATTCCTTTCTGCTTTAAAAGATGATCCATCCATTCCACTAAGTTATTTCCTTTGTAGATACCTAATGAACGATATAATCGTATCCATCTATAAAACCGAAAAATCCATTGGTCATTTGTTGTATCGAGGAGTTCTTTCAGATCTAATTGATCAAATATGTGTGAAATTTCTTCACTTGTATAACCTGCTTTAATTAGAGATGCTACAATGGAACCAGCACTAGTTCCTGCTAGCCGTTCAAATTCAATGTTTCGTTGAGATAATGCCCTCATTACACCAACAAATGAAAATGCCTTGATTCCTCCACCTGCAAAAACACCGTCCACTTTTAACATTTTTTATTCCCCCCTTCCATATGTAGTACGTACTACATAAAAAAATGCGTATAAAATAAGGACTGTTAGTATCTAAAGGGAGACTCTGTAAGGATTTTTAATCTATCAGCCAACCATATTCCATTTAATTACAACTCACAACTGTTTTATGTTATAATTTAAATAGACAGAAATATCTGAATGATGTTAGTGTGAAGGAGAGTGTATTGTATGAGAAAAACAATGTTTATATTTCCTATGTTGGTAGGTAGTATGTTCTTAGTTCTTTCGATTCCATTATTTATTTACATTAATTCCCCACAGCCGTTTTTCGCAGGTCTTTTGATTGCTTTTTTTGCTTTCGAGCTTACCTTTCTTTATCGATATAGAAGACATAAAGTCCGTTTTAACATAAATCGCCTATACAAATGAAAATATTATGCCTGAATACTAACAATTGAAGAAACAAATCTTTGTTTCTACACTGAAAATACGAAAGTTCTCGCATATAGCTTTCTAGACGACTGGAACGATTTTCATCCTCCATGGTGCAAATTCCCCACTTGCATAGAAGTCTACTCGAAAAATTAAATGAGGTGTTTATGTAGTGAATACATTTACAATTAAAGAACTTCAATCACTAACAGAAATCGTAGAAGCATATCCAGTAATGAAGCAATTGCGAACTCATCTTCTTGAGGAACAGTATCTTGATTTAGTGAAAGAAGCCAAAGAAAAAGATAGATATAAGATGTTTGCGTTATTTGAAAAGAAACAAATAGTTGCAGTAATAGGCTTCAAGCCTATGGTTACACTTTATTATGGAAAGTTTATTTGGATATGTGATTTAGTCACAGATCATAAACACCGATCAAAAGGATACGGCAAAAAACTACTTACTTATGTACACCAATGGTCAAAAGAGAATAAATATGAATGTGTAGCATTGTCATCTGGATTAAAACGTACAGATGCCCACCGATTTTATGAAGATAGGATGAGTTATGAGAAAGTAAGCTATGTTTTTAAAACTTTAGTGTAAGATAAAAAAAGACACCTTTGAAGGTGTCTTTGATTACTTAAAACAAGCCTTAAGATTGCTCTTCCACAGCATCATTTTTTTTCTGTACAATCCGTAGGTCGTTTATTCTTTCTGGATTTTCCTCAAAATATTGTACGAGGTCACCTATGCGATCAATAGCATCCCAGCTTAAATGATGCTCAATCCCTTCCACGTCTTCATAAATATTTTCACCATTTACCCCAATAATTTTCATAAATTCCTCAAGCAAGTCGTGGCGATATACAAGGCGTTTACCGATCTTTTTTCCTTTTGATGTTAAAATTAAACCACGATATTTTTCATAAACGAGATATTCACTCTTATCTAACTTTTGTACCATTTTTGTTACCGAGGATGGATGCACCTCAAGTGCTTCTGCAATATCAGAGACTCTGGCATATCCTTTTTCTTCAATTAATAAGTAAATTCTTTCTATGTAATCTTCCATACTCGGTGTCGGCATGTTGTCCCCTCCAAACATTACTTTAAAAACATTGTATAGTTCAGTCTATGATAACAATATTTGTTTGTTCGTACATTATGTAAAATTATACTATAAAATAGGAGCATGTACTAGAAAAGTCAAAAGTTAACTTCGAGTAATTAGAATAGGTATCCTAAAAAGAGAACTGAGTTCTGTCCCTTTTTAAGCAAATTTTACTCTGATTTTTTTGTCCAAAAGTCATAATAATTCAACTATTCACAATGCATACTTGATTAGTCTTTTCTGATTCTCGAATAAAAAAGAGGAATATCCATTGTAGGAATTCCTCTTTTTACAATTTATATTATAACCCACATTTCAATTGTGCACTACAATTGGTACATGTATTACATCCACCAATATCTTCTACTGTTCCTTTTCTACATACAGGACAAGTGTCTCCTACTTCACTTCCGTAAGTAACGGATGTACTACGAACGTCTGAAATTGTTTCAATGAGAACTACTTGTTTTTTACTATCTTTCGTATCTTGTTCTGGTTCACCAGCAAGCTCTACAGCATACATATCATTTTCTTCTGCTTTTAAGGTCAAAACTTGTGAATCTCTACTGCCGTCAACATAAACAGTTCCACCTTTTGCACCACCATTGTATAATCGTTCATACACTTTTTTCACTTGGTCTACTGTATAGCCACGTGGTGCATTTACGGTTTTACTCAATGAACTGTCTACCCAACGCTGGATAACACATTGTACATCTGCATGTGCTTCAGGTGAAAGTTCCATACTTGATACGAACCATTCTGGTAATTCGTTTGGATCTGTACCTGGATTATTATCCAAATAATCTTGCAGTATTTGTGCTTTTACTTCGATGAACTTTCCTAAACGACCGCTACGGAAGTAAGAAAATGAGAAGTAAGGCTCCAGTCCAGTACTCACTCCAACCATTGTTCCAGTGCTCAATTTGTTACTATCTACAGTAAAGTAGACGGTGGGATTTTACCCACTCCGCATATCGCTATACGGTTCAGACTATATCTTCAACCATTTTTGCTGTGCCTCTTTCGATGACATGGATACTCGCAAACCGAAACTAAATTAGAAAGTTTATTAGCTAATTTCCAGTTACCATTAAATTTTCTAAATGGAATTATATGATGTACTGATAATTCTCTTCCGTATTCTGTTTCGGTATTACCACAGTCCTGACATGTATAATTATCACGTTTCCGAGCCTTTTTACGCTGTGCTCTCCAGTTTGGACCGTAATAATCTATGTCTCCACCTTGCCACGTCGGACTTTTATGCCCGCTAAAATAACCTGTTCTAGAGTAGAAATCTGACATACAATTCACTGTACAAAAGTTCCATTGCTTTATTACGGATGGTTTCTTTTCAAACAACTTACCGCAATTACTACATTGAACTTCCTTCCTGTTTTTATATTGTACTTTGCCACGTATACCATTTGCCTTGCCTAAACATTTCTTAGAACAGAATCTAGCCGTATTTTTTCGGTTAATAGGAACTTCAAAGAAAGTCTCGCATATCAAACACTTAATTTTTACTCTATTTCTTAAATGCTGATTTATATTGCTCCCATTTCCCCTCATATAATTAGTTCGACACTCTCTGTTACAAAAAAAGTATTTATTTTGGCCGTAACATCTTTTCCTTAAAAGCAAACTATCACAATAACTACATTTTACGTCAATTTTAGTAGATAGCTTAGTCCAATACTCAGGAGGATGTGACTTTTGATACTCTGTTTTACAATTTCTAGAACAGTATTTTTTTCTTTCAAAGTGGCTCGGTCTGACATTTATCCATGTTTTACAATTAAGGCACTGTTTTTTCATGAATATTCACCTCTTTACAATTATCGAACATTCGTTCTTCTTTGTAAAGAGTAATGGTTGCTCGGCGTGTAGTCGTTGAAGGGTCAGCCACGACTTCCCTGCGGATTGACTGCACCTTTTGATTTTTACCTTCAATCGTGATGGCAAGTCACAGGTACAAAAGGATACTCAGTGTTTCCCGCATACAGCCAAGTTTACGCCACACTTTCACAAGCGTGGGGGGCAACAATTTTACCCGTAGGAGCAACGGTTAATAAGTGTGAGTTTCGGATACCGTATTGTAATATTCCTTGACGAATATCTTCTGGCATCTTCTTCATGTAACCAGTGTTGATGTATTTCATTCTTAGGTGTTGTGTTTCTTGGTCATTGGATCCTACTAGGAATGGGAAGCTTCCCTTTTCCTTCGCAAGCTCGATGCTTGTACGATAAGCAGTAGTTGCAATCGTTTCAAAGATTTTATCTACAAGGGTATTTCCTTCCTCAGAGCCATACACAGTTTCTGTATAAATGAGTAGATCATGTAATCCCATTACTCCGAGACCAACACGCCTTTCACCTTTTGCTTGCTTTGTATTTTCTTCAAGGAAATACGGTGTTGCATCAATAACGTTATCTTGCATACGCACACCAGTTGCAACTGTTTCTATTAGTTTTTCATAATCTACTTCATTCTTTTCCTTATCGGCCATTTCTGCTAAATTGACAGCTGCCAAGTTACAAACAGAAAACGGCGCAAGTGGTTGTTCCCCACAAGGGTTCGTTGCAACTACTTTTTGATCATAGGCTTTTGCATTTGTCATTTCGTTTGCATTATCAATAAAGAAAATACCCGGCTCCGCTGAATACGTTGCGCAAATGTTGATTAAGTTCCAAAGCTCTTTTGCTTTAATTTTTCTATACGTTCGAACGCCGAAGCCTAACGCCTCCCATTCACGAACATCACCGTATTCATGCCAATCACGATTGTATGCTTCCATTTCTTCTTTGTTGTAGTTTTCTACATCAGGGAAACGAAGTTTATAATCTGTGTCATTTTCTACCGCTTCCATAAACTCTTTCGTAATACAAACGGAAATATTTGCACCAGTTAAGAATTCGGAATTATTAACAGAATATGTTCCACCAGTACGCAGCTTTTCTTCTGCTTCTTGAATCACCTTTGGATCAAAGCCTCCTGTACCAGGGATATGTTTATAGTTAATGATTCCTTGATACATCGCTTCTTCAAGCTCGGATAAAGGAGTGAACTTTAATTTTTCTTTAATAAGACGCTGAATATGATCGTCTTCAGTATTTTCTAGTAAGTATCTTAAAATTCTCGGATTTTGCATTTTAGAAATAATAAATTCTAAAATGTCTGGATGCCACGTACATACCGTCCCTTTCAGGATATTTATTTACGGTCTAGACTATATCATCACCCACAGCACTTTCTGTTTGGGGTTGGGCACTTATGAGGGGTTATTGTTGGGACTCACCCTCTAGTCGTTGAACCTTCGCCAATACTTTAACCCAATGACGCTTGGCTGCTGATTACCCAATTCAATCAATTTTTAAGCATTCACGCCCACCGTTTCCAGTCACGTTGTAGCTTGATTGACTCTAAGGGTTTTCCAGCAATTCACCCAATTTTCTAGTCATTCATTTTCTGAATGACGCGGACTAAGGCTCCTTTATTAATCCGCTAACATTATCATTTGAGCTCCTCTGCGCGATCCACCTTGCTCCACTAAATGTGTTAGCTTCGCAATATCGTCTAACCAGGAAACGGAACCTGAGGATTTACCATTTACTCCGCGAGCAAGGGTATTTCTTGGTCTTAGTGTAGAACCATTCGTTCCAACACCACCACCACGACTCATAATTTCCATCACTTGCTTACGATGCTCTGAAATCCCTTCACGTGAATCAGCTACGAAAGGCATCACGTAACAATTAAAATAGGTTACGTCTGTTTCTGCACCTGCTCCGTACAATACACGACCTGCAGGGACGAAGTTCATGTTCACAAGCTCATGATAGAACCTTTCAAATGACTCTTGCCGTTTTTCAGGTTCAACCTCCACTTCTGCTAATCCTCTCGCATTTCTCTTTGCTATTTGCTCATAAAAAATCTCTAAAGGCTTGTCTATCGTATCTAATGAACGATTTACAATCCCTGTTTTCTTTTCTTCTGGATCGTCCAACACACCCATAAATTCATCGTCCACAGCAATACTAGCGCGATTCTCACTCCAGTTAATGTCAGTGACATATCCAAATCCTCTTGCTGGAAATTTCGGATCAGCCTTTACCGTTAAAACGACAAAGTCCCCAACCTTCAGTGTTTTCTTCTCGGTGTCTTTAAACGTATAGCGGTCTAGCATGACCAACCGTGATACTCCAGTTTGTTTCAATTTCATTTCCGGAGTAATCGGAAAAACTTGTGGGAATTGCTCAATATCTCGATTAAGCTCCTCCACGTTGATCGTTTTTTCAGACATAAACGTCTTCACAGGCCTCCGCTCCCTTTCTACAAATTTTGTCAAACTTCACACTTTTTTCAACTCTAGTTTTCTGTTATACCATCTATGTCGTCTACTGAGTCTACTATATCTAGTTGTCAAAGATCAGTTAAATGGTACTTGGAAACATCTACCAATCTTATACTACTTGTACGTTTAACTATATCACAGAAAAAAAACATCATCAATATATAGTGTTTTTATTAAATAGAAAAATACTATATATTGATTTATAGTAGTGTGACATTTATTTTGTCAACTTTCATAACTTCTAAAAAAATGAGAAAATGAAAGATTTGTTGAGAGAATCCTGCGCTAATTTCTTTTTTTAATAAAATTCACATCTTGAATTTACTAGAATTTTGTATCCATCTGCGCCTTTTGCATTTACTCCACTAAAATACAAATCACTACTTTCTTCAACAATATCTTACAAGAAAAAACATGCCGGGTTTAACCGACATGTTTCACCACTATGATTACTTTAGATTAACTCTTCTTATATTCTCTACCACACTTAGAATTTAAAATTCCACTTATCACTTGCATACTTCGACTGTTTTAATTCTTCCACTTCTCGTTCCTGTTCTTCTGACAATATGAAGGTTTGAAGTTGAATATTTAAGCCTTGAGCAAAGCCTTGCTTGAATGCTTTTTTCATTTCATCAATTGTGATATGTCTATCTGACAATTCATCAATAGCCACAGCTTTGTTTTTAAATGCTTTTTGCATTCTTTCCCTAACTCTTTCACTAGGATATTTAAATACATCAAATAATTTGTCTTCATCTAACGTTAAAATAATGGAACCGTGTTGAAGAATGATTCCACGTTGTCTCGTTTGAGCACTCCCAGCAATTTTCCTTCCTTCCACCACAAGTTCGTACCAGGAAGGAGCATCAAAACAAACTGCTGAACGAGGTGTCTTAAGTCGTTCTTTCTCCTCTTCTGTTCTTGGTATTGAAAACTCAGCTTGTAAACCTAATAATCGGAACCCTTCAAGTAAACCTTCTGAAATAACACGGTATGCCTCTGTCACACTGTCAGGCATAGCAGGATGCTCCTCTGTAACAATGACACTGTATGTTAATTCATCCTCATGTAAAACACCCCTACCTCCAGTGGGACGACGTACAAAGCCCAAGCCATGATTTTTTACGGCTTCTAAATCAATCTCTTTCTCAACCTTTTGGAAATAACCTACAGATAATGTGGCTGGATCCCAGCCATAAAAACGAATAACTGGCGGAACCTTTCCTTCTCTATGCCAATCCATTAATTTTTCATCTAAAGCCATATTATAAGCCGGATCTTTATAACCTGAATCTAAATAAAACCAAGTCTCCATAACACAATACCTCACAATATTTTATTTACTTTCTCATCATACAAAATAAAGATAGAATCATCAAAGCTGTTTGCTCATTTTTTTACATATTCCCTCTGTTGCATCATTTAATAATTCCGTATATCATTTATATTGGAATACTAGTTAAGATAGAGACAAAGGAGAGGGCTATTTCTATGAATAATACATTACTCATATTTATCCTAACACTACTATTAGTTATTATCTTAGTGCTACGGATGAAAAAACCGAAATACTTAAAGTCAATTGATCAAGAGGAGTTTCGAAATAACTACCGTAAAGCTCAGTTAATTGATGTTCGTGAAGAGAAAGAATTTAAAACAGGCTATATTTTAGGAGCTCGTAATATTCCTTTATCACAGCTGCGTCAAAGACTAACTGAAATAAGACCAGACAAGCCTATATACTTGTACTGCCAAAACGGTTCACGCTGCATCTCTGCAGCAAAAGTGCTGCGTAAAAAACGTGGAGCAGAAGAAATCGTATCCTTAAAAGGCGGTTTTCGAAAATGGTCTGGAAAAATAAAAAAATAATTTAATTAAATTACCTACTGCTTTGTAGGTAATACATTAAAAAACCTGTAGTGATTTTCATAACGGTTTACTTGTGAGGTGCAAAACGTCAAATCACAGACAAATTCACTCGCTATATCACACATCTTTCGCAACAGATTCACAGTATAATTCGCATATTACAATGGCACGAAGGTTCTTCGTACCATTGTTTTTATGTTTGCTTATTTCACTAACCGTTTGTTGAAGTAAATGAGGTTTTCTTGGGAATTTATTAGACAAACATGGCTTATCGCAAAGCCCATGTATTCCTATCCTTACCATTGAAATAAAATAAGTGGAGAATTTCCGTTTAAAATCAAAATCCACCTAATTTCGATGCAAATAAGGGTAGTTTTTCCGCCTATGCAAAGGAAATTCCCCCTTTTTAAATAGATTCAAGTCAATAAGCGGAATTTCTCCGTCTATTCAGACTATTTTCCGTGCTATTTATTAAATAAGGGTAAATTCTCCGTTTATTTATTCAATTGAGCATTTCTCTCGTTTCTTTCATTACATTGTTTGAAAGATATATATATCTTTTCATTTACTTTAATAAAAATATCCAAGTCCTTCCTTTTCACATTAGAATTCGCTTGGCAAATCGCATCATAATCACTTGAAGGATATATTTATTTCCAACTATGTAAATAGGCCTGTGAATTACTTTGTGGTGTCACATCTATTTAACATAAAACACTGATATAACAAGAAAAAATCACATGTGATTTCTGTTGTGAAATCGCATGTGATTTTGCTTGCGAATGGCTTGTTTGCACCCCTGAAGTACACCCACTATGATTTTCATTACAGGTTTTTTTGTGCTTAATTCTCTTTTACATATCTTAAAATTGGTTTCCGAGCTGCCGTCGTTTCATCTAATCGATCAATGACTGTATTATGTGGGGCCTCCTGAACGATTTCAGGGTTATCTTCAGCTTCTTTAGCAATTTGTATCATTGCATCAATAAATTCATCCAGCGTTTCTTTGGACTCTGTTTCTGTCGGTTCAATCATTAAACATTCTTCAACATTCAATGGGAAATAGATCGTTGGTGGATGATAACCAAAGTCTAATAGACGCTTTGCAATATCCAGTGTTCGAACCCCTAATTTTTTCTGTCTACGCCCCGATAAAACAAATTCATGCTTACAGTGCTGCGTATAAGGAGCATCAAAGTAAGGCTCCAAACGACGGAACATATAATTTGCATTCAACACTGCAAATTCCGATACTTTTCTCAAACCAACAGGCCCCATTGTACGAATATACGTATAGGCTCTAACATTAATTCCAAAATTTCCATAATAAGGTTTCACTCGTCCGATTGATTGTGGAATATCATAATCAAATCGGTAAATATCCCCATCCTTTACTACCATTGGCTTAGGAAGGAATGGAATGAGGTCTTTTTTAACCCCTACTGGTCCAGATCCAGGTCCACCTCCACCATGAGGTGTGGTAAAGGTTTTATGCAAGTTCAAATGTACAACGTCAAACCCCATGTCACCTGGTCGCGTAATTCCTAATATTGCATTTGAATTAGCCCCGTCATAATAAAGCTTCCCACCTGCATTATGAACAATATTCGCCATTTCTACAATTTGCTCTTCAAAAAGACCTAATGTATTAGGGTTCGTTAACATTAGAGCAGCTGTATCCTCTCCGACCACTTCACGTAAATGTTCCAGATCCACTAATCCTTTTTCATTAGACCGAACTGTTACAGAATCAAAGCCAGCTACAGTAGCCGAAGCAGGGTTTGTTCCATGTGCCGAATCAGGAACGATAACCTTTGTTCGTTTTGTATCTCCATTTGCTTCATGGTACGCACGGATCATCATTAATCCAGTCCACTCGCCATGAGCACCTGCAGCTGGTTGAAGTGTCACCTCATCCATCCCCGTAATTTCAGCTAAGGAATTTTGGAGCTTATACATAAGCTCTAACGCACCTTGAATTGTTCCTTCATCTTGATATGGATGAATATGTGCAAAACCTGGGAACCTTGCTACATCTTCATTAATTTTAGGATTATATTTCATAGTACAAGAGCCTAAAGGATAAAAACCTGAGTCTACTCCATGGTTTCTTCTTGATAAAGCTGTGTAGTGACGAACAATTTGAAGCTCAGAAACTTCTGGAAGTTCTGCTACCTTTTCCCTTTGAAATTCCTTTGGAATAAGATCGTTAATATCCGCTTGTGGGACGTCTAATTCTGGTAAGCTATAACCTTGGCGTCCTTCTTTACTTATCTCAAATATTAGTGCTTGATCTTGCTGATTCATTTGACTCCCCCCAATACAGATACAAACTGATCAATTTCCTCTTTTGTACGAAGTTCTGTTACTGCTACGAGCATCATATTATCTTTTTCAGGATAATCACGAGACAAATCATACCCACCAATTATTTTTTCCTTTAGTAATTCTTTATTTACTTCCTTTACTGACTTGGTTACTTTAATGACAAATTCATTAAAGGTTGGTGATTCATAGACTATTTCTATACCTTGCTTCCTCAATTGCTCTTTTGCATAATGTGCTTTTTGAACGTTTTGCATAGCAATCTCTTGCACTCCGTTTTTCCCTAATGCAGTCATAGTAATAGATGCTCCTAACGCGTTTAATGCTTGATTTGAGCAAATATTACTTGTAGCTTTTTCTCTACGAATATGTTGTTCACGTGCTTGTAAAGTTAAAACAAACCCCCGTTTCCCATGTTCATCTGTAGTTTGACCAACCAGACGCCCAGGAACTTTTCGCATAAGTTTTTTCGTTACTGCAAAATAACCACAATGTGGTCCCCCTAATTGAGTAGGTATCCCAAATGGCTGAACATCTCCAACAACAACATCAGCTCCAAACTCACCTGGTGGTTGAAGTAACCCTAAGCTTAAGGGATTAGAAGAAACAATAAATAAGGCTTTTCCTTGATGACTAATTTTTTCAATTGCAGACAAATCTTCAATATTCCCTAAGAAATTAGGGTATTGAACAATCACACTGGCAATGTCATCATTGTATTGATCGGATAAATGATCAAGATCAGTAAGCCCATCTTTTTCATCAATTTCAATCACAGTCAAATTTTGGCCTTTAGCATTTGTTTTAAGTACAGCTCTCGCTTCTGGATGAACCGTTTTCGATACGAGAATAGTCTTCTTTTTTGTCTGTCCTGCACTCATCATAGCTGCTTCAGCTAATGCTGTTGGACCATCATACATGGAAGAATTTGCAATCTCCATTCCCGTTAATTCACTAACCATCGTTTGAAATTCAAAGATTGCTTGAAGCTCTCCTTGGGAAATTTCAGGCTGGTATGGTGTATAGGCAGTGTAAAATTCTGAACGGAGTAACATATGATTAACAATTGTAGGAATATAATGTTCATATACTCCAGCACCTAAAAAGGAAGTAAATTCTTTCACATTTAAATTTTTCGAAGCTATTCGTTGCATTTCTTTTATTAGTCTCGTTTCATCTAAGGCTTCCTCTATCTTCAAATCTCCCTTAAAACGAATATCTTTAGGAATATCACCAAAAAGTTCATCAAGCTGATCAATACCGATCGTCTCTAGCATTTCTTTTTGGTCATTTTCCGTCATTGGTAAATAACGAAATTTCACAAGTGTTCATCCCCTTTTATCTATTGTTTTAGTGCTTGTTCAAATAGGAGGAAAAAATAGCCGAGTCGTCTAAAGTCGCAACGCCCTGTTGGAACGCCAACACTAGCACGTCCTGTGCGTCGAAAGATCAAGGCTGCGTAGCTTTGAGTTCCACAGCGTATGCTTTTAATACGTGAGGAATGGAAAAGCAAGACAACTCAGAGGTTCGACAGATTTTTTTCCCGGACTTTTTGAACATCCTCTTCTAGTAAAGTTATACTTTTGAATTTATGTCCTTTTATAAAAAGGCGTTGCAACTACTTTCGCTTTCAATCTACGTTTTCGAACCTGCACTTCCACCTCTGTATCTAATGCTTTAAATCTTTGATCTATAAGAGCAAGACCTACATTTTTCTTTAATGTCGGTGATTGCGTTCCTGTTGTTACAAAGCCTATTTTCACTCCATCTTTGAATACTTCATAATTAGTGCGAGGAATCCCTTTATCAATCATTTCTAAACCTACAAGCTTTCGAGAAGCGCCGCTTTCTTTCTGTTGCTTCAGGACATCTTTACCAAAAAAATCTACCTCTTTATCCGTTTTCACTGCAAAGCCAATTCCTGCTTCTACAGGAGAAATATCCTTTGAAAGCTCTTGACCATAAAGAGGTAACCGTGCTTCAAACCGGAGAGTATCCCTTGCCCCCAGTCCACATGGCTGAATCCCTTCATCAGACCCTGCCTCTATTAGTGTGTGCCATAGATATGCTGCATCATCTGGCCTACAATATATTTCGAAGCCATCTTCACCTGTGTATCCAGTACGAGAAATAAGTACATTTTTATTAGCTAATGAAACATCGTCTTGAAATTTAAAGAAGGTTATTTCTGATAAATTTGTAGTCGTTAATTTTTGAGTTACTTGTTCAGCTGCCGGGCCTTGAATTGCTAATTGAGCATATTCATCTGAAACATTATTCACTATAACGTTTCCCTTTACATGACTTCGTAACCATTGGTAGTCTTTTTCAATATTTGATGCATTCACAATAAGTAAGAAATCCCTTTCGCTGCGCTTATAAACTACTAGATCATCGATTGTACCACCATCTTCATAACACATTGCAGTATACTGACAAGCTCCACTTTTTACTTTTTCTAAATTATTCGTAAGTATTTTCTGCAAAAAGGAAAGTGCATCCTCGCCCTTCACTTCAATTTCTCCCATATGTGATACATCAAATAACCCTACTTTCGTACGAACTACTTCGTGTTCTTCCTTAATCCCAGCAAATTGAACTGGAAGCTCCCATCCTCCAAAATCAATGGTTTTCCCGTTATACTCTTTGTATACTTCGTATAATGGCGTTCTTTTAATTGACAATGTTTCCACACCTCCGAGTAATAAATAAAATATCTAAAGATGATGATCAGCCTTCTCGTATTTCTATAACAAGAATTTAAGATTTTACGAATGCTACCTGCATGTCTCAGGACAGCTTAGAAAATGCAAAAAAAGACAGAGACATGCCTATAAATAATTTATAAGCATGTCTCTGTCTTTCTTACCTGAGAGTTTTTCCTTATATTAAATTATAAGGTAGCCCCTTGGGTGTCACAACGTTTCCGTTGAGCTCTTTCCAGAGTTGCGTCCAATAAGAGTCTTTTTGCCTGAGAGATTCACCACTAAACGTAGTTTGCTCCTTCGGCGTCGTACTATAAAAAGATTAGAACGATCTCTCCCCTTATTTTCATTCGCTAATTATTTTATTGTAATAACGTCCGTTCCAGCATAGTGCAAATTTAAACTAGTGCTTATTCATGAATTGCTTTAAAAACGTTCATACTAAGAAAGTATCATCTTAATTCCTATCGTACCACTTTTTTATTTAATATGACAATATAGATTATTTTTATTTTTATAGTGTTTATGTAAGAAAGAGATGCTAACACTAATAAAATAGGAAGAAATTAAGAAAAGCATTAGGGGTAAGGTATCGGATAAAAAAGCAAAAAGCTTTTCTTATACATCTTATTTCAAAGGAGATGTGAAAATGTTACCTAAAATACACTATGATGAAAACTGGACAGAGAAATTTTTAGAATCTCTTGAAACTAACAAAGGATTTGGAAATTGGACAACATATAATATGGCATTGAAAGCAGGTAAAAATCGATTAGTTGAAGAGTTTCATGGGTTAGAAGCCACAAAGCACTTACCAGATTTAACAATCTATCCTCACCAATACGAAACTGCACAAACAGTGATAGATAAAATGAACGGAAAAGCTGTTTTAGCTGATGAGGTGGGTTTAGGTAAAACAATAGAAGCTGGGTTAATATTAAAAGAATATATGATTCGAGGGTTGGTTAGTAAAGTTTTAATTCTCGTACCTGCTTCACTCGTTACCCAATGGTGTAGAGAATTAAATGAAAAGTTTTTTATACCAGCAATTGAACAACGAAAAAGACCAGCATGGGAACTAGTAGACATTACCGTTACCTCGATAGATACAGCTAAAAGAGAGCCTCATGCATCTACAATACAAGATATAAATTATGACTTTATTATTGTAGATGAAGCACACAAACTGAAAAATAAAAATACGCGAAACTACCAGTTTGTACGAAGCTTAAAAAAGAAATTTTGTTTACTATTAACAGCAACACCTGTTCAAAATCGTTTAAGTGAGGTTTTCCATTTAATTTCATTACTTAAGCCCGGTTATTTAGGTGATGAGACAAGTTTTGAGGAAAAGTATAAGGAAGATCATGAACAACTCAATGAATTAATACAAAAAGTAATGGTACGAAATCGACGTTCAGACTCAGGTATGGACTGGCCAAAGCGACACGTCCAAACTGTACCAATCACCTTTACTCAAGAGGAAAGAAACTTATACGATGAAGTTAGTAAATTAAAACATCGATATAGTAAACGTGAGGAATCAATTGGACAAGGGATTGCATTCACAACACTAACCCTCCAACGTGAGGTTTGTTCCAGTCGAGAAGCTGCGTACATGACCTTAAAAGGATTGATGGAACAGTATGAAAATGAAACTACTATTATGGAAGACTTGAATCAAGTTGCAGAAAGAATTAATGAGGTTGGTACAAATTCCAAAGCTGAAAAAGTTCTTTCAATAATTAAAGAATCAAATGATAAAGTAATTATTTTTACTGAATATCGAGCTACGCAGTTATATTTACAGTGGTTTCTTGGTCAACACGGAATTAAATCTGTTCCATTCCGTGGTGGGTTTAAACGAAGTAAAAAAGATTGGATGAAGCAACTTTTTAGAGACCATGCACAAGTTTTAATTGCAACGGAGGCTGGTGGTGAAGGAATAAACCTTCAATTCTGTCATCGTATGATCAATTATGATTTACCATGGAACCCTATGCGAATTGAACAGCGAATTGGAAGAATACATCGACTTGGTCAAGAGGAAGATGTGCAAATATACAACTTTGCAGTCAAAGATACGATTGAAGACCATATATTAAAGCTATTGTATAAGAAAATCGGGCTTTTTGAAGGGGTCATTGGAAAACTAGATGACATTCTTGAAAAGTTTACTAATAATCAGTTTGAAGAACATGTATCCAATATACTTCTTCATTCAGAATCTGAAGGTGAAATGAGAGTAAAAATGGACAATCTCTCCTCCATAATAGCTAAATAGAAAGGGTGCCTTTAATGAACCAACTAGAAATTCACGAGTATTTAAAAGAATTTTTTATAGAAAATAATAGTGAAATACTTGATGAATCTCCAGGTCATTTACATGTACAACTATCCATAGAGATGGATAAGGCGTTAATGAACCGTCCTTTTTATTGGCATTACATTGAAAAAATGAACGGTGTTCCTAATCCAATGAAATTAACGCTAATTACAGATAGGGATTCGGTGAATGAAGATTTAAAAGGGGAGCTCATCCACTTTGGATCTCCACGATTACATCAAATATTTGATACTGCAACTGGCTTAGGAAGCCATGTATTACTCTATGAATCAGTTAATACCAATGGTTTTACAAAACCATTAAAACCTTGGATTATATTAAATGGAGTAATTTCTTATCGGAGTAACCATAAAAAGGATCATTTCTTTTCCATTGGCTTAAGCCTAATCACCGGTGAAATGATTCATGACATTCAGTCACATATAGAATATAAGAACTTTACAGAGCAAATACCAGATTACTGTTTTAAAATGAACCCTATTATAAAGCCACAATCTGGCTTGGAAAGAATTAAGAAATATATTTATGAACAATTAGAGGAAGAAGATCATCAATGGGCGAAAGTAGCAGTAGATCAACTAAAAAAGGATATAGCTTTATTGGAAACCTTTTATAAGGATGAAGAGGATAAACCTGAAACTTACTTTCATGAAAAAGAAGCTATAAAGGAACAATACGATCCTAAAATAGAAATTTCAATTATTAATGGAGGGTTGTTTTATTTCCTTAACCATCCACTTAGTGAATAAAATAAAATGCTTCCCTGAAAAAATATAGCTTCAGGAGTGAAAGCTGGTAACTCCAGTTTTGAGGCTGAGGCCTTGCCATGTTAAAAAAGCTTCTGAATAGAACGTACGAACCATCTTAAGTATTTTCATACCCATGGTGCAACTTACATGAGAGTCTCCCCTATAAAAATTATTTTATAGGGGAATAATAAGAAAAGCGTAATGTCGACATCCTATCTCCGGCGACAAGCAAATGTTCTGGCCGATAAAAAGTGCGATGTTATACTTTTAATCGGGCAGGTTATTTGACCTCGAGCCGATGGCGCCTCAATTTAACCTAAGAACACCCGCGTCCAGTGGGCAAAGGTTAAATCATCGACATCCTGTCTCCTAGACTACGTTAGAAAAAAATTTTATAAATTCTTATCTTTTCATAAAGAAAACTCATACCACAGGAATGGTATGAGTTGTTCCTTAATCACTCTTTATTTCTCCACTGTTTATATGTTTGGGAAATAGCAAAAGGAATTAAACCAAACAGTTGATAGGCTTTTGGCTGTTGCATGTTCCGTTTTTCTTCCTTTCTCGCCCTCTTTTCTTCTTTTGGTTGATCTACATATGATACAACCTGCTCGGTTACGTATTTAATGTAATCATTCGTTTTCAACCTTATCACTCTTTTCAACTAGATCCATTTTAAGACTAGTCTTCCCTTATTAACTAGTTATTTATACATCACCGTATGATGGAGCTCTGATATTACCTCTTCTAAGCTTTTATCTTCTGTACTAACGATATAATCTGCTTTTTCGTAAAGAGGTACTCGATTCATATAGCGCTTTTTTAATCCACTTAGCCCTTCCTTCGTAATAGGACGGTTTCCGTCATCTTTAATTCTTGAATATATGGTTTCAAAGGAAGCTTTTAAATACACAACTTTTCCATTTTCTTTCATAAAATCTATATTTTCACTATTTTCAACAATTCCTCCACCAGTAGCAATAATAACTTTTCCCTGTAAACTGCATTGATGAAGAGCTTGTGACTCCCATGAACGAAACCCTTCCTCCCCAAACTGTTCAAATATTTGAGGGATATTCATATTATTTTGTTGTACGATATAATCATCTAAATCTACGAAGTCACACTCCTCTTTTACCGCTAGTTGTTTTCCTATCGTTGTTTTTCCTGATCCCATAAATCCGATAAGGTATAGTATTTCTTTTTTCACTGTATATGCGCTCCTTCTGTCCAATTTGTTAATATGCCCGTTTTTATGTGATACGTAAATTTCGCACCTCGTTGACTACCACTTATAGTTCTAGCAACAATTACAATACTAAATTGATTTTGATTTATATGTGTAATTGTATAATGGACGGTACCATTAATGTCATTTACTTTTCCTGCAGCTAAATGCTCATCCTCTTCCTCCATTAATAATAACACTTCTTCTAAGGCAGATATAAGCATATGATCAAGTGAATTTACTTCTTTTTCTAATACGAAAAATCTTTTCTCACTTTCAAAAACAGCAAGATAATGAATAAAGGATGCAGAGAGAACGAATAAAATAAGGATAGATAATAATAAAGCGAATCCTCCATTAACCCTATTTCTACTCATCATCATTACTTATGAAAGCATATCGAGGGTGAATAATTAATTTTTCGTAATTCAAACCATCTATACCCTGTATCTTTACTTCAACACCATTATGAACTGCTCTAACTTCCAGTTTACTTACATTTTGAAGAAACACCTCATGACCAGATTTGTTTACCCTTCTCCTTACCTTGTCTTGATATAATTCATATTGTATTGTTGCTTGATCAGAGGGACGATTAAAGTAGAGAATCGTTTCATTAACATTTGTCCAAAAATAATCGCTACTTCTAAAATCTAGTTTAAGCTGGTTCATAAAAAGTATTTTTTCTTCATATACAAGTCCACTTGATTCTGGTTTAACCCATATGGAAAAGACGATAGGTACCATAGAAATAATAACAAAAAATATAGATAGACTAATTAGCAATTCTACTAACGTTATTCCATACGATTTACCTTTTCTTATTTGATAAACACCTATCATACTCCCTACCATTCCCTCCCTGCCATGAGACACATAATATATCCATCATGTTATTGTTAGAAGCTTTAATGTAAAAGGTAGTGCTCCGTAAATGTACGAATGTACCATCTAATTCGTCTAAGTCATTATTTTCATGATATAAATGAAGAATAAGCTGTTCCCCATCTCTTTCGCTTCTAATAGCTTGTCTCTCTTGCTGAACAATTACAAATGCAGGTACAATTACCGCTACAGTCACAGAAAATAATAAGAGGGATAATATGACTTCAATAAATGTAAACCCTTTATCGTTTTGCAATGTAGAATCTCCCCCTTACAAATTGGAACACTAAATCGTATCTATCAGCTCCATAATAAAATAGCAGAGAACCAGAATTGGATGTTGTACCTGTAGGCAAAAAGCGAATCCCATTATAATCCAACGTTCCTTTTACTACAGTTAATCCTTTAGGAAAATCTCGTGTTTCAACAGCATTAACCCCATGGCGAATAATGTAATTATTATTTGTTGGGGAAAATACAAAACGAACTATTATCCCATCTGTCATGGCTCTCATTTGACCTTCATATAAATCCTTCTCCAATTGCTCAAAAAAATAATTTATATCGTTTACACGGATTGAAGTAGTAAAACTGGGAATGGATAGGAGGAGGATGGATGATAGAAGTATTAATACTAAGAGGATTTCAAAAAGAGTATATCCCTGTTCTTGATTATTTGGAAACGGAAACTTAATCATTTTCTTTTATATTAAATGCTAAATCGTCGATGGATAATAAACTTCCGTCTGGACACGTAATGCTATCTACATATCCTTCTTCAAGTAGATCATTAAGTTCACCTAACTTTTGATTCTTTTCTATTTCGTAGACTATTTTTTGTGCTCGCAGTAATTCGACAGTAGCTTCACAGCCTTTTTTGTTTGCCATTTCTTGATTTTTAGATAAATTCGGTACTGCAATTAATAGTAATGTGGAGATGATAACTAGTACGATCATCATCTCAAATAATGTAAAGCCTTGTTGGTTTTTGCAAGCCTTTTTTAATTTCTTCATATGACATAAACTCCTTTCATCATAAATAACGAAATATTCTATCTTTTTAGTGAATTTTAAGCTATACTAAAATTAGTATTTTTTCATTGAAAGTATTGGAGGGGTCTTATTGCTTAATCAAAAGCTGTTTACTTTGTTGTCCCATGAATTTTATGAAAAGTTAGGCAGAAGACTGACAATAGAGGAATTGGATTTTATACATTGGATAAGTGAAAATTATAGTAATGACTGTTTTATTAACGAAAGGGAAACGAATCACGAACAAACAACTTAATTAACAATCTTAACTCCCTAGTGATTATACTGGGGATTTTATTATTTTTTCCCAATTACAACCCATCAATGATATTAAAGATAGGTAGCATCATAGATAGAAACAGGACTAAAACGATAAATGTTATCACTCCATAGATTATCGCCTGTAGTAATACTAAAAGTTTCTGAGACTTTTCAAAATGTTGTTTAAGTAAAAAATTACTATATCTTTCTAACTCTTCTCCCATCATCCCCTTTGCTTCTCCTAGTGTAATCATTCCATGAAATTGTGGTTCGTAATAATTTCTTTTTTGCACACTTTCTGAAAAAGAATTTCCCTCTGACATTTGCAAACTAATTTCTTTTGCTTCCATTTTTATAAATTCCATTTTCGAATGGTGTTGTAAAGTAGATAAAGAATGAAACAATGACATATTATTTTTTAACAACGGAGAAAGTTGAGAAACAAAGTAATAAGTTAATAAGGTCTTAGTAAATTTCCGTATGTACGGAAGACGAATAAAAAAACGGATTCTTTTTTTGATAGATGTTTTCTTAAATAGTAGGATTGTGAAAAAGATCGTGGTTACTAGTATGAGAAAAAACGGGAGGCGTACGTAAGAAAGGATAAAAATAATAAATCTCGTTATCCAAGGGAGCTCATGATTCATTGAATTGAAGAATACCATAAATTGAGGAAAGACTCCTTCAGATAAAATAGAAGCCATAATAAGTAATCCTCCAAAAAGGAAGAGAGGATAATTTAGCATTTTCCTTCCTTTCATTAGCATTTCGTATTTCATCTTTAACATTAGTGCACCATTTTTTATCCCCTCCTTTAATTCTCCATATTTTTCAGCAAGAAGTATATAGCTTATTACATCTTTTGGGAATCCTCCGGAAGTTAAATGATTAGAAAAGTCATCCCCTTTTAGTAACGATTCATATAAACTTATAGACCATTCTTTTTTAGCTCCCGACTGATAACTTCCTAACAATTGCAGAGAATCTGATAAACTAAAGCCTTCATTTAATAAGGACTCTAATTGACCTAGCCAATCACTTCGTTCAAGATCATTCCGAAAAACTCTTTTCATCTTACACCCCCTTCCCAATTCGGTTATACTCACTTTCGTGTATAAAGCCAAGAGCAATTCCTTTACATATGACTTTATTAATAGAGACTACAGATGTCATGGAGTTCCAAGAATCTATTAACCCTATTGCCTCTTGTAAAGGCGTCCCTGTTAAGATTTCATATACAGCACCTCTCCTTCTTTTTCTTTGTTTTTTACAATATGGTACACAACTAGCTCCACAGTATGGACACAACATATTTACAAGTCGTTGAGAAACAACTCCTCCAATTACATCCAATAAATCCGTTTTCTTCACACCTAATTCGTGCAATCTTTTTAATGCACTTACTGAGTTTTTACTATGAAGAGTAGTTAAAACTAGATGGCCAGTTAAAGCCGCACGTACAGCCATTTTTGCTGTTTCAGAGTCTCTAATTTCCCCAATCATAATAATGTCCGGATCATGTCTTAACAAACTACGAAGGCCACTTGAATAAGTAATACCAGCTCGTTCATTAATTTCCATTTGTAAAAATTGATCACATCGTTGCTCAACTGGATCCTCTAACGTAATAATATTTCGTTTCATCACATTAAAACTAGTGTGTAATAAGGAATACAAAGTAGTCGTTTTACCAGAACCAGTTGGTCCACAAATAACATACAGTCCATATGGCGCATGTATCATATTAATAAGCTTTGTTGCTTGATAAGGAAATAGTGAAAGCTGAGGTAATGATAGGTGGTTTTCATGTGGAAATAATCGGATAACTAATGTTTCATTAAAAGATGAAGGAAAAGTAGATAATCGTATGGCATACGATTTATCCAAAAGTGGTACAGTTAAGGAGCTATTTTGAGGTCGTCTTCGTTCTCCAACGTCCATGCCAGATATAAATTTAAGATGATTAATTAACTTGTTAATTAGAGTAAGTGGGAATTTTTCTATTTCAACTAAGTTTCCATCAACACGAAATCGAATAACTCCACTCTTTTCCATTGGGACAATATGAATATCTGAAGCACGGAAGGAAATAGCTTGCGTCAAAATATTTTCTGTTTTCCATTTTACATCCATCTCCATTTATCACCTCCAATTGTAAATTAGTAAACAATAGTACAAATATTGGTATTCGACACTATTTCGTTAAATCCTTCTTATTTTTTAAAAAAATTGTATATTTTTTTTCAAATATGGAATCGTAATGTTATAGGGTCATTCTTTATTAATGGGATGTAGCCAAGTGGTAAGGCAACGGACTTTGACTCCGTTATGCGTAGGTTCGAATCCTGCCATCCCAGCCATCATACATAATAAACCGCATGTGATCAACAAGTTCACATGCGGTTTATATTTTTATTATTAACTGGAAGAATAATGAGATCTTCCCTTTAATTAACTATTCTTTATTTCTTCTGCATCCTCTTTAATCTTTTCTTTTGTCTCTTCAATTTCATTTACAACTTCGTTTGCTAATTTCTTTCCTTCTTCTTTTTCAGAATCAACAATTTCTTGAATGTCATTACTTAATTCTTCACCCATGTCTGTTGCTTTATTTGTTATTGATTGGGCCTTATCTGATACTCTTTCCCACTGATCCTTCGCTACTTGGGACCATTCAGATGACTTATCTTTTGCATACTGACTATATTCAGCTCCCTTTTCAAGGGCAGTATTCGTAATTTCAACAGTTTTATCCTTTGCTGTTGATGCCTTTTCATTTATATCTGTTCTTAACTCTTTACCTGATTTAGGTGCAAACAACATTGCACTAGATGCACCTATTATTCCACCGATTACAACACCAATTAAAAAATCCTTAGTATCCATTTTACTCATAATATAACCTCCTCAATACATTTTAAGTTTTACATTAATACTCTTTTTCCTTCTTTCTCATTATCCTAAACCACTTTTTATGGTTTAACACAGAAACTATTTCCAAAGATTCACAAAATATTTATACACCTGTTTCGTGACAATAATGTGACTTTATCATATTAATCAGTTATTTAGGTTGAAAATGCATTTATTTCTGTTATTTCCTATATTATAATAATAGTAGCTTAAATTAGGAGTGGTTGGTAATGGAACAACAAACACTGAAAATAACTGGGGTATTATCTGACCCAACACGTTTTTCAATTTATCAATATGTTGCACGGCAGCATCGAGATGTTACTGTGCAAGAAATTGCTGATACATTTAAAATTCATGCGAATGTTGCACGTTTACATTTGACTAAGTTAGAAGATGTAAACATGCTGACTTCTGATACAAAGAAAACAGGCAAGGGTGGACGTCCTAGTCGGTTTTATCAACTTTCCGATGAAGTAGTCAGCCTTCAATTTCCTTATCGTGATTATCAGAAATTATCTGAAATCGCCATTGAAACCCTTGCATCTCTTGGTAAAGTAGGAGAAGCTGCATTAGAAGAAACAGGGAGAAAGTTCGGTCTCGAATCAGCAAAATCGTTCGTTGGTACATTAGACCAGAACATTCAGCAAATGGATCCAAGAGAAAAAGTTAAATTTATTGAAAAAATTGCTCTGAATCAAGGATTAAATCCTGAAATACACTATGATGAAGAGAAGCATGAAATAGTATTTAGGATCTATAATTGTACATTTAAAGAAATTGCTCAAAGTAATTTTGGTATTTGTAAAATGCATCATGCATTAATTCAAGGCATTTTTGAATTTTTCTTTGATGAAATTAAACTAAAAGAAGAATCAAGGATGTTCCAGAAAAACGAAATGGCTTGTACGTATACAACGATCTCATTACCTCAACTCTAAAAATGTGAAAAAAATAATGTGTTTAAATATTTTACATTAAACTGCATTCGTTTTATAATAAAGTGTACTATTTTTGACACATATTATTATTATTGATGCAGTTACATAAAAGGAGGGAACCGTCTTGGATCGTATGTTCCGTGTAATAAGTTTTTGGACTGGAATATTTGCCATATTATTTATGGTAGGCGACATGATGGCTATGGCCATACTGTTCTTTGGACAAACTGGAGCATTTTTAGCATTAAGTTACTTGAAGTTGTCTGAAAGAGCATATATTTACATCTTTGGTGCATATTTAACATTGTTCTTTGTTGGCTTTACTTTTTATTCTACGTTCGTATTGGTACCAGGAATCGGTCATTAAGAAAAGTACTATTATGTCAATGCCCCTTTGCTAAGTGCAAAGGGGCATTTTTTTACTTAAGGCTTGTGTTAAAGGGTGGTGCAATGTAAAGATGTATAAGCCCGCGGCAAAGAAGACACTGTGAAGCATGAACAGATGTCGCACTAAAAATGTAACAGAGCCTTACTTTAAGAAGTACGGGTCTTCAGTAAAAAGATTATATTTTGATTTGTTCTTTAAATTTACTCCCTGTACATTAACATGAAAGGTTGAACTAATTCCACCAGGGTAAACTAAAGAATGTATTGCACGGTTTTGTTTAAAACTTTCCGAAAAAGGGTTCACATTAGCCTCAGCTTGTAGAAAAGTGAATAAACCAGCTTTCAATAAAAATTTATCTTGAAAATCATGAAACACTTCAATAAGTCCATTTTCTTTCGCAATCTTTCTATAGGCATCCCATTGAACATGTGCAGTTAAATCCATTTCCCCAGGATGTTGTAACGGATCGTTTATTAGCTGATGCTTATAATAACCTCTTAATGACCCTTCACGTCTCTGCTCAGAAAGAAGCTCTTCATTGGAATACCCATAATCAACGGTTACTACTAAACCTTTTTGGAGCCAATTTTCTATGGATCGAATCCATTCTTTCATAGACAAAGAAATTTCAAAGCGATGACCAATTGGAAGTTCAGGTCCATATTGTTCTATCCATTGAACTAATGGTCCGTCTTCACAAGGAGTCAATACTTCATATAAATTTTTTTTATTGTCTATATCTACTCTTACTTCAAACAAAGATTCTTGCTTTTTTTCAACAACATGAACGGGTATTGCATCTAAGAATTCATTTGAAAAAATTATCCCTTCGAATGTTGGATATTGTGAACGAACTTCTTCAAAATTAGAATAAATAAATACTCTATCACTAAATGGTCGCAACTTTTCTCTTATTACTTCCTGGTGATACGGACTTGCTTCAATAATAATATATCTACTCTGATTAAAGCACTCTTTATCCACTTCTTGTAAATAAGACAAAACAGTAAAAGCGAACCGCCCATCCCCTGCCCCCCATTCACAAAATAATGGAGGTATCTCCTCTTTTAAAATTACATCTTGAAAAAAGCGTCCGAATGTTTTCTGAAAGACAGGGTGTACATGATTAGAAGTATAAAAGTCCCCTTCTTTTCCCAACTTCGTGCTCTCCCCCATGTAGTAGCCTATTTCTTCATCGTACAATGCTGTTGCCATATATGTGGAATAGCTCCAAGGTGGCATAGACATTTTTTCTAATTTTTTTACTAAATCTATCATAGAAGTTTACCTCACCCTCAAAATCTTTCTTTCCTAATCACTGTCGTTAAATTTGGTTAATCCGTTATTAAGAAACCTACTATATCAAGGAAAACAAGCATAAAATGATTTAACACTGTTGACACAGTGTTAATGTCCGATTATAATGAACTTGTCAGTAGAACAATGATCTTCGGGAGTTCCCCCTCCCCCCTCAAAGTTCATTGATACTTGATTAACTCCCCAAACGACCTTCTATGTTCCCCATAGGAGGTCCTTTTTTTATTCCTTAGATCGATTGTTTACCAACCAAATCCATTTATAAATGGATTTATTTCCTTTTCTTTACCAATAGTTGTAACTGGACCATGTCCATTAGCAACAGTAGTTTCATCAGGAAGGGATAACATTTTATTATGAATAGAATCCATTAATGTATCATGATCTCCACCTGGAAGATCTGTTCTTCCAACGCCACCATGGAATAATACATCTCCTGAAAACACTATTTTTTCATTAGGCAAATAATACGACACACTTCCTGGAGAATGTCCTGGGGTTTCAAATACTTGAAATTCAAAATTTCCAATAACTATTGGACTTTCTGATGTTATTAGGTGGTCAGCATCCGCTACTGTTATTTTTTCAATTCCTTGAAATAAACCGGAACCGTTTAGATTTGAATTTCCTAACCAACCTTCCTCTTCTTTATGTACATACACAGGAGAATCATATTTATTTCTAACAGCATCAACGGCACCAATATGATCAAAATGAGCATGTGTTAATAAAATAGCCTTAATGGTTATTTTCTCCTCCATAAGCCAATGTATTAACTTTTCTCCATCACCACCTGGATCAATCATGATTCCCGAAGTCTTTTCATCATAAATAACATAACCGTTCGTTTGTAATGGTCCTAACGCAAGTTGCTTCCAATTCATTTTCTAGTACCTCCTTCGATCAATAAATTTATTTTACTACGGAGTGAAGATTTGTTGCAAACCGTGCAAACCGTCGTTTTATAAAAATTCCTCCTATGATAATTTTTCTTTTGTCACAACTTTGTTACGTTTTACTCGACAAACGTATGAAAAAACAGTAAAATATTAAATGTATTTATGGTCATACTATTTTTATTGATGGAGATTTAATTGTATCTTTTGTTAACACATATGCATAATCTTAAGGGTTAATTGATTACATAGTTGAAGGAGGAATGGACATGGAGTTAGGAATTATTACTCTTTTAATTACAATTTTAGCAGTGATTGGTTTATTTCGAGAATTTAAAAGAAAGAACTTCTTTGCTGTAGGGTATGCCGCTATTACAATAGCTGTTTTCGGATGGTTTTCAGTCATGACTCTTTACTCCGTTTTTTTCACAAGTGGTGGAGGAACCGTATAAAGAAGCGAACAAAAAAAGAACGGATAATCCGTTCTTTTTTTGTTCGCTTCTTTTATTCGTTGTCTGTTGTATTTAGTTTTTCCTGCACTGCATTTCGCTTCTTATCCATTGAAGATATACGATCACGGCGATCATCGATTCGAATATTCGTTGCAACTCGTTTATGCCCTAACTTAAACGGTACTTCATGAATTTCTTTAATCACTTCTAATAACACTGGTAAATCTCCTTCAATAAGGGTGCTCATAGGTGTTAATTCAACAATTATTTCCTTGTCGCTTGATTTTAATAAACGATGAATCTCTGCTACCACACTGGAAACACTTGTTGTATTTGATCCTATTGGAATTACTGTAATATCTGCTATAGCCATCTTTTTTCTCTCCCTTGCTACTTTTTTAATTTTATGAGGAAACTCTTTTAAAGCTAACCGACGATATGTACGAATTGCTAACTGCAAATGACCATCATTTGGTTCTAGAGTGGTTACTTTCTTTTGGAGCCAATAACTAACTTTCAATATCAAAGTATGTAAAATAGTTTCTCTTGTACGATTTATCCAAAAAATAAGTATTGGCCATATAAATAATGAAATAATGGCTGCCAATTCTAATGACTCTAATAATGAACGATTAAATAGCTGGTATAGCATCAACCATATGAGAAAGGTAGATAAAAAATAAACTACGATACTGTTTGTAGAACAGTATCTATTTGTAATGTCTGCTTCTTTTATTTCCTCACGGGAAGTGATGGAAATAATGCCTTTATAGCTAAATATTTTATGTTCTGCTCCATGATATTTCTTCAATTCTGTCGGAAACCAAAAGTGCGTTCCTATAAGGAAAAAAAGCAATACAAAAAAGGGGAAACCATTCCACCAATCCCATACCCCTATAAATACTGCAACATTGGGAACAACTGAAAATATTAGAATTGTAAACAAAATAATATGGTACCAGATAGGCATAGAAAGAAAAGCAAGTTTTGCTGCCTCTATTATGGAAGACAAAGTTATAGGTTTTATCCACGTTTTTTCATAGCTTTTATCTTTAAAAGATACTGCAATATATTTTCTTCCAAGAAACACAATCCCTTTTTGATAGGACATTCCCTTAACCACAATAGCTCCCCCTTAATATTAAGGCAACCTCATGGATCTTTCAATTACCCAATATTGATAAATGCCTTGAGCTTCTAAAGATTCTATAACTTCTTCTCCTTCAATTGGTGTATACTGTTGTTCGTCCCACGTATGATAATATTTCACTTCTAGAAAAACTGCTCGTTCATCTAATTCTGTTAAATCCAAAATAGCCAATCCTTTAGGACCAAACATTGTATTTTCATCTATATCATTTTCAAATGTCAATGCAATTCCTTCCTGAGTGAAGAAAGAGTCTTCCACTGCAAAAATGACGTCAGAGGATTGTAGCAACTGTAAAAAGCCAAGCCTTTCTGTGAATTCAATCGGTTTCATATTTTCGTTTAGAATAATAAATTCTATTATGCCATGTCCTAACATACCATCCTCAGGAAAATCCAGCCAATTCCATCTCCCTAATGCATGTGGGATGTTTTCATTCGTTGTCACTTCTAATTGAAATTCTATATGCTCATTAAGTTCTTCATTTGTAATAGATTGTGCTTGATTTATTGTCAGATAACCAAAAATAAACAAAAATACCATTACTGTTAATGGTAATAATAATACAATTCTATTTTGTCTCATATTTACTCCTTCTTTAACTCATATATGTAATAATAAACTAACCTGAAAATTGCTAATCCTAATATAGATATACTTCTAGTCCTTCGTTCAACACCACTTTACCTTGGTTTTGTTACGGAGTCTCGTCTTCATCACTCTCCCCCGCAGAACTTTGATTTGCAGCCAAGAGTGTGTCCGCGTAGGGCACTACAGTAGCGACAAGTGTATTTCCTTTACAGAATGTCAAAATAATTACATGCTTCGTTGCTTCCCTAACCAGGCAGCTCCAATAACCCCTGCATCGTTTCCTAAAATCGCCAATCGGATTTTGGTATCGGACGCTATCTTCGGGATAGCATACGTTGAAAAGCTTTTACTTATCATACTAAGTAAATAATCTCCAGCCCTTGATACACCACCACCAATAACGATAATTTCTGGATTAATAGCATTAGCTAGGTTAGCTAGAGCTAAGCCTAAATAATTCATGGATTCATTTACAACCTTTAATGCAAAAGCATCATTACCTTTTGCCGCATCTAAAACATCTTTAGAAGTTATATCTCCTTGATGTTCATACACTTTATTTAGGATGCTTGATGGAGTAGCTTGTACACCTTCTTTCGCTAAACGCACAATCCCTGTTGCTGAAGAAACTGTCTCAAGACAACCAGATTTACCACAGTTACATGGTGCACCATCCTTCAGAACTACTGTAATATGGCCAATTTCACCAGCCATACCAAATTGTCCATGAACAATTTCTCCTCCTGCTACAATTCCACCACCAACACCTGTACCTAATGTAACGCAGAGGACATTGTTAGCACCATTTCCAGCTCCTCTCCACATTTCACCAGCAGCTGCAAGGTTGGCATCATTATCTACAAAAGTAGGTATTCCTATCTCTCTTTCCATTTCACTTTTTAAGTGATAGTTCTTCCATCCTAAGTTTACAGCCTCATAAATAAATCCCCTATCCACCTCTACAAAGCCTGGTGCACCAATCCCAATGGATTTTATCATTGACTGCTTTATTCCTCTTGAAACCATTTGTTTATGTAATGATTTTTTAATATCCCCCACAATATGTTTTCCATTATCATTTGTATTTGTTGGTATTTCCCATTTCTCTTTTATTCTACCCTCCTTATCTATAAAGGACAATTTTACGGAAGTTCCTCCTATATCAATACCGACAAATAAGTTCTTTTCCATATAAAATCATCCTCTTCTATATTAAAAATAGGCTTTGTTAACTTCTGTAATTTATTTTTACTACTTGATTAGGATTTATCTTTTATTTTTACTACAATATTCCGTTCCTTCATTAATAATAATCTTACATCTCGATAAAAAACTGCATCAATTATACCCATTTTATATAATTCATTTATTTCTTCTTCCATTAATTCAATATCCCCTAGTCGATCTCCTGTATAAATAATGGTACCGTGTTTTTTTAGAAATTGTTGTAACTCATAATAGGTCATGGAACACCATTCCTTAGTCTAATCTTTTCCTCTATTATACCAACTTAACTAAACCTAGAAAAACAAATAATAACAAGGGCAAATAAATAAACAATGAACGTGCGCGATACATTGTTTTCAATCGGAGCATAATGATAACCCCACCTAATATAGCAATTGCAAAAATGGGAAATATAAAAAGTAACAACCACGAAGAAAAACCAATTAATGCAAAATCTAACCCAACTAAGAAAAAGAATAACCCTAATATCGCCCAATGAATCCATCCATGATAAGGCACATAACCATAGGAAGGATGGAACTGTCTAAAAAAGAAAATAGCTGTCCCAATACTCAAAAGTATAATCATCATTTTCGTAAAAAACAACGGTAACCAACTAAAAATTGTAGCACCTAGAAGAACACCTATAAATAAACTTCCTGAACATAGAGCTGCGATTAAAATTAAAAAGTTAGGTATTGTAAACCAAACTTTCACAGCTAGTAATGTCCCAATTGCTAAACCAGCTATTCCCATAAATAATAAAAATAACATGAATGAAAAAAACATGATATTCCCCTCCCTCGGTACTATATTTATGAAGATATTGTATGATTAGGACAAGAAATTAAATTGATTAAACTAGAGTCAAATTGATATACTTACAAAAGTGGTAGTCTAGAGAATTGTTATCAATAAGGAAACGAGGGAAGATTTAATGTCCGAAAAAAAATTAAAGCAAATACTTCAACAAGGTATTTACGGTAAAGCAGAAACATTACCTGAAGAAAGAAAGTTATTTTTAGGAACGATTTCAGAAAGAATTTACTTAGCATTAACGAATAAGCAAGTCCTGAAGCATGGATTATACAATGAAGCAGTTGCAATAATGAAAAAACATAAAGATATTACTTTATATATAAATGGTTTCTTAAGTTACCCTGCCTATTCTAATTACGTACAATTAGCGAATCAGCAATCCATTCCATTTACTATTGTTAATGATGGCCACGCAACACCTATTGGAATCGTCCTAGCTTCTCGTGAAGCTATCGAGACACCCGAGGATTTCTTTATTAAGGATGAACAGTTTTATCGTGATATGCCTGAAGAATAACATTTCCCCCAAAAAGCACAAACCCAACGTCATTCATAAACAACGTTGGGTTAATTCATGATATGTGATAGGGAAGAAGACGGCTGAACGTTCGAGATCCTGCGCATTGTTAATTTGCAGGCTCATTGGCGATCTTCTATGTGCCTGCAAATCTCTTTTTCACTGTTTGCAGGTTCATTGACATCCCTCTCCGAACCCGCTAATTTGCTTTTTCCCTCCTATGTTCCTGTAAATGTTGTTTTTCCTATTGCGGGAACATTGGCCGACTCTTTCTTTCGTCTACCCTGAAAATACGCGAGATAAAAGTTGAACGAAGTATAGACAAAAATAGTTATTTTCATCCTCCATGGTGCAAATTTCCACTTTCATGGGGGCTATCTTTATTTATCAGGATCAACTGGATGTATAGCTCTTGGCCTACGGTTTTTAAGGGGCATAGGTGCTCGAAATAATACATCCCTTAATCCTCTACTATTAAAAGGAATAAATGGCCAAAAATAAGGTGTATCGTAAGCCTTCATCATAGAAAGAAAAAGAATTAATAAAAAGGTTGCTACCATATAACCAGGGACATGGAAAATAGATACGATAATCAACAAACCAACTCTAACTAACCGATTTGCTAAACTCATTTCATAGCTTGGTGTTGCAAATGATCCAACAGCTGAAGCTGCTAAATATAATACTACCTCGTGAGAAAACAAACCAACTTCTATAGCAACTTCTCCAATTAAAATAGCTGCAACTAATCCAAGAGCAGTAGCAAGTGCTGAAGGAGTATGTATAGCAGCCATCCTTAACATTTCAATTCCCGCTTCAGCAACAATAAACTGTACGATTAATGGAACTTGTCCTACATCGTTAGGTCCAATATAGGACAAACCATTTGGTAATAAATCCGTATTCATTGCAAATAAATACCATAATGGTAGCAAGAAAATAGAAGACCAAACAGCTGCAAAACGAACAAGTCGTAATGCACTTCCTACGACTGGCTTTTGACGATATTCCTCAGCATGCTGTAAATGATGCCAAAAGGTTGTTGGTGTAATAATAACACTAGGAGACCCATCTACTAAAACGAGAACATGACCTTCAAACAAGTGGGATGCCGCAACATCTGGTCTTTCTGTATAGCGAACGAGAGGATATGGATTTAAATGCTGACCAAAAATGTATTCTTCAATTGTCTTATCTCCCATTGGAAGACCATCAATATCTATTTTCTTTAACGACTTTTTAATATACTTCACTAAATTTGGATCAGCTATATCCTCTAAGTATGTTATGCATAGGTCTGAATTTGAACGTCTACCAATACTCACATACTCATTTCTTAATGAACGATCTCGTACTCTTCGCCTTATTAATCCTGCATTAAAAACGATTGTTTCCACAAAACCATCTTTTGAACCTCTTATCACTTGTTCAGTATCAGGTTCTTCAGGTCCACGAACAGGGTATTCGCGTGTGTCAACCAAAATAATATCTTCATAACCATCCACACAAAGTGCTGTTTGTCCTGATAACACCTGTACAACAACTTTTTCCAAGTCATTTGTAGTTTCAAGCTCAATATACGGAATCCTAGTTTTAATGAGCCTATCAATAACACTTCCCTTTACTTTTCTCGTGTCAAACACGAGCAATTCTCTTTGTATTTGAGTAATTGCTTGATCCTTCGCAAAAGCATCTACTGTAAAAAATGCCATTTTAATATCTGAATACTCAACATCCAGGTAAATAAGATCAAAGCTTTTATCAATTGCTAATTCATTTTTTAAATAAGAAACATTCGACTCTATATCTTTCGATGCTGGACGTTTTACAACTTGGCTCATAACTATCCTCCCCTTTACATTATTCATTTTGTGTAGTTCTTCTCCAAACAATTCGCAAAAATATTAATACAATGCATACCTAACCAATCCATTTCATATAACGTAATAGACAGGCTGTCTGGATAAAGGAGAGAGATAGAATGAAACTTCTAAAAGAAAAAAAAGTAATAGTAATTACATTTACATTATCTTTTACTATACTTATCCTTTTTTTACTAAAACCTTTCTATTTTGAAAATAAAACAAGTGTAACAATGACCTATTTTCCT
Organism: Evansella sp. AB-P1; assembly: GCF_029688925.1. Classification (GTDB taxonomy): domain Bacteria; phylum Bacillota; class Bacilli; order Bacillales; family Salisediminibacteriaceae; genus Evansella. The sequence goes on from NZ_JARUKY010000013.1 coordinate 107,349, forward strand.
GAAGACGATCAAGTTTCTTTTTCTGAAAAATCTACTGAAATTCAATTGTTAGAATTAAAGGATGAAAATGAATATTTATTAGAATGGCGCTATCACTCAGTGACAGATAGCACCGTATTTTTCCGAAAGGACATTTCATTATTGTTTGAAAATGGAAGTCTACTTGGGATAGAAACTGATAGCAAACAAAACACAGATAAATTAAATGGAGTTTCATCCATTCATGGAGAAGATAGCGGAAGACATGAGGCAATAACGTACCACTTTGCAGAAATTCATTATCCAAATGATTTAATTAAAAGTAAGTTTTCTATAAGTTCAAATACGTTATATGTCATAGACTCATCCTTGTCACCCATCTTAACGTTTAGAGAAGCTAAAAATACTATGGAGAAAAGAAGCAAGGAACTCCTAGACTCCATTATCGATCAACAACTAACATACATTTGGGAAGGATTAATGGAAGAATTTCAAATAGATCAGCGTAATTATTACCTCATACCATTTAATAACATAGATTACTATGTAGATCAGCCACTACCTTCCTTTAGTAGAGAGAAATCAACTGAAATCATTGGAAAGCTTTGGGATGGTTTATATCGAACCTATATATCAGGTATCGATACGTTTAACGATTCAACTTATAGTCCAATTGGAAGTTCAATTCCTCTCATTTTACTTCATAATGAAGGTGGACATTTAATTATTTTATTTGAAACAGCCGACGGGACAAAGCAGCAGTTATTACAGCATATAGAATAACCGACCAATCTTTAGTTGATTAGTCGGTTTAATTCTTCTTTTAAACTTTCATAGCTACTATTACCTGGTTCTATCCTCAGCGCTTCCTGTAACTGATTCAAGGCATCCCTATAGCGGCCTTGTTCATAATATATAAGGGCTAAATTATAATGGGCCTGATGAAATTTGGGATCTCTTTCCACCGTTATTAATAAGTTCTCTTCCGCTTCATTTAATTTGTTTTCGTGCGCTTGAATATAGGCCATATAAAAATATGCTTCCGTTAAAACAGGCTCAGTTAGCTGCTCATCCACCTTTAGAATTTTTTCGAAATATTGCTTTGCTTCTTGAATCTGTTCATTATGCACCTGTTCCTCACCAATCTGAAAATAGATGATGTACGATTGACTTGTTAATTCTTTTGAATAGCCATAATAAAGTAGGAAACAAACACTAACAAATACGATAAATAAACTGGAGATTTTAATTTTCAAACCCTTTTGCGATGGTAAACCAACAATAGCCGATGCCGCAAATCCACCAACTAATCCACCAATATGTGCTCCATTATCAATCATTGGCACCATAAATCCAAAGGCTAGATTAATTATTAAAATGACAATCACATTCATTCCCATTGTCCTGAAAAAAAGCCGACGATGAATCAATCCAAAGTAGAGTAAAGCACCAAAGCATCCGAAAATAGCACCACTTGCACCCGCTGATACCTGCTCATTAAAAACAAAGCTTGCAACGGAACCAATAAAACCAGCTAAAAAGTAAATCATTAAAAAACGCAAGGAACCAAATATTCTTTCAACTGCTCCGCCCAAATAAAACAGTGCTAAGGAATTCATTAATAAATGAAAAATACCAATATGTAAGAACATTGCAGTAAAAAAGCGCCACCATTCACCTTCATGTATAAGAGGATTAAATTTTGCACCGTAATGAATTAACGACTCAATACTCGTAGTCGAAGCCTTTAATTCAATAAAAATAAAGATGGCTAAAATAATAGGCAATAACATGTATGTTACAAACGGTCTTCCATAAAAGAAAAGCTTTTTTTCTTGTTCATTTCGATTTTCAGAAGCTTGCTGAACAGAATATTTTAATGATTGTATGGATGGTTCTACGTCATGTATATCATCTAATGAAATATAGGTAGGCATTTCATTAAGTCCCCATTCCGTTGCTAACGGAAATAGCATTTGGTCCAACTGGTCATAGGGGATTAATATCGTTCTCTGTTGCTGTATTCCACCAGCAGTCAGTGGAAGGGCTTGATCAACAATATGGTCATAGCTATCTACCGGTTCAAATTGCGTTATAATTAGGTTCACAAAATTAGCTGACCGAAGACCTAATCTTTTCTTCAGCAATTTAGAACGTTCGTAAGTTTGAACAAGATCACTTTTCAAATCCCTTGCCCAATCAAAATCCTTTTGGGCTATTCGGATTACTTGATACGGTTCTTTACGATCATCTTCTATCCATACTTCCTCTCCATCATCATTTATGTAAATGACTCTCATACCCTCTTTGTTAATAAGATGATAGATGGTTTCCCAGTACCTTAGAATTACATTCAATTTATTCAACAATTCACCTCCTCCAATGCAAAAACTAGACGATTACTCCTAAATTGAAAGAAAATAACTCGTTACCTCTTCAAGTGTATGAAACTCTCCTAATGGTTTATGATTTGTATTTCTCTTCTCGTTCCTAGTATTTAAAAATATAGAATCCCAGCCTGCATCCATCGCACCTACTACATCATGTTTCCAAGAATCACCAATATAAAGAAGTTCCTTTGAATGAAGCTGAAGTCTTTTTTGTAAGCAATTAAAAATTTCCTTTTCAGGCTTTTCATATCCTACATCTTCCGAAATAATGATGTTATTTTTTTGAATCCATTTATTCAACTTTAAACGTTCAATTTTTCCACATTGAGTTTTTCTAGTCCCATTTGTAATAATGGCTAAAATAATTTTCTTATTTTTTAATAATGATAGTAATTCGTACAAGCCTGAATATGGTTCACTATAGTCATCAACACATTCTTCATAATTATTGTGAAAAAAATCAGCTATATGATCTCCATACGGTAAGCCTAATGATTTCATTGTTTCATTAAAACGGATTCTACGATATTCTCTTTTCGTAAGACCCTTTTCTTCAATTAGATACCAGTACTTATCACTGTTTATTTTAAATAATGAAAAAAATGTTTCTGTAGAAACAATAGGTTTAGACTGACAAAATTTATTTAAATACAATATATAGCAATGTTTGATAGCTTTTTTAAAAGCAAGTTCATGACTAAAAAGTGTATTATCTAAGTCGAAGCCTACTCCCTGCCATTTCATCACAATATTCACCTCACTTTTTATTATAGCAAGTTAACCATGTTTTTTCGATTTATGAGATTCTTTTACAAAAATTCGAACGTATGTATGAATCGATAAGGTTTAAACATCTCCCAAGCTAGGTAAACAAAAAAACTAAAGCGTAAGCTAGGTGGTACCTAGCTTGAGCCTTAGTTTTCTTAATTTCAACTTAAAATAGTCTACCCTGAATATAAGTGTTATCGAACTTAGCAGTATTAACACTAAAGGTTAAGTTAATCATTCGTTACATCCCACTTCGCTTTCACCACAAGGGTATAAGTGCGACATCTGCTCTGCTTCACTTCGTTTGCAATCGCAGTGTCTTCTTTACCGTGGGCAACGCCTCAGCCTCCACACTTCGCACTACCGTGCCAAATTGTCGGGTCTTCACCTGTTGCTTTTCCCACTGGAGTCTCGTGGGATTCCACTCATTCCAATTGGATTAAATTATTTTCATCCCCCATGGTGGAAGTTTGCTTGCATGAGAGGTCTACCCTGAAAAAAGTTTGTAGATATATATAAATTATCGAAGCATCTGGTACATCATTTTCTGTCTAATTGCTGGAATTCTCATAACTAATGCAACCGATAAACGACGAAGCCACCTTTTTGATAAAAATGCGTTTATCACGCGGTACCTTTTGCTAAATAAGCTCATAACTCCAAACATAATACCAATAAAAAGTAACATACGTTGCATGTTCATTCCTCCTTTTTATCGTTAGCTTGAGTTAATTTTCATTAAATTATGCTTTTGTTTTTAGGAATGTATTTGTATATCATGAATACATTTTAGTTTGTCATTTTAAAAATAGGGGACATAGCTTTCTTTAATACTTCTGCTGAATAATGTAGCTTCTTCTTTTCTTCATCATTTAAATCAATTTCAATTACACTTTCTACACCATTTCGACTAACAATAGCTGGAACACCAATATATAGATCATCTAAACCATATTCTCCACGTAAAAGTGTGGAAACTGTCAAAATAGAATGTTCATTTCTAAGAATTGCTTGAGTGAGCCTTTTTAAACCCATTGCAATTGCATAATGCGTTGCGCCTTTTCTTTCAATAATGTCATAAGCAGCGTCACGGACATTTATGAATATTTTATCAAGGTCTTCTTTTTTAGCATCAGGTTTAAAATTAGCCATGTATCTATCGATAATTTCAGAACCAATTCTCGTTTGACTCCACACTGGTAACTCTGTATCACCATGCTCCCCCATAATATAACCATGTATGTTACGAACATCAATATCAAAATATCGACTCAATAGGAATCTAAAACGAGCTGTATCAAGAATCGTTCCAGACCCAATGACACGTTCCATCGGAAGGCCTGAAAACTTCCATGTTGCATAGGAAAGAATATCTACTGGATTAGTAGCTACAATAAAAATCCCTCTGAATTCATGATTCATTACATCCCCAACGATCCCTTTGAATATCTTTACATTTTTTTCAATTAAATCTAACCTTGTTTCTCCAGGCTTTTGATTTGCACCAGCTGTAATGACAACAATATCTGCGTCTTTACAATCAGAATAATCTCCTGCCCAAATTTTCATTGGTGAACCGAAAGGAAGTCCATGATTTAAATCCATTGCATCCCCTTCTGCCTTCTCTTTATTTAGATCAATCAATACCATTTCATCTGCAACATTTTGATTAATTAAAGAGAATGCATAGCTAGAACCTACAAAACCTGTTCCAATAATAACAATTCTTGTTGTTTTGTTTCCAAATAACATGATTCATTTCCACCTTTCGTTTAATTTATTTTTCCATTATTACGACTAAATTATTTTATTATCTGATCATTCTTTTAGCTCAGATTTATTGGTTATTACTGGAAATATTATTCTAATTGTCTTGATGGTCTCTGAACAAACTCCAATACCTCAACATCCTTAAAACACTAATCCAATGAACCATGTAATGTCCCGACAGTAAATATTACTATCATGTATTAATTGTCCTTTTCTCTGTTATAAGTTTGTGAACTGGTACGTCATAATCTTCATAAGGTATTTCTTTAAGTAGCTGACACTCATAAAGTAAAGAACAAGTGGGAATCCTTTTCCCTTCTAAAAATCGATCAAAATAGCCTCCACCATACCCAATGCGATAGCCTTCTTTATTAAACACGATACCTGGCACTATTAATAAATCAATTTCCTCAGATTTGTACATAACAGATTTATCAGGATTTGGTTCCTTTAAACCATAAAAAGTTTCTTCCAGCATATCAAAGGATTCTATCTTATAAAAACATAATTTTTTTTCATTTGGGATACACTTCGGTACAACAACTGCCTTCCCATCAGACCATGCATTTGTAATAATTTCGTATGTATCTATTTCATCTCCAATAGAAACAGTAACTCCTACTACAGATGCCTCCTTCCACTGTTCTTCACTAAAAAGATTATGGTGGATTTTATTATCTTTCTTTCTTTTTTCATTTATGTCCATCTGTTTCATTAAAAGTTTTATCTTCTTACGTAAATCACTTTTGTTAAACACTTTTCTCTCCCCTAACTAGACCATTCTTACCATCTATTAATGAAGGAAACTTACCTGTCATCTATTCTACTACAATTAAATTAAAATAAAAAAAGAGTGACAAAATTACTTTAATAAAAGAAATTTTTGTCACTCTCATTTTATATTACTTCGTTTCACGGTGTAACGTATGACGGCCTAATCTTGGGCTATATTTCTTAAGCTCAAGACGGTCCGGGTTTTGACGTTTATTTTTAGTAGTGATGTAGTTACGATCGCCAGTCTCAGTGCAAGCTAAAGTTACTTGTACGCGCATGTTTTCTCCCTCCAAATCTCTAAACTAATTCATACCTTAAAATAATAGCAAAATTTCGTGATACTTTCAAGAGGAAGAAAAATTAACCATCATATTTAATTTCACTACTTCCCTGACAATAACTCATGATATTGGGAATGAAGCTCCTCTAATTCTGAAAGCTTATGACTTAAAAATTCCCATTCATACAAAAAACTTGAGGACTTCTTTTGCAGATGCATTTGGAATTCTAGTCCCCAACCATTACTTTTTTTCGTTAATGGTTGAAAATGTAATGGGTGTCCTTCTCCCCACTCATTAACGTTAATTTTCACCGTACTAAATTGCTCTCCTGTGCCATATTCACTTATTCCACCGAACAAACGATATCTACTTCCGTCATAAGCAACGAGTGCATCTTTACTAGGCGAGTAATACACTAAAGGGGAATCGTAGTTTTTCATTAATTCATATTTAATAAGGATAGAAATTGATAAAGGTTCGTAAGTGTTATTATAAACTACTAGTTTATTTAATCTCCTACCAGCAGATTTCATAGGTAAATTAATCCACTTCCAAGAAAAGGAGTGTTCTGTCCCCTCATGAAAGTGATCAAATTGCATAGGGTCTAAAACAACAGAAATATTATTATTCGTTTTAAAAGCATAATTTTTCGAGTAATCAACAGATTGCTGTGGTATAACTGACAAAATAATCCCTCCAAATGAATAGTTTTTCTCCACCTGTACTATTTAAGCTAGTAAGCTTGTCTCCTAGCTAACGTCCACTTGTTAACATAAAGTGTATTCATTATCATTTCGGTTCCTCTTCAGGTACAAATAGGTTTAATTTAATCTTACCGATAGTAACGCCCTTCAACAAGAAGGTATTTTTGTCACTAAATGTCATATCCATTTAGATCAGTAATTCAACATACAAAAAAATAATTTTAATTCGTTCATTCATTTTACAGAAAAGATTTCTCAACAAGTTTCTTTACCATTCTTGGTAATTTTTTTTAGTTTTTCGTTTTAAATCGCATATTTACGACAACCTTTGGTTTTGATCATCTAGTAAGACATTATTTTTTATGATATAACTAATAAGGTCGACATCGGTATATAGAATTGATTAACGGAGGAATTTTTATGGAATTTACGATAATAACATTATTTTGTATTTCAATTCTTCTTTTTTTAGTATCCATTTTTCAAAAAGATCGGACAAAAGAAGTTGAGAAGCAAGTGGAAAATTTATCAATACAATTAATGCAAGAAATGTATCAATTAAAAAAACAAGTTTCCATAATAGAAGAAGAAACATTTATTTCTTCGGGAAACACAAGAAGAAACTCTCATGAACAATTAACGAGAGATGATGTTCTTTCCATGTATGAAGATGGTTATTCCATACAGGATATTTCTGATATTACTAATAGAAGTGAAGAGGAAATAGAAGATATATTAGGCAATTAAACATTACCTCACCCACATGTTTTTACTATGTCATTTTTTATACGTGAGTAATAGATAGCCTATTGAAAGAGAGGATTGAAAAAATTGTCGTTAAAATATCAATTTAAAGGAGTTGCTATAGGAATATTTATTGCAACGGCTACTTTAGCTGTGGGGTATTATTCTTCAACTCCAGATAATAATAAGATAGCTGAGGCTGAAAACATATCTACAGAGGATGCTATTAAACATTTAGAAAATGAACATTACTTTATTATGGCAGAAAACGAATTCATTGAATTAAATGAGAAATTAACAAGATTGGAAACAGAGTTACAACGACTAGAAGAAGAGGTGGAACATGAAGATGAATTAGATGATTCACCTACTAATGATGAACAAGCTATTGAAGTAGAGGACGAAGAATTAGTCCATGAGGCAGTTCTCGTCATTGAGGCTGGAATGACATCAAGACATATTGCTATAGAGCTAGAAAGATTAAATATCATCGACGACGTGCATCAGTTTGAATCTTATGTCTTAGAACGAGATATTGATCGAAACCTCCGTATGGGGGAATATGATTTAAATAGTACTATGACAACAGCTGAAATTGTATCTGTCATAAGTAATCCTTAAACAAATTATTTGTCTTCGAGCCGATGGCGCTTGAAGTAAGGCGATTTATTTGTCCAAATGAGGGAATGTTATAAATTCCTAAAAAATAAAAAAAGCCCATATTATATAACAGGTTTACTTGTGAGGTGCAAACAAGCCATTCGCAAGCAAAATCACATGCGATTTCACAGCAGAAATCACATGTGATTTTTTGTTGTTATATCAGTGTTTTATCGTTAAATAGATATGAAATCACAAAGTAATTCACAGCTCTATTCATATAGGTGGAAATTAATATTTCCTTCTTGTGAATTCGATGTGATTTGCCTTGTGAATCCTAATGTTAAAAGAGAAGATTTGGGTATTTATGTTAAAATAGAAGACAGGTATAAACAGCTTTTGTGAAGTAATGTACTTAAACAAACGGAAGCGTTTCTGCAACAAGTACAGATACGCTTTTTTTACATTTTCACCCCAAATAATAGGGGATTAGTGTTAACATTGATATAGAGTATAGAAGATAATGAAGTATTGGGAGGAGACTTTTTATAATTTTTAATGTATATATTTACAAATATGTTATTTTACCAGTAGAAGATAAATGTACTGAATATATATTAAGGTTAAAAATATTCTTACTAGTGAAAAGGGCTTACAAATTTAAAACTATCGAAGAATTTAATAGTCTCTACGTTAAATTTATTATGTAAAACTCTAATTTTACATAATTGTTATATATTTAAAAATATTTTTAGGAGAGGTATTAGTGAAAAAAATATTATTTTTCATAACTTTATTTTTAATTTTAGTTGGTTGTGGTGAAACAACGCCAACCGGTAATCATTCTGATAGTTTTCACAAAACAGGTGTGATCATTTCAATTAGTGAAGCTAAAAATGGTATTTTTGTTGAAGATAAGAAAAACGGAAATAAAAATATAGAAGATTTTAACGATGAAGATTGGAGCAATGTGATGAATTATAGTTTTAAAGAAACAACTGTTATTGAGAATGAGAATGGGGATACATTATCAATAAACGATTTAAAAGTGGGACAAAAAGTAGATGTTTGGACTTGGGATCATATAGATATTAATGATGGAATGCCATCATCTACTGCAGCATCAAGAGTAATTATAATCGACTGAGCATCAATAAACGAAGGTGCTGAAAAGCCCATATATAAAGGACAGCCTCCTAAACCGGGAGAAGAGTTTAAGAAAGGCAATACGATATATTGGGATTAAGAAGTGGAGGTGTTCAGGTGAGTGAAGATAAAGAAACTCCAGAAAGACGTAGAGAAAGATTAAGGCAAGAGGAATTAAACAGAAATCCAACTGGCAATATGGGTGATGCTTTTAATAGAGCTAACAGCGGTGGTCTTGTGGATTTAGTTAACAGCTTAGGATGGAAAGGGACAGGGATACTTATCCTTGTAATCATAATAGGATTTATCGTAGCATCATTTTTCTTCAACTAAAAAGGTCAACCAGAAATATTTAGCATTCTGGCTAACCTTATAATACGAATGGGTGCGTTAGTGAAAGAAGCAAATACAATCAAAGGACTTAGAGAATTGAACATCTCTAAGTCCTTTTTGTTGTGAATTATACTGTGAAATGCATTGTGAAAGTGATGTGATTTCTACTATTGCCTTGTGATTTCCTGTTTTGCACCTCTGAAGTAAACCCGTTAATGTTATATGGGGGTTTTTTTATTCTCTTAGTTAATTTCTTCCTCTATTTCTTCGTCTTCGTCGTCTTCGTCATCATCAAATTCTTCATATGTTTCTCCTGGTAACAATGGCCCTCTTCTATTTTCCTTTAATTCAAAGTATGCATCAAAAACTTCTTTAGAAATTCTATTAGCAACCCCACCTTCATCTACATGCATCCCTGGAACTACTACTGAGATTGCCACTTCTGGATTATCATAAGGTGCATACCCTACAAAGGTTTGGTTATTTGCCTCCAATAAGTTTCCATCTCGATTTATTGTTACCTGTGCTGTACCAGTTTTACCAGCTGGTTCATATGGTGCTTGTAACAGCTGACCTGTACCTCTATTACCATATACTACTTGATAAAATCCTCTTCTAACACTATCCATATAGCTTTCATCAATATCTACCTTATTTAAAACTTTTGGTTCTAATTGCTGTGATAACGGCCCTAATTCATCCCTACTACTTCCAGGTTCTCGAATTTCTTTTACTACTCTCGGTGCAATTCGATATCCTCCATTAGAAAGAGTAGATACGTATTGAGCTAGCTGAAGAGGTGTGTACGTATCAAACTGTCCAAATGACAAGAATAGCAAGGATCCTGGATAGCTACTGTCCGTTCCTATTCCTCGAAACTCATTCGGAAGATCAATACCTGTATTTATCCCTAAACCAAATTGATTATAATATGACCTTAATATGTCATAACCACGATAAAAGTTACCCCAATTCGTTCCAGAAACTCCTGGAATATAGCCTACCAACCTCATTGCTATTTCTACCATATAAATGTTCGAGGATTGCTCCAATGCAGAATATACATCTACATACCCTAATGGACGATGAGAACTAATAGGTGGTGATTGTGGTAAATTAATTGTCCTATCTAATATTCTAGTATTAGTAGATACAACACCTGTATCTAAACCAGCAAGTACTGTCACCCCTTTGATAGCCGACCCAGGTTCATACGCATGGGTGAAAGTTCCTTGATCATTATTATAGCCTACCATAGCTAAAATGTCCCCAGTATGAGGCTCCATTACAACAACATAAGCATCAGGATCACCAACAAACTTCGATTCAACTTCTTCCACTTCATTTCGAATTATTTCTTGCACTCTTTGCTGAAGTTCCATATCAAAAGTAAGAACTAAATCATTTCCACGACTCCCTAATTGCTCTTGTGGATTTCTAAGAAAATTACCACTACCATCCATAAAATTGTTTAATCGGCCTTTCCTTCCTCTAAGAACTGATTCATATTGGTACTCCAAATAACTTGTTCCAACTTGTTCATTTCGTTCATAACCATTTGCTAGATAGAAATCGATTTCGTCCCGGGGAATAGACCCAACTCTACCAAATATACTTCTCAACGAATCTTCATATATATACACTCTATCCGAGTCCCGTATTATATCAATACCTGGAAGTTCTTCTAAATTTTCCATAATTAACGCTGCTTCTTCATATGTTATACCCCGTTTTATTTTGTGAGGTAAATTATTATAACCTACATTAAACTCTCTCCAAAAAGGAAAAATTTCCATTTCATGTTCTGTCAGACTATCAAGTTCCTCTTGTGTAATAGCATTAATTCTTTCCGTATGAGCATCACTATTACTTAATTCTAATTCACTTGCTTCTTCTACTGTTAGTTTTTCTTCAAATTCTTCTGGGTATAATAAACCCCAATATTCCCTAAGTTCCCGATCATTTATTCTCGGAAGTGTTAAAGAGATGTATTTATTTAGTTTTTCCGCTGTTTCAAGCATTTCTTGCTGTGGTGTATGTCTATTAGTGAATGTCACAGTGAACAATAGCTCGTTATCAACGAGTACATTACCATATCTATCATAAATAAGTCCTCTTGGAGCCTCTATGGGAGCACTAATATTAACCGTTCTTTCAAGTTGTTCCTGAAATTCTTCACCTTGAACAATCTGAATAATTCCTAATCGCAATATTAAAGCAGAAAACAGTAAAAAAACAAGGAAAAATAATATATTCAAACGAACAGGTAAATGATTACGTCTATTCTTCTTTTCATTCATTACAATTATCCTTCCTTTTAATACTTTTATACCTAGCCCATGTAAAATTTAAAGTATCTATATAAGTGAATAAAACTCGCAGATTGGCGAGTCTTAATAAAATCAATTATTATATTTAAATAATTTTACGTGCAACAATAGACACCTTCATTGTAAGGTGTCTAATCTTGAACGCCCGCAGATGCGGTTATCTTCCAGATTTCACGAACCCGCCTTAAGCAGGTGGGTGCTCGCAAAAGTATTTCCAGTTTCCTTGGTAGGCATACTGTACGTACTTTAATATAAAGCTCCCAATGTGAATTGGTGTTCGGTTCGAATTAAACTCGAAGTTCACCAACACCGCAGGCATATAAAATTCTTATACTTATTATACCATAACGTCTCTGAAATTCAATATTGTAAGAAACAAACATAAGTCTAGTGTTTCTTTAATACACTATAGGACTCTTTATTTTTTGAGATAGGTAACTCAATACCTCTAACACACCAGTATATAATTAAGTGGCCTAAACCTAATACAGTTAGAGCAATTGGGATTCCTGTTTGTTCACCTAGAGTCAAAATGAAGGAAATGAGGATTAAAATTGAAGTAATCCTACCTACATTTAGATGAAGCTCCCTAATAACTATATATTCTACTCTCATTTCTGCAGCTTTCCATCCATTTCCAATGACATCATATGTAAGTGAAACATATGGTACAAGTAGTAAAGGATATGCCATGGAAATAATGACTCCATAAATAATCAACAAAGTAAAGCTTAATTCGAATACGATTATAAATATTGCTCCATAAAGAATGATACCTGCTATGAAAATGGCGCGTTTTCTTTGTGCTGGCTTAATAAATCTGCTTACCAAATAATAACAAATAAATGATACACCAGATGCAATTAAACCATACGTCCCTAGTGCTAATTCACTCCCAGTAGAAACATATACCCAAACTGCAATAACAAAAATAAAGCTACCTTCTCTAATACCTTGGAAAAAGTGAGCTCTTAAAATACTTCTCCATGGTTTATATTTTTTTCTAATGTTAAACACACCCATAAGGTGGTAATGACCTTTTGCAGGTCGTCGTCTTAGGAAAAAACTTAGTATTACAGCTGTAATAAAAAGCCCTAATGAAATAGCAAATATTAAACGATAACCTGTAAGCTTTTCCATGTGTGTTATTAGGAAACCTGCAGAAATTGGTCCAATCATACCTGCAAATGAAGTAAGTATTCCTAAAAATCCGTTAAAAAAATCACGTGTTTCTGGTTCTGTTATCTCGAATGTTAGCACATTAAATGATAACCAATAAAAGCCTGTTCCAATACCCAAAAGTGCTCCTAAAATAATAATAAAACTCCCTGCATTTTCCCCTAAAAACAACACAGTGAAGAAGAAGATAGACAAAAAAATAACACCTAACCGTAAAACAACAACTCGATCAATCTTTTTCGCCCATCTTCCTGCCAGCACAAAAGTGATTGGATGCATAATTACTGTAGCTAAATTATAAATAGCTAAGTCCATAAACTCTCCTGACTGTTTCCACAAGTATACATTTACAAATGTATTCGATAAAGCGATACTGAGGGAATAAAGACCTCCAATAATTAATAGGAGGTTAAGATCTTTATTTGGTTCAATATCGCCTACGACTTTTTGAACCCACTTATTCATACAAACCGACTCTCCTTTTGCCGTGACAGTAATTATTGTGCTCGAATAGCAAAAGGTTATGCGATGTTCACCCATATCGTATAAATGTTTTATAAAAATTAGCTATTATTGGTACTTTTTTTGAAGGGAATCTCACTTTATCAAAAAAATAATCACGAATACATGTGGAACCTGAATCAACTTATAGTGCACCTTTGCAAACGAGTTACCAAGAAGTAGATGGCACAAGAAGCAAGCTGGTTTTGAAAAAGTTATCTTCATGTGGGAATTATATAAATTAAACAAAAAAAAATAAAACCAGCTACCTTATATAGATAGCTGGTTTTTTCATTTATTTTGCTTCTGCAAATCGTTTAGCAACCTCATCCCAATTTACTACATTAAAGAATGCATCAACATAGTTAGGACGTAAATTTTGATATTTTAAGTAGTAGGCATGCTCCCATACGTCTACACCTAAAATTGGAGTTTTACCTTCCATTACAGGAGTATCTTGATTTGGTGTACTTGTAACAGCAACCTTTCCACCGTCAACAACGAGCCACGCCCAACCTGAACCAAATCGCGTAAGAGCAGCATTTTTAAATTCCTCTTTAAATTTATCAAAGCTACCAAACGCTTCATTAATTGCATCAGCTAATTCTCCAGTAGGAGCGCCTCCTCCATTTGGAGACATAAGCTGCCAGAATAACGTATGATTATAATGACCACCACCGTTATTTCTTACTGCTCCACGAATACTTTCTGGTAGAGCATCAAGATTACTTAGTAGTTCCTCTAAACTCTTCCCTTCAAAATCACTTTGACCTGACAAAGCGTCATTTAGCTTTGTTACGTAAGTGTTGTGGTGCTTACCATGATGAATTTTCATCGTTTCTTCATCAATATGTGGTTCTAATGCGTTAGGTGCATAAGGTAGTTCTGGTAGTGTAAAAGCCATTAAAATCTCCTCCTTAGTATAATATGTAAAATTTTGTGATATGACTTAGTAATCATATCTTCTTCGAAATAACGACTTTAACAATATCCTCAAAGTGTTATCTCTACAAGATTTACAATATCAGATATACCCATACCTATCAAATAATAAACCTCAAAATAAACAATTTAAATTTATATTCCTTTAATTCTCTTGTGTAGCAAAAAAAATACAATTGAAATGTTACAAAATAATTTCACCCACTCATTTATCCTTCTTGTATAAACTTCATTCTTGGATTGAAAATTTGATTAGAGCTTTTGAGAATAAAACTATTTACCTTACTTTCATAATCGATAAGCATGTCATCATCATAAACCCATTCATACTGCCTTTCATAAACCACCTTAACATTTGGTAAATTCGACTTTGCTAAGACTAAACTTTCTTCTATTTCAGTCAATTCCACTTCTACTAAATGAATTACACCACTAACTACACATCCGCAACCATCAATATCATATTTTAAGGATAAATAATTGTCTAAGAAAGTGTTACTTCGATTAGATAACTCTGAGAATGCTGACTTAGTAATCTGAATGTTCATATATTCTCCTTTTAAAAATAAAATTTTGTTTATTGTACCATAATTAAAAATGGTACTACGAAAATTCTGCTTATCTCACCAAAAGAATATAATAAAAAAAGATGTAAATGTTTGTCTATTACAAACACATACATCTTAATAACTATGTATACTGGCGGAGGAGGAGGGATTCGAACCCCCGCGGGCTTTAACACCCCTGTCGGTTTTCAAGACCGATCCCTTCAGCCGGACTTGGGTACTCCTCCGTATTAAATTGTTAGAGGTTGTGTGAATTGGGATCAATTGCTGTTGCTTCATAGAAAAACTAACTTTAATCTCTAACCTCTAATTTCTAAAATATGGTGGACCCTGTAGGACTCGAACCTACGACCGGACGGTTATGAGCCGTCAGCTCTAACCAACTGAGCTAAGGGTCCTTATAATATTTTTTATGGTAGCGGCGGAGGGGATCGAACCCCCGACCTCACGGGTATGAACCGTACGCTCTAGCCAGCTGAGCTACACCGCCATAGCTAATATTTTATCAGCGACATTGACTATAATAGCATGTCTCCTATATTTAAGTCAACAACAAATTTTAAAATTATTTTTCGTTTTTTCTCGTGATTTTATCCGAGAGATCTATCCTGAAAATACGAAAGAAGACTCGCTATTGTTCCCACAAATGATGGAAAAACAAAAATGCGGTAAGAATGAAGCCCCTATTGTTCCCGCAAACGGTGGAAAACAAAAATGCGGTAAGAATAAGCCACTATTGTTCCCGCAAATGGTTGAAAAACAAAAATGCGGTAAGAATGAAGCCACTATTGTTCCCGCAAATGGTTGAAAAACAAAAATGCGGTAAGAATGAAGCCACTATTGTTCCCGCAAATGGTTGAAAAACAAAAATGCGGTAAGAATGAAGCCGCTATTGTTCCCGCAAATGGTTGAAAAACAAAAATGCGGTAAGAATGAAGCCGCTAGATAGAACATTTTCATCTCCCATGGTGCAAATCTCCACTTGCATGGGCGGTCTACCCTGAAAATAGCTGATATTAAAATTAATAGTATTAGCAAATAAAGGAAAGGTTAATCATCCGCTACATCCCACTTCGCTTTCCGTGGGCAACGCCTCAGCCTCCACACTTCGCACTTATGTGCCGAAGTGTCGGGTCTTCACCTGTTGCTTTTCCCACTGGAGTCTCGTGGGATTCCACTCATTCCAATTTAAAATTAATTTTCATTCTTTCTCCATGGTGCAAATCTCCACTTGCATGAGGGCTATCCTTATCAATAAGATTAATGTTGGGTTATCTAGAGACAACCCAACATCTTCACCTATTCTTCTCCAATTACAGCTTCAGCGATATTTAATGCATGGTCACCAATACGTTCTAAATTACTAATCATATCTACGAAAATAATACCTGCTGAGGCTTCACATTTTCCTTCATTCAATCGCAAAATGTGCTTTTTACGGAGCTGACGTTCCATTTTATCAATTTTTTCTTCTTTTAAAACCACAGCTCTCGCCTCCCCTAAATCGTTATTTTCTAGGGCCCGTATTGATTGCTTTAAAGTATCAATTGTAAGATTGAACATTTCTTCTAAATCTTCAATTGCTAAACCTGACACCTTTACTTTATTTGTTATTTGATACTCTGCTAGCTCAATTATATTTTCCATGTGATCTCCAACACGTTCAATATCTCGAACAGTATCCATTAATTTAGAGTGTTCAGCTGAATCATTAGCTGATAAAGAATTTGAAGATATTTTTACTAAGTAGTCCGTAATTTTTCTATCTAAATTATTAATAGCATCTTCAAATTGGTATGTTAATTCTGCATGCCTCTTCTGTCCTGTTTTTACAAACTGAAACGTCTCAATTAATCCTTTTTCTGATAGTTCTGCCATTCTTAAGGTTTCCTTTTTTGCTTGTCCTAAAGCAATAGAGGACGATTGTTGAATTAATACTGGATCTAAATGTTGGGCTTTGTATTCAATCACCGTTTCATTTCCAGGTATAAGCTTAACAACAATAAACGCTAAAACACCGATAAATGGTAGTTGTATTAAAACGTTGGAGAAATTAAATATACCGTGCGCTACAGCTATTGTCATTTCCGGGTTTAAACTCCAAGCATCTTGTAAATATGCAATTAATCGAATATATGGTCCAACTATAAGCAAGACAATAATTGTACCTACCACATTAAAAATAACATGTGTCAATGCTGCACGCTTTGCTGCGATAGAAGCACCTAGAGCAGCTAACACTGCAGTAATAGTTGTTCCAATGTTGTCACCAAATAATACTGGAAGTGCAGCATCTAAGTCCATTGCTCCTTGAGCAAATAATTGTTGTAACAAACCAATAGCTGCTGAAGAACTTTGAACAGAAATTGTAAATATTGTTCCTATTAAAACTCCAAGCAATGGATTGGCACTCATGGATACGGTCAGTTCAGCAAACACTTCTAGTTCTCTTAAGGGCCTTAAACCATCACCCATCAAATTCAATCCGTAAAACAATGCACCAAAACCAAAAAACACTTGTCCAATATTGTTTGCTTTTTTGTTTTTTATAAAAAAGATTAAGAACGTACCGATTGCTATAATCGGCAACGCGTAATCAGATATTTTTAAACCAATAATAAATGCAGTTACTGTCGTACCAATATTGGCACCCATTATTACACCAATAGATTGACGAAGGGTCATAAAGCCTGCATTAACTAAACCAATAGCTAAAACGGTTGTTCCAGTACTTGTCTGTAGAAGAATAGTAATAATTAAACCTGCAAGCACTCCCATAACAGGATTACTCGTAAATTTATCAAGTACATCTCGGAGCTTGTCCCCTGCTGTTTTTTGAAGTCCGTCCCCCATAAACTTAATACCAAAGAG
Source organism: Evansella sp. AB-P1 (assembly GCF_029688925.1). Classification (GTDB taxonomy): domain Bacteria; phylum Bacillota; class Bacilli; order Bacillales; family Salisediminibacteriaceae; genus Evansella. Next base: position 125,227 of record NZ_JARUKY010000013.1, read on the forward strand.
GAAAATAGCTAATCCCCCAAAAAACATAAAAAGTAAATCTCTTAAATCCAACAACCTCATCCCCCTATAACATCATCTCTCAACCTTTACTGCACTGATACTCATATTAATGGTGCAATGTAAAAAAAATATTAATCAATTGTAAAGAAATTATTAAGATTTTGAATTTCCATAAACAATCGTACATTGTTTCACCAAAAAAACCAATCCTTCTTACAAAGTTTTTCATAATAATTTTTAATTAAAGTATGTTATCTTTATTTATAACTACCATATAAACAACTATTTATTAATAAAGGAGATCTATTTATGAACATATTCCAACAATTCTTATATAGCTTATATTCACCTAAAACAATTGCAAAGTTCCGATTCCAAAAAATAGGTAAAGTTATATTGTATGTATTCTTTTTAATGTTTATTGTATCCATCCCCCCTACAATTATATTAGGTACGAGTATTTCAACTTTTCTTGAAAAAACTGAATTGCATCTTCAAGAATCAATACCAGATTTTGAAATTGTCAATGGAGTACTTCAATCTGAACAAACAGATCCTATTATTATTGAAGAAGACAATGAATATATTATCTTTGACTCAACTGGTGAATTAACCGTTCATGATTTAGATGAGTACGATACTGTCTTAGCTATTTTAGAGAGAGAAACAATATTTATAACAGAAGGGGTAGAGTACCCTTTAAATTATCAACAATTAAATTTAAATATAAATAAGGCTGAGCTAGTGGATTTAATAAGTAATGTTATTGGAATAATGCCTCTATTAATTGGACTTTTAGCACTGATCTTATACGTGTATTTAGCAGGATCAAAATTTGTAGGTATCTTTGCCCTTTCCTTGCTTGCAATGGTGATGAATAGTAATAGAAAAACGAACTTACGCTATCGTCAAATCTGGATATTATCCGCTTACACCGTTACATTACCAACAATCATATTTGCATTATTTGACTCTTTATCTATTGGCATACCATATTCTTTTACGATTTATTGGTTTATAGCATTTGTTATGCTATTATTTGTATTTAAAGCAATACCCGTCCCTAAAAATCATATTGATGATTCCGAAGAAAAATAGGACTTTATATTTTAAAAGCTAGAAATACGTTGTTTTCAAAACTTTTTTATCCCTTTGTGGCTATTAAATTCAAAAATATGCTATATTTATTAGTATAAAGCTATACATTTCAACTAAATCTATTTTTATATTTAGTTTTATGACTTTCATAATATTAATGATTGGTCGCTATTTTTAGGATAGACCTCTCATGCAAGTGGAGATTTACACCATGACATATGAAAATATTCTTTCAAAGGTGTTCATCCATGGCAGGCAGGCGCTTTCACCATAGGCATAAGTAAGACATCTTTTCATGCTTCACAGTGTCTTCTTTACCGTGGGCAACGCCTCAGCCTCCACACTTCGCACTTATATGCCGAAGTGTCGGGTCTTCGCCTGTTGCTTTCCCGCTGGAGACACCTCATTTCACGTCTGAAGAGTTTTATTTTCAGGTAGCCAAATTTCAAATAACCTTTATATAAGAAAGGCCTTTCGATAATAAAAGCTAGCAAATGTTTTGATGCTAAAAGGAGAAGATAACATGATTGGAGAACGGGTAAAAAAATACCGTAAGGAAGCTGGAATGACTTTAACGGAATTAGCTGAAAAAGCAGGTGTTGCTAAATCCTATTTGAGTGCTCTAGAACGTAATATACAAACCAATCCATCTGTACAATTTTTAGAGAAAGTAGCAGCTGTATTAAATATTTCTATTGATCATTTAATAAAGGACGACGTTAATAACGATTCATCATTAAGTGATAACATCGATAATGAGTGGAAAAAATTAGTTCAAGAAGCAATGGACTCTGGAATTTCTAAAGAGGAGTTTCGTGACTTCTTAGAATTTAATAAGTGGAAATTAAATCAAAAATAAAAAACTCCTTTCTAGGGGTTTTTTATTTTTGAAAACTCGACTTTTCTTCTGCGGTAATGTAGCTCCAAAAAAATAAAACACTTTATTGGTAACATATAACATAAATTTTGGTAAAATCCTTAAATATTCGTTATATGGAACGTTTTATTGTATATATCTTTATTTTCCTTCTACTTACTCCTTATTCCTTTTTTTGTTTCTTTTGGTGTGTACGTTATAATGAACTGAAGATGTGCATCGTTTTTTATAAAAGGAGGTAAGCTATGATAGGTGATATTATTCGAAAAAAGCGAAAAGAACGTGGAATTTCATTATCTGAACTTTCAAGAATGACAGGAGTTTCTAAGTCGTATTTAAGTTATATTGAAAGAGGAATGAAGAAAAATCCTTCCATTGATGTCATAAAAAGAATTTTTCATTCTTTAAATTTACCAATAACAATTTTAAATACGCAAGAGGAAAAACCCTCCACATTTGAGGATTTCCAACAATAAGTTCGATGTTTCAATAACACAATAAGAATATAAGATACCATAAATCATTTAAAATGTTGTAATGTAATAAGTGCATTTTCTATATGCACCATCAAATGATTTAATGTAACCGTTCAACGAGTAGCTTCCTTGCAAAAATTTTTAATTTAACTTATTGTGCACCTAATTATCCCGCTATGAATTGCATAGCGGGATAATTATATAAGATCTATACAAATAACAATGATACTAAGTAAGAAATTCATAACTTAACAAAAAAATAAATTTGTTTATTTATTTTTGCTTATTTAAATTAAGAAATTTTCGTATTTCATAAGGTGTTACTCCAATCTGTAATGCCTCTTGAATTAATAATGTCCACTCCTCGTCTAAAGGGAGATAAATGTCTTCGTCCATTCTCCCTAAGCCCCCTCTCATTATCACACTACTAAAGTATGACAATTCAAATCATTTAGTAAATATAATTATAATGCCATTCCTCTTCAGTTTTTAGGGAATATTGTCAAATTAAAAAAATAAGGAATTTTACCTATACATCTCTTAAATTATGATATTAGTTTACAAGTTCAAACAAGTGTCGTTATTATTAACGTCACTATTTTTATAATTCAAAACAAAAACTCGCCAAATGGCGAGTTTTTTTAAAAGGTTTGTATTTAATGTTGACACTTATTTTTAGTACTTAAGTAGTAATTTCTGAGAAAGAGCTTAAGTGCTTTTAATCAGGTACCACAACTATACGAGTTCCATCAACTGCAATCACTTTAACTGTTTTATTACCTTCTAACCAAAGATTGTCCGTTGTAGCACTATAAGGTCTTCCCTCGATTTCCACAGTACCAGTAGGACGAAAAGGGGTAAGAGTTTTTCCTGTTTTCCCAACTAAGTCTTTATATTCTTCGTTCATAGAATTATAGCCAAGATCACTAGATAATTTCTCCTTTAAGGTCATTTTTGACCACATATTTCGTGGTGGAAATACTTTTGTAAACAAATATGAAGCTGGAGCAGCAATTATTAAAGCCATCGCAACTAAAACACCGTAAATAATTCCAGGGGCTGGTAATGCTAAACCTAAAATCATTAATAATAATCCGACCAACGCGATAGAACCGTCCCCAGTTACTTTTCCATCAAATATAATGAGTACTAATCCGATAGCATATAGTAAAACGATCCAAAGTCCAGCGGAGGCTGTTAAATGATATGAGAAATACATCGCCATAATAACAACCCCGAGAATACCAAATAAACCTTTTGCTCTTACCATTAATTCTCCGAATATAAATAATGTAGCTAGAAATACAACTATAAAGCCTATGGAGGCATTATCCAACATCTCCATCTTCATTTCCCCTCCAATACTATTTTATTCTATAGTTTATTTTATCAAAATTTTCATCTTATGAATATGTACGGTTATTTAAAGAAAAAGTTTCATTTTAAGAAGAAAATGGTGAAATTGTTGTTTCTCTTTTGGTTACTGTCATGAATCCTAAATATAAGCTCACACCAACAATAATTAAAATAAAAAAGGAATACATAAACATCCACCATTCCATATACATCCACTGACTATAAATGAGAGGTCCAAAAGCAACACCTAAAAAACGAAACATCCCATAAAAAGATACGACTACTCCTCTCTCCTCTTTAGAAATATTTGAAGTTACTAAGAGATTGCAGCAAGGAAGCAATAATCCTGCACCTATTGAAAAAACAGTGATAATAATAAAGAGTACAGTAAAAGAATGGAGTATCATCCCAAATATTAATACTGTTACCATTGAAATAAAACTTATCACTACAATCTTTTGTAAATTTTCATTTTTTGCTCCTATAAAACGACCAGAAAAATATGAGGCAATAGTGAGCCCTCCTAGTGGAATAGAAAATAATACACCTTTTTCAATGCTTTCAATTAAATAAACTTGCTCTATTTCATACGAAAAATAAACAAATAATCCAAATAATATGAACATGATTGAAGCACCGGTAAAATAAACAGGGAAAATCCACCGATACTCCCTCTTAAAAATACCTCCTACTGAATGGAAATATTTTAAGATGGAAAGGTCTATACCTTTACTATCACTATCAATATACGTTTGTATTAATAGGAGTATAGTAAGAGATAAAATGAAGTAAAACCAAAATGCACTATACCATGTAAAAAAGACTGCCGTAACTCCCAATAAAGGACTTATCATTTTACCAAGTCCATTAAATAATTCCATCATTCCTAATGCCTTACTTCTTGAAGTTCCTAGGAAAACGTTTCCTATAATAGTCATTGCTAATGGGGCAGTCCCTCCTGCTCCAAATCCCTGAATAGCCCTACCAACTATAAGACAATTAAATACTATCCTAGATTCACCAATGAATGGAGCAAGTGATGAAATTAAACTTCCAATTAAAATAAAAAGAAGAGAAGTTATTATCATTTTTTTGGCACCAAACTTTTGAGAGAAGTAACCAATAAATGGGATAATTATTGCTGCTGGAATCGAAAAAGCAGTTAGTAAAAGTCCTGCTTCAGCTGAACTAATATGTAAATCCCTCTCAATTATTGGTAAAATAGGGATAAACATAGAATTCCCTATAACCATTACAAATGGTAAAAAAGCTAAAATAAGAATAACTAAGTTTTCTTTCTTTCCCATTATAAACCTTCTTTCAATAAACATGAATAAAAGAGTTGGACAAGCATATGATTTATAAACATCTCATTGTAAAGGAGTAAAATACATGCGCCCAATTATTGGTTTAGCAATTATTATTCTTTTAATTGTCAGTGTTTATTATGATCTAAGTGTTGGTACAATACCCCAGTCTTCTGCAAGTAATTTAACTAATGAAATAAAGGAAACAGATGACTTACAAGAAGATAAAATCGTTCCCTACCAGGAGGTAATTGTTGAAGCAGGTCAAACTGTATATGGAATAGTACAAGCTCTACATGCAGACCAGGGTATTTCTACACCACCACACCTTGTTGTAGAAGACTTTGAAGCCCTTAACCCTAATACGAAAGCACACGAAATAATAATCGGTCACTCCTACCGTTTCCCCTTATATCATAATATTGGAACTGGTAATGATTCTTAGCTCTTGCCACATTAGTACTACCGTTGGTACAATAAACAAGAAAAGCGCAAGGCGCCCTCTCATCACCGAAATACAAATGTTCTTGCCGATATAAAGTGCATTTCACTTTTTATACGGACAGGTTATTTGACACGAGATGATAACGCCTTTAGCTGGACACCATTCAAAGGTGAAAGTTTTTATAAATATTTATGTAATATAACCTTTTAGACTAAAGGGGCGATAAAGTGTGACCCAAGTAATACACAGAAGAAATACAAGACCCGTAAAAGTTGGACCTATCACTATCGGCGGAAGTGATGAAGTTATTATTCAAAGTATGACCATGTCTAAAACACATGACGTAGCAGCAACTGTAGCTGAAATTAAACGTTTAGAAGATGCTGGTTGCCAAATAGTGCGTGTGGCATGTCCTGATATGAGAGCAGCAGAGGCAATTCCAGATATTAAGAAACAGATTAATATTCCATTAGTGGTTGATATACACTTCGATTATAAGCTTGCCTTGAAAGCAATCGAAGGTGGTGCTGATAAAATTCGAATCAATCCAGGGAATATTGGAAGAAAAGAAAAAGTAGAAGCTGTAGTAAATGCTGCAAAGGCTAAAGGCATCCCCATTCGTATAGGGGTAAATGCAGGTTCTTTAGAAAAAAAAATATTAGACAAATACGGCTATCCTACTGCGGATGGTATGCTAGAAAGTGCATTACATCATATAAAAATACTTGAAGACCTTGATTTCCACGACATTATTGTATCTATGAAGGCATCAGATGTTCGCCTTGCCATTGAAGCATATGAAAAAGCAGCGCAAGCATTTGATTATCCCCTCCATTTAGGAATAACAGAGTCAGGAACGCTTTTCTCAGGTACCATTAAAAGCGCAGCAGGGTTAGGTATCTTATTAAATCAAGGTATCGGAAGTACGGTACGAATTTCCTTGAGTGCTGATCCAGTTGAGGAAATAAAAGTAGCTAAAGAATTACTAAAATCATTTGGATTAGCAGCTAATGCACCTACACTTATTTCATGTCCTACATGTGGACGAATTGAAATAGATTTAATTAGCATTGCGAACGAAGTGGAAGAATACATTCAGAAAATAAATGCCCCTATAAAAATTTCCGTACTTGGCTGTGCTGTTAATGGTCCTGGTGAAGCAAAAGAAGCAGATATAGGTATTGCTGGAGCTAGAGGCGAAGGATTATTATTCCGCAAAGGGAAAACAATTCGTAAGGTACCAGAAGAAACGATGGTTGAAGAGTTAAAAAAAGAAATTGATAAATTAGCAAAAGAACATGAAGAGAAAGAAAGAGAAAAATTAAATGAGCTAACTTAACTAATAATTAGAAAATGGCACACCATTGTGCGCCATTTTCTTCTTGTTTATTCATCTAATTAAATAATACACGCATGACGATTTAGTTAGGTGACGAACGGTGCAAAAAATACACTCATAATAATAGAAAAAGCACTTATCACAATTGCAGTATATCCTAAACCTTTTTGGTCTCGATTTACTGCCATAAAACCAAGGACAAGTCCAGCTGCTCCAAATAGAACAGGTAAGAAGAGTAAGGATACAATGGATAATGCTAACGCAAAGGTAGCAATACCTCTACCACCAACTTCTGTACCCTCTTCCCTAACTTCCTCATCCACTTTATCAGAGTTTATTTCCATCTGTGCTCTGCCGCCTAGCAGTCCAGGTGTAGGAGTATATTCAGCGGCAGTTTCTTCACGGTATTCTGTATCGTGTTTTTGTTCTGGGTCTATTTTTTTATCGTCGTCATGTTCGTCTTTCACAACATGAAAATCCCTTGGATATTGATTATCGTTATGGGACATTCTTATACCTCCTTTGTCAATGCGTGTACGATTAGTATGCCAAGCTAAATATAGATTATCGATGACAATGATTTCATTTAAAGGATATTCAGATGAATAGTACTTTCACATAATACATTTGCAACTGTAAAAAGGAGGACATACTATGTGTAAAAAATACCGATTTGGAATAGATATTGATGGTACAGTTACGTCACCTGAAACATTTATTCCACACATAAATAAGTATTTTAACACTTCTTTAACACTTAAAGATATAACGGAATACGATCTTTCCAATGTATTAAAAATAACAAAAAATGAGTTTTGGAAATGGATGAAACAACACGAAGAAAACATTTACAAAGAAGCTGATTTGGCATTATATGCAAAGGAGATATTAGTTCATTGGAATTCTTTACATGAACTCTTTTATATTAGTGCAAGGCCCGTTCATGTACATGATTTAACGATGGATTGGTTTCAGCGGTGTGAATTACCATATGATCACATTGAACTACTAGGTCAGCATAACAAATTAGCAGCAGTAAAAAAACATAAGATAGATCTCTTTTTTGAGGATAAGCATGACAATGCATGTGCGATTGCTGAAGAATGTGGCATACCAGTAATTCTACTTGATACACCATATAATCAGGACTCTATACCTGACTTGGTATATAGAGTTAATAATTGGAAAGAGGCAAAAACCTTAATTGAAAATATATTTAATTAAAGAAATACTCCCTCTTCACATGAACAAAAATCTCAGTTAATCTTCTTAATTCTTATTATAATCAAGACTTTCCATTAACATAGCCAATAAAAAAAAGCTGTAAAATAGGTTTTTATTGTACAACCTATTTACAGCCTTTTTGTTATATATTTTGTTCGTGGCATTCCTCACAATAACCATAGACTTCAAACTTGTGTCCCACGATACGAAATGTATCATCTTTTTCTTGAAAAGTATCCATGGGACAAGCATGGATATGCTTTGTGACACCACAATCTAAACAGATTAAGTGGTGGTGATGATTATTCGTTGAACATGTAAAACGAAACTTTTTTTCTCCGTCTAATTCTGTCGCTTCTAAAATCCCTAACTCCGTGAATAGAGATAAATTTCTATAAATAGTATCGAAGCTTAAGCCAGAATATTTATGCTGTAAAAATTCCAATACATCTTTAGCTGCTAAATAACGTTTTTCTTTAGAGAATAATGCTAACATATCCTCACGCTTATCCGTATGCTTATATCCTTTTTCCTTCAACATTTTCATTGCTTCCTCTAATTGCATAATTACCCCTCCAACTCAACCTTTTACAAACACCTTAGAAAATTGAGAATACAAATATTTCAGTATCATTGTAATGCATAATATTCCAATACCCGTTACTACAATCATCCCACCTGTTGCAACATCAAGATAATAAGAAAAAATGATTCCACCAATCATAGCTAGTTCTCCAAATAATATACCTAATAGGATAACTTGTTTAAAGCTTTTTGCTAATTGAATACTAGTAGCAACTGGAAGCGTCACCATGGCTCCAACAAGAAGAATTCCAACTACTTTCATTGACATGGAAATAACGATTGCAATTAACAAGGAAAAAAAGAAGTTTATCCGCTTTACTGAAATACCCGTGATTGAAGCAAACTCCTGATCAAAAGAGATAGAGAATAACTCCTTATATAAACCAAAAAGTATGATAAGGGCAATAATACCTGTCCCCATAATAAAAAGTAAATCAGAAATAGATACGCTAACAATGCTACCAAATAAATAACTATACCATTGATTATAACTACTTTGCGTTAAGCTTATAAGTATGGCACTTAAACCAATACCAGTTGATAGAATAATTGGTATAGCTAGTTCCTGAAAGCTTTTATATAATTGCCTTAGTTTTTCAACTAACAAAGAGCCTAGGAGTGAAAAAATCAAACCTACATATAGTGGATTAACAAAGGAAAACCAAGCTATTGTTTGTGTTAAAAAGATACCAGCCGTAATTCCAGTTAACGTTATGTGTGACAATGCTTCCGATATTATTGTAATTCGTCGGACGAGTAAAAAAGCCCCCAATAATGGACAAATAAATCCAATAATTAAACCTGCCACAATTCCCCGTTCTAAAAACGTTAATTGCTGTAATAATTCCATTTTCTCACCTATTCATTATGTCGTTCTTTTTTTTGTAAGTAATATAGAAACAAGTAAGATAAGCACACTGATCATAACGATCGTTCCTCCAGGTGCTAGCTCTAGATGAAAAGCACTTATCAGCCCTAGTAATACAGAAACTTCTGCAAAAACTATGGAGTAAAAAAACATTTGCTTAAATCCTTTTGCCCACCTCATTGCAGCAGCAACTGGTAAAGTCATTAAGGATGAAACAAGTAATATACCAACAATTCTCATCGATGCAGCAATTACTAAAGCTACAACTACAATAAATAAAACATGCAATGTTTTTTTGGGAATCCCAGATACAACTGCTTGATCTTCATCAAAGCTTAAATAGAACCATTCCTTGTAAAATAAAATAAATAATATAATTACTATAACAGTAATGAATCGTATAAGTTCAAAATCGGATTGCCTTATTGCAACAACACTTCCAAATAAATATTGAAACAAATCATTATTAAACCCATTTGCTAGAGAAATAAAAACGACACCTATCCCTATTCCAGCAGATAAAATTATTGGAATAGCAAGCTCCTTATAGTAACGATATACGTTTCTTAACTTTTCAATAAATAGTGCTCCTCCAACAGAAAAAATCATCCCCATATAGATTGGGTTCAAAGTTGAAAAAAAGATATAATGACGACCTAACAAAAGACTAAATGCAATCCCAGACAATGTGATATGTGACAAAGCATCAGAGATAAGTGATAATCGACGTACAACTAAAAAGACACCGATAATAGGGGCGATCAAACCAATCATTAATCCCGTGTATAAGGTATATGTTAAAAATTGATATTGAAAAAATACTTGAATCATGAAGAACTTCTCCCAAGTTCATGATCATAATCGTCATGATCGTGAACGTGATCATGATCGTGGTCATGATTATGAGTGAGGATTTGAACATCATGGCCATACATTGAAGAGATCATTTCTTCTTGATTTTCAACAAACTCATTAGTACCACCATGAAAATGTAAACACTTATTTAAGCACGCTACATCTGTAATATATTCCGTCATTGCACCGATATCATGTGTCACAAGAATAAGGGTCATTCCATTTTCAACATTCAACTTCTTTAACATCAAATAAAAATTTTTCACGGATTTTGCATCAACACCTACCGTTGGCTCATCTAGTATTAGCAATTTCGGATCACTTACGAGTGCTCTTGCAATAAAAACACGTTGTTGCTGCCCACCTGAAAGCTCTCCAATATTTTGATGAATGTAATCCCCCATACCGACTTTGTTGATAGCATCAAAAACTTTCAACTTATGTTTTTTATTTAAAAAGCGAAAAAGACCTACTTTTCCATATAAGCCCATAGATACAACTTCATATACAGTAGCTGGAAATCCGCTATTAAAGCTATTAGCCTTCTGAGATACGAATCCAATTTCACTCCAATGATGGAATTTTTCTACTGTTTCTCCAAAAAGTTTAATTTCCCCCTTATTAGGGGTATTTAAGCCTAATATACATTTTATCAAAGTTGATTTACCTGATCCGTTTGGACCAACTAATCCTAAAAAAGATCCTTGAGGTATTTTTAAATGTATATCTTGTAGTACATTTCGTTGACCATAAGAGAAGGAAACATTGTTAATCTCAATGGCATAAGGCGAAATATGCTTTGTCATACAATCCCTCTATTCGTAAAATAAAATTATAAGAATCATTACGATTTATATACTCATCGTAGTATACATTACGATTACTTTTTTGTAAACTTAAGGGTTACCTTAGCAACTATAATAATTTTCCTTTACAGCAATTACTCTAATAGGTTAATTTACAAGCAACAAACAAATTTTTCTATATGAGGTGTTTATGTGAAAAATCAACAAATAGGTATTATTGATATGGGGTCCAACTCCATTCGTTTTGTCGTATATGACATTAATAAACATGGTTGTATAAAAGAAATACAAAATTTAAAGGTGGTCGCTAGATTAAGTACATATATTAATGATAACGGAGAAATGACAAATCAAGGTATACAGCTGATTCTACATACACTCCAACGCTTTTCTTACGTGGCAAAGAATTATCAATTAACGACCATTCGAGGTGTAGCAACTGCAGCCATTAGAAATGCAAAAAACCAAAAAGAAATACTTGATGCCATTAAAGTGCAAGGGGCTTTCAACATTGAAGTATTAAGTGAAGAGGAAGAAGCGTACTACGGGTATTTAGCTGTTACAAATTCCACTGACCTACAAAATGGTATCACCATTGATATTGGTGGTGGTAGCACAGAAATTACACTTTTTGAAAATCGTAAGTTAATTCATTCCCATAGCTTTTCTTTTGGTGCATTAACTTTACAATCTTTTATTCAAAATAATGATCAACCTTCAGAGACTGACATAAATGAACTAAAAGAATTCTTAAAAGCTCAATATAGTATACTCCCTTGGTTAAAGGGAAAAAAATTACCTGTAATTGGAATTGGCGGTAGTGCACGAAATATTGCATCCGTTCATCAAAGTCAAACACTTTATCCATTATCCGGTTTACATCAATATAATATAGAGGATATCGATGTACTATTAATTATTAACAAACTTAATAAAATGACATTAAAACAGAGACAACAGTTAGATGGCCTTTCCAAGGACCGAGCCGATATAATAATTCCAGCTGCAACCGCTATAGAACAGCTCATTTCCTATGTTGGTGCAAATTCTTTTATTATTAGTAATAAAGGCCTTCGTGATGGGATTTTCTCTGAAATATACTTAGAACCCATAGGTATTAGTCATTTCCCTAATGTTGCGGAAGAAAGCATATATCAATTAAGTATTGATTACTCATTAAATATTGATAGCCAAAGAAATATAGCTATTCTTTCAGCCTTTCTGGCAAGTGAGTTAAAAAATTACATTCATCCTACTCTTACAAAGAAAGATCTTAAGCTATTACAATGGAGTAGTAGAATTTATTACTTAGGAAAATCAATACATCCAGAATCAAAAAGCCAGCACACTTTTTACCTGTTAACAAATCAAACAATTGATGGCCTTAGTCATCGAGATCGCTTAGCAATTGCGTGCATTGCTTCTTTTAAATCAAGATCTCAGTTAAAACAATATATCATTCCTTTTCGAAACTTAATAACAAAAGAGGATGAAGAGAGATTTGAACTATTAGGAGCTATCTTAAAGCTTTGTTATGCATTAAATATATCAGACAGAAATGTGATTCAATCTATCCAACTTAAAGAATTCTCACAAAATAAGTGTTCTTTAGAAATGTTAGCTTGTGATGATGTATATTTCGAAAAATTTCAAGCACTAAAAACAAAAAAGCATTTAGAAAAAGCACTTGGTAAAGAGATTGACCTTATTTTTACAGATAACTTTGATTATTAGGGTAGACTTCTCATGCAAGAAAACTTCCACCATGGAGGATGAAAATACTCATCACGAGGTTCATCCGTTTCAGGCAGGCGCTTTCACTACAGGCATAAGTGCGACATCTGTTCATCCTTCACAGTGTCTTCTTTACCGTGGGGCACGGCCTCAACTTCCTACCACTTACTCGGTAAGTACTAGGGGATTTTCGGATCGTGCTGATCCCACTGGAGTCGCTGCCCTTCACTACTGAACTATTTGAGGTACAATAACTTATTTTTCTAATATTGCACAGTGTATTTTCAGGGTAGACTTAAAATCTTTACATGAAATTTACATTAGCTTGGTACAATGAAAAAAGTGTAATTAATGTAGGGGGGGATCAAAGTTGACTCAAAATACAGAAAAAAATAAAGATAAAACAAATTTGGAGCACCCTTCAAATTATAATAACCGTGAATTAAGTTGGTTAGCTTTTAATAAAAGAGTTTTACAAGAAGCCATCGATGAACGGAACCCATTATTAGAACGCTTGAATTTCATTGCTATATTTAGCTCAAACTTAGACGAATTCTTTATGGTTCGAGTTGCTGGTCTTAAAGACCAAGTTAAAGCAGGATTTAATAAACCCGAAAACAAGTCCGCTTTAACACCAAAGCAACAATTACAAAAAATAAGTGATTATAATCATTATTTAGTCCGGTTACAAGACGAATTATTTACAGAATCTATCATGCCCCGACTTAAGGAAGAAGGCATTGAGCTATTGTCTATAAATGAAATTACTCCTGAACATTTTAAGTATTTAAGCGAGCACTTTGATAATTATATCCTACCTGTTTTAACACCTATGGCTATTGATGCTTATCGTCCATTTCCAATGCTTTTGAATAAAAGCTTAAATCTAGCTGTCCTTCTAAAAACTGATGATAAACAATTAATTGGAAATGGAGCCAAAAGATTAGCTATTGTCCAAGTACCAGGTGTCTTAGAACGAACTATATCACTTCCCTCCATTCATCCAGAAGATAAGTGCTTCATTTTACTAGAGGAAGTTATTACTCATTTTATCCATCGCTTATTTACAGGAAACACCGTTTTATCTGTATCACCCTTTCGAATTACTAGAAATGCGGATTTAACCATTCACGAAGAAGGTGCACGAGATCTTCTGAAAGAAATTGAAAAAGAATTAAAGAAAAGAAAATGGGGAGCTGCTGTACGATTAGAGATGCAGAAGGGTAGAATGGATAAGGATGTATTGGCATTTTTATTAAATATACTTGAGTTAAAAAATGATGACATCTATGAAGTAAATGGATTAATTGACTATACATTTTTAACAGCTTTTTATAAACAATTAAGTAATGACAATGAGCATCTCATTCATGAAACAGTTATCCCACAACCACCAAGTGATTTAATAGACGAAGATGATTTATTTGAAGCAATACTAAAAAAAGATATTTTTCTTCATCATCCGTACGAATCTTTTCAACCAATCGTTGACCTTCTAGTTAAATCAGCAGACGATCCAAATGTATTAGCAATAAAGCAAACATTGTACCGTGTAAGCGGTGACTCTCCAATTATTGCTGCCTTAGCCAATGCAGCAGAAAAAGGAAAACAAGTCACTGTTTTAGTTGAATTAAAAGCTCGATTTGATGAAGAAAACAATATTCAATGGGCAAGAAAGCTTGAAAAATCAGGTGTACATGTCATTTATGGTATTACGGGTTTAAAAACTCATAGTAAAATCACTTTAATTATTCGTCACTACCATGGCCTTATTCAACGGTTTGTTCACTTAGGAACAGGGAATTATAACGACTCAACTGCAAAGTTATACACAGACATGGGTATATTAACTGCAAAACCATCCTTTGGAGTTGATGCTACAAACTTTTTTAATCATTTAAGTGGTTTTACTGAAAAACCAGATTGGCAAGAAATTTCTGCAGCACCACTAGAAATTCGTCACCGTTTTATTCAATTAATTGATGAAGAAATGGAATCAGCTAAAAAATTTGGGAATGGACGAATAATTGCAAAAATGAATTCTCTTTCTGATAAACAAATAATTTTAAAGCTTTATGAAGCCAGCTGTGTTGGAGTAAAAATCGATTTGATTGTACGGGGAATATGCTGCTTAAAGGCTGGTGTACCACATGTTAGTGAAAATATTACAGTAAGAAGCATCGTCGATCGTTTTTTAGAACATAGTAGAATTTTTTACTTCTATAACAATGGAAAAGAAAAAATCTTTTTATCTTCTGCAGATTGGATGACAAGGAACATGGAAAGAAGAATTGAAATTCTCTTTCCTGTGCATGAATATTCCATCAAAAAACGAATTGTAGATATATTAACCGTTATTTTAAAAGATAATGTGAAGGCTAGAATTCAACAACAAAATGGAGAATACACATATATAGACGTAAAAGAAGGAGATGAATTAATTCAAAGTCAACAAGTGTTTTATCAAAAGGCACATTCTTTTCTCTATAAGAATCCTATTGATGATTAAAATACGAAAGCATATATGCAAAAAAGGAATGGCCTCCCATTCCTTTTTGTCCATTACAACTACAATTGACTAATGATCTAATGTCAATAGGCTATTATGTTCTTCTGCATTTTCTTGAATTTCCACTGCATACCAACTCTCAGCATGACCATTTTCTTCTATATACATCTCTAAACCATATATTCCCCTATGATACGCTGTCAATGCATAATTCCAATCTTCATATAAATCATATAGAAACTCTAAATAAACTAAAGATAATTGAATGGAGTACAAAGGATCAAATAGTAAATCATGCTCATATTCCAAGTTAGCCATATTCGCAACCCACGGACCTGTATTTTCCATAAATTGAGCTAAGCCATAGGCATGTCCATATGGTGTCTCTGGTCCTACTAATGTAGGATCAAACGTCCCACCTGTCTCAATTTTTAGTAATTCGTAAACAAGGAATGGGTCAATTCCTCTATTCTCAGCTTCTAAACTTAAAAATAAACCCCATTCTTCTTCAAATTGTCCTTTGCTATCTTCATATAATGTGTTAGCAATTTCCATTCCATTCATCCAAGTAGTTAGTCCCACTGAAAAATCAGCTTCCTGAGATAATGCGTCCACATATTTTTGTATATCTTCCAAATCTAACACTTCTTCAATATTTTTTTGTACCAACTCCATCTCATTCTCTAATTCAGCCTTATCATTAACTATTTTTTGGTATTCATTACCCATAACAATAAAAAAGAAAGTAATCGCAATTAGTGCAATATAAAGTATTTTTGTTTGAGTTTGCATGTTAACCTCCCCCCGATAGCATCAAACCTTTTGATACTACAAATATATAGCATAATCCTGTTAATCATGTTTTTCAAGGAAATTAGATCTTCAAATCTACACTTTGTCTATATAACCTTTCTTAAAAAAATGTAAACAT
>NZ_JARUKY010000014.1 GCF_029688925.1 Evansella sp. AB-P1
GGAAGATATATTTAATGATAAGACACGAAATGTATTTTGAACATGTACTTAGAATAGGTTGATGGTGCATTTATAGAATGAAAATAAAAATGGCTAGATTCACAAATGTGTAAACTTAGCCATTTTTATATTAAATATTTTAAATTCAGTTTCTACCTAAAGGAAGCGATTTTATCGTTAATTTCTTTCGTATTGCAATAAACTGTACGATAAATGCCATATAATTCATCATATATCTTTACATTTTTTTCAACAGGTGTATATACTTTTTCAATTTCCACATAGGTTTCAGCACACTCATCTAATGACGGGAACAAGCCACAGCCTACTGCTGCTAACATCGCAGCTCCTAACGCAGGGCCTTGTTCACTCTTTAATTTTATAATTGGTGTTCCAAAAATATCTGCCTGCATCTGCAACCAAGCTTCACTTTTTGCGCCACCACCAATGGATACAATTTGGCTAATATCTTTATTCCCTGTAGTTTTTAATATTTCTAATGAATCTCTTAAAGAAAAAGTAATCCCTTCCATTACAGCTCTTGTAAAATGTTTTAGTTCATGGGAACTGTCCATTCCAATAAAACTTCCGCGAATCTGCGAATCAGCGTAAGGCGTTCGTTCTCCCATGATATATGGTGTAAACAACAATCCTGCAGCTCCTATTGGCGTATCCGCCCCTTCCTGCACTAAAGCTTCAAAGCTTTTTTCAGGGGCAAAGGTTTTTTTAAACCAACTAAGGCTATCTCCTGCTGCTAAAGTCACCCCCATTACATACCATGCATTTGATTTTGCATGGTTAAAATAATGAAGTTCCCCTTTTAAATCTTGGTCCTCTTTCTCATGGTAGCTCAATAAAACACCTGAAGTACCAATACTACATAAACTTAATCCTTGTTTCAAAATACCGGACCCTATAGCTCCACAAGCATTATCTGCACCACCAGCAAAAACCTTAGTAGTTTCTGATAAGTTTATTTTCTCCGCAATTTGAGGGGAAAGGGTACCTACGAAATCACCTGACTCCACTAAAGTAGGACAGATAGATGAAGAGATATCCAATGCTTGACAAATTTCCTTACTCCAAGCTTTTGACTCTACATCTAATAATAACGTACCTGCTGCATCAGAGTATTCCATATTTAAAATACCTGTTAAACGAAAACGAACATAATCTTTTGGTAAAACAAAGGCTACTGCTTTTTCATATAAATGGGGTTCATGCTCCTTTATCCATAATAGTTTAGGTAACGTAAATCCCTCTAACGCTTGATTTTTTGCAATGGAAATAAGACGATCTCCTAATACACTCTCAATTTGGCGGCACTGATCTGTCGTCCGGGTGTCATTCCATAATATAGCATTTCTTAATGGGTGATGCTCCTCATCTAACAGAACTAATCCATGCATTTGGCCGGAAAAACTTAACCCTTTTATATTATTTACGTCAACATTCTTATCATCACTTATTTCTTTCATTGCCTCTAGCGTGTATGATACCCAATCTTCAGGATCTTGTTCACTATAGCCTGTTTTACTATGAAGAGGGGTATATTCCTGTACAGCTTCCTTACAAACATTTCCTTCTTGATCAACAAGTAAAGCTTTTACAGAGCTAGTTCCTAAATCAATCCCTAATACGTATTCCATATTTCTTTTCCTCCTCTTTATTAAGAAAAGCGTAAGGCGCATCAATTTACCCTAAGAACGCCCACGTCCTATGGGCAACGGCTAAATCATCGTCGTCCTGACTCCTAGACAATGTTTGAAAAACTTATAAATTCTCTATTAATAAAGAAAGCACCTCTATGTATTAAAGAAAGGGGCAATCCTTAATACGATATGAGGTGTTCTTATATTCCAGATTAAAAAATATAATCGTTTATACGTGATTTAATAAATTCAATTCTACCAGAGGCATTTTCTATTTTTTCATTTGATAATGCATATTCCTCTAGTGATTTAAAGTTCGCTTTTCCAGAAGTGATTTCTAAGCCAATTCCTTCTTTAAAGCTCTTATAGCGTTCCTCAATGATGGAATCGAAGAAACGATTCTCCTTCATTTTAGCCGCTACTTTTAATCCTCTTGCAAACGTATCCATTCCAGCTATATGGGAAAGGAATAAGTCCTCTGCTTCAAAGGAAGTTCGTCGAACCTTAGCATCAAAGTTCACGCCTCCTTTACCTAATCCATCATTTTCAAGAATTTCATACATTGCTAGTGTTACAGCATACAAGTCTGTAGGAAATTCATCTGTATCCCAACCAAGTAATAAATCACCTTGGTTTGCATCAATGGACCCAAGCATACCATTTGCTCTTGCTACTCTTAATTCATGTTCGAAAGTATGACCAGCTAATGTAGCATGGTTTGCTTCAATATTTAATTTGAAATGATTTTGTAAATCATACTTCTGTAAAAAACTTATTGCAGTAGCTGCATCAAAGTCATATTGATGCTTCGTCGGTTCCTTTGGCTTCGGTTCAATTAAAAATTGCCCTGTATAGCCAATCTCTTTCGCATAATCTACTGCCATATGATAAAACCTAGCTAGATTATCTAATTCAAATTCTAAATCTGTATTAAGAAGAGATTCATAGCCCTCTCTTCCTCCCCAGAAAACATAATTTTCTGAACCAAGTTCTTTCGCCGTTTCTAAGCCTTTTTTTACCTGTGCTGCTGCATAAGCAAATACATCGGCATTATTACTAGTAGCAGCACCGTGTACAAACCTAGGGTTGGTGAACATATTTGCTGTATTCCAAAGGAGCCTCACATCACTAGTAGATAAGTGACCTTTGATCATTCCAATAATCTCATCTAAATTTTTGTTTGTTTCTCTTAAATTATCTCCCTCTGGAGCAATGTCGCGATCATGGAAGCAAAAGAAAGGAACTCCTAGTTTTTCAAAAAACTCAAAAGCAGCCTCCACACGAATTTTTGCTAATTCCATGCCACTTAAATGATTCCATTGACGAATCATCGTACCTGAACCAAATGGGTCTGATCCATCTCCCGTTAATGTATGCCAATATGCAACTGCAAAACGAAGATGCTCCTCCATTGTTTTTCCCATAACAACTTCTTTCGAATTATAATGCTTAAACGAAAACGGGTTTTCTGAATCCTTACCTTCAAACCTCACCTTTTTGATACCTGAAAAATAAGTCATTATTACATCCCCCTTTTAAAGTAAAAGCTTTCCTAAAAATAGCATTATTGTTGTCGTTCGTTACAACACAGTTTTGGACGGACATTTGAATGATATCAAAACAAAATTTACTAATCTATTAAGTGAAATAAAGTATAAACCTATTATTCTTGTGTATGTAAGTGCTTACAATTCTTTGTTTGTTTAATAAATAAACTAAGTGTATAATCGTATTGTAGTTCATTAAAACTGTCCTGTAAAGGGAAATTTTTATGGAAAGATCCCTTGCAATTTTAAATAACTAAAATTCAGATCAAGGAGATACGAGGGGGAGATCCGCAACAGCTTTCAATAATAAAGATGATAACTCCTTCTGAAGAAAACAAACATGAAAAGGAGACGAACAAAATTAAAACGAATGGAGAATTAGAAAAATGGTAGATAAATATTCTATACGAGAATTGAATGAATCCAATGTTTTAGCTATCATTATTCAACATAAAATTATATCTAGAGCTGATATTTCAAAGGTATCAGAATTAAATAAAGCCACTATCTCATCCATCGTGTCTACTTTAACAGAAAAGAAGTTAATAAAAGAGGTGGGTATCGGAATTAGTCAAGGTGGGAGGCGTCCAGTCATGTACTGTTTTAATGAAAAAGCTGGTCTTTCTTTAAGTATTGACATTGGATCTGATTATTTATCCTCAATCCTCACTTATCTAGACGGAACAATTGTTATACATAAGGAAGTGTTACACGAGAAAATAAATCAAAAGGATATATTTGAAAAGCTATGTCTTTTGATTGATGAATATTTTGAAATTTCGCCGAAAACGCCTTATGGGATTGTTGGTATTACATTAGGAATTCATGGAATTGTTTACGAAAACAATATTATTTTTACCCCAAATTATCATTTAGCTGGTATGAATATTTCAGACTATTTGCAGAATCGATACAAAGTTCCAATTACATTAGAAAATGAAGCTAATTTATCTGTTTTAGGGGAATGGTACTTTTCAACATACTTAAGTAATTTAGTGAGCATAAGTATTAGTTCTGGAATTGGTGCTGGGATTATTATAGATAATAGCTTATATAAAGGGGTGAAAGGTTATAGCGGAGAAATTGGACACACCATCGTCGTACCTAACGGGCGAAAATGTCCATGTGGAAATTTAGGTTGTATTGAACGTTATGCTTCTGAGCATGTTTTACTCATGGAGTATGGTAGTAATAAAGGAGAAGATGTATCCTTTGAAGACTTTAAGAAAAACTACTTAGCTGGTGAAACAACTTCAAAAGAAATTATAGACTCATTCGTATATTACATAAGCCTAGGTTTAAACAATGTTATAAAATTATTTAGTCCTGAAGTCATTATTATTAATAGTAAATTCACAAATGAGTTGGACGGCATTATCGAGAAAATCAAAGACAATTTATCAACTCCAGTGAATCGCAACACAACAATCAAGGCCTCTGAATTACGAGAACAAGCAACACTATTAGGAGGGGCCTACATTAATATTAATAATTTTCTACCAAGTCATAACATAACAACAATACAAAAAGACAAATAGTCACAAAATTGTACGGGACATGGTCCCGTACAATTTTGTGAACTTTTCAATTTTAACTACATTCGTTAACTATTTGTATTTCATTATAAGTTTCACTACGTATATCATCAAAAAAATAACTCTTCTTTCCTACAGTAAACAAATGTAATTCATGCATTGCTCGTGTACAGGAAGTATAAAATAGTTTTCGTTCCTGCTCCTCACCATAAACAATGGATGAAGCATTATAAATAATTACTCCGTCAAATTCAATCCCTTTTGCTAAGTATGCTGGAAGGACCAAGACCCCTTTATTGAAGGTAGTCGTATCTTTATCCACTAACTGAAGCTGTAAATCATCCTTCAAATTGTTGTATGCTTCTTCACTCTCTTTCATTGTTTTGCACAATATTGCAATGGTTTTATGTCCATTTTGTTCTAAGAGTTTCACCCGATGAGAAATGTTTACTTTAAGATCCTTACTATCCCTTACCGTTGTTAATGTAGGTTTGTCTCCATCACGGTTAAAAGGTTCGATTAATTCTCCACCTTGAATAACACCTTTCGTAAATTCAACGATTTGTCTTGTGGAACGATAACTCCGTGTTAATGTAATTCGTTCACTTTGATCCTTTCCCTTAAATAGTTGTTCCGATAATAATGTGGGAGAATCATTTCCGTGAGCATAAATTGCTTGATTAACGTCTCCTAGAATAGTCATTTTACAATTTGGAAATAGCTGTTTCAAAAATTCAAATTGAAATGGAGAATAATCTTGCGCTTCATCAATAAATAAATGACGAATCATTGTGTTTGATTTTCTTCCTTCTAATTGGTCCTTCAAATATAAAAACGCCGTCGTATCCTCATACATCAGTTCTCGACCTTCTAATTTCTTCATTGTTAACCGACAAATCTCATCCCACAGATCGTGTGGTAACGACTTACTATAAAAAGCACGATAGGCATCTTTATCAAATATTTTTTTATAAAGAGAATAAGTATCCATAAAACGAAGCTTTTTAACTGCATTTCTAATTGGTTTAAAATACTTTCTCACAACAAACTTACTTAGCATTTTTTCTTCTAATGCATAATCATCAAAATTATCAGCGTTTGCACGATTTCCTTTTTGCGTTTCTTGAAAAGTCTTTAAATAATCTTCCTTATCTAAAAGCTCGCTTTCTTCAATAACCCAATCCTTCTTCCGTTCATTTTTTTCAATTTTAGCTAACGTTACGAGTATCCATTCAGCTACTAAATTCATTCGATTTGGAATAGCTATTGTTTCATCTAACGAATAAAAATATTTTTCAATTTCTTTATTCGAAATAATTACCTTACCTCTTAAGGATATATTTTTAAAAACAATGCCTTCCCTAGATAAATATTGAATAAACTGGTCTATAAAATGTTTAAATTCCACCGAGGATTTATACTTGATGGATGCCATTCTTGTTTCATACGTTGAATCCTTAATTGCTGTATATAAATACTCCATTTGTGAAAAAGGATCTTCAATCGTAAACTCTTTTTCTAAACGAGTTTGTAAATAAGCTTGGAAGGTTGTTTGTTTCATGTTATCTTCCCCTAATTCTGGAAGTACGGTCGCTACGTAACTATTGAATAGATAATTTGGAGAAAATAACATGATATTATCGGAATTAATTTGGCCACGGTAACGATATAATAAGTAGGCTACTCGTTGTAATGCAGCAGACGTTTTCCCACTACCAGCCACACCTTGGACGATTAAGAACTTACTTTTTTCATTTCGTATGATTAGATTTTGTTCTCTTTGAATAGTTGCAACAATACTCTTCATTTGTGTATTAGCGTTGTTACTCAATACCTCTTGAAGCAATTCATCCCCAATCGTAACTCCTGTATCAAACATACTTTTTAACTTTCCATTTTTTATAATATATTGCCTTTTTAATTGCACTTCTCCTTCAATCACTTCACTTGGGACCTCGTATTTAGCTGGGCCAGGAGAATAATTGTAATATAAGCTTGAAATAGGAGCTCTCCAATCATATACAAGGAAATTTTCATCCTTTTCATCCATTAAAGAGGCTAACCCTATGTATACGACCTCTTCCCCCTCTTCCCCCTTTTCTAAAAAATCGATTCGACCAAAGTAGGGAGATTCACTTAATTTAATTAGATTTTTCATCTTTTTATAAAATTGTTCATGAGTTCTTTCCCTTTCAGACAAAAGCTCTGCCTGCTGCTTAATACTTGTAAATGTTTCTCCAACCTCATGGGCATCGTCTAAATTTACAGTGACATCCTCCCAAAAGCTTTTACGTAAATCAATCACACCTTCTTTCATCGTTCCTACATTTTCTTGAAGGTGATTTATTTTATTATTTATAACATCAATAATCGTTTCTACCCGCTTTTTCTCCTTGTTCCACTCCTCATTTGAAATAGACACAATCTCACTCCCTATCATATGGTTAACCCTTCTATACACAGTCACAAAATTGTCAGGAAACAGGTTCCCGACAATCTTGTGACTGTAATTGGCTTTTTTATTAGATGTTAGTTTTCATTTGGCGATCTGAATAAATTTTTTTGGTTCTCTACTAAAGTAGCATAAGTTCGGGAGCAATGTTTCATACATTGCAAAAAAATTAGAACATAATAAAAAATTAACAAAAGAAAATCATAACTATTCTTATGATTCATCTTCCACTGTAAGTCCTGTTAATCCTTTGAACCGCCTTTTGAATCAAACTATTTTTATAACACAAAATTGTGCGGGACCAGGTCCCGCACAGATTTGTGAACTTTTTATATTAAATTGTTCTTTTCATTAGCTTGTTGGAATAACTAATTGTGCTCCAATTGGTAATGCATGAGCATCATAGTCTGGGTTTGCCTCCTCTATATCTTCTGCTGAAACACCATCATATACTGAGGCTATTGTAGTGAACGTATTACCTGGCTGAATAGTGTGGTATACAGCATCTGATCCAGTAGTGTCTCCTGTTGAGTCACGTTCAACTACTACAATCTCTGAACCGATCGTTAATGCTCTTGGATCAACATCTTCATTTAATTCAAGTAAGTGATCAACAGTTACACCATCATATACAGTAGCAATACCTGACAGTGTGTTTCCAGGCTGAACAACATGTGTTACTGTCTCTCCATTTGAATCTCCATTACCGTTACCGTCACCTTCACTAGGTTCGAGCTGAATTTCAGATCCTATCTGTAAAGCATACGGGTCAATTCCACTGTTTAATTCTAATAGCTCATCTACCGTTACATCATGCTCTTGTGAATACCCCCAAATAGTATCTCCTTCTTCAACTGTTGTTGTATTTGCCATGGCAGACAAACCAGAAAATCCAAATACCATCCCTACTAATAGAATGGGGGCGAAAAATAATGAAAGTTTTTTCATTTTTTATCTCCTCCTTTATTAGTTATATAAACCTGTTTCCGAGTTCGTCCAATGTTAAACTACAAATTTCGCTATTATTTTCATAAATTTAGAATAGAACACTTAAAAAAGTTCAAAAAAAAGTGCGGAACCAGGTTCCGCACTTTTCGCACGTTTTCTTGAAATTTATTTTAATGAACGATCGCATCTTCTTCTTTCCTAAAGAACCACTTCAACGAACGATAGACATCTGCCTTTTCCCTTAATATATAATATCTAAAACGTTCGTCTTGAAGGTTTTTATAGGAGCTCATGAGTGTTGATGGTCGATTGTATTGATTTACCTCACCGTAACCAAACATACTAGACACATCCATTAGTTCCTTTACAAGTGAGAGACAACGTTGATTATCTGATGTTAAATTGTCACCGTCTGAAAAGTGAAATGGATAAATATTATATCTTGATGGAGGATACTTTTGATCTATCACTTCTAGCGCCTTCCGATAAGCAGAAGAACAAATCGTTCCCCCACTCTCACCTTTCATAAAGAAATCATCCTCTGATACAAGTTTTGCTTCTGTGTGATGAGCAATAAATTCTATGTCTACTGTTTCATATTTCGTCCGTAAAAACCTCGTCATCCAGAAAAAATAACTTCTTGCCATAAATTTTTCCCAACGTCCCATAGAGCCTGACGTATCCATCATCGCAATAACAACTGCCTTTGACTCAGGTTTAATCTTTTCTTCCCACGTTTTAAATCTTAAATCATCATTATAAATCGGAGCTACACTTGGCTGGCCTTTCATTGCATTTCTTTTTAACGCTTCTAAAATTGTTCTTCGTTTGTCGATATTCCCCATTAAACCTTTTTTACGGATATCTGTAAACTCAATATTTTCTACAACAATATTGTCTTCTTCCTTTTGTTGCAGATTCGGTAACTCTAACTCCTGAAAAAGCATTTCTTCTAACTCCGCAAGGGAAACTTCAGCTTCATAATAATCTTCTCCGGCCTGATCTCCAGCCCCTTCACCTTTCCCAGGTCCCTTTTTACTTGGGGTACCATCCTGGGCAACCACGTCACCGATTTCACTTTCCCCAGTCCCCTGACCTACATGTTTATTTTTGTCATAGTTATAACGAATTTTGTATTCATCTAACGAACGAATTGGAATTTTAATGATATCGCGACCATTGGACATAACAATATTTTCTTCACTTACTAGGTCGGGAAGGTTTCTGTTAATGGCCTCTTGCACCTTATCTTGGTGACGTTGTTGGTCTTGGTATCCTTTTCGGTGGAGGGACCAGTTTTCTTGAGAGACAACAAAACTTTTGCCTGAACTGCCTTTCATATTTTTTCCCTCCTTATAAAATTTGGACTTGCACATCTTTGCTAACAATTCATACTATATACTTGACGACACTTTTGTTCGTTCACAACATTGATGTGTTGTGAAAAAAAAGCTTACTTTATACTATGCAGAAATCCGACTCAGTTGACAAAAAAATCAGATAATTATACAAGCTAGTTAAAAAATATGTTTATTTAAAGATGGGACAACCCCTTATAAATACGATGATGACGGGTTTCGTACAATAATTTTAAGTTAAAACATTTGTAAAAATAAATAAATTTTTTTAAATATGTTTTCTAATTTTCCCTTCGTGAAACTACCTATTTCATTTAAGATTTTATCACCAATTATCCTAATTTATGATTTTTATATTTACGCAAATATCCCTTTCGGTGAAATGATAGGCTGGGGCTGTACTTTTCAAGTAAACACATCTTAATACATAAACAAATTATTTATATACTAATTAATCGTAATACAATTAAATTTCACGTGAGAATTTTTCATACTATTTAGAAATAGGAAATAATTTTTGTTAAGATTGTATTAAGATGAAACGAAACATAAAAAGGAGGAGGTTCCCTATTTTTATTAACTTTCTATTATTCTTAATTTTTATTTTTGCTATTATCGGATCAATAGCTGCATGGATCAACACAAGGATTATTATTAAAGATCTCTCAAAAATAAAAGAAGAGCTAGGAATTCAAGACCAAGAAGAAGTGGAAAGGCACAAGGGAAGAAAAGGAACATTTTTAGAAAATAGCGATGACATATAATTACCCTTCATAATCAATAGTCCGAGGCTACACAACCATCATGAATGAAAATATCTAAAACTTTTTTCATTAAGAAAAGCGCAAGGCGCCCCAATTCCGCCTAAGTACAGCCTACGTCCTGTAGGCAACGGCGTAATATCGACATCCTGTCTCCCACCGATATGCAAATGTTCTTGCCGTTTAAAAGTGATTTTTACTTTATATGCGGACAGGTTATTTGACACGAGGTGATGGCGCCTCAATTTAACCTAAGAACGCCCTCGTCCTGTGGGCAAAGGTTAAATCATCGACGTCCTGTCTCCTAGACAGTACGTAAAGTGAAAATTTTTTTGTCTTTCCAAAAAAGCTCAGAAAAGGGGCGTAAATCCTTTTCTAAGCTTTTTCTTTAATTCTATTATTCTTTGAAATTTATAATAAAGTCGTAAAACCTATTGATTTCGTCATTAATTTTTGTTTAATTTTAAATTTTCAGTCTTTTAAAAGCGTAGTTATAATATTTATTATTACTTTAAAATGGTTATTTCGTTATTCAAATATTCGTAAGTTATTTGGTGGCCAATAAGTGAAGTTCACTCTGCCAACTATCTTTTCATATTCTACAAACCCAATGTGGCGACTATCTACACTATTTTGGCGATTGTCTCCTAAAACAAATACATGACCTTCTGGAACATAATTGGAGTCTGTAACGGATTCTAATGAAAAGTCATCTGTAAATGTTCCATCCTCATAATCATCCCGATAATGATTTATGAAGCTTTCCTCAATCGATTTACCATTCACATAAAGTATATCGTCCTTGTACTCAATATGATCTCCAGGCACTCCGATTACACGTTTAATATAATCTGACGTTTCTGTAGCGTGAAAAATAATTAAGTCAAAGCGTTTCGGCTCTGCTATTTCATAGCCTATTTTATTTACAATTATACGTTCTCCATCATGAATTGTCGGCATCATGGATTTACCGTGTACAATATAATTGGTAAATAAAAATGCCCGAAAAACAATAACTAAAATAACAACAAGTGTAAGGATTTTTGACCATTTCCAAACCCGTTTTTTCCATTTAACTTTCTTTCTAGTATCCCTTTCCGGCACCTGCTCTGCAACTATCAAATTACCACCTCCCACTTCCAAGATTTCACAGGTTTATATAAATATCATATATCCAAACGGGGGTTAATTTAAACCATTATTACTTAATAATAACATTTGTAACATAAATATAATCTGAAAAATCTATGCGTAACAAAGGTGTAAGCGTATACACAAGACTATGTAATTCGACAAGCTATTATTAATTAAAAAACCTAATTGAGAATGAATGTTATTGTGGAATATACAAGTATATTGCATATCTATACAAGCCTTCTTTCATACAAAAAGGTCTATTCAGCTATTAACAGCTGAACAGACCTTTTATTATTGTATGAATATCCTATTACTAACGAAAATTGTCCAGATAATTTAAGAAAATGTACTGTTTTTTAGTCAGTTAACGATTCAGCAAACTACCAACATATCTTAACAGATCATTCGCTGACACAGAGTTGTATCCATGTTCATCAACAAGTCTTGCAATTACATCGTTAATTTTCTTTAATTGGTTCTCATCTGGCGTCTTCGTTGACGTGGTAATCTTAACAACATCTTTCAGATCAGCAAACAGTTTTTTCTGAATGGCTTCCCGTAATCGTTCATGAGAATTATAGTCGAACTTCTTTCCTTTTCGGGCATAGGCAGAAATACGTATTAAAATTTCCTCACGAAACGCTTTTTTTGCATTTTCAGAAATTCCGATTTGCTCTTCAATGGAACGCATAAGCTTTTCATCTGGATTCATTTCATCACCAGTAAGAGGATCACGGAGCTTATTTTTATTACAATACGCTTCCACATTATCTAAATAGTTATCCATTAAGGTTTTTGCAGACTCCTCATAGGAATATACAAATGCCTTTTGAACTTCTTTCTTAGCTATTTCATCATACTCTTTTCGAGCAATAGATATAAAGTTTAAGTACCTTTCTCGATCCTCTTTTGAAATAGATGCATGTTGATCTAAGCCATCCTTTATAGAACGTAATACATCTAATGCATTTATGGCCGTTAGTTCTTTTCGAATAATAGCGGAAGATATCCTATTAATTACATATCTAGGATCAATTCCATCCATACCTTCATCAGGGAATTCCTTCCTTAGCTCTTCCACATCCGCTGAGCTAAAACCTTCCACATTTTGGCCATCGTATAGCTTTAGTTTCTTTAGAATATCTACACTACTATTCTTTGAATCCTTCAATCGCGTTAATACTGTAAATATTGCCGCAATCTTTAATGCATGAGGTGCAATATGAACGTCGGAAATATCACTTTCCTGTATCATTTTTTCATATATTCTTTCTTCCTCAGTCACGCGTAAATTATATGGTATTGGCATGACAATAATTCTCGAGTGCAAAGCTTCATTTTTTTTATTAGCAATAAAAGATTTATACTCTGCTTCATTCGTGTGAGCTACGATCATTTCATCAGCAGAAATGAGGGCAAATCTCCCCGCTTTAAAGTTTCCTTCCTGTGAAAGGGATAATAAGTGCCATAGAAACTTCTCGTCACATTTCAGCATCTCTTGGAATTCCATTAACCCTCGATTTGCTTTATTTAATTCTCCGTCAAAACGATATGCACGTGGGTCTGATTCAGAACCATACTCTGCTATAGTTGAAAAATCGATACTACCTGTTAGATCTGCAATATCTTGAGACTTCGGGTCTGATGGACTAAAGGTTCCAACACCAACACGACGATCCTCAGATAAGAAAATTCTTTCAACCCGTACATCTTCAATTCTGCCTCCATACTCTCGTTCTAATTTCATCATATTTAATGGAGATAAATTCCCTTCAATTCGAATACCAAATTCCTCGTAAAAATCATCTCTCATGTGATGTGGAATAAGGTGTAACGGATCTTCATGCATTGGACATCCTTTTATGGCATATACTGCCCCACGATCAGTGCGAGTGTATTCTTCAAGTCCTCGTTTCAACATTGTCACGATTGTAGATTTACCACCACTTACAGGACCCATTAAAAGTAGGATTCGCTTTTTCACATCTAATCGACGAGCTGCAGAATGAAAATATTCTTCTACTAATCTTTCAATTGCATCTTCTAATCCGAATATTTCATTTTCAAAAAACTTATACCGTTTTCGCCCGTCCGTTTCCTCTACACCCGCATCCTTAATCATGTTATAAATACGGGAGTGGGCAGTTTGAGCCACTTCGGGTCTCTCTCTTAAGAGGTCAAGATACTCAGCAAATGTTCCTTCCCACTTCAGACGTCCTTCTTCCTCCCGGTGTTTCTGAATTTTGTTTAAGATTTCCATTTCGTCCTCCTCTCAACACCAAGTCAATACTATTAGACATCCATGGTTCATCTTATGCATTCACCTAACGGATGATTCTATTTCATTTAAAATTTAAGAGAATGTGTCCCCTCTAAATGCCTTTATATAGACAATAACTCCACCTAAAAAAATATTATTTTTAAAAGTAACAGCTTTAGAAAAGAATCTTCATAAATAGTTTCCATTTAACGTAAGGATTCTGTAAACTGTTAGTAGACAAATAAGAAAGATGTGACATACATGCGTTTGTGGACTGGAAATTTATTAATCTTTTTATTTATTGGAATATTTTCAACCCTTTTTGTTATTACTGTTGATGAATTTTATGAAGCAAAATCCATACATGAGGTATTAGACGAGAAGATCATATTAGATTCCATTCATTTATCAGAAACCAGCATCATTTTAGATAAAAATAAGGAAGTAATATCGGATGTTTACGCAGCTGAGAAGCGTATTCATTTACCTTATAAAGAGATTCCAAAAATTGTTGTGGATGCTTTTTTATCAGCAGAGGACCAATCTTTTTTCGAGCACAAAGGATTTGATATGAAAGGAATTGCAAGGGCGTTAATCATTAATTTGCAAAATGACTCCATCGAGCAAGGCGGAAGCACAGTGACCCAACAGCTCGTTCGAAATCTTTACTTAACACACGAAAAATCATACGAACGGAAGCTATCTGAGTTGCTATATGCTTATCAAATGGAAAGATTGATGGAAAAGGAAGACATAATGGAGTTATACATTAATGCCATCTATTTTAAAAATGGAGTATATGGTATCGAAGCTGCTACCCGTTTTTATTTTAATAAAACGGCAGACGAACTCTCTGTAGCTGAGGCTGCTTTTTTATCCGCTATTCCCAATCATCCTGATCGTTACAACCCATTAACAAACATAGAACATACTCACGAACGTAAAGAATGGATTTTATTAAAAATGTTAGAAGAAGAAAAAATAACGAAAGAAACATATGACAAGGCATTAAACGAATCCATTGAGTTAAATATTTATCATAAAATTGATGAGTACCCAGACTATGTAACCTATATCCATCATGAATTAAAAGAACTTATAAGTGATAATGAAGGGTATTCGAAAAGATTGAGCACTGCGAAAAATGAAGCAAGTCGCACTACTATTTTGCAACAATTAAATGAAAGAGTGGACGCAGTTTTAAACCAGGGAATTATTATCGAAACGGCTTTGGACAATGACATTCAAGAGCAGGCTGTTCGTTCCATCAATTCCTATATAGGAAATTCTCAACTACAGGCAGCAACAACCATAATCGACCATAAAAAAAATGAAATCGTCGCTATAACAGGGGGAAAAGATTATGAGAAATTTCATTTTCACCGTGGATTTCAAGCGTACCGTCAACCTGGATCAGCAATTAAACCGCTTTTAGTATTTGCACCTTACATAGAGGAAACAAATACAAATGAACGTACAACCATTGACGCATCTCCATTTAATAAAAATGGGTACACCCCTATAAATTATGGGGGAGCTACTTATGGAAGGGTATCAATGGAACAAGCCTTTAAACATTCCTATAATACAGCTGCTGTTCGATTATTCGATAGAACCGATCCAGAAATTGCTTTTTCCTATTTTGATCATTTCGATTTTCAAGGAGTAGATGAAAAGGATATCATTTTACCAGCTGCCTTAGGTGGATTTACTACAGGAGTTTCTGTATTAGAAATGACACGAGCATACACTACCTTTGCTACAAATGGCGAATACCATTCTCCAAAGGCCATTCGACAAGTATTGGATAAGAATGGTGACATTCTATACTCTTGGGATCATGCTAGCGAAAGAGTTTGGAGTGAAAGAACAAATAATGAAGTACGAAAAATGATGCGTAGAGTAGTTAACGAAGGAACAGGACGAAACGCTAAATTTTCTACCTCAGGTTATTTAGGTGGAAAAACTGGAACGACAAATAATTATCATGACTTATGGTTTATTGGATCAACAGATACTTACACATCAGGTATCTGGATTGGGTACGATTCACCTACATCCATGTCACACATTAACCAAAGACTACACCTCGAAATCTGGCGATCATATATGTCAAAGATCGTTCATTAGAGAAGGTATAGTCCGATTATAAATAAAATGGAAGCTAGGAAAATCGTCGTTATCCTAGCTTTTTCTTATTCTTAAGTCTAAATTGGCAAGCTTGCAATGATACTGTTATATAATTTTAGTAAAGCAAAGGTAACAGCGATAATAAAGGAAAACCAAAAAAAGGTATGAAAGAAAACGATCCCTAATAATGAAAAAAAGGACAAGGAATGACTAACTTTATAGACAAAGAAAACAAAATAGCTAATACATGCAATAGAAAATAAAGCCATTAAGAAAAATATATTAAAAGCGAATCCAACAGATAAGGCACTACTAATTAGAAAAATCCATGAACCTCCGCGCAATCCTTTTAAATCACTTCCTTCTTCGTCCTTTGAAAAGAAAAGAAGTGACAGTTCATTTACCGTGTCAGCAATTAATTTTAATGCAGAAAATAACATAAAAAAGAATAGCCAAGCTAAAAATAATAAGGTTAGCTGGATACCTCTTTCAGAAAAAAACTCAATCATTCCAGAATATAAACCAATTTCACTTAAATATGCTGTAATCCACCCCTCACTATATATAGATAGGGAAAGACTAAAAAGAACTATCGAAAATAGTGGGAAATGACTTGTTAAATAGGTATTTTTCATCTCTATACTCCTAAATTGTATGTATCGTATGGTGTATGATTTATATAAGAAAAGCGCAAGGCCCCCAAACCAAGCTTAGATATAACCTACATCCTGTAGGGAACGGCTAAATTCATCGTCGTCCTGACTCCTAGACAACGTTAGAAAAAACTTATAAATTATCTTTTAAATAATAAAAGCCCTCTTTGTTCCCTTTTTAATTTTAGTATACTGTTCCGATTTTGCAAAGCTTCGAAATACAAAATAGTTATTGATACTCTTATTTTCTTTTCTTTCCCTTTAAAACATGATATATTGATTTTTAGAGATCATCAAAGGGGGATTTTTTGATGGGAACAATTTTAATTTTAGGGGTTTGCTTGGCATTCCTTGCTGCAATCTTTACTGCAGGATATAATGACAATCCAAACAAAAATTAAGCTGAGGAACCACCTATGAACCATAATCACATGGTTTGTAGGTGGTTTTTCATTTCCCTCAAACTTTTAAATTTTACACAAAATTTTAGTCTTAATTAAATGCATGTCCGAATATATGTAATAAGGAATAATAAATGAGGTGAGAATTTATGAAATGTTTCCTTTTTCCAGATATTGGACGTGTTGATGAAGCCCTTCAGCTTCATATGGATGGTCTTGAGGCTAATGAACATGTAACAATTCGAATGGGAATGGATGATGAAAAAAATGGCATGTGGAATTCCACGATCATAACTAAAGCAGACAACCATGGGAAGCTATTAATTGGAGACAATGAACAGACGGAAGAAAATATTTTTTCTCAGTTAATCTGGAACCTTCGCCCTATCGATGGAAAAAATGCTGAACCTTATACCCTTTCAAAAGAGCAAACAACATTGAACCTACACATTGACATAGAAGG
This sequence comes from Evansella sp. AB-P1, assembly GCF_029688925.1. Taxonomy (GTDB): domain Bacteria; phylum Bacillota; class Bacilli; order Bacillales; family Salisediminibacteriaceae; genus Evansella. The sequence continues at coordinate 17,298 of NZ_JARUKY010000014.1, forward strand.
TAATAGTAGTCAACGAACAGAATCACGAACAATTAGCCGCATTTTTAAAGAAGATTATGTTGCAGAGGAAGAATTGCCGACAGATTTACATTTAACTGGAACCTACTTTTATCCCATTAGAAAACGTAATTTACCTAGTTTAATCATACTGGGATCCACGAGTGGACTTACAGCAAATCATTTAGCAGCCTTGTTTGCCTCTCGTGGCTATGGAGCTATAGGATTAAGTTTAGCAGGGGATACTGTCCATGGTGAACAAACAAAAAAGTCACAGAGCCAGCTTCCCATTGAAGACGTTCAACAAGTGGTGAAATGGTTAAAGAACCACCCATCCACAGATGAAGAAAAGATTGTTCTCTATGGTGTATCAAAAAATTCGGAACTTGCATTACTTGCTGCTTCAAAAGATAAAAATATTCGTGGGGTTATTGCCGTTTGTCCATCGACTCACGTCTTTCAAAGCTTACACTCTAAACGGCGTCAATCTCCTTGGACTGAACAAGGGAAAGGAGTCCCATTTATTCCTCTTTCCAACTCCTTCTCTATGTTATTTCAATCATTAAAAGAAAAAGTAAAGCAAGATCAGAAGTCAACGAACGAACTTTATGAACGGAGTCTAAATAAATATAAACAAAAAGGTCGGACCGATGCCATTATTAAAGTGGAAAATATTAACGGTCCAGTCCTGTTATTAAGTGGAAAAGAAGATACTTATTGGCCCTCCTATTCCATGGCCGAAAGTATAAAAGAACGTTTAATAAAAAATTCTTTTCCGTACCTGGTCCAACATTCATCATTTGAATTTACTGGACATTCCTTTACTTATCCTTACTTACCATGCTTATTTTCTAATAATTCTCTCCTTCACACAGATGACCTGATACACAAAAGTGCTCAGGCTGGAGAAAAAGCTTGGGCAGAAACAATTACATTTCTAAGTAAACATTTCCCACCAGCAAAAATACCAACAGAGGCAATACCATTTCAAACGATAGGTAAATAATAATTATTTTTACACATTAATAAGGGCATGGAGATTAATGGTCTCCATGCCCTTATATTACCATTTGCTTGATCAAATGCTACTGCTTATTCGTTTCAGACAGTTGCTCAACGTCCATTAATCTATCTGTCCAAATGAAATGATTCTACTTAGCCCTATTGGACTGCAAATTTCCGTGTTAATCTTTTTATCCTAAGTTAACTGTAAAAAGCTTTGTTGTCTCAAGGCTTCATAAACAATGATAGCTGCAGTATTTGACAAATTTAAGGAACGAATATGCTCTGTTTGTGGAATTCGAAAACATCTGTCTTTATAAGCTTCTATTAGATCGGCAGGCAAGCCTTTTGTTTCTTTCCCAAATACAAAAAAATAATCCTTATCAGGATTAGAATAATCAAAATCGTGATAGTATTTTTCACCTGACGTTTCTATCAGAAAAAATTCTCCATCTTGGTAAGCTCGAAAAAGCTCTTCAATTGAATCGTAATGGTTTATATTCACTTTTGGCCAGTAATCACAGCCTGCACGTTTTAACATTCGATCATCTGTGGAAAACCCTAAAGGATGGATAAGATGAAGAAATGTATTTGTTCCTGCACATGTTCGTGCAATATTACCTGTATTAGCTGGAATTTCTGGTTCATGTAATACGACATGTATTGCCACTTTGGTCACCTCAACTGTTGATAAACATTCATTCGTAATCATACCATTTCCATCATAGAAAAGGAAGATTACTTAAAGTGCGTGTTCAAAAAGGAGGATAAAAATAGCCGAGTCGGCTAAAGTCACAACGTCCTGTTGCAACGCCGACACTAGCACGTCCTGTGCGTCGAAAGATCAAGGCGGCGTAGCTTTGAGTACCGCAGTGTATGCTTTTAATACGTGAGGAACGGAAAAGCAAGCCAACGCAGAGATTCGACAGATATTTTTCCCGGACTTTTTGAACATCCTCTTAAAGTAGAACGTTGATTAGTTTTTTATCCTATTCTCAAGTGACAATAATTTAGTCGACACCCACCCAGGAATCAACCTAGTTTATATTTATTACGATAAAATTCAACCGATCCTAATTGCTAATTAAGCTTAATCATTATCTAATATGTGGTAAAACTTATACTTTATGTTAGGAGTCCAAGCTGTTGAATCCTCATATGCCCAGTACCGCATCCTACTATTTGTTGTATGGGCGTTCACAAGAGGCATTCTGTCCTCATCTTTCTCTACAACAATAGTTGTATGTTGCCATCTTCCGTCACCATTAAAGTCATAACAGATGACGTCCCCTTTCATCAGCTGCTCTGGACTTGAAACCTCCGTCGCTTGAAGACCTCTTTCTGTACTACTAAAATACCATCGAAGGGCATGAGCTACAGACCAGCTATAGCTCCAATTGTTGTTTACATACCACCACCCATTGGATCGATTCGGTTGTCCTATCATTGGTGCTCCACCAGCATGTAAACATTGACTTATATAATTGGTACAATCATTTTCAAACTGATGATATTGAGGATTATAATCATTCCACCATCGTTCTGCATAACGGACGACTGCTAATCTGTCATATTGATAATTTACGGCAGTTCGACCATAATCATTGGTTAATTCTCTTCGACTATACTGATTTCCTTGCTCTATGTCATTTTTCCCATCTTCATGAATTAAATAGTCGTCAATAAGTTCATCATCTTCAACGACAGCACGTCTCAATTGAATTTGTTCTTCAATATAAAATTTTAGGTTTTGTCGTATTACATTCTGAATCGTTAACCCATAATCAATGATCCCTCGATCACCAAATGATTTCTCACTAATTACATAACCATCCACTATATTCTTTACAATCTCAGCATTTCGTTCAAATAGTCTCTTTTCCTTCCTTTCTAGTGCCTCCATTTCGTCATTGCGTATATACGAGGTTGATCGATTTCCATTAACAAAATTCTGATGACAGTCTCTAATATATCGTTTTACTTTATTAATCTGTGAATCCATTTTTCCCCTCCCCTTCTCTTACATCTTATTCAGTAAAACATTGTTTAAATGACTTAAAATTTAGCTAATTTCTTTTTATACCTTAAGATGATAAAAACATCTGCTTTCAGTATGCTTCCATTGCTTTTCCACAAGGGTTGTCGATCTTCATGCATGAACTAATTGTATTTTAAAGGTAGACCGCCCATGCAAGTGGAGATTTGCACCATGGAGGATGAAAATACTCATCTAGAAGTTCATCCGTTCTATGCGGAACAATTATGCCTAAGGGCAGCCCACGTCCTGTGGGCAACGGCATAATCCTGCCATCCTCCAATTACGCCTAAGTACCGCCTACGTCCTGTAGGCAACGGCGTAATGTCGCCATCCTAGCTCCGGGCAATGCCTCAGCCTCCACACTATACATTTTGTATACTGCTAAAGTACATTGTCCTGTCTCTGCCTCTGCAAGTGTTGCTCTGATGTTATATGCGTCGAGACAACTCGAAGCTTATTCGTGAAGCATATGCTCGTCGCTGGAGTCACCGCATTCACTCCTGAACTAACGCTTATTTTCAGGGTAGACCTCACATGCAAGAAAACACTTTCACCATGTGGGATGAAAATACTCTTTCAATGCTACCACTTCTCATGTTTTTGCTGCTTTGAAGTCGTCTAGATCGTTGCTTGGCTGCCGCATTTGTATTTATCACAGCTTTGCGGGCTTCTAGAAAGTCTCTTGAGTACCGCATTTGAATTTTCCACAGCTTTGCGGGCTTCTAGAACCCTTCTTGAGTACCGCATTTGTATTTATCACAGCTTTGTGGGCTTCTAGAACCCTTCTTGAGTACCGCATATGCTTTTTTCACTGCTTTGCGGTCGTCTGAACCGTTTCTATTTTCAGCCGTAGACTTCCCCTTTATCAAAACAAAAAGAGGACGTTCCTTTATCGATCATCGTAAATGATCGTTTAAAGGTTACATCCTCTCTTGTTTACTATGATATTTTCTCAATTGCCCCTTCAAGTTTTAGGAGATATTCCTTTTTATCAATCCCTCCACCGTAACCTACCATGGAACCATTCGTACCAATCACCCGATGACACGGAATAATAATTGGGATTGGATTTTTGTTATTTGCTCCTCCGATTGCTCGAACGGCCTTTGGTGCTCCTATCTCGGTAGCAATTTGTTTATAGGACTTCGTTTCTCCGTAGTAAATTTCCTTTACTTTGTTCCATACGAGAATTTGAAACTTTGTTCCAACTAAATCTAAAGGAAGATCAAATGACATTCTTTCCCCACGGAAGTATTCTTCTAACTGTTGAATAGCCTCTTGTAATTCTACTTCATTATTAATTAACTCCACATTCATTAAGCATTTTTTTAGCCACGTATCCACAACGGAACAAACATCTTTCATTGAACCAAATTCGATAAAACATATTCCCCGTTCGGATTTACCAATTGTTAATGTACCAATTGGACTGTTCATTTCAGCATAGTAAATGTGTGGTCGCTTCGTCATTTTTACCCCCACTTTCAGTCCAGTTATCCCTATAATTAGACTGCCATTAATATTACAAACTAGTATAATTGATAAATAATAAAAATTACACTTCTTTTAACTGAGTTTTTTTACTGTTGCTAAACGTTCTAAACTGCTCATAATTTCTTTTAAGGCTTCCTCATCCTGTTCCTTTTCCTTTGCATGCGATAATACGTCTTCTGATTCCTTCCCACCAATTTCACCTAAGGCCCATGCTGCTGTACCTCGAATAACTGGACGAGGATCATTTTCCACAAGATCATATAAAGTTGGTAGCGCCTCTTCTTCTTTGTAATGAGCTAAAGCAATAATAGCATTTCTTTGAATGGGCTTTTTACCTCGCCACGATCCAGACACATGACCAAACTTCTCCTTAAATTCGCGATTACTTATTGTTAGTAATGGTAACAGCTTCGGTTTTGCAATGTTAGGATCTGGCTCCATTTCTTTATGCTCGTGAAAGTCCTTCCCTTTGTTTTCTGGACAAACAACTTGACACGTATCACAACCGTACAACCGATTGCCAAGTTTTTTACGATATTTTTCTGCTAAAAATCCTTTTGTTTGTGTTAAAAATGCAATACATTTATTTGAATCTAACTGTCCACCTTGAATTAAGGCTCCCGTGGGACATGATTCAACACATTTATTGCAGGTTCCACATTGATCTTCTATTGGCGTATCTGCAGGTAAAGAAATGGTCGTAATCATTTCTCCCAAATAAACATACGATCCAAACTCTGGAGTAATGATTGCACAATTTTTCCCACTCCAGCCTATCCCTGCTCGTTCAGCAACTGCCCGATCTGATAATTCACCAGTATCAACCATGGAAACACATTTAGCCTCTGGAAATTTGTTTATAATAAATTTCTCGATAGCTTCCAATTTTCTTCGGAGTATATGATGATAGTCCTCTCCCCATGATGCTCTACAAAAGATCCCTCTTCGGTCACCTTTTATAGAACGTGGCGGATTTTTTATGCGAGAAGGGTAAGCTAAAGCAATCGATATTATTGTTTTTGCTTCAGGTAAAAGTAATGTAGGAGTTGTTCTTTCTTCAACCGTTCCTTTTTCAAAACCAGACTCAAATCCTAATTTCCCCTGTTCTATAAGGCGTTGTCTAAACGCAACAAAAGGGTCCACTGAGGCAAACCCTATTTTATCGATGCCTATATGCTTACTGTATGCAACAATTTCTTCTTTTAGCTGGGCATTTGCCACAGTTTCCACCTACTTTCTTTTTTTATTCAAATTTTTTTATACAATTCCCTTAAATTATCAATGCTCTTGCTATTTTACCGTCTCATTAAACATGAGAAAAAGTAGCGCTTCATTTAGAAACACTACTTTATATATATTTTCGTATTTGGAGCGGGTGATGAGAATCGAACTCACGACATCAGCTTGGAAGGCTGAGGTTTTACCACTAAACTACACCCGCTTGATTATTAAAAATTTACTGTGACAGTATTGTACTACTAACAACTGTCTCTTGTCAAATACTGTGACAAAATTCCATCCTCCGAAAAATGTAACCTATCATTGATCTTTCTTTGCAACAAAACTATGTTTTTTATATAAAATTTCGGTTATTCCATTTAATAAATCCACATTCTAATACTATATAAAAAAAGAGGAGTGAAAGGCAATGAAATATAGTGATGTAAAGAGTCGTCAATCCAATGGACAACCTCCACAAACACAACAGCATCAGCCTGGAACAGAAAGTAAAATGAACCCGCAACCAATTTATGACGATCCAAACTATAAAGGGAGTGAGAAATTAAAAGACAAAGTGGCCATCATTACTGGTGGAGATAGTGGTATTGGACGAGCAGTAGCAGTTGCATTTGCGAAGGAAGGTGCTAAGCTCACTATCACATATTTAGACGAACAAGGGGATGCAGAGAAAACAAAAAACGAAGTAGAAAAGTACGGTGGCGAATGCTTGCTCCTTGCCGGTGATATTGGAGATTCATCCTTTTGTGAACAGATAATTCAGCAAACAGTCAATCATTATGGTCAGCTAGATTGCCTGATCAACAATGCAGCGGAGCAGCATTATCAAGAAAAAATTGAGGACATTACCGAACAGCAGTTAGAACGGACATTTAAAACAAATATCTTTTCTTGCTTTCATTTAACTAAGGCTGCCATGCCCCACCTTAAAAAAGGCAGTACGATTATTAATACTGCTTCCATCGTTGCCTACAAAGGCAATCCTGTTTTAATGGATTATGCTTCAACAAAAGGAGCAATGATTGCTTTTACGCGATCATTATCAGAAAACTTAGTATCAAACGGCATTCGAGTAAATGCAGTGGCACCGGGTCCAATTTGGACACCACTTATTCCTGCCTCTTTTCCAGCGGACCAAGTGAGTAATTTTGGAACTGATACACCAATGGGACGACCTGGACAGCCTGCAGAGCTTGCACCAAGTTATGTTTACTTAGCATCTGATGATTCATCGTATGTATCAGGTCAAGTAATCCATGTTAATGGTGGGAAAATTGTAAATGGGTAACTTTTTTATAAAATTGTTATCTTTTGAAGAAAAAAAATTGGTATGAAAAAATTCTTTTTGGAAAAATTACTGTTATGGAGGTGATATCAAATGGCTAACAACAATAATAATAACAACCGTAACCGCAACAACCGCAATAATGAAAACAATAACCAAGAATTAAATGTAGATAACGTAAATGCGGAGTTTGCAAACGAAAATGAATTTAACAACAACAACCAAAATAACAGAAACAACCGTAACAATCGCAACAACAACAATAACAACAACTAAATAATACGTTTACTTAACCCTCATGATAGCCTCCTTATACATGGAGGCTATCTTTTTTATTGTTTCGATTCAGAAATCAAAAGTAGCTACTGCAGCGACTATATCCAGTTCTCTCCCCCTAAGATTTAGTTTCAATCTCCAACCATATACAAGGTGTATTTTATAAAATATACATATCCTTCATTTCTATACACTTAATTTTTAGCTCTGTTAAATTTGTTATTGCTTTTTGCTGCTTTGCAGTCGTCTAGAACACTTCTTGACTACCGTATTTCACTCCTGAAGCAGTTTTATTTTCAGGATATACTGCCCATGCAAGAAAACACTTGCACCATGTTGGATGAAAATTAATTTTAATCCAATTGGAATGAGTGGAATCCTACGAGACTCCCTGTGGGAACAGCAACAGGTGAAGACCCCGCACTTCGGCACAGTGTGCGAAGGGTGAGGCTGAGGCGTTGCCCGCGGTAAAGATAGACACTGCGATTGCGAATGTAGTGAAGATGTCGCACTTATACCCTTGGGGTGAAAGCGAAGTGGGCTGGAACGAATGATTAACCTGACCTTTATTTGCTAATACGATTAAGTTTTATAACAGCTATTTTCAGGGTAGACAATTTTTTAAAAAAGCATTTAACATACTTCATTCATTTACTTCATACCTACTCCATTCAACCTTCCAAATAGATGAGCAGTAACAAATTTCTACACGAATCATATAAATAATTATAGCTTGGATAGTAATGAGGTGGAGAGAATGAAAGCACCAATCTATTATACAGCTTTAGGAGACTCGTTATCCGCCGGGGTTGGGTCCTTCAATAAATCCGGTTTTGTTCAAAGGTATGCCAAGTTTCTTGAATATTATTACCGTATACCAGTTGTAACGAATATGTATGCAAAGCCTCGAATTACATCTACTGAACTATTACACATGCTATCTAATCCTGAAATTCAAAGGAGCATTTATTTTTCTAAAATTATTACCATTTCTATTGGGGGAAACGATTTAATTCGAGCAAATAGAATGTATAAAAAAATGAAAAACCCAGCTGTTTTTCAAGATGTACATGGCTACTTCAATCAAACCATAAATCAAATCTTATATAAAATATCAGAAATAAAAAAGGCAGCAAATGATTCATCCTATATCGCCCAATTAATCGGTATATATAATCCATATCCAAAACTCTCCTATAGTGATTATTGGATTTATCAATTTAACTCCGTTCTTTATTCTTATACTTCTTCAAATATTCACTATATTGATTTGCACCAACTATTTATGTCTCATGGGAAAAAGCTTTTAGCGTGGGGAATCCATCCAAATGGTAAAGGTTACGAGCAAATTGCACATCAATTAAGCTTAAGCTTTCAGAAATTTCATTACAATAAACCTACAATTTAATTGATATTAGGAAAAGCTTAAATTGTAAGAATAAATCACCTCCTTTCCCTATACTTTTTAATAAGGGAGGTGTTTTTTTTGATTAGCTTATTTATAAAAAATAAGAGGTTCATGGAATATGATGAATTAGTTTCTCCTTACGGGAAATTTTTCACTGTTGACATAGGCATTACAAGTGTTAATCCAAACGATATAATCGGATTATCTATTCCACAGAAAGAGCTTGAAAAAGACACTACTTTAAAAAGGCTACGATCCTATATTAAGAAAAAAGGGTGGATTAATAAGCACCCTCATTCTATACATTTAATACGATTACCAAACTTAAAATATACTGTAGGAAATAAAGGTAACCGTCGTTCATACTTAGCAAATGAATGCAAATTAAATAGCATTCTTGCCTATGTTTCTGTATTAATCCCAGAAAAAATGTTGGTAGAGGATATGTATAGACTAAAAAAATTATTTGCTGATCAAAAGAAATTTGCAGCAAAAGCTCGTCAAATAAGAAATTGGCTTGAGATAAATGGTAAAAGTGAATATGAAGGAATAAACTATAAAGAAGAGAACGATTTACTGCAATCATTGTGCTATAGAGAAAATCAAATCGTGAAAGAAATAAACTCCATATTAATGAGAGTAGCAATAAAAAATGATTTAATAAACGAACGAGAGCTAATGTAGAATAAAAGGGCGTTTCTGCTAATTAAAGCGGAAGCGCCTTCATTTTTTCATGAAGGTTAACGTGTAACAACAAAATTAAAAGGCTTACAGCAAAAAGAGACATATAATGCTATAACAAGTATAATAAAAGAAACGACTAAAATAGGAGCTAGTGATTATGTATCGTAATTTAGAAGAATGTATCCTTCACTTAGAGAAAAACGGACACCTCATTCGTATTAAAGAGGAAGTTGATCCCTACCTAGAAATGGCTGCAATCCATATGAAGGCATATGCAGCTGGAGGACCTGCAATATTATTTGAAAACGTTAAAGGATCAAAATATAAGGCAGTCTCCAATTTATTTGGAACAGTGGAAAGAAGCAAGATTATTTTTGAAAAGACATGGGAAGCCACACAAAACGTCATTTCCTTAAGAAATGACCCAATGAAAGCATTAAAAAATCCATTTAAACAGATGAATAGTGGGGTTACTGCAACGAAAGCACTTCCCATGAAAAAATCAAAGGGTATACCAGCTCATTTTGAAGAAATTAATATATCTGATCTACCACTTATCCATCATTGGCCAGATGATGGTGGTGCATTTGTCACCTTGCCTCAAGTGTATTCAGAAGATCCTGAAAAGCCAGGAATTATGAATGCCAATTTAGGAATGTATAGAGTTCAACTAAGTGGTAACGAATACGAGATGGACAAAGAGATAGGACTTCATTATCAAATCCATCGTGGAATAGGGGTCCATCAGCATAAGGCAACAAAACAAAGTAAACCATTAAAGGTCAGTATTTTTATTGGGGGACCTCCCTCCCATACATTAGCAGCTGTTATGCCTCTACCAGAAGGGTTATCGGAAATGACTGTAGCTGGAATGCTAGCTGGACGTCGATTTCGGTACAGCTATATGGATGGCTATTGTATTAGTCATGATGCTGATTTTGTTATAACTGGTGAAATTCATCCTGGAGAGACAAAGCCAGAGGGCCCATTTGGAGATCACCTTGGCTACTATAGTTTAGTTCACGAGTTCCCGTTAATGAAAGTTCACAAGGTTTATGGCAGAAAAAATGCTATTTGGCCATTTACCGTTGTTGGTCGTCCTCCTCAAGAAGACACAGCCTTTGGTGACCTTATTCATGAATTAACAGGAGGAGCAATTAAACAAGAAATACCTGGGGTAAAGGAAGTTCATGCCGTTGATGCAGCAGGGGTACACCCCTTACTTTTTGCTATTGGAAGTGAACGATATACTCCTTATCAAAAGGTGAAGCAGCCAGCAGAGCTTCTTACTATTTCAAACCGTATTTTAGGAACTGGGCAATTAAGCTTAGCGAAGTATTTGTTTATTGCTGCTGAAGAGAATCAATCTCTTGATACTCATAAAGAGGAAGAATTCTTATCGTACTTGCTAGAACGAATGGACTTTCACCGAGACATTCATTTTCAAACAAACACGACAATTGATACATTAGATTATTCTGGGACAGGCTTGAATACTGGAAGTAAAGTAGTCTTTGCCGCTTGTGGTGACAAAAAACGTGACTTATGTATGGAAGTTCCAGATCCTTTAAAGGATTTAGGAGAATTCGGACAAGCACAACTGGTCATGCCAGGTATTGTAGCTGTAGAAGGACCTAAATTTGAAAACTATGAAGACACAGAACAACAAATGAAGCGTTTATCTGACGCAGTGTCGGCAAAAGGAGAATTAACCTCCTGTCCAATGATCATCTTATGTGATGATAGTAAATTTTTAAGCGAAGAATTAAGTAATTTCCTTTGGGTAACATTTACTCGAAGTAACCCATCCCATGATATGTATGGTATAAATAGCTTTTACGACAACAAGCATTGGGGCTGTGACAACGTGATCATTGATGCACGAACAAAGCCACATCACGCACCACCATTAATCCCAGACCCAAATGCAGAAGCAAAAGCAGACCAAATTTGGCAACAAGCAATTCGTGGGGACGGTTCTCATGAGTCATTCCAAGATTAAGTAATTCAATTTTCTTGTAGAAAAATTGAATAAAAGAATAAAAATAGTGCTAAACAACATTATGTTTAGCACTATTTTTTTGTCGGGATATGAACAATAGTATGTGTTTGAGCTGAAATTAACATATGAAATCACATTATTATTAACACATTGTCACTGCACTAATTGTAGTGAGAATCGGGTTGCTATTTGTATGTTAATTTCACAAATAATTATAAGGTAATTTATAAGAACAGAGTTCGTGAAGAAAAGTTCTAAAGGAAATGGGGCAGGATAACTTAACAAAACAATAGATTAATGTGTAATAATTATTTTAATTTTTTATGGAGTGATTAAAATGAAACAAGGGGTTTGGGAAAAAGAATATAGAAATGTTGATAACTTATGGGGATTTACTCCAAACAATATGTTGTCAAACTACATTGACCTTGTTCCTAAAAGTGGAAAGATATTAGATATTGGTATTGGAGAAGGTAGAAATGCCCTATTTTTTGCTAAGCACGGATATGAGGTAGAAGGAATAGATATTTCTGAGACTGCAATAAGTAGGTGTTTGGAACTTTCAAAAGAATACAATCTTAATATCCATGCTAAAGTTGATGACATTAGAGAATATAATATTAAGAATGAAGTGTATTCCCTAATAATTCTATCTAACGTACTAAACTTTTTCTCTGATAACGATATTAGTGAAATAATTACCAAATTGAAGAATGGGTTAAAAGAAAATGGCTTAGTGTATATAAATGTCTTTGACAATGAAGAACCAAGTATAGCGAAAGCAAAAGAAAGATGTAAGCAGGTAGCTGATTTTACATATTACGATGAGAAAAATAAAATGTATCATCATTATTTTACTCAAGACGAGCTAGAAAATTTAGTGGGAGATTATAAAACTATCAGCTTGGTTAAATCACGTTTTTTAGACATTACCCACGGTCAACCACACTATCACAGTACATTAGAAATTTTATCTAAAAAAACTAAGGCATAATCCCATTGTTCTTGTACTAACACACCCTACCTATTATTAGGTTAGCCAAAATGCTAAAATATTTCTGATTGAGCTTTTAGTTGAAGCAAATAAATAAAAAGAATTAAACCACGCTTGGATTTCTCCCAAGCGTGGTTGTAAGTATTTTAGTATGTAAATTAATATTTGATATGAAATTATATGGTGTTGTATAACATTTCTCCACGTTATCCGAACTACTTACACTCAGTTGTCTTTTTTCTTTCAAAATTAGTTCTTTCATAGTTCTTTATTGATAAACATAGCCTGGAATTGATTATTGCATTTCCTCTGTTACTATTGTTAAATGGTCTGCGGAAGCAGCTACCTCATCAAAAGCACCACCAAGTTCGTTTACGATAGATACAAATGAGGCTAACTCATTCTCAATTTTACTATTATGTTTTTTCGTCTTCTCCATAGTACTTAATATCTCTTCAAACTCCTCTGATGTTTTCCCCATTGATTCATTACCAATCATAATAACATTCCTAATCTGCTCCAACGATTCAGTTACTTCCTCAACTTGTGATTCTGTTGTTCCTATTAAATTATTTACATTTGTTGCAGAATTCTTTGTTTGTTCAGACAATTTACGAATTTCACCTGCTACCACTGCAAATCCACGTCCTACGTCACCTGCTCTGGCTGCTTCAATAGCAGCATTTAATGATAATAGATTTGTTTGATCTGCAATCCCAGTAACGATATTTACGATCTCCTGCATCTCTTTTGAATTTTCTAATAATACATGAACATCTTTTGAAATATTGTCCAATGATTGAGATATATTCAACATGTTTTTCGTTTGATTATGTACTCGATTTTTCCCTTTCTCTGCTCTTTCTTGAGCTCGAGAAGATAGCTGTGTACCTGTGCACGCTAATGAAGTGATTTCTCCTGACTGTGACACCAATTGTTGAAAGGATGCATTTGTTTGTTCTGAAATTGCTGCTAAATTTTCCGAAGCATTTGCAACATTGCTCCGAATTTGTTTCTTTCCTTCCTCTAATTTCTCTTTTAATCTTTCAGACTCATTATCATAAGCTTCAAGAACTAACTGTTGTTCTAAGTTCAATATTTTAGATACAGCTTTTATTGCTAATAAGGCGTCTTTTTTATTCGATATATTCTGATCTATAATGTCTACAAGGGATAATAGTAAATCTTGGAATGCACTCATATACCATTTCGTTTGTAGTCCAATTTTCACATGCATTTGTGCAATTTTTGTACGTTTTGAAAAGTAGGTTTCATCAATTATTCCGTTAAACATTTCAGTAATATGTATTTTAAGCGTTTTCTTTAAGCGATCAATAGAACTATTGTCATTAATCATTGAAACTAATGTTGATTCTATTTCGAGATTTTTATAAAATTGTTTAACAATGCTTTCAATGTTTTCCTCCACAAAAGGCTGGATGGAATAAATAATGTTCAAGTCAACCTCTGTAAGATTTATCATTTGAACCTGTCTTTCTAACTCACTGTTTTTTGGAATTATAATCTTTCCATGTTGACTTTCAAAATTAAAATCAGAATTACTATTGTTTTTCTTCTTAAAAAACATGGTCATCCCCCTAAATCTTTTTTTACTAAAAGATCTAAAAAGCTATAAAAATAAATTACGATTAGTTTTTTATAGCAAATTTCATGTTGCACAACTATATCTACACCCCAACATTTTTACAAAATTTCCATTTATTATTTCTAACGTTTTCATTATCAATATATAGTAAATGTGAACTATGTACAATTGAATCGATCTCCCAACACTTCCATTTAAACCCTTTTTATAAACATGTATAAATTGGAACTATATAATTGGAAAATTGTGGTTTTGTTTGTTTTAGTTATTCATTTTACAAAACAACTGATTCAAAAGGCCGATTTTTATTAAAGCTTAGAATCCACATCTTGCTTTACATAACTTCCATAAAAACGACTCATGAGAACCGTCCCGCTGCACCACAAAATATTAAATTTTTGTGAACTAGCTTTATTATTTTTTGAATTGTGCTATTATATGAAAATATTAATCTATTTTTTTATATACATATATATACAAAGGGGAGTAGCGTTGGAATGATTTTCATTCATTCCAAAATAAAGTCGTCATGACATGATCTAATGGATCATCGGCTTTATTGACCTAACATGTTTAGCGAGACCTTTGTCTTTCCATTTTGGACAGGCAAAGGTCTCGTTTTTTTTGTATAAAAAAGAACTCAAGCACGCAGGAGGTGGTAAAGCTTAATATCTATTCACTCAAGGCGGGATCAAAATAATAGATAGTTAGAAAGGGAAATGTGAGATGATCGTCTATCAAAAAGCTGCAGAAGAAGTCCTATCAGATATTCATTCTTCAAAAGAAGGCCTTTCAAAGGAAGAAGCTTTCAGAAGACTAGAAAGAGACGGCTACAATGAAATTGGAGAAGTGAAAAAAGCCTCCATTTTGCAGTTGTTCCTAGAAAGCTTTAAGGATGCAATGGTAGTAGTACTACTCATTGCTGCAGGAGTTCAACTCGTTTTAGGAGAGTATGTAGAATCTATAATCATCTTTATTGTTCTAGTCATGAACGCCATCATCAGTGTCGTTCAAACAAAAAAAGCAGAAAGCTCCTTAGATGCACTTCGGAAAATGTCTGCTCCCACAGCAAAAGTTATACGAAACGGGGTAAAGGAAACCATTCCTGCAAGAGAGTTAGTCCCTGGTGATATCGTTCTATTAGAAGCTGGTGATTACGTTCCTGCCGATGGACGAATCATTGAAAACAGTTCCTTAAAAGTGAATGAAGGAATGCTTACTGGAGAATCAGAAGCAGTAAGCAAGGAGATAAATATTATTTCAGAAGAAGTGACAATAGGTGATCGTCTAAACATGGTCTTTAGCTCCTCCTTAGTTGTGTATGGACGAGCTACCGTTGTGGTTAGTGCTACAGGCTTGAATACAGAGATAGGTAAGATTGCTGATATGCTTCAGCGTGCAGAAGCAAAGCAAACACCATTACAGAGAAAGCTAGATGTATTTAGTAAAAAACTAGGAATTGCGATTTTAGTATTAAGTATCTTTATTTTTTTAGTAGAGGTTAGTAGAATTTGGCTTGGACCTGCAACAGCAGATACAGCAGGAGCTATTCTTTCAGCATTAATGTTTGCAGTAGCTGTTGCTGTTGCCGCTATTCCAGAAGCACTTCAATCAATTGTAACGATAGTCCTCTCCGTAGGGACACACAAGATGGCAAAGCGTCACGCCATTATCCGTAAGCTTCCAGCAGTTGAAACCTTAGGCTCCACAAGCGTTATTTGTACAGATAAAACTGGAACATTAACACAGAACAAAATGACTGTCATGGAGCATTTTAACCTTGGTCATTATCGCGTTAGTCTTCCTGAAAAACCTCAAGAATGGACAGCAACAGAAGCTGAGCTCATGAATACTGCTATACTATGTAATGATTCTTCAATTTTGCAGGATGGAAAGGAAATTGGCGATCCTACAGAGGTTGCACTCGTACGTTTTGCAAATAAAAAAGGGTACAATGTGGAACAAATTCGAAATAGCTATCCACGGATAGGTGAACTTCCTTTTGATTCCGATCGAAAGAGAATGTCTACCCTACACGAAGTGAAAGGGAAGAAAAGACTTTATATAAAAGGTGGACCTGACGTCGTTCTCTCCCTTGTAAATCGTGTTTATATAAATGGAGAGGTACAGCCCCTTACGAAAGAATATTTAAACCAATTCAATAAAGCAAACGAAGATTTTTCCGAACAAGCATTACGTGTACTAGCTTTTGCCTATAAAGACGTAGATAAAAGAAAATATGAGGTAGGAATTGAAGACGAGCAGGGTCTCGTTCTTGTTGGATTACTGGCCATGATAGATCCTCCTCGAGATGAAGTTTATGATTCCATTGCTCAAGCGAAAGATGCAGGTATTCGTACAGTAATGATTACTGGAGATCATAAAACAACAGCGCAAGCTATAGCAAGAGAAATTGGGATTATGGAAAATGGTGATGTGGCAGTGACAGGTATGGAGCTTGATCAAATGTCAGATGAAGAATTAGATGAACGACTTGAACATATATCTGTTTATGCTCGCGTATCACCAGAAAACAAAATACGAATTGTTCGGCACTGGCAAAAAAAGAACCAGATTACTGCAATGACAGGTGATGGGGTAAATGATGCCCCTGCTTTAAAACAAGCTGACATCGGTATTGGGATGGGAAGTGGAACAGATGTAGCAAAGGATGCTTCTGCTATGATCTTAACAGATGATAATTTCGTTTCCATCGTTAATGCCGTAAGCGTAGGCCGTACCGTTTTTGATAACATTAAAAAAGCAATTAGTTATCTTTTTGCCGGTAACTTAGGAGCAATCATTGCCATACTTTTTGCCGTTGTCATGAATTGGGCTAATCCTTTCACAGCATTGCAACTTCTATTTATTAATCTAGTTAACGATTCCCTTCCTGCCATTGCCCTTGGCATGGAAAAAGAGGAACCAGATGTAATGAAGCGAAAGCCTAGGAAAATGAATGAAGGGATATTTACAGGAAAAACCTTACGTGCTGTCGTTATAAGGGGAACGTTAATTGGGATAGCCGTTATTATTTCCCATTATATTGGTCTACAGCATTCCGACGAAATGGGAGTAGCAATGGCCTTTACAACACTCATACTTACGAGGACATTACAAACATTAGCAGCTAGATCCACCACACAAACAATTTTTGGGGTAGGCTTCTTTACTAATAAATATGTACTAGGTGCTCTCCTATTCTGCTTCACCTTATACAGCATTACCATTATGCCATTTGCCAGAGACGTTTTTGCCATTCCAGAAGCGTTCGGCTTTAACCAATGGCTAATAGCAGCTGGCCTATCAGTTGCAGCTGTAATCGTGATGGATTTGACGAAGTTGATTGGTGGATGGGGACGATTCTCATGAATCATTCGTTTTGCTAAACAAATCATCCAGTGGAGTCGCTACTAATAAAAAACTAGAGTATTTTAATTGATTGAAGGAGCAATTAGTAGTTTAATCTACTAGTTGCTCCTTCTTTTTCTTGTGAAAGAAGTATGAAACATTAATCTAATGAATTTTTACTATACTTATTAGTATTACTTCGGGAATAAGAATCGGTACTCTGATAATAGACCTATCTTTGAAGTTACTTTTATGTGTTTAATTAGTAACAGGCACATGGTTATCTTTATGAAAAACGAAGAAGAGTTTGTTAGATACTTAAAGAAATACATATTTAATTAAGACCATCTGCACTTCTATCACTGGCGGGTGTTGGGTCGTCTCCTCATGATCGGTAGAACAGAGCTACTCAGAAGTAGACAGACGGTTCTTTTGACTCACAAGAACCGTCCCTACGAATCTATTCTTTTAATTTGTGTACTGTACTTAGAAAGATGGTTGCAAAAAAAATGGCGGATGCAAGGAAAGAAATGGAATAGATAAAATCAATATTTCTTCCCAAAACTTCTACTCTAAACCTTGCAGCACCATAAGTTGTTGGAGATAAGCAAATTAAAATAATGACACACCAAATAAATCTCATCCCATTTTTTGTCGGAGTATAGATGGCATTTGCGACCTTCTTACTATTTTTAAATATATACAAGACAGTACAAATATAGGCAATCAGAAGCGAAACACCTAAGAAAATTCCTTCTCCTGAAAGTCTCCAAGAAGTCACGATCAAAAAGAAACTCGCAAGATTTCCACAAATGACCAAATATAGGATGTGCCATTTTTTATCTTCATGTTTTACTAATATATAACCATAGATACTAACGGTTATTAAAACTGTCATCACTACCCAATACAAGATAGAATATAGTGGATTTGATTCTCCAACACTAATGGCTAAGAGTCCAGTCAAAAAGGGAAGCATACCTACAATATATATATTCTTTTTACTTGGCACATTAATCACCAACCTCTTGAAGTAGAGTTATAAGGAAAGAAGGTAGACGGTTCTTTTGGGTCAAAAGAACCGTCCCTACGAATCCATTAGCGTGTCCCTTTTATTCGTAAATTCAAAGAAAAATGGAGTAGCTAACATCGCGATCGTAAATAGTCCTATTCCAATATATACGTATGAGAGAAAGCCTATTTCTAAATAGAATCGAATGAAATAGCCAGGTAATAATAAGATAACTCCAGTAGGAATCATTGTTTTCCAGTTACTTTGTGGGGTGAGATGCTGTCTTTTTCCGCATTTTGGACACTCTTTCGACCATAAATATCGCAAAGCTTCCATGTATGTATAGCTGTGTTTGCAAGACCAACACTTCGGTAATCTCATTGCTGTTCCTCCATTCTAATACTCGAGACTATGACAGTTCTAGATAAAATCCATCTTCTATTAGTATAAGATAAATATTCTTTTGTGAAAATCGGAAATAAAGTTCCTAACCTAAGCACGGCAAATAAATATTTATAAAGTAATGTAACCCCTCACCATTTTGCTCTTTCAGTTAATGCACTTCCTATTTTTCGTTCTCATTTTTTACACCTGGATGGTGTAATTTTTATCCTTTATGTCTTTCTTGATAATGGTAAAGTACTTCTAGAATCATGATAATCAACGCTACTCCGGTCGAAATGACTAAGCTATTTGCTTGGTTTAAACCAATGATCATACCAATAAGATGGAAAGCTATAATGCGAGTTAGCAATACTATAAATAAATAAAATTTATTTTTTTCTGTCATATATTTCACGAGTTTTTCTATTACACTATCAAGTGTAAATAAATAAACAAGTATGGAAATAGTAAGCATAATTAGTTGATTCATACTCAATTCTAGGGAAAACAGCATATCGACAATATTGGTGGTACCAAGCAAAACAAGTAGGAAAAAAGCAATCACTACTGTTGGAGGGAATGCGAGAATAATAGAAACTAAAAGCCAAAGGAACATATTCATCTTTTCTTCCTGAGGTTCCCTTTTATTTTTAAAATATATAAAAGTAGCGATTGGCAATAATGAAAGGAAATATACAACTGAGATTATAAGAATAATTGATCGCATGTCTACCACCTCGGAATAAATTAACATCATCGGAGGCGATCCAGATAGAACAGACTTAAAAATGCTACCGATTATTATATATACGATTCACTTTATAATATTGTTTCAGTATATTAGTCAAGTTAAAAAGATTATTAAAGTTAGAAAAGCAAGACACCCACATCTACCCTAAGAACCCTATAGGCAATCGGTATAATCATCGATGTCCTGTCTCCTAGGCACTTTACGTACAGTCATCATTTTATCATTCAAAAAAAAGCACAACATGCTGGTAAACTACCAGTTGTGCCTTCAATAAATCAGACAGGAAATAAATGATACAATCTGCATAGTTTTTTTAACCTGTTCTATTCCAAATAAACTATTCATTGATGCATCTATCATCACGGTTCCAATACTTCCAATTAGTAATTGTATTATGGCTTTAGGAATAAACTAGCCTTCACACCTAAAAAAATTATCCTTTATCTGGACTATTAACCATTATTTCCGCCACTTGTTCCAGTCGATAATAAAAAGCTTTTCCAGCAGGTGTATCATGGATCCCTACTTCCTTAAATGCCTCTTTCATACAACTAAGCCAACATTTTGCTCTTTTTGGCGTGATTTCAAAAGGAAGATGACGTTCTCGCATGGCTGGGGGTCCGAATTCCTGACTATATAGGGCAGGTCCTCCTAAAAATTGTGGTAAAAACATCCGTTGCTTTCTCTTAATTTCCTCTATGTCTCCTTCAAACAGCGGCCTTAGTTCTGGATCAGCATACACTCTTGGATAAAATGCATCCACCAATTTTTCAATCGTATCTTGCCCACCAATTTCTGTATAAAGGTATCCCCTGTTATTTTCCAATTTCACCACACCTTTCTATTATATTCACCTCCATTATAATGTTTATCAGATCTAGGACTATGATCTATATCACCATATTACGTTTATATCCGCAAGAAACGTAGGTGAACAATAATGATAGTCACCACGTTGTTATTTTCTCAAAACTTCTCTCGTCATGACTTATATCACATCCCGTCGCCTTTTCTTCCATTATAGTAATAGAAAAAGAAGTGATAAGAAGGTGAATCAATTTTGGGATGCTCAAATAATTGTGACATAAAACAATCTTGCTTGTCCCGTGTACCTTTATTTAAAGGCTTAGACCTAAAGGCTATCCACACTCTACAATCTGCAACGGAAAGTCATACGTTTCACAAGGGAAATTACATCTTTCAAGAAGGAGATATTTCAAACGGACTTTTTGTTGTAAAAAAAGGATTGGTAAAGCTATTCAAACTGTCTGCAGATGGAAAAGAACAAATTATCCGACTACTTTTTCCAGGTGATTTCTTAGGACAGTTTGCCCTTCTCCAAAATGACGTCCACTACGCCAATGCAGAAGTATTAGAAGAAACGGTAATCTGCATTATTGCAAAGGATACGTTCATCGAAATTTTAGAAGAAAATCCTAAAATGTCCTTGCAATTAATTACTACTCTCAACACCTTATTAATGACGGCAGATGAATGGATGACTGCCCTATCACTAATGGATGTGGAGAAACGTTTAGCAAAAATTATCTTATTATTCTTTCATAAGATTGAAACAGAAGACGATTATTTTACCCTCCCAATTAGTAAACGGGATTTAGCTTCCATGTTAGGCACAACCCCTGAAACTGTTAGTAGAAAATTATTTTCCTTTGCAGATCGTCAACTAATACAATTAAAAAACCGTAGAGATATTAGAGTAGTTGATTCTACGAAACTGACAGCTATTGCTGAAATTTAATGTTCCAATCGTTTAAGAATGGCTATCTAGTTTTACAGCCAATATCTTAAAATGATCAGGTGCCAGTTCATTAATTACAGCTGACATCCCTAAGGAAGAAAGAACAGTTAGTAACGGCTCTGCTCGTACTGGTAAATGTATTTCAAATATCGTTCCACATGGCGATTGTTTAACAAATTGAACAATTTCTTTTCGAGGATGTTCGCCGTTTTTAATTTGTTCACGTACATCTATGATTGCTTTGTTACCTTCATTTTTTACCTTTAACACTTCACTACACCACCTGTTTCATTTTTTTGAGAAAATCAACTACTTTTGTAGAAGGAATAGGCTTACTAAAATAGAATCCTTGAACAACATCACAGGAAGACCTTTTTATATATGACAGTTGTTGATAGGATTCCACCCCTTCTGCAACAACGTGTAAGTTTAAATCATGAGCCAATGTAGTAATAGCGGAGGTTAATGCTTTACTACTAGGGTTTGTATCAATATCAAAAACAAAGGATCGATCTATCTTTACGGTATTTACCGGTAAATTCTTTAAATAACTTAAAGAAGAATATCCTGTTCCAAAGTCATCAATTGAAATTTTCACACCAACATCCGTCAATTGCTGCAGTATAGAGATCGCAGCATCAATATCATGAATTATCATTCCCTCGGTAATTTCTAACTCTAGTTTTTTTGGATTAATCCTCGTCTTATTAATAACACTTTTAATCGTATCTACAAAATTTCGTTGAAGAAATTGTTGCGTGGAAATATTGACAGCAACCTTCACCGAATAGACACCAGCTTGTTCCCATTCCTTAATCTGAAAGCACGCCCTCTCTAATACCCACTGTCCTATTGGCAAAATCAAACCTGTTTCTTCCGCTATAGGAATAAATTCAGAAGGAGGTATCCTTCCAAGATCAGGCTGATTCCACCGTAACAATGCTTCAAATCCAATAATTTTATCTTCCTTCAAATCAACCTGTGGCTGGTAGTCTATTAAAAATTCTCCATTAGGTAAGGCTTTACGCAAATAATTTTCAATCACTAACCTCTCAAATGCACCGGCATTCACTTCTACATTCGCCTTTTCAAATTGATTCCTTCCTTTCTTTTTTGCCCTATACATAGCTGAGTCAGCAGTAGAAATTAGCACTTCTGCATCATTACCATCATATGGATACATGCTCATTCCAACGCTGATCGTAACATGAATCTCCATTTGAGCAAGGCGAAATGGAATGGTGAATGCCTTTAAGATCTTATTTATTTTTTCCACTACATTCGCTTCTCCGGTTACATTATCCAATAAGCAAATAAATTCATCTCCACCTGTTCGAAATAGCATGTTCTTTTCTCCTATAGAATGCACAAGCCTTTTCGCTACCTGCTGGAGAAGTAAATCACCATAAGAATGCCCTAACGTATCATTCACAAATTTAAATCGATCTAGATCAATAAAAAGTACAGCAAAACAAGTATCATGATAAAAGGAACATGCAATCATTTCGTCCAACCTGCTCTGCAGCATATAGCGATTAGGTAATTTCGTCAGGGGGTCTAATCCACTTTTTTGAAAAAAGCGAAACGTTAGTATTTGAAGATCAATCTCTCCTTCTCCTTTCCTTTCAATGGAGTTTACAACAAGCCACACAGATTGCTTTTCCCGTTTCATCGAAGTAACTTCCATTACACCTTTCCAGTTTTTAGAAGTTGGTAATGTGATAAAACGATTTATATTTCCTTTAATAACTTCCTTTTCCTCAAGACCAATCCACTGTAGAAAAGTGGGATTGGCAAACTCAATTTCCCCTAGTTTGTTTATGAGAACGATACCATCATGAGATTGTATTAATGCTTCCTTATATATGTCTGCTGCTATAGCTACATTCATGATCTTTTCCTCCGATTTTTCGTTTGTATGAATTTAGCATAAACACAAAAGTTGTAAGTGTAATTGACTTAAATCAAGGTAACGGAATTTTTTTTCTGTCATGATAGAGAAAAAATGGAGGTCATGAACAATGAACTTATTCAAATTCGATGATATGAAAAAAATACAACGCCCTACCTTAGGTAATGATGTTCCTTTAGAGCTTTTTCGTTCCGTTCGACTAATTGGAATGTATCAAGGTTTGCCAATGCATGGAAAAAGCACTACGTTAGTTGTAGGGAAAAAAATTGGTGAAAGTTTAGCAGTGAAATCTGTAGAAGAAGCACTACAGTTATTTAAAGATTTAAAGATTGGAATACCGAGAGTAATAGAAAAAAAAGATGCTGAAATGCATATAGCAATTGAAGATTGCTTCTGTGAAGGTCTTCCTGTACATGAGGGGAATATGGTTTGTGACTTGGAAGGAGCTATTCTTGAAGGCGCTTTATCTACCATCTATAAAGGTAGAATTAATGTTCGAGAAGTAAAATGTAATGTGAATGGTGATCAAGAATGTGAGTACAAAATCAAGTTTTTCTAGTACTTTTAATCGAAGAGGGGCAGAGGATAAATTTCACATACAGAACAGCTTAGATTTCATCTCGTCCTCCTTACTGGTTTTTCCTCTATTTCTATTGGTCTTAAGGGAAAATGTGGCTAAGAGCACTCCACACACTGTCAGCGCCTTTGTCATTTCCAACGCCTATTAATATTAATTAGTGTCACGACAACTTGGGAACATGGTCACTTTACACCATGTTCCCAAATAAATTCTATTATGAATCCATTTCGTAATTCTATTAACTCAAACTATTTTCAGTGGATTCATTACATGAAAAACAGGTGACTACCCCATCTGAATCAATGATTCCATTAAAGAAACCATCTAGACAAAAAATCTCCTTTTCACAAATTTTACAATGTCCTACTTTCTCCTTCAATTCCATTCACTCCTTATGAGTACATCTTGGAACACGTGTATTCTCTTTATTTCATTTAAATGTATCTCAGACAATTTTTCTAATAATTCCTCTCCCTTTTCTGTAACTTCAATTAGCACACTTCGGCCATCATCAGGATTTTTCCTTCGAGTCACAAGATTTAGTTGTTCACACCTATCAATAAGTCCTACACAAGCATGATGTGAAATAAATAATCGTTCTCCTAATTCCCTTGGAGTTGCATATTCACGGCCAGGAAAGCCTTTTATGGCTAAGAGTAATTGATGTTGCTGTGGAGTAACCCCTACTTTCCGTGCTTCTAAATCACTAAAATGGAGGAATTTTTTTAACTGATACCGAAATTCTGCAAGTGATTCATAGACTTCCTTATCCATATGATTTTTCATTTCAATCAATCTCCTAAAGTCCATATTTTTATCAATATTATCATTAAAACAGAAGATCAAAAAGGTTAGTACTTAGTTACTTAATATCAAAAAATTAATGGATATCTAGAATACATTACTGGAATGTAAAAATAAGCACATAATATACAAGAACTATATTATCTGACTTTTCAGTTAAATGTCGTTGAACTTTATATCATACTACGATATAATTTAAATACAAATTTACGTTTTTTTGTCTATTTCCCTGTCCACTTATATCGTAATACGATGTAATTAACCAAGGTCCATCTTTCAAAATATGAAAGGAGGTAAACAATGGGTATTCTCGAATATTTCTCGGCAACCTCGATTACTGGCGTACTATTTTATATTGTATGTTTCCTGTTAACCATTTACCTTAATATTAAAGTGCATCCTCTTGACTAATCGGTATACAGACAAACGAAAGAGACGGTTCTTTTTCGTTAGAAAATACCGTCCCACTAACTCTATGAAATAACTTTTCTAAAGGGATATTCGTTCCGCTTAGAACCCTTTGTTTCTGTAAACCTTAATCTCAATACACTATGGGGACATCCTAGCTGTTTTAACGGCATTAAGTCCTGCAAGTTGCATACACTATTCTATGATTTAAGCTTCTATCTATCTACGTCCCCATAAACATCTTCTCTCGAATGAAAGCCATCCGTGATCATTGTTTTATCTAAATTAGTTGTATCGACTGCAAAAGGTAATGACCAATCTCCCACAGCTCTAACCCGTCTTTATCGACCGCAACACTTCTTATACTTTTTCCCACTTCCGCAAGGACACGGTTCATTTCTACCTATTTTTACAACTTTTTTACTTTGATTTTTATTTGCGGTGGAAACTGGTGTAGGAAATGGTTGAAAAAAATCTTTCTCTTCTGCATGTAACTCGTTCGCCGTATGGCCTTTCAAGAACCATTCTCTCGTGTTATTCATCAAGTAAATAACTTTCTCCATCAAAAGTGAAATAATGTCTTCAGAGTCAAATACTAAAGTCTCACTTAAAAAATGAAGCACTTCATTAGGTCCATGACCAATCCTCGTTGCAAAGACACACTCTTCTACAATACTATCTGCTTCTACCTTGTCCATATCAAAGTGATCTGTAAGGAAACGAACTAATTGTCTATAGCTTTCATTTTTTTCCACAAAATCTGGCTCTCCAGCAGTAAGGAGCTGTTGTTTTTTAAAAGAATAGAAATCTATGCTTTCTCTAGTTCTATGTTCCTGCTTCACTCTTTTTGAATCAAAAACTCGAACATTAGAGAATCCATCTTCATTAATATAAATTTCCTTATGATAAGAATTTGCATCTACTATTACTTTTCTGAACTCAGAGAAATTTACGGATTCCTCAGTGTATTTTTCTATCATATTAATAAGCTCTTCTGCACTCAACGTTCCGTAATAATACAATAGTCCACGTGTAAGCTTTATCCATTCTGTATTTCTATTTATTGCTTTCTTTACACTAAAATTGTTTTTTAAGGCATTAATTGGTTCGATTAATTCATTAGGTATAATCAATACCTTCTTCCCTTCAAAAACCCCAGTGTAAATTAAGCCATTTCCTCTAAAATAATCAATTTGATCAGCTTCTATATTATTTGGTGAAGGAATTTGACCACCCCTACTAGCTATTTGTGTTAGTAATTTAAATCGATCTGTATCCCAAAGAAGGTAAAGTTGGTCAAGGTACTCTGGTATTCTCTCCTGTAACAACTCCGTGAGCTCTGCTTTTTTCAGATTACTGGCATTTCTAATCCCTAAGTTTTTTCTAATAGTATCAAGCTCGTATTTCGTAAAACTACTGAGTCCATCATGTAGGGTAAAAGGAACTTCTATTTCACTCCAGTTGCGCTTATCCCGTTTTTCTTCCTTCTCTCTTCTTAGTTCTTTCAGTCCATTAAGTGCTTTTAACATCGTTTCTTCTAGTTCTTTATCATTCGTATCAGTCATATCTCTCACCTACCTTTACACATACATTATAAGTGAAAATACTCTAGCAACCAAACGAGATTCAAAATTTTTGTTCTCTGTATGATGGGGAATGTTTATGGATGTAATTGGAAAAGTTAATTCATTTCATAGAATGTACTTGTAGACTCTCAACATATTGTTTCTTAATCTGTAGTGATTGTTTTTCTATTCTTTTTGATGATAGCTTTTACGTAGACATATATTGTTGTTGGAAACACACCTATTAATAGTGGTACGGTAATGATGCCTAGTCCAGTTTGCTCTGTATACCCATGACTCATTTCTCTACCATACTCTTCATAGATGCTGTTATACCTCGTCATATAAAAAATACCATCTCCTACTTTTTGTCCTAACTGTAGTTCTAAAAGGAAGTGTGTATAGATGAATACAAATAATAAAGCTACAACTACATGGTATGAATAGAGAAATAAGATTTTTTCATTTTTATCATTGATTCTTCTTATGAGGAAGACCTAGGGGACGGTTCTTTTGGGTCAAAAGAACCGTCCCCACGAACCCCTGAACCACCACAATCCATTACAGGTTCCTTCCATTGGAGGCTATCACGTCTTTATACCAGTAAAAGGACTTTTTCTTTTTCCGTTCTAATGTACCGCTGCCGTCATCATGCTTATCTACGTAAATATACCCGTACCGTTTAGAGAACTCCCCTGAAGATGCACTAACTAAGTCAATACAGCCCCAGCTTGTATAGCCCATTAATTCAACTCCATCTTCAACGGCTTCTCCCATTGCTTTAATATGTTCACGTAAATAATCAATCCGATAGTCATCGTTAATGGATCCGTCTTCCTCCACTTTATCATAAGCACCTAGTCCATTTTCCACAACGAAAAGAGGAACCTGATAGCGTTCATACAATTGGTTTAAGCTAATACGTAGACCTGTCGGATCAATTTCCCAGCCCCAATCACTTGCCTTTAAAAATGGATTTTTAATGCCACCAATAATATTTCCTTGGGAAGCTTCTTCATCAGTCTTTTCTTTCTTTTCCGTCCGAGACATATAATAACTAAAACCTATATAATCAACAGTCCCCTCTTTTAATAACTGTAAGTCTCCCTCTTCCATATCCAAATCAATCTTGTTTTCCTTGAAATATCTTTTTATAAAAGAAGGGTACTCCCCTCTCACCTGAACATCCGCACAAAAATTATTAAAAAGACTTTCCTCTTGAAGGGCATACATGATATTTTCCGGATTGGAATCATAGGAATACACTGGTGCATATAGAATCATACATCCTATCTTTGCCTTAGGAATAATGTCATGACACGCTTTTACTGCAATGCTACTTGCGACAAACTGATGATGGAACGCCTGAAAGGTTGGCTGGAATTTATCCTCCTCTTTTTGAATGGAAAAACCAAGGCCTTGGATCGGCATCACAAATCCACTATTAATTTCATTAAACGTCATCCAATATTTCACTTTATTTTTATAACGATGAAATAGGACATTTACATACCTTTCAAAAAAGGTAACCACTTCACGATTTCTCCAGCCTCCGTATTCCTTCACCAGATTTAATGGCATCTCATAGTGAGAAATCGTTACCACAGGTTCTATCCCATATTTAAGCAGTTCATCAAACACACGATCATAGAATGCCAAGCCCTTTTCATTTGCCTCTAACTCATCACCCTTTGGGAATATCCTTGTCCAAGCAATAGACATGCGAAAAACTTTAAAGCCCATCTCAGCAAACAATGCAATATCCTCTTTATATCGATGATAGAAATCAATAGCTTCATGGTTTGGATAGTAATATTTCGATCGATCAATTTCAAAATTAAAGCCTGGCTTCAATAGGATGTTATATCGTTCTTTACCCCCTGGAAGAACATCTGCAATGTTCAAACCTTTATTCCCCTCATGAAATCCACCTTCAATTTGGTTAGCTGCCGTTGCACCACCCCATAAAAAAACGTTAGGAAAATCATATCTTTTCATTTTTTTACCTCCCGAAAATTTCATACATTTTATTATTGGTTTATTGTTTAAATTTATTTCTTCTTTGCTCAAAGAGGCAAAGTTTATATATAATCATTAATTACTACCATCAAGCTTGTTATATCAGGGTTTAATAAGTTGTAAACAAACGGATTTGATGTTAAAATGACCACAGTCACTAGTTGACTTAGGTCATTTTTATAAACTAAGGAGGGATAACTGCGGTGTTAAGAGAAGAACGAAAAAAAGAATTAAAAAAGGACATATTTTTAAAATCCATAGAATTATTTAAAGAATATGGATATGAAAATGTTAGTGTAGAAAAGATTGCGTCGGCGTGTGGAATAGCCAAAGGAACGTTCTTTAATTATTTCCCTAAAAAAGAGCATGTCCTATTACATCTTGGAAGTTCTCAAATTGTCCTGGTTAAAGAGATAATAC
Source organism: Evansella sp. AB-P1 (assembly GCF_029688925.1). GTDB lineage: Bacteria > Bacillota > Bacilli > Bacillales > Salisediminibacteriaceae > Evansella. The sequence goes on from NZ_JARUKY010000014.1 coordinate 46,288, forward strand.
AAACACATCAATGTTCTAATATCAAAAGTAAAGTACACCATATTTTTCGAGAGCTGCTAGCCACCTACTCCCAACACGCTGACCTACTAAAACTTACCATATCAGAAACGATACGATCTGCTTTAAAAGCAGAATCAGCTAACATCCTTACCTTAACTGATACTCTTACTGACATGTTCATTGATGCAAAGAACACAGGGTTATTCCAAAGTGCTTTTGACCCGAAAACCATTTCCTCTGTACTAGTTGGAATCTATTTTAATTCACTTATTACCTGGTCTTTATCAGAATCACCTGATGAAGACTTAGAAATTATTTTTAACTCACAATTTGAAGTTGTTTGGGAAGGGATCGAGAAAAAATAGATACAAACTGTATCTACTAGGAGGTAAGTAAATGTTTTTATTTCTTATTTATTCCTCTGCTCTGCTATTAAGTTTTGTTAGTTTAATGCATTTTTATTGGGTTCTAGGTGGGAAAGTGGGGATCCAAACAGCAGTACCTGAAAAAGCAAGTGGAGGTGCAACGTTCACACCAAGTAAATTTGCTACTCTATTTGTTGCAGTTGGGTTATTAGTTGTAGCCTTTATTTTATTAGTTCAATATAATCTAATACCATTTATGGAACCAAACACATTTACGAAATGGGTTTGTATAGTATTTACTTTCGTATTTGGAATAAGATCCATCGGTGATTTTCAGTATCTTGGCTTCTTTAAAAGGATAAAACATTCCACCTTCGCCAAATACGATACATTCATTTACAGTCCCCTGTGCCTATATTTAGCCGTTGCATTTTTCATTGCATCGTGGGGACGGTTCTCTTGAGTCAAACGCACTCTCCCTCTTCGATATAAAGCAACTATATGTATAATTTATTAAAGGAATAAACCAGATTACTCTCACCATTTCAGTAAGCTAAATCCCAACCGGGTGGGTCCTCACGATGCAAATGCAATCCGATAAGAAGCAAATCGCATCGCGAGAACCGTCCCCACGAACCTCGATGAATCATTATGCTTGTTCTTGTTCTTCATTTTCACCTATCAATCTTTCAATCAGATTCTTTAGGCTTATGAGATTTATTAAAGAAAATATCAATTTCAGCAATAGCTTTCTTAATTGCGGATCGAGTTTCTTCGATTTTTTATGTTTCTTTTTAAGTTCCTTTAGCAAAGACAATAGTTTTTCTAATACGGCTTCAATTTTTTCTTCTATTCTTCTTAGAAACCTTCTTAGATTATCTAGATCTGGTGAAATGTCGTCCTTATTGATATTTAATAATGATTCTATGTCAAGGTGTTTCTCTAGCACTGGTTTTATTAAATTAATCTTACTAGTGTCTTTTAATAGTGATTCAATTAAATCACATAATCCTGAATCGGATTTTATCTCAGGTAGTTCTAATAGTTCTTTAAGGGTTGTCTCTGTTTTATTTTTCATTTCACATTCTCCTTTCCAAGTAAACTCTTAGTTTGTACTAATCTATTCAAGAATATTGACTTGGTTCGGAAAATGATGACTATGCCTTGTCTATTTGGGGTTGTGTTACGCATGGCTATACATGTTTGTCCATAGTCTGTTTTTGATTGTCCATTAGTTCTGTTCAGCTAAAATTCACTTCAATCAAAGATGCCGCTTACTATTTTAATCCTTTAAACTTGAGATATCAGCTAACAGTTTCCTATTGATCGAATCTTCATATAAAGTTTTCATTGCCTGGAATACTTCTTCTGAATCCTCCCAATTTGTGATAACCTTTGAATCTGAGAATAAACGAGTGTACTTAGCAGTAGGAAGCTTTGCCCTACTTTGAAAAGCGTTATGATGCTCCTCTAACATTTCGATAATTTTTTGTCGTTGTTCAGGTTGTAATGGACCTAATTCTAAAGTTAACTTCAATCGGTCATCCTTTAATCTTTCAAACCAATAGGTAAACGTACTATCATGCCACCACCATTTTTCTCGTGTTTTTCCATAAATCTCTTCCAACTCCCTAAATGCCGCAACAAGAAATGATACGTTATATTTTTTAAAACGGTAGTCATCGTCATGAATGTTATATGCCTTACTAAATTTTTTAAAAGGAGCCTTTGGAAACTCTCCTTCCCTTTGTTGTATATGTGTTCGAGTCTGTGAAATATGTATTTCCTCACTTTCTTCCATTTTTTCAATGGCCACCGCAATTTGTTTAAATACGTTATTTATATCAGGATCATGATAGAGAGATTCCATACCGTTTACTATTTCTTGTTTATTTGCCCAATCCACAATATTAATAGTATTTGTATAAACTTTTGTATACTTTTTTCCTTCTAGCTTGCCACTAGATTGGAAAGAAACTCCTTGTTTTTCCAATTCAGTTAATAACCTATATCTACTTTCATATGGAATTGGACCCACTTCAACATTTATTTTCAAACGTTCATCCCATGTTCGTTTAAACCAGATGATTAACCCTTGACCAAGCCAGTAGTCTTCCTCTGGCTTACCAATAACCTCTTCAAAGTCAGACCAGTCGGGTAAAATAAAATTAGGTGTAGAGACATGTGCTTTGTATACTTCTTCAGGCATCTCTTCATTTTTGACAAAATCCAGGAAAGCCTCTCTAATAACATTGCTTCCTATTTTGAACACGTAATCGATTGTTTCTTTATTTTTTTCATAAAGTTGATTTAGTAAGTCCTTTTCTGTTTTTTGGAAGCTTTCTAATTGCTTACTCAATTCCATGTATCTTGGTTTTGTATGATATTCAAGATGTTGACTAACGTACAATAAATCAATAGCATATCGGTTCATCTGATAGACATCCAAAGCAAGCTCAATAGCTTCCTCATCATCAACTAACTCTTCCTGTAAAATTGCTGTGTAATATCTTAAAAAATGATAAACGTTATGGGAAATAGCATCTTTATGTAGTTCAATGTATTGCGTTATAATTTCTAAAATATCTTTATAATCTAATACAAAGTAATCTTCATATGAAGGTTCATCAGTAGAAAGAGTAAGGAATATAGGTATAATCTCATAACCTGAATACTCTTCTCTTGCATATGCTAGATAATCTTCAAGCTGTCCCTTGGATTCCCCTGAGTAGAATTTATTCTCTATAATAACAATTAAATTTTGAGATGGTATTTTTAATAAAAGATCTATAGATCGGTTCATACTTGTTTTGACCTCTCGCATAACTTGAGTATCCCAAAATGAACGGTACATATGCAGTAACACATCAGCATTTGCTATTTTCTCATCATTTTCAGGTTTTGTTACCAATCGAGATAATATTTTTTTCACAAAAAAATCACCTAACTGATGATTTTCATTCGGGTCTAACAGCCAACCAAGGAAATTAGAGTGTCTAATCTCGAAACGTTCCACCTTTAATACTTTAAATGGATTAAAACGCTTAAATTTCTGATTCAGCTGCTCGAATTCTCTTGTATGATCAAGATGTGCTATTGATTCTAGTGAATAAGCCATTTTCTCACTCCCTTTATACGGCAAAAGTGGACGGTTTTCGTTTGCCGGAATAAACTCTTCCTGTTTCAACGGTGCTATGTTCTATTATGTGCTTAATCTAATCCTTTATAACGACCCTTTCTATTGTAGAAGTAACTGAACCATGGTACATCTTTCACATTGCCTTTTCTTTCTTGTCATTTACTATAGATACTTTTTTTCCATCGTCCAGACAATTAATAAATCCGGGAAATATCATAAGACATAAATAATCTATAATAAGCGTAGTCATGACGATGCTTGAACGAGTAATTTGAGGTATACGTTCCCATTTCCTACTCCTATATTTTGACCAGCTATAAATGAAACAGCTAACCCTAATCCTATTGCTCCAACGTACCGTGGCCCCCTCCTTGTCCCTCAGTTTTTTTTAGAAGATAAAAAGAGGCGAGGGACTGTTCCCCCGTCTCATCACAACCTTATCTTTTTCGCAATTTCGCTAATAAAGGACCTAAGGACCTGTCTTTCATGGATGTCTTAAAAAGCAATGCTGTTTCTTTATTTAACTGAGGTAAAAGGATTTCCTCTAACTCGTCAACGGAATGACAGACTATAACGTTACCTACAGCATCTACATCCTTTGCACCCTTGGCAATTTCGTAAGCGTATTTCCCATAGGCAATGAATGTATCCACCGGATAGTTAGCAACGGATTTTCCTACATATTCATGAATCTTAGCTTCCTTTTCGCCTAAAAAGGACATGCTACCAATCACACAAATTTTCTTTTTCCCTACTCCCATCTCATGAAATGTTTTTACCGCTGCTTCCACGGATGTAGGGTTGGAATTCCAAGTATCATCAATTATCGTTGCTTCATTGTATCCTACGAATGTTTCCATATGTTTCTCAATATTTTTAAATGACCTGAGCTGTTCGATCGCTTCACGTACACCGAATCCAATTTGATGGGCCGCTGCAATAGCCGTTAATGCATTATACACCTCATGCACCCCATATCCCGGTACAAATCCATCATACTTCATATGTTGAAGATGAAGCGTGAAACTCATTCCATCCTTCTCATACTTGATGTGGGATGCTTTGTAGTCGGCTGGAGAATCAATACCAAAGGTGACTACCTTCCCTTTAAATTTATCTAACGATATTTTCTTTGTGTTTTCATCATCTGCATTTATGATGAGTGTTCCAGAGTGGCCAAGTCCTTTCAACATTTTACCCTTTGCTTGAATATAATTATCCACCGTTCCACATAGATTCAGATGATCGACACCAATATTCGTAATAATACCTATAGTTGGTTGAAAAAAGTCGCACGTTTTTTCCAATAATCTCGGACCGTTTACCGGGGTCTCATAGACGGCCACATCCGTCTCTTCTGTTATTTCCGTTAAATAATGAAGGTTACTGTGGGGCGTATTTCTACTTCTCATCGTTGATACGACACTATATTCATGTAATATATGGGCAATCATTTCCTTCACTGTTGTTTTACCACAGGTTCCTGTAATGGCGTAAACGGGGATATCAAACCTATTACGGTAAAAATTAATAAACTCTCGATATGCATTATTTACATTTTCCACTTCAATATACGTCACATCTGGTAAGTACTCCTTTACATGACCCTTTTGAAAAACAATAGCGCAATTTCCATTACCCTTATGACTCTGCAACTTTTCACCACTTTTTCCTAGAAGAAATAAAACGGTTCCAGGATTATTTATAGCTTTCATATAATAAGAGAATTGATGTATTATCATTTCCTTAGGTCCATGGACAACCTTTCCATTGATACACTTGCAAAAGTCGTAAAATTCTATTTTTTCGTTCCGAAAGGGGTACTTCATTTCCACTAAGGTAATACTATAAATCTTTCTTTTTTCCTTAAATCCATTTCTAAAAAACATCTGAACACTGTTCGGAGTACAATACGCATAGATTTTCTTTGGGTTTAGGGGCTTCAGGCGATTCATCCGTTCCTTAAATAATTTACGATATATTCCTAACCCTCTATATTGTTCTAGCACTAAATCACTTTTACACATGACTCCCAACCTCGTAGGTAAATACGCACAAACCCCTACTAATTCCCCATGTAATTTAGCACCTAACCAGATCGCCCCTTCGTCACTAGTTAACCTCATCCGTTCTTTCCTGTAGGCACTCTTGAGGGTAGAAACCTCATAGAAAGATACCTCTTCAATTTTCACATCCATACTATCCACCTCTCGCACAGAATATAGCTATTCTTGCTGATGTTTATCCTTCTATAAATTATTCTTTTTAGCATGGGTTGTATAGACGTTTCTCTCTTTTTTCACTAAATCTAGGTATATATTAGCAATACCATTCCTTATGTCTTAAGAATTAGGTCGTATTATTTCTATTACTTGATTATAGGTATAAATAATTTAATGAACCTTTTTACATATTCACCCATACTATATTGCGGAGGTGATTAAAGCACATGAGTATGCCAAGTATTCCAAAACAACCATACCGCCCTGATCTAGATGAAACATTGATTGATTTGTTGGAGTCCATTGCTTTAGAGGAAACTGCGTTATCTCACTTACTTAATGCAGAGGCAGAAAAAGTTCAAGCTTTCCTTTATAAATACGTTCATTCTGATAATATTGATTTTCAGGATCTGATTACCTTCAATCAGACGATAAATAGCACATTAAGTTCTATCGTTATGAAGGAATTTCTATTATTAAGGAAGCTCGAAACAACACTCCAATTAAAGGATGTAAAGAGAAGACCAAAAAGTGAACCAAAGGAGCCTAAGAAGAAGAAGTGCCCGCCTCTTTGTCCACCTGGCTGTGCTTGCGACGAGTGCAGAAAGGAAAAGAAAAAATGACAAATAGGATTGAGAATGTATTAGTAAAACATTCTGAATCAAGTGTCAACCTGGAGAAAACCATAGTGAACTGCGTGCACCTTTATCATCAATTATGGATTACGATTTTTCGTGAGAAAAAAATGATCCAAGATGACTTTAAGGACAGCTTTTATTTGCATTCCGCGTTCCATAACAATATTCTCTATCTTCAGAAGCTACTCTTAAACAAACATTTCACTATGCTTTATCTCCATTCAAAAACAGGAATTGAAAAAGAGGATAAGGAGCTCGAAACATTACTAAAAGATACCATTACCAAGTATAAAAATATCCTATCCTCTCACTACTTTTATGATGGAGAAGTGATACTGTTAACTTCCCAACTTGTGGAAATGGAAAATTTTTATGATATGAAAAGGAAAATAGCACTCCGACTACAAGAAAATTATCCAGAGCCTGCACCCCCACTAATAAATATCCATCAACAAATGTCATTCAACAAAAAGAAAAGCCGTAATCGCTCCCCTAGACAATAAGGAGCCTTACGGCTGTTTTTTTATCCCTTTTAGCTTTGAAAGTTAGTAATATTTTTAGCATATTCAAGTGGGTTACTAAACGTCCTGCGAATGGTGTCTTCATCATATGATTTGTACATACAATCATAACCAGGCTTTGCATTGCATTCAATAAACCAAATTTGTTTATCCTTGTCGAAGGCAAAATCGATCCCGATTTCACCGAACACCCCATATTCCCTTTCAATAGATACATAGCTCGTTTTAATAAATTCCTCTATTCTTTTTTTAAAGGCCTTAAGTTCTATAGGAGAATAGTTTAAATAGTTAAGGAAAAAGTAGTCGATTTCATAAATTTCCGAACCCGATTGAGAACTAGTTATTGGTGATCCTTTCTTACCAATTCGGACTGGAAAAGATATCATTTCTAGTTCCCCTGCGCCATTTCTCTGTACCGTTGACCTTAAATCAATAATCCTTCCTTTGTGGGTTAAGAGATCGATTGCCTGTTGGATGATTACTTTTTTATCATATAGATTTAGGTTTATTTTTGGTATTAAGTCTTCTATTCTCTTTACAGACTCGGTGTAAGTCTCTTTGTCCTTCACGAAACTGTACTTGTATCCTTCCGCCGTTTCTGATATTCGAAGGATCCCTTTTCCATTGCTGCCATGACAATCCTTAATATACACTGTGGAATGTTTTCCAAGCATCTTTTTTAAAGAATCAATACCGTTATAAATCTCAGTCTCCGGTAAATAAGGGGCCATTTCAGGCTGATTCACTAATTTTTTGTAAGTATCCCATTTATCAAAGAAGTATTGAGGATTAAACTTCTTCATCTTTTTCTCAAGCCTTAATTGTTCTCTTATATAATCTGACTTAATAATCTGCTTACTTAAAACACCACCTCCTCGATCATATAGTACATCCGGTAAGGGATATGAGAGGCGCTGCCACCTTTTATCCTTTTCACTATAATACATTCCATAAATCTTTCTATGAATGAAATTGACATCCTTGATGGAAAAAAAATACAGGATCGTATTACTATCTTTATTCGCCTTCATAAATTCTATCTGACGAAACTTTGGTCGTTGTCTCTTCATTCTCCGAACATTACCATTGCTAATAAAAACACCGATTACCGGTCCTATACGTAGGGTAGTCCCCACTAGTTCTACGTTGACCTTTTTATCTAACAATCCGTCAAATTCCTCAATGATATCGTTGGAAAACTCTAAAACATCCTCCGATGAGCTTTCTTCCCACTGTACCTCTGTTTTGAACATACCAATCTTTAATAAGCACGCTTTCGTTGGTGAAAGGTAACGGTGCCATTCCTTTGGTAACCCAATGGTTCTCTTCACATCACCATCGTTCTCCCTTTTTTTGATCGTTAATTTATCATACTTAGCCTTCCGATTCTTAGGCATCCCCATACTTAAATATTTCGCATACTCTAAGGTACACAAAAAGGGGCGGGTCCCTACGTCAGCATGGATCGCCTGACCAGGATAAGGAAACTTATCTGGCTTTGTATTCGCTTCAATAAACCACAACTTACCAGTTTCATCAATAGCCATATCTAATCCTAGTTCTCCAAAGTAGCCTATTTGTTCTTCAATAGCTAAGCACAACGATGTCGCTAGGTCGTGAATTTGCTTTTCAGAAGGTATAGGAATATCCTTCTCTTGTTCTAGTAGCCCATCGTAAATATCACAATAGCTGTTCCTTCCGTCCCCCCTAAAGGTGGTGATGGTGGATTCAGGTAATGCAAGATTCACAGAGTCATAGCCCACAACCCATTGTCCCTTCCTGTCCTTTTCCATTAAAACGCGAATATCAAATCTCCTATCCTTGTATTTAAGAACCTTAATGCCTTGCTGAATAATATATCGCTTATCTTCTTTTAAGAAGTTATCAATACATTTTTTTAGCTCATCAAGAGTTTCCAGTTTTTCTATTTCCAATTGTTGCTTTAGAAAGTTCACTATATATTTATTCTGCACTTTCTCAATTGACATGACCTCAAGTCCCCTGCTTCCGTAATAGGATTTAAGAAAAATATAGTTATGCTCTTCTAGCATAGAAACAAGGTCTTGAAAGGTTTGATATCTTTTAGTCTCAGGCAAATAATCCTGTACTTCAGGAAGCGCTGCCAGTGCTTTATATAAATTCCATTTCCCTAAATAGTCTTTGCTGTTAATCGTACGAATATCAATTTGTGACTTCAGTTTTGTCCGAATTTCTTTCACTAATTCCTTTTCCCATGGCATAAAGGAGGCACCATAATCATAAAGGACATCGGGAAGAGGCATCCATTCCTTTTTCCATTCATCCTTTATCCATCTGTATCCGTAGATTTTTTCTCTTGTCCAATCCACATCATGAATACTGAAATAGTAGCTCATACATTTCGATTCCATAGAAGCTTTCTCATGGTTATGAATAAACATTGGTACTTTTCCCCGACCTATAGCTGTCGTGTAGCCTTCATTCATAAAAACGGCTACTACTGGACCTAACTTAATTGTATTCCCCTGCTTCCATATATTCAGTTCAGCACTGTCCAAACTAACATCCCTGAATAACTCTTTTGAGATAATTAAAGTACTTTGCTCACTTTTGAGTTCATAAAAAATCACTTCCCTACTATCTTTCCCTAGAGAAAGAGTATATTTCCCATTTTCCTTTAACTGAAGTTCTTCCATTTTTTCAGATGATAAATAACAGTTGTTGCCCAGTTTCTTATTATTTAACTGTATACGAACCATATTCCAACCAACTCCTGTACGAACTTTTCTAATATTTTATGCTTATCTAAAAAAACAGATTAGACATTCCACCTTGATCGAAGGGGAATAGAAAAATTAAGTGTTTTGCCCAATCAATTGACAACGAATAGCATAAAATAACGCAAATGTATTAGGAGGTTTTCTTATGGATTTTTCAAGAGTACCGGATATCAAACCAGAGATTCGTGTGGACAGGGATGATACAATCAACCTTTTATTATTATCCATCGCTTATGAAGAATTGGGCTTGGCTCACATTCTCCATGCAGAAGCGGAAAAAATTCAATCATCCTTAGGCACACTCCCAAATTTAAAAGTAAAGGATGTATCATATGAGGAGCTATTGGAGCTCAACAAGGAGATGAATAAAACTTTAAAAAATGTCATAAAAAAAGAGATGATATTATTATTTAAATTAGAAGAAGTAATAGATTTGATAGAAGAAGACGATGATGACGATGATGAAGGATAGAGAAAATCGCAGGATTCACAGGATTCACAGGGACGGTTCTAATGATTTTTTCAAAACCATTGAGACTCAACAAAATTAAACATTAACTTCATGAACATAAAAAAGGATACCTTGAAAAATTCAAAAGGTAACCTTCATTTATTGATTCTCTACTATTTAGTTTGCTATTATCAATTCACAAAGGTAATTCAAAAACTCATTATCATTATTATAAACATAAATTCTCAGATCCCCTCTACTCTCTATCCTGCATTCTCCCGCACTCTCTTAATAAAACGAGTGAACCAGTACGCTACAAAGGCAATGGCAATATCAATGGAGAAGAGGTAAAGTTGATTCATTCCTTTACTGAATGTTATTAATCCGATCCAATCGGATACAGTGGCAAAAACAATTCCAAACAGAGCAGACATGATAACCGCATAGAGATAAAAGTTTTTCCCGCGATTCGTACTGTACTGGTAGACCAACAGGAAACCAACTGGTAGTGCCGATGCTGTCATATTCAGCGATGTTGGCAAAAATGGTGTCAAGAAATAATTGTGGATTAAAAAATTGTAGCCTTCTAAAAAGTTAGCAGCGTATGTCCACAGTATATGAATCGTGTATCCGTAGAAAAAAATTTCAAATATACGTTCTCTGTCAACCAAGATTATAAGAAGGATAAGCGGAAGTACCAAGATCAGAACAACCGACCAGAACTGCCATGTACCCATATGAGAATAATCATTCCAATATGTTGATATTATTTGGTTCATTTCTTCCGTTTTCTGATAGATCTGATCCCGATATTCATTGTTATCCATATAAGCTAACTCCAATCCCATACGATTCATTTTTAGTAGTTTGCGGATATTCATGCAATCTATTCATGAATTCGTAGGGACAGTTTTAAAAAGGGTTTTGTGCAAAACAAAGGACAACCAGCGGAATTTAACTGCTTGTTGTCCTTTTAAAGAAAAGTACCTAGCCCCCAATACGGTGAAGTTGCAACGCACTGAGGGTCAGGTACTTCATTCAATTCTCTGTGTTATTACCATTTAGTGAATCCACATACATATTTTTAATGTGCTTAGTTGTTGCAATTGGAATGTTAATGTTATAAGCATCTCAAACCAAAACTTGTTCATTCACAAATTCATGATTATCAATCTCTAATTCTATACTATTATCACAAGCCTGTAGTACTAATCAAAAATGGCTTTTCAGCTCATGCTGTTCCCGCAAGAGTCCCCGTCTTCCACTGCAATCGAAAATAATGTGCGTCTTTTTTAACAAATTATTCTTTATGAAATTCATTCAAATAGGTACATTCACACTATTTACTATATTTTTCTATATAATGAAACTTTTGTGTCTTATTGCCACTGTGATTATTGAAAATTATAGAGCAAATCCTCTAACGCTTTGGTCGATTGAAATCGCTTACTACTATCTGAATATATAATCTTTTCTTAAAAGCTCTAAATACTATTGGGTAGGGGATAAAGCTATGTTATAATTTCGTCTGGTTAATAAGAAAAGCGCAAGGCGCCTCAATTTAACCTAAGAACGCCCACGTCCTGTGGGCAACGGTTAAATCATCGTCGTTCTGACTACTAGATGCCATTCAAATTCGAAGATTTTTATTAATTCTTTTAACAAAAGGGGGTTAGGAGTATGTCTCACCTATTTCAAGGGGTTCGTTTAAAATCCATTTTAATTATTTTTATCGGTACATTAATTTTTGGATTTGGGATTATACACTTTAATTTACAAAATGGTCTGGCACACGGAGGCTTTACTGGCATTACATTATTACTTTATTATTTGTTTACTATCGAGCCATCCCTCTCTAACCTTTTATTAAACATTCCATTATTTCTAATTGGATATAAATTATTGGGAAGATTAATGCTTATATATACTTTAATAGGAACTGTTTCACTGTCTGTTTCATTACGACTGTTCGAGTTATACCCTGTCACTCACCTTCCATTACAAGATGATATGATTCTCGTCTCCATCTTTGCTGGTGTATCTTCCGGGGCTGGATTAGGAATGATTTTTCGTGCTGGCGGAACGACCGGGGGAGTTGATTTACTCGCACGATTAGCTGAAAAATATATTGGGATGAGTCTCGGTCGATTCATGTTTAGCTTTGATGCCTTTGTTATCACCTTTTCTCTCATTCACTTATCCCTCACAAACGCAATGTACACACTAATTACCGTGTTTATCGGCAGTCGTGTAATTGATTTTATTATTGAAGGGGCAAGTGCCGCAAAGTCCACCATGATAATATCGTCGAAAACGGAGGAACTATCTCAAGCAATCATTGATCGTATGAGTCGAGGATCAACGGTGTTAACAGGAAAAGGAAGCTTTACTTCTGACGAACGTGAAATTTTATACTGCGTTGTCAATCGAACCGAGCTTATTCAATTAAAAAACCTCATTAATGAAGTGGATCCATATGCATTTTTCTCTGTTAATGATGTAAAAGAAGTTTCTGGAGAAGGGTTTACCTTTGATAACAACCGACGACCATTAAAACCATCTTAATGAATCAAATAAATACTTTAGTATGTAAAAAGAGCACGAATCTCTATAGATTTTTGCTCTTTTATTAATCAACCTTAACTACTTTCTTTTTCACAAACATTATCTTCCACAACGCACTGGGGGGGCAGGCACCACCCTTCCCAGTTAATACTACGTCCCTCTTCTTATAGTATCCAGCTTCTTATTTATTCTTTTCCGTAACATATTAAAGATAGCTTTCTTAAATTTATTTTTCGTATTATTATATTCATTAAAAAAATCATCAGGGCTATGAAACAATCCTAAATCCTTCGTTATAGAATAGCTTTGAATATAAGTGCTATTACCGTTCCAGCACAGACTTATCTTCTCTTTATCCTGTACAGATATACCAAATCCTATATAACCATCATTATATTTACTTAATTTGTCACGTACTTGGTATAGGTATTTGTCATCAATAATAACACCTTCTAAAGTTAACCATTTATTATTGAAATATACTTCCGTCCACGCGTGAACAATGTCTCTAGGAGCTAATCTATAGATAATCCCTGTCAATGCACCCTTTTGCATTTTTTTATCGATAAAAAAACCGTGTATCCTACAGGGAATACCGATCCCCCTCAGTAGGGCCATTAACAAAATACTTTTTGTATTGCACTGTCCATATCCATCTTTTAACACTTCAGAAGCTGGTATGTCATCCCCTCGATTATAACCAAACTTTATGTCATTTCTTACAAAGTCGTACACCGTAGCAATTTTTTCTTCATCATTTAATTCAAACTCACTCCATTTTTTATCTCTAATTAACTCTTGAATTTCTGAGGAATGAAAGTCTAGTAACTTGGTTGATTCTAAATACTTTTTCATGTGATCACCCTTTCTATTTTTTATTATAAAGGGGGTACCACTCTCAAACTTGCAAATATCTGCTACCTTTTACAATTACACTAGGAGCCATACCTAATTTATCTCGAACGCTACGTGAAAAATGTGATGGACTGTTAAAGCCTGCTTCCATCGCCGCATCAGTCATATTTGCTCCATGAAAGATTAAGTAAAATGCTTTTTTTAACTTCACATGTAATATGTAACTCGTTAAAGAAACGCCTGTTTCTTCCTTAAATAAATGAGATAACCTACTTTCGGATAAAAATACGATTTGACTTAATTCTTTAACGGTTAACTCATCCAATGGTTGAGATTCAATATAAGCTAGTAGGTCTAATACCCGTTTATCAATTTCGTTGTTTACTTTATTTGGAGTAACCTTAAGCAATTCTTTAATTCTTTTTAACAAATCATAATATTTTTCAGAAGTGATTTTTTCTATCAGATCGTAAATATCTGGACCAATTGCGATATTAATATCTTTATATTCTATGATATTGACTTCATGTTCACGTAAAAAGTTACTCTTTATAGCTTCACCAAAAGCAGACTCAGGATTGATTAATAAATACATTTGCCACTTTTTGCTCCCTTGCAGCTTATGCCTCGTATTTGAATCTACAATGATACCCCTTGTAAGAAATTCTTTCTCCTCTATATTAATCTGAAAATCTTCTTCAAGTCCTAATGTAACCTGTATATAGTTATGGCTATGATAATCTGCATCTACCTTGTTGGAAAAAAATGCAATATGATCCTCCGCATCAAGTAAAACTAATTTGTTTTTTTGTGAATTTCGTAGATTTTCAGTCAATTCGTTCACTCCTTTTGACGACAGGTCACTTGTCTCTTTTAAATGAAATATGCGTCTAAGTGATACATTCCACACAAAGCACAAGAACCCTGCTATGCTCTTAAAAAGGGCCTGACCCCCGTACGGTGGTGAAATGCAACGCACCACTGGTCTGGCACCACCCTAAATGATCGTTTAGATGAAGTGTATTTCGGAAAAAGTTTTATAACTACTTTTTAGGAGTTGATATTCATGCCATGGGATATGAATAATTATCCTGAATCAATGAAAAATCTAGTAGGACCTATTAAGGAAAAAGCGATTGAGATTGCTAATAGACTTACAGAAGAAGGGTATGAAGAAGGAAGAGCTATCTCCATTGGAATAGCCCAAGCAAAAAAGTGGGTAGGCGAACAAACGCTACCGCAACACGTAGTCCCTCATTCAGATGGTTGGGCCATCAAAAGGGAGGATTCCGAGAGAGCAAGCTATGTATATGAAACCCAAAAAGAAGCATTAAAAAAAGCGCAATCCATAGCAAGTAATCAAAAAACTAGACTTATTATACACAGACAAGATGGATCTATCGAAAGACAACAAAATTTCGTTCATTAATAGCTAAGAGAAGGTAACTCAAGTCCGTTTTTTTAGAAGAAACAGAAAAAGAGGGATTTCCCCCTTTTTAAAAAGATAAGTATAAAATTTTTACTTTGAAAGTTATCTAGGAGACAGGACGTCGATGATTTTCTTATTTATTCCTCTACAACCAATGTTCCAACCATTTGCTCGTGTCCAGGTTCATCACAGTACATTTCATACGTTCCTGCTTCTGTTGCAGTAAAGCTAACACTATCTTCTTCATTCACCTCTGCTTCTAAATAAATTTGATTATGTCCATTCGAAGTTGGGATATTATCAACAATTAAGTTGTGAAATACTTGATCGTTATTAGTAAAGGTCATGGTTACTTCCTCTCCCTTCGAAATGGTAACTTTCTCAGGGACGAATTTAAATTCTTCACCTACAACATCAGTTGATGTATCAGAACTAGATCCACACCCTACCAATAGTAGTATCATTGCTAGTAAAAAATAAAATACTAGACTTTTCCTTTTGGAGAAAAAATAATTCATCATTTCTTACACCTCCTTATAATCTAAACTCCTTCTATTACTTTACATACCGGTTTAAAGCATTTTTAAAACAAAAAAAGCCTGACCCAGATACATTGAAGTTACAACGCACTGGGCAGGCACCATCCTTTGACCATTCTTCTTCTTTAAAAAGGAAGACTATTTTCCATTTCTTCAATGGCCATTTTAGCAATCGATACATAATTATCAGTTTGAACAGCAAAGCGTAACCGTTTTGTAAGTGGAGATATTAATTGAGCTGTTTTCCTATTCATCAATAAGTTATCTGGAATACTACCAATTGACTGGAACATCTTTATTAATTCTCTTTGAACAATTTCTGCCATTAAACACTTCCATTGTCTGCTCCAACGCTAAAAGCATTAACCGAGTTTCTTCATCATCCATTATCCAAGGGAAATTCGTGGGGACGGTTCTCCTGAGTTATATTTACAAATTCCCTTAATAAACAGGTAGTCTCCATAAAATAAAACATCCATGTATTCCTAGGGGAGAAAGGTCGTTGCTCCAATTTCCCGTAGAAAGTTTCCTCTCTCCCCAATCCCAGGTCCCTTTCTCCAACTATTTTTTTACAACTGGGAACCATCCAGGTCTATTCATTATTGCTGACCATAGAGCATCAGGTACGATTAACCTTTCTTGATCATCTTCTGTTAACGTTGTGGCAATCGAATCTTCTTCACCTGCTGCTACCTTTTCAATCCACTTAGGTTCCACAATAAGTTCACGACCTAGTGCAAGGAGTGGTACCCCTGTTTCAAATGATTTATTCACATCGTCCGGTGTATGCAATGATCCTACACCGATAATCGGAACTTTATTCCCAACCCGTTCATGAATTAATAACACTCTAGATTGTTTATCTTCCTCATCTCTTATAGATCCTTGCCAAAAATCTTGAACGGAGATATGTAAGTAGTCTAAATCTTGCTCTGCTAACGCATCTACAAATGTTAATGTATCTGCCATTGTTATTCCAGGGTTTTCAACCTCTTCTGGAGAAATTCTATAGCCCACAACAAAAGGATGCTTAGCAAATTCATTTACTGCACTTTTTACCCTATCAATAACTGCTAACGGAAATGCCATTCTTTTTTCAATCGTACCTCCCCACTGATCTGTTCGACGATTGGAGTGTGGAGAAAAAAACTGTTGTATTAAATATGTATTTGCTCCATGGATTTCAACTCCATCAAAACCAGCTTCAATAGCACGTCTCGTTGCATCTCCAAAAGCTTGAATAATGGTTTCAATTTCTGTCTCAGTTAATGCTCTTGGTGTTACTAACCCAGGTCTTTCCGCAGCAACAGCACTTGCACTTACCGATTGTCTATCTTCTAATAAATCAGGTGGTGCCATCCTTCCTGCGTGAAAAATTTGCAATATAGCTTTTGCTCCTTCTCCTTTAATTGTATCTGCAAGACGTTTTAGTCCTGGTATCATTTCATCAGAATCAGCACTTATTTCATTCACGAAACCTTTTCCGTCTCTCGTGACGTAAGCAACAGCAGTGATAACTGCCCCTACACCACCAGAACGTTCTTTATAATATGGCAGCTCTTCATCACTCACAATGCCGTTTTCTTTTGATGCAAAATTCGTCATTGGTGCCATTAATATACGATTTTTTATACGAACACCACTTTTAAATGTAAACTCCTCAAATATTGGTTGGTATTTGGAATTCAATATAATACCTCCTATTTTTTCTGTATGTTTATACTAAAGACTTAAAATTTATTATGCAATTATAATGCTTTTTCATACAACGATATACCCATAACATACTGAATATTGTTTATTATGCTAATCCATTTTATAAGCATATTTTATTTAATAAAACTCACAATTATTGAAATCTAATGTTTTATAAAAAATGAGATTCACTTTGGTTCCACTTCATTTACCTTTGTTTATAAGTAAAACACTGCACAAAAAACGTATCTATAAAAGTTAAATCTACATTTCTATTAGCAAGAAATAAGCACAAAAAAGCCCGACATCCATTTCTAATTATGACGTCGGGCTTTTTCATTCTTCATAAATTTTTTCAAAAAATTCACCGACAGAAAACTTAGAGAAATCTTTTTTGCCTATACTATTACCTTCAATTAAAAAGTTTCATCCCTCGTTTTGATGCTTCCATCCTCCTGCATTTCCACGAAGAATAATCCGTTCACATTTACTTTTAGATCAGTGCGCCCAAAACATTTGAAAACAACATCAAGCGGTTTCACTTCATTACCTTCAGCTTCATAGTTACCTTTAGCAGATCTAATTGACTTAACTAATTGAGATAGGAAGGTCATTTCTTCTTTCGTTATTTCTGTATATGCGATTATTTTAGCTTCCTTCTCACCTTCTATTACCATTCTAAGAGCAATTTTGAGTGCACGTTCTCTTCTAATTCCTTCTATTCTATCGTCGCTGCTCATTCCATTTTTCAAGACTAATTCTTTTAAGTTTCTAATGGATTTTTGTGTTTGCTCATATAGCTCAGTCGCTTCTTGTTCCTCTTTTTCTTTCTTTTTTTCAATGAATCTTCTTACTTCCTCTTTATTTTCCGTTGAAATAAACCTCGGTTTGTCCAATTATATACCTCCCTTTATTTCTAAAGAAAAAATGCTTGCCACTGCACATACTAGAGTTTTGAAAATTAAATATCATGTATTTTTGTAAAAGCGATGCTGTAGATCGATTATATTTATTTCCTCCAAAAGGTAGAACAGTTGGCCTTGTCCCAAATATTAAACTCAATCATTTTCTCTAATAGTGAATATTCAACCGGAGCCTTCCAAGGAATACGTATCAACTCCTTTGTGTAGTCATAGCCAGCTTTCACAATATCTTCCTCTACATGCGTGATGGTGACACTTTCAGGGGCCACAGCTAAATGCTTTTTAGATACACTAAAGCCAATAATGAAAGTACCATGGTCCGTAAACATCGGTTGATTCCATTTTATTTCTGTCTTTAAATTGGGATATTTATTTTTTATCCATGTAAATACTTCTTCCGTTCTTTCTCGATGTAAAGGATTATCTATCCCAGCTAAAAATTTCTCAAGACCCTCCATTTAATTCCCTCCTAAAATTATTTCCGTAAAATCTTCTCCATCGCTTTTCCCTTTGCCAATTCATCAATCAGCTTATCCAAATAGCGAATTTCTCGCATGATCGGTTCTTCGATGTTTTCCACTCGGACACCGCAAACAACACCTTTGATCAAAGCCCGAGAAGAATTCAGTTTTGGCGCTTCTGCAAAGAAAGTTTCAAAGTCTGTCTGTTTCTCCAGTTGTTCTTCTAACTCTTCCTGGCTATATCCTGTCAACCAACAGATGATTTCATCGACTTCTGTTTTCGTACGTCCTTTTTTCTCCGCCTTCGCAATATAAAGGGGATAGACTCTTGCCACACTCATTGTATAGATCTGATGTTTCGCCATGATATACCCTCGCTTTAATAATTTTCTTTATTATATCACGGAAAAATAGTGCCTGACCCTCGACACGGTAATGTTGCACCACACTTGAGATCAGACACCATCCTTGAAAAAATAAACGAGCTTTTATAAAATTTTTAGTCTTCCTATCGTTTACAGTAAGGGCGTATTTCAATTACCTTCCCCTTCACCCTCTGTATCTCCTATCTCTATTTCAAAAGTCGTTCCTTCTTCGTTGCCTTCATTCTGTTCACCCTCTTCTTCTCCCTGATCAAACAACGGTAAAATGTAAGAGACAATAAAGAAAAGGATTACAATAGTAATTACTGCTATAAAGAAGTATTTAATAAAGGTTGCTCCTACTAAGCTTGGATTTTCTTGTTTATGATGATGATGTTTTTCTTCTTTTTTAAATTCGTCCGTCATTAGAATCACCCTTCATTTTTTTATCAAAGTTGTCTTTGTTCATGAATATCCCTTACATGTCTCTAAGAAAGAAATTCCTTTCTAGTGAACTACCCTATGAGATTAATAGCCAAACATACAAAAGGTGCCTGACCCTCGACACGGTGATGTTGAACCGTACTTGGGGTCAGGCACCTACTTTAGCACAGCAGTCCTGTCTTTAAACTATGCAACTATTCTTCTTCGATACGGAATGTTTTTTGCTCATCACCATACATATTAATTGTATCTTCATCTTCATAAAGTTTTACCCAAATACCCTTTCCTTCCTTGAAAAAGAATGTTTCGTGTTCTCCTACATGTACAGGATAGAGCATGTATGTTTCACCTTCTATTACCACTTCTGTCTCAGACTGCTCTTCATCGTAAGTAAAGAACATTTCCTCCATAGGTTCTGCTTCGTCAAGTAAATACTCCACCATCGCTTCTTCCCAGTTATCTACATGAAGGATGGATTCAATCCTTTCAAAGTCTGTTTCATCAACGACACTACGTATCATTTTCACTTCATTATCCTTTACATCAAACAATTCATATTTCGTTACAGCATTGGCGTGGTGACCGTATGCTAATATAAAGTCTGTGTTTTCACTTTCATAAAATGTCCTTGCTTCACTTAAATAGCTCGGATGGTAAAGACTAAAGTCTGAAAATACATTGTACTTTTCTAACGCATCAATAACATCTTCATCTGAATCTGAATCTTTTGTTGTTCCATCATTTTCCCCATCTATTTGAACGTTTTTATCCTCTGTCCCATCATCCCTATCTGGATCATTTGCAGGAACATTTGTATCGTTATCATTATTTTGTGATTGATCTCCTGCCAAGTTTGACGGATCTTCCTCATAAGAAGTGATAATCAAGAATGCGACTAACGCTGCTGCTGTAATTCCTCCTATTCCCGCCATAAACCTTTTCATACGAAATCCTCTCCTTTTCTCATTTTCAAATTCATGACTAAATTCCATCAATGATTGGTGCATCTCATTCTTTTTATCATCTTGTATATTTGGCTTAGGCATATTTTGCAATTTTTTATCCAAATGACTTCTCTTATTGCTCACTGTATATTCCCCCTAATTCTGTTTGCAGCTCCTTTTGTAGTACTTTTTTAGCGCGATGAAAAGTGGAACGAACTTTATTTTCTGACCAATTTAAAATTAAGGAAGTCTCTTTTACTGAGAGGTCTTTAATTCCCCTCAGAATAACAACTTCTCGATAATTTGTTTTCAATGATTGAATCGCCAGATATAATTCTTTATTTTCTTCACTTGATTCAATTATTTTTTCTGGTGTTTCTTCAACAATAGGTTCTTGTTTTGCATCAAAAGTTAAGTAGCTTTTCCATTTGTTCCTACTTCTTTTTCTTATTTCATCCACTGCAGTATTTCGAGCAATGGTAAAAAGCCAGGTTTTCGGATGTGAATCACCTTGAAAGGAATCTAATCCTTTTATAGCCCTGATGAATACCTCTTGCACAACGTCTTCTACGTCAACATAACCCATGCGATATATCAAAAAATGATAAATGTCATCACTGTATTGGTGAAACCAATCTGAAATAATTTGTTGTTTCGACATAAATGCTTCCTCCATTTTTTTGACTCTGTAATTAATTAGACGATATGTCTTTATATTTATCGCACTTTTTAAGAAAAGAATTCTAAAAATAAAATATAAAAAGAGATAACCTCATGATGATCATGGTTGGTTATCCCTTTTTAGTGTGAGTAATGTTTAGCCGTAGGTCAAATAAATAAACAGAGAGTGAGTTTTATGAATGATGCTCCGTTTCTGCTGCCATTGCAATTTCTTTTGTTTCATGAACGGTTCCATGTGGATGTTGTGGAGGTGCATAAATGGAATAAAGCTTTAGTGGGGTATTTCCTGTATTAATAAGGTTGTGCCATTTCCCAGCTGGGATCACAATTGCATGATCTGCATACACTTCCTGTTGATAGTTTAGCGTCTCTTTACTATCCCCCATTTGAACCACACCTTGCCCCGCTTCAATGCGTAGGAACTGGTCAAGATGAGGATGTACTTCTAAACCTATATCTTCCCCCACATTTATACTCATCAAGGTTATTTGTAGATGCTCCCCTGTCCAAAGTGCCGTACGAAATGTATTATTTCTTTTCGTAGCCTCTTCTATATTGATTACAAAAGGCTCAGGTCCATAATCTTTTACTACAGCGTTCTCATAAGAATAATTCCCATAATAATAACCTTGGCTCCAATTACCGTTCCATTGATTTTGATTTGGATAATTCATTTGCTGGTGATACCACGGATTCCAATACATCTTTTTTCTCCTCCCACGTGTTACTCCTATTTCAAGTATATTATGCAATCGTCTAATTTCAGGAAACAAATAGAGGAAGAATGGGCGAATAAAACCCCCAGTACAGTTTTTTCAATACTGGGGCAGGGCCTTTGAATCAACTTTCTTTGCATATAGTTTTTATGGATTTCCTTTCTATTTTTTCTATACATTCATACATTGTTTCTCGGATTGTCCTCTCTCTTGGATCGTTAACACCGTAGTAACCCATTTTTCTTGTGAAATATGCATAGCCAACTACCTTATTAGGGTCAGAAAAAGCAAAAGATCCTGTTGCTCCTAGGAAGCCGAATGCCTTTGGATTCTTTGAAAACTGGAAGGTTGGGTCCGGTTTCATAAACCCTAATCCGTAGCGTGTTTCTATATTCATAACCCTATCTAAATATCCTTCTGAAGGTTGCTCGTGAGGTCCAGCAATTGCTTCAATCGTAGACGGGACCAAATTTAGTTCCTTACCTCCGTTGGCTAGTACGCTGTAAAGGTAACCGACTGCCCTTGCTGTACCTATCCCATTTCCTGAAGGCTGTTCCACCTTCCATGTTTCCCTCTTATTCGGATCATATCCCTTTACTAACGTCATAGACTTCACAAATGGAGACGTCACATTAAGCATAACTTTTCTAATACCAGGAGGCATCTTCCTTATGTTTACTAACGCTAATAAAGGGTTAACCATTTTAATCTGGCTAATCTCATCATCAGCAACATCATCTGGGAGCCCTATATGAAAGTCAAGCTGCAACGGTTCGGCAATCTCCTCTTTAAAATATTGTCCCAGGCTTCGTCCCTTTCTATCGACCCGCTTTACTAGCTCTCCCATGAAAAAACCTATTGTAGTAGCTTGATAACCTTGGAACTTCCCAGGCTCCCACATTGGCTCAGCCTTAGCAATAATTTCAGCCGTTTTATTGAAGTTATCTAATTCTGAAATAGAAAGCTTCTCCTCCAGTAAAACTAATCCTGATTGATGGGATAATAATTGCCTAACAGTAATATTTCCCTTCCCCTTTTGGCTAAATTCAGGCCAGTACGTAGCGATTTTTTCCTCATAGTCTATCAATCCATCGGAATGTAATTTAGCAAAGACAATGGCTGCTATTCCCTTTGTGGCTGAGAAAATTAAGACCTTAGTGTTTTCCTTCCACTTTTCCTTTTCCTCTCTCAGCCCTCCCCATAGATCAACAACCTTCTCTCCTTTGTAATAAATCGTGCAAGCTGCTCCTAATTCTTCACGTTCAACAAAGTTCCTTTTGAATTCCTCTTTCACTTTTTCAAAACCAAGGGCTACTTCACCGTACACCAATTGCCCATCAACCATTTCCCATTCTCCTCTCCAATATTGAAATGGATTACCTAAACCATTCCTTTCCGTTGTATTCTAAACCCTAAAATGATGACTAAAATTCCAATAGGTACTGTTAATATTCCACTTACTATAGTACTTCCAGTTAACCAATCGTTTTTTCCAATGTACCCGATGAATGCCACAATGGATAAAGATCCCGACATGCTTAACAATATACCAATCGCCCTTGGTAGCCCCTTTTCATAGAGAAATTTATACCCTATCAACAAGGCACTAACAGCAAAAAAGCTATATCCTAATTGATTTAGAAAATAAGCCATTGAATCAACATTTTGAAAATACCACTGACTTGCCAATTCCATGTTGCCTATGGAAAGGTACTTAAATAGAATCGTGTATTGTGAGATGTACGAAATACTTACTAATATAACGTATGGTACCAAAAAAATTACTCCAACCAAATGAAGAATAGGGGTTCTTTTTTGAACAGAAATACCGAAGGCAAGTAGGATTATCAAGAAAGATATGGCTGGTGCAATCATCGATGCGATAGCAAAATTCCACCTGTAAATGGATGGATTATCAGCAATAGTCAGTAGTTGTCCTTGAATATCCCCTTCCAATTCAGCTAAAACCATGAATATCGGCCATAAAATTACGATTGTGGTATAAAAAATCCCCCCATAAATGAAAGCCTTTCCATTTATATGTATCATTGAAATGTTTTTCACTCGTATCCCCCCTTAATCTATCTAGCAAAATTCTTCCTCCATTCAAAACTTTCACGTAAAACCTCGATAGTATTATAGATGTAATTTGCTAACCGTTGTTAGTTGATTTATGGATTTCTTGTGAACATAATAATGGTGCCTGACCCTCGATGGGGTCAGGCACCATTATAGTTAATTTATAGTTATCACTACATTTCCTCTTTTGTTTCCATTTTTCACATAGCTATGTGCGTCTGCGGTATTTTCCAGTGGATAACACTTATCAATCACTGTTTTGAACTTCCCAACCTCAATAAGCTCTTTTATAAAAATTAAATCATCGTTTTTTTCCAATGCTAATGCACAAATAACTTTTTTATTAGAAAAAACGTACGTCCATAGCATTTGAGATAGTTGTTTTGTTTTAAAGCTAGCTAAAAGATAGCGGCCGTTTTTCCGGAGGGATTGTTTACACCTTGCAAACGAGCTCTTGCCTAATATGTCAAAGATAAGATCGTAAGTTTCCCCATTTTTCGTAAAATCTTCTTTCGTATAATCTATTACCTTATCAGCCCCAAGTGATTCTACTAATTTTAATCTTGGAGTGCTGCATATCCCAGTAACTTCTGCACCAAAGTACTTTGCAAGCTGAACGGCTGCAGAACCTATTCCTCCTGAAGCACCATTAATAAGGATTTTTTGCCCAGGCTGAACGTTTACTTTTCTAAGCAAATTTAGGGCCATTATTGCCCCATAAGGAATGGTAGAAGCTTCTTCATATGAAAGGTTCGATGGTTTAATAGTTACGATTCCTTTTTCAGGCACACATAAATATTCAGCATATGCACCAAAGTTTTGCCCAACATATCCAAAAACTTGATCACCTGGTTTAAATCGTTTTACGTCTTTTCCTATATATTCCACTTCTCCAGAGAACTCACTACCCAAAATTCTTTTTCTTGGTTTGCTAATACCAAAAGCAATTTTTGCTGGAATCCAAAAGAGAAAGGGCATCGAGAATTGGCTAGGAGAGACATCTTTAAATGAACGACCCAATATATCTCCAAAACTTACTGGTGTGGCATATACCCTAACCATGATTTCGTTATCTTTTGGAATAGGCTTTTCAACTTCTTTTAATTGAAGAACTTCAGGTCCTCCGTATTTCGTGTACACAATTGCTTTCATCGAAACTCCCTCCAATTATTTTGCACGCTAGCGAAGTGTTTTGTTTTTAAGTGTATACTTGACCACATCGAGGTAATATTTACTTAACTGGGAGACTAGTAACTTTAATATACTATACTGACAAATTCTCACTTTAAGTACTGCACTTTTAGGAATAATGGTACCCTCGTCATGGTGAAGTTGTACCGTACTGGGGAGTCTAGCACTTATCTTCTTTTTAGTCGACACTAACTATAAAATTTTTTTTTATAATCTGTTCAAAATTTTATACGACAAGCATTACAGTTCTTTCATTAAGAAGGATAACTATGTGATTAAAAGCCATATGCTAATTTTTTTATTGGAATTATAAATATGTAGGGGTAAAAGCGTATTCTTTGTAGACATTAAAATGTAGAGGAAAACAACATATTCTTAATAATACTTGGAAACGAATATAAAAAAATCTAAGAAGAGCATCTAAAATAATTTCACAAAAATTGAACAACTGGGGGGGGTGTAACGAGTATATAATGATTAATTTTTGCTTATCTCTTCCCTAAGGCGATCCACATCAACAATAGACAAACCCGTTAGCTCTGCAATTTCATCCACTTGCTTCCCTTTTTCTAACATCCGCTTAGCAACTTTTTCAATCCCTTTTTCCATTCCTTTTTCCATTCCTATTCTTTCGTAAGAAGTGATGACTTCCATAATTCTCTCCCCTTCCTTTGGATCCATTGCTTTCACCTCTTCTTTAAATCGATATTCCTCATCATCGGTTAATTTTAAATATGTCTCGAAAAAACCAGTTAATAAGGATTCCCGAGCTTTGTCTAGTTCTAGCCGAATAATTATTCTAAAAAATTCTTTTTTTACTTCAATACGTTCATCCATATTATAACCCATTTTACTTAACAATGCCGCAGCTACTGGGTTTTCATTCCTAATATAATCACGCCAATTTTTCTTTTTCAATTCAATGGATAAATAGTTAAAGTGAAGTATTTCTGCAAATGGGAAGTTCATTAATAATGAATTGGGTTCTTCTCTCGGAGTATCATAGCTAAATATAGCAATGGGAAGGATTTTGCGGCGATATTTTTGATAAAGCTTACTAAAATAGATAAACATTCTTTCATTAAAATGCTTTTGGAAATTAGCTTGCGATTCAATGTGTACAATAATGAGACTATCAATCCCCCTTAATTTCGTTTCTACCAATAGATCAACTTCATGCTTGTCTCCATCTTATTTGCCCGCAAATATGCTTTTTCTCTTTTGCGGGTTCATTAGCGCGCTTCTAAGTGACTGCAAATCTCTTTTTCACTATTTGCAGGTTCATTGGCGACCTTCTATGTGCCTGCAAATCTCTTTTTCCCTTTTGCAAGTTCATTGGCTGGCTTCTATGTGCCCGCAATTTACGTCTTACTGTTTTCAAGATTATATAAGAACAAATCAAGACGTTCTCTCATCACCAAAACAAAAAGGTTATCCATAAGGTTGAATTCTATAATTTACGCTAAACAAAAATAAAAGTACCAAACCCCCAGCACATTAAAATTACCGCACTGGGGGTCTGGCACTTCCTCATGCACAATAAAATCTACCTTCATATAACCCTAATGGAAGGTGGCCTTTTTCTAAAACATCAACTAACAGCACAAAGGGATTGACCTCCCAACCTTCCTGATCACCGATCATTTCCCAGGCAACCGCTAATCCGGCAATGGTCATCGCTGCACCTGTACAAATACTAATGGGGTTCCGGCCTAGCTGTTCCAACTGTCTAAAGGCACCGTCATATGCTCCATGGAAAACTAGTTCAGGAATCATATCATTGATGTATACCATAAGGTCTTCCCGTTCGGATTGAACAAGTTCCTTTTTGATGTCCTGAGGGATTTGATTCAAATTCCCCCACAACGGACTGCTAGATAACTTCATCCCTTCAAAAAAATCAGGTAACTGCTCTTTAGATAAAGCCACTACCTCCACACCTTCTACTTGAAAAAAATCTGTAAACCTTTTAATCGTATCCTCTAAGTCAATATTGACCATCTTATCCCCTATATTCTCATACCATTGAATCTGAGATAAGCGCCTTATGAGTATTTCAACATTCTGTCCATTTGGTCCATAAATATCAACATTTGTTTTTTCTGTAATCTGAGACATGCCATCCTCTCCCTACTTTCATACTCCTTTTCACAGTTAAGCACAGTAGAACTTCAGCTCCATACGATACAACAAATATGATCGAATCGAATTCAGTAAAGCTCATTAAAACTGAAACAAAAACCGCACCTTAATCACTACGACAAAATCAAGGTACGGCAATTCAATTACATCACAAGCAGAGGAGAAAATTCACCTGTAATCTCTTGATAGCCTTTGTTCGCTTCATACGCCTCTTCCTTCTGCAAACCTAGCTTTTCCATAATAGGAAGGTCATTGGAACAGAAAAGAATAGCGTCCTTCGTAGACGTATTAACGTGCTCATGCCATGCCCAGTTTGGAATAACAAAGTAATCCCCTTTGGACCAATAATATTGGACACCGTTAATGACACTATACCCCTCCCCTTCATACACATGATAAATACTTGAATTCGTATGGCGATGTGCCTTGGAATGGAAGCCAACTGGTAGCTTTTGAATCCAAGCACCCATCGTTGGATTGGCCGTTCCACCTGTGGAAGGGTTAATATACTCCACAGCAATACCATCGAACGGATCAGGTTCAAAGTCACTCAGGCCGTTTAATGCAGCTTCCGTTTGCGCCCATTTATATGATCCAACAGGAGCAACTTGTGGAGTGCGATCTGAAATTGGACGGACTAATCCTCCTTGATAGCGACGGGATCCATAATTATTCGGCAATGAAGGTTGTTCTAATCCATCAGGGTGTCCTTCAAAGAATGTCCCTGCCGCAGAGTAGATTATAGGAATATCCAAAATGTCCATCCAGATCATCGGTTTTTCCCCTTCGTGACCATGACCATGCCATAACCCACCAGGCGTGATCAAATAATCCCCTTCTTCCATATAAATCTTCTGTCCCTGAACGATAGAGTATGCACCGCTTCCGTTTGTGATAAAGCGCATGGCATTTTGCGTATGACGATGAGATGGCGCTTCTTCACCAGGTAAGATCAACTGAACAGCAGCATAGAGTGTGTTCGTTGTTGAGGCCCATCCCCACGGCTGTCTCCCTTGAAAACCTGGATTTTGGAAAAAGATTGCCCGTCTCTCTCCACCTCGTTCTGGTGTGAAGATTTGTGTAGCTTCCTGAAGCTTCTTCTCTAGCACTTCCCACTTCCATAAATAAGGAACGGCATCCGGTTTCGGTTGCTTATGCATAAGATCAGGGATAGCATTCCATAAAGGTCCTAGATGAAATTGCTGAATATCCTTATTAAAATCCTGCACTTCTTTGCTTTGAAAAAAAGAGTTTGCTTCTGCCATTGCTGTCATCCTCCTCTTTCAATTTAATTTTTTATTTCCTCTACATTTCGTTCTATTTGCCATCCATGTTTTTTTAAATGATCTGTAATAAAATGCTCAACTAGAAAGGTCATCGGCTTGACACCAAACTTCGGATTTCGGTGTGGAGCTACTACTTTCAACTGATCATCACTAATTTTTTCCCATAGAGCATTAGCCTCGTTTCTTGCTTCTTCGATCCCTACAAGAACGTCCTTAACTTCTCTTTCAGGAGCACGAGAAACGGCTGCTAGCCTCGCTTCATCCTGAAGTCCTCTTCCCCATGCTGTTCCTGGATTTTCGATCGTTCGGATTAATTCATTCATCCAATAAGGAATAACCTCTTCTACGTGACAGATGATTTCCATAATGGACCATACATCCTCCGCTGGCTTAAACCGAATCTCCTCTTCAGATAACGCTTTCACTTTATGAATAATCGTGTCGATATGCGTATTCATGTCAGATTGATAGTTTTTTACGGTGTCCATTATTCTCCCACCTTTACTGGAGATTGGACAGCCTTGACTTGATTAGTCAGTTTCCCAATCTTTTCAATCTCAATTTGAACCACATCCCCGTCCTGTAAAAATACTTGTGGATCACGTGCAAATCCGACGCCACCTGGTGTACCCGTGCAGATAACATCGCCTGGTTCCAGCGTCATAATACTTGATAAGAACGCTACAAGATGATTGACGTTAAAAACGAGGTCTGACGTATTGGAACGTTGCCTTTCCTCCCCATTCACGTTTAAGGAAATCTCTAGTTCATGAGGGTTGGGGATCTCATCTTTCGTTACAAGCCAAGGTCCCAATGGTGCACTGCCGTCTAAGTTTTTTCCTTGCAGCCATTGAATCGTCCGACGTTGCAAGTCCCGTGCAGTTACATCATTTGCGATCGTATATCCCGCCACATATTCCAATGCCTCTTCTTTTGGCACGTTTTTCGATTGTTTACCAATAACGACCGCAAGCTCCGCCTCATAATCCAACTTTTCTGTAATCGATGGAAAAGGAATATCATCCTCTGGCCCAATAATAGCGTTATTGAACTTAGCAAAAACCACTGGAAATTCAGGAATCTCCCGCTTCATTTCCAAAATGTGAGCTCTGTAGTTATGACCAACACAAATAATTTTGTTTGGCTTAAGGACAGGCGCTTCGATCTTTACTTCGTTCTTATTACGCACAATGGTTGTATTTCCTACTTCATTAGAAAGTGCATATTGAATGGCTTCATACGCTACCCGAAGGCTTCGTTCTCCCCCTTCCATAAAATCGATCGTATTCGAAGGAACAAAAGCAGCACCTGTCTCCTCTACACGAGTTTCCCCTCGCGATTTTAACATTGCTACATACGCACGGTTTAAATCAATCACTTTATCTTCCTTAACGGCACCTGCCCGAACATCCTCTCCTATACGGTAATTAATTAACTTCACCTATATAACCTCCTACGAAAAATCAATTATTTATGCCAGTTGAAACTGGTCAATGGCATTTCTTACATCATTGGTAATTGGCATGGCTTTTGGTCTTTTTTGACTGATGTCACACCACGCACGAATTTCATATCCTTCTGCGACCTTTTTTTCTTCACGGAAAAATTGATGTTCAATGGTAAAAACCTTGTTCCGCACCTCTACGATAGCGGATCGTACAACAGCCATATCATCAAATAACAGTGGTGCCTTAAATTGGCACTTTGCTTCCACAATGGGAATACCAATGCCATCTTCATTGATTAGCTTTGATGTTGGGAAACCAATCTTCGTAAAGTAATGATGGGTAGATTGATCCATCCAACGGTAATAATTTGGGTAAAAAACAATGCCTGCTGGATCTGTATCACCAAAATGAACCTTCAATTCATATTCCATTTGTTTCATTCTATTTCCCCCTCCAACTGTTGAAGTGTGAACGTCTCACTTCAACCTCAATCCTGTACCTTAATACTTCGTGGTTAATTCCGGTGGACCGGATTTTGGTCCATATGGTCCTTCATCTAACCACCTGCCTAGTTTTGGAACAATGGGAGTTAAAGACACCGCTAGTTCACGCTTCATGTTCATATAAGAGGAATCTCCTTGGAGGTGATTTAACGCAGTGGTGGAAGCATTCCGATTCCACTCAGCTGCTATTTTCCGTTCGTTTGCAGCGGATTGTATGGCCTTCTTTTTTCCTGCAAGCTGATCTTCAGAATATGCTTCTCCGATCCCCTTTACTGCAATAATGGCATCCGGAACACCTGAGTTTAACCCACGAGCCCCAAACGGTGCGAATAAGTGAGCAGCTTCCCCTGCAAGAAGGACTTTACCGTGTTTGTCAGTGAACGAATTCGAAACAACCTGATGGAAGCGATAACTGGATATCCACGTAATTCTTTCCGCATATTTATGATCCATCACTTTCGTCAACCATTTCTTGACACCGTCTAATTCCGTAAACTCATCGGGATTATCACCTGTCAACAACTGCAAATCCACTCGCCATCCTCCTTTAAAGGGAACCAGCATAACATTTCTTCCGCCCATTGCCGGATGCTGATAATGAAAAACCCTTTCTAAAGGTAAGGGATTATCTTCATCTTCCTTTACGTCAACTACTAAAAAAGTGTCTGCAGTTCTTGGGCCTTCTAATTTTAACCCTACACTTTCCCTTACGACAGATCGTGCCCCATCTGCACCTATGACATAATCTGCTTCCCAAGTATCACCGGATTCCGTTGTGATGATCGTACCTTCCTCAGACGTCTTTACGTCTTTCACAGGTGAGGACCACACAAATTCTACGCCCTCTTTTAGGCAAGCTTCATACATATACTTTTCGATGTAATCTTGATGTAAGCTCGTAAATGGTGGTAGCTTCGTTGGATGCTTCATATCCGTCACGCCATAATTGCGCATATACACTTCTTTTCCGCGAAAAAATGTACGCTTAATCGGCCAGGACACGCCGTTTCTTGAAAGAGTAAATCCTAGTCCTGGCGATATCTTTTCCAGAAGTGTTAATGTGGCCTTATGAAGGTAAATGGCACGACTACCTGGACGGGGTCTATCTTTTGGATCTGCTTCTAAAATAGTAGCTGGAATCCCTTTATTCCTTAATGCAAGGGCTGCCGTTAAGCCAACAGGACCAGCACCTACAACAATGACCTTTCTTCTTTCAACCTTGCTCATTTTTCCTCCCCCAAACTTTTTATTGTTTACTTCGTCGTTTCTTTCTCTTTTAGCTACTCATCTTAACGATTCACTCAATGACTTTTTCAATTCTTCTTCTAATGCTACTTTCTTGATCTTGCCACTGGCGGTCATTGGCAATTCTTCTAAAAAGACGAACCGATCAGGAACTTTATAGTCGGCCACTTTGTTTTTGATAAAGTCTCTTAAAGTATCTTCATCTTCCACTTCGTTTGGCTTCAGTTTAATGGCCGCACACGTCACTTCACCTAGAACGGTATCTGGTAAACCAACAATAGCAACTTCTAATACGCTAGGATGTTTGTAAAAAACTTCTTCAATTTCCCTCGGATAAATGTTATAGCCTCCGCGGATAATCATTTCTTTTTTCCGTCCCACAATTCGAATGTAAGCCCTTTCATCAATGGTTGCTAAATCTCCAGTGTAAAACCAACCTTCTTTATCGATTGCCTCTGATGTTTTCTCCGGCATCCGAAAGTACCCTTTCATGACACCGAATCCTCTTACTGCTAATTCACCGACCTCACCACGTTGGACCTCTTTTCTATTAAGGTCAACTACCTTTACCTCCGCACCAGGTAAGGCCTTTCCAACTGTTTCCGAACGATGTTTGTCATCATCTTCAAAACTAGTAAATGTGACGCCTGCCGATGTTTCCGTCAGTCCGTATGACACTAAAATATTACATCCCATTGACGAACGAATCTTTTTGACAATTTCAACAGGACATGGAGCTGCGGCAACAATTCCTGTTCGCAGAGTAGATAAGTCATAGTTTTTAAACTCTGGATGATTTAACTCAAGGATAAACATCGTTGGAACGCCATGATGGACTGTAACCCCCTCTTTCTCCATAAGGGTTAGGGCTTCTTTAGCATTGTACTTCTCCATAAACACGATTTTTGCTCCCACACTGATTACGGAAAGGATGCCTGGAATCATTCCAAATACATGAAACACTGGAACAGGTACTAAAAAAACATCATCTGTTGTGCACTTCATCCACTCTGCCGATAATTTAGCAGTGTGAACGACATTTTTATGCGTCAGCATGGCTCCTTTCGGCTGACCCGTTGTGCCGGATGTGTATAAAATCGTAAAGACATCTACTTTAGGATCTAGCTTCATTTTCGGTACCTGCTTGTTAGTTCCAAGCTTCAGAAGTTTCTCATAGGAGTCATGTGGGTCTCTTTCACATCGAACAGTAAAGAGATGGGAGAGAGTATGTTGGTTCCTTTCCCCGTTGACATACGGTTCTAGAAGTTCAATATGGCCAAAATCACCTGTGAGAAAGGCTGCTTTTGCCTGCGAGTTTTCAACGATATGTCTTAATTCTTCTGCTCTATATCGGGTATTACAAGGAACGAGAATGGCTCCAATCGTTGCCAGACTGAAATAAATGGTTACGAATTCATTCCAGTTAGGGATACAAACCATCACTCGATCACCCTTTTGAATCCCTTTTTGTGTTAAGGCTGATGCCAGCTGCTGTACTTCTTCATATAGTTCTCGGTACGTTTTCCGGGAGTACCCGTCATATACGACTTCATTATCCGGAATGAGTTTATAGAAATGCTCTAACACTTCAGGTAAAGACCGATCATAACTCACGTTGTTCCCTCCTCTCATTGCATTCGTTATCTCTTATTTCCCTGAATAAACAGGTGCTCTTTTTTCAACAAACGCCTGTATTCCTTCTTGGCGATCTTCCGTTGCAAAAGCATTTCCAAAACACATGGCTTCTAATATAAGTCCTGATTCCATATCTACATTGGCACCTGCTGTAACAGCCTGTTTCGCCATTCTTAACGCTACAGGAGGCTTTTTAGCTAGTTTCTCTGCCCACTCCGTTGCAGTTCCCATCACATTCTCTGGTGCAACGACCGTGTTCACAAGCTGTAGATCTAATGCTGTTTTAGCATCAATCATTTCTCCAAAATAGAGAAGCTCCTTCGCTTTTCCTTGGCCCACAAACTTCTGAAGACGCTGCGTTCCACCTCCACCTGGGATAATACCTAGACCCACTTCTGGAAAACCAAGCTTAGCTTTTTCAGAACAAATTCGTAAATCACACGCCAGTGCTAACTCTAGTCCACCACCAAGCGCTAAACCATTTAGTGCCGCAATGACTGGCTTTGCAAGATTCTCAATCTTGGAAAAGGCAGCTCTAGAAGTCTCATTCATGTTCATGATTCCAACTTGATCGAGGTCTTTCATTTCATTTATATCTGCTCCAGCAACAAAGGCCTTATTTCCACTTCCTGTAATGATGATCGCAAGGACATCCTTGTTTTGCTCCAAGTCCTCCATCATAGTTAAAATTTCTTTAAACACCTGTGAATTTAATGGATTAACAGGTGGACGATTAATCGTTACTACTGCCACGTTCTTTTCGACGTTACATTCCAGAAATTCGTAGTTCAAATCGAACCCCTCCTTTAATTAATTTACTTCTCGTAATCGTAAAAGCCTGCTCCACTCTTTTTGCCTAGTCTTCCAGCTCTAACTAATTGCTTTATGAAAAATGGAGGTGCAAAACGATCATCATTGAATTCTTCCTTGAAATACTCCATGACATGGTAGCCAATATCTACTCCAGCAAAATCTTGTAAAGTAAATGGTCCCATAGGATAGTTCAACCCTAGAGTAACGGCCTTATCAATATCCTCTGCAGATGCTACACCTTCTTCTAAGAGCTTTATGGCTTCAATAAACTGTGGTATCATAATGCGGTTAACGATAAATCCTGGTGTATCCTTCTTTACTTCGATCGGTTCTTTTCGTAACTGTCTAGAGAATTCCATCAGTTCGTTGACGGTTTCGTCACTTGTATTGAAACCCCTTACAACTTCCACCAACTTCATAATTTGTGCTGGATTAAAGAAATGCATTCCTGCTACTCGATCAGGTCTATTCGTTGTCTTGGCGATTTCTGTAATCGACATGGAAGAAGTATTCGTTGCTAGAATCACATGATCAGGGAGCATATCACATAAATTCGAGAAAACATTCTTTTTCACTTCTAAATCTTCAATAACCGCTTCTATCACTAAATCGGCACTCTCTAACTCTTCCAATCTCGTTGTCGTTTGTATTCTATCAAATACTTGAGCTTTCTCCTCCGGGGTCATTTTCCCTTTAGAAATGCTCTTATCCATAAATTTATCCATTTTATTTCGTGCTCTTTGTAGATACTCCTCTTCAATATCTCTTAAAATTACTTGAAATCCACAAATAGCTGCCTGGTTTGCGATGCCGCTTCCCATGGCACCAGCTCCGACAATCCCTACTGTTTTAATACTCATTTTCTATCTCCTCCAAAGACAATAGATTTACTTTTTAAAAAATATGAATAATCAGTAATTTCATTATAAATGGCTACCATTTCAAAATGTACCTACACCGTGTAGGAAACTTCGGTTTCTATTTCAACATGTTGAAGGACTAAAATATCACAGCAATTTGCATACACATGAATACGAAAGCATAATGCGGTATTCATACCATTAAACAATTAAATAACACCTTTGGAACGGAGATCCTCTATCTCTTCCTGTGATAAACCAACCATATCCACATAGATTTCTTCCACATGCTCTCCTAATAGTGGGGCAGGTTCCACTTCTATTTGTGAATCAGAAAGTCGAATCGAATTACCTGGTATATCTAACTCTCCTCTTGTTGGGTGGTCTATTCTGACAATCATTTTTCTTTTTCTTAAGTATGGATCATTTGTAATATCCGTGGTTGATAGAACAGCTCCAGCAGGAACACCGGCTTTCCCTAGTATTTCCATCGCCTCCTGTTTCGTTTTTGTACGGCTCCATTCACTGATTAACCCATCCACAACTTCTCTATTTTCATATCTGGACTCCGGTGTTAAAAATCGTTCATCCTCCTCCAGGTCGTTTCTACCAATCACATTCAATAGTCTCTTCCATTGCGGACTCCCTGGCCATCGGGAAGTGTAGACAAACACGTAGTCATTTTTTCCGCCTGGTTTACAAGGGTATACGTTGCAAGGTGCCACTCCTGCCATTGGCATGGAATTCCCTACTCGCGGTGCTTCCCGATCAGTTATTAACTGCCGTGTCCATGCCGATCGACTAAAGTTTATCATCACATCTTGCATGGCAACTTCTACTTTTTGCCCCAACCCCGTTTGTGTTCGACTATATAACGCAGCAAGTATCCCAATCGCACAATGATACCCTGCACCACTATCAGCTAGATTACATCCCGCATGAAGAGGGGGACCATCCTCTTCCCCTGTAATGCTCATCACTCCTCCTGTCGCCTGACCAATAGCATCAAAGGCTGGAAAATCCGCATATGGACCGTCTTGTCCAAAGCCCTTTATTTTTGCATAGATAATTCCTTTGTTTCGTTCGCGCAATGTTTCGTAATCAAACCCTAGCCTTTCAATCACTCCTGGAGAGAAATTTTCTACAAAAACATCTGCCGTTTCAACCATTTTATAAACGAGTTCTCTGCCTTCTTGTTTCTTCACATCGACGGTTACAGACTTTTTATTGGAATTCAGCACAATAAATCCGTAAGAATCTTCCCCCAATTTATCCGCAGAAGAGCCTCTACCTTGTTCGCCAGTTCCAGGACGTTCCAGTTTAATTACTGTGGCACCAAGCCAGGCTAATGTCTGCGTGCAGACCGTCCCTGACTCAAATTGTGTAAGATCTAAAACAACTACGCCTTCAAGTGCCCCTTTTCTTAACATGGATTCACCCCTATCTCATTCTCAATAAATGTATCAATCTTAGCTGTCATGACGTTATTATCCCACCCACGTGAATCCACAGGGTCAGCGTGTAGCTGAAGTAATGGTATCCCTGCCTCTTCAAAGGCTTTTTTCACAAAATAAGTACCACCGGCACTCATCGTGCAGCTATCAGAAATAATATGAACAGCCCCATGAATTCCGTTTCTCTTTGCTTCCTCCACATACCAGGAACTGTTCCATGGGGGCATATGAAGCATATCTTCCATGCCAGCAAACCTGCTTGCCAGTGTGCGGAGTGGATCATCTCCATATCTGGCATAAGCATCTGCTGCAAGAGCCAAATAGATCGACCATAGAAAAACAGCATCATATTTCTTTTCAAAATGTTGATAGAAGCCAAGATTAAACCAAAGGCCTCTTCCTAACCACATCAACCTCACTTTTTCCTTTGGAACAACTGCCTTTCCAAGATTGACCTGTTCTTTTACTTCTTCATATAAGTTTTTCGCAATATCTACTGCCCACTTAGTTCCCCGTTGCCATTGAGGAACCATCACCGCTGGAACGGTGTCAGTTATACTGACTGGGGAAGGGCTACTATTCGCAATCAAGTCTCTTGTTCTCCGATTATATTCTGCCTGTTCGTTCACGTAAGTTAAGACTTGCTTAAACTTGGTCTCATTGAACACTTTGCCTGTTTTCTGTTCTAAAAACCGGATTAATCCTTTAAAATCTTCGACCATATAATCTAGACGATGGGGTTCAAACAATGCTTCCCATTGATTCGGAGCAAGCTCCCACCATTTATCAGGTATTTGACGAGGAACCGTATTTTCTAAAGAATAAAGATCTACACCAAATTTTTTGGACCATAGTTCAAATATCTTCGACTGAGAATCACACGTTAATCGCGTTACAGCCACAGTAGGTTTTGGCAACCCTCCCCACGGTCCTTTTTCCGGTTCAGGATCAAATGCGGAAGCGAGAGATAAGGAACAGTACCTGCACAGATCTTGGCGATATCCGTGTTCATTTAATAGATTTAAGTAATATGGGGACATTTGCTTAGCAGAACACACGGAGGACCACCACTGGTTTACCACATAAGGAATGTCCATTGCTCGGAAGATCTCTTGAGGAACATCTGCATTGACAAAAGCCAATGGTTCTCCATTTTTCACTTTTTCTCTGAGTTGAAGAAACCATTCCTTTTGATAACTTGTAGCCAGTTTCGGAGTCTTCAGACGTTTTTCACTTGCTTGACCCTTTTGTGAATGATGATTCTGTCTTTCGGTTGAATACTTTGCCTTTGGCATCTTCCCACCTCCAAATCTATCGCTTGATTCGCTTATAATTTATTGATTCTATAAATGCCGTTATTTTTTCTTTCGTATTCTCTATGTCGTCGAGTCTATAATCCTGTTTATCTAGCAGAAGTACCGGTATTCCAGATTCATCAAGGGCTTTTTTTTGTTCTGGAAAATCCCATGATGGTGCATCATCTGATTGATAAATGAAGAAGATAACCCCTTCTGGCTGTGCAGAAGATACATGTTGAAGAAGGGAACTAACTCTTTCTGACACAGTAGACTGACTGGAAGGAGTGGAACGATAATGGTACCTATCCACAATTCCATCGATAATATCTACCTTTTCATCTACCAGTCCTTCATAATACCTTGCTCCCATTTCGTGGTCCTCTCCCACAATAACACCACCAAGGGATTCCACCAGTTCATAAAACTCGGTATGTTCATGAGCACTTCCTGTAATAAAAAGGCGCACCCCATGGTGGATCGGTAATGATGACGATTGATCAAGAATCGTCGACACATAGGAATGAAACCCCCTTTTCTCCATCACCATGGACGCACCAATGATCTGTAATGCCTGAGTTCCGCTAATTCTAGGATGTTCACATGTTCGCAACCTGTCTATCTGCTGAAGTAATTGGCGAGTTTTATTACAAAGACGAATAGCTTCTATCACCTGTTTATCCTTTATTTCTTGCCCCTTCCAACTTTTTATTTGCTCCAATAATTCATACGTTCTATCACGATTGTAACGGCCACTACTGTAGTATTTCGTATGTTGGAAATCATAGAAGAACGGTTCAGGATAGGATACATTATCCTCTCTTTGATGCAATGCTCTTAAATAGTAATAAACTCGAATGACAGCATCCGAAGAATTGGAGATCAACAAATGATCAAGATAGTCATAAGACCCATCTACTAATCTAGAAAACTGAACGTGTATCATTGGATTAAACCCTTTTTCCAAATACACGTTTCCTATACTGGTATCAGTATCACGTAACCCGGTAATCTTTACAGGCAGGAAGCCGGCAGCTATCAGGAGCTCTTCAGGAACGTCGCTGCCAAGATAACCTGCGACTTTTCCATTGTTTTCTCCCTTCCACTTCACCGCATAACGATCACGGTTACGATACACTTCCATTAGCTGTGACATTGCCCTATCAATCGTCATTTCTACCTTCCCCCTGCCGTAAAACATCGTAATCAAATAGTTTATAAGCAAGCATTAAATTAAACCGTTCCTCTGCGTCATCAATGTCCATGTTTAGTACATCATGTATTTTTTCCAACCGATACTTTAAAGAACTACGGTGAATTTGGAGAGCTTCGGAAGTCTCCTTTATATTCCCTTTACATTGCAAGTACACCCGAAGTGTTTGGAATAGATCGGCATTCTTTTCCCTGCCATACTTTTGAAGTTGCTCCAGGTATTTTTTGAAAAATAAAGTAACAGCCTGTTGATCACTTAGATAATACAAAACAGTATCACTACCTAATTCATCAAAACTTAGAAAGCCCTTCTTCGGAAAACGGTTCATTACAATATTTAAAGCCTGAATCCCTTGTTTATATACAAGATAATAATCATCAACGGTAGATGTTGTCTGACTCGTTCCTAGAAAGACATCCATGGTCTGACGGTGTCCTTTTATTACTTTTTTTACCTTTAAATAGAGACTAGACCAGTAATCCTTATTAGACTTTTCCTGACTTTCTGGAACAATGACTAGGAAATAGCCATCCTTCCTTGTGAAAATGATCCCTTCCTCCGATTTGGATAGTCTTTCCCGTACATAGTCCCAAATCCACGATTTCTCCGCTTGGCTTTCCAAGATGTTCCCTTTATTCTCTGTCCTGTTTCGAATGGAAAAAACTCCGATTCGATGAGAATCAAATAAGTTCCAGTTTAACGTAGTTGCATATTCAATTATTTTTTCCACTTTCTCTATCTTCTGGTCTAGTAGTTGGGCGATAAATCGTTCTTTCACCTGTTCTCTCACGTCGAAACCTAATTTTTGCTTGATAAATTGAACAGCGAACACATTGCGGACGAAGTTTAACATCATCTGTAGAACCAAATCCACATCATCCTTACGTAATGTTAAACCTATGTACCCAAGTATCTCTCCACCTCCAACGATTTTCCAGACACCTAATTGATCTGTGTCATCCAAAATGACCCAGCATACCATGTCCTTTTGCTGTAATAGAAATTTCCTTTCCCGTTCCACACATGCAAAGATGTTTTCCGCATCCTTTGATTTTGGATCATGCATGACGTGAGAGATGGGGCGTAAAAATCGATCAAAAAGGAACACAGAAGTACCGATAGCCCGGGAAAGGTAAGTGGAGATTTGGGTAAAGCCATTCTCTTCAATCGTCTGCTTTAACAAGTTCTGTTGGTAGTTCATCACTGTTTCCAGACGACTTTTATATTCTTTTTCTATCTTGTATAAACGGGCATTTTCCACCAACGCACTGACATGTGAAGATAGAAATCGTAGGAGTTGTAAGTTCTCTTGGGTGAAAGCCTGGGGCTCCTGTTTTTCTACTACTAAAACACCTATTGTTTTCAAGTTCACCACAAAAGGAAGTGTCACTTTTGGGCCACCAGGTTGTTCAAAGTAAGGGAATATTTCCTTTAAATTATATTGTTCCTTCAGCTCAATCAATTCAGCTGCATACACATTACCAAAGAAAGGACGTTGAAACAGTAAACAATTAGCTTCTTCATCGTAGAGATAAACATACGATTTCTCAGCATTTGTACCTTTTCCTGCCTGCTCAACAATATTGCCAATCACTTGCTCAAGTGCCTCTCCTTCTTTATAAGCACTTTCTTTCAACAATTGGAGTCCTTTGATTTTTATCATTTCATTTTCTTTCGAACGCGCTAGGTCTATTGCCGTTGCAACATCTTTTCCAAATTCTTCGAAAAGCTTTTCTGCATCCTGCAACAGTGGGACAGACGAATGAAAGCCTATCACACATAGTCCCATACTCCTTTCATGATCATGCCTAATAGGAACTGTAAACCACGTTTGAAAGTCCTCTGCCAATAACCCTTCATAAAGAACACACTCTTTCCACCCGTTGTCCTCCACGGAGTTTTGTGCTTTATGAAATAAATGGACAAAGCATTGGTCTTCTGACAGGGGAAACAATCTTTCAAGTTGTGAAGCTTCTCCTTTTTTTATCGATGGCGTTAACAGTCCATTTTCCCTTAGGAGAATACCTACATAATCACAAGAAAACTGTTTTTGGAATGAACCAACAAGGTAATGGAGGGTCTCATCGATCGTACTGAATTGGAGTAATTGTCGTGCTGTCTTACGGAGGTGATTATTAATTTTTTCTACTAAGATTTTTTCCTTTTTAACATTCAGCATCTGATTTCCCCCTTACTCCAATTATAGTGAGTAAAGGTGATGACAAATACGTTCACCGCGCACTAAATATCCATTGTTCATTCGTTAACTGTGTAGGATTATACTTAGAGGTTTAGTCGTTCTTTTGAAGTGGGAGCTTTTGTTTTATGAGAGCTTTGATAGAAAAAATGAATAAATAAAGCTGCACCAATTGGAATGAGCAACAATACGAACATCGTTTGATAGCCTGTTACATTTGCAACTATTCCCCATAGAATAGCACCTAGTCCAAAACCAACATCTGTACTAAGGAGTAAAGTACTATTGGCTGTCCCTCGATTTTTCTTAGTAGAACGAGAAACGACCATTGCCTGTAGGCTCGGGTGCATGGATCCATATCCAATTCCATAAAATACGGCTGCTAGTAAAAATAAAATTAATGACTCTGCAATAACGATGAGGATGATAGCTACACCAAGGAAAATAAGTCCTGGAAGTATCACAACACGATACCCTTTTCTATCAACCAATTTGCCTGACATTGGGCGAATGATAAGTAAGGTTAAAGCAAATACCGTAAAGAAATAACCAATATTATCAATCTCATATTGAAGTGCGTATAACGCAATAAACGTTATAATTGCACTGAAGGTCAATGAAATACAAAAGTTTACGATTGATGGCTTTAATGCATTGATGTCTATAAAATTGCTTTTTACATTAAAAAGATCTTTCACCGTTCCACTTCCCTTATCATCAGAAGGAAGTTTGATCATGATACTCATTAATGTTCCTAGTAATAACAGAGAGGAGGCGAAAAGAAACAACACCTTAAAATCCCATACATTGATAATATGTAGACCAAGAGCTGGAGCAATGGCGATGGAGAAGACAGTACTTAATCCATAGTACCCCATCCCTACTCCGAGACGATTATTTGGTATAGCAATGGTTGCGATTGTGATTGTTGCCGTTGTAACAATTCCCCATCCGATTCCATGGACCAACCTCAGGAATATTAAGTAGCCTATTTGATCAGCAAATTGATACAGGAAGATCGAAAACACACAAATCAGTAAACCAATGAAACAAATATTTCTGCGGTTCCATATATCAATTGCTTTTCCTGAAAATGGGCGCACAAGAATGGTTGTGAAGGTTAGAATCCCTACTACCATACCAACCATTATTTCTGTAAACCCTAATTGCTGTTCAACATAAATTGGCAAAGTCGGTGTTAAGATTTGAAAACTAATTGACGAACAAAAATTCACGAATAGAATGAGGAGGAAGTTTCGATTAAATAATGAACTATTTTCCTCTGCTATGGGGTTATTCACTTTTTCATCTCCCTTTCGAGGACGGGAAAAAAGAGACCAATCCTCTTTCGCGAAGGTCCCATTCTCCTCTTTGTTCTTTCATTTAGGTTTGATGATGATTTAAGTCATAAAGCTTATAAGCAAGCATAAGGTTGAAGCGGTTTTCTGAATCATCAATATCCATCTCTAGAACATCTCTTATTTTTTCTAATCGATACTTTAACGAGCTTCGATGAATAAAAAGCTCTTCTGATGTATCCTTAATATTTCCTTTGCAGTTTAAGTAAATCCTTAGTGTATCAAACAAATCCGTATTTCGTTCCTGCTGGTATTTTAGGAGAGGAGTTAAGTATTTCTGTAAAAACAATCCTGCGGCCTGCTGATCATTTAGATTGTATAGGACAGTGTAGCAACCTAATTCATCAAACGTTAAAAACCCTCGTTCAGGAAAGCGGTTACAAGAAATTTGAAGAGCCTGTAGTGCTTGTTTGAAACTGATATAATAGTCTTCTATTTTTTCGGCGATTTGGCTCACTCCTAAGTGAGTTTCCATCTCATGACCTTGATGTTTCAGCATCTTGCTCACTTTCCGGTATAAGTAAGCCCAATAATCTGTTCGAGAATCTTCATGCTCCATAGGCACGATCACAATGAAATGATCTTCTTTCCGTGTAAAGATGATGCTCGGTTCGATTTTAGATAAGTTCTCTCGGATGTAGTCCCAAATCCATGTCTTTCTCGCTTCAATCTCCAATAAGTTCCCCTTCTCTTCTTTCGAACCTTTCACTTGAAAAGAAAATATACCAATACGATGTGGTTCAAACATATTCCAGTTTAGTATATTAGCATATTCAATAATCTCTTCTTTCCGTTCGATCTCCTGCTCAAACAATTGTCCTATGAAGCTGTCCTTCACTTGTTCCTTTACATCGATTACTAACTTTTGCTTAATAAATTGGACAGCATACACATTTATCACATAATTCAAGGTCATTCTCAAAACCATGTCTACACTTTTTTGAGGAATCACTAATCCCATATAACCAAGGACGTCTCCACCACCAACAATCTTCCACAGCCCCATTTCATTATAGTCATCCAGTAACATCCAGTTTTCCATAGTAAAATTTTGCAGCAAGTTTTTCTTATCTTCCTCCACACGAACAAGGATCTCCTCTGCTTCCAACTCTTCTTTGTCTGATAGACGATGAGAAATTGGCCGCAAAAAGCGATCGAATAAAAAGACCGAGTATCCAACCACATCAGACAAATAAGTGGAGATACCGCTGAAACCTTCCTCATCAATCGTAAGTTTTAAAAGGTCCTGCTGGTGATTCATAAACGTCTCTAGACGGGACTTATGCTCCTTTTCATTCTTATACAAGCGTGCATTTTCTACTAAGGCTGAAACGTGTGATGATAAAAAACGTAATAAGTGCAGGTTATCCTTAGTAAAAATACCTCCCCTGCTCTTCTTCACATGTAAAATACCTATCGTCTTTAAATTAACAACAAGGGGAATCGTAATTTCCGTCCCACCTGGTTCATCAAAATAAGGGAAAATTTCCTTCAGATCATATTTATCTTCCAAATCGATTTTCTTCGACGCAATAATCTCTCCGTAAGCGGGCTCCTGAAAAAGGAGACAATTGACCTCATCATCATATAAATATACATTTGCTATCTCGGAATTTGTTCCTTTTCCTGCACGTTCTACAATATTACTGACAATCTGTTCTAATGCAGAACCACCTAGAAAGGAACTCTCCTTCAGCCATTCTAAACCTTTTATTTTATTCAATTCTTTTTCTTTTGACTTTGCCAAATCAATGGCTGTTGCTATATCTTTCCCATACTCTTCAAATAACTTTTCTGCACCCATCAGTAGGGGAATGGGAGATCGAAAACCTATGACACATAACCCCATACTCCCTTCTTGATCTTGCCTAATTGGAACCGTAAACCACGTTTGAAAGTTCTCTGCTTCTAGCCCTTCAAAAAAACTGCAGTGCCTTTGAACGGAAATGAGATCATCTGATGAGAAGGATTCTGTAAATAAACTAGGTAAAAATTTATCATCCTCTATAGGAAAAACTTGTTCTAAATGGGGCGCATCACCAATCTTTATCTTAGTAACTAGTTTTCTATTTTCTTTAAAAATGATGGAGACATAATCACATGCCAATTGCTCTCGAAATGCATCTACTAGAAAATGCAATGT
Source organism: Evansella sp. AB-P1 (assembly GCF_029688925.1). Taxonomy (GTDB): domain Bacteria; phylum Bacillota; class Bacilli; order Bacillales; family Salisediminibacteriaceae; genus Evansella. The sequence goes on from NZ_JARUKY010000014.1 coordinate 90,859, forward strand.
TTCATCCAGAGTGTTAAAACGTAATAACTGTCTAGCAGTATTCCTTAAATGATTATCAATTTTTTCTAACAGTTTGTCTTGCTTTTTAGTCTTGTACATCCCTTCCACCCCCTAATATGATTTTAACATAATTTTTAGAATAGAAAGAATATTCGAAAATACCAATAATTTCATTCATAAAATTAAAAACGGAATTCCAGCACGACTACTAGAATCCGCTTTTTATAGGGGAATGATAAACAATCAATACTAGGATGCTTTCATTAAGGGTACTTTTTTATTGGAATTATAAATATAGGCAACTAACGGAAGGAATAGTAACACTCCTATGACAGAAGTAATCGTATTTGGTAATAACAGTAATATGGCTAAAGCAACCAAAACTACTCTTTCTATTGGAGACAAATGTCTAAACAGATAACCTTCTGAAGCAATGGAAAGTGCAAGTAGAGCAGTAAAAGCAAAAAACACGGCAAGGAGTATGGCTACTACACTATAATCGTGGATCAACAATTCCGGTCGATACATAAAATAGAAAGGCAGAATGAACGCCGGTAACCCTAATCGGACAGAAGCCATTGCCGCCGGCCAAAAATCACATTTTGCTATTCCCGATGCTACCATCGGATTGATAGCTAGAGGTGGAGTAATCGCTGCAAGAATGGAAACATAAAAGACGAACATATGGGCACTTAAAAGGGAAGCGCCTGCATCTACTAATGCTGGTGCACCTAGAAGTGCAACGAGTATATAGGCACTCACACTTGGCATACCCATGCCAAAGATTAAACACGCTAAAGCGGTTAATAAAAGTAATGGAAGAAAATACCCTCCGGAAATTTGGATTAATAAATTTGAAAACTTTTGAGCTAACCCTGTCGTTACCATCATCTCAATGGCAATCCCAACTAAAGCCATAAATATGAAAAGTGGAGCTCCTGTTCTGGCTGATTGATCTAATCCACTATAAACATCCTTGATCAGAAGCTTCAATCCTTCCCACTTGAAGGAATATTTAATAAGATAGCGAATCAAAGAAAATCCTACCATAAATACAATCGTCCAAACGACTGACATTCCTGCAGGAAACCCTGTTGATAACAAGTAAACAAGGATACCAATTGCTACTAAAAGATGAAAATAGTCCTTTAGAATTTTCCATACAGAATCCTTTTTTTCATCTTCTTTTTTATCAATAGGAGTTACCTTTTCCTTATTCGCCCTTAACTCTACTGAAACAGATAGGTAGAAATAGAATAATAGTGCAGGAATGAGTGCAGCAATTGCAATGGAGAAGTATGGTATACTAGTCAACCCAACCATGACGAAAGCAACGGATCCCATAATCGGTGGCATGATCTGCGCACCTGTGGAGGCGACACTCTCTACTCCTGCTGCATAGTGTGGTCGATATCCTGCTGACTTCATCATCGGAATGGTAAAGGAACCTGTCGTTGCCACATTTGCGGTTGTACTACCTACGATTGATCCCATAAACATACTCGTCAAAACGGAAGCCTGTGCAGGTCCAGAACGAAACTTATCTGCAAGCAACCAGCCTAATCGTAAAAACATATCCTTACCACCTAATACAGACAACAATCCAGCAAATACAAAGAGAGGGAAGATGAGTGTGGCACTGAGGGCCGTTAACCTACCATAGATTCCTCCCATAAACATCGTGGAATATCCAATGATTCTTTCAACGGAAATACCACGGTGATATAGTGCTCCTGGAAACAGATTTCCGAAATAGGCGTACAACAGCATAAATAAAACAAAGATAGGTATGATCCAACCCCAATATCTGCGGGACGCTTCCCAGACAACAAGCATTAACATGGCACCCATGATTGTCAATGGTAACGTCATGATACCCATCAATTGATATAATTGCTGGAAATTAAAGTGAACATAAACTGTTACCACAAGGGACATCACAAGTAGCACGATGGTAAAAGCCTTCGATAAAACAGTTTGATCCTTTTTTAGTAGCTGAAGTAAGTAGAATAGAACAAGAGCAAACATGATATGAAGGTTCTTGAACATGTCCTGTCCAATTGGCATATAAAAGACAATGTATAAATGAGAAACAGCCATGATTACTGCTACGACAGATATTACCTTCTCTAATGAAAATTTGCGTTGTTGTTTTGTTAAGTCGTTCATTATATCCACACCTACCTTTCCTAATCATTGCTGCACCGTCAGCTACACGGATACTGAAATGAGCATGACGGTGCATACTACGTGTCTATTAATCTAGTTCCATCAAGCGATCTTCCCAGATTCCCGCTTCTTTGAAGTATTTAACAGCACCAGGATGTACTGGTAGTGTTTCAATGAGTCCGCTTGTAACATTTTCCGGAGAAACAGTCTCCAAATGAGGCGTGATTGCCATGAGATCATCTACATTTTCAACCAATGTTTTTGTAATCGTATATGCCAGATCCTCAGACATATCCGGTTTCACAGCGAACACCATCGGAGCACCATTTAATTCTAGTGGTTCATCCATGAACTCCGATACATCAGGTGAAATCGTTACAGCTGGGAATCCAACATCTTCCATCATCTTGTTTACTTCTGGATCAAGCGGAATATATCGAACATCCATCGCTGCTTCCACTTCCATATTCAAAGGATATGGCTCTCCATTTCTAAACAAGAGTGTTCCAGTATCTGTTCTTCCGCCAATAAATGCGTCCCCTTGTTCACTAATAGCCAAGTACACAGGATTCACATCGATACCTGCAAGGTCAAAGTATAATGACCAGAACAAATCTAATCCACTACCAGGCGTTCCAAACTGTACATCTTTTCCTTCTAGATCGTGTATTGTTTCAATATCTGAATCGGCAGGTACGACGATCGCTTGGGTTAACGCCCCATATGACAGTAGCTGTACGGGATCATAATCTCCTCCCCCGAAAGGATCCTCTCCTTCCCACGCATCCATCATAGCAATGTTACTCGTATGACCTCCGTCAATATCACCATTGAACATTAGTACGATGTTTTCAACATTTCCGTCCGTCGCTACTGCTGAAAACCTTGCATCATCAACATGATCGTTTAATACACTACTAAAAGCTTCAAACACAATGTATCCATAAGATCCTTCTGTGGAAGAACCAAACACATATTCCTCATCTTCACTATTACAGCCACTTATAATGATTAGTGCAGCTAGTAAAAGCATGACGATCACATTTCTCTTCTTGTTTACTTTATTAAACATGTATTTCACTCCTTATTAATTGTTATTTCAAAACACAGTATAGTTTCATAGGTTCATCAATCTATGAAAATCAAAAATTACTTAAGCAACCAAGAAGAGTAAGACCCTTCTCATTGTTAGCGTTTACATTTTGAATATTAAAAAAATTAAAGTGATAAAAATACCATCAGCATTTTCGTAAAAAAATAGTATTCCTATTTAATCATCTACTTGGTGGTTGTTTGGATGATCCGGGCCCGTATCGGAACAATTTCCTATCAACCCCTTTTTTCTAAAGGATCTTAATCTTATTACCATTATATTAATAGTATTAACTAGATTAAACGTTCACGAGATAGGAATTAAAAAGCTTCTAACCGTTCATCGTGTAGGAGACAATGGAGAGGAACGGCGAATGACCAAACAGATTCGAGGAGGAAGAGATGTTTTCCCCGTCATTCGAGTATGGTGATGCAAAGATCAATAGTAATCGTTTACCGTTCTATATAACTAATCATAAGCTTGGCATACGACTAAATCAACTAATCTGCAACGGTGCCGTTCTCCTACGTAGTAACCATTCTTTCTCAAATGAACGACCTTCCACCTTCCCCTTGATTCCAAACAGAATCTGTTCATCGTTCCTTTCTAATGGCTTGAAATAAATTTCTTGAACGGGGAGTTGCTTATTGATAAACGCTTCAAAAACATAACCAGTAGCATTTGGTTCAGAAGGGGACAGAACATAGACACCGCTTTCTTCCCCCATTTGAGAAGAATACAAAAACACATGTTGATCCTTCTCTTCAAATCGGTACGTTTCCCAATGCACAACTTCCCCTGTATCAGCTGCTTTTTGCATGCTTCCAAACATCATCGTATAAACTGGATCTGTAAAATCCACTACAAAACTATCACCTGACCAAGAACCTTTTAAAAAAGCTAATTTACTTATTAATTTCTCCATGAAAGTATAAACTCCTTTTCAATGGTTTATAGTCGTTCCCAAATAGCTGCAATTCCTTGACCGCCTCCTATGCAAGCGGAAGAGACACCATATTTTTTCCCTTGTCGCCTCAGTTCATAAGCTAATGTCAACGTGATTCTTGCTCCCGAGGCAGCTAATGGATGACCGAAGGCAACTGCACCACCATTGACATTCCCAATAGAAGAATCAAATTCTAGTTCCTTTTGACATGCTAAATATTGGGCCGAAAATGCTTCATTAATCTCAACAAGATCAAGGTCCGCCATTGTCATCCCTCCTTTTTCAAGAGCAGCACGAATGGCTGGAACAGGTCCAATTCCCATGATCGTTGGATCTACACCAACTACTGCATGGGACACTAATCTAGCAATCGGCTTCAATCCTCTTTTTTCTGCATATTCATTGGATGCTATGACAACCGCTACACCACCATCATTAATTCCACTGGCATTCCCAGGGGTCACTACGCCATCTTCAGCAAATCTTGCTTTTAATTTCCCGAGCTTTTGCATGCTTGTTTTTCTTGGATGTTCGTCTTTCTCCACTACTTTACGTTCTCTCCCTACCTTCACTTCTACTGGGACAATTTCCTCTTGTATATAGCCCTTTTCTATAGCTGCCAAGGCTCGGTCATGACTTGACAAAGCATGTGAATCTACTTCTTCACGCGTAATCCCGTACTTCTTGGCTAAGTTTTCTGCAGTATGAGCCATCTTACAGTTAGCAGCAGAATCATGAAAGGATTCCCAAAGCCAATCTTCCATTGGAGCTGCCCCTAAAGGTAAGCCTGATCGTAGTCCTCTTATGACGTGTGGAACCTGTGTGAGGTTTTCAGCTCCACCACACAAAACAGCATTCGCTTCTCCAGTTAAAATATAGCGACACCCAGTTAATATCGATTCCAGACCAGAGCCGCATAACCGATTGATGGTCAAAGCAGGGACTTCTATTGGAACACCTGCTTTCAAGCCAACATGTCTTGCAAAAACATGGGCATCATTATGGGACTGCATCACATTTCCGAAGACAACATGATCAATCTCCTCTGGTTCAACCGTCGATCGCTTCATGGCTTCCTTTGCTGCAAAAGCACCCAATTCAGCAGATGTTGTATTTGAAAACGATCCACAGTATTCCCCAAACGCTGTACGACTACCTTCTATTAAAACAATGTCTTTTCCATTCATGACGTCTACCTCCTATTCCTTCCTTTAACACTATCATTGGTTACTATTATAAAAGTCTAATAGCAATAAAATCACAGTCACCGTGTAGGAAAATAAGGGAGGTGTTTCGTACTTTTTGATGGGTATGAGGGTGGTAGGTTAAAAGAATAAATTTATAGTAATTCAAAAAAAGAAGGATCCGTTTGTTAAAACAGTCCTTCTCCATTCAACTAATATTTGATTAAGCAGGTGAGTACTTAAGTGGAACAGAGAGTGCTCCCCACTCGGCACCAGGTGTCATTTTAATTTCCCCTGTCAGTTCAAAATCCTTCGTCCGATTCAACGCTTCTTCTAACGTTATGCGAAGAAGCCTGCGAGCAAGGGGAGAACCTGGACACTTATGTGGTCCCTCGCCGAAACCAATATGCTGATCAATATTAGGACGATTCAAAATAAATTTATCGCCTTCAGGAAATACATCCTCGTCACGGTTTGCAGAAGCATACGCTACAGCAATAGGTTCATCCTTTTTAATTAACCTACCACGAATGACCACGTCTTTCTTCGGAGTTCTTGCCATGCCACGATACGGTACTAAGAGGCGTAAGAACTCCTCCACCCCTGCTGGAATGAGAGACGGGTTCTGGCGAAGCTGTTCCTGAATATCTTTATGCATGGCCATATAGGCAAAAATACTGCTGAGCATGACACTCGGTGCAACCATTCCTGTCACCAATAGCTGACGAACACAGCCTAAAACATATTCATCTGGCAAAGGCTCTCCTTCATACTCTGTTACTAATAAAGCACTAGTTAAATCTTCCGTCACATTCATCGGGCGTTCCTTCCGTTCCTGGATAATATCTCTAGCGATATCATATAATTTCAAGCTAAGCCTTTTTACCTCTGGATGATTCATGAATTGAATTTCCCGCACATATTTAGCACTAACATCTTTTATTTCTAGTGATAGCTCTTTCGGAACGTTGAAAAAATCCGCAAACACATAAGGGGGAAATTTAAAGGCATATTCATCTGCAAAATCCCCTTCTCCACTTGCTATTAAAGGATCTAGTAATGAAATAGCATCCCTTCGAATCCCTTCTTCCATTCCATCCATCTTCTCTTTGCTGAAAAACTGGTTGATTACCCGGCGATAAGCAGTATGCTCAGGGGGATCGAAATGTAAAGGTGGTCTTCGTCCTGTAAAAGCAAATTTAGGTACCGTATTCTGAACAGATGTTGTAAAAACTTCGTGATTTTTAACGGTATTAACAACGTCATCATACTTCAGTACAGACCAGAAGCCATTGTAGGAATGACTATGTGCCACAGGGCATATCCCTCTTAACTCCTTGAATTCCTCATGTGCCGTATAAAAAGTTTCTGGCTTATCTGCAACAAAATCATTCGTTAATCTGGGATCGTCAAACGGTTTCGTTCCCATTGTCATCTTTCCCTCCTCTATATGCTCTTTCTCTTCTTCTATACTGGATGGACAAACTTACGCCTTTGTTACTTTCAATGGAACAGATACAGGTCCCCATTCTGGAAAAGGAGTCATTTCCACTTCTCCATCAAGGGATAGATTTTTCGTTCGTGAAAGTAATTCTGTTAATGTAATTCGCAGCATCATTCGGGCAAGTGGTGCACCAGGACATTGGTGTGGTCCCATTCCAAATGCCACATGATCCTTAATATTAGGACGATATAGAATGAATTGATCTCCGTCAGGAAAAACCTCTTCATCTCGATTGGCAGATGCAAAAACAACGGCAATTGGTTCATCTTTCTTTATTTTTCGACCACCGATTTCAACATCATGAGTAGGTGTACGTGCAAACCCACGGTACGGCGTAAAAAGTCTTAAATATTCTTCAATTGCGGCAGGGATTAAAGTATGATCCTTCCGAAGTCGTTCCTGAATATCTGGATTTTGAGCAAGGTGTACAGACATACTCCCAATAAAAACAACTGGCGCGATCATCCCAACTACTATTAACTGTCTGATCGTTCCAAGAATTAACTCATCAGGCAAAGGCTCTCCTTTATACGTTTTTGCTAGAAAAGCGCTAGTAACATCTTTTGATGGATCCATTGGGTTCTCTTTTCTCATTTGAATGATTGTTCTGGCGATGTCATACAACTCTAGACTTTTTTGTTGAATAGCCGGCTTATCCACTCGATTAAGGGCTTTCACATATAACTTCGTAACCTCACGTATTTTCATAGACAGTTCTGTTGATAGGTTAAAAAATTTCGCAAAGACATAACCAGGTAGATGGTGGGAAAAATCCGTACATATGTCTCCTCCCCCGCTATCAATAAATGGCTGCAATAGATCTACGGTCGTTTTCTGTACAAGTGGTTCAAGCTCTGTCATTTTTTCTTCTGTAAAAAAGGGATCCAGTGTTCTTCTGTATGGGGTATGCTCAGGCGGATCTAAATGTAAAGGTGGTCTTCTACCAGTCGTCGATACTTTCGGAACAACATTTTGTACGGATGTAACAAAGGTCGCTGGTTCCTTCAAAACATTTACGATGTCCTTATATTTAAATAACGCCCAAAATCCCTCGTAAGCAGAACTATGCGCTACGGGACAATGCTTCCTTAATTCGTTATATTCTTCATGCGCATTATAAAACGTTTCTTTTTTTATCGGATTAAAATCACTAGTCTTAGGCTCTCTCTCCTCAAGACTTAGGCTATTAAATTCTCCATGCTGAAACGGACACTGTTCACCCTTCGTCTCCTCGGATGCATGCCGGTTGTTTCCATGATGATTCACACCTAACTCCCCCTTTCTTGAAACGTAACGGATGGAAAGATTAGTCGTAATATTCTTATAATTTTAAGTTTATTATGAAAAAGTAGGACATACAACCGTCACGGTACACAAAAACAATCCTATATATTCATCACTTGTGTAGGAAAGAATCGGTTTTGTAGGGGATCGGGAGAGGGGGCAGAGGCTGCGGGAACGGGGATGGGGATGGAGGTGGAGATGGGATCAGATTCTAAAATGGGATTAAAAACTATGGCAAATCCGCCCGGTCCTTTCATTGAATTAATAATAGTCCGACCAACCTTCCTGCATTTTTGCTTTTTTAATGTTTGAAGGAACAATGGACTAAGTAGTTGCTGTTTCTACGGCTTTCTACGGCTCTCGATTCCTGCTTAAACATAACAAATTAAATTTTTTACCTTTTACAGGAACATGTAAGAAATAGGCAAGACGCCCTCATATCACCGAAATGCAAATTTACTTGTAAACAGGACCAGTCAACCATTTATTAGAGGGCCACTAGACACCAAAATGTGACATAATCTAAAAGGAGTTTGATCATCGTTGGAGAATAAATATAATATTGTCTTAAATGAATAGAAATGGAGGAAAAAACGTGATTTTTTCAGAATTATTTGTCGTTATTTTACCTTTTGCCACAGCTATTATTATTACAACCGTTGCATTACACCATAAACGTAGAGTTCTTGAAATGCAGAGTGGCACGGACATTGACATCATTGATTTAAATAAAAAAATTGATACATTGACTGAAAAAGTGGATTATTTACAAAAGGAGTTACAAAAAGAAAAAAAGATATAATATCAACCTCTCATAATAGAATGCTTCTTGATTCACCTGTAAGCGGGACTTAGATAGCTACACATTTATTATAATAAGGTGAAATAAAACGGTGAACATACTGAACTATACCGCCAAACAAACCAACAAAAATATCTTGAAGATATTCAAATAAGAAAAGCACAAGACGCCCCAATTTCACTTAAGCCCACATCCTGGGGGCAACAGTGTAATTTCGTCGTCACGTCTCCTACAAAAATGCCAGCCCAGGCGCAGTAAAGTCTTGCAGCGTCGGGGCTGGCACTGGATTCTAGGATTTCGAGACAAGGTTCCTTCGTCCCCTTTTTATTTTTTCTGTACTGTCATCCATATCTCACTCTTATTCTCTTTACTCGCTAGAATCTCCGGTCCTTCTACATGTTCGTAGCCTGAGGATGGAAACCACTCGGAATAGATTCTTCCCCAAGCCTCTTGCACTACATCCCAATCACCCTCGACCTCAAACACTGCCCAAGTGTACTCCTTTATCTCAAGCTCCTCGAGATTTTCTGGACACGGTTTCGTTGTTGCGGCTGCAATGTAGTAATCCAGTTCACCATCCTGACTACGTTCATCAGAAAAATTCGTACATATATTTATAATACCTCTTGGTTCTAAATTAGATAATTCCTCAATTTGTGTATAAGTGTCATCACTTATTGACTCCCACATTTCAGATATTTCAGGATTCGTACCTGTAGGCACCAAATTAATTCTTTTTTTCCAACCGACCACTTTAAATGCATCTTTTTGTTCAATTCTGTAATTCATTTCCGTTCCTCCTTTAATTGTCAATTGGAAGGTCATTTTTGGAAAAGCCTTGAGTGAATGACCATGGTTCCGTGCCTCTGTTGGAGTAATTCCGTGGAGGTTTTGAAACGCCCTCGTAAAGGAATCTGGTGAATGATAACCATATTTCATTGCTACATCAATTACTTTTTCATTTCTATCCTTTAAATCAAAAGCCGCAAGAGTCAGTCGACGCCGCCTATTATATTCCGAAAGCGACACGCCTGCTAGGAATGAAAACATCCTTTTAAAATGATATTCCGAGCATTGGGCAATTCTCGAAACCTCTTGAAAGTCTATATCATTCACCAAATTTTCTTCAATATAGTTTATTGCTCCATTCATCTTTTCCAGCGAATCCATTTTTATGACCTCCCCTTCAATAATAGATTAACAATTTCTAATTAAAGGAACCCGACAATCGGTGCACACTTCTGCAGGGTGAATGCAGCATTGTATAATCACCCTTTAAGTTTTTTATTCAAAATGGTTTTCACCATCTATTCAGGGTCTCTAAGTTAGGCATCCATACTAGTGAACTGTCCTCGAAAATTATGAATCAAACATTCCGTTTACAAAAGAAAAGTGCCGGCCCCACACAGTAAAGTGTTATTGCTCCGGGGCTGGCACTGAATTTCAGGGGTTCGGGACAAGGTCCTGTCCCTTCGTCCCACTCCATTAACTGTGTAACACATTTTTCTTATATACGACATATGTCTTGGCCAGTTTGTCATGAAGCCCTGTCTTTTTTTCAGTAAAAGCTACCATGAAATATCCAATAAAAAGGATAACGGAAATATATTCACTTAAATATCTTCCAAGGGATTGGGGTACATTTAATTTACGACCTTTTTGATCGATTATTTTCAAACCAAAGAGTGCTTTACCAACTGTCCCTTGAAGTTTAGTAACCGGTAAAATAATTCTATACAATGACCAGATTACTGAAATGGGGATGTTAAACCATATCGTCTCCTGTCTCTCTCCTAGTCCAAAGACAAGGTGGTTGAATACATTTAAAGGATAAAGAACGAACAATATGTCAATGAAAAAGGCAAAGAACCTTCTCAGAAACCCTGCACAAACCATATTTTCCATCTAACCACTCCTGTCACAAACGATTGTTGAACATCAATATAAAACATTATTGACTAAGAGTATTATTAGCCCCAAAACGTACGATTACACATTTTCACTTAATGGGGCCATTATAATGAAATAAAACAGGTGTCAAGTGTCATATATCCGATTTTCTTGATTCATAACCTCTCATTTGAATTTGTATTTCCATTAATAAACGCAAACCATTTTATAATTGTATTGAAAAAAAAACACACAAACATTGATATATCAATGTTTGTGTGAACTACCCTCGAAGATTATGAATCAAACATTAAGATTACAAAAGAAAAGATGCCAGTCTCGACGTAGTAAAATATTGCTGCGCCGGTGCTAACACGTCTTGGGTTCGGGACAATCCCTCTGTCCCATTAGTATTCATCAGCTTCTTCCGCGATTTTCATTACTGGTCTGAAAAACTCATTTTCCTGGTAGTTATATTGAATGTCAGCTATTCTTTTTCTGAAGTAGTTTTCTAGATCTTTATCTGTACAAAAGATGAAGCAACCTTTTTGACCTCGTGTCATTAAAGTTCTATACGTATTTCTTATAATTTCGTCAGCAAGTTTTTCTGCCTTTTCAGGGTGTTCTTTGAGCATCTTTTTTAGTCCTTTTAAGGAGTTATCAGTTTTAGCTCGTTTTGTATGATCCGTTTTGATTATACCGTCTCTATAAATTAGGTCATCTCCAATAATTACACCTACATAATCGAACTCCAGGCCTTGACATGTATGAATACAACCAATTTCATTAACAGAATTCTCATCTATAGCCCATGTCTCTGAATTGTTTAAATTCCAACTCATACTAAAATAAAAATCTGGAATTTCAATATCGTGAATGTTTGTATTGGCTTTACCTTCTTTAATCCAGTTCCAACAATAACCAGCAACAAGTCTGGCCTTGTTATTCACCTTATTTAAAGCGTTGATTTCCTTTCGCAAAACAGTTGGATCTGAATAGATTCGAAAATCGTAGCTAGTCCCTAAATAATTTTCATTTGCAGTATCTCGAATTTGTAAAACATCATCAATCCAGCTTAAATAACCATCGGATCCATTACAACGGAACTGTGACTCAAGTTTTACTTTGGTAATCGGTGCTCCTAATGTCTCAGAAAATTTTTCTATTTCACCTATGCTACCAACATCCTTTAAAGTTACTCTTTGTCGTTCATCAATAAAAAAGATAGCTAACTTTGAAGCTTTGATAATTTCTTTAATTTGATTTTCACCTAGATTGCTGAAAAGTCCTGATTTTTCATTTAAACGATGCGCCTCGTCAACGATTAAAACATCATACTCACTTTCCGGCGCGTTTATAAAGCTACCTGAACCAGTAAATAGATTATCAATATGCCCTTTCCTAAAGTTTTGCTTTAATTTTGTTGCATATATATTCCTAGGTGCAGCATTCTTCGTCACATACTGAGCTACTAGACTACGATTTGTAGCCTCAACTAATAAATTTACTGCAAGAACAGATTTACCAGTACCTGGTCCTCCTTCTACTACAAGAACTTGCTTTGTATTTGTACGAACTGCATCATTTGCTAATTGGAGTGCCGTTTCATATACAACTTTTTGATCGTCAATCATAATGAACTCACGATTCCCCTGAAGCATATTATTCAAAGAATCTTGTAGTGACTTAGATGGACGAATTCGCCCTTTTTCTATTTTATATAGTATCTCTTTATTGTCCCCATATTTTATATTACGTTTAATAAAATTCCTTAAGCGTTCTGAATCACCTTTAATAAAAACTGGTGCCTGATCAATATAATATTCATAAATAGAATCTGTTAGAGGGTCATTTTCTCCAACCTTGAGATAATTATGTAAATAAGCACACGGATATAGACTTATATCCTCTTTTTGTGCATTCTCATTATAATCTTTGATTAAGGCTGCATATGACCATGCTTGATAGGAAGGATGTGTTGTTTCCACAAGACCTCTGTTCATAGCTGTTTTAACAATGGCTTCTTTCCCTTCAATCTTTTCAATCTTCTCCCACTGCTTGAGTTCAACCACAACAATAGATTTCCGGGAATCTTTATTGGCTCCAGTTATAAGAAAGTCCACTCTTTTTGACGTATGAGGAATTCGAAATTCAATAGCAACACCAGCATTTTCAGGTATTTCATTATCACTAAGGACCCGATACATATATTGCATCGAGTTATCCCAAGACCTTACCTCCGATCTATTAATCCTACCAACCTTCTCTTCAAAATTACTACATATATTATTAACAAGTTCATCGTGGAAGACATCTTTTAAAAATTCACTTTTCGTAGCTTCATATACGATCATTGAATCACCCTTTCAGGTATTTTATTCTATTATAATGCATTGTGGATATTTTTAACAAAAGTAATCAGTAATTATATTCCACATTCGTGATGTTTTTAGTAAAAAAAGCACTAATCCCCAACACAGTAAAGTAATACTGCGTTTGGGCGATCCCTGGAATGGATGTCACTTTACTCACAGTTGATTTACTTTTTCTCTTAAGTTAAAAAAACTGGGACAGGGACTGACCCTCCAGTCCCCCCTCCATCCCCCCATCAATATTATTCAGCTGAATTGGTTAAGATAATGGATAAATTGCTAGTAGTTGAGGTGGTTTCTTTGTCTAAAAAAATTTCAGAAACAAAATGTACATGTAAAGCCTGTGGTAAGGTTTGGTATTATGGAAAAAATGAGGAGATAGAAAATTTCGGAGAGAAACTTCAAAATTTAGGAAGTGATATGAGTAATACCGGTAAAAATATGATGTGTTGCACCGGATGTTTACCTGCATTATTCATTCCCGAGAAACAAAAAACAGCTGTGAAAGAATTAAATAGCTGCCCGAACTGTGGATCTAAAGCAGTGATTAAGGAAAAGGTTGTCCATAATGTTTAGAAAGTTAATCTTATTTTTCCTAATTTCACTTATTCAATTTTATCAAAAAAAGCTCTCTCCACTTAAGCCGAAACACATAAACTGTAGATTTCACCCTACCTGCTCCCACTATGCAATACTCTCACTTAAGAAATATGGGATTAGAAAAGGAGCAATCAAAACTCTACACCGTCTATGGCGTTGTCGACCTGATAATTATGAGAGTTGTATTGACTATCCATAATATAAAGAAAAATTCGGCTCACCTCTGAGGTTGAACCGGTTTTATTCTTTAAAAGTCATAAGATTATTCCGAATAACTACGAGGAAGAAGATGACGTTACTAGTGAAAATTCATTTGTATCTTCTGTCATTAAAATTGTTTATCAACAGTTACTCTAAAACGATTATAGGACAATGATGTTATATTAAACTTACAATGTTTTCTATGGAGGGATACAAATGGATAACATAGATAAAAGAAATCGATTAAATGAAACTCCTTTCGGTATCGACACAATAAAGATAATACCGTTTTTCTTGAGTATGAAGGAAAACAAGTAAAAATTTTAAAAGGAAAAGATGCCGAGAAATTTTTAAGAAGAATGGACGAAGCTAGTAATGAAAAGGATAGACAATTGATCATGGCGAAGGTAACAGGAAACTTCAAAAGGGGTAATGAACGAAATCATAAATAGAGGAGGATTCCCCCTCCTTTATTTACAAGCATAATCTCCTCATTATGTTTTACAACAGACAACACGTTCAATTTTGGCACCTCATTTCACACTCATTCCTCATTTGTAGATTAATTAAAAAGATACCCGCCCCTAAAAAAAGGTACCACCATATTATTTGGTACACGCCCTGGGACAAGGTCCCTGTCCCTACTGTCCCTAAAGATAGAAGGAAAAACTATCCCGTAGAAGGATCTTGTCGACGTCGCACCTGCCTAATTGTAAAATAATTACCAAATGGATGGAGCCACCTTTGATTGGGTATTTACCTTTTTGGCTCTAAACAAGATAGACAAATAAACTGAAAATTCAAACATTATTTATGCAACACTAATGATTTTAGAACAATTTATCTTTAATCCGAGATCCTTAACAATCTCAAAAAAATCCTGCCGATCTGGTGATGGGAGACGCCGATTAAAAGCTGGAAATAATTCCTTAGATAGATACTTTTTATTTGGATCTGGAAAAGCAGGGTGTAACATATAACCATTTGATTGAGCATCGTTTATCATCATTAATTCATCATTTGATTGAGGTAATTCCACATACCTACCCCTACTCCCCACTCTCTGGGATCAAAATAGTGAACGTCGTTCCTTCGTTTATTTTGCTATTTACCTTTATTTCTCCCTTCATTGCTTTCACAATACTGAAAGCAACCATTGTTCCTAAACCCGTACCATTTTCTTTATTTGTGAAAAAGGGAACTCCTAAACGACTAATTTGATCTGAGGTCATTCCAATTCCAGTATCTGATAGCTTTATAATTACTTTTTTATCTTCCTTGTATACTTTAAACACAAGCTTCCCACCATTTTTCATGGCTTCAATAGCATTTTTTGATAAATTAATTAAGCATTGTTGAAGTTGTTTTTTGTTTCCTAAAATATAGCTCTCGTTAATAAGAAATTCTTTTGTAATAGATGCCTTATGCATTAACGCATAAGGTTGCATTACATTCGCAACATAGTTCACTTCATCGGTAACATTTAATGATTCGAGTTCAATATTCTCGTGTGGTTTTGCAAACGTAAGATAATCTGTAATGATCGATTCAGCACGATCCAATTCTTGAAGGGACAAGTTTATGTAAGTATTCTTCTTTTCTTCATCAATAATTGGTTCCTTCAGCAGTTGGATAAATCCTCTTGTGACTGTTAACGGATTTCTAACTTCATGAGAAATGCTAGCCGCCATTTCACTAAGGCTTTTTAATTTTTCATTATGATATAGTTGCTTTTTCATAGTATCGATAGTAATTAAGTATTCTAGAAAATAAACAGATAGCCCCATTGTTAAAGCTTGTGCAACAACAAAGGAAGATAATAAAACACTCGGAGCATGAAGAATAAAGCCAAACATTGTATGACATGCAATTAAGCTAATAGTCGCAATAAGTGCAAGTAAAGCCATCGTACCAATAATTTTTGTTTTAAGAGAATATGTTTGATATTTTGGTATTAGTAAAAAGAGGAGAATGATTAATAATAATGTGCTATCGAAGAAGGCAATATAAACACCTACCCCACCGAGATAAAAACGGTAAGCTAAGATTACAAGATAAAGAAAAAGTGCAACTTTTTTCCCACCATAGAGGGCTCCCAATACAAATGGAATAAACCTTAAATCAAATAAATGTCCTTCAAAGTTTGTAATCGGGAAATTCATACATATAACAATTGATGTACTAAAAACAATAGCTAGGATGATGTCTTTGTACTTTGAATCGATATTAATATAAAAGATTTGAAAAAATAAGATAGGTATGAGAACAAAAAGTATATTAATTAGTAGATTTTCTATGATAGGCACCTACTTCCCTTGTAAATACCTTAAATTTATCACATAATTCTGAAATAAAAAAGGAATATACTAGGGGGACAGTAGGGACTCTGTCCCTATACTAACAAATCGTGCACCCCCTTCTCAGCAGTGCACAGCTTTTTGTTTTATGCCTAGTAATTGAAGACATGGACACTTACTTTATTCATTGGTGATCTACTCTCCTGAAGTACTGTAGAAACACTGAGAATTGCAAAAGGAACTCTCTCATCTACCGATAAACAAAAATCTCAGAATCGTTGATGTGTAAGCGTCAAACAATCTACACCTTCTTCTTGAATTCCGGTACATGGCATACTTTAATTAAGAAATGAAAGTTAGGAGTGGCGTCATGGACCGAGATGAAAAATATCATATGTGTAAAGAAGCGTATGCACGACTATGAAGCTAGTGGACTTACAGTAAATGACTGGGTATCGGATATGAAGATATTACTGTTCCTCAATTTCACTACTGGCTCAATAAAATTCAAAAAGGAAGATGTTAATCTACTACCTTCTTCAAATGAAACAACTTGGACAACTTCTTGATGTACCAAAAAGGTGCTGACCCTCAGTGCATAATACTTTACTGTACAGGGTAACGGGGATCAGAAAATTTGTGTCACATTCAGTACTCTACTTCTCTTCTATTTTTCTTAATTTAACTAACCTAGACCTTATCGAACCAACGGTTCTTTGGTGTATTTCTGCAAGTTCATTGATAGTTTTGCCGTTATCAAAACCATCAGCCAATAATTTTTCCTCTTGTTCCTCCCACCCTTTTCCTGCATTTTCTGGCAACCGCTTCTGACGTCTTTCACTTTTCTCCAACTGCTCCAACCCTTTTACCGCTAAGTAGAGTGATCTTACAGTATCAGGAGCTTGGTATGGACTATCATGAGGAAAAACTTCTCCTGTGTGTGGATCAATACCATCTGCTAATAGAGTGACAATTTCTATTGCTTTTTTAATTTCCATATTTACCTTCCCCTCAATTTATATTTCCGAAGACTCGAAGGACGTGGAACTATGAACTGTATCCATAACCAACAAAAATACTAAGATACGGTTATTACCTCTTGTTAAAAGATAAAGTAGAATGACATGGGTAATTGCATCCTTCACATTAACCATATACCGGTCTTTTTATCCAGTTTCTCTTTTCTAATTTAATGGGAAGTTTGCTGGTGAAGTGGTTTTACTTGAAGATTTATTTTTGGTGATTGTCTAAGAAGATTTTTCTTTCTATCTGTAGCATGATGGAAAGAACGTGGATGAATGCATCGTGCATGGTTTCATGTTTTAAGTAGTTTTCAAAGTGATACAGCATACAAGAGGCCATTGCTTCTCTTGCTTCATAATCAAAATGATAAAAATCAACAATAGGAAAGTAATCTCCATTACCTAAGGGAATCAACGTTCCGAAAACAATTTCCCCTTTTCTAGGTGGGGTGGCCTCCGGGTCTAGCATCACTACTTCTATCGACTCTCTCGTTAAAATATCTACAACGATAAAATATCCATTGTGAAAAATATGACCTACAAAATAAAATTTAGGAACCGCTTTTTCCCATTCCCTTAACCAAGGTAGTAATATGGGCTTCTTTTTCATCAAAATATAGTTCTCTTCAATAAACTCCTCTACAATACTTACCGTGTCTTTTAGGCTAGACTCATACAACAGACAGCCCCAAAAAAGGTTTAAAAGCATAGATCGATGTTTTTCCATTCTTATCTCATGTTCACCCAAGTATTCTTCTAAGACCGGAACATATGTAGAATAAAATTCTCCAAAGACATAGTTCCTAAATTTGTTTGTTACATCATTAATCATTACTTTCTGAACTTCTTCCGATACAGCATATTCGTGGCGAAAGACTCTTTCATTGTTTTCCATTTGGATAAAATCCACTACCCTTCCACCTTCACTCTTCATTTCCATAAGCACCTACCTTCATAATTTTATTCACATGGGATGCAACAGTTATGCTTCTCCCTTTTTTCCGAAAACGCGAAGGACGTGAAAAAATGACTACATTACCAACAGATGCGGTTATGACCACTTGTTAAAAGACTTGCTCTATAATGACAATATTGAAAGTTCTACAAATAAGCTTTAGTGATTTAATGTTTTTTTGAAAAAATGGGAGAAAACCAGCAGCAAGTGACGGAGCTTGTTGTGGTTGCGTCATTTACCAATAGCATTGGAACTTTAATGTGGGTTTTAAAATGAGGTATTATAGGAGATTTCTACTTCTGATTCTTGTCTCAATCTTAATTCATCATGCTTCTACACTGACTAACGTTACTGAATACATATCCCTCCCTCTTTTTCCTAGCAAAGTAATTCTATCATAGTTAATGGCATCCTTGTCATAGAAACAGTTACAAAAATGTGGATTTTCTATCAGTAGTTGATATCTTTTGTAATACAATAACGGCACAACAACAGATGACGATGAAATCCGATTACTGTGCCTTGTTTGCCTTTTAGTCAAAATAAATGATTAGTAGTATCTCCTAATGAGAAGATCAATAATGAAGAATCACTTTCGTATACTCAGTAAAATCATCAAGATGTTCTTCAAGAATTTTTTGTAATATCACCAAGTTCAACTCTTGATAATCATGGACAGCAATATTCCTAAAACCAACCATGGCTTGCATTTTCTTAGAAAGTGAAACGGAGATAATATCGTGTTCTACCAAAAAAGTAAATGCGTCTCTGCTAGTCTGTGGCAAACCGAGCTTTTTCTCTGCAACAATATGCATAGCAAGATCTATGCTAGCTTCACAAGCCCGCTGCAAATTTAAAACAATCGAGTCTTGTTTTGTAAAATTATTTAAATTAGCAGGTGTATTGGCATATTCCTCATTAATTCGTCTAATACACCTTTCTATTATATTAATTTTATTTAAAATGACATCACTTTTCATAGATAGACCCACTTTCCTCTATATTTCTAATTATGTGGAAACGTTCTTCGTTCAATTTCGCATACATTTTTAGGGTTTTTAATTCAAACTGAGCTTTCTTCTTTTCATCGGTACAATAAATTACTTTACCAGTATGAATGATCTGAGCTTGAAAAACCGTATTTGCCTGATTTAAGTCAATTAAATCAACATTGCGGTTAATTTTACTAGCAAGCTCTTGAGATGTCATGAATAACTCATATTTGCCTATATTCACATCGCTTAAGAAAGCAATATCGAAATCACTATCCTTTTTCAAGTTTCCTTTCACAGTTGAACCAAACATTATGATTAGATATGGAGATGCATTTTCAACTAAATGTTCGACAATGATTTGCAATTCTTTATTATTCATATACATACCTCCATTCCTAACAAGAATAATTCTACCCTAACAGCAAATTACTAGGATATATTGATCTATATTCAATTTCATTGTACCAAATATTTCATATCAATGGGACCTCAGGGACTCTGTCCCTATACTAAAAAAGCTGTGCACTGCCATCACAGCAGTGCACAGCTTTTTGTTTTATAACTAGGAACGGAAGAGATAGACACTATATGTTCTCTGGTGAATTATCCATGAAGTACAATAGAAACACTAAAGCAGGGCGACGAACTGTCTCTCTTTTCCCGAAAAACAAAAAACTCACAAACGTTGATGTATCAACACTTGTGAGTGATTAATCGTTATTAATCTTAGCCTAACTTTATGTAATGGTACCGGTGGTCGGGGTCGAACCGACACTCCCGTGAAGGAACGGGATTTTGAGTCCCGCGCGTCTGCCAATTCCGCCACACCGGCATGTTGATCAATTGCTTCAGCACTATGAAAACGACTTCTAACAAATTATCCTTGGCAATGAATAATTTATTCATAGATAAAGCCAATGGCTATGAAACAAGCCTGCATTTCTATTCGACAAGGAATAATATAACATGAATATGGGATACCTGTCAAAGGTTTTTCAGCTAGCAAATTATGACTGTACTTGCATTAAGAAAAGCGCAAGGCGCCCCAATTCCGCCTAAGTACAGCCTACGTCCTTTAGGCAACGGCTAAATCATCGTCGTCCTGACTCATAGACACCTTTCAAAATAAAAGTTTTATTGATTCTTACCTTTCAACCAAAAGGACTACCTCCCGTTCAGTAGATAGCCCCCCATTTAACTAATTGTTTCTTCCGTTACCATTATTCCCTTTGCCATTACCATTATTTCCACGGTTCTCTTTCTTTTCAGTTGCATGGTCAGGCTTGTTCCCTTGATTTCCTTTAGGATCCTTTTCCTTTTTTTCTTTCTCAATTACAGGCTTTTTATCTTCTCTCTTTTGTTCATTCTTTCTCTCTTCGTTGCGATTTTCCTTTTCCTGACTTACTGCTTCCTTTGCCTTTTCATTCTTTCCGTTCTTCTTCACTTTCTCTTCCGCTTTTTGCTGTCCCTGTCCTTGATTTTTCTTTGGAGCAACACTTGGAGTAGATGCATCCTCAGTAGACTCCACCTTAGCACCCTTCTCAAGATCTCCCATCAAAGAAACAGCTTCCACTTGCTCGTCCTGATCCGTATCTCTAGCTACAGCATCATCTTCTGACTCTATGATTACTGTATCGCTAGACTCACTATTTTCTAGCTCTTCCTCTTGATCCTCTACCACCACACGTTGAGCTTTCCTTTCCAATTTAACAGCTAACTTCCCAAAGCTCTTTTCAATGTTCTTCATTATGGCTGCTTGAGCTCTTGGATTCTCAATTTTCTCTAAAACAGCAAGAAGTGCTGGAATATTGTTTGAAATTCTTGCCTTCGTCTTCTCTATTTCAGAACCTTCCTCCAATCCCTCTTCCTCAATCAACTCATCGTTTGATCCCTCTTGCTCTTGCCCTTCCTCTATCCCTTCATTTTCATCAGCTTCATCAGCTTCATCAGCCCCCTCAACTACCTCACCTGACTCCACTACTTCTTCCTCTTCCACTATTTCTTCACCAATAGCCTCGAGAGCTAGAAGATTCGTTTCGATCGCCCTTTCCAGTAACTCCTCTGCCTTTTCAACATCTCCAGCTAAAATTAACGCATTCGCCTCTGCAAGTCGGTTTTCAGCATGCTGCGCTAATACTGCCCCTTTTTTAACATCATCAAACGATAAAGCTATCTGAATTTGCTCAAATGCTTTTTTAACAAAATAAAAGAAGTTCCCTGGAACTAAACGAGGTTCTGTACTCTCAACCTCTTCTTCCAATTCCTCACCTTCACCAAGCTCATCAACAACTTCCGTACCCTCCTCAACTAAACTCTCTTCAGATTCAATAACTACATCTTCAGTTATAGGAGCCTCACTATTCTCCTCTATCTCCATCTCATCAGCAACCGCCACATTACCACCCAATAATAAACTAACAATCAAAACTGCTGGTATAAATAATTTATGTAATTTTCTATTCAAAATCATATCCCCCTATTAATTTTATATACAAACTATTATTCTAGTTATACCGAATAATCATAGCATGTACAATCGTACGTATTAACTATATTTCTATTATAATTAACCACTTCATTTACCTTTGAAAAACATAAACTCCCTTCTTTTCATCATGTTTTAGAGAAGAAAATACCTCTATATATAGGATTACCTGTAAAACAAGACCATTCATCATTGTGAATTATTTACAATATTCTAGTATATTCATTTAATCTTTTCATAGGTCGAAAGTAGAATTTGAAAGATCACTATGATGAAAGTAAAACCAACTACAATCATCGCATTCCTACTAAAATAAGAATATGTCTGTAAGTTCATTCGTTGAAGTGGTAACAATATGGTAATATTAAGTAACCTAATTAATATTAAATAATAAAGAAGGAGGAGGAATTATGAAAAATAATAATTCAAACTAAGAAGAAAATAATGAAACTAATGTGGACAATAAAGAAGAAAAGTCTGAAGAAAAAAAGTCATGGCGTATTGTAGACATTTTTCTCACTAATGGTCTTTTCCAGATGCTATATGATAGTGAAAAAATACGAAAAGAACAAGATGATAAGAAATTCAAACAACAAGTATACGGCTGTATAGGTGGTATAATATTCTCCATTATTCTCTTTGTTACCCTTATTGTTTTTTTTACATGAGATTTCCCTTCTTTTAGTTTCCGAGAATAAGAGATAGCTTTAAAAATTCTACTAACTTACGTTTTGTATCAAAACTACTTTTTAAATGATCCTCACGCATAAAAAAGCATACAAAAAAACGTTTCTATATTTTAGAAACGTTTTTACTAGTTGTTCTTATTCATGATGAATTATGTATACAAACAAATTAATTTATTAAATGGTGCCGAGGGCCGGACTTGAACCGGCACGATAGTCACCTACCGCAGGATTTTAAGTCCTGTGTGTCTGCCAATTCCACCACCCCGGCAGGACTTATTACAATAAATATTATGGAGGCGGCACCCGGATTCGAACCGGGGGATAAGGGTTTTGCAGACCCGTGCCTTACCACTTGGCTATGCCGCCAATTTTGTCTGGAGCGGAAGACGAGATTCGAACTCGCGACCCCCACCTTGGCAAGGTGGTGTTCTACCACTGAACTACTCCCGCAAAAAATGGCTGGGCTAGCAGGATTCGAACCTGCGCATGACGGAATCAAAATCCGTTGCCTTACCGCTTGGCTATAGCCCAAAACAAAATGGGGCGGCTGATGGGAATCGAACCCACGAATGCCGGAACCACAATCCGGTGCGTTAACCACTTCGCCACAACCGCCATAATTATATATTAATTTAGTTTAGTTTATTTTCCTTACTGGCAGGGGCAGTAGGAATCGAACCCACACTGGAGGTTTTGGAGACCTCTGTTCTACCGTTAAACTATGCCCCTATTAAACGGTAGTATAAAAAAATGGTGGAGGGGGACGGATTCGAACCGCCGAACCCTGAGGGAGCGGATTTACAGTCCGCCGCGTTTAGCCACTTCGCTACCCCTCCAAGAGAGACAATAATTATAATACAAAATATTTAATATTAAGTCAAGACTTTTAAAAAAATGGTGCTGGCCAGAGGACTTGAACCCCCAACCTACTGATTACAAGTCAGTTGCTCTACCAATTGAGCTAGGCCAGCAAGATAATTTGTAAAACAGTGGTGGCTCGGGACGGAATCGAACCGCCGACACATGGATTTTCAGTCCATTGCTCTACCGACTGAGCTACCGAGCCTTAATAAAGTTCTTATAGAAGTAATGCATAGGTTCTAACTTCTCGTTTGTCCCAATCCTATATACCAATTAATTTAAAATGGCGGTCCCGACGGGAATCGAACCCGCGATCTCCTGCGTGACAGGCAGGCATGTTAACCGCTACACCACGGGACCACATATTAATACTAAATGAAAATTTGGTTGCGGGGGGCGGATTTGAACCACCGACCTTCGGGTTATGAGCCCGACGAGCTACCAGACTGCTCCACCCCGCGACGTTATAAAAATTTTTGGTGGAGGATGACGGGTTCGAACCGCCGACCCCTTGCTTGTAAGGCAAGTGCTCTCCCAGCTGAGCTAATCCTCCAATGTACAGGACGTGCTAGTACTTGCGTTACAACAGGATGTTGTGTCTTTAGCAAGTAGTCCTATAAATAATTTTAAGTGGTGACCCGTACGGGATTCGAACCCGTGTTACCGCCGTGAAAGGGCGGTGTCTTAACCACTTGACCAACGGGCCAAATAATAATGTTTTTTATGGCGGAGAGCGAGGGATTTGAACCCTCGAGACGGCTCTAAACCGCCTACACGATTTCCAATCGTGCTCCTTCGGCCACTCGGACAGCTCTCCGTAATGGCTCCACAGGTAGGACTCGAACCTACGACCGATCGGTTAACAGCCGATTGCTCTACCAACTGAGCTACTGTGGAATAATATAAA